>CAVOOB010000009.1:0-10569 GCA_963697435.1 uncultured Gemmatimonadales bacterium | reverse complement strand
GTCGTTGAGGAGGAGCGGGACCTCGAGGACCTCGAGCAGTGCACGCGCCGCCGAGGCGAAGTGTCGGGCGCTCGCGTGCTTGAGCCGGAGTTGCACCGCGCTGACCCCGCCGCGTTCCGCCGCGAGGCAGAGTGCCACGAGGTCCCGGCCACCCACGAGTTCATCGTCGGTGACCAGCACCAGTTTCAGGGCTTCCGCTAGATTGAGCAGCATGACCGACCGAACCTACCGCCCCGGGAGTCGCTGGTGAAGCCCGTACGTGTCAGCGACCGTGGCGCAGCCCGCTGGACCCGCGGCCACCCATGGATCTTCCGCAGCGACCTGATGGACGACGTCGAATCCGCGGGTGTGGTTCCTGTGACCGACCCCCGTGGACGATTCCTCGGCCAGGCACTCGCCTCCCCGAAGTCCGAGATTCGGCTCCGCCTGCTGGACCGGACCGACGCTCCGATAGACCGCGCCTGGTGGCGCGAGCGCATCGGCGAGGCCCGGTCGCGACGCGAGGGGATCGACGCCAACGCCTACCGCGTGGTGCATGGGGAGGGAGACGGGCTCCCCTCACTGGTGGTGGACAAGTACGACCGCTGGATCGTCGCGCAGACGCTCTCCGCCGGCCTGGAGACGATGCGGGACGACATCAGCGCCGCACTACAGGAGCTGTTCGAGCCGGAGGGGATTCTCCTCCGGAACGACGTCCACGTGCGGAAGCAGGAGGGGCTGCCGGAGGAAATCGTCCTCATGCACGGCACGGTGCCGGAGTCGATCGAGATTCGCGAAGGCACGGTCCGCTATCTCGCCGCCCCCTGGGAGGGACAGAAGACAGGTGCCTTCCTGGACCAGCGCGAGCATCGATTGCTGGCGGCGCAACTGGTCCGCCCCGGTGGTACGGCGCTCGACTGCTTCTCGTACCACGGTTCGTTTGCGCTGCATCTGGCCACTCGGGCCGGCCGGGTCGCCGCACTCGACGCGAGCCGGGAGGCGCTGACACGCGGGACCGAGAATGCCGTGCTCAACGGCCTGGACAACATCGACTGGGTGGAGGGAGACGCCTTCGAGGCACTCCGCGACTGGGAGCGCGCCGGCCGACGCTTCGACATGGTGGTGGTGGATCCGCCCGCCTTCGCCAAGCACCGCGGCGCGCTGGGGCAGGCCCTGCGCGGCTACGCCGAGGTCAATCTCCGCGCGATGAGGATCCTGGCGCCCGGCGGTGTCCTGCTGACCGCCTCATGCTCCCACCACCTGAGCCGCGCCGACTTCCTCAAGATGCTCGCCAACGCCGCCGCGGACAGCGGCCGCCGGATGACGCTGGAGCGTGTGCTCGGCCAGGCAGTGGATCACCCGGAGGTGATCACGATTCCGGAGACCGGGTACTTGAAAGGAGCGGTGCTGCGGGCGGACTGACAAGAGAGACGAAGGAATGCCGGAAGGCAGGGAAACCCGGAAGCACTGAAGGATGGTTCCGACCACAACACCTCAGGTTTCTTCCGAACTTCCGGGAGTTCCGGCCTTCCCTTGTCGGCCGTTGTTTCTCGTTCCAGGTTGGACCTGGACTTCAGCGCAGGGGAAGCGCCGTTCACCCAACTCGCGATGTCCGCCATGACCCGCACATCCACACTCCCCGCCACAGCGTACTCCGCCGGACTCGACGGTCCGGTCCCCGCGATGAACAGGTGGTTGAGGCTCGGATACTCCCGAAACTCCACCGAGGTATTCCCTGCCAGCCCTTCCCGCCACGTCTCGAAATCGACCATCGTCACCTGGTAGTCGCGCCCGCCCTGCAGGATGAGCATCGGGATCCGGAGCTTGGCGGCGACGTAGACCGGCCGGTAAGCGGCAAGGTCCAGCCAATACGCAGCCGGCGCCCCGAGCACCAGCTTGCGCGACCCGGAGTCCGCCGCCGTCAGTGCGCGGACTTCGGCCAGGCTCGGTGCCAGACCCGCAAGCGCCTTGTCGATGGCCGCGGCATCCGCCCCCGGCAGCTCTCGCATATAGCCGATCTGCTCTTCCAGCATGTCAGTCAGTGGCCTCGTCGCTCCCGCCAGGATGACGAGCCCCGCAAGCGCGCTGTCCCGCGCAGCGATCCGCGGCGCGAGCATCCCGCCGAGGCTGTGGCCCAGCACGAAGACACGCGAGGGATCGACCTCGGGCAGCCCGCGGAGGAGCGCCGCGGCTGACAGCGCGTCCTCCACCACTTCTTCCTCCACGGTAAACGGGCGTCCCAGGAACGACAGGGGCGCCGCCCGGCTGCGCTTTTCGTAGCGGAGGACGACGATGCCCCGTTGGGCGAGACCCTGCGCGAGGTCGCGGAAGGGCTTGTTGGCGCCGACGGTCTCGTCCCGATCGTTCGGTCCGGACCCGTGGACAAGCACGATGGCTGGGGCATGTACGGCGCCGGCGGGGAGGGAAAGAGTTGCCGGAAGCCGGATCTGACCGGTGACGACGGCAGTGTCACGCTCGACCACAGCGGCGGACTGTGCGAGCAACGTCGAGATCGATGCCATCGATGCAGCGAGTGCGAGCCCCAGTCCCCGCCAGCTCATCCGGCGGTGGGGTTTCCGCTGGTCCCGGCTTCCTCCTTCTCGCGCCGCCACTCGAGGTAGGAGTACAGCACCGGCCAGAGCACGATCGGCATGACGACCGCCAGCATGACCACGGTGTTCTTCCTGCCGGTCGGCAGGAACGCCAAGGCGAGGAACACCAGGCCCGCCAGGGAGAACGCATACCCGCCGACCCGGTGCGTCTTCCGCCACACCCGCTCGCTGCTCAGCGTCCACGGTGTCCGGATGCCGATGAACCAGTTGGGCCGAATCCGCGGCAGCAGGTTGCCGATGAAGACGAAGAGCGCGCCGAGAAGGACCGGTATCGCTGCATTGATCTCGATGGGCCAGCCAAGGGCGGAGCCGAGCACGAGCACCTGGATGACCGCCACGAATCCGATGAGGACGTTGACCAGGAGGAAATACACCGACCCGTGGAACTCGTAATTCTTCTTGAGCGGGTCAATATGGGGCAGCGCAGCGAAAATCAGCGCCAGCAGCGCCATCATGCCCGGTATCAGGAAGGCCGCGAAGGCTGGCGAGGACCAGCCGTTCGGCTGCCCGTTGACGCCCCAGTGCGTCGCGACCCGCTCGGGCAGTTGGGGCCAGGCCCACCAGGAGAAAGCGAGCGTGGCGATGGTGATGAACACGGCGGGCATCATCTTACGCATTGCGGCGCTCCTTGCGGCGTGGGGCGATTTCGAGCAGGTGTTGCAGGGCGTCCTGCACCACGGTGGTGTTGAGCGAGTACCGGATGAACTGGCCGTCCCGGGTGGCGAGCACCAGCCCCGCCTCCTTCAGAACCGAGAGATGGTGCGACACCGACGCCCACGCCACCGGAAAGTGCGCGGCAATCTCTCCGGCGGGAAGATCCCCGTCGCGCAGCATGGCCAGGATGGTCCGGCGCGTCGGGTCGGCGAGTGCCTTGAAGGTCT
Organism: uncultured Gemmatimonadales bacterium; assembly: GCA_963697435.1. Classification (GTDB taxonomy): domain Bacteria; phylum Gemmatimonadota; class Gemmatimonadetes; order Gemmatimonadales; family GWC2-71-9; genus SPDF01. The sequence goes on along the minus strand of CAVOOB010000009.1, from coordinate 7,097 downwards.
GGTCGATCATAATGCTAAGATATCTGGCTAATCATCTAAGTCAAGACTGCCCAACCGCCCCCCTGCCCAGCAGCCCCCCTGCCCCGCCTCCTTGCCCTGCCTCCCCGGCAGTATGACTTTTCCCCCATGCCCCGCACCGATCCCGCCGTCGAGGAGCGCACCCGCCTGGTGCGGCGCGTCCTGTTGGGCGTCCTCATCGCCAACCTGGCGGTCGTCGCGGTGAAGTTCGGCGTCGGCTTCGGGATCGGCTCCCTCGCCGTGGTCGGCGACGCCGTGCACTCCTCGGTGGACGCAATCAACAATGTCTTCGGGCTCGCCGTGGTTCGCTTCGCATCCAAGGGGCCGGACGCCGAGCATCCGTACGGTCACGCCAAATTCGAGAGCCTCGGCGCGCTCCTGATTGTCGTGTTCCTCTCGCTCTCGGTGTTCGAGCTGCTGCGCGGCGCGTGGGCTCGCCTGGTGGAAGGCGCTCCTGCGCTCGTCATCAGTCCGACGCAGGTCATTCTCCTGCTCCTCACGCTGCTCATCAACCTCTGGGTGGTCTGGTTCGAGACGCGCGCTGGCCGCCGGCTCAACAGTCCGATCCTTCTCGCCGACGCCTCACACACCAAGGTGGATGTGTTCATCACGATTGCCGTCCTCGGCGGCCTCTGGTTGACGCACCTCGGCTACCCGATGGCCGACCCGATCCTGGCCATCGTCGTCGCCTTCCTGGTGGTCCGGGTTGGATGGGAAATCGTCGGCCATTCGCTCCCGACGCTTGTGGACGGCGCCGCTGTCGACGAGCCCCTCATCCGCGTGGCGGCCGAGCACGTGGAGGGGGTGCGCTCCGCCTATGCCATCCGCTCGCGCACGGCGGCGGCGCTCACTTTTGCGGAGGTGACGATCGCGGTGGACGGATCGCAGAACGTGACCGCGGCGCATGAAATTGCCGACGCGGTCGAAGACAAGCTGCGCGACGAGCTCGGCTTCAACCACGTCCAGGTCCACGTCGAGCCATGCTGACGCTCGAGCAGGTCCGGCAGCAGCGCCGTCGGCGGTCCCCACCGTCGCTTGAAGCAGCAGTACCAGGAATTCGTGATGCAGCGCGTCGAGGCCTTCAAGAACTCGATGTCGCGCGAGGAACTCCTGCGGCTCGGCGACGAGGCCGTCTCCGAGATGGAGGCGACCATCCAGGGTCAGTTCATGCTCACTGAAGTGCTGATGGTGGACCAGGTGGACCGCCTCATCATCAAGCGCCTGCGGCTGCGCTCGTATGCCAAGTGGCGGGAGCAGTACCTCACCTTGCGCGCGGCCCAGCGGGAGCCGATGCACTGGGGGATCGATCCGGGCAGTCCCGTCGCACGGATCCTCCCGCGACTCGAGCCGGGCGACTCCGCGCTCGTCTTCGGCACCGGCGCAGAGCCGACCACCTATCTGCTCGCCGCGCACGATGTGGAGGTGACCTTCATCGCCGGGAACATCGGGACGGTGGAGCGCGTCGAGTCGCGGATGGCCTCCGAATCGCTCGGGAGCCAGTTCGAGGCATTCGTGGTACCGATCGGAGGGCAGTTCGCCACGTTCGTCCCGCGGGTGGACCTCGTGGTCGTCGATGCAGGCGAACTGACGCCACTCGATCCCGATGCACGCCGGGGGGTGATCGAGCAGATCCAGTGGCTGACGGAGCCGGGTGGAGTTCACGCGGTGTTGCCCACACGCAGCCTCGCGCCACACGCCCTTCGAACGCTGTACACGGGCTGGGCGGAGGAAGAGGGAGAGAGGGCAAGCGGGGGCAAGGGCCGGCGGGAGGGGCTGCTCTTTGCCAAGGAAATGGGTCAATCGGACACGAGGTGACCATTTCAGGCGTGTCACTCCGACACGCGACCTCCAGGCCACAAATCCTAAAAGCAATCCCCACAATAACTTACAGAATCATCCCGCGCGGCACATCTGGTGCTCTTACGTGGTGGTCCCGGCACGAGGCCGGGAATCACCGCCGCAAGGAAGTGCCAGATGACCAGTCTCCCCGTATTGCTCGACGAAACGACAGTTGGCATCGTTATTCGCACGCCGAGCGCGGCGCCGCGACCGGTCCGGTTCTGGGCCTACCTCTGGGCCACCGACGAGGCGAACGAGGGCCGTCCCTGGCATGAGCGGATTCCGGTCGAGCGCATCGCCGCCGCCTGATCCGCGACGAGATTCGGAGAAGTGAAAGGCCCCCGGTTTGGGGGCCTTTCTTTTTCCTCTACGGCGTCACCACCGTGCCCATTCTCACGACCTCGAAGTCGCTCCCCTTCACATTGCGGAAGGCGTCGAAGAGGGCCGGGTCCCACCGGGTGTCGGAGACGCCGGACACATACCAGTTGGAACCGTTGTCGGCCAGGATCATCCCGTACTTCTTGAGCGCGTCGAGCACCACGCGTGCGTCGTGCGGGAACCCGGTGGTATCGAACGACGCCTTGAGCCGGACCCGCATTCCCATGGGGGGGCGGGCGGGATCGGTGGAGTTGCTGGCCCAATGCCGCGCCGGATGCACATACGCCTGTCTCGTCTGGGAGGCCGTGAATCGGAGGGCGTGGTTGATCGCGCCGGCCGCCACCTCGTCGTAGCGCGCGAGCCCTGGAAAGATCGGGAGGCCAGCTGCGTCGGCAGAGGTCCAACCGGCGGGTCGGAGCGCATTGGAGTTGAGGTCGAAGATCGCCCCGGAACCCGCCCTCCACCCCTGCCCGCCGGATGGCGGGTATGCGGCGTAGAGTTCATAGAGCATCCAGTTGTCGCGATCGATGATGAGGATATGGCGATCACCCGCGCTGCCGGCGCCGCCTTCAATCGGCGCGCCGGCCGGAATCGGATATGGGCCGGCGTCGCTCTCGTCGGCATAGTCGAACGAGACCGATACCTTCGGCGTACCTCCTTCGACCACGACATAGGGAATCCCGTAGTACGTCTCGGTCGTGCCCCAATCGGGGTGCAGGCCGGTGTTCAGGCCGATACTGGCAATGAGAACATCCGACGCCGGATCCACCGCCGCGGTGTCGATGCGAAGATTCCAGGCGTTGTCGGCGGGAAAGGGCACGCGACCGTTCAGAGAAGCGTTGACGCCCAGGCCGGCAGTGCCGCCCGGCGGACCGGCACCGGTCGGGCCGGTGTCGCTGCCGCAGGCGGCAAGACCCAACAGGCAAAACACCACGAAGGAGATGGGGATATCCGCCGAGCTACGCATGGAGGGATTGCCCCCGCACGATCCGGACCTGTACCGATTCTGCCGCTCGCATTGTGACGGGAAACACTTCGTGGTGGGTGGAAAACGCATGGGGCCGGCAGCTGGCCGGCCCCGTTGCATCCGCTGCAGCTACTTCCCTCTCTTCGCAGCCTTCTTCTTCGCGGGTGCCCTCTTCTTGGCAGGTGCCTTCTTGACGGCCTTCCTGGCTGCCTTCTTCGCGGGCGCCTTCCTGGCTGCCTTTTTCGCGGGCGCCTTCTTGGCCGCCTTCTTTGCTGCGCGCTTCTTGACTGCCATGCTGACCTCTGGTGTCGAGGAATTCCGCCGGCCCGAGTGGCCGATCGGATAGTACAACATCGCGCATTTCGGATTTCGCGCAATAGCTGGGGCGGGTCGAACTCGTTGCGGGGCGGTCAATTGTGCCCTTGCCGCCACGCCCAAAGCCCCGTAGAATCGAACCATCCCTTCCACGCGTGAGTCACAACCGACGATGCCTTCGCTGACAGTCAATGGACAGACGCTGCCGATCGCCGAAGGCGACACGATTCTCGATGCCGCGCGGGCGCACGGCGTCGAGATCCCCACACTCTGCTGGTATCCGAAACTCCCGAACGTCGGCAACTGCCGCATCTGCCTCGTCTCCGTCGCGGGACAGGAAAAGCTGCTACCCGCCTGCGCCACCCCCGCCGCGGATGGCATGGTGGTGGAAACCGAGAGCGATGCCGCCACCGACAACCGCCGCGGCGTGCTCGGCATGCTGCTCGAGCGCTACCCGCTCGAGCACCTGCGCGGCAACGGCAGCGCGCCGCCCCCACGCAACGAATTCGAAGAGTACGTGAAGCAGTACCGCGTGCCGATTCCCACCGAGCAGCCACTCGGTCTCCGCGGCGGCGATACCCGGCCCGGCGACGTGATGATCCAGCACGACATGTCGCTCTGCATCCTCTGCACCCGATGTGTGCGGGCCTGCGACGACATCCAGGAAGTAGGAGTGCTGGACGTCGGCCAGCGCGGCCCGCACACCGAAATCATCGTCGGCGGCGACGGCGACCCCGACCACGCCGGATGCACCTGGTGCGGCGAATGCGTTCGGGTCTGCCCGACCGGCGCCATCTTCGAGGTCATCCCACGGGAGCGCTTCGGCGAAGCCGCAGTCCGGACCCCCGACACCGTCACCCGGTCGGTCTGTCCCTACTGCGGCGTCGGCTGCCAGGTCGACCTGCATGTGAAGGACGGCGAGCTGGTGCGCGTCACGTCGCCGTGGATCGAGGAGAACACCCCGAACCAGGGCAGCACCTGCGTCAAGGGACGGTTCGGCACCGACTACGCGCAGCACCGCGACCGGCTGACCGTCCCGCTGATTCGGAAGGGGTGGGTGCAGGAGGGAACGACCTGGCGCTGGACCGGCGAACTGCCGAGGCACCGCGAGGGGCCGTGGCAGACCATCGAGGAAATCGGCGGCGGCAAGAAGCCGCGTCCCCCGAAGCGCAGCATCGGGAAGCCGCCGCAGACCGGACTGCCGATTGTGGGCGACGGCGACGTGCGCGACCGCGCCACCACTCCCGCCGAATGGTACGACGCCTTCCGCGAGGCCACCTGGGAGGAGGCGATGAGCCTCACCGCCCAGGAGCTCCTCCGCATCAAGACGGAGCATGGCCCCCGCGCGCTCGCCGCCCTCTCCTCCGCCAAGTGCAGCAACGAGGACAACTACCTCTTCATGCGGATGGTGCGGGGCGCCCTGGGTACCAACAGCGTGGATCACTGCACCCGCCTCTGCCACTCCACATCGGTCTCCGCGATGAGCCGCGCGCTGAGCACCTCGGCGGCATCCGGCTCGATGCGGGAGATCGAGGAGGCGTGCGACGTCATCTTCATCTCCGGCGCCAACACCACCGAGAACCACCCGGTCTTCGGCGCGCTGATCAAGCGCGCCGTGACCCGCGGCGCCAAGCTCGTCGTGGCCGACGTGCGGCGCACCGAACTGGCCGCCCTGGCCGATGTGCACCTGCAGCTCCTGCCCGGCACCGACGTGGCGCTCTACAGCGCCATGCTCAATCACATCCTCGGCAAGGGGCTCGAGAACACGGAGTTCATCCGCACCCGAACGAAGGAATTCGAGCAGGTGCGCGCCGCTGTGGCGCCGTACACGCTCGAGGTCGGGGAGAAGCTCACCGGCGTGCCGGCCGACAAGATTGCCCTGGCGGCCGAGCTCTACGCCAGCGGCCCCAACACGTCCACGCTCTGGGCCATGGGACTCACGCAGCACGCGACGGGCACCGACATCGTGGCCAGCCTGCTGAACCTGCTGCTGGCGTGCGGAATGATCGGTCGCTGGGGTGCGGCCATGCTGCCGATCCGCGGGCAGAACAACGTGCAGGGCGCCAGCGACGTCGGCGCCATTCCCTTCGCGTACACCGACTATCGCACCGTCACCAGCCCCGAGAACCGCGCGGACTACGCCAGGGCGTGGGGAGTCGCCGAGGAGGCGCTCTCGCTCGAGGACGGCCTGATGGTGACGGAGATGACCAAGCCCGACAGCGGAGTGCGCGGGCTCTACATCATGGGGGAAAACCCGGTCATCTCGGACCCCGACATCGCGCATGCGGAGGAGTGGGTGCGCGGGCTGGAATTCCTCGGTGTGCAGGATCTCTTCCTGACCGACACCGCGCGCTGGGCCGACGTGGTCCTGCCGGGGTCGTCGTTCGCGGAGAAGGAGGGGACCTTCGCCAACACCGAGCGGCGAATCCAGCTCTCCTCCCCCGCCCTGGACCCTCCCGGTCAGGCCCGCCGCGATCTCGACATCCTGATAGACCTGACCGAACGCCTGGGGCTGAAGAGCCCCTACGGCGGCGCCGAAGACGTGATGAAGGAGATCGCGTCGGTCACGCCCTCGTGGGCGGGAGTCACCTACGAGGGCCTCCGCCGGCACAACTTCGGGCTGCAGTACCCGGTGCTGACACCCGACTCAGATGGAACTGCGTTCCTCTTTGAAGACGAGTTCCCTACACCCGATGGCCGAGCGCTGTTTGTGCCCGTGGAGTTCCTGCCGCCGAACGAGTTGCCCGACGCCGAGTATCCCTTTGTGATGGGAACCGGCCGGCAGATGTACCACTGGCATACCGGCACGATGACCCGCCGTTCGACGGGGTTGGACTCGCGTGAACCGGTGCCCACCGTGGAGATGAACCCGGAGGATGTGGCTGAACTCGGGGTCTCCGATGGCGAGGCGGTGCGCATCACCTCACGCCGGGGGAGCATCGTGATCGGCGTACGCGCCTCTGAGCGGCAGGCGCGGGGCCAGGTCTTCGTGCCGATGCACTACCGCGAGGCGGCGGCGAACCTGCTGACCAACCCGGCGCTCGATCCGTACGCGAAGATTGCGAGTTTCAAGGTGAGTGCGGTGAGAATAGAAAGAATTGGGGAAGGAGAAAGAGGACTTAAGGACTAGGAGGGGCGGAAGGAGAAAGGGCGAAGGAGAATCGCCGCTCATTTGGCACGCCTCCTTTCTCCTTACGCTTTCCGCCCCTCCAAGTCCCAAGTCCTTTTTCTCTTTTCTCCTTACCGTCCGCGTTATATTTCCACCTCCTCCAACCCCGGCTCTCATGCGCGCACTCGTGAAGACCGCCCCCGGCATCGGCATGGAACTCCGGGATGTTCCCGTTCCTGCCTGCGGCCCGAATGACGTCCTGATCAGGGTCCACCACGCGGGCGTCTGTGGCACCGACCTCCATATCTGGGAATGGGATTCCTGGGCCAGCAATCGGCTCAAGCCACCGGTCGTCATTGGGCATGAATTCGCCGGACGCATCGAGAAGATGGGGCCGGAGGCAGAGGCCGAAGGCCTGCTCGACGTCGGGGACCTGGTCACGGCGGAGGGACACATCATCTGTGGGCACTG
>CAVOOB010000008.1:0-437880 GCA_963697435.1 uncultured Gemmatimonadales bacterium | reverse complement strand
AATCTTTTGGCACATCGGTTGCCCGAGAGGGGCGTGGGCAACTCCTTCCCGGAACGGGATTTGGAGTCACTCACCGGGGAGCAACGCAGTCGGCAGGGGCAGCCCAGCCAGCCTCCTTGGGTCGATGCCGGATCGCATAACTTCGCATCGAGCAACAGCTTGTTCCGTATGACCTCAAGCAAGTTACTAGCTTGACAAATTTCGGGTCGAATGGTAGCGTAGCCTACCTAACTCCCCTTTTACCGCGTCAGGCACCTATGGCTCTTTTTGGTCGGAAACGGACCACGGTCGCCCTCGACATCGGCAGCGGGCTCATCAAGCTCGTCGTCATTGATCACGGCTCGGGCGAGCCGGTGCTCACGAAGGTGGCCTTCACGTCCGTCGTGGACGGGGCCATCGTCGAGGGCGAGGTCATGGACCCTGGCATCGTCGCCGACGCCGTTCGGGGGCTGCTCTCCAGCGCGGGCGTCAAGGCCAAGCGGGTGGTGACGGCCGTCGGCGGTCGCGACGTGATCATCAAGAAGATCTCGATCGACCGGATGAAGGAGGGCGAGGCCCGCGAGCAGATCCGCTGGGAGGCCGAGCAGCACGTCCCCTTCGACATGGACAACGTCGAGCTCGACTTCCAGATCCTGGATCCCGAGGGCGAGGCGGCTGCAGATGGCCGTCCTCCTCGTGGCCGCCAAGCGCGAGCTGGTCGAGACCAAGCAGACCCTGCTTGCCGATGTCGGGCTCGAAGCCAGCGTCATCGACGTCGACGCCTTCGCCCTGCACAACGCCTTCGAACTGAACTATCCCGACGCGATGCACGGCGTGGTCGGCCTGGTGAACATCGGGCACGAAATGACCAACGTGAACATCCTCGACGAGGGCGTGCCGGTCCTGACGCGTGACATCATGATCGGGACCCGTCGCTTCCGCGAGGACCTGCAGCGGGAACGGAACATGTCCGCCGACGAGGCCGATCAGCTGCTCCGTGGCTTCGAGCGCAATGAGGCGCTGGAGCCGCTGCTGGCCTCGCGTGGCGAGGAACTGGCCGTCGGCATCGAGCGCGCGGCCGCGTTCCTGCAGTCATCCAGCCGCTCGGCGAGCGGTCTCGCCCGGATCTTCACGTCCGGTGGCGGGTCCCGCATCCCCGGGCTCAACCGCATCCTGGCCGACCGACTCCGGTTGCCGGTTCAGGCCGCGAACCCGCTCGAGCGCCTGCAGGTGGCCGAGGGCGTGTTCGACACCATGTCGCTGGATGAGGTCGCCCCCTTGTTGATGCTGCCCGTGGGCCTGGCCCTCAGGACCGCGGCGTGAGCCCCGAGACCCGGACCGACGCCTCATGATTGAAATCAACCTTCGTCCAGGCCAGAAGCGCGTGCGCGGCGGCTCTCCGCTCGCCGGGCTGCAGGCGCAACTGTCCGGACTTCGCGAACGGATGCGGGATCCCCTCCCGCTGGTCGCCGCGGCCGTGGTTCGTACTCGCCGTGTTGTGGCTGGGCTGGTCCTGGTTCAAGACCGGGAGCGAGCTCAACGCCCTCGAGCCGCAGCTCGAACAGGCCCGCGCCGAAAACGACCGCTTCCGCAACTTCGTGGCGCAGAAGCGCAAGGTGGAACTGATCCGCGATTCGCTCGTGGCCCAGATCCAGGTGCTGCAGCAGGTCGACGGTGAGCGCTATGTGTGGCCGCATGTGATGGACGAGGTCACCCGTGCCCTGCCGCCCTATACCTGGCTCGTGGACCTCGGCGCCGCCGGTCCGCCGCCGACCCCCGTCGTGCCCGGATCGCCGGGCGATACCATGCCGCCCGACGCCGCCCCGCCGCCGATGCTGTTGCAGATCAACGGCCGGACCGTGGACGTGCAGGCCTTTACCCGGTTCCTGCGCCAGTTGGAGGCATCGCCCTGGATTTCGAATGTCCAGCCGATCTCCGCGCAGACGGTCGTGCAGGATGACCGCCCCGTGACGGCGTTTTCGATCCGGGCCGCGTTCCGCAAGGCGGATTCCGCCTACATCCGGACCGTGCCCCTTAGCCAGTCGGTGAGGTAAGCGCCATGGCACTCATCAACGACCAGAACAAGGTCCCCGTGCTGGCCATCGTGGTGGTTGGCCTCCTCGGGTACATGTTCTACACCGGCGCCGGCATCGAGATGATCGGCATGGACGGGATTCAGGCTCGCGAGGCCCACGTCGTCGCGCTGACCGACACGCTGAATGCCGTGCAGGCGCAGACCGACAGTGCCAAGCGGGAGCTCGCCAAGGGGACGGCGGAAGACCTGCGGAAGGAACTGGACAGTCATCGTGCCAGCCTCGCCCTCCTGCGCCAGATGGTGCCGGAAATGAACGAGGTGCCGAATCTGCTCGACGCCATTTCGACGCGCGCGAAGATTCGCGGCGTGAACCTGTCGCAGGTGGTGCCGCTCCCGGAGCAGCCCGGTCCGGCGCCGTTCAACACCTATACGTACAACATCTCGGTCCTCGGGCACTACGATGAAATCGGCGAGTTCCTGGCCGACATCGCCTCGCTGCCGCGGATCATCGTTCCACAAGGCGTCACGATGGCGCCGGCCGCCATGAATTCCGCCAAGGTCCTGGGCGACACGACGGGCGCGCTCCTCGAAGCCAAGTTCCAGATCCGGACCTTCGTGAAGTCCGCCGAGCCGGAAGGAGCGAACAGTGGCACCTGATCGCATCGGGCTGCGTCTCTGCCTGGCGCTCGCGCTGGCCGCCTGCGGCGGCGACGCCGAAGCCCCGGCCGCCGCCGCCCCGGACGCCGCGCCCACGCCGATGGTGGACGCCCAGACCGCCCAGGCCGATTCCGCCGAAGCCGCGCGCATCGCGGCCGCCCGGGCCGACAGCGCGTCGGTCTCCGGACCGCTCGCCCAGCGCGAGACATTCGCCTACACCGGCGGCAGCCGGGACCCCTTCGAGTCGCTGCTCGACCTGGCCACCTCCGGCCCCGAGCTCCCCGACTTGATGCTGGTCGGCATCTATCAGGACCTGGCCTACAACAGCAACAGCGTCGCGCTCCTGCGCGATCGGACCAATGATCGCCGGTTCAAGTTGCGGGTCGGGGATCAGCTGGGGCGCCTGAAGGTGGCGCAGATTCGTCAAAAAGATGTGGTCTTCATTGTCGAGGATTTCGGCTTCGAGCGGCAGGAAACACTGTCGCTGACCAAGCGGGAGGAAGAGACGCCATGACCCGAGTACTCACCTGTGCCCTTGCCGTCGCGCTCATCGGGGTGGCTTCGCCTGCCCGGGCCGACGTCTCCGACCCTGGGTCGGTCACCGGCGTCAGTGTCGTCTCCGCGCCAGGCCGCGCCGAGGTCGTCATCGCCATCTCCGGTGCGGTCCAGCTCAAGGACTTCATCCTCAAGGATCCCGCCCGTCTGGTCGTGGACCTGACCGGGGTCACCATCGATGCGCGCTCGCTCGGCAGGTACGACGGCGTGAATCGGGGTGGCGTCCTGAACGTCCGCACCGGCCAATACGCCTCGCAGACCGTGCGTGTGGTGGTCGAACTGGACGCGGTCAAGGAATACAGCATCGACCAGACCGCCAACGAGATCCGTATCTCGTTCGGCGCCGAGCGGCCGTTCCTGGCCTGGTCGAGTGCGGCCCCCGGCGAGTTCCAGGCGCCAGCGGCGCGCCCGGCTTCGGCGCGCCCCGCCGGTTCGCCGGAGGTGTCCACTGTCTCCTACAAGGCGACGGCACCGGGCGACGTCCCCCGCATCACCGTAACATGGGACAATGCGTCGATCGCCGACGTGGTGGCGGGCTTCGCCGCCTTCAGTGGCCGTTCGATCATCCTCGGCCGCGATATCACCGGTGTGGTGTCGGCCGAAATCAAGAACCAGCCGTGGACCGAGGCGTTCTACGCCGTGCTGGCCACGCAGGGCCTCTCCGCGACGGAGCTGCCCGGCGGCATCATTCGCGTCGACTCCCCCGCGGCGCTCTCGGCGCTCGACTCGCTCGAGCCGCTGGAGACGGTCGTGGTGCGGATGAACTACGCCCGGGCCAAGGAAATGGCCAAGAACCTCGACGGTATCCTGACCAAGGGCCGCGGCAAGGTCTTCTCCGACACCGCGTCCAACTCGCTCATCATCACCGATACGCGCAGCCGGGTGCAGAACGTCGCTACGTTCGCCCGCGGCCTCGACATCAAGACGCCGCAGGTGGCGATCCAGGCCAAGATCATCTTCGTCAACCGCACCAGCCTCGACGAACTCGGTCTGAAGTACGATCTGGGCAGCCAGTCGACGTTCTTCAACAGCCTCGTGCAGCGGCCCGATCCGACCAACCCGGGCACCAACTACGACCCGAGCACGACGGTCGTCGGCCTCGGCGGCAACTCGCTCGCCGCGGTGGGTAACGCCGACGCCAGCATTTCACAGCCGGCGCTGGACCTCGTCTGGTCCACAGCCATCGGGAACTTCGACTTCACCGTCTTCCTGACGGCGCTCGAGCAGACCGAACTGGCCGACGTGCAGGCCGAGCCGACCATCAACACGATGGACAACCGCGAAGCCAATATTCTCGTCGGTGAGGAGACCCCGGTCCGCGTCATCGACTACGGGTCCGGAACCGTCGCGGCGCAGTCCACCGTGCAGTTCAAGCAGACCGGTATCAAGCTCGTCGTCACGCCACACGTGACCGACGACCGGCACATCACCATGAAACTGCACACCGAGCGGTCCGCGGTGCGCCCGGTGGCCGACCGCGAACTGGGCTTCATCGTGGAGACGCAGCAGGCCGACAACCAGCTCCTCGTCGCCGACGGCCAGACGGCTGTCATCGGCGGGCTGACGGTGACCGAGGTCAACAAGACCCGCTCCGGCATCCCGATGCTCTCGCGGCTGCCGCTGCTCGGTCCGCTCTTCTCCTTCAGCAGCAACCGGGAATCGCGGAAGGACCTGATCATCCTGGTCACCCCGCGCATTCTGGACGACAACTTCTAGGCGGACCGCCGCGCGGCCTCGCCGCGCCACCATCCACCACCCATGAGCCCGACCCGTGTCGGGCTCATGCGTTTCTCCCGGCCGCGAGGCTCCCGGCCGGCAAGCGGGGCACCTCGTGCACTTTCGGTTCACCACCGCAGGCGAATCGCATGGCCCGGCCCTCGTGGCCATCGTCGAAGGGCTGCCGGCTGGACTGCCGGTGGCCGCGTCGTTTGTGGACGCGCAGCTCGTCCGCCGCATGCAGGGCTACGGGCGCGGTGCCCGGATGCAGATCGAGCAGGACCGGATCGAGTGGTTGAGCGGTCTCCGCCGTGGCGAGACCCTCGGCTCTCCGATCGCCATGCAGATCGTCAATCGGGACTGGGCCAACTGGAAGGACGTCATGGCGCCCGAGGGCACGCCAGGCGAGGCTCGCCGCCGCCAGGTGACCCGTCCGCGCCCCGGGCACGCCGACCTCGTCGGAGTGCTCAAGTACGACCGCGACGACGCACGGGACATCCTCGAGCGCGCCAGCGCCCGCGAGACGGCGGCACGCGTCGCCGCAGGCGCCCTGGCCCGACGCCTCCTCGAGGAGTTTGGGGTCGGGGTCGGCAGCCATGTCGTGTCGCTCGGCGGCATCAGGGTCACGCCGCCTCATCCGCTTCCATCTCCGCTGAACGAGGCTGCCGACCGCTCGGCCGTCCGCGTGCTCGATCCGGCGGCGGAAACCGACATCATCCGCCGGATTGACGAGGCCAAGTCGGCGGGGGACACGCTCGGTGGAGAAGTGGACGTCGTCGTGGAAGGGCTGGTCCCGGGACTGGGGAGTCATGTGAGCTGGGACCGCAAGCTCGACGGGCGCCTGGCCGGGCTCCTGATGTCGATCCCGGCCGTGAAGGGTGTGGAAATCGGACTCGGCTTCGAGGCCGCGCGGCGCCCTGGTTCGGCGGTGCATGACCCGATCGACGCCGCACCGCCAGGGGACACCGGCCCCCGCGCCGGCTACCGGCGCCGGACCAACAATGCCGGAGGCCTGGAAGGGGGGATGACCACGGGCGAGCCCCTGACCGTGCGCGTGGCCATGAAGCCGATCAGCACGCTGATGACCCCGCTCCCCACCGTCGAATTGACCACCGGACAGCCGGCGGCGGCGCAGAGCGAGCGCTCCGACGTCACCGCCGTCCCGGCCATGGGTGTGGTGGCGGAGGCCATGGTGGCTATCGCGCTCGCCGACGCGATGCTCGAGAAGTTCGGCGGCGATTCACTGCGTGAAATGCGCCACAATGTCGACGGGTACCTCTCGGCGCTCAACGCGCGCCGGAGCACCCCATGATCGACCGGCACCTGATCCTGATCGGGCTCCCGGGCTCCGGCAAGAGCACGGTCGGGCCGCTGATCGCCGCCAGCCTTGAGCTCCCGTTCGTGGATCTGGACAACATCATCATCCGCCGCATGGGGATGCCGGTGGTTCGGATCTTCGGGGAATTCGGGGAGACACGCTTTCGGGAACTGGAGCGCGAGGCAACCGCCGAGAAACTCGCCGAAGCCCCCTCCGTCATCGCACCGGGGGGCGGCTGGGCAGCTCAGCCTGGCAACCTCGATGAGGCCCGCACCCGCGCGCTCTTCTTCTACCTGCAGGTGGCGCCGGAGATTGCGCTCGAGCGGGCGGGCCGTGGGGCGGTGCGCCCGCTGCTGGCGGGCGGCGAGGCACTGGGGCGCATGCACACGCTGCTGACCGAGCGGCAACAGTTCTATGCACGAGCCGATGCGACCATCCGAAACGACGCCGCGGACCCGGCGCTTGCCGCCGCCGACATCGTCGATTGGATCCGGCGCGGCGGCTTCGCCTGACACCGCCGTCCGCGGCGAATTCGGTCCTCCCGCCTTGCCATTCGGTCACGCCCGTCCTTAGTTGCTACCGATTTTGGCAGTTGGCAGGACCACACTGACCCACGAAGTTGAGGCCCATGGCGAGTCCCAAGTCGAAGAAGGCCACGAAGCCCAAGTCCGCGTCGCCCAAGGCGGCGGGGAAGAAGGCGCCTGCCGTGAAGGCGAAGGCGACTGCCAAGGCCAAGGCGCCCAAGGCGCCCAAGGCGGCCAAGACAGCCAAGGCGACGAAGGCCAGGAAGCCGACCGCCCGCACCGGCGCCGGCACTACCCTGGTCATCGTGGAGTCGCCCACCAAGGCACGGACTATCCGCGGCTTTCTCCCAGCCGGTTACCGCGTCGAGGCCTCGATGGGCCACGTCCGGGACCTGCCGGGCGACGCGAAGTCGATTCCCGCCAAGTATAAGGAGTTCGACTGGGCCCGACTCGGCGTCAACGTCGACAACGATTTCGAGCCGCTCTACGTGGTCTCGCCGGACAAGAAGGCAGTGGTGCGCGAGCTCAAGGCCGCCGTGAAGGACGTGGATCAACTCCTCCTCGCGACGGACGAAGACCGCGAGGGAGAGAGCATTTCCTGGCACCTGCTGCAGCTGCTCGAGCCGGACGTGCCGGTGCACCGGATGGTGTTCCACGAAATCACCAAAGAGGCGATCGCCGAGGCATTGGCGAATCCGCGCGACATCGACGATCGGCTGGTCCGCGCCCAGGAAACCCGGCGTATCCTCGACCGGCTGGTCGGCTACACCCTCTCCCCGCTTCTCTGGAAGAAGATCGCGTTCGGACTGTCCGCCGGCCGCGTGCAGTCGGTGGCCATGCGCCTCCTCGTGGTCCGCGAGCGGGCACGCCGCGCCTTCCGCTCCGCCGCCTACTGGGACCTCATCGCGGGGCTCCGGCACGACGGACAGGCGTTCGAGGCGGAGCTGGTGCAGCTCGGCGGAAAGAAGCTCGCCACCGGCAAGGACTTCGACGAACGGACCGGCAAGCTCCTCGCCGGGCGCGACGTGGTGGTCCTGGGAGAGCCGGAGGCGACGGCGCTTGCCGCCAGGGCCGCCAAGGCGCCGTGGCAGGTGTCCGCCACCGAGGAAAAGCCGGGCATCCGTCGTCCCGCGCCGCCGTTCACGACCTCGACCCTGCAGCAGGAAGCCAACCGCAAGTTGCGGCTCAGCGCCCGCGACGCGATGCGCACCGCGCAAGGGCTCTACGAGCGCGGCTTCATCACCTACATGCGAACCGACTCGGTGCATCTCTCCGAGCAGGCCATCACCGCGGCGCGGGCCTCCGTGACCGACCTGTACGGCAAGGAGTACCTGCCGGACGCCCCGCGCCGGTACGCCAACAAGAGTGCCAACGCGCAGGAGGCCCACGAGGCCATCCGGCCCGCCGGCGCCGAGTTCCGGCGGCCAAAGGCCACCGGCCTCGACGGACGCGAGCTGGCGCTGTATGAACTCATCTGGAAGCGCACCATGGCCTCCCAGATGGCCGATGCACGGCAGACCTCGATGTCCGTCACCTTTGAAGTGGGCGACGCCACGTTCCGCGCCACTGGGAAGCGGATCGATTTTCCCGGATTCCTCCGCGCCTACGTGGAGGGGAGCGACGACCCCGAGGCGGCACTCGAGGATCGGGAAGTCATTCTCCCGCACCTCGAGCGGGGCGACAGCCCCAAGTGCGAGTCGGTGGAGCCGGTGCGCCACGAGACACAGCCGCCGGCGCGCTATACCGAAGCGACGCTGGTCAAGGCGCTCGAGGCCGACGGCGTCGGCCGGCCCAGCACCTACGCCTCGATCATCGGGACCATCCTGGAGCGAAACTATGCCGTGCGGCAAGGCCAGGCGCTGGTGCCGACGTTCACCGCCTTCGCCGTGACCGGGATCCTCGAGGAGCACTTCCCGCATCTGGTGGACGAGAAGTTCACCGCCGGCATGGAGGACGTGCTCGACGAGATTTCCGAGGGGAAGGCGGAGTGGCTGCCGTATCTCCGGAAATTCTATCTCGGACCCGACGGGTTGCGGCAGCAGGTGCTGCTGCACGAGAAGCAGATCGATCCGACGGCCGCGCGCACCCTGCTCCTCGACGGCCTCGACGCCAAGATCAAGATCGGCAAGTTCGGCCCCTACGTGGAGACCGGCCCCAAGGGCGAGGAGCTGCGGGCCTCACTGCCGAAGGACATCGCCCCCGCCGACATCGATCAGGCGCAGGTCGAGGAGATTCTCCGCCAGAAGGCGGAGGGCCCCGACTCGCTCGGCATTCACCCCGAGACCGGGCAGAAGATCTTCCTCCTCTCCGGCCAGTACGGGCCCTACCTCCAGCTCGGCGAAGTGGTGGACGGGGAACCGAAGCCGAAGCGGGCCAGCCTCCCCAAGGGCCTGACCCCCGACCAGGTCACCATGGAGCAGGCGCTGGGGCTCCTCGCGCTGCCAAGGCTGCTTGGCAAGCATCCGGAGTCGGGTCGGTCCGTCCAGGCGGGGCTCGGTCGGTTTGGGCCGTACGTCGTGCATGATCTCGGCAAGGACGGGAAGGAGTACCGTTCCATCAAGGGTGAGGACAGCGTCCTGACCATCACCCTGGAGCGCGCGCTCGAGTTGCTGGCCCAGCCGAAGCAGGGCCGGGGCCGGCGTGCCGCGCCGACACCGATCCGGATCCTCGGCCGCCACCCCGACGACGAGCAGCCGATCGGTCTCTATGATGGTCAGTACGGCCCGTACGTAAAGCACGACGACATCAGCGCGTCGCTGCCGCGCGGCAGCGACCCGGCCGCCTTCACCGCCGCCGAGGCCATCGAGATCCTGGCCGCCAAGCGCGCGGCGGGCCCCCGGAAGAAGGGCCGCCGCGGCAAGAAGAAGGCGTCATCAAAATGACCGTGACCGTTCTCGGTGGCGGGCTGGCCGGCTCGGAAGCGGCCTGGGCCCTCGCCGAGCGCGGCATCGCGGTGACCCTCGTCGAAATGCGCCCGGTGGTGCCCACCGCCGCCCACCAGACCGACCGTCTCGCCGAGCTCGTCTGCAGCAACACCTTCAAGAGTGTCGAAGTCGTCAACGCCCACGGGCTGCTCAAGGCCGAGCTGCGCCTGCTCGGCTCGATGCTCCTCGAATGCGCCGACGCGGCGCGCGTGCCCGGCGGGAGCGCGCTGGCGGTGGACCGTGAGCTCTTTGCCGCCGCGGTCCAGGAACGCATCGAGGGCCACCCCAACATCACGATCGTGCGCGAAGAGGCGTCCGCCCTGCCCGAGGTCGGGATCGTCGCCACCGGCCCGCTCACCTCCGAGAAGCTCGCTACGGCGATCGCCGAACGGCTGGGCGCGGAGGCGCTGGCATTCTACGACGCGATCGCACCGATCGTCTCGGCGGAGTCGCTCGATCAGGACCAGTTGTACGCGCTCTCGCGATATGGGAAGGGCGCGGGCGACGACTACCTGAACGCTCCGATGACGCGTGACGCATACGAGGCGTTCATCGATGCGCTCGTTGCGGCGGACCAGTTTACGGCGCACGAGTTCGATCAGGTGCCGTATTTTGAGGGCTGCATGCCGGTCGAGGAAGCGGCGCGCCGCGGGCGCGAGACGCTGCGTTTCGGGCCGATGAAACCGGTGGGACTTCCCGACCCCCGGACCGGTCGCGAGCCCCATGCGGTGGTCCAGCTGCGCCAGGAGGACCGAGCCGGCCAGATGTGGAACCTCGTCGGCTTCCAGACCCGTTTGCGGATTCCGGAGCAACGCCGTGTCTTCTCGGGCATCCCCGGCTTGGGCGACGCCGAGTTTCTGCGCTTCGGCAGCATCCACCGGAACAGCTACCTGAACAGCCCGGCGACACTCGGGACCGGGCTCACCGCGCGCGACAACGACCGGCTCTTCTTCGCGGGGCAGCTGACCGGCGTCGAGGGATATACCGAGTCGCTTGGCACCGGCCTGCTGGCGGGGATCAACCTCGCACGGAGCCTCGGCGGGAAGCCGGCAATGGTTCCACCCCCCACGACGATGCTCGGCGGACTGTACCGGTACCTCGCCGAGGCGGACCCGGCCCACTTCCAGCCGATGAACGCGAACTTCGGGCTGGTCGACCCGCTGCCGGGCAAGGTGAAGAAGCAGGAGCGGAAGGCGAAGCAGGCCGAGCGGGCGCTGGAGGTAATGGCGCGCTGGAAAGAGGAACTCTGATGTCCGGGGCTTCCCCGCGTCCCCGCGTCCCCGCTGACCCGCTGGTCCGCGAGTATCTGCTCCATCTCGAGAAGGAAACCCAGCACTCCCCCCACACCGTCTCCGCCTACGCGCGCGACCTCGCCGCCTTCGAGGAGTTCTGCGGACGCCACTACGGCCAGGCGGGTGACTGGGCCGCTGTCGACCGGCTCGGCTTTCGCGGATTCCTCGGAGAGTTGCAGCGGCGCGGCCTCTCGAAGCGCACCGCCGCCCGCGCGCTGTCGGCGGTCCGGAGTTTCTACCGCTATCTCCAGACCCAGCACGGGATCGACGCTTCGGTATCCCGGGCGGCCAAGGTGCCGAGGCTGCCGAAGCGGCTGCCAGGGCACCTGGAACGGGGCCAGGTGGACGAGCTCTTTGCCGCGCTCGAAGTCCGCGCCGCCGAAGACGACTTCGGCCCGCTCCGGGACCTCGCCATTCTCGAGCTCTTCTACTCGACCGGGATGCGGCTCTCGGAGTTGCAGGGGCTCGATACCGCCGCCGCCGACCTGCTCTCCGACCAGGTGAAGGTCCGGGGCAAGGGGCGCAAGGAGCGGATCATCCCGGTAGGCGGCCGGGCGGTCCGGGCGCTCCGGCGCTATCTTCCCGTCCGCGAAGCGGTGAAGTCGCCCACGGCCGCCGACCGCCGCGCGCTCTTCGTGAGCACGCGCGGCCGACGCCTGGCGGCGCGGAGCGTCCAGCGGATCGTGCACAAGGCGTTCGATGACATCGGGGTAGACGGGTTGCGGACCCACTCCCTGCGGCACAGCTTCGCGACGCACCTGCTCGATGCCGGCGCGGACCTGCGGGCGGTGCAGGAGATGCTGGGACACGCGTCCCTGAGTACCACGCAGGTGTACACCCACACCAGCGTCGAGCGGTTGAAGAAGGTCTACCAGCAGGCACACCCGCGAGCGTGAGCATGACGACATTTCATGGCACCACCATTCTTACCGTCCGGAAGAACGGTCGCGTCGCCCTCGGCGGCGACGGACAGGTGAGCGTCGGCGATACGGTCATGAAGGGGCGGGCCACCAAGGTCCGGACCCTGAAGGGCGGGAAGATCCTGGCCGGGTTTGCCGGTTCGGTGGCCGATGCCCTGACCCTGTACGAGAAGTTCGAGGAGAAGCTCGAGCGCCATCCCGACAACCTGCCGCGGGCGGCGGTGGAACTGGCCAAGGATTGGCGGAGCGACCGCATTTTGCGCCGACTCGAGGCCCTGCTCGTGGTGGCCAATATGGAGCACAGCTTCCTGCTCAGCGGAAGCGGCGAGTTGATCGAGCCCGATGACGGGATCCTGGCGGTCGGTTCCGGCGGCAACTACGCCCTGGCTGCGGCGCGCGCCCTGCTGCCCGATGCCTCCCTGAGCGCGAAGGACACCGTGGAGCGCTCGCTCCAGATCGCCGCCGACATCTGCGTCTACACCAACGACCACATCACCGTGCTCGAGCTGGGCGGCTCGTGACCACGCCTCCGGTGGATCCGAAGCACCCGCTCGCGCCGGTCGAGCCGCCGCCGCCGTGGCTCGAAGAGTTGCCACCGCGCAAGATCGTGGCGGAGCTCGACCGGTTCATCGTCGGACAGGACGCCGCGAAGAAGGCGGTGGCCATTGCCATCCGGAACCGGTGGCGCCGGAGCCAGGCGCCCGACGGCATCCGGGATGAAATCACGCCCTACAACATCATCATGATCGGCCCGACGGGCGTCGGAAAGACGGAAGTCGCCCGCCGTCTCGCGCGGCTGGCGGGGGCGCCGTTCGTGAAGGTGGAGGCGTCCAAGTTCACCGAGGTCGGCTACGTCGGCCGTGACGCCGAATCGATGGTGCGGGAGCTGGTGGACGCGGCCATCACGATGGTGCGTGGCGAGCGGGAGGACGAGGTCTGGCCCCAGGCGGAGCAGCGGGCCGACGAGCGGTTGCTGGACATTCTCCTGCCGGCGCCGGAGCCCAAGCCCGCCGCGGAGAGCGCTGCCGCGCAGGACAAGGTGTTCGTGGTGGGGCCCGGGGGCGCCGCCCAGTCGGAGTCGGTGGACGCCGACGCAAGCCGGCAGCGCTCACGCGAGAAGCTCCGGCAGATGTTGCTCGACGGCAAGCTCGATGATCGCGAAGTGGACCTCGAAATCTCCCCGCAGAACTACCCGATGCTCGACCTGCTCCAGCAGCCACCGGGGATGGAGGGGACGGAAATCAACTTCGTCGAGATGTTGCAGGACATGATGCCGAAGAAGAAGAAGCGGCGGACGGTGCGGGTCACCGACGCCCGGCGCATCCTGATCGACGAAGAACTGAAGAAGCTGGTGGACATGGACGATGTGGTGAACGAGGCGCTGGACCGCGCCGAGAATCACGGCATTCTCTTTATTGATGAGATCGACAAGATCGCCGGTGCCCGGTCGCAGAGCGGGCCGGATGTGAGTCGCGAGGGCGTGCAGCGGGACCTGCTGCCGATCGTCGAGGGCTCCACGGTCCAGACGCGCTACGGCTATGTCCGGACCGACCACATTCTGTTCATCGCCGCCGGCGCGTTCCACGTTTCGAAGCCGTCGGACCTCATTCCAGAGTTCCAGGGCCGGTTCCCGATTCGGGTGGAGCTGACGCCGCTCACCGAGGCGGACTTCATCCGCATCATGACGGAGCCGGAGAACGCCATCGTCAAGCAGTACCAGGCGCTGGTGGCCGCCGAGTCGGCCACGCTCGAGTTCACCACCGATGGCATTGCCGAAGTCGCGCGGATTGCCGCGCTGGCCAACGCAAACATGGAGAACATCGGCGCCCGCCGCCTCCACACGGTCATGGCCACGCTGATGGAAGACTTGCTTTTCGACCTCCCGGAAACCGACACCAAACAGTTCCTCTACGACGGCACCAAGGTGCGCGATCGGCTCATGGCCATCGTCGCCGACGATGACCTGCGGCGGTACATCCTGTAGAGGTGGTTGCGCTGCTGTTCTCTGGGGGTACCTTGGACCTAGTCCCTTCCCCCCTCGAAGAACGGAGTGCACGGTGCGAATCACGACTCGATGGGTCGGGCTCCTCGTCCTCGCTTCGATGGGGGGGGTGCGCACCGGATGCGACTGAACCGGTAAGCGCCAATCTGGCCCCCCAAACCTCCCTGCTGACCCTCCCTCCCTGTGACACGACCGGTCCCGGGCTGTCCGGCTTCACTCGTTTCTGGGGCTGCTACAACGTCGTCAATGTTGGTGGTGATGTGTCACTCAAGCCGGCCATCCAGAACGCGATTGCGGTCTGGAACTCGGCCCTGGCGCATCCGGTCCTCCCCGGCGTGCCAAGATTGGCGTGGACGGGAGGTGGCAGCCCGGACGTGCTGGTCGTCAAGGCCGACAGCGGCCTGCTCTCGAGCGAGATCTGGTGTGGGGGCACAAACGCGCCGCCGACCGAGATTACGATGGTCACCAACTGCGCGAACCACTCGGCGACGTTTCAAACGACACTTATCCATGAGATGTCACATGTGTTGGGGTTTACGTCTGTCACATTGGAAACGGAAAGCTCCCCGACCAACTGCGTGATCCATCTGGGCACCGAGAACCACGTGAACTCAAGCGTTTGCCAGCACGAGCTGGACTTCATCTACGGGGCATACGGGTACCTGAGCATCAATACGACGACATTCTGGGGGAAGCCGATCGTGACCGGGTTCGTCGGGCTGCCGGATTCGGTGACGCTTGTTAAGGGGGATTCCCTGGCGGTTACGGCCACCCAGCTGCGTTTTGCGCGGCAATTGACAGGCAACCAGCCGCTGGGCAGCACCTCGATCAGTTGGTCATCGGACAACGTCCAGGTGGCTGATCGGTTGGCCTCGATCGGCGCTACGACATGGATCACTGGTGAGGGTGTCGGCACGACGACCATCCGAGCCGGGATCGGTTCCGGGCTGAGTTCCCTCTACCAACGTGGCGGGGTGATGACGCACGCCGGGCAGGAAATCGCCGTGACGGTCACACCTGCCCCGACCGGCCCGTTCAAGGCGTCGAGCATCTCCGGGCCTGCCACGCCCGTGACCGGCGCGGGGACGTACCCGCTCACCGCGACCGTCGTGAACCCGCCGCCGGGAGGGACGCTCGAGGTCCGGTGGCAGGTGACCTACAGCAATGACTCTCTCGGGCCGTTCGACACCGGCTATGGGCCCAATGCCTACTCCATGCAGGTACCGGCCGGCTCCTACAACATCCGGGTCACGGCGACTCCACGGAGCAACCTCGGAAACGGGTATTTCCAGGGCATCGGAACCATCCGGGACTTCCCGGTCTGCACCGGGGTAGGGGGTGGAGGCGGGGACCTGGCCGCCAGTGAGGCAGGTGGGGGCTCCGACGCGGTGGAGGGGTGCTGAATGCGCGCCGCGAGCCTGCTGTGTGCGGTGGCCGTCCTGGGTGCGTGCAGCTCGGCGACGGACAACGGCGATGAGATCACCCCACTCCGCGACAAGATCGTGTTTACCTCGACTCGCGACGGCTTCTGGCAACTCTACGTCATGAACGCAGACGGCTCGGCTGTAACCCCGCTTTCTTTGGATCGCCCTGGTTATGTATTTGCCCCGGCGGTGTCACCCGACGGCCGACGCATCGCGGTTGGCCTTGGCGATGGCGAGATCTACGTGATGAACGCAGACGGCACGGGAATCACGAATATCACGATGAACGCTGGCTCGGATGCATATCCTGCCTGGTCGCCCGATGGCACCCGCATTGCCTTCGATTCCAATCGCGACGGTAACAATGATGTTTTTGTGATGAATGCGGACGGATCGAATCCGGTGAATCTCACCAACCACCCGGCTAACGACGTATTACCCGCGTGGGCGCCCGATGGACGGCTGGCTTTCGTCACAGACCGTGACGGCAACAATGAAATTTACGTCATGAACGGCGACGGGTCCGCTCCGGTCAATCTGACGATGCACGAGGCGAACGATCATGTCCCGTCCTGGTCGCACGACGGCCAGCGCATCGCGTTCAGCAGCGATCGCCGCGGATTGTATAACGAGCTCTTCGTCATGAACGCCGACGGGGGAAGTCCGACGGTCGTGGAATTGGGGCCGGTGGTGGCCGACTTTCCAAAGTGGTCGCCGGACGACAGATGGATCGCCTTCGGCGGCGGCACGGGTGCGGACCCGGAGATCATGATCGTCCATCCTGACGGAACGGGGCTCACGAATCTCAGCAACAATCGGGCGCAGGATTGGTTCCCCGCGTGGAGCCCAGCGGGGCGGGCAGGGCCTTTCGGTCACTAAGCGCCTCGCCCCCCGCCTTGCCCCACCCCTCCTGAAGGGGCTAAACTCCCTCCTGCCAATTTGGCTGTTTTTCCCCTCCTGACCCCGGTCGGTGCATGTCCAAGCGCGACTTCCTCTCCATTCCCGACTTCTCCGCCGACGAACTCCTCTCCCTGCTCGAATTGGCCGGCCGGATGAAGTCCGGGAAGTACCGGGAGCGGCCCCTGACCGGGAAGACGCTGGCAATGGTCTTCGCCAAGAGCTCGACCCGGACCCGTGTCTCCTTCGAGGTTGGCACCCTGCAGCTCGGCGGGCACGCCCTCTTCCTCTCCTCGCGGGACATCCAACTGGGTCGCGGTGAGCCGATCCGGGACACCGCCCGGGTGCTCTCGCGGATGGTGGACGGGATCATGATCCGCACCTTTGCCCACGCCGATGTCGAGGAACTGGCGGAGTTCGCAACCATCCCCGTGATCAACGGACTCACCGACCTGCTCCACCCCTGCCAGATCCTCGCCGACATGCTGACGATGCAGGAGGCGCTCGGGACACTCAAGGGGAAGGCGGTGGCCTGGATCGGCGACGGCAACAACATGTGCAACAGCTGGCTCAACGCCGCCGGCGTCCTCGGGTTCGAATTGCGCGTCGCCTGCCCCGCGGGATACGAACCGGACAAGGCCATTCTCGAGAGGAACGCGCAACGCACCTCCGTCAAGGTGACAAGAGACCCCGCCGAGGCGGCGGCCGGAGCCCACGTGGTGACCACCGATGTCTGGGCCTCGATGGGTCAGGAGGATGAGGCGGTCCAGCGCGCCAAGGCGTTCACGGGCTATCTGGTGGACGAGGCGCTGATGAAGCGCGCCGATCCGGAGGCCATCTTCCTGCACTGTCTCCCCGCCCACCGCGGCGAGGAAGTGACCGAAGCCGTCTTCGAAGGTCCGCGGTCGCGGGTGTGGGACGAGGCGGAGAACCGCCTCCACGTGCAGAAGGCCCTGATGGCAATGTTGATGGGGTAGCTGGGCTGTACACGACGTGATTCTGTCATTGCGAGGCCGCATCGCGACCGAAGCAATCTCGATTCCTTAACTCTGGTCTTCACATGGACACGCCCCTCAAGCGCACTCCTCTCTACGACATTCACGTCGCCCTTGGCGCCAAGATGGTGCCCTTCGCCGGCTGGGAAATGCCGGTGCAGTACCCGAGCGGGATCCAGGCCGAGCACAAGGCGACCCGCACCGGCGCCGGGCTCTTCGATGTCTCCCACATGGGAGAGTTCGAGGTTACCGGCCCCGACCGGAACGCCTTTGTCAACCGGATCACCTGCAACGACGTCGGCGCGCTCGGCACCGGCGACGTGCAGTACTCCGCCCTCCTGACGGTCGAGGGCACCTTCGTCGACGACTGCACCGTGTATCGCTTCGAGGACAAGGTGATGCTCGTGGTCAACGCCGCGAACATCGCCAAGGACTGGGCGCACGTCGTGTCGCAGAAGGGCGGGGCCAACGTCCGCCTCAAGAACATCTCGGACGACGTCGGGCTCCTCGCCCTGCAGGGGCCGACCGCCCAGGCGGTCCTGGCGCCGGTCACCGACATTCCGCTCGACGACCTCGGCTACTACAAGTTCACCACCGGCAAGGTGGCAGGCGCCGACTGCTTCGTGAGCCGCACCGGCTACACCGGCGAGGATGGCTTCGAGATCTACTGCCGCATCCGCGACACCGAGGCCATCTGGCGCGCGCTCGAGGGCCCGGGCCGCGCACAGGCCATCGGGCTCGGCGCGCGCGATTCGCTGCGCCTCGAAGTGGCGTATCCCCTGTACGGGAACGACATCGACGACACCACCACCCCGCTCGAAGCCGGCCTCGGCTGGATCGTGAAGATCGACAAGGGATGCCCCTTCACCGGGAGCGACGCGCTGCGCGCGCAGAAGGGACGTGGCGTCACCCGGCGGTTCGTCGGCTTCAAGCTCCTCGACCGCGGCATTCCGCGGCACGGCTTCCCGGTGTACTACGACGGCTCCCAGGTGGACATCGTGCGCAGCGGGTGCATGAGCCCCTCGCTCGGCATCCCGATCGGCACGACCTACCTGCCGGTGGCGGCGGCCAAGCCCGGCACGCGCTTCGAAGTCGAATCGCGCGGCACGCGCATCCCCGCCGAAGTGGTCAAGCGGCCGTTCTACACCGAGGGCACCGCCCGGAAGGCGAAGTAGGGGCGCACGCGTGCGCGTAGCCATTCTCACGATTTCCGATGCGTGTACCCGCGGCGCGCGCGCCGACATCTCGGGCGATGTCATCGCGGCGTGGGCCGGAGAGCGTGGACACGACATGGCGGTACGGGCGCTGGTCCCCGATGAGACGGGTCCGATCGCGCGCACCATTGCCGGATGGGCTGACACCGACGCGGCGGATCTGATCGTCACGACCGGCGGTACCGGGCTCACCGCGCGCGATGTGACACCGGAGGCGACCCGTGCCGTGCTCGAACGGGAAGCGCCGGGCATCGCGGAGTCCATTCGGGCCAGCGCCGTCCCGCGGTTTCCCCGTGCCGCGCTCTCCCGCGGGCTGGCCGGCGTCCGGGGCAGGTCGCTGATCGTCAACCTTCCCGGGAGCCCGGGCGGGGTGCGCGACGGCCTCGCCGTGCTCGACGGCATCGTGGGTCACGCGGTGGACCTCGTGCGAGGCACCGACACCTCTCACCCCGTGACGGAGGGCTGACCCGCGATGGCCGCACAGATCCTCCTCACGATGGACGACCTCGAAACGGCGGTGCCGCTCAACGCGGCCCTCGAGAGCGCCGGTTTCGCCACGACCATGGTCTCGGCGATGGACGACGTACGTTCTGTCTTCCGCCGGGAGGGCCCCGAGCTGCTCAT
The DNA here is from genome assembly GCA_963697435.1 of uncultured Gemmatimonadales bacterium. Classification (GTDB taxonomy): domain Bacteria; phylum Gemmatimonadota; class Gemmatimonadetes; order Gemmatimonadales; family GWC2-71-9; genus SPDF01. The sequence goes on along the minus strand of CAVOOB010000008.1, from coordinate 418,804 downwards.
CCTGACCGGGGCGGTGCACGAGTCGCCGGCGGTGGCGCTGATCGCCATGGCGCGGGAGGCGGAAGTTTCCACCCTCGCGCTGATCGAGCCGACCGACTCGGAGCGGGCCGAGCGCGTCGCGCGCCTCGGGGCGACGGCGGTGATGACCAAGCCGATCGTGGCGGACGATGTCGTCGGTGTCGCGGGCCGGATGGTCGAGCGGCGGCGGCTGCAGCAGCGCACCGGCATCAGCGGCGAGAGCGCTCCGATCCAGGAAGTGCTCGTCAAGATCGAGCAGATGGGGCCGGTCTCGAGCACCGTGCTGGTGCAGGGGGAGTCGGGCACCGGCAAGGAACTCGTCGCCCGGGCGATTCACGATCTCTCGCCGAGAGTGGGCAAACCGTTCATCGCGGTGGACTGCGCCGCCATTCCCGACACGCTGCTCGAGTCGGAGTTGTTCGGACACGAAAAGGGCGCGTTCACCGGTGCCGCCGAGCGGCGGCTGGGCCGGTTCGAACTGGCCGACGGCGGGACGATCTTCCTCGATGAAATCGGTGACATCCCGGCGTCCACGCAGGTCAAGCTGCTGCGCGTGCTCGAAAACCGCGCCTTCTATCGCGTCGGCGGCACGCAGCCGATCAAGGTGGATGTCCGCGTCGTGGCCGCCACCAACCGGAACCTCCGCGACGCCGTGCAAATGGGTGAGTTCCGCGACGATTTGTATTACCGACTCAGCGTGCTCAACATCTACCTTCCCCCGTTGAGGGAACGGCGCGAGGACATCCCCCTGCTGGTCCGGCGGTTCATTCGGGAGTTTTCCAATGCCCACGACCGGCCCTTTCGCGGCATCGCGCCTGAGGCGCTGGAGCGGCTAGTTGCGGCACACTGGCCCGGGAACGTCCGTCAGCTCCGGAACCTCGTCGAATCGATGGTGGTGCTGGCCCCGGGGACCGAGATCCGTGCCACCGACATTCCGGCCGACGTTCTGGAGGGCGCCGGCTCCCTCCTGCCCGTCCGCCTGCCCCAGCCCGGGCGGGATGTTTCTGGCCAGGAATTGGAGTTTATCTTACGTAATATCATGGACTTACGACTTCAGATGGAGGAGCTGCGCCGGCGCATGGATTCGGGCCCCCAGCGGGTCCAGATCATCGACATCGGGGACCGGCAGCCGATGGCCGATCTGGCGGGGGAGATGGGGGGAGAGGACGCCGGGGCCATCCTCTACAAGTCTGGCATGACAATGGCTGAAGTGGAGAAGAGGGCGATTGAGGCGGCCCTCGAGGAGTACCGCGGAAACCGCCGGAAGGCCGCCGAAGTCCTGGGGATCGGGGAGCGGACACTGTACCGGAAGATCAAGGCCTTCGGACTCGGCTAAGTGGTTGTTTTCTTGAGATTTGCGGGGTGTCACCTCTTGACAGTTCTCAGGTCCGCGCCAATATTGACGATGGCTCGCTCCCCCAGGCCGTGGGTGAGCGCGTGATCTTTTCGATCGACCCCGAAGCCTGCGTGGCCTGTCTGGCCTGTGTGCGCGTCTGCCCAACCGAGGCGGTCGCCGTGGACGGGGAGCAGGTGCAGATTGTGGATGAGGCGTGCATTGCGTGCGGGCTCTGCCTGCCGGCGTGCCCGCACCAGGCCATCCACGCGAGCGGGGAAATCGGTCGGGCGCTGACGGTCGCGGCGCGTGGGGATGGCACGCTCATCCTCAGCTCGGAGGCGACGGCGCATTTCTTTCCGGCCACGCCGGAGCAGGTGGTCAACGCCTGTTACGCGGCCGGGTTCCGCACGGTGCATCGCGGCGTCATCGGCGATGAACTCGTGGCGGCGGAGTACCTGAGTCTGTGGCGTGACGCGGGGTGGGGCACGCTGATTCGATCCACCGATCCGGTGGTGGTCGAGACGGTGCGCATCGATTACCCCGAACTGGTGCCGTACCTGGCGCCGGTCACGATTCCTGCGGTGGCGGAGGCGCGGTATCTGCGCGCGCAGCATGGGCAGGAGCTTCGCATCGTGTACGCGGGCGTCGCGGCGCCGCGGAACACCCCGGAGCTCGATGCCGCCGTCACCTTCGAAGACCTCGAGCGGATCTTTGAGCTTCGAGGCGTGTCGGTCCTCGGAATGCCCGATTTCTTTGCGCGGATTCCCGAGGAACGGCGCCGGCACCTGAGCGCCGCGGGTGGCCTGCCGCTCGCCATGCTCGAGGAGGCGCGGCACGCGAGCCGGCGCTTCCGCACCATGCGCGGCCTCCGGCACCTGCCGGCGCTGGCGCAGGCGGTGGCGGTCGATCGGCTCGACCTGGGGTTCGTGGACCTGCTCTCCTACGAGGGGAGCCTGGACCACCCGCTCCTCGGCCCGCGGGACCAGCTCTACTGGCGGCGCGCGCTCCTCGCGAGCGCGGAACCGCCGCGGAGCCCGCAGCCGGTGGTGGACGGCACGCTGGTGGCCAGCGTCGGTGCCACGTTCGATATCCGGCCGAGGCGGCTGGCATCCGATCCGACGGCGGTGGCCGCGCTGCTCGACGCCATCGGGCCGGGCCCCAATGGGCGCCCCTGGGACTGCGGGGCCTGCGGGTTCATCACCTGCGCGCGGTTCGCCTCCGCGGCGGTGCTCGGCCGGGCGACGCTCCGCCAGTGCCCGCCCTACCAGGAGCGCCGCGCGGAAGAGGCCTCGCGTGAGGCGGCAGTGGACCTGCTGACCGGACTCGCCACCTTCCGGGTGCTGCGCGACCGGCTGAGCCACGAAGTCGAACGGAGCAAGCGCAGCGAGGAAGGGTTTGCGGTCATGTTCATCGACCTCGACCGCTTCAAGCTGCTGAACGATCGATTCGGGCATGAGGCAGGCAACGACGTCCTGAAGGCGGTGGCGGGAGAAATCCGGAGCGCGGTACGTGCCTCGGACCTCGCCGCCCGGTACGGCGGCGACGAGTTTGTCGTCATCCTGACCCGCACCGATCTGCATGGCGCACGCCGGGTGGCGGAGGCGCTGCGGGCGGGCATCGAAGGGGTCGGGCGCCGGTTGGGCTATGACGTCGGTGTGGTGACGGTCAGCATCGGGCTCGCCGAGTTCGACCCGGCAAGCCCCGGCGAGGGAGACCTCCTCGTGACCGCCGACCGCGCCTTGTACCAAGCGAAAGCCACGGGCCGGAACGCCGTGGCCAATGAAGGGGCTGCCTGAGGGCGGCCGTCGCCCCCACAGGCACTTAGCGACAGGAAACCGAGATGGCGTTCAACTCCGCAAGGCAGTCCGATGCAGGCTTCCAGGCCGCGCGCACCACGCCAAGTGGTGGGACCGGCAGTGAAGCGCCCGATCCCTGGGGTGTGCGCCGGGCGGAAAATCTCCTGACCACGCTGGAGGGCATCCTCTCCGCGCGGGTGGTCACCACCCCGCTGGGCGAGGTGAGCGAGGTGCATATCCTGGCCCAGTCGGGACTCGCACCGAAGCAGCTGGTGCGCAACATCGAGTCGGCGCTCCTGGCGCAGCTCGGCCTCCGGGTGGATCATCGCAAGATCAGCATTGCGCAGACGGCGGACGTCAAGCCGATCGAGGCGCTCGAGAAGGAGGCGGTGCGGAGCCAGGCGCTCCACCGGGCCATCCTTTTTGAAGACCTGACGGTGGCGCCGGGCAAGCGGGCGCACCGGATCATGATCAGTGTGAGCCTCAGCTATCTGGGGCGGACGGAAACGGCGGAGGTCGAGAGCAGCGACACCCCGCGGAGCCGCGTGGAGGCGGCGGCGCGGGCCACGGTCCAGGTGCTCGACCGGTTGCAGGAGAACTCGTCGGTGGCGCTGGAGGGGGCCAAGATTGTCCCCGCCTTCGACCGGGACTTCGTATTCGTGGCGGTGCAGGGGCTGGGCGGGCGCGAGTCGCTCGTGCTGACCGGCAGCGCGCAGATCAAGGAAAGCGCCGAGCGGGCCGCGGTCTTCGCCGTGCTCGACGCGACCAACCGATGGACGGAACTCCGCCGGCCGCGATAGGCGCGGACGGCGCTTCTAACCAATCCGAGCGGAGGGAACAAAGCGAGGCAGGGGGATCAGGTCCTTCAAGAGTAAGCGGAGACTAGCGGATTACAGAGCGGAGCGTCTGGGAGGCCATAGCGAGGCCAACCACTTCCCGAGTCATTGATGTACTCGAAGGGAGGTGACGCTCATGTTGAGAATCGGCTTTTCTCCGCGGTCGCAAATTTCGTGGCGAATTTGTTCATGGCCGAAGGCCAGAACTGGAAGCTAAGGTCTGATGTCCGATCCCCCGCCGAGCTGTTCCAATCCATGCGAACACTACACGAAGACTGACCTATTCGTATTCCTTGACACCCTCTGTGCGCGCGTCGGCGCTCGCGTGCTCTCTTGGCAGCCACGGCAGCCATCGCCGGGCCTTTGGCCGCTCCTGAGCTTCACGCTCGTTGCGTTGCTCCTCGAGCAGAGCTCCGACCAGCCTGAAGGTAGAGGCCAAGGGTCACAGTCATTCGTAGTACACATATGCGGCCGGAATACTGTTTGGTGGGTGGTGGGGTGGAGTTGTCGCCGCCGTCTCAACGGTGTTGGGCCAGCTAGCGATTGGTAGCAGGCCAATCAAGCTTGTATTCAACATCGCTCAACGTGCTGCATCAGTGATGCTCGCCGTATCTGGTCTACCAATTGCTTGGCGGCAATTTCCCGCCCGCGTACCTGCAGGTGGTGGGCACGGTTGATTCCTCCGTGCTTCAAAGCGATTTCTTCCTCTTCTTCGCCTACGCCGCAACCTACTTCGCGATCAACTCGATGGCGGTGAGCGGTGTGGTCGCCTTAAACAGCGAACGGTCCTTTCGCGACGTATGGAACCTCAATACACGCGGGGTGATCGGGTATGATCTCGGTGCGAGCGGGATCGCGTTGTTCCTAGCCTGGCTTGTACACGCGGTTTCGAGGTGACCTGGGGATTGGGGTCACTGGGCCTGGTGGGAGTGGTGATTCCTATCATCGCCGTCCGGCATGTGTACGGGCTCTATCATCAGCTTCAGGACGAGCGGGCAGGAACTGCTCGCAGGTGATGGTCAAGGCCATCGAGGCCCGCGACCCGTACACCTCAGGCCATTCGCTCAGGGTGAGCAAGCTCTCCAGGCTCATCGCGCTCGAGATGGGACTCCAGATCCGCGACGTGGAGCAGGTGCACACCGCCGCACTGCTGCACGACGTCGGCAAGATTCACGAGGAATTTGCGCCGCTCCTGCGGAAGGAGGACCGCCTGACCGCCGACGAGACGGCGCTGATGCAGACCCATTCCGCCCGGAGCGCCGAGCTGGTTGGGATCATCTCCAAGTTCCGCGGGTTCATCCAGGAGTCGGTGCGCCACCACCATGAGCGGTGGGACGGCAACGGGTACCCGGCCGGCCTCTCCGGCCACGAGATTCCGCTCGCATCCCGCATCATCCTGGTGGCCGACACCATCGACGCCATGACCACCGACCGCCCCTACCGGAAGCGGCTGCCGCTCGAGGTGGTCATTGCCGAACTGCAGAAGTGCCGCGGGAGCCAGTTCGACCCCGAGGTGGTGGAGCACGTGGTGTCATCCGTGGCGGTGCGGCGGCTGATCACGGTCGGCGTCGAGAGTTCTCCGATGCCGGCGACCGTGGAGGTGTCCGATCCAGGTACTGGTGGTCGGTCTGGCTGGGCCAAGAAGTCGTTCTGGAAGGGGAGGTCCGCGTGATCTGTGGCCGTCTCTCAGAACTCGAGCATCCCGAGACGGCGAAGTTCATTTGTGACACCGACGGGCAGTTCACCTAGCCCACGCCACATCTCAGCTTGCTCCGCCGGCAAAGATACCCCTCCCTTCGCATCCATCCAGACCTTTGCATTTAGTACTTCGATTTGGTCAAGACGATCCAGTCGATCTCCGGCCTCAAGTTGGGCCCGGAGCATTTGCTGGGCTTGTTCCACTCCCTCTTGATCCGCGACTGCAACACGGGCAGACCACCGAGCATGCGGGCCAGAGAACGAATCGGATTGTGACTTGCTCATACCGTTCGCCGTACCGGCGCGTCCAGACTTGAGTGCTTCTCTTTCTCGCCCGAGAATCGCCAAGACATCCGCCTTTCTAAGATGCCAAGCTTGGAAGAGATACGGTGGCACTGGGAAGCCGTGCACCTGATCTCCTTCCGCAAGCGCCTCTAGGGATTCTTGCGTGCGTCCCATCATGGCGTATGCCTGGGCGCGCAGGTGCTGTACTTGATAGTGGTGGAAGAGTCCGGAACTGCTGTCCAAAGGGCCTGCGGACTTGTCGGCCCAATGCAGTTGTGCCGACATATCTCCCATCCGGCAGAGTGCGAGCGAGAGATTCCCAGCGGCCATTTTGATTCGACGCTCTGCACCAACGCGACTGGCCGCACGCACAGATTTTAGCCCAACTTGTTCTGCGAGGGCATAGTCGCCGAGGCTTGCATGCATGGCTGCCAGGCCAGTGATTAGGGAGACATATACTGAATTCGAGATGCCCCGTGCCTCCAACTCCCCAACAATATCGGTAACAATGCCGACGCTTCGACGCTTCTGCCCAGAGAGATAGAAGCAGAATGCACGGGCTAAGGCGAATTCAGCTTTGTCCTCAGTCGACAGGTCCATCCATGACTCGCCATCGAGGCGCGCCTGAACCTCGCTGAGTAGGACGTCGTCTCGGAGGCCACGAAGACAACTCGCGGCCATCCACAAGGCGCGGAGTCTTGTGTTGGTCTCCATTGCCGCTTTGGCTTCATCCAAGAGCTGGATGGCGAGCATTCGGTCTTCATCCAAGTGACGGCTTCCGACGTAGCGCTCAGCATGCAGTCGGAGCACGTTTCGCCTCGAAAGCAGCGTCCGCGGTGAGACAGCACTGACAGAATCAAGAAATCGCACTGACTCTGCCATCCTTCCCTGCTCCTGGAGCGCCTCACCCAGAAGGAGCAGCGCCTCGCTTCGAGCCGGCTCCTTCAGCCGTTCCATGGCCGTTGAGAGGCCACGCTCCGCCTCGTGCGGTGCTCCACCACGCATCGACTCCCTCGCTCCACGCAATAGATAGGGAGTTGCATCGTCCGGTCTTCCGGCACGGATCAAGTGCCACGCAATCTCCAGCCCCGGGATCTGCCCCCCGTGCTCCTCCGTTCGCAGCAGGCGGGCCACCACCTCGCCGTGAAGAGCCGTGCGCATCGGCTTCGGGATTCCGAGATAGGCGTGCCCTCGGGTCAGTTCGTTGACGAACTCCAGCCGCTCCTCGGTTTCGCGCAGCAACCGGGCCGATCGCAGAGCCTCCATCGCCTGCCCGGTCGCCCCGATGCCAAGATCCACGAGCTGATACATCGAGAAGTCGTTGAGTCGGGCGCCCAGAACCGCGGCGAGTTGCAGGACGATCCGTGCCGGAGCGTCCAGTCCCTCGCAGATCCGGTCCAGCGCCATCCGATAGGCGTCTTCGGGTGCCGTCCGCTGCCCCAATTCCTCGCGCATCGCCGGAACCGCCAGCGCCAGGCTGCTCTCCCCACTTCGGATCCACTCGCTCACAAAGAGCTCCAATGCCATCGGATACCCACCGGCCGCCCGCAGCATGGCGTCGCGGATCGATTTCCCAGGGTCGGGCCCGTCCGCCGTCAGGCTGGCGAGCATCTCCGCCGCCTCCTCCGGCGCCATCGGCGGCACCTCGAGTGACACGAAGCCGAGGCGAGTGTGACTCTCGCGCAGCCGGGCGATGTTGGGAGATTCGTTGGGGCCGGTGGGCCGGGCGGCCAGCGCGATCATCACCCGCTCGGTTTCGAAGCGGCGGGCCAGGAGGTGGATGACCGAGAGGCTGGCGTCGTCGGCCATATGAAAATCGTCGATGACGAGCATGACCGCCGTCTCCTCGGCGATCGTCCGCAGCAGCGCCTCCATCGCGTCGGTGATGCGGATGCGAAATGATTCGCCCTGGAGTTGCAACGCCGTCGGGAGGTTCCGGAACTGCTCCCGCAGTGACGGGACGGCCTGTGCCAGGTCGGCCAGCGACTGGGGCGCGGTGGCCATCGCCTCCGGGCGCTCGAGCAGACCGCGCACCAGCGCGCCGAGCGCCGCGTAGGGGATTTCCCGCTCGAGTTCATAGCACTGGACCCGGCTGGTGACGGCGCCCTCGAGGCTGGCCGCCATCATCAGCCGCTGGACCAGGGTGCTCTTGCCGATGCCCGACTCTCCGAGCACCAGCGCATGCGTCGGTTCGCGTTGCGTGGTCCGCTCCCACGCTTCGTACAACCGCTGGTACTCCGCGGTCCTGCCGATGAAGGTGCGGTCGCGCCACTGCTCGGTGGGGACCCGGGGGCGGTTGCCGTCGCCGCCCCCTTCGAGCGTCCCGCGCCGGAGACGTTTCGCCATCGCCTCGAGTTGTTCGGAGGGCTCGGCGCGCAGTTCGGTATGCAGCGCCCGCTTCCAGGTCTCGAACGCCTGCAGCGCCCCGATTCGATCACCGGCGAACGCCCGCGCCTCGATCCGGGCCCGGATCGCCGCTTCGCTGAGTGCATTATGGCGCAGGGTCCGCTCGGCGAGCGGTTCGATGCCGATGAAGTCACCGGTGCGGCGGCAGTGGTCCATCTGGCGAACCAGCGCCGCCTCGATGGAAGGCCAGAGCCGGGCGCGCTGCTGGTCGCGCCAGTGATTGAAATTGGGGGCATCGGGGATATCGAAGTCCTCGAGGAATGCATCGACCTCGAGGGCCGGGAGGTCTTCAGTTTCCAGGACCTCGCCACGCTGCAGACGGTCGAGATCACATTCGAGCTGGACCGTGGTCCGGAGCGTGTACGCATTGCCTGGAAAGGCCTTTGGTCCCACCCGGTTGCGGAGCCCCCACAGCGCCGTCCCCATCGAGTGACGGGCCTCCTTGAGCCCTACGTTGGGCCAGAGGAGGTCGGCGAGCCGCTCGCGCCGGACCGGCGAACGCCCTTCGAGCACGAGGTAGATCAGGAGGGCCAGCTGTTTCTGGGTCCTGAGGCGGACCGGCGTCCCGCTGGCATCGAGCAGGGCAGGCTGGCCGAGGCAGCGGAGATATGTGGGGTTGCCCATGCAAGGCTCCGGTGGCGTGATGCGGATACCATGGGGTGGCGGAATCAACGAGGAGTCAACAGCGGCCAGGAGGCGTGTTGACAGTTTGTAATGTTCCCGCGGCGCCCCATTTGTCCAGACTCCCCTCCGGCCTTGACAACTCCATGCCCTGCAACGTCTTGCATTCCAGGCCCGGCCCCGATGTTGCTCCTCAATCCCCTGATTCGGTAGATTGCCCCGCCTTTGTGACCCGGCGCACGCCCTGTCGCGCCTCAATTGGAGGATATCCATGCGAAATACGTCCCGCCTGCTGACCGGCGCCATCCTGGCCGCCACCGTCGGCCTCGGCGCCTGCAGTGATTCGTCCGGCCCAACCAATGATCCCCTCTCGGCGTCCAACGCCGCCGATGTGGGCGCCGCCGTGGCCAGCTCCGCCGACATGGCCCTCGTGGCCGTCAACCCGGGCATCCCCGTCTTTACCGGCGGATTTCCCATGTTCTCCGCCGCCAGCCGCTCGCTCGGCGGTGGGATCACCTTTGCGCCGCCGGCCTCCCCGCCGGAGAACTGCCCCAACGCCAGCGAGCTGACGGACACCGACAGCGACGGGGTTCCCGATAACACCGTCTGGACCTTCAGCGCCACCGACTGCACCGAGACCGACATCGAGGGCAACAGCAGTGTCGTTACCGGCAGCGTGACGATTTCCGATCCTGGCCTCACCGTCGGCTACGATCTTGGGCTCAACGCGCTGACCATGCAGTACTACGAGAACGGCGCCACCAGCCCAGTGCTCCAGCTGGTCATGGACGGCGACTGGTCGCTCCGCGCCACCAGCGCGGCCATCGCCGCCACGCAGGACTACAGCTTCGCCCTGACCGTCCAGGGCGAGCGCGTCACCCTCGCCAACGACCTGGCCGTGGACTTCACCGCCGCGAATGGCAGCAACATTTCGTGGGGCGTCCCGCTGCCCGACGGCTCGCTCGAGATCGATGGCGCCTGGCGGGTCTCGTCCAGCCGGGAGAGCCACTCGCTGACGCTCACCACCATCACCCCGCTTTCCTACGATGACCAATGCGGTGGGATCGTAGGTGGCGTGCTCGACGCCCACGGCAACGGTGGCACCGTCCGCGTCACCTGGACCGGCTGCGACCAGACCACGGCGACGTTCATCGCCGATTGATCGCCAGCTGGAAACATCAAGGCCCGGCCAGGGAATGTTCCCTTGCCGGGCCTTATGTTTTCGCTGCCCCGCTGCCCCGCTGCCCCGCTGCCCCGCTGCCCCGCCTTACCCCTTGATCCAGCCCTTTCCATCCACCAACTCTCGCACCACATCCTCGCTGGTGCGGTCCGCCGCCTCGGCCGCGAAGTTGGTGACCACCCGGTGCCGCAGCACCGTCATCGCCACCGATCGGACGTCGTCGAGGTCCGCCATCGGGCGCCCCGCCAGCGCCGCGCGCGCCTTGGCGCCGAGCACCAGGTACTGCGACGCGCGGGGACCCGCGCCCCACTCGACATACTCGCGGATCAGCGCCGGGGCGCCCGGCTCATTTGGCCGGGTCATCCGCGCCAGCGTCACCGCCGACTGAATCAGTTCCTTCGAGACCGGAATCCGCCGCACCAATCCCTGCATCGCCAACAGCTGCTTCGCGTCCAGCACCGACTCCAGTGACGCGCCGCGGCTCCCCGTCGTCTGCTCGACAATCGCCTCTTCCTCGGACTGCGACGGATACCCCACACGCAGCTCGAACATGAAACGATCGAGCTGCGCCTCGGGGAGGGGATAGGTCCCCTCCTGCTCAATCGGGTTCTGGGTGGCCAGCACGAAGAACGGCTCCGGCAGCGAGTAGGTCTCGCCGCCGACCGTCACCTGGTGTTCCTGCATCGCCTGCAGCAGCGCGGCCTGCGTCTTGGGCGGCGTCCGATTGACTTCGTCGGCCAGCACCACGTTTGCAAAGACGGGCCCCTTCACGAACCGGAACGCGCGCTTGCCGGTGGCCAGATCTTCCTCGATGATCTCGGTGCCGGTGATGTCGCTCGGCATGAGGTCCGGCGTGAATTGCACCCGCTGGAACGACAGCGCGAGCGCCTCGGCCACGGTGTGAACCATCATCGTCTTGGCCAGGCCGGGCACCCCGATCAGGAGGGCGTGGCCCCCGGCCAGGATGGCGGCCAGGATCCCCTCGACGGCTTCTTCCTGCCCCACGATCCGGCGGGCCACCTGCGCCCGGAGGCGCGTGGCGGCCGCAGCCAGCTGCTGGAGTTGTTCGACGTCGGAAGGTGTCGTGCTGGTGACGGTCATGTCCACTCGCGATCAGGGTCTGGTGGCGCTACGGGGTCCCGGTCGAGAAAGTTGCACCACTACTTGCCGGGAGCATAGGCGTACTGCGACGCCATGCACACCCACTGGCCATCGGCCGTTCGTACCCAGGTGTCGGTCCAGACCACGTGGACCAGGAGGCTGGCCCCGTCGCTGCCCGTCGTCATCAGATTGGCCTCGCCGAGGTGGACGGCGGTCTGGCCGTAGACGAGGACCTGGTAGTCCGGGTCGGGCACCGGCGCAAAAGTGGTCACGCCGCGCTGCAGCTCCTTGAGGTACTTGGCCCGGTCGAGCCGGCTGCCGTCGGCGTTGGTCATCACGAAGTCGGGCGCCATGAAGGTCTCCACCGCGGCCCAGTTGCCCAGCGAAATGGCGGTCCGCCACTGGACCTCCTTGTCGTGGATGCCCTTGCTGACGGCGGCATCGGACTGGGCCGCCAGCGGGAGGCCGGCCAGACAGAGGAGGAGGGTTGCGCAGAGGGTCCGGATCATGGTGGCCTCGGTGGGAGAAGCGCGGCCTCAGGGAGGCCTTGGATGGCGGGAATCTAATGCTGGTGAGGGAGGAAAGTTGCTTGCGCTTTTTTTCACAAGCGGCTAATTTCCCGCCCGATGAAGGAGCCCTCGGGGTCCTCCCAGGAGGTCGGGGGAGGCTACAGGTACGTCTCCCTCGGTTTCACCTTTGCCGGCGGGATCATCCTCTTCATGGGGATGGGCTTCCTGCTGGACCGGTGGCTCGGCTGGATGCCGATCCTGACGGTCGTGGGAACGCTGGCCGGCGCGGTGTTGAGCTTCCTGAACGTCTACTGGAAGCTGCAGGCGGATGAGCGGCAGTACAGCGCTGATCACCCGCACGGCAAGGGCAAGAAGCCGGGCGCAGACGGGTCGTGAAGCACCTCGCGGCGGGCCTCGTCCTGACGGCGGTGGTGACCGCCCTCCTGGTCTGGGGATTCGGGGATGAGGCGCTCATTCCCGGGGTGGTTTTTGGCGGGCTGGCCACGGCCATCCAGCTGGCCGCGGGGGTCTTCCTCCGGCGCGCGAAGGGCAAGCCGTTCGAACAGTTGTTGAAGGCGTGGGGGATGGGGATGGGATTGCGGGTGCTCGGGATGTTCCTCTTCCTGGGTGCGGTGCTGGCCGACCGGACGGTCTTTCCCCCGGTCCCGACGGCGCTGGCGTTCCTGGGGGTGCTCATTCCCCTGATGTTCTCGGACATACGGACGATACGATGATGCTTGGTCAGGGCCCAGATATCGGCGAAATGGTTCTCCACCACACGGCGGACGCGTGGACCATTGACCTGTACCCACTCGGCGAGATTCATCTGCCGCGCTGGGCCGACATTCACATCGGTTCGATGACCATCAACCTGTCGCCGACCAAGCATGTGGTGTACCTGGCGCTCGCGGCGCTGCTCGTCTTCCTGGCGATGTGGCTGGCCGGTCGCGCGCTCAAGCGCCAGCGGGCGGGGGAAAAGGCGCCGAAGGGGTTCGCGGCGGCCATGGAGGGGATGGTCCTCTTCGTCCGCAACGACATCGCCATCGCCAACATCGGCGAGAATGGCGCCCGGTACGCGCCGCTCGTCATGTCCCTCTTCTTCTTCATTCTCTTCGCCAACCTGCTCGGGCTCCTGCCGTGGGGCGCCTCGCCCACCGGCAACCTGGCCGTGACCGCGGCGCTGGCGCTGGTCGTGTTCGTGACGGTGGAGGTCGGCGGCCTGATCCAGCTCGGCACCAGGGGATACCTCGGGACGATCTTCCCGCATCCGCCCGGCATGCACGGCCCGGCCGCCATCGCCTTCTCGCTGTTCATGGCCCCGATCGAGATCCTCGGCAAGCTGGTCAAGCCGTTTGCGCTGGCGGTCCGACTCTTTGGGAACATGACGGCGGGTCACTTCGTGATCCTGTCGCTCTTCGGCATCATCTTCCTCTTCGGCGACATCAAGGGGTGGAACTGGGCCATCGGCGGCGTCACCGCGCTGGCGGTGGTCGGCGTGATGATGCTGGAGTTGTTCGTGGCATTCTTGCAGGCGTACGTGTTTGCGCTGTTGTCCGCGGTGTTTATCGGGATGATGCAGCACGAACACTAGAGCAGTCGTGGGACCCCGGCGCCGCGCGCTGCCGCCGCCGGGATGACAGGTAGTCCGCCGAATGGCGGACGATACGCCCGCTGACTCCTGTTCGGAGTCGATGGCGGGCCGCCGAGAAGGGCCGCGCTGGAGACGCGGTGCCGGACCGGGTGGCGCAACGACCAGACATCTCCACTCTTGAACAGGACTGACCTACATGTACCTCCTCAATCTCGTGCAGGACGCGATGGGCCCGACCGGCGCCGACATGGTGGCCGCCGCCAAGAACTCGTACTCGCTCCTCGGTGCGGGCCTCGGCATCGGGCTGGCCATCATCGGCGCCGGCCTCGGCCTCGGCCGCATCGGTGGGCAGGCCGCCGAAGCGATTGCCCGTCAGCCCGAAGCGGCCGGCGAAATCCGTGGCGCGGCCATCGTGATCGCCGTGCTCCTCGAAGGCGCCACGATCATCGCGCTGGTGTTCGCCCTGCTCTTCAAGCTCATCTAAGGCGGAACCATGTATCTCGCGCTGCTCGCCTCCTCGGAGGGCGCTGCCGGGGCCCCGATGTCACCCTTCGAAGTGAACTTCGGGCTCTTCTTCTGGACCTGGATCGTGTTTGGCGTGCTCTTCCTGCTGTTGAAGAAGTACGCCTGGCCCGCCATCCTCAGTGTGACCGAGGAGCGCGAAAAGACGATCCGTCGCCACCTGGAGGAGGCGGAGCAGGCGCACGAGAAGGCCATGGCGCTGCTGGCCGAGCAGCAGAAGCTGCTCAGCGAGTCGCGGGCACAGGCGCAGGCCATTCTCGCCGAGTCCAAGATGGCCTCCGAGCGGGAACGGGCGGTGGCGGTGCAGAAGACGCGCGACGAACAGGACCAACTCCTGGCCCGTGCCCGCCGCGAAATTGCGGCGGAAGGGGACAGGGCCCGGCGGGAACTTCGCCGCGAGGCAGTGGATCTTTCGTTGGCCGCCGCGTCCAAGCTCATCGGTGAGCGGCTCAGCGCCGAGGCCGACCGGAAGATCGTCATGGACTTCGTGAGCAGTTTGGAGTCATCGCATTGAGGCACGAAGCGATCGCCCGGAACTACGCCGAGGCGCTGTTTGCCCTCGGTGAGCAGGAGGGGGAGAGCGAGCGGTACGGCGTTCTCCTCGAGGCGCTTGCGGCGGCGGTCACCGGAACGCCGCAGGTGCTCGCGGTGATGATGTCGCCGCGGGTGCCGAAGGCGCTCAAGGCCGAGCTGCTGGCCGACGCCCTGCCGGACGCCCCGAAGCCGTTCGTGCTCTTCCTCCAGGCGCTGGTCAAGCGGAGCCGCCAGGGACTGCTCGACGAGATTGCTCAGCTGTACGGCGCGATGGTGGACGCCAAGCTCAACCGGGTGAAGGTGGGCGTGACGCTCGCGCACGAGGCGGACAGCGCGCTGCAGCAGCAGATCGCGGCGAGGCTCACCGAGGCGCTCGGCAAGGAAGCGCTCGTCAGATTCGCGACCGATCCGGCCATTCTGGGCGGCTCGGTCGTGCGCGTAGGCAACCGGGTGCACGACGGGTCGTTGCGCCGCAAGCTGATCATGCTCCGGCGGCAGCTGCTGAACCGATAGTTCCGGGCCATTCCTGTGATTGCGAGGAGGCCCCGAAGGGGCCGACGAAGCAAACGCGGGCTGATCCGCACGATCCCAGTGTTCAATAACAGGCTTGTCCGATCCGGATGAGCCTGTTGGCGTTTGGGGTGGGCGTCGAGCCGGGGGGTGGGCATCCAGGCAGGGGCGGGCATCCAGCCAGGGGTGGGCCTATGCCCACCCCATCGCGCGATGCATGCCTCCCTCCTCACCCCTCCATGGGATGCGTCACCCCACGCCGCCCACGATCCCGCCCCCCCTCCGTGATATGTCCCCCGCACGGTTCCCGCATCCCCAAGCCCCGACTAGTTTTGGGCACTCCCGACCGCCTTCGATTTCATCCCGGAACTTGCCATGCTTCTCGCGCTCCTCGCGCTCGCCACCATTCAGCAGGCCACGCCCGGCACCGGTCCGACGCCGTACTGGCAGCAATTCGTGGCCTACGAGATCGACGCCTCCCTGGACGAGCCGAGTGGCGTGCTCTCCGGTCGCCAACACCTGGTGTACCGGAACAATTCCCCGGATACCCTCCACCAGATCAGCTTCCATCTCTACCTGAACGCCTTCCGGCCCGGCAGCCGCTGGTCGGACGCCGATTCACTCGAGAACAACCGGCGCTTCAACGATCTCAAGGATCCCGACTTCGGCTTCAACCACGTCCGCAATGTGCGGGTCATGGGGAAGGTCGTCGAGCCGATCTACCCGTTCGCTCCCGACAGCACGATCGTGCGTTTCATGCTCCCGAACCCGCTGGCGCCGGGGGACTCGCTGATCGCGGAGATGGACTGGGACGCGCGGCCCTCGATTCCGCCGAGGCGGCAGGGTCGCCGGGGGCGATCCTTCGATTTCGCGCAGTGGTACCCGCGCGTCGTGACCTACGACCAGTTCGGCTGGGAGGAGCATCCCCTCTATCCTGCCGGCGAGTTCTACGGGGAATTCGGCACCTTCCTCGTGCGGCTCGATGTGGCGCAGGACCAGGTCGTCGGCGCCACCGGCGTACCGGTCTGCGGCGATCCCGGCTGGGCCCGTGCCAATCAGCAGCCAGGCCGACCCATCGAATACGCGCGTGACTTCTACGGCGAACCTGCGAAGTTCTCCTGTGGCACCACGGCGTCGGCCCCCGGCCGCAAGGTCGTCACCTGGTACGCCGCCGACGTGCACCACTTCGCGATGTCGCTCAATCCCGACTATCGCTACGAGGGAGGCCGGTGGGGCGGGGTGGCGGTCCACGTGCTCTACCAGCCGGGCGACGAGAAGAGCTGGGGTGGTGGTGTCGCCGTCCAGCGCACCGAGAAGGCACTCGCCTGGTTGAACCACACCTTCGGCGCCTTTCCCTGGCCGCAGATCACCAACGTCCATCGTATCGAAGGGGGCGGCACCGAGTTCCCCATGATGATCATGGACGGCTCCGCCAGCGAGGGGCTGATTGTCCACGAGCTGGGGCACAACTACGTCATGGGGATCCTGGCCAACAACGAGTGGCGTGAGGGATGGCTCGACGAGGGGTTCACCTCCTACCAGGAGGGACTCTATACCGAGGCCCACGGCGGGAGCGCCGGGGTCGCCGGCACCGAGCAGTTCCTCCTCGGCATGCAGCTGGACGGGTACGCCGAACCGTACAGCATGGTGAGCAACGACTACCGGGACTTTTTCACCTACAGCATGAGCATCTATTCCGGCGGCGAGCTCTTCCTGCGGCGCCTGCAGTATGTCGTCGGCGACTCCACCATGCAGGCGGTGCTCCGGAACTACTACGACCAGTGGAAGCTGAAGCACGTGAACGAGGATCGGTTCCGGGCCGTCGTCGAGGAAACCTCGAAGCAGAGTCTCGGTGCGTTCTTCTCGCAGCAGCTGCACGGCGTGGACCTGACCGACTACGCTATCGGGCGCACCAGTCGCACGCAGCTTGCGGACGGACGATGGCAGACACGCGTCGAGGTCGTCCGGAAGGCGCCAAGGCAGATCCCGGTCGAGGTGCAGGTCGCGGGGGAGGCGGATACCGTCACGGTTCGGTCGACTGGTACTGCGGAGCGGGAGTGGGTGGTCGTGCAGACCAGCAGCAAGCCCACGGGCGTCACCCTCGACCCCCGGGTCCAGACCGGCGACTGGAACTTCCTCAACAACCACAAGACGTTCGGGCTCCTCTCCGATGCCGGCCGGACCGAGCCCTACCTCGACACCTATTTCTCGACCAAGACGGCGCGTGACCACAAGACCATCGGCCTGGCCCCGGAGGCGTGGTACAACGACGCCGGCGGCGTGACCCTCGGCCTGCGCAGCCGGTCGGACTACCTGGGTCGCTTCGAGCAGAACGTGCTGTCCATCACCGGTGGCACGGGGTGGGGCGCCGACGATCCCGTCACCAACATCGATGTGTTCGCGCGAGTCAAGAATCCGGCCGTGCTCCGGTCCCCGAACATGAGCCAGATCTTCGAGGGCTACTCCATGGAAGGGCGGGCCGGTGCCACCGTCATCCTGGAGAAGAGGCGGCGCGCGCACCGCACCTTCGGGCCCACCGTGACCCAGGGGCTCTCGCTCCGGTGGGTGGCGACCACCGACACCGCCTTCCTCGATCCGGGCTACTACCAGAACGCCGGCACCGGGGAGGTGACCGTGTACGGCGGCGTCAGCAACCGGTCCGGCCCCTGGCAGCTCGGCGTCAACGCCTCCCTCGGCGGCGGCATCATGTACGACAACGAGGGGCCGGGCATCACCACCGACGATCGATACGATGCGCAGGGATATTTCCGCGGATTCCTCGTTGCCACAGCACGGCGCGCGTTCGACAAGACCTCGCTGGCGCTCCGCGGGTATGCGGGGGCCGCGCTGGCCAACGATCCAGTCGTCAAGCAGCGGCAGATCTACCTGGCCGGCGCCGACCCCTATGAGCAGCTCTACAATCCATTCCTCCGGTCGGAGGGCGCACTCCTGGTCCGGCCCGGCGTGTACTACCAGGCGCCTGGCGGCGCCAACCTGCGCGGGTTCGACCCGCACACGAGCTCCCGGCAGGCGTACGGCCTCAACGTGCAGCTCGAGCGGACACTCGTGACGCGACGCCGTGCGAGGTTCTTCAGCACCGTCAGCGTCAGCCTCTGGGGTGACGCGGCGCTTGCCGACCCGCCGAGTGGCACCGACGCCTACGGAGCGCTGCGGGGCTTCTACGACGCCGGCCTGGGTGTGAGCGCATCCCACCGGATTGGCCAGACCTCCTTCGTGACGCGCTTCGACATGCCGCTCTTCGTGAGCCATGCCTCGATGGCGCAGGACACCGATCCGACCGATGCGGTCGGGTTCCGCTGGCTCTTCAGCTTCGCGCCGGCGTTCTAGGGGAGAGGCGGCCAACCCGCTAGACTTCCGGTATGACGGGACCCTGGGATCGAGGCGCCGGCGATCGACGCGACTTCTTTCGTGGCCTGGTTGGCGATTGGATCGACGACGTCGTCAAGAAGACCGAAGCGACGGTGGTGCAGAAGCGCTACCACCGCCCACCAGGGGCCCTGCCGGAAGTCGGTTTTCTGACGGCCTGCACCCGCTGCGGAGAGTGCGGCGATGTTTGCCCGCCGCACGCCCTTCAATTCGCGGCCCCCAGCACCGGCCTCGCCGCCGGGACGCCCTTCTTCGACCCGCGGCTGCAGCCGTGTATCGCCTGCCCGGACATGCCCTGCGCCGCTGCCTGTCCGACGGAGGCGCTGACCGTCCCGGCCGATGGCTGGGCGGGTGTGCAGATCGGCATCCTGGAGCTGCTGCCGGAGCGGTGCATCACCTTCCAGGGCTCCGAATGCTCCGTCTGCGCCAAGGCCTGCCCGATCGGCCCGGAGGCGCTCGCCATCGATGAGGCGGGGCATCCGGTGATTCGTGCCGAGGGGTGTGTCGGCTGCGGGGTCTGCGTGCGCGCGTGCGTCACCGCGCCCTCTTCGTTCAAACTTCGACCTGTGGGGACGTGATGCCAGATGTGCCATACCGGGTGGACAAGCCGTGGGGTTACGAGCTGATCTGGGCCCGCACCGACCGCTATGTCGGCAAGGTGCTGCACGTGAAGGCGGGGCATGTGCTCAGCCTGCAGTACCACAACAAGAAGGACGAGACGATGCACGTCCTCTCCGGCGAGCTCATCCTGCGCACCAGGCCGGGCGAGGTCCTGGAGGAGCGCGCCTTCCGGGCCGGTGAATCGGTGCACGTGCCGGCGGGCCTGGTCCACCAGATCGAGGCGGTGGTGGACAGCGACGTGCTCGAGGCGTCCACGCCGGAACTCGACGACTTGGTCCGGCTGTCGGACCGTTACGGACGGAGCAGCTGATGCAGGTGATCATCCCGCTGGCAGGAAAGGGAACCCGGCTGAGGCCGCACACGCACCTCGTGCCCAAGCCGATGCTCAAGGTGGCCGGGCGCCCGGTCATGGACTGGGTCATGGACCGGATCGAGGGGCTTGGGGTGACCGAGCTGATCTTCATCACCGGCCACCTGAAGGACGTGGTGGAGGCGTATTCCAGGGATCGGTACGGTCTGCCCTGCCGGTTCATCGAACAGAAAGTCCAGGACGGCACGGCGGGGGCCATCAATCTCGCGCGGCCGTTCGTGACCGGCCCGGTGCTGATCATCTTCGTGGACACCGTCTTCGAGGCCGACCTCTCCCTCATCAAGCGGACCGACGCCGACGGGATCATCTGGGCCAAGGAGGTGGAGGACTACCAGCGCTTCGGCGTCGTGGTGACCGACGCCGATGGCTTCATGACGCAGATCGTGGAGAAGCCCTCGACGCCGATTTCGAAGCTGGCCAACATCGGCCTCTACTTCATTCGCGACGTGGACGCACTCTGGGCTGGCATTGACGATGTGCTGGCGGCGCCGACCAACAAGGGGGAGTACTTCCTGACCGACGCCTTCCAGCGGATGATCGAGAACGGCCGCCGGATCCTGGCCGCGGAGGTCGGCGGCTGGTACGACTGCGGCGCGCCAGGGACCCTCCTGGAAACCAACGGTATCCTGCTCGAGAAGGGCGCCGCGCGTCGCCGGGACTTCCCGGGGGTCGTCATCAGCGATCCCGTGTACATCGAGGATGGCGTGACCATCGAGCGCAGTTCGATCGGCCCGAACGTATCCATCGAAGCGGGCACGCACATTTCCGACAGCACCATCAGGAATTCGATCATCGGCCGCGATGCCGTTATCGGCACCTCGTCGCTCGACGGAGCCCTCCTTGGCAACCGGGTCCAGGTGACTGGCCTGCGGGGTGACGCCAGCCTCGGCGACGACAGCCAGATCAACGCACGCTGAATCGGGGCGGGATGGCGCTTGACGCCCCCGCCTCGAAGCGAGAGACTACGACTATGGATCCCAAAGACCTGGTCTACGACTGGAACGCCCGCGACGCCGCCTTCGACTATTCACGGAGGCCGGTGGTACTGAACGATGAGACGCTGCGCGATGGCCTGCAGAGCCCCTCGGTCATCGACCCGCCGATGGACGTCAAGATCCGGCTGCTGCACCTGATGGCCGACCTCGGGATTCGCTCCGCGGATATCGGACTCCCGGGCGCCGGCCCCCGCGTCGTGGCGCAGGTGCGGGCGCTGGCCAAGGAGATCGTCGAGCAGAAGCTGCCCATCGCCATGAACTGCGCGGCGCGCACCGTCGTCGCCGACATCGAGCCGATTGTGCGGGTGTCGGAGGAAGTCGGGGTGCCGATCGAGGCGGCTGCGTTCATCGGCAGCTCGAGCATCCGGCAGTACACCGAGGACTGGACCCTCGACAAGATGCTGCGCGTGTCGGAGGAGGCGGTCACCTACGCCGTCAGCAACGGCCTGCCGGTCATGTACGTGACCGAGGACACCACGCGCGCCCGGCCGGAGACCCTCAAGGCGCTCTACGGTGTGGCCATCCGCTGCGGCGCACGCCGCATCTGCCTGGCCGACACCGTCGGCTTCGCGACACCCGCCGGCGTCCGGGCGCTGATCAAGTTCGTGCAGGACGAGATCGTGACCCCCTCCGGAGAAGCGGTCAAGATCGACTGGCATGGGCATCGGGATCGCGGCCTGGGCATCGCGAACTGCCTTGCCGCCATCGAGGCGGGAGTGGACCGGGTGCACGGCACGGCCCTCGGCATTGGCGAGCGGGTGGGCAACGCGGAGATGGACCTCCTGATCGTCAACCTCTACCTCCTCGGTCTCCACACCGGCGACCTGTCGAAGCTGAGCGAATACTGTCAGCTCGCCTCCGAGGCTACCGGTATCCCCGTCCCGGCGCAGTACCCTGTGGTGGGCACCGACGCCTTCCGCACCGCCACCGGGGTCCATGCGGCGGCCATCCTGAAGGCACGCAAGAAGGGCGATGAGTGGCTCGCCGACCGGGTGTATTCCTCTGTGCCAGCCGGGATCTTCGGCTTCCGGCAGCGGATCGAGATCTCGCCGGTCTCCGGACTCTCCAACGTGAAGTGCTGGCTGGAAGAGCATGGCTACGATCCGGAGGACGCCCTCCTTTCGGAGGCACTCTTCTCTGCGGCCAAGAAGGCCGATCGGGTGCTCGACACCGCGGAATGTGAGCGACTCATCGCGGCGGCCCGGGGGCAGAGTGTAGCCGATGCCGTCAGTCACTGACGCGCTCACTCGCTCCTACCTCGACCTCCGGTGGAACTTCGACCCGGCGGCCGGGACGGCGGCCGGTGATGCGGGCTCTGATGCCCGGCTGGGCACGTTCGACGATGTGAGTGTCCGTCGGCAACTCGCCGCCTATCGCGCCATGGCGGGCGCCGTCGAAGAAATGGAAATCGCCGGGCTCCAGGATGAAATCGACCGCACCGCCCTCCTCGATGACATCCGCGTCTCCATCTTCCGGTTTCAGCACGAGCGCCCCCACGTCCACGATCCCGCCTTCTGGCTCAAACACCTCTTCGGCGCCTACTACGGCCTGATCGACCGCGCCGATCAGGACACGGAGCGGCGGGCGACGGCCGCGCTCGCCAGGTTGCAGGCGACCCCGGAGTTCCTGGCCACGGCGGGCGCGACCCTCCGGAGCCCGCCCCCCGTCATGCTGGGCACCGCGCTGACCATGATCGAAGGCGGCGCCGATCTACCGCAGTTGCTGGCCGCCGAGTGTGGGCGCCGCGTCCCCGCCATGCATGAGGCCCTGGGCGTGGCGGCCCACGAGGCGGCCGCGGCGCTCGCGCACTTCAAGACCACCCTCCGCACCGAGCTCCAGACCAATCCCGCCGAGCTCTCCTTCGCCGTCGGCGAGGACGAGTTCAACCGGCGCCTCCACCACGAGCACGCGCTGCGCGCCACCGCCCCCGAGCTGTGGCGATACGGGTTGCGGCTCGTGGAGGAGACAGGTGCGGAGATGCAGGCGGCGGCGCTGGCCCTCAGCCCGGGAACGCCGTGGGCCGAAACGGTGCGCCGGCTGCGCACGGAAGGACCGCACGTCCCGCTCCTCGAGGCCTATGCCGACGAAGTCGGTCGGGCGCGTGGGTTCGTGGCCGCCTCTGGCATGGTCGCCCTCCCCTCGTCGGAGCTCCGGGTCGAGGCGACGCCTGCGTATCTGGAACATTTCCTCCCGGTCGTCTGGTGCGAGCCGCCGAGCCCGGCCGAGCGGGGGCGCGGAGGCCGGCTCCTCATCAGCGACGCGAACGGTGGCGCGGTCCACTCCCGGCACGAGACCTGGGCGTGGGCGGCCGCCGAAGCGTGGCCCGGCCACTTCCTCCAGCGGGAAACCGCCGCCAGCCAGCCGTCGCTTGTGCGGCAATACCTCTGGACGCCGCTGACCGTGCGGGGGTGGGCGCTCTATTCGGAGGATCTGCTGGCGGCCGCCGGCTTTGCGGGCGGCCCCGAGGAGCGGCTGCTCGGCATCGCGCGGCGCCTGCGGGCCGCCGTGCGCGTCATCCTCGACGTCGGATTGCATACCCGCGGGATGACGCCGACCGAAGGGGTGTCCTACGCCGTGGAGCACCTGGCGGTGGATCGCGAGGAGGCGATGGAGATGGTGCGGCGGGCCAGTGCGCGCCCGACGTACGCCCTGGCCGACGCGGTCGGGCGCCGAGAAATTCTCAAGCTGCGCGACTCCTGGCGCGAGCAGGCGGGGCCCGACGCACCCATCCGCGAGTTCCACGATGCACTGCTCGCCTACGGCGGGCTGCCGGTCTCACTCATTCGCTGGGGTATGGGACTCGACGACTGACCCCGGAGAGGAGCGCGCGTGAGAATCACCGTCCTGACGTACGTCGAGGCCAGCGAACGCTCCACCGAATACGACGTCGTCGTCAATCAGGTGGCGCGGGCACTCAGGCGGCAGGGCCACAAGGTGGCCATCCTCGGTGTCCACGCCGACGTCAAGCGGGTCATCGCAGGACTGCAGCGCCGCCGCCCCGACCTCGTGTTCAACCTCGTGGAGATGTTCGCCGAGAATATCTTTGGCGACATCGCCATGGAAGGACTGCTCGACCTCCTCGGCCTCGAGTATACCGGCTGCGGCCCGGGCGAATCGTACCTCACGCAAGACAAGGCCCTTTCCAAGAAGCTCCTCGCCTTCCACGGCATCCTCTATCCCCGATTTGCCGTCTTTGCGCGCGACGCCGATTTCGAGACCGGCGGCAATCTCCGCATGCCGCTCTTCGTCAAGCCGCTGCGCACCGACGCCTCCATCGGCATCCATCGCAATTCCCTCGTGACCGACATGAAGACCCTCATGCGCCGCGTCGCCACCATCCACGAAGACCTGAACGATTCGGCGCTTGCCGAGGAGTACATCGAGGGGCGGGAGTTCTACGTGGGGGTGCTGGGAAATCACGATCCGATCGCGCTCCCTCCCATCGAGCTCGATTTCTCCGGACTGCCCGAGGGGGTGCCCCATGTCCTCGACAGCAAGGCGAAGTGGGACGAGAACAGCGCGGCCTACAAGGGCACCAAGTCGGTGCTGGCGGACCTGCCGGACGAACTGCGCGCCAAGCTGCAGAAGGTCTCGGTCGACGCCTACCGCGCGCTCCGGGTGCGCGACTACGGCCGGGTGGACCTCCGGCTCACCGACACAGGCGACATTTACGTGCTGGAAGTGAATGCGAGTTGCTACCTGGCTCGCGACAGCGAGTTCGCCATGGCGGCGGCCGCGGCGGGGATTCCCTATCCCGCGCTGATCCAGCGGATCGTGGACCTGGCCACCGACCGGTATCGGCGCGGCGCGGGGCTCCGGACACGCATCGAGCCCTTGAAGATGCCGCAGCCGAATGGAAAGAAGAGCGCGGAGGCGGGGAAGAAACCTGCCGATGAGGGAAAGAAGGGCGAGGAGGCCCCGAAGAAAGCGGCCGAAGACTAGCGGAGGTACGAACCGGAGTGGACGTAGTTCATGGCGAGCGACGTGACGAGCGTGGTCAGCGCCACCGTGACGGCCGGCTCCTCTGACTCGTGGTAGGAGAGGTCCAGGCCTTGTGCCCGCCCGGCCAGGTGATCGACCAGCACGCGGGTCCGGTCCGGGAAGTGCCCGGTCCATCGAAAGACATTGTCGAGGAGTTCCGGCTCCAGTCGCCGCAGAAGTTGTGACGCCGCCCTCGGCTGGATCCGCACATCGCGCTTGGGGAAGATGGTCTTGAGCATCATGTCCAGGTTGAGACTCAGTTGCGATTCCTGCGGCAGGAGATCGCGATAGAACTTGGCGAGGGAGTACTTGATCTCCCCGACGTCCTCGTCCAACTCGTCGTCCACGACGAGCGGTTCCAGATCCAGCAGCGACGCGATGGTGTGTTCGCAGTACTCGAGCTTGGCCAGCGCCACCGGTCGTGCACCATACTCCGCGCGCCAGTCCAGCCCTGGGGTGATGCAGACGGCGAAGGTCTCGGCCCAGTCCTCGTCCGGGTGCTTCTGCGCGTACCAGCCGGGCAGGTGCCGGACATGCTTCCGGCTGAAGGGAATCGGCCGGTAGTCATCCTTGTAGGGCTTACGGATCGACCCGAACAACCGCTCCCACTCCGGATGGTCGTAGAGCCGGTAGGCGTAGTTCACGACATGACCCATCTCATGACGCAGGTAGCGGAGAATTTCTTCCCGGTCCTGCCCTTCGACATGGCCGGCCCGCTCCGCGTGCATCTCTTCGAGTTCTTCATGGGCCAGGTAGAACGGAATGGCAATTGCCACCGTCTCAAACGGCACGCCCCATTCGGTGGACAGGTAGAACCGGGGCGAGAGGCGCCGAAAGCCGACCGCGTCGAGTTCCTTCCGAAACTCGTGCACGACCGGCTCGAGCCGGGTTCCCTCGATGGTGAGGCCGAGGTCGCGAATCGGCATCGACCAGAGAGTCGATTCGCGAAAGGTGGTGGGGTTGGCCTGGGGGGCGGTCATGGGAAAAAGGTAGTCGCCTCCGGCCGGATGGGGAGGCCGCTGGCGGTCCAAGGCGTACGTTCTTCTGTACCTCTATGATATAAACCATTATATGATAAATACTTACAGTGAAGATGGCGCCGCCCCCCCGCCTCCCGGCCCTCCTGCCTCCCGGCCTCCCGGCCTCCCCGGCACCGTCAAGGGCCTCTCCCTCGTGTCGCTCTTCAACGACTTCGCGAGCGAGATGGTCTACCCCCTGCTCCCGGCGTTCATCGCCTCGCTGGGTGGCGGGCCGGCTCTTCTCGGGGCCCTCGACGGAGCATCCGATCTTACCTCCGCCACCCTCAAGTGGCTCAGCGGGCGATGGGCCGACCGGCCGGGGTGGCGAAAGCCGCTGATCCTGATCGGGTATGGCACCGCGCTCTTCATCCGGCCCTTCATTGCCCTGGCGGGGGCGGCCTCCACCGTGCTCGGATTTCGGGTCATCGACCGGGTGGGGAAGGGGCTGCGGACCCCGGCGCGCGACGCGATGATTGCAGATGCCACCCCGGCACCACTGCTGGGCCGGGCCTTTGGCTTCCATCGTGGCGCCGACCACTTCGGCGCCGTGCTCGGGTCGGTGGCCGCCTGGTTCCTGCTCAGTCGGGGCGTGTCGGTCCGCGATGTCATCGCCTGGACCTGGCTCCCCGGGCTCGTCGTCATGCTGATCCTGTTCCGCGTGTTGCGCGGCGCGCCCTCGGTGAAGCCGGCCGACCCGCTCGCCCCACCTTCGATCGATGCGACTGGGCGGGTCTTCTGGGGGCCCGTCTTGATGCTTGCCGCCCTCACCCTCTTCCGGGTGCCCGAGGCGTTGCTCCTCTTCCGGCTGCAGGGACTCGGCGTGCCGGTGGCGACGATCCCCCTCGTCTGGGCCGGCCTGCACGTCGTCCGCAGCGCGGCGGCGTATCCCGGTGGCTGGTTGAGCGACGCCATCGGCACTCGGGGGACAGTGACGGTCGGCGCCCTGCTCTTTGCGGCGGTGTCCTACCTGATGGGCGGGGCACTCACCGAAGTGGCTGGCGTGGCGGTCTTCCTGGGGCTCGGCCTGGCCAGCGGACTCCTGGAGCCGGCGGAGCGGGCACTCGTGGCGCAGTTGGCACCGGTACGGACCGGGCGGGGCTTCGGGGCGTACCACGGCGTGACCGGGCTGGCCGCGCTTCCTGCGGGATTGTTCTTTGGGTTGCTCTACCAGGTGGCCGGCCCCGGAGTCGCGCTCCGGGCATCGGCCGGTTTGATGGCCGTTACGGCGCTGGGGTGGCTGATCCTTCGGTCCCCCGGTCGGCGCCTTCCACCACCCCTCCCGACACGATGAACGCCATGACGTCGCTGCTGTTGGCGGCGACCGGAGTCACCTGGTTGCGCGGGAAGAGCAGGACCTGCCCGGCAAAGTTGTAGGACTGGGGCAGGTAGACGGCGACCAGCTCCTTCAGCCCCAGGGAGTCGAGTGATTCCCGCGTCAGGAACCCGAGGGCGCGCGCGTTCCCGCCGGGGATGAGCTGCACCACGACCGGTCGGTCGAATCGCTTCTTCTCGCCGACGAACGCGCCGAGGACTTCCTTGAGCGAGTTGTAGAGGAAGCGGACCAGCGGCACCCGCTCCATGGCCTGCTCGACGAGCCCGAACAGCGTACTCCAGAGGTAGGTGGTGGCCAGGTAGCCGACCAGCGTGATGAGGGCGATGGTCGCGACGAACCCCGCGCCGTGCCAGGGGAGCCCAAGCCAGCTGTCGACCGCGCGGAAGATGCGCCAGCAGACGTACAGCGTCAGGGCAATCGGCGTGGAGAACAAGAGCCCGTTCACGAAGTAGCGGACCATGCGATTCATCAGCAGCACCTCGTGGGAGAATCACCGTAGCGGGTGGTGACGTATTCGGCGTAGTACTCGCGCTCGGTGGGCACCGCTTCCGCGGGATGGTGCATGCGTCGGTGCTCGACGTAGGCAAGGTAGTCCGGCATCCCGGCCATGCGCCGGATCGCCTGCAGCCCGCGCCGCAGCGTCGCGGCGATCTCAATTCGCATAGCTGGTCGCCACATACGGTGCCTCCCTGGTGGTCGCGGGCGTCGTCCCCCGCAGGATCCCGAGCCAGACGCGCGCCGATGAGAGGACGACGAGCACCACGACGGCCATGAAGAGCGCGGCGACCGCGACGTTCATCCGGTCGTTGAAGATGAGCCGTGCACCGACCGACGGATCCACCGCTCCGGTGGCGATCCCGGCGCTCGTGGCCGCCGCGTGGGCGAGGAACCCGAGCCGGGGGTCGGCGGCGAAGATCTTCTGCCACCCCGCGGTGAGCGTCACGACCAGGAGCCAGACGAGGGGCAGGAGGGTGACCCAGGCATACCGGGCCTTCCCCGAGCGGATGAGCACGGTCGTGCCCACGGCGAGTGCGATCGCCGCGAGCAGCTGATTGCTGATGCCGAAGAGCGGCCAGAGGGTGTTGATCCCGCCGAGTGGATCATGCACGCCCTGGAGCAGGAACCACCCCCACCCGGCCACGACCGCGCCGGACGCGAGCACCGTGCTCGGATACCACGAGGTGCGTCCCATCGGCGCCCAGAGATGGCCCGCCAGTTCCTGGAACATGAACCGGCCGACGCGGGTGCCGGTGTCCACGGTGGTCAGGATGAACAGCGCCTCGAACATGATGGCAAAGTGATACCAGAGTGCCGTCAGGTGGGCGCCGAACACGCCGGCGAAGATCTGCGCCATGCCGACTGCCAGGGACGGTGCGCCGCCGGTGCGCGCCAGGAGCGTCGATTCACCGACCGAGGCGGCGAGCGCCTCCATCTGGCCGGGCGTGACGACGAATCCCCAGCCGCGAATCGTCTCGGCCGCGGCGTCGAGGGATCCTCCGAGCGTGGCCAGCGGGGCGTTGATGGCGAAGTACACCCCCGGGTCGAGGACCGCCGCGGCGCAGAGCGCCATGACTGCCACGAACGACTCCATCAGCATGCCGCCGTAGCCGATGAGCGGTGCGTCGCCCTCACGGCGGAGCATCTTGGGTGTGGTGCCGCTCGCCACGAGCGCGTGAAAGCCGCTGATGGCGCCACAGGCGATGGTGATGAACGCGAAGGGGAAGAGCTTGCCGGCAAAGACCGGTCCGGTGCCGTCGATGAACTGCGTCAGGGCCGGCAATTTGATTGGCGGGAGCACAACGAGGATGCCGATCGCGAGGAGGACGATGGTACCGACCTTCATGAAGGTCGACAGGTAGTCCCTCGGACAGAGCAGCATCCAGACCGGCAGGACACTCGCAATGAAGCCGTACGCGATGATGAGCCAGGCGATGGTCGTGCCGTTCATCGTGAAGAACGGAGCGAGTGCGGCACTCTCGGCCACGAGCCGGCCGCCGACGAGTGAGGCCATCAGCAACACGATCCCTGCCGTCGTGGCCTCGAGTGTTCGGCCGGGTCGCCACACCTTCATCCAGAACCCCATCAGCAGGGCAATCGGCACCGTGCAGGCAATGGTGAAGAGCCCCCAGGGGCTGTCGCGCAAGGCGTTGACGACCACCAGTGCCAGCACCGCCAGCAGGATGATCATGATCGCCAGAATGGCGATCATCGCGGCCACGCCGGTGACCGGCCCGATCTCCTCCTTCGCCATCTGGCCGAGGGACTTGCCGTCGCGGCGCATGGAGGCGAAGAGGATGACGAAGTCCTGCACCGCTCCGCCGAGGACGACGCCAAAGACGATCCAGAGCATCCCGGGGAGGTAGCCGAACTGGGCGGCGAGGACCGGGCCCACCAGCGGGCCGGCCCCGGCGATGGCCGCAAAGTGATGGCCGAACAGGACGCCGCGCGTTGTGGGTACGTAGTCGCGGCCATTGCTCAGCCGTTCGGCTGGGGTGGCACGGGTCGGGTCGACCTCGAGCACCTTGGACGCCAGAAACCGGGCGTAGAACCGATAGGCCACGAGATAGGTGCCGACCGCCGCGAGCACCAGCCAGGCGGCGTTGATGGTCTCCCCGCGGTGGAGCGCGAGGACTCCCCACGACACCGCGCCGACCATGGAGACGAGAATCCAGCCGATGGTTTGCATTCAGATAAGATGCGTCCAACTTGAGGCCGCCGGAAGCACCCTGGCTGCCCCGCTGCTCCGCCTGCTTGCCCTCTCCCCGATCGCGCCGTACCTTCGACGGTCTATGCCGACTCCTCCTTCTGAATACAAGGGCAGCCACTGGCAGGCAGCCTCCGGACGCCGCAGCAGCGGTGCCGTGATGGAACAGCCTGCCCCCCAGCCGGTGGCCGACACCGGGTTTCGGGGCAAGGTTGCCGTGGTCACCGGCGGCGCCACCGGCCTCGGCCGGGCGATCGCGCTGGAGTTTGGTCGGCAGGGGTGCCATGTCGCGTTCTGCTTCGTGGACCTCCCGGGCCGGGATGTGACCGAGCAGGCCTTGCTCACGGAGACCGCCCTGCGCGCCATGGGTGTCGAGGTCTACGCCGCCAAGTGCGATGTCCGCGACGCCAAGGCGGTCGATCGCTTCATGGGCGAGGTGCGCGGGGAGCTCGGCGGGCTCCATATCCTGGTCAACAATGCCGGGATCGCGATGGACGGCGCGCTCTGGCGCATGACGGACAAGGCATGGAAGGATGTGCTGGAGACCAACATCACCGGCACCTTCCAGTGCATCCGCGCCGTGTCGAACGGGTTCCGGGAACAGCAGTACGGAAAGATCGTGAACGTCAGCGCCCATCAGGCCGAGCGGCCCGGGTTCGGCGTGGCGAACTATGCCGCGAGCAAGGCGGGTGTCATCGGGTTGACCCGGGCCGCCGCGGTCGAGCTCGGCCCTTCGAACGTGAACGTCAACGCCGTCGCCCCCGGCTTCATTCGGACCGAACGGATGGGCATGCTCCCCGACGACGTGATCGAACGGGCCAAGAAGCACTCGGTGCTGGGGCGCGTGGCCGAGCCGGCGGACGTGGCCCGGGTCATTTCCTTCCTCTGCTCGGACGATGCCCGGCACGTGACGGGCCAGGTTCTGGTGGTGGATGGAGGCCTCTCGCTCGAGTAGGCCGCCCTCGCCCCACCCCCCCCCATCCCATTAGATTTCACTGGTTAAGGGCCTTCCGCGCTGACTGGCGATGGGGGCCATATCACGTTGTCCAATAGCGACTTACCAAAGGGCGCCGGCTTCCGAGGCTGGAAGCGCATGCCCAGACAGGGAGTCTCCGTGCCTCGCATATCCCGCCTGCTGGTTCTCGTTGGCCTGGCCGCCTGCGCCGGTGGAAGCACCGCGCCGGTTGGGCCCAACCCGGCCGAAGCCCAGGAGGCCGTGAAGGAACCGAAGTCCAAGTCCCAGGTGAAGATGCCTCCGCCCGCACCGATGAATACGCTCGGCATCGCCGGGCAGGTTGTCGGCGTCCTCCCGATCACGCTCGTCGTCGCCCGGGACTCGCTTGCCGGCACGCCGCCGTTCGCCGATCGCGCCAGCAGCAACCAGTGGGCGGACTCCCTCATCGGCGAGATGCTCATGATGCGGGCGCCCGACGTGAAGTGGAAGCTGCCGGCCCAGATGCGCGCGCTCGCCCGCAGCGCACCGGGGCTCGCGGCGGATCCCGACTACCTCGGTCAGGCGGCACTGCGGGACCCGCAGATCGAGAAGGTCCCCAATCCCATGATCTCCAACATCCGTACCCTCATGGCCATTGCAGGCGGGCGCTACGTCTTCGTGCCGGCGTCACTCTCGTTTCAGCATGACAGCCTGGGAGCGGTCGAGGCGCGGGCGAATTTCGCCGGCATTGACAGCCGGATGGGCGACGTGGTCTTCCGGAGCTATATCATCGCCTCCGGCGCCACGCCCGTGGCCGCGATGGACTCGGTCATGACGATCCTCTTTCCCTCGATCACCGTCGAACCATGAGCCACGTGGTCACGTTAATCCCGGGTGACGGCATCGGTCCCGAAATCACCGCCGCCACCCGGAAGGTGCTCGAGGCGACCGGGGTGACGTTCGACTGGGACGAGCAGGTCGCCGGTATGGCGGCGGTGGACCGTTCCGGCGACCCGCTGCCCGACGCTACGGTGGAGAGCATCCGCCGCACCCGGCTGGCCCTCAAGGGCCCGCTGACCACGCCGGTCGGCACCGGCTTCCGCTCGGTCAACGTGGCGCTTCGGAAGGAATTCAAACTCTACGCGAACGTGCGGCCCACGCGGAGCATTGCCGGCGCGGGAAAGTTCCCGGACGTGGACCTCGTGCTGGTGCGCGAAAACGTGGAGGGGCTCTACGTGGGCGTGGAACACTTCGTCCCGGTGGGCGACGATCCGCGGGCGGTCGCCGAGTCGGTGGCCATCGTGACGCGCGGCGGCTGTGAACGGATCATCCGCTACGCCTTCGAGTACGCGCTCCGCAAGGGCCGCAAGAAGGTTACGGTCATTCACAAGGCCAACATTCTCAAGATGGTCAGCGGTCTCTTCCTCGAGGTCGGCCGCACGGTGGCGGCGGAATACGAGGGGCGCGTCGCGTTCAACGACCTCATCATCGACAACGCCGCCATGCAGATGGTCCTCCGGCCCGAGCAGTTCGACGTGATGGTCACCACCAACATGTTCGGCGATATCCTGAGCGACCTGGCGGCCGGCCTGATCGGCGGGCTGGGCCTGGCGCCGGGCGGGAACATCGGCGCGCACGCCGCCGTCTTCGAGGCGGTGCACGGGAGCGCGCCCGACATTGCCGGCAAGAACGTCGCGAACCCTTCGGCGCTCATCCTCGCCGGCGCCATGATGCTCGACCACGTCGGCGAGGTCGAGGCGGGGGACCGGGTCCGGGCCGCGGTGGCCCGGGTCATCGAGCAGGACGCGGTGCGAACCGGCGATCTCGGCGGGACCGCCACCACCTCGGAGTTCGGCGATGCAGTTGTCCGGCGGATCGCCTGACGTCCCCTGCCTCACCTGCGGCAAGCGGATTTTCGGCCTCACGTGGGGCACCGATTGCCCCGACTGCCACGCCATTCGTGAGGCGCGGGCCAGCCGCCTCGCCGGTCGTGTGGCGCTGGGCGCCACGGTGGTCATGGCCGCCTACGTCTGGTGGCGTGTGCCGGCCGAACCGCTTCTGGGCCGCATCTACGGCATTATCGGCGTCGGGGCCACCTACATCCTGGTCCGTCGCATCGTGAGTCGCATTGCCATGGAGTACCTCCCCCGATGACCACTATCCGCAGCATCTCGGCGGCGACGGCACTGCTCGTTGCCACGGCGCTCCCGCTCTCCGCCCAGACCGGCCTGACCATCTACAACTCCGGACGCGTCCTGGTGCGGCGCAGTGTGCCAGTTGCCATTCCGAAAGGTGCCTCCGAACAGCGGGTGAATCTCGGCACCCTCGATCCGGCGACGATTTTTCCATTGGATCCGGCGGTCAGCCTCCTCGCCGCCACCTATGATGGCGGCACCGATCAGGGGAGCACGCTCCGGCGCGCCGTCGGCCGGGACCTCCTCTTCATGCGGGGAACCGGGGCGGGGGACACCGTGCGCGCCACGCTCCTGGCCGTGGACCCGGAGCGGTTTCGCTATGAGGATGGCACCATCGGCTTTCAGTCGCCCGGGATGCCGCGCTTCCCGGCCGACGTGGTGATCGTGGAGCCGATCCTGAAGCTCTCGCTGGCCAGCACAAAATCGTTGCCCTCGCTCGGGCTGGCGTATTTCACCAGTGGCGCCAGCTGGCAGGCGAGCTACCAGGTGATCCTCGGTGGCAAGGACGCCCGCGTGGCGGGCAACGCCGTGATTCCCTCCACGTCACTCAACATGGCGAACATCGAGCTCCACCTGTTCGCAGGCGACGTCGGGTTCACTGGTGGAAACCGCGGAGGTGGATTTACCACCGCAAAGGCCGTCGCCATGGAGGCAGCGCCCGCCCGTGAGGAGAGTGTCGGGGAGGGCCATCTCTATTCGGTGCCCGGCAGGGTATCGCTCACCCCCGGCCAGACCTCACTAGTGGCGCTCTTTGAGTCGGCGAATGCCCCCGTGGCGAAGCGGCTCGTGGTCCGGTCTGGCATGCCGTACTATGGCGGGCTGCCACAGTATGGCGACGAGCAGGATGTGCCGGTCGCGGTAACCTACGTCGTGACCCGCGCGCTCAAAACGCCCTTCGGTGACACCCCGGTGCCGGGTGGCGTCGCGCGGATCTACCAGAAGGATGACGGCGGGCGCCTGCAGCTCATTGGAGAGTCTTCCCTGGGGCACACCGCCGCCGGTCAGCCGCTGGAACTCGACGCCGGTACCGCGTTCGACCTCACCGCCAAGCGCACCCAGACCACCTACTCCATCGCGCGCGACAAGAACAACCGGTCCACCGCCACGGCCGACTACCGTGTCACCCTTGCCAACGCGACCGATTCCGCGGCGACCGTCGATGTGTACGAGGAACGGGGCGGCGACTGGTCGGTGCTGCAGAGTTCGATCCCGGCGGATCGGGTGTCCAGCACTCGCGTCCGCTTTCGCGTGACCGTGCCCGCCAAGGGCGAGGCCACGATCACCTACCAGGTTCGGGCCTCCTGGTGAGCAACTTCACCCTCGTCCATCTCTCCGATCTCCATTTCGGTGGGCCGGTGGATCTGGCGCAGATCAGCGCGGTGGAGCGGCTGGTTCCCGAACTGGAGCCCGACGCCGTGCTCGTGTCCGGCGACATCAGTCAGCGCGGCAGGCACGGGGAGTACCAGCGCGGCCTGGCATTCCTCGAGACGATGCAGGAGACAGCCCCCACCCTCCTGGTGCCGGGCAACCACGACGTCGAGTGGTGGAAGAGTCCCTTCGGGATCTTCGGGCGGCGTGTGCTGTACGAGAAGTACCGGACCTATTTCGGCGAGGACCTCACACCGGTGCTGCGGATCCCGGGTCTGGTGGTGGCCGGCGCACTGTCGGCACATGGCCTCAGCGCAGGCTCGATGACCTGGAACCAGCGCGACCTGACCGTGAAGGGCCACATGCCGAAGTCCGAGACCGATCGGGTCACGGAAGTCTTCGCCGCCGAGCCCGCCGACACCGTCAAGGTGGTGGTGATGCATCACAACGTGCTGCGTGGCGAGATCAGCCAGCGCATGGGTTTGGCCCACTGGCCCAGCGCCCAGCGGCGTCTCGACGCCACCGGCGCCGACGTAGTGCTGTGCGGACACGACCACCAGGAAGGGGCCGGTCAGCTCCCGCGTGGTACAGTCATCAGCACGGCGAGCACGCTGAGCGATCGGACCCGCGGGAAGCGTCCGTCGGTGTTCAATGTGGTTCGCATCGACCCAGATGCCGTCCAGGTGGAACACTGGCGCTGGGACCGGGACGCGGACGAGTTCCGCGCGTCGGACAGTCACACCTTTGCCCGTGCAGGGGAGCGCCATGGGGTTGTGGGGGCAGGCCACGTCGCCTGAGACCGCCGAGGCGGTGCTGCGCCGCCGGCTGGATGCGCTGGGCATGCCGCCGTTCCGCGGGTTTGCGACGCACACCAACCGGACCGTGCTGCTGAGCATTACGGCGGGGGGAGTACTCCGCCTGCACCGTGGCTATGCCTGGGCGCCGGATCGCGTCCTCTCGGCCATCGTGAAGTACGTGCGGCCGGGGACGCGGCGTGTCACGCGCCGGAGCGCCGAGCGGGAATTCCTGACCTTTCCGGTCGAGGTCCACGCACCTCCGGTCCGCCCGAGCCGCCGAGGGGTGGAACGTCTGCGTGCCGGCGACGAGGCGATCCAGGCCGAGTTGGCGGAGATGCACCGGCGGCTGAACGTGGAGCATTTTGACGGGGCGTTGCCGACGATTCGCTTCCGGCTCTCGAGCCGGATGCGCACCAGGCTCGGGGAGTTGGCCGTCGATGCCCGCACCGGGAAGCCCCTCGAGATTGCCCTGAGCCGGGCGCACCTGGAGCACGGCTGGGGGGAAGTGGAGCAGACGGTGTTGCACGAGATGGTACATCAGTGGCAGGCGGAGTCGGCCCTGCCGGTTGATCATGGAACGGTATTCCGCCGCAAGGCGCGCACGGTGGGCATCGAGCCCAGCGCGCGTCGCCACCTGGGCCATGGGGGCCCGCGGCGCACGATAGACTGACCTTCAACAGGATTCCCAGAGGCCCGTACCAATGGCGAACGCATTTGCAGGAGTGGATTTCTACGACATCGACAGCCTTCTCTCCGAGGAAGAGCGCGCGGTACGCGACACGGTGCGTGCCTGGGTGGAAGAGCACCTCATGCCGGTCATCGGCGACGCCTACATCGAGGGGAAGTTCCCGAAGCAGCTGATCCCCGGCATGGCGGAACTGGGCTTCTTCGGCGCCAACCTCCCCGAGGAGTACGGCTGCGCCGGGCTCAACAACGTGTCGTATGGCCTGATCATGCAGGAGCTGGAGCGGGGCGACAGCGGCATTCGCTCTTTCGCCTCGGTGCAGGGCGCCCTGGTCATGTACCCGATCTTCGCCTTTGGCTCCGAGGAACAGAAGAAGCACTGGCTGCCCCGGCTCGCCTCCGGTGAGGATATCGGCTGCTTCGGGCTGACCGAACCCGATTACGGCTCCAACCCCGGCGGCATGATCACCACGGCCAAGGAGACGAAGGACGGGTGGCTGCTCAACGGCGCCAAGATGTGGATTACCAACGGCTCGCAGGCGACGGTCTCCATCATCTGGGCCAAGACAGGCGCCATCGACGACGTGAAGTCGATCCGGGGCTTCATCGTGCCGGCCAGCACCAAGGGCTACACCGCGAAGGACCAGAAGGGGAAGCTTTCTCTGCGGGCGAGCGACACCAGCGAAATTGTGTTGCAGGATTGCCTCGTGCCCAAGGACGCCATCCTGCCGAAGTCCGGCGGCATCAAGAGCCCGCTCATGTGCCTGACGCAGGCGCGGTATGGCATCGCCTGGGGCGGCATTGGCGCGGCCATGGCCTGCTACGACGAGGCGCTCAGCTATTCCAAGGAACGGATCATGTTCGGCAAGCCGATCGGGCAGACGCAGCTGCAGCAGTCCCGCCTGGCGGAGATGCTCACCGAAATCACCAAGGCGCAGTTGCTGACCCTGCAGCTGGGCCGCCTCAAGGACCGGGGCACCATGACGCCCGACCAGGTCTCCCTCGCCAAGCGCAACAACATCAACATGGCGTGCGAAGCCGCGCGCGAGGCGCGGCGCTTGCTCGGCGCCAACGGCATCCTGGCGGAATACCACTCGATGCGCCACATGGCCAATCTCGAGTCGGTCTACACCTACGAGGGGACGCACGACATGCACACCCTCATTCTCGGACAGGCCGTGACCGGCCTGCCAGCGTTCTAGCAACGACTTTGTCCGCGGGGAGTTGACGTGAAAATCGCCGTTTGCATCAAGCGGGTCCCGGACATGGACTTGCGGTTTGCCATCGGAGCCGATGGCAAGGCGCTCGATCCTGCCGGGCTCAAGTTCGACATCGCCGACTTCGACGGGTACGCCGTCGAGGCGGGCCTGCGGCTGGTGGAGAGCCACGGCTCGGGCGAAGTGGTGGTGGTCTCCGTCGGCCCAACCGCCGTGCAGGAGACGCTCCGCAAGGCGCTCGGCATGGGGGCCCACCGCGCCATCCAGCTCGATGCCGCGGAGGTGCCCTTTGACGGAATGGCTATCGCCGCCGCGCTGGCGGCCGAGCTGAAAGAGGGTGGCTATGACCTGGTCCTCTTCGGCCGGATGGCCACCGACAGCGCCAATCAGACCGTCGGGCCGATGACGGCGCACATGATGGGCGTGCCCTGCGTCACGGCTATCTCGAAGCTCGATGTCGCCGACGGCCGCGGCACCGCGGAGCGCCAGCTCGAGGGCGCGGTCGAAACGGTGGAGTTCCCGCTGCCGGCCGTCGTGACGATTGACGAAGGGCTCGGCCGGCCACGGCTTCCCTCGCTCAAGGGCATCATGGCCGCCAAGAAGAAGCCGCTCGAGGTCAAGCCGGCCCAGCTGGGCGCGGCCAACCTGACGGTCGACAACATCGGCCTGCCGCCGGACCGCCCACCGGGGCGGATCATTGGCGAAGGCGCGGACGCGGTGCCGGAACTCATCCGGCTTCTCCAGACCGAAGCGAAGGTGCTCTAGTGGCCAACATGCTCGCATACGCGGAAGCACGGGGCGGTGCCCTTCGGAAGGTCGCGCTCGAGACGGTGAGCGCCGCGCGTCAGGCGGCGGGTGCCACTGGTGGTGGCGAGGTGCACGCCCTCTTGATCGGCGCGCCCGGGATCGGCGCCAAGGCGGAGGCGCTGGGCCGCGCCGGGGCCGACGTGGTGGTCGTCGTGGAGCACGCCGACCTGGGGCGGTATACGCCGGAGGTCTTT
Source organism: uncultured Gemmatimonadales bacterium (assembly GCA_963697435.1). Lineage (GTDB taxonomy): Bacteria > Gemmatimonadota > Gemmatimonadetes > Gemmatimonadales > GWC2-71-9 > SPDF01. The sequence continues at coordinate 381,255 of CAVOOB010000008.1, read as the reverse complement.
GCGGCCACGGCCGCGGCGCAGGTGAAGAGCGGTGGGTACCGCGGCGCCTTCTTCGCCGCCTCCGCCGAGGGGCGCGACCTCGCCCCCCGCGTGGCGGCAATACTGGGCGTGAGCATGGCCTCGGACCTCACGGGATTCTCCTTCGAGGGCGACGTGCTCCTCGGACAGCACCCGACGCACATCGGCAAGATCGTCACCACGGTGCGACTAACCGGAACGCCAGCGATCGTCACTCTCCGGCCCGGGGCGGTGCTCGCGACTGATGCCGACCGCACGGCCCGGCTGCAACCGGCCGAGCCTGCGCTCGACCCGGCGTCGGCACGGGTCATCGTCACCAAGTTGGGCGGGAGTGGCGATGCGCAGTTGGATCTTGCGGACGCACCGGTGGTCGTGGCCGGCGGACGCGGCTTGCGGGAGGCAGCCAACTTCGCGCTGGTTGAAGCGCTGGCGGCGGCATTCGGCAATGCCGCCGTCGGGGCGACGCGGGCGGTCACCGACGACGGGTGGCGGGATCCGTCCACGCAGATCGGTCAGACCGGCCGCATCGTCAGTCCCGACTTGTACGTCGCGGTGGGGATTTCCGGTGCCATTCAGCACCTGGCCGGCATGCGCACGTCGAAGACGATCGTGGCCATCAACAAGGACAAGGATGCCCCGATCTTCAAGTTGGCGGACTACGGGATTGTCGGTGACCTGTTCGAAGTGGTCCCGGTGCTGACGGAAGCGGTGAAGAAGGCGCGGGCTGGCAGCTAGGGGGGCGGCAGGGCAGCGCGGTGGGCCGTTTCGGTCAGTGCCAGCCACCGGGCACGAGTCGGGGAACGCGAGCCCGGTACGCCGCGTACGCGGGCATTCGGGCGAGCAGCCATGCTTCCTCCACGCGCGCCTTCCGCTCGAAATACGCGAGGGACACCACCAGCACGAGCGCGCCGGCCCAGCCGCCGGCACGGAGCAGGGCATAGCCGCAGAGCGCCAGTGAGACACCGAGGTAGATCGGGTGGCGGACCAGGCGGTAGATCCCGCCGGTGACCAGTTGGCCGTTGAGAAGTGGCTCGGTGGCCGGGGTGAGGTTTGGGCCGAGTGTGAGGGCGCCAATGGCCATGACCAGGACGCCGACGCCGATCGTCACCGCCCCGAGGAGGCGCCAGAACGGTCCCGGGTCGGGCAGACCCAGGAGATGGGCTGCCCGGGGAACGCCAAAGACCACCAGGGTCCCGAGGAGCGCCTGTCCCCAGACCCATGGGTCGCGCACCGCCGTCCGACGGCTCATCGTCTGTCCCTTTCCCCGAAGTGACGCGGTCGTCGCGCTGGGTATATTTTCTCTCTAGTTGCCGACGACCGCAATCCAAGGAGCCCCCGCCGTGTCCTCCATCCTGCCGAGCCGGCACCAGCAAGCGTTGCCGCTCGCGAAACTCATTCTCGACGAGCCACCGGGCCCCGAAGCGATCGAGATGGACGTGCTCTTTGTGGGCGCCGGGCCTGCCGGGTTGGCTGGGGCCATCGAACTGGCGCGTCTGGCCAAGGCGGATCAGGAGGCAGGCGGCCAACTGGGCGAACTGAGTATTGGCGTCCTGGAAAAGGCCGCGGGGCTTGGCGAGCACAACCTTTCCGGGGCCGTCGTGAATCCTCGTGCCTTCCGGGAACTCTTCCCCGACCTGACCGACGCCGACTTCCCGTTCCGGCAGCGCGTGGACGCCGAGGCGGTCTATTTCCTGACTGAAATCGCCTCTCGTCGTATCCCCACCCCGCCGACGATGCACAACACCGGCAATTTTTCCGCGTCGATTTCCGAGATGGTGCGCTGGCTCGGCGAAAGGGCGGAGGAGTTGGGCGTCAATGTCTTCACCGGGTTCCCGGTCGACGCGCTGCTCGTCAAGGACAAGGCGGTCTGCGGAGTCCGTACCACGCCGAGTGGCTTGCACCGCGACGGCACACCGGGCGGCGAGTATGCTGAACCCACCGACCTGACGTCACGGGTCACTGTGTTGTCCGAAGGGACTCGCGGGACACTGTCGCAGGCCTGGTGCGAGTGGCAGGGGGTCACGTCGCCCAATCCCCAGATCTTTGCCCTGGGGGTGAAGGAAGTCTGGAGGGTGGCGCGTCCCCTCGATCGCGTGATCCACACCATGGGATGGCCCCTGCCCAGCGACGTGTTCGGCGGCAGCTGGTGTTACCCCCAGGGCCCTGACCAGGTCTCGATCGGTCTCGTGGCCGGGCTCGACTACCGGAACGCAAAGCTCGACGTCCACACCCTGTTGCAGCGGATGAAGCTCCATCCGCTCTTCCGTGAGATCCTGGCCGGCGGCGAACTGGTCGAATGGGGCGCCAAGACGATTCCGGAAGGGGGATTCCACGCGCTGCCGGGCCGGCGCTCCGGCGACGGGCTCGTCATCGTGGGCGACGCCGCCGGCTACGTCGACGTGCCCTCGCTCAAGGGCGTCCACTATGCGATGCAGTCGGGGATCTACGCCGCGCGTGCCATCTTTGCCGCCCTGAAGCGGGGAGACACCTCCTCGGCGGCACTCGCGGAGTCCGATCGCATGGTTGATGGGAGCTACATCCGCGACGACCTCTACAAGACCCGCAACATGCGCCTCGCATTCAAGGACGGTTTCCTGATGGGGGCGGCCAAGGCGGGGCTGATGACGCTGACCGGAGGACGGTTCCCCGGTGGCAGGATCCCCATGCATGCCGACGCCGATGCGCCGAGAAACGACGGGGATGAGACGACCCTCGTGCCGGACGGTGCGCTGACCTTCAGCAAGCTCGATGCGGTGTTCAAGTCGGGCAACGCGACCCGCGACACGATTCCCAGCCATCTCCTGGTGGGGCGGGACGTCACCGCCGAGGTGGCGGACTTCTACGTGCATCTCTGCCCCGCCGGCGTGTACGAGCGCGACGGCGACGAGCTCCGCGTCAATCCCCCAAACTGTATCGACTGCAAGGCGACCGATGTGCTTGGCCCCCGCTGGACACCGCGCGAAGGCGGCAGCGGGCCCCGCTACCGGGTGATGTAGCCGATGCCGAACCGCAAGCGCGAGTTCATGGGACTGGCGGCGAACGACTTCGCACAGGAGACGGCTCGCGACCGGCTCTGGGCGGAACCCGACCCGATGCTGATCGACGCGGGCGCCCACGGCGAATTGCTGGTGGCCAAGGTGCGCATCGCGTTGGTGTCGCTCGTGCTGCTCATCCCGATCTACAATGTCATCACGACCCCCTATCTCATCGAGGCGTGGGTGGGCCTGGTGGCGACGTTGGCAGCGCTGGTTTTTGCCGTCATCGTCTGGGGGGTGGTGCGACGGGGGTTCTATCGGCCCTGGCTCGGGTTCCTGACCAGCGCGGTGGACGTGACCTTCGTGACGGCGACGCTCGTGGCCTTCCTGGCGATGGGCACTCCCCACGTGGCGGTCAACAGCCGCATCATGTACAGCGTCTATTTCTTCTCGATCGGCGCGTCGAGCCTTCGATACGACACCCGCATCTGCATCGTGACTGGTGCGCTCGCGGTGGCCCAGTACGCCGCCGTGGTCGGCGTGGCCATGGCCATGTGGGACCTCAACGACCTCCGCTATGCGCCGTTTACCTATGGGATGGTGAGCGGCGGCGACCAGGTTGGCCGCCTCATCCTCCTCGCCACGGCCGGCGTCCTTGCCACCGCCATCGTGGACCGCTCCCGGCAGCTCCGACACCTCTCCGCGCTCGACCGTCTGACCGGCCTGCTCAATCGCGGCTACTTCGAGACCCGGTTCCAGGCCGAGGTGACGCGGGCTCGCCGTCATGGGCACCCCCTGGCCGTCGCCCTTCTCGATCTCGATCGATACAAGAACTTCAATGATCGATACGGGCACGCCAGTGGCGATGTCGCCCTCCGCGTGCTCGCAGACACCCTGCTGAAGGGACTGCGCGCCAGCGATATCGTCGCGCGTTATGGGGGGGATGAATTCGTGGTGCTCCTGCCGGAGACGACCCCGAAGGCTGCGTTCGAGAAGCTGGAGCAATTGCGGCTGGCGGTGGCGCGGGCCGAGTTTTCGATCCCGCGACACGATCTCACAGCGCAAATCACGCTGAGCGCCGGCGTGGCCTGCCTGCCGGACGACGGCACCGACCCCGTCGAGCTGCTGGACGTGGCTGACCGGCGGCTGTTCGCCGCCAAGGACGGCGGTCGCAACCGGGTGGTCGGCCCGCAGGACTAGCCCAGCGCCGCTTCTTCCTCGCGGGCAATGCGCTGGCCTGCCCGGACGTCCACCTTCGCCAGCAGGGCACCACCGACCAGGAAGAACACCACCACCGAGAGCAGGGCCGCGCGGCTGGACCCCGTCAGCAGGATCGCCACCGAGAACATCGCCGGCCCCAGGATGCCCGCGAACTTCTCGAACACGGCGAAGAAGCCGAAGAACTCCCCCGACAGGTGACGCGGCACCATGCTCGCAAAGAGCGAGCGGCTGAGCGCCTGCACGCCCCCCTGCACCATGCCCACCAGCACCGCCAGCATGATGAAGTCCCGGTCGCTGCGCATGAAATACCCCAGCACGCTGATCCCCAGGTAGGTGCCCAGCCCGACGAAAATGGCCGGGCGCGTGCCGACGCGTTTGGCCAGTCCGCCGAAGAGATAGGCGAACGGTACGCCCACGAATTGCACCAGCGCAATCGCCGCGATCATCGTGGTGCGGGTGATGCCAATTTCTTCTCCGTAGATCGCTGCCATCCGGATGATGGTGCCGACGCCGTCATTGTAGATGAGGAATGCCAGCAGAAGCAGGAACGCCTGCCGGTAGCCGCGGAGCTTTCGGAAGGTGGACCCCAGCCGGCGGAACGAGGCGCGCACCGCGCCGAGCCGGGCCTCCTCCGCGTCGAGGGCGCGCCCGGGCGGTTCAGGCACCCGTCGGAACAGCGGGATGCTGAAGCCTGCCCACCAGAGGGCCGTGAGCACGAAGGTGATACGCGTCGGCAGCGTCGCCTGGCTGGCGCTGAGCCCGTCGCCAGCCGGCAGACCGAAGGCCGCCGGGGCAAGGATGATCGCGAGGCAGGCGAGAAGAAAGAGGCCACCCCCCAGGTATCCGAGCGCATACCCTGCCGTCGAGACGCGGTCCATCTCCTCAGGCGCGGCAACATGCGGGAGGAGGGAGTCGTAAAACACGAAGCTCCCGTTCACCCCGATGTTGGCCAGGATGAACAGCACCGCCGCGAACATCCACTGTCCACGCTGGATGAAGAACATCGCGGTCACGGCAGCGGCGCCGAAGATCAGGAAGGTGGCCAGCAGCTTCTTCTTGGCGGCCGAATGGTCGGCGATCGCCCCCAGGATCGGGGAGAGGACCGCGATGATGCCCAGCCCGAGTGTGGTGGCGAGGCTGAATCGGTACGTCGCTTCCACCGGCGGGAGGCCTGCCGCGGCCACCGCGCTGAAGAAGGTCGGAAAGATGGCCGTGACGATGACCACGTACATTGCCGAATTGGCCCAGTCGTAGAGCATCCACGCCCGGACTTCCGGGCGATCCAACGAGAGCTGTCGGGTGAGGCGTCCTATCCAGGTCGTCATGCGGTCCGCCTCGGTCGGGCAAAACCGCTGGCGACCGCCGTGCTGATCCTGCGCGGTGTGATGCGGGTGAGCCAGGCCAGGAGTCTCGGCACCGGCCCTGACATGCTGTGACTGGCGTTCCGGCGATAGGCGCGAAGTCCGGCGCGCGCTGCCGCCGTCGGCGCCTGCATCGGAAAGACGCCGGCGGCTTCCGCATACCGGCCGCATCGAAGAACCGCGAGTCCACCGGTCCCGGGCAGAGACAGGCGCAGCGCACTCCGGTGCCGCGCAGTTCGAAGTGCAGCGCCTCGCTCCACGCGAGGATATACGCTTTCGAGGCCGCATAGACCGACAGGCCGGGCATGCCCTGGAAGGCTGCGATGCTGGCGATGTTCAGGACGCCGCCGCGCCGTCGTCGCCGCATCCCCGGCAGGAGCCGGAGCGCCAGCTCGGTGACGGCGTGGATATTCAGGTCGACCACCTTCAGCTGGGCCTCGATCGAGGCACCCATCGCCGGCCCCTGGACGCCGGCCCCCGCGTTGTTGATCAGGTGGTCCACCTCGATGCCATCGTCGGCAAGGCGCTTGAGCAGCGTCGCGACGCCTCCAGGCCCGGCGAGGTCGAGCGCGACGGTTTCGACCGACGCACCATGGTTCCGGGCTCGAGCGGCCACGGCGTTGAGGCGCGCGGTGTCCCGGCCGGCAAGCACGAGTCGTGCGCCGGTCGGCGCCAGTTCCCGGGCGAATGCCGCGCCGATGCCGCTCGAGGCACCGGTGATCAGCACCGTGGTGCCGGCAAAGAGGTCTCCGGTCATCGGCCCGCCGCCGTGGCCCTGGTCTTCCGCATCGAGATCACGATCGACACAGCGAGAATTCCCACAATGACGCCCAGCGACGCGCCGATGGGCACGGGCACAATGCCGTTGACGAGCATCTTGACTCCGACGAACACGAGGATGGCGGCGACGCCCGGCTTGAGATACTCGAACCGGTCCATCATTCCCGCCAGCACGAAATAGAGGGCGCGCAACCCGAGCACCGCGAAGACGTTGGAGCTGTACACGATGAATGGGTCACGGGTGACGGCAAAGATGGCGGGAATGCTGTCGATGGCGAAGACCAGGTCCGACCATTCCACCATCAGCAGGACCAGGAGCAGCGGCGTCGCCATCCACCCCTTGTGCGTCCGGGTAAAGAAATGCTGGCCATCGTACGCTTCGACCATGGGGATGACGCGCCGCGCCGTGCGGACGAGTGGATTGCGGTCCGGCTCGATGCGATCGCCGTTCCCGCGGAACATCCGGATCCCGGTCAGGATCAGGATCCCGCCGAAGACATAGATGATCCAGTGGAACTGCGCCAGGAGAATGGCGCCCAGGCTGATCATGATGCCGCGCAAGACCAACGCGCCGATGATGCCCCACTTGAGAATCCGGGGCTGGAGTTCGGCGGGCACCGCGAAGTACTGGAAGATGAGGAGGAAGACGAAGAGGTTGTCGACACTGAGCGACAACTCGATCACGTACCCGGTGTAGTACTCCAGCGCCGGCCTGGTACCCTCCTTGACCCAGAGGAAGACGCCGAAGAGCAGCGCGATCGCGATCAGGCCGCTGCTCCAGCTGATCGCTTCCTTGAATGAGAGTACGTGCGATCGGCGGTTGAGGACGCCGAGGTCGAGGACGAGGAGCGCGGCGACGAGGGCGGTGAAGCCGAACCAGACCGCCGGAGAGTGCACTCCCACTCAGAATCCCGGTTCGGCCAGGTGCACCGGGTCTTGAAGCAGGAGTGCCGGCACGAGCTCTCCGGCGGCGGTTTCATGACGCCCCTCGTCAACCACCAGGAGCGCGTTGGCGTGGACCATGGAGGTGAGGATGCCGGAGCCCTGTGGGCCGGTCAGCCGAGCCTCCGGCCCGGTGGGCGTTTCGGTGACGACCGCACGCAGAAAATGCTGCAGGGTGGGACGCAGGGAAATGGGCTCGGCCGCGCGGACCGGGGTGGTGCGCCGGAAGGGGAGGCGGTGTCCCGCCATCGCCCGGATGGCCGGCCGGACAAAGAGCTCGAAGGTCACCATCGCACTCACCGGATTGCCGGGCAGGCCGATCCATGGAACGCCGAGGAGGTTGCCCGAAGCCGACGGGTGCGCCGGGACGCATGCGCAGCTTCCAGAAGTCGATGGCACCGCCCAGCGCGTCCACCGCATCGCGCAGGTGGTCGTGCTCTCCCACGCTGATGCCTGCGGTCGTGACCAACAGGTCGCATTCCGTCGCCCGCGCGAGGTGCGCGCGTACGCTCTCGGGGGTGTCGCGCGCGATGCCGAGGTTGAGGGGCTCGCCGCCGGCCAGGCGGACCAGGGCGTGAATGGTGTGGCTGTTGGAGCTGGCGATCTTCCGCCCGCTCAGGATCTCCTCCGGTTGATCGACGTCCACGATTTCATCGCCGCCGCCGAGAATCCCGACGAGCGGTCGCCGGAAGACGAGCGGGTGCGCCACGGCCAACGAGGCCAGCACGCCCAGCTCAGCGGCACCGAGTTCGGCGCCTGCGTCGAGGACCGTGGTGCCCTTCCGGATGTCCTCCCCGGCGAGTCGGATGTTGACGCCGGCGTCGCGGTCGCTGCGAATGACGACGCGCTCGCGTCCAAGATCCGTGTCTTCCTGCCGGATGACGCTGTCGGCACCGGGGGGGAGAGGCGCGCCGGTGAAGATCCTGGCGCACTCACCTGGGTTCAGGGGCCGGGTGGGGAAGTGGCCTGCGGGGATGTGCTCGACGACGCGGAGCCAGCGCGGTCGCTCCTCCGTGGCCCCGCGAACATCCTCGGCGCGGGCGGCATACCCGTCCATGGCTGAGTTGGTCCAGGGAGGAAGGTCGAGTGGGCTGACGACGCGCTCCCCCAGTACGCTGCCGAGGGCATCATCGAGGGGGACGCGCAGGGTCGGCTGTCGGGTCACGGCCCCGAGGATGTGCAGGGCGGCTTCCCGCGCGGCAAGCGAGGTCACGGGCCGATGATCCGGGCACCGTCCCATCCAATGTTTGCCAGGAATTGAAGCCACATCGTATCGCGGAAGCGGAGTACCCGGCATTCGGCCTCGAGATCCTCGTCGGTCACGATGGCCAGCCACTGCTCGGCGCCCTCCGCCTGGGCGTCGAAGATCGGTTCCTTGGCGGCCACACCGCGAAAGACCTCGATCTTCGGCAGGGGATGGGCCGTGAACCCCTCCACAAGGACGATATCCGCGCCGTCGAGGTACCGTCGCGCGAGGGTGACCGGATCCTGATCGTCTGGTGAGCGCTCGAAGAGGACCCGGACATCCGGCGAGGCCACCAGCACCCGCTCTGCCCGCCCCTCGTGAAAGTGCCGGTAACTGTCGGTGCCCGGGGTGTCCACGGTGGCAGGGTGGCTGGCATGCTTGATCGTCATGACGCGCTTGCCACGCCGCACGTACTCGGCCGACAGCGCCACCGCCAGGGTGGTCTTGCCGGAGTTCTTGCGCCCTACGATTGAGAGGATGCGAGTCGCCGCCACAGCGCGTCCGCCTGGGTGAGGTCGTCCTGGGAATTCACGTTGAAAAAGAGGGTGGACGGGTCACCGAACGAGGCAACCGTCTCCGCAGGGAGGATACAGGTTCTGACGGCAGAGTGGAAGGCGATCGCCCGAAGGTCGCCCGCGGCAACGGCCGCTCGGATGGGAGATTCGCAGGCGGGTCCATAGCCGGCGCACATCGGCTCGACCCCGCGGCGCCCCCCGCTGGCGGGGAGCACCGCGTCGGCGCCTTCCAGCTCGTCCGCCAGCTGCCGCAGGAGCGAAGCCGGCACAAAGGGCATGTCCCATGCGACGCAGACGACAGGGGATGGGGCGATGCTCACCGCGGTGAGGATCCCGCCCAGTGCGCCGGCGCCCGGGTGCACGTCCGCCACGACCCGGAGCCCGGGGCGCCACGCGGCGGCGTTGGGGTCGTTCGCAATCAGGTCGGGGGGGGCGCCCAGCGCGCCCACGAAGGCGTCGACCAGGCGATCGAGAATGCGTGCGCCACCAACGACCTCGAGCCCCTTGGGGCGCCCCCCGAATCGGGTTGCCCCCCCGCCCGCGAGGATGGCGCCGCGGACCCGGCTGGACCTCGGGTCAGTACCGACGGCCGCGCTTCTTTTCGAGCACGATGTCCGCGCCGAGGACGATACTCCACAGGTTCTTCCACTGGTTCACGATCACCGGATCCGCGACGCCCGGGCCGGTTGGTCCCGCCACCGTCGCGATTTGCACCAGATTATCGCGCACCTCGGCGCGCAGTTGCCACCCCTTGCCGAGCACGGTCGTCAGTCCCGCGCCGAAGACGAAGCCGAGGGTGATCCGGGTATTGGCGGGGTCCTCGTAGACGATATAGGTGAGGTTTTCAGAACCGCCGGTGCTCGGATCGGTGACTGTGACGGTCCCGGAGGTCGTGATCGGGCTGAGATTGCTGAACAGCAACCCGATCTGGCCCCGGACATACGGCGAGATCGGTTTGTCGGCCGCGGCCCGCAGCACCGGCCCGAGGCTCACCAGCACCGCTGAACTGGACTTGGTGCTGCCGTCGATGCTGTTGCAGAGCTGCTGGGTTCGCGGGTTGGGATTGGGGGACGCGGTGATGCACTGATCCTCCAGCCCGACCCCAGTGAAAAACACCTCGCCGACAAAACCGAGCGCAGGCTTGGGGAAATACATCCCGGAAAACAGCAGCCCAATTCCGTTGGTGACGCTGCGATTCAGGTCGATCAGGTCGAAGCCGGTGCCTGGCACGGGAATCGGCTGGTCCTCCACGCTCCAGAGACCGGTGCCGGTGGTCCAGGAGAGCCCCATCGTGAAGACGAGGCGGGCCTCGTCTTCCGTCTTCTGGGCCATGGCCGGCTGGGCGAATGCGAGCGCCCCAACCACGGCCAGCACGAGCGGTGTTCGCATCACACCCCCAACGAATGGTGATCCACGGCCAGGCAACGATCCATCACGACCGCGATGCCCGCCTCCCTCAGCCGCCGCGCCGTTTCCGCATCCTCGACGCCGAGTTGCATCCAGACCAACCGGGGTCGAACCGCCAGCATGTCGTCCAAAAGGGCGGGAACGAACTCCGAGCGGCGGAAGAGATTCACGATGTCGATCGGGCCGGTGCCGGCCGCGGCGAGGAGGTCGGGATGCACCGGCTCTCCCAAGGTGACGCCGCCGGCGGGGTGGACTGGCACAATCTCATACCCCTGTGCCTGCATGTACTTGGACACGCTGTGGCTCGCGCGGTGCGGCTTGCGGCTCAACCCGACCACGGCGATGCGCCGCGACGTCCGCAGGATCGCCGCCACTTCTTCCTCGGTGGGTCCCGTCATGGAGCTCGTCCGGGCCGGTGCAGCTGCGGTGTGCCGCTCACCGCGCGCCCCACGAGTATCATGCCCGAGCGGCGGGCCACCTCGACGGCGAGCGTGGAGGGCACCGACGGGGTGGCCACCCATGCGAGTTCCGCCCGGGCGGCCTTGAACGCGAGCTCCGCCGAGATCCGGCCGGTGACCAGGAGCCCGAGCCCGGCCACAGACCGCCTGGCCAGCAGGGCCGCCCCCAGGACCTTGTCCACCGCATTGTGCCGCCCGATATCCTCTGCGTGATGCAGGAGCGTCGTGCCGTCGGTCAGCGCTGCGGCATGCACACCGCCGGTCTCTTCGTACCGGGTCCCCCGCGCGAACAGCTCCTTGAACCGATCCCGCATCACGGTCACCAGAGGCGGGCTCCCCCTCGGCGGCTGCGTGGGCACCGACGCCGGATCGGCGAGGAAGACCGAAACGGCCCCGCACCCGGACGCCAGCACCGGCCGGCGTCGCTCCGCGGCGACAGCCTCCAGCCGTGCCTCAGGTATCTCGGCCCGGAAGCCCAGGTCCGTGCCGGAGGGCCGGAGGTGCACCTGGTCGATCGCGGTGATGTACCCCTCGCCATGCAGCCATCCAACGACCAACTCCTCGAGCAACTCTGGCGTACACATCCATGTGACGGTCGGAACCCGGTTGACCTCGAGCCAGACCGGCACTTCCTCGACCGCCACGGGAGATGGCCCCCGGCCCCGCCGACTCGGCGGACGGGTCTTGTCAGTCAAGTCCGGTGCAGTCGGCATGGAGCGTGTCGTCCTCCGCCACGCGCACGCGGGAGAGGGTGAGGCCGCTGGGGAGTCGCGGAGCGATCCGGGCAAAGAGCCAGCGGGCCAGCGCCTCGCAGGTGGGCAGCATCAGGCCGGGGGCGAAATCGGGAATGTCCCGGTGAATATGTGTGTCCTGGAGCGGTTCGACGACCTCCTCGTGGAGGATCTGATCGAGGAGGGGAAGATCGATAATTCCTCCCGCCACCGGGTCAAAGGGCCCGGTGACGGTGACGGTGCAGCGATAGTCGTGGTCGTGGCCGGGCGGGTTGGCGAGCGCACCGAAGGCGGCGTGGTTTTGCGCAGAGGTCCAGTCAGGACGCCAGTAGCGGTGCCAGGCGTGAAAGCCGACCGTGCGGGTGAGCGAAACCGCCATCAGCATCTCCCTGCGTCAGAACGAGTATCCGAAGCCGACCTGGTACCAGACGTTCGAAAGGTAGTTGTTGATCGCGAACGACTCGATGATTCCTGTGATCTCGTCGTAGTACGGGGGCGGGTACGCCAGGCGCCAGAAGGCCCCGCGGATTTCGGCACGAATGAACGCGCGCGGATTCACGAAGTACCGGGTGCCCGCAAAGGGGGCCCAGTAGAACCGGCCGCCGAAGTCATAGGCGTCAGGACCGTCGGGGGCACTGCCTCGCCAGGCATAGCCGAGCCCGCCGCCGATGTAGGGTGCAAACCCATGCCAGGTCTTGCCGCCGGTGATCGTGTACTGGATATCGGTCTCGAACATCCACACCGGCGACGGGAGGCTCCCGCTCACCGCGAGATTCCCTTCAGCATTCCGAAACACGCGTGCACCTTCGAGGTCGGCGTATTGCACCGCGAAGGAGAGTTCCAGTGGCCCGCTGACCGAAATCCCGAATCGTCCACCGTACGCCGGACCGTCGTGCGGGCCGAGCCCGAGCCGGCCGCCGCTGCCGCCGATGTACCCGAAGAGGGCCGTCAGGGACTTCTTCTTCGTGATATCCCGGTAGGGCGACTTGCCGGGCGGATAGCCGACTTGCGCGAATGCCGGCTGGGCAGCCACGAGGAGGCAGAGGAGTGCGAGTGCGTGGCGCATGCGGTCAGGGCTCCCGAAGGTCGCGGCCCGTCATCTCGGGCGGCGGCGTGATGCCGAGCAGGCGGAGCACCGTCGGGCCGACGTCGCAGAGCGCTCCTCCACTGCGGAGCTCGCTCGCGCCGGCACGGACTGCCACCAACGGCACAGGATTGGTCGTATGGGCGGTGTGGGGGCCGCCGGTGTCAGGGTCCAGCATCATCTCGCAGTTGCCGTGATCCGCCGTGACCAGCACGGTGGCGCCGGTCGCCTCCGCCGCGCTGAGCACCCGCCCCAGGCACCGGTCGACCGTCTCCACTGCTTCCACCACCGCCGGCATCACGCCGGTGTGGCCGACCATGTCGGCGTTGGCGTAGTTGCACAGCACGAAGTCGTGCTCCGGCGCGCCGATGGCGCCGCAGAGGACGTCGGTGATGCCATCGGCGCTCATGGCCGGCGCGAGATCGTAGGTCGCGACCTTCTGCGACGGCACCAGGATCCGCTCTTCCCCACGGTACGGCGTTTCGACTCCGCCGTTGAAGAAATACGTCACGTGCGGGTACTTCTCCGTCTCCGCCGTCCGCAATTGCGTCCGTCCCGCGTCCGCCAGCACTTCCGCCACGATGCGCGCCATGGAGAAGGGCGGGAACGCCTGCGGGAAGGGAAAGGTCTGGTCGTACTGCGTCATGGTGACCAGGCCGGACAGTGCCGGGCGCACGCCGGTGTCGAATTCGTCGAACCCTTCGATGGCCAGCGCCCGGCAGATCTGCCGCATCCGGTCGCTGCGGTAGTTGAAGCAGAACACGCCGTCGCCGTCACGAATCGGTGCCGAGGCGGCGCCCTCGTGCTGGAGCACGATCGGCTTGACGAATTCGTCGGTTTCACCACGGCCGTAGGCGTCGCGGACCGCCTGCACCGGGTCTGTGGCCGCCCGCCCGACCCCGCGGACCATCGCCTCGTAGGCGAGCCGGGTGCGATCCCAGCGCCGGTCCCGGTCCATGGCAAAGTAGCGCCCGGTCAGCGACCCGATGCGCGCACGGGGGCCGGCGATCCGGTCCAGGTCCGACTGCAGTCGCTGCACCACGTCGGCGGCCGACTTCGGCGGGGAGTCCCGCCCGTCGAGGAAGCCGTGCACGGCGATACGCGGGACGCCCAGGCGGACCCCGAGCTCGACCGCAGCCAGCAGGTGCGTGTCGATGGCGTGCACCCCTCCCGCGCCGAGAAGCCCGAGGAGCTGGAGCGTGCCACCCTGCTCCCGGAGCCGGTGGCAGAGTTCGACAAGCGGCTGGAGCTGGAAGAACTCCCCCGATTGTATGCTGGCAGTGATGCGGACCAGGTCCTGCGGAACGACCCGCCCGGCACCGAGATTGAGGTGTCCCACCTCGCTGTTGCCCATCTGTCCTTCCGGGAGGCCCACGGCGAGGCCACTGGCATCGAGGAGGGTGCGCGGAGCACTCTCCCACAGGCGGTGCCAGATGGGGGTCCGGGCGAGCTCGATGGCATTCCCCTCGCGCTCCGGCCGGTATCCCCATCCGTCCAGCACCACGAGAACCACCTGGCGCGCCGGGACGCTGGCGTTTGACATGCCTCTCCGCTGTTTCTACAATGCTGGACAGTGACTTACACCGCGCCGCAATCTAGTCCCGCCTCTCGCCGCCTACCAGTCTGGGCGGCTCTCACGACGCTCTGCCTCGCCGTGGTTCCGACGTTACTTCCTGCCCAGTTGCGCGTGGCCCAGAACACCCCGTTCCGGAAGGACCCGGGCGGCACGGTGTTGGCCACCCTGCAGGGGGGGAGCACCGTGAAGACGGGCGCAGCCCAGGGTGACTGGACCGCCGTGACCCTCGAAGGGTGGGTGTTCACCAGGTCGACGAGCGCCACCTCCCGCGACGGCTTCGACCTCTCCATCACGCCGGCCAACGGGGAGAATCTGCGATCCGGCCCCAACGGGAAGATCCTCGCCCGGCTGGAGGAAGGGGCCCTGCTGAACAAGGTCGGATCCCGGGGGGGATGGACCCAGGTGACTCGCGCCGGCTGGGTGAGCACCAAGGCGCTCACCGGTGCATCGGCCCCGGCGCGGGCAGGCGCCAGCGCCGCCGGGGACAGTGCGCCGACACCGGGCCCGACCGGCGGCGACCTCTCGGACCGGGTGGAGGTGCTCCGCGCGACGTCTCTGGCGCTGACGCCAGACGGGGCGCCTCTGGGCACCCTCGATGCGGGGGCGTCGGGGCAGGTGGTCGGCAGGAGTGGGGAGTGGGTACAGATTCAGATCCAGGGCTGGGTCCGCGAAACCGATCTCTCCGAGCCAGCCAGCGCCGCGATTCCCGGCGTGACCATGGCCCAGATTCGCGCCAATCCCTCCAAGTACGTGGGCCAGCTGCTGGAGTGGCGGGTCCAGTTCATCAGCATTCAGAGCGCCGACGAGCTGCGGCCTGAAATCCCGAACGGTGCCAGGTACCTCCTCACCCGGGGCCCCTTGCCGGAGCCAGGATTTGTCTATGTGGTGGTGACGGCCGAGCAGTTGCTCACCTTCCAGGCGGCCACGCCGCTCCAGGAATTCACGCTGCGCGGTCGCCTCCGCGCCGCGCAGACGCGGTACCTGCCCACGCCGGTGCTCGATCTGGTCCAGGTGGTGGATGCCAAGGGGGGGACGCCGTGAACGATGCGCTGAAGCAGCGAATCCAGCGAAAGCTCGAGAGCCTGAGCGACGAACGGGGCTACCAGATTCTCGACTACGTCGAGTTTCTCGAGAGCAAGTTTGCGGAACGCGCCGCTCCCGACCGGCCTCTTTGCCAAGATTACCGAGACGGTCGAAGACACGATGCGCGCCGGCAAGCTGCCGATCCAGGCGATCAGCGGCACCATGGGTGTCATGGACAGCGCGGCGAAAGTGATGAAGGGGTTTGCGGCGGCTGGAAAGACCGTGGTCGACGAGGCGATGCGAGCGTCCGAGGGGCAGCCGCCGGTGGAGAACCCAGCCCAGCCGGCGAAGCCGGCCGCGCCGAAGGCACCAGCCACCAAGGCACCCGCGGCCAAGGCTCCCGCCAAGGCTCCGCCACCGAAGCCTGCGGGCCCCCCGCCCACCCCGAAGTCCGGCAGCTGATCTCGCGTTTGCCCCACCTCCTTCCACTGGAAGACACCCATGGCGACTGACGCCGCCGCGCCCGCCAACGAGGAATTCGTCCGGGGGATCGGCCCCATCCAGGCGCTCTCCCTCGTGGTTGGGACCATGATCGGTTCCGGCATCTTCATCGTCTCGGCCGACATCAGTCGGTTGATGGGGGAATGGGGCCCTGCCGGCCTGATGCTCGTCTGGGTCGTGACCGGTGTCATGACGATGGCCGGCGCCCTCAGCTACGTGGAGCTCGCCGCCATGATGCCGAAGGCCGGCGGCCAGTATGTCTTTCTCCGCGAGGGCCTCAATCCCCTCGCCGGCTTCCTCTACGGCTGGACCCTCTTCACCGTCATCCAGGCGGGGACCATCGCCGCCGTCGCCGTGGCGTTCGCGAAGTTTCTCGCGGTTCTCCTCCCGGGGATCAGCGACACGGTCATCCTCGCTTTGGGGAGTATTCGCCTTCCGGGCGCGGCCGACGCCATCACGATCGGCGTCTCCCCCCAACGGCTGATCGCCATCGCGAGCATCCTCGGGCTCACCTGGATCAACTACCGAGGCGTGTCGCTCGGTGCGCGGTTCCAGACGACACTGACCTTTGCCAAGGTCGGAGCACTCGCGGCGCTGATCGTTCTCGGGCTGCTGGTCTACCGCCAGCCGGAGACGGTGGCGGTGAATTTCGGCAACTTCTGGGGATCGGCACCGTGGACGCTCGCCCTCGTGCCGCTGGTCGGCGCGGCGATGGTCGGCTCGCTGTTCAGCAGCGACGCCTGGAACAACGTCACCTTTGCGGCCGCGGAAGTGCGGAACCCGACGCGCAACCTCCCGCTCGCCCTGGCCGCCGGCACCGCCCTCGTCACCCTCTTCTACCTGCTGGCCAACCTCGCGTACCTGAGCGTCCTGCCCTTCATCGGCGACCCGAACGGGGCCACCGCGGTTGCCCGGGGGATTCAGTACGCGTCCGCCGATCGCGTGGGCACGGCCGCAGTCGAGGTGATGCTCGGCTCCGCCGGCGGCGCGGTCATGGCCATCGCCATCATCATCTCCACGCTTGGCTGCAACGCCGGACTGATCCTGGCCGGACCGCGCGTGTACTACGCCATGTCCCGCGACAAGCTCTTCTTCGAACGGGTGGGCCATCTCCACTCCGGCTATCACACGCCCGGGTGGGGGCTCTGGATTCAGGCGCTGTGGGCCTCGGTGCTTTGTCTCAGCGGCACCTACAATCAACTCCTCGACTACGTCATCTTCGCCGCGCTGGTGTTCTACCTGCTGACCACGGTGGCGCTCTTCCGGCTGCGCCGGTTGCAGCCGGACCTGCCCCGGCCCGTCAAGGCGGTCGGGTATCCGGTGGTGCCGGCGCTCTACATCGTCGGCATCGCCGTGCTGCTCGTCGTCCTGCTGGTTGAGAAGCCGTTGTTCACCTGGCCCGGACTCCTCATCGTGGCGCTCGGTATTCCGGTCTACTTCATCTGGCGGCGGAGCCGCGCGTAAGGCCGTACGGAAGCCCGTCAGCGGGGGGCTCCGGAGCCGATCCGGCCCCGCCTTGATTTCGCCGGGGCCGCCTCGTATCCTTCAAGATGGTACCCCCCACGATCCAATCCGGCCCCCCGGGCGCGTCGCGCCAACGGTGGGCCGCGACGCATATGGAGTCCCCGACCTGATGGCCACTATCCGCCTTTCCGCCGGACTGACGTTCGACGACGTGCTGCTCATCCCGCGGCATTCGACCGTCCACCCGCGCGATGTCCAGACCACCTCCCGCTTCACCCGCTCGATCCCCCTCAACATTCCCCTCGTTTCCGCCGCCATGGACACCGTCACGGAGTCCGAAATGGCCATCGCCATGGCGCGGGCCGGCGGCATCGGCGTGCTGCACAAGAACATGTCGATCGAGCGGCAGGCCGCCGAGGTGGACCGGGTCAAGCGCAGCGAAAGCGGGATGATCCTCAATCCGATCACCCTCGGCCCCGACCGGCCCCTGCGCGAGGCATCGGCGCTGATGAGCCGGTTCCGGATTTCCGGCGTGCCGATCGTCGACGCCGACAGGCCGCCTGATCGGCATCGTGACCAACCGGGATCTCCAGTTCGAGCGCAACCTCGAGCAGCCGATCCACGAGGCGATGACCAAGGAGAACCTCATCACCGCCCCGGTGGGCACCACGCTCGAGGCGGCGGAGCGGATCCTGGCCAAGCACCGGATCGAGAAGCTCCCCGTGGTGGACGCCGACGGTGTGCTGAAGGGGCTCATCACCGTCAAGGACATCTTCAAGCGGGCGCAACATCCGGATGCCAACAAGGACCGACACGG
The DNA here is from genome assembly GCA_963697435.1 of uncultured Gemmatimonadales bacterium. GTDB lineage: Bacteria > Gemmatimonadota > Gemmatimonadetes > Gemmatimonadales > GWC2-71-9 > SPDF01. Next base: position 363,136 of record CAVOOB010000008.1, on the reverse strand, counting down.
CCGCCTCCGGGTGGCCGCGGCCGTCGGTGGGACGCCGGACGCACAGGTCCGCGCCAAGGCGCTGGTCGACGCCGGCGCCGACGTGCTGGTCATCGACTCGGCGCACGGCCACAGCGAAGGGGTCCTCCAGACCCTGTCCATTCTCCGCGAGGCGTTCCCCGACGTCCAGCTGGTGGCAGGCAACGTGGCCACCGAGGAAGGGGCGCGCGAGATCGTCCGCCGCGGGGCCGACGCCGTGAAGGTCGGCGTGGGGCCGGGCAGCATCTGCACGACGCGTGTCGTGACCGGCGTGGGGATGCCCCAGGTCACCGCCATCATGGACGCCGTGCGCGGGGCCGGGGACGTTCCGGTCATCGCCGACGGCGGCATCAAGTACTCGGGGGATGTGGTCAAGGCGCTCGCCTCCGGGGCCGCCTGTTGCATGATGGGTGCAATGCTGGCCGGCACCGAGGAGAGCCCCGGCGAGTCGGTCCTCGCCGAGGGACGGCGGTTCAAGGTCATTCGCGGCATGGGGAGCCTCGCGGCCATGCAGGAGGGCTCCGCCGACCGCTACTTCCAGCAGGGTGAAATGGCACCGGCCAAGATGGTGCCTGAAGGGATCGAGGGGCGTGTCCCCTACCGAGGGCCGGTGGCAGACGTCATCTTCCAGATGGCAGGCGGCCTGCGGAGTGGGATGGGATACTGCGGCGTGCCGGATATCGCGGCCCTGCAGCGCGACGTGGAGATGGTCCAGATCACCAGCGCCGGACTCCGCGAGTCCCATCCCCATGACGTGAAGATTACCCGCGAGGCGCCGAACTACAGCGCCTGATCGCCAGTGCTGTATCGACATGCCGGGGGACAGCACCCCCCGGCCGTTCTTTCCCTCATTTCGGAGCACTCGTGAGCGACTCCGCACCAGCCCGCGAAGCCTGGGGTTCCCGCATCGGCCTGATCCTGGCCATGGCGGGCAACGCCGTCGGCCTCGGCAACTTCCTGCGCTTCCCGAAGCAGGCGGTCGAGAACGGCGGCGGCACCTTCATGATCCCCTACTTCATCGCGTTCCTGCTCGTCGGCATCCCGCTGATGTGGATCGAGTGGGGCGTCGGCCGCCACGGCGGGCTCAAGGGCCACGGGTCGGTGCCGGGTATGTTCCAGACCCTCTGGAAGAACCCCATCGCCAAGTACCTCGGCGTACTCGGGCTCTTCATGCCGATGGTGGTCCTGATCTACTACTGCTACATCGAATCGTGGACCCTCGCCTGGACCTGGGCCTCCATGCGCGGCGCCACGCAGGGGCTCGACCAGGCCGGCATGCAGGCCTTCTTCAAGTCGTACGTCGATCTCGACAACCATTCGGTCCACGGGTTCTGGACGCCGTTCGTCTTCTTCTTCATCACGATCGGCGTCAACTTCTACGTCGTGAGCAAGGGCCTGACCAAGGGCATCGAGCGGCTGGCCAAGATCGGCATGCCGATCCTCTTCGTCTTCGCCGCCATCCTGGTGGTGCGCGTCCTGACGCTGGGGGCGCACGAGGTCATCATCGACGGGGTCGCCACGCAGTCCAGCCCGATCGACGGCCTCAACTTCATGTTTACGCCGAACTGGAGCCTGCTCAGCAACCCCAAGGTGTGGCTGGCAGCGACGGGGCAGATCTTCTTCACCCTTTCGGTCGGCATGGGATCGCTGCAGGCCTACGCCAGCTACCTGACCAAGAAGGACGACATCGCGCTGTCCGGCATCGCCACCGCCGCCACCAACGAGACGGCGGAAGTCGTGCTGGGCGGCTCACTCGCCATTCCGGCCATCGTCGCCTTCTTCGGTGTCGCCGGTGCCACGGCAATCGCCAAGGGCGGGAGCTTCGATCTGGGGTTCATTGCCATGCCGCTGGTGTTCAACCAGTTGCCCGGCGGGGCTACGATGGCGACCATCGCCGGCGTGATGTGGTTCGGGCTTCTCTTCCTGGCCGGCATCACCTCGTCGGTAGCCATGGCCACGCCGGCGCTCTCGTTCGTCGAGGAGAACTTCGGGTGGTCGCGAAAGAAGACCGCGACGGGGCTCGGCGTCCTCGCCCTGCTCATCGGCATTCTGCACCTGGTGTATTACACGCAGGGGTTCCTGGACGAGTGGGACTACTGGGCAGGCACCTTCGGGCTCGTCATCCTCGCGCTCGTCGAGACGGTGCTCTTCGTGTGGGTCTTCGGACCTGACAACATGTGGCGGGAGATTCACGAAGGCGCCAGCATCCGGATCCCACGCTTCTTCAAGTTCGTCATGACCTTCGTCACCCCCGTCTTCCTGCTGGTCATGATGGTCTGGTGGACGATCGAGGAGGCGGTGCCGACCTTGCTGATGAAGGGCATTCCCGAGTCCGACCACGCGGTCCGGTGGGCGTCCCGCGGCCTGATGCTCGCGATTCTGCTTGTTCAACTCTGGCTCATCAAGGCGGCGTGGCGCCGCCGTGTCCTCGACGGGAAGGAGGTGGACTGATGAATACCACCGCGATCATCTTCATGACGGGCGCCTGGATCTGCGTGCTGGGTCTGCTCATCTGGTCGTATCGGAAGCTGCTGTCCACGCCACAAGAGGAGAAGCTCCCTCCGCCGGGTTCCATTCCCTGACCCAGCGCCCAGGGTCCGCTCCGCCGGAATCGCGGCGGAGCGGCCAGGGTGTCAGTCCGATCTACCCTCGTTCGCGAACCACGTCGTCCCCTCGCAGGTGGAGCGCCGCATGAGCCTATTCCGCCGTAAGGATGTTGCCGCCCTCCAGGCAGAGCTGGCAACCGACCACAGCCTCAAGCGCACCCTTGGCGCCGGAGGCCTCGTCATGCTGGGCATCGGGGCCATCATCGGCGCCGGGATCTTCGTGTTGACCGGGCAGGCCGCCGCCACCTACGCCGGCCCGGCCATCATCTACTCCTTCCTGCTGGCCGGGACCGCCTGTGCCTTTGCCGGGCTCTGCTATGCCGAGTTCGCGGCGATGATTCCAATCGCCGGGTCGGCGTACACCTACGGGTACGCCACGATGGGCGAGTTCGTCGCCTGGATCATCGGGTGGGATCTCATTCTCGAGTACTTGTTCGCCGCCTCCACGGTGGCAGTCGGCTGGTCGGGGTACTTCACGTCGCTCCTGCGCGACATGGGGATCGATCTTCCGACGGCCTACACCTCGGCGCCGTACAATCACACCGCCGTGCCGGATGCCGGGCTCAACGTCTGGCGCATCTTCACCGAGGGGTGGACGCGCAACCCCGACGCCGTGCTGAATGTCCCTGCCATGGTGATCGTGGGGCTGATCTCGGCCCTGCTGATCGTCGGCATCAAGGAGTCGTCCCGTTTCAACAACATCATCGTGGTGGTCAAGGTCGCGGTGGTGCTCGCCTTCATTGCCTTCGGGGCAGCCTACATCAACCGCGAAAACTGGGAGCCGTTCATCCCCGCGATGACCGAGCCGGGCCACTTCGGCTGGAGCGGCATCGTCCGGGCCGCCGGCGTGATCTTCTTCGCCTATATCGGGTTCGACGCCGTATCTACCGCGGCGCAGGAGACGATCAACCCGAAGCGAGACATGCCGATCGGTATCCTGGGATCGCTCGTCATCTGCACCGTGTTGTACATCGCGGTGTCGCTGGTGCTGACCGGCATCGTGAACTACACCGAACTCAACGTGCCTGATCCCATCGCCGTGGGCATCGATGCCGCCGGCCCCGGCCTGGCCTGGCTGCGGCCCTTCATCAAGATCGGCGCCATTGCCGGGCTCTCCTCCGTGATTCTTGTGATGCTCATGGGGCAGCCGCGCATCTTCTACACCATGGCGAAGGACGGACTCCTCCCGCCGGTGTTCAGCGCCGTGCACCCGAAGTTCAAGACGCCCTGGCTCGCGACCATCATGACCGGGGCCGTAGCCATGCTCTGTGCCGGGCTCCTTCCGATCGGCTTGCTCGGGGAACTCGTGTCGATCGGGACCCTCCTCGCCTTCGCCATCGTCTGTGGCGGCGTGCTGGTGCTGCGCTACACCGACCCGGATATTCCCCGGCCGTTCCGCACGCCGCTGGTGCCGCTGGTTCCCCTCCTGGGTGTCGGATCCTGTCTCTACCTGATGGGGGCGCTCCCGATCGATACCTGGGCCCGTCTCATCGTCTGGATGGCCATCGGCATCGCCATCTACTTCGGGTACGGCCGCCGGCATTCGAAGCTCGGCGCCTAGCCGCGTCGCGGCCTGGATGGAAAGCGAGGGGAGCGGCGAGAGCCGCTCCCTTCTCGCGTATCGGGGGTTATCTTCCTCTTGATATGAAGCTGCCACTCTCCCAACCGAAGACCGACGCCGCTCGGGCCATTGCCGATCTGCTGCAGCCGGGCCAGCGTGTCTGCCTGACCACCCACGTGAATCCCGACGGCGATGGCCTCGGCAGCGAGGTCGGGCTCCTGCACCTCCTCAAGGCGCAGGGGATCACGGCGGTGGTCACCAATCCCAGTCCGACACCGCCCAGGTTCGGGTTCCTCTTCGAGGAGCTGCCCGGTGCGGACAAGAGCCGTGCGGCGATCAAGGAACTCCGACGCGCGGACCTGATCGTCGTGCTGGACATTTCCGACCTCGGGCGGCTCGGCATGCTGGGTGACACCGTCAGGGATCGCGGCGTGCCCGTGGTGTGCATCGACCACCACGTGAGTCCCGGCGAGTTGCCACCCGGTCCCCGCTACGTGGACGCGGCGGCGGCGGCCACCGGGGAGCTGGTGTTCGAGATCGGGCGGGCCAACGAGTGGCCGCTCACGAGGGAAGCTGCCCGGGCGCTCTACGTGGCCATCATGACCGATACCGGCAGCTTCCGCTTCAGCAACACGCATCCCCGTACGCTGCGCGTCGCCGCGGAGTTGCTGGAAACCGGCCTCGACCCCGAACGGATGTATCTCGACGTGTATGCCAACGCGCCGGAGGGACGGCCGCGGCTCTACGCCGAAGCGCTGCAGACGCTCGTGGTGGAGCAGGAACATGGCTTGGCGTGGGTCACCGTGCCGCCGGGCGCCCTCGAGCGACTCGGCGTGAGCGCGGATGACCTCGACGGAGTGGTCGAATTCCCGAGGAGCATCGCCGGGGTCCGAATGGCGCTGCTCTTCCGGGAGATCGCGGCCGGGCGCATCAAGGTCTCGCTTCGTTCGGTCGGGGATGTGGACGTCGCCGCATTCGCCAAACCCTTCGGGGGCGGGGGCCACACCAAGGCGGCCGGGCTCTCCATCGAGGGCTCGATGGGCGAGGTGCAGGGGACGGTACTCGCGGCGGCGCGCGACTATCTTGGCGGCAACGGAAAGCACTGAGGCACCATGACTACGACCATCGACATGCTCGCCCGGATCGAGGCGACGATCGATACGCTCCGGCCCTACATCGCCTCGCACAAGGGGCAGGTGGAGGTCGTGGACTTTGACGCCGGCGAAGGAACGCTCTACGTGCGGCTGGGCGGCACCTGCCACGGCTGTGCGGCGTCCACCATCACCCTGAAGCAGGGCCTCGAGGTGCGGCTCCGCCAGTCGGTGCCCGAGGTCAAGACCGTGGAGGCCATCTAGTGGCGTCGACCCCACTCTCGGCCGCGCAGGCGGCGCTGGCGGCCATCACCAATCCCCGAACCGGCTCAGACCTGCTGGCTGCAGGGATGGTCGAAGGGCTGCTCATCGGCGACGACGGCCGCGCGGCGTTCACCTTCCTGCTCCGCCGGGAGGATCCGGCCACATTGGTGCGGCAGATCCGCCAGGCGTTTGCCGCGGCCGAGCTCCCCGATCCCAAGATCCAGATCAAGGATCCCGCCGGCCCGGCCGGTTCGACGCATGGCCCCCCGGGAGACGCCGCCAAGGCTGTTCCGCCGCCGCCGGCCCAGATGTCGCTCCCAAGCCTCGGCAAGGTGATCGCGATCTCGTCGGGCAAGGGCGGGGTGGGGAAGTCCACCGTGGCCTCGAATCTTGCCGTCGCATTGGCGAGTGCCGGGCACCGCGTCGGCCTGATGGACGGCGACATCTACGGGCCCAACATTCCCCGGATGTTCGGCGTGTTCGAGCGCCCGCAGGTTTCCGAGCGACGGATGCAGCCACTCGAGGCGCACGGCGTCAAGCTGATGTCGCTCGGGTTCATCGTCGAGCGCGACGCGCCGGCCATCTGGCGCGGACCGATCATCATGAAGATCGTCACCCAGTTCCTGCGGGACGTGGAGTGGGGCGACCTCGATTACTTCCTGGTCGACCTCCCCCCGGGAACCGGCGACGCACAGCTCTCGCTGGTTCAGGCCACCAACGTCTCGGGGGCCGTCATCGTGACGACGCCGCAGGAGATGTCGGTCGGCGACGCGCTGCGCGGCGGCAAGATGTTCGAGAAGGTCAACGTGCCGGTGCTGGGCATCATCGAGAACATGAGCGGGTTCAGCTGCCCCCACTGCGGTGAGCACACCGACCTCTTTCCCACCGGGGGCGGTGACAAGCTGGGCGGCGAGCTGGGGGTGCCGGTGCTGGGGCGGATCCCGATGCAGGCACAGATGGCGGACCTGGCCGATCGTGGCAGGCCGATCGTGGTCGCGGCGCCCGAGAGTCCGGCCGCGAAGGCGCTGCAGGACATCGCCGAGCGCGTGGTGGAGGCGGCACGGACGCGGGGCGGGGCGGAATTGCCGATCTTGCGAGGCTAGGGAGGGGGCTGCAGGGCAGGGAAGCAGCGCGTCGCGAAGAGGGCTCTCCAAGAAGGGGAGCCCTCATTGTCTGTCGGCTACTCCTTCGGCCGGGTGATCCGGACCAGGGTCTGCATATCGGCGCGAAGGGGGCCGGTCACCAGTCGCTCGGCATCGGTCAGAATCCCCTCCTCCTCGGCCCGGAAGAAGACCTCGTGTTCCGCTGCCGCGCGCGCCCGCAGAAAGGGATCACTCTGCGATCGAAGCGCAATCCAGGCGGCATTGCAGGCGTATCCGAAGACCTGGGCCTGCGCCAGGGTGTCGAGCGGCGGACGGAGCGCCGTGAGCATCCATCCGAGCCGCGGCGAAGGTTCGCCTCCCTCGGTGAAGACGCTCAGGAGCGGGTCTGACCGGCCCGACACCTCCAGGTAGGCCTGCGCGGCAATGACCGCGGAGAATTCCGAGAACTCACGGTTGTCGCTGATGATCTCCGCGAGCGCCTGCTCCACCAGCGCCGAGTCCACCTTCCAGAGGCGGCGCACCGCGTCGATCACCTCGACGCCCGTACCAGTCACGCTCCACGAGTGTGCCGGCAGGAGGCGCAGCAGTGAGTCGGCGATGAGGGATCGCGGCGCCGTGAAGATCACGGAGGGTCGGTAGATGGTTCCGCTGGTCGGCCAGACCACCTCTGTGCAGGACTTGGGGAGGGTCGTCTGGGCGGTCGCCGCACCGGACGTGAGGGCGAGGATGAGGATGATCGCCAAGCCCCATGCGAGTGCGTGGCGGCGGTTGGTGGTGCGATCATTCGGCGTGAGATTACAGGATAGGGTGTCGCTCGTCATATGGGCCAAGATACGCAATTCGTCGGGAGCCGCCAGCCTGCAGCGGCCACCCACAGGTGATGCCGTGCCCGGCGGCGACTGTATCGCTCGGTTGGACTCCGCGGCAGGCGACTATCTTTCCTATGGGACGGCGTGCACCGAGGGTCCTGTGCACGGCCAGCGCCCACGGGAGATTCTGCAAGGAGGTTGTTATGGGTAGCAAAGCTCGCAAGCTCGCGGACAAGGGAAGTCGTTCGGCCAAGAAAGCACTCAAGAATCTCGAGACCAAGGTCATGGCCATTGAGGGCCGCCGGTCGGTTCGCTCCAAGGCGCGCAAGGCCAGGCGGGTCAGCAAGAAAGCGGCGACGACCGGACTGATCATCGGCGCCCTCGCTGCGTTGCAGGTCATCGTTGGGGAACTGGTGAAGCGCGAGGATGCAGGCTGAGGGGACTACTCCTCGACTTCGATGCGCGCATCCACCTCCCGGCCGATCCGGCGGGCGGCGTCCAGATGTTCGGTCAGCCCGGTGCCCACCGCCTGACCGGCGGACATTCGCAGGAGGTCGATGCGCAGGTTTTCGAGCGCTGAGAGGGCTGTGGCCAGCTTGGCGCTCCCGGCCTTTCGTGCCGATTCCAGGTCACGGACGAGGTCGATGCGCCCGGCCGCCTCGGACAGGGCCCTGGTAAGCGCCTGGTCCTGTCGCCGCAGCGTCTGGACGTCTCCCTCCAACTGCCGCAGGAGCCCGGGCACCTCCGCGAGCTGGTGTCGTTCGTCGGCTGGCAGCGCGGCGTAGAGCGCCTCCGCGGCCCGCCCCAGCGCCACTTCGGTCGGCTCGTTGGCGGCAGGGAGTGCCCGCGCCTCGCGGCCCCCGGCCAGTCGCACCATCCATCGCCCCATGCGTCCCGCCCACAAGCGATCCCACCAACTTGGCCCCTTCGCTGTGGGCGCCGTCAGCCGCGCCGCCGCCCAGCGGCCGGCGCTGAGCGGAATCGTGAGGACGGCAAGGTTCACCGCAATCTCGAGCAGGTCTCCCCCCGGGAGCGGGCTGTTCGCCGCCCACGTCCAGGCCGCCACGCTGATGGACATGGCTGCAACCCAGGCCGCGGCCGCACCTGCCTTGGAGCCGACAGTGACTGGCTCGCCTTCGTCATCCTGATTAAGGAGCGCTGCCCGGATATCCTCGAGGCCATACCCGCGACGGACCGCGTCTCGCAGGACGCGAAACGTCGTCACCTTCCGTACGCCGGCGAGGCCGATCATCCCAAGGCCAACGCCGTACCGCATAAGGCTGAGGAATGCGTCGGCGAGGGCGGCCATGCCAGTATGGTTCAGGAATCGGCCAGCGACCTCCGAGCCGATGACCAGGAGGAGCACGCTGCCGTAGCCTGCCATGTCGGTGCCGAGCTCGTGCAGTTCCCGTGCGGCGCGCGCCACCGGTGCCGGCGTGACGGCCAGCATGGGGAGGTTGCTGCCGAGTGCCGCCGCCAATTCCTCGCCGGAGGCAAAGCGATCTTCGGGTGACTTGGCCAGGCAGCGCTCGATGGCGTGCGCCAGGGGAGCTGGGAGATCGGGCCGGAGGCCGAGGATCGGTGGGGGCGCCTGCGTCAGGTGCTGGGCCAGTACCGCGGCGGCGGACTCGCCCTCGAACGGCCACTGACCGGTCGCGGCCAGGAAGGCGGTCACCCCGAGGGAGTAGAGGTCGCTCCGTCCATCGACCGGCTCACCCGCCGCCTGTTCCGGGCTCACCGCGCGCGCGGTTCCCACGATCTGTCCCGCAGGGGTGTCCGGGGCGTCGCCGCTGACATGCGCGATGCCGAAGTCGGTCACCATCGCCCGGCCGCCCTCGCGCTCCAGCAGGATGTTCTCCGGCTTCACATCCCGATGCACCACCCCCTGCCGATGGGCGTAGGCGAGTGCCCACGCGACCTCGCGCACGACGGCGGACACCTCCGATGCCGGCAACCGCCCGAGGCGACCGATCCGCTGGCCCAGGGTCTCGCCCGCCACGTATCCCATGACAAAGAAGACCTGGCCGTCTGACTCCTCGACGGAGTGGATAGGGACGATGTTCGGGTGCGAGAGCCGCGCCGCGGTCCGGGCCTCGCGCAGGAAGCGGGCGCGGCGGTCGGCTGACCTGGCGAGCTCCGGCGGGAGGAGCTTGATGGCCACCAGCCGGTCAAGGGCGAGGTCTCGCGCCAGAAAGACGATCCCCATCCCCCCTCGGCCGAGCTCCCGCTCGACCGCATACCGACCGGCGACCGCTTCCTGCAGGGCGAGGAGCTCAGGCACTGGAGGCGGCGGCATCAATACAAGGCCGGCACCGGAGCAGCCATGAGCTCACGCTGGCGGCGCGTGCGCGGGGGGCGTCGCCGCGGAAGGACGAGCACTTCGCGTTTGGACTTCCTGTACGGGATCTGCGCCAGCAGGTGGCTGATGATGTTCAGGCGAGCCCGGCGCTTATCGTCAGACTGCGCGATGTGCCACGGCGCCCACGCCGTGTGCGAGGCCGCGAACATGTCGTCGCGCGCATCGGTGTAGTCATCCCACCGTGTATAGGAGGCGATGTCGATCGGCGAGAGTTTCCAGGTCTTCCGCCCATCGGTGATCCGGTCGTTCAGGCGCCGAGACTGCTCCGCCTGGCTGACCTCCAGCCAGTACTTGATGAGAATGATGCCCGATTCGACCATGAGCTTCTCCACCCCGGGCACGGCGTCGAGAAAGCGACGGGTCTCTCCCGGAGTGCAGAACCCCATGACCCGTTCGACCCCGGCGCGGTTGTACCAGCTTCGGTCGAAGATCGTGACCTCCCCCGCCGACGGGAAATGCGCCATGTATCGCTGGAGGTACATCTGGGACTTCTCCCGCTCGCTGGGGGCAGGGAGCGCAACGACGCGGAAGGTGCGGGGACTCACCCGTTCGGTGATGGCCTTGATCGCGCCGCCCTTCCCCGCGCCGTCGCGGCCCTCAAACACGACGCACACCTTCAGCCCCTTCCTGCGCACCCAGTCCTGCAGGTGCACCAGCTCGACATGCATGCGCTTCAGTTCCTTCTCGTAAGGCTTTCGGCGCATCTCTGCCGACCTCTTCTGTTTCCCCTTCTGGCCCATTCTCCGCTCCTATCTCGATGGGGCGTATACGAGGTTCGCCCCTGCGGTATCCCTGCCACCCTGCCGCCCCGCCGCCCTGCCCCACCATATTCCCACCATGGCACTGATCACCCTGCTCACCGACTTCGGCACCGCCGACCCCTATGTCGCCGAGATGCGCGGCGTCCTCTACTCCCGTGCGCCGGGGATTACACTCGCCGACCTGAGCCACGGAGTTCCACCGGGCGATGTGAGTGCCGCGGCCTATCTCTTCGAGCGCACCTGGCACCGCTTCCCCGGTGGGACGGTCCATCTCGTGGTCGTCGACCCCGGCGTCGGCACGGGCCGGGCGGCCCTGGCCTTTGCAGCCGCCGGGCACTGGTTCGTGGGACCCGACAACGGCGTCTTCACGTCGGTGCTTGATCGGGCCGACGCACCCGTGATGGCAATCACTGCTCCCTCGGACGCGGCGCCCACCTTTCACGGCCGCGACCTCTTTTCCCCCGCTGCCGCTGCGCTGGCGCGTGGCACTCCGCTGGTGGCCCTGGGCGAGCCGCTGCCCACCGCACCGGTGCGACTCGCGCGCCCCGCCCCCTTCTATGAGGGGAAGTCCGTGATCGGCGAGGTGATTTCGGTCGACCGTTTCGGCAATCTTGTCACCAATCTCACGCTCGCGGAAGTCCCGTCGTATGCGGTGCTCGAGGTGGAGGATGCGGAGGTTGGCCCGCTCCGCCGGACCTTCAGCGACGTGGAGTCCGGGCAGCTCGTCGCCTATCTCGGCTCTGGCGGTCAGGTGGAGATCGCCGTGCGCGACGGCTCTGCGGCGCGGCGGATCGGCCTCGGGGTCGGTGGAAAGGTCCGGGCGCGGCTGGGCTAGCCGGGTCAGTCCAGCCATTCGACGGTCACGCCGCCGAACGAAGTGTTCAGGTCCACGGCCAGGTGTCGCGTTGCGGCGGCCTCGTTCTCCGAGACATACCGATTCCCTTGCCGGGTGAATCCGGCCGGCTGGAACGTCGCCAGGAACTGTTCGGTCGTGATCGACACGCCGATCTCCCGGGGAATGCGAAGCGTGAGCCCACCGACGGCGAGCGTCGCGTCCAGTTCTGTGTCGCTCCCCCACTCCCCCGAGTAGTCCAGCACCACGCTGCCCATGCCTCCTTCGAACGTCACCCGGTCACACTGGCTGTTGCCAAGGCCGATGACCGCCAGCTCCGCGACGCCCGCGCGGAACGCTGCCGTGGTGCACCGCATCGCGTTCCTGGTCGAGAAGCGAACTTTCGTCTGGCTGGCGCCGGTCTCGATCGTCAACGAGGAGAGTCGCAGGCCGCCCAGGTCGACGAGGGACGTGGCCGCACCCATCGCCATGGAAAGGTCGAGGTCGACCTGCGGCGAAAACTGAATACTGGCAACCTGGTTCGTGAGGTTGCTGCCGACGCCGATCCTGCCGTTGTCGCTGTTGGTGAGCCCGAGGGTGACGGTGTTGGCGCCGGCGTTCCATTCGCTGACCGGCTGAAACTGAGCCGCATCATAGGCGAGCTGCATCCCGTACAGCGACGCCGGGGCGCCCGCACTGACGTTGAGAGCCCCTCCCCGAACTGGATACTGGCCACCAGCCGGACCTCGCCGTGGAATTGCCGCGTGGTGCTGAAGCGCTTGAGGGCCTGCGCGCCTGCCGGACCGACTCCTGCCGCCGCGAGGCCGAGCACGAGCAACACGGGCAGGAACGGGCGGCGTATCGTCATCGAACTGGAGGGGGGGTCTTGTGCTGGCCGGGGCGTCGAGCCGCCGGGACGCCGAACTGCGGCGTGGCCCAGAGGTACTCGTCGGTGAGGGTCTCCGGGGGGATGAAACGACCGGCAAAATGCCCCGCGAGCCCAAGGCGGCTGAGCAGCGCCGCACCGATGCCAACGGTCAGCAGGAACCAGGTGACCACCGCAGCCGCAGTGAAGGCAATCCAGCCGAGCACTGGTGCCCAGCCGAATGCCGCCCATCCGCCCCAGAGCAGGATCATGCCGACCAGCCCCGTCGCGACGTACCGGTAACTGCTCGGGGACCCGAACACACCCTGCGCCAGCCGGCGACGGGTGTACTTCTCGCCGAGGGCGTGGGTGACCCCAAGGAAGCCCGCCAGAACGGCAACCGCCACGAGGAGCGCGGAAGCGATGACCGCAAAGGGGATGAGAAGAATGCCGACCACGCTGAGCACGAGTCCGAGGATCAGGACACCGAACGTCGGCACCACGAGTATCTGTGCCAGGACCCCGACCGCGAAGGAGCGCCCAAAGGTGTGAGAGACGGTGTCGGAGATGATCTCGAGGTTGGGCTTGCCGAAGAGCACGAGTCCGAAGCCGATGCCCAGCAGCGTCAGGAAGATCCCGGCGAGACCCGCGACGTTTCGCAGCGCGAGCACCAGGGGAGATGTCTGCGCCACGGCGGCAATCTCGGCCTCGACTGGGGCGAGGGCGCCGAGCGTACTGATGTGGCCGGTGACCTGCCCGCCCGCCTGGCGGACCTCCCCGCCGAACGCGACCACGCTCCCAGACACGAACGCCCCCGGGTGCAAGGTGATGTTGCCATCGACCGTTACCAGGTTACCGGAAAGCCGTCCGTACAGATCGGCGTCGCCGTTCAGGATCAGGACGTCTCCCTGATGCGACTCGCCCGAACCGATGGAGTAATTCCCGATTCGCGCGATGCCGCCCGTTACTGTCAGCGCGAATCCCGGTGATTTCGAGTCGCGGAGGGCCTGCAGGAGCAGCGGCTCCAGTGCGGATGTCGAGGATAGGTTGCTGAGTGAAACGGTCAGCCCGCCATCGGGAGCGGGTGGGACGGCCTGAGGGGCGGGGTGGGCAGCCTGAATCCGGCTCGGTCCAGCGGCGAGTGTGGCTGGGCCGATCAGGAGGAGCAGGGCTGCCGCAGTGATCCGGAGGTCAGCTCTCGGCATGAGCCACCCGTGCCGTCGGCAGGGCCATCAGGCGTCGAAGCACCAGGACGCCGCCAGCATAGGCAACGGTGGTGGCACCGAACACGAGGCCGAGACGGGCGGGCGACTCGAACAGCCCGCGGACCCAGGGGTACCATGGCTGTGCGAGGAGGGTAGATCCGAAGGAACGGACCGCCGTCAGCCACGTCCCGCCGATGCCCTGCCCAGCGCCCTGCAGCAGCTGGGAGAGGGTCTCGGGGTTGGCCAGGCTCCACCCGATACTCGCCGCCATCGGCAGGAGCACTCCAGCCGCCAGCGCTGCGGCGACGACGACCGGACGGGCTCTGCGCCGCACCTCGACCCGCGCCATGACCCGGTCGCTGAAGCCAGCGGCGGGCGTGAACAGCGGGAGAGTGCCGAGCAGGTGCGCCAGTGCGCGGTCGGCATCGGCCAGGCGCCGGCAGTCGGCGCAGCCGTGCAGGTGGGCCTCGCGGTTTCGCGCGAGGGACCCTCCGAGCCAATCATCGAGCTCGTCTGGAGTCAGGTGGGTAGCAATGAGGTCCGTCATGACGCCCCTCCTACGGGCCCGCCGGGCCCGGGGTTTCACTGGCGCAAATGCGCCAGGGACTGCCTGAGTTCGCCGCGCGCGCGGTGGATGTATGTCTTCACGGTGCCCAGTGGGAGGTCGAGCATCGTGGCGATTTCTTCATAGGGCCGCCCCTCGACATGCCGGAGCAGGATGCAGGAGCGGTACTCCGGCCGGAGCGCGGCGATGGCCACTTCGATCTCGCCGCCGAGCTCCTTCGCCTCGAGCTCCTCAAGGGCGGTCTCCTGGCGGTCTCCCAGCTGGAGCGCGCTCGCCTGGATCGCCTCAGGCGTGAGGGCGTGCGGAGACCCGTCGAGCGAGAGGGTGTCCAGCTCTCGGCGCCGCAGGTGGTCGATGGAGACGTTGTTGGCGATCTTGAAGATCCAGCTGGAAAACTTGTACTCGGGGCGATACGACTCGATCGCGTTGAGCGCCTTGACGAAGGTCTCCTGGGAGAGATCCTCCGCCTGCTCCCGATTGCGGACCATGCGGTAGATGAGGGAGAAGATCGGACGTTCATACCGGCGCACCAATTCACGGTACGCCGCCTGTCGCCCGGCGCGCGCCTCGAGCACCACGTCCTGATCGGACAAGGTTGCCAGGTCGATGCCGGGCTTAGCCACGGGCTTCCCCCCGCCTTGCGGTGGGCTTTCCGTGAAGGGTAGATTGGCCGCCTATGTTAGCCACGGACAGGAAGTTACCAGTATTGGGCGGCGCGGAAAAGCGCTCCTATGTGCGCGGGATGTTTCACGCCATCGCCCCGAGCTACGATTTCCTGAATCATCTGCTGAGCCTGAACCTCGATAAGGGGTGGCGCCGGAAGGCAGTTGCGCGTCTCAATTGGGAACGAGTTCCCGCCGGTCGCTATCTCGACCTCTGCGCAGGCACCCTTGATCTGGCCGCCACGCTTGCGCGCCAGCCGGGGTTTGAGGGCATGGTCGTCGGCTCCGACTTCGTCCCACGGATGCTCCAGCTGGGCCGGGGGAAGGCGGAGCGCATCGCCTGCGTCACAGCCGACGCGTTGGCGCTCCCACACGCGGGGGCCGCCTTTGACGGGGCCACGGTCGGGTTCGGCGTGCGCAACCTGATGGATCTCGATGCCGGCCTCAGGGAGGCGGCGCGGGTGCTCAAGCCGGGCGCGCGATTCGTCATCCTCGAGTTGAGCATCCCCTCCTGGCAACCACTCCGCGGGCTCTACCTTTTCTACTTTCGACACCTCCTCCCAAACGTCGGCCGACTGGTCTCCAGCCACTCGAACGCCTACACCTGGCTGCCGGAGTCGGTCCTCGCCTTTCCGGAGCCGAAGGCGCTTGCCAAACGGATGTCGGATGCGGGTTTCCGCGACGTCGCCTGGTGCTCCCTCGTTGGCGGGATATGCGCCATCCACGTGGGTACCAGGGCATGAGCGAAGGACAGATCTTCGCCGGGGAATCGATCCTCGTGCGCTACGTCAACTTCGTCAAGTTGCCGCACACCCTGTTCGCACTTCCCTTCGCGCTCCTCGGCGTGCTCGCCGCGTCGCTGCGGGTCCCGGTGACGTTGCGCACCGTCGGGCTGGTCATCCTGGCGTTCACCGCGGCGCGATGGGTGGCCATGGGCTTCAACCGCATTGCCGACCGCGCCTACGATGCCCGGAATCCCCGCACCTGGAATCGGGAACTCCCCCGTGGCGCCCTGACGGTACCGCAAGCGTGGGGCTCGGTCGTGGCCGCGGCGGTGCTGTTTGTCTGGGCTGCCTGGTCCCTCAACTCCCTCTGCTTCGTCCTCAGCCCCGTGGCGCTGGCCTGGATCACGGGGTACAGTCTCTCCAAGCGATTCACCTGGTGGCCCCACCTCTGGCTTGGATTGAGCCTCGCCATCGCGCCGGTCGGTGGCTGGATTGCCGTGACCGGGGCCTGGAGCAGCCCAGGCTGGCTGCTCTTCGCCATCACGGTGGCGGTCGCCACCTGGGTTGCCGGGTTCGACATTTTCTACGCGCTCCCCGACGTCGCGTTCGATCGGGAGAGTGGATTGCGCAGTGCGGTCGTCAGGCTCGGTGAGTCGCGGGCCATTCTCCTGGCCAAGCTGCTGCACGGCGCGACGATTCCGGCGCTGGCGCTGTTCGGCTGGGGGGCAGGGTTCGGGTGGTGGTACTATGCAGGAGTCGCCGTCGCCGCCGTCATCCTTGCCTACGAACATCGGCTGGTGCAACCCGGGGATCTCTCGCGACTCGATGCGGCCTTTTTTCGGATGAACGCGGTGATGTCGGTGACCGTGTTCAGCTTTGCCCTCCTCGACCGACTCACGTGAGCGCCGTGTGACCGTTCCTCGCTTCAATGGCCTGCAGGACTTCGTGCGTCACCTCGAGGTGCGTGGGGAATTGTTGCGCGTCACCGCGGAAGTTGATCCGAAGTTCGAGGTGGCGGAGATTGTCCAGCGCGTCATTCGGCAGAATGGCCCCGGGCTGCTCTTCGAGCGCGTGAAAGGCGCTGATTTTCCGCTTGCCATGAATCTGTATGGCTCCGCCCGGCGCATGGAGATGGCCGTGGGTCGGCCACCGGAACAGATCGGGCGCGAGCTGATCGACACCTTTCAGCGCCTGAACCCGCCCTCGTTGGGCAGGTTCTGGGAACTGCGCTCCACGCTGCTCAAGGCGCGCTTCATGCGTCCCCGCATGGTGACCCGCGCGCCGGTCCATGAGGTAGTGGAGGCACCCCGCCTCGACCGACTCCCGAATCTCTGGAGCTGGCCGAGGGACGGCGGGCCGTTCATCACCTTCGGGCCGACGATCACGCACAACCCGGCCAACGGCGTGCGCAATTTCGGGCTCTACCGACTCCAGGTCTTCGACGAGAAGACGACGGGCATGCACTGGCAGAGCATGAAGGGGGGCCGGGGACACCACCACGAGGCAGAGCGCCGGGGTGAGGCGCTTGAGGCGGCGGTGGTGCTCGGTGGAGATCCGATGACGATGCTCTCGGCGATCCTCCCGCTGCCGGAGGACTTCGACGAACTGGGGCTCGCGGGATTCCTCCGGGGGCGGGCGACGGAGTTCGTCCAGGGTCGGGGCATCGGGATCCCGGTCCCGGCGAACGCCGACTTCGTCCTTGAGGGTGAGGTGCCAGCAGGGGAGCGTCGCATGGAGGGGCCCTTCGGCGATCACTACGGCCACTACTCCGAGGCGTCCCCCTTCCCGGTCTTCCACGTGAAGACGCTGACGCGACGGCGGGACGCGATCTGCCCTGGGGCGGTGGTGGGCAAGCCGCCGCAGGAGGACAAGTGGATCGGCCTGGCGGCCGGCGAAATGATTGGCCCGCTGATCCGCGTGGTCAATCCGAACGTCGTGGACCTCTTTGCCAGCGACGATGCGGTGTTCCACAATCTGCTCACCGTGTCGGTCAAGGTGCGGCACCCGCTCGAGTCGTTCAAGACCGCCCTCAACCTCCTCGGTACCGGACAACTGGCGCTGACCAAGTGCGTCGTCATGGTGCGGGACGATGTACCGGTGCGGAATTTCGGCCGGACGCTGCTGGAACTCTGGCATCGCTTCGATCCGCGCGACCGGATGCTGCTGCTGCCGATCGCGCCGCTCGACACGTTGGACTACACCTCGTTCGAGATGCACGTCGGCAGCAAGCTGGTGCTCGATGCCACCGGTGAGGTCGTGACCGGGGATGCCCCGCCGACCGCCATCGAAGATCCATCCGTGTTCGACCGGCGCATCGGGGCGCATCGGGTGCTGGATGGCGGATTCGTGGTGGTGCAGGTGAAGAGCGAGCCGCGCGCGGTGCTCGAGAAACTCCTCCGTTGGGAGGGGCTGGGACCCGTGAAGTTCGTCGCGGCAGTGAGCGATGATGTGGACCTGAACGACGAGGGGAACATCGTCTGGGGGATCTTCACCAGGTTCGATCCGGCGCGGGATATGCTCTTCGAACGCCAGGAATTTGTTGGCGCCAAGCCGGTCTACGGGGGCCGAATCGCCATCGACGCCACCTGGAAGCCCGGCTATCCGCCGCCGGTCACGATGCCGGAAGAGACGATCCGGCTGGTCGATCGTCGCTGGGGGACGTACTTCGGTGACCGATTGGAACAAAGGGAGCGGGGGAAGTGGTAAGCTGGTACTGAGGACTGAAGACGGAGATGCGTATGAAGGAACGTGAGAGCCTGATTCCCGCGCCCAAGCAGCCCGGGATTCCGAAGAAGGGGACCCCGCCGGTCCAGAAGCGGCGGGTGCCGCCGCCGAAACCACCGGCCCATCCGATGCGCTCGCCGACCGCGAATCGGAGAGGCGGGTGAGCCGGCTCCCCATCGTGGTGGCGGTGACCGGTGCGTCCGGGGCGCCCTATGCGGTGCGCCTCTTGGAGGTCCTGGCCACACGGAAGGTGCCGGTGTGGCTCATCGTGACGAGTCATGGCCAGCGCCTGCTCGAGGCGGAATGTGGAATCACCGATCTCGACGGCCTGCAGGGCGCCACCGGTGGGGACTGGAGCAGCGTGACCGTCTACCCGGACACCGATCGCGGCGCCAAGCCCGCATCGGGCTCCGCCAAGTGGGCCGGGATGGTCATCTGCCCCTGTTCGATGGGGACGGTCTCCGCGATCGCACAGGGGTCGAGTCGGTCGCTGGTGGAGCGTGCCGCCGACGTCGCGTTGAAGGAACGCCGCAAGCTCATCGTGGTGCCGCGCGAGACGCCGCTCTCCCTGATCCATCTTCGAAACCTGACCACACTCACCGAGGCCGGTGGTGTCGTGATTCCGGCGGCACCGGGCTTCTACCACCGGCCGACTGCCATCAGCGAGTTGGTGGATTTCATCGTGCAGCGGGTGCTCGACCAGCTTGACCTGGGCATCGATATCGCACCGCGCTGGGGTGGGGATCGCCCGGCGTAACGTCCCACGGGCTTACTGAATCCACGAAAACGCGAAAACACGAAGACACGAAAGCACGAACGCGCAATGGGTGTCATTCCGTGATTTCCCAATTTCGTGGTTTCGTGGATGTCTTTTGCTGGCTGAGGGGGAACGTATGCGCCTTGGCATTATTTCTGACACCCACGGCCTGCTGCGCCCCGAGGTGTTCGAGGTCTTCCGTGAGGTGGACCACATCCTCCACGCCGGCGACATCGGCCCGCTCGACCTCCTGACCGAGCTGGAGGCGATCGCCCCTGTGACGGCCGTCTATGGCAACACGGACGACTGGGACGTGCGCGCGAAGGTGCCGCAGGTGGCGGCGCTGGAACTCGAGGGCATCCGGATCGTGGTGACTCACGGCAATCAATTCGGCAGCCCCACCCCCGAGGCGCTGAATGCGGCCTTTCCCGATGCGGATGTGCTCATCTTCGGGCACACCCACCGCCCGCTGCTCGCCACGGTGGACATCACGGTCACGGCGATGAACCCCGGGGGAGCCGGAGCCCGCCGATTCGACCTCCCGCCCTCGGTGGGCATCATGGAACTTGAGGCCGGCCTCCCGCCCCGAGCTCGGCTGGTGCCCCTGCTCGCGGCCGGAGCGGAATAGCTATTCCTGATCGGGGTCGATCGCCGGGGCCTGGCTCGCCGGGTTGATCCCGATGCCCCAGATCTCCCCGTCGACGATGACCCAGCGGATCTGGATCGGCTCCGGGGCCATCGAAAACTCCGCGGTGCGCCAGTACTGTGGATTCCCCTTTCGCATCACGACCATCTCGCCCAGAAGCTTCGTCTCTTCTCCCATCTGCGCGGTGAACCCGTCAAAGGTGGCGGCCATTTCGTCCGGGCTGCCCATCGCGGCGCGAGTCTCCTCCCGCATATGCGCAAAGAGGCTGTCGAATTGCGCACTATAGAGCCAATGAGTGAACTGGCGGCCCAGCTCCGTCTCGTTGCCCACCTTGGGGTGGACCTGTGGGGTTGGGGCAGGGGCGTCGGCGGCCGCAGACTGGGCCACGAGCGCGGCGGGGGCCGCCAGGAGGGCGGCGCTCAGGACAACGGTGCGAATGGACATCGGGACCTCAATCTGGATTGGGTGACGAGCCCAATACGGAGGCGGTCCCTGAGAGTTTCAGGATGGAACAAGGCCAGGGGCTAGGTGGTGTTCCCCCACTCGCCGAGGGGGGTCGTCCGCCGGAGTGCGTCCGGGTGCCCGCGGAACCACGACATCAAGAGCAGAATCTCGTCGATGGCCTCGAGGGGGAGGGGGCCGGCGGCAGGTTCTTCGCGGCCCAGCTCTTCCCTGACCACCGCCCCGAACGCGATCCGCTCGATCGGCGTCGTCGGGTAGGGGAAGCAGGCGCGGACCGTCCCCCGGCGAATCAGGTAGGCGCGGTCGTCGCCGAAGACGCCCGGATCTCGATAGACGAACGTGAGGAGGTCGACGGCCGCGCGGGACTGGGCCGTGGCCGCCAGGAGCCATTCGAGCTGCTCGAACCGATTCCGCCATGTTGCCGCCCGTTCGAAGTCCTGGGTCGCTGCCGACTCCTGCATCGCGACAATCGCGCGGTCCATCGGCTGGACGGTGCGGCCTTCGAGGAACGCTGCGGCCGTATCGATCCTGCGGCCGTAGTCCCGCTCGCTGACCAGCCCCGCGCACGGCCCCGTACACTGCCCGAGCTCATGCCGGTGGCAGGCCGCCTGGGTCGCGGCCGTGAAGAGGTCGCCCTGGTCCGCGAAGACGATCGGCATCCGCGCCTCGCAATCCCGAAGGCCGAGCAGGTCGTTGAGGACGCGAATCGCCGATTCCACCCGCGCTCGTGAGCGGAAGGGGCCGTAGACCCGACCATCCTGCCGGCCGATGGTGGCCCCCTGGTAGACCTTTGGAGCGGGCGAGTCGAGGATCTTCACGAACACGGCGCGCCGTGTCCGGTTCATGGCCACGTTGAACGGGGGACGGAACCCCCTGATTTGCCGCAGTTCGCCGAGGCACGCGGCGAAGTCGCTGTGCACGTAGTCCCAGGTGATGTCTCCGGCGGCGTGGAGGATGCGCGCCGCCTTGTCATCCGGAAAACTCGCCCGGAAATAGGTCATCAGCCGGGCGCGGAGCTTCTTCGCTTTCCCGACGTAGAGCAATCGCCCGGCGGGGTCGATCATCCGGTACACCGCCGGTCGATTCTCCGCGAGCAGGCGCACCCGTTCCCGCAGGGCGCCCAGGTCGGCTGAGGCGAGGGGGAGGGCGGCGAGCTGGGACATCAGGTCTGGCAGCGGTGACAGAACACGGTGATGCGTGCGTCGAGCGCATGCGTGCCGGCGAGGGTCGTGCCGCAACGGACGCAGGGCTCCCCTTCGCGACCGTACACCAGGTGCGAGAGCTGGAACCGGCCCTGCTCGCCGGTGCCGGTCCGGTAGTCCCGCACCGTGCTGCCACGGCCCGACACCGCCGCCGAGAGAATCCGGTCGAGCTCCCGGTGCAGCGCATCCCACTCCGGGAGTGACAGCCGCACCGCTTCCCGGGACGGATCGATGCCAGCGGCGAAGAGCGCCTCGTTCGCGTAGATGTTGCCGACGCCGGCCAGGAGCTTCTGGTCCATCAACGCCTTCTTGATCGATTGCCTGGTCCGGCCGAGCGCCGCGCGCATGGCCTCGGGGGTAAATCCCGGTTCCAGCGGCTCCGGCCCGAGGGCGGCATCGTAGCGGGCCCACCCATTGGCATCGAGCCAGAGCAGGGTCCCGAGTCGCCTGACGTCGCGGTAGACAAGGATACGACCATCGTCCAGCACCGCGCGGAGCACCGCGTAGCGGGCCTCCTCGTCGCTGAGAGGGCTGCTGTGGACAAGGAGCGCGCCGGTCATCCCCGGCTGCACGACGAGGCGCCGTTTGCCAAGCACGAAGACGGCGTGCTTGGCCCGGCGAAAGAGATCCTCGATGGTGGCCCCGGCAAGGCCGCGGAGGAGGGTTGGGCGCGTAACGCCCCGCAGGATGTCGGTATGGGAGAGCGTGGCGCGCACGACGGTCCGGCCGACAACCTCCGGCCGGATGTCGCGCACGATGGTCTCGACTTCGGGGAGTTCAGGCATGCGCGCCGGATCCGCCGTTCATTGGGGAGCGCGGTCGGTCGGGGGGCGTCGCTGCGGTCCGAACCCTAGGGATCGACCACCAGCGTGGCGACCATGGTTGGATGGATGGCACAGTGATAGGTATACGTCCCCGTTGCCGTGAAGGTGTGGCTCCAGGCCTCGCCGCTGTTGATGTTCCCGGAATCGAACGCTCCGCCGTCCGCCGTGACGGTGTGTTGCAGCCCATCGTCATTCGCCCAGATGACCTTGGCGTGGGTGGCCAGACTGACGATTCTCGGGTTCGGGCTGTACGCCGCGGCGCCCTGGGTCGAGGCGCCGGATACGATGACGATGTCGTTTGGCGGAAGCGTCGGGCCGCCGGGGGATTCAGGGGTGCAGGCGGCGAGGGCGAGAAACGACAGCGCGATGGAGGGCAGACGCATGGGGATCCCGTGGTTGAGGAAGTCGACTACCGAAGAGTAAGATGACGCTCCCAGGCCGGGCACCCCCACGGCTCAACCTCCGCCCTGCTGTCGGCTCGCTTCCCGCCACCCGATGTCCCGCCGCCAGACCTTTCCTTCGAAGGAGACGGCCTCGGCGCCCGCCCGGCTCTGGGCCTGAGCATCGGCGAAGGTCGGCGCCACCGCCGTCACATTGAGCACGCGGCCTCCGGAGACGCGGAGCACCCCTTCGGGGTCCACGGAGGTCCCGGCGTGAAACACCGTGACGCCTTCAGGAAGCGTCGTCGGCAGGGAGATTGCCGCGCCCTTCTGGGGGGCGTCCGGATATCCCCGGGCGGCCAGCACGGTGGTCACCGAGGCGCCAGGCTTCACCGCCAGTGGCCCGGCGGCCTTGCCCTCTGCGATCCGGACCAAGGCATCTGTGAGGCCGCTTTCGAGCATGGGCAGGACGACCTGCGTCTCGGGGTCCCCAAATCGACAGTTGAATTCCACCACGAACGGTGCGCCGCTCGGGTCCACCATGATGCCGGCGTAGAGGCAGCCCTCAAACCGGGCGCCGCGTCGATCGAGTTCGACCAGCGCAGGGAGCATGACCTTGTCATGGACTCGTTGCAGGAGGGCTGGAGTGGCCGGCGTGACCGGAGCATATGCGCCCATCCCGCCGGTGTTCGGCCCAGTGTCGCCCTCTCCGAGTCGCTTGTGGTCCTGCGAGGCCGGAAGCAGCGTGAGCGCTTCCCCGTTCGTGAGCCCCAGCACGGACAGCTCCTCACCCACAAGGAACGCCTCGACGACGACCGTCCTCCCGGCGTCCCCGAAGCGGCCGTCGCCCAGCATCGCGCGAACGGCCGTCGCCGCCTCGGCGCGGGTGGCGCAGACGATGGCCCCTTTTCCGGCCGCGAGCCCCGACGCCTTTACGACCAGCGGCTCGGCGTGGCGGTCGATGTAAGTCAGCGCGGCAGGGAGCTCGGTAAACGTCCGACTCGCCGCCGTAGGGATGTTGGCCGCTTCCATGACTTCCTTGGAAAACGCCTTGGAGGCCTCCACCGCCGAAGCCGCCGCCGACGGACCGAAAACCCGCCGGCCTTTGGCACGGAGCCGATCCGCCAGCCCGAGGGCCAGCGGCACCTCGGGGCCGACCACGGTCAGGTCGAACTTGCCAGACACCGCCGCCTCTGTGAGGCGGTCGATGTCATCGGCGGGGATGGGAAGGAGATCGGCAAGTGAGGCGATGCCGGGGTTGCCCGGCGCTGCGGTGAGCTGGGCGACGGGGTTCTCACGATGCAGCGCCCAGGTGAGCGCATGCTCGCGGCCCCCGCCGCCGACGATCAGGATCTTCACGCGCTCGAGCCTCGCTTCTGCGCGTTGCGGAACGCCTCGGCGGCCTTGCTCGCCGTGCTCCGGACCGCGTCGCCGACCTGTTGGCCGAAGTCCTTTGCCGCGCCGGAGTAGTACTCCTTGGCGTCCTTCCAGTGGTCGCCGTAGGGCCGCTGATCTTCGGGACTCCCCCGACGCACGTACTCGCCGGCCAGGATCCGTTCATAGTCACCCGCCGCCACCCACTTCTGGACCTCGGCGGCGCGCACCGTATGCATCGGATGGGTCACGCCAAGGGTGTGCAGCACCTTGTAGACGATGTCGAGGCCTTCGTTGGTGTTGATGTACTCGTGTGCCTGCGCCATGAAGGCGTCCAGGTTCAGGTCGGCGTCGGTGAAGAACTCGCCGCGACCGCCGCCCGCCATCTTCAGGTCCAGGCGCTGGGCCACCATGACATCCTGGACGCCAAGCAGCCCGGCGCGGTCGGCGGACAACTCCGCTTTCCGGCTCCACTCCAGGAACGCGAGCTTGATCGGCAGGAGGGCAATCCCCGCGAGCATCGGGAGCGCACCGAGGCTGACCAGTGCGAGGATCGCGGCAATGGTCCGGTACAGCGAGTGCCCACTCATCACGTGGCCGAGTTCGTGGGCAAGCAGTGTCAGGATCTCGTCCTCGTCCAGAATCTCGAGGGCAGCGGAATGGAGCACGATGAACGGGTCGTCGACGCCGTAGGCACCGGCGTTGAAGATCGGGGTCTGGGTGACGTAGACCTCCGGAACCTTTTCCCACCCGAAGGTGGCGCAGTTCTCGATGTGCATGTGCCAGAGGCGGGGGAACTGGGTCGGCCCCACCCGGACCGCGTTGGCCTGGAAGAGAAGCCGGATGCCGCGCTCACCGCCGAGGAGCGCGAGAACCTTCCGAATGACCTCGTCCACGCCTGGGAGGGCACGGAGCGCCTGGAGGGCCGCGCGGTCGGCTGGGTGCTCCCAGGTGACAGGAGCAATATCGGGCAGGGTGCGGCGGGGCCGCGGGGCGGGGAGGTTCGACATGTGATGGGCCTGGTTATGGGATCCCGCCAATACGCCTGACGGGCCCTGATTGTTTCATAATGCTACACTGGGCCGCGGCTCAGGTTGCGAACGCCTGATCCAGGTCGGCGATGAGGTCCTCGACATCTTCGATCCCACAACTCAATCGAAGCAGGGAATCGGTCAGCCCCATCGCCTCCCGCATGGCAGGAGGCACCGAGGCGTGTGTCATGCTGGCGGGATGTCCCATCAGGCTCTCGACCCCTCCCAGTGATTCGGCGAGCACGAAGATCCGCGTCCGCTCCGCAATCCGCCTGGCGCGCGCGGCATCGCCGATATCGAAGGAGATCATCCCGCCGAAGCCGCTCATCTGCTTCCTGGCCAGCTCGTGTTGCTCATGCGACGCGAGCCCGGGGTAGTAGACCTGCTGGACATCTTTCCGCTCGGTGAGCCACTGCGCCACCGCCCTTCCATTCGCATCGTGTTGCCGCATGCGAAGTGGAAGCGTCTTGGTGCCCCGCAACGCCAGGAAACAGTCCATTGGCCCCGGCACCGCGCCAGCGGCGTTCTGAATGAACCCGAACTGCTCGGCGAGGTCGTCGCGCCGGGTGAGGAGGAGCCCACCGACCATGTCGCTGTGGCCGTTCAGGTACTTGGTCGTGCTGTGCAACACGACATCGGCGCCGACTTCGAGCGGGCGCTGGAAGATCGGTGTGGCGAAGGTGTTGTCGACCGCGAAGAGGTACCCGTGGGCCTGCGCCAGATCGCCGACGGCGGCCAGGTCAGTGAGCTGCATCATCGGGTTGGTCGGTGTCTCGCAGTAGATCATCCGGGTTTCGGGCCGGAGCGCCGATTCGATGTTCCCGATGTCGCGGCTGTCCACGAAACTGAACTGGAGTCCGAACCGGGTGTAGATACGATCCATGAGCCGATGGCTGCCGCCGTACAGATTCTCTCCGCAGACCACATGGTCGCCGCTCTTGAGCACCTTGAGGAGTACGTCGAGGGCGGCCAACCCCGACCCGTAGGCAAAGCCGTGCGTGGCGCCCTCGAGCGCCGCCACGTTCCGCTCCAGTGCCTGTCGCGTGGGGTTGTCGGTACGGGCGTACTCATACCCTTTGTGCTTGCCGATCCCTTCCTGCACGTAGGTGGAGGTCTGGTAGATCGGGGTCATGACCGCGCCTGAGAGCGGTTCCGGCACCTGGCCGGCATGCACGGCCCTGGTGCCCAGCCCTGATGCGAGGTCGTGCGGGAGAATCTGTGTCATGGATCACACCGGTTGAGGTGGAGGAACCTTATGGGGGGAAAGGCGTTGCGGCAAGGCGTCGCGTTGAGAATTGCCCCATGCCGCCGTACCTTCCACCTGTGTCGGACAACCCTGAGACTCCCGCGCCTCCATTCGTGGCCCAATGCCTCGTCGTGGACGACGACCCCCAGGTGCGTGACGCACTCGTTCGCGTCGTGCAGTCCCAGGGGCTCACCGGCATCTCCGCCGCCTCGGCGGATGTGGCGCTGGCGATGCTCGCCGAACAGGGTGAAGTCGCCGTGCTCATCAGCGATATCAGGATGCCGGGACGGGACGGCGTCGAACTCCTTGAGGAGGTGCGGCGGCGGTATCCGGACACCGCCGTGATCATGCTCAGTGCCGTGGCGGACGTCCAGATTGCCGTCGACTGCCTCAAGAAGGGTGCGCTGGACTATATCGCCAAGCCGATGATCCTCGGCGAGGTCCAGGCCCGTGTCGCCAAGGCGCTCGAGAAGCGGGAGCTGACCCTCCAGAACAGATATTACCAGATGCACCTCGAGGAGGAGGTCCGGCGACAGCGGACCCGGATCCAGGAGCTCTTCCTCGAGGGCGCCCAGACGCTCGCCCACGCGCTCGAGGCGAAGGACGCGTATACCCGGGGCCATTCGCAGCGGGTTCGCGAGTACGCGGTGCGCACTTCAGTGCTCCTCGGCTACACCGGCGACTTCCTCGACAACATCAGGCTCGGTGCCGAACTCCATGATATCGGGAAGATCGGCACGCAGGAAGCGATCCTGAACAAGCCCGCGAGGCTCACGCCGGAAGAGCTTCGGCATGTCATGGAGCACACCGTGCTCGGGGAAAAGATCCTCGCGCCGCTCGCCCATGACCGGCCGGTCGTCCTCCACATTGCGCGCTCCCACCACGAACGATTGGACGGTGCGGGGTTTCCCGACGGACTTGGTGGCGAGGACATTCCTGTCGAAGCGCGGATCGTCGCGGTGGTCGATGCCTTTGATGCGATGACCACGAACCGGGCCTACCGCGAGTCACTCCTCCCTGCCGCGGCCTTCGACGAACTGCGGCGGTGCGCCGGCCCCCAGTTCGATCCCACGGTGGTTGACGCCTTCTGCACCGCCTTTCCCGATCCGTCGAAACTACCTATCCACGTCTGACGCCCGCGTACGGCGGGGGACTTCCGATGAGCGACACCTTGATGGTCAGTGTATCCGGGATGCGGGGCATCGTCGGGAAGGACCTGACGCCGGAGCTCGTGGCCCGACACGCGGCAGCGCTTGGGGCGTGGGCGGCCGCGGGCGGCCGGCCCGCGGTGGTGCTGGGCCGGGACGCTCGTACCAGCGGGCCGATGTATGCCCGCGCCGCCGCGGCGGGGTTGATGTCGGTCGGGGTGGCGGTGATTGATATCGGCGTCGTGCCGACGCCCACCCTCCAGCTGGCGGTGGAGCACCATGGCGCCGGGGCGGGCCTGATGCTCACCGCCAGCCACAATCCGGTGGAGTGGAACGCGCTCAAGCTGGTCGGCCCCGACGGCATCTTCCTCGACGCCGAATCGGGCGCGGCGGTCCGTGCCCTCGCGGAGCGGGGACCACAGCGCGTCGGGTGGGACGCCGTCGGCGCGGTCCGGGAGGACGGCGAGGCGATTGCCCGTCACCTCCAGCAGGTCCTGGCGCTGCCGATCCTCGATGTCGATGGCATTCGGGCTCGCCGCTTCCATGTGGCGCTCGATTGTGTGCGCGGGGCTGGGGGAACCTCCATCCCGCCCTTGCTCGAGGCGCTCGGGTGCCGTGTGACCGCCATCAACCTCGAGACCGATGGGCGATTCCCGCGCGCGCCGGAGCCCCTCCCCGAGAATCTTGGCGACCTCTCCCGGCTCGTCCGTGAGTCCGGGGCGGATATCGGAATGGCCGTGGATCCGGATGTCGACCGACTGGCGCTGGTGGATGAGCATGGCCATGCAATCGGCGAGGACTACACCCTCTCCTTCGCCGTCCGGGCGGTGCTCCGTGCGATGGGATCAGGCGCCGATGCCGCCGCCGTGGTGGTGAACCTGTCGACCAGCCTCGTGGTCGAGGACGCGGCGCGCGAGCATGGCGCTGCCTTCTTCAGGGCCCCGGTGGGCGAGGCCCACGTGGCCCGGATGATCCGGGACAAGGCGGCGGTCATCGGGGGCGAAGGGAATGGCGGGGTCATCCTGCCCTCGCTCCACATCGGGCGGGATGCCCCGATCGGTGTGGCCCTTATCTTGCAACTTCTGCTGGGGTCGGGGCAGACGGTTTCCGGGCTCGTTGCCGGTGCTCCCCGCTATCACATTGTCAAAGCGAAGGCTCCGCGGGGCGCGGACCTCGCTCCCGCGTACCTGGCGCTGCGGAAGCGTTTCGCGGATGCCACGGTCGATGACCGCGACGGGCTCCGGCTCTCCTGGCCGGATCGGTGGGTTCATCTTCGTCCCTCGGGGACCGAGCCGATCATTCGGTTCATCGCCGAGGCGCCCACCGCCGAGGACGCGGCGTCGCTGATCGAAGCCTGCCGGTCGCTGCTGAGCTGAACTGAGGGAGTTGGTCTATGTGCGGTGTCGTCGGGTATGTTGGGCCACGCCAGGCTGCGGCGATTCTCCTCGACGGGTTGCGTCGCATGGAGTATCGCGGATACGACTCGGCAGGCATCGCCGTCATCAACGGGACAGGCCTCAAGGTGCACAAGGCCGCCGGCAAGCTGAGCAATCTCGAGAGGCAGGTCTCGGACAAGCTCCCATCCGGAACCGTCGGCATCGGTCACACCCGCTGGGCCACGCACGGCGCTCCGACGACCCCCAACGCCCATCCCCACACCGACCAATCCGGTCGGATCGCCCTGATTCACAACGGGATCATCGAGAACGCCGGTGCCATTCGCAAGGCGCTGCTCAAGCGTGCGCACACCTTCACCTCCGAGACCGACACCGAGGTGCTGGCGCACCTGGTCGGGGAGCTCTACCAGGGCGACCTCGAGGAGGCCGTCGCCGCGGCGCTCCGCGAGGTGGACGGCGCGTACGGCATCGCGGTGATTTCCTCCGACGAGCCCGACGTGCTGGTGGCGGCCCGCAACGGCTCGCCGCTGATTGTCGGCGTCGGCGAAAACGAGCGGTTCGTGGCATCCGACGCCTCGCCGCTCCTTGAGCACACCCGGTCCGTCGTCTACCTCGACGACGGAGAGATGGTCATCCTCACGCGCGACGGCTACCGGGTCCGCGACCTCGAGGTCAAGAACATCGACAAGCCGGTCAACCAGATCGACTGGGACCTGGCGACGATCGAGAAGGGCGGCCACGAGCACTTCATGCTCAAGGAGATCTGCGAGCAGCCGGAGTCGCTGGCCAATACCCTCCGTGGGCACCTGCTCGAGGAGGAAGGCACGGCGCGGGTCAGCGGCCTGAACATGACCGACGATGAGCTCGTCGCGGTCGAGCGGATCATCATCACCGCCTGCGGCACCTCCTGGCACAGCGCCCTCATCGGCGAATACATGCTGGAGGAACTGGCGCGGGTGCCGGTCGAGGTCGAGTACGCGTCGGAGTTCCGCTATCGCAACCCGGTGGTGAACGACCGCACGCTCGTGGTCGGCATCAGTCAGTCGGGCGAGACTGCCGACACGCTGGCCGCGATCCGCGAGGCCCGGCGCCGCGGGGCACGGACCATCGGCCTCGTCAACGTGGTAGGGAGCACCATCGCCCGCGAAGTGGACGGCGGCACCTATCTCCACGCCGGCCCCGAGGTGGGGGTGGCGTCCACCAAGGCCTTCACCAGCCAGGTCGCCGCGCTGGCGCTGCTGACCCTGCGCCTTGGCCGCCTGCGGAACCTGAGCATCCTCCAGGGCCGCCAGTTCATCCAGGCGCTCACGGCGCTCCCGGCCCAGATCGAGCGCATCCTGACCAGGAAGGACGAGGTGAAGGTGCTGGCAGAGCGGTTCTTTGCCGGCAATCACGCGCTGTACCTGGGGCGTGGCGTCAACTTCCCGACGGCGCTCGAGGGCGCGCTCAAGCTGAAGGAAATCTCCTACATCCACGCGGAAGGGTACCCGGCCGCGGAAATGAAGCACGGCCCGATCGCCCTGATCGACGAGAACATGCCGGTGGTCTTCATCGCCCCGCGGGATGCGGTGCACTCCAAGATTGTGTCAAATATCGAAGAGGTGAAGGCGCGCGGCGGCAAGGTGCTGGCCATCTGTTCCGAGGACGACCCCGAGATCGAGCGCCTCGCGGACGCGACCTTCACGATTCCCCAGACGCTGGACCTGCTGACCCCGATCCTGGCGGTCGTCCCCCTCCAGTTGCTGTCCTACTACGTCGCGGTACGCCGCGGCTGCAACGTGGACCAGCCGCGCAACCTGGCCAAGTCGGTCACGGTCGAATAGCGGGTGCTGGGCCGGCCCTGCCGCCGGTATTAGACTCCGTCATGCGAGTCGTCCTTCAGCGCGTCTCCCGCGCCAGCGTGACCGTCGGCGGCCGGGTGACCGGCGCCATTGGCCGAGGGTTTCTCCTCCTCGCCGGTTTCCATCTCTCCGATACTCCAGCGCAATGCGACTGGATGGCCGCCAAGGTGGCCGGCCTGCGCCTCTTCCCCGACGACGACGGGAAGATGAATCGCGACCTTGCCGACGTGGATGGCGGCGTTCTCGTGGTGAGCCAGTTTACGCTCTACGGCGACACCGAGCGAGGCCGACGGCCCTCGTTCATCGAGGCGGCCCGTCCCGAACTGGCCATTCCCCTCTACGAGCGCTTTCTGTCGCAGCTGCGATCTGCCGGCCTCCGGCTGGAAGCCGGGGAATTCGGCGCTGACATGCAGGTAGAGCTCCTGAACGACGGCCCCGTCACCCTCATCCTCGAGCGCTCGGCATGACCCCCTTGATCCTCGCCTCCGCATCACCGCGCCGTCGCCAACTGCTGGAAATGCTCGGCATCCAGGTCGATGTCCGGCCCTCGCAGGTACCCGAGGTCCGCAAGCCGGGCGAGGGGCCGCGCGACTATGCCCTCCGTCTGGCCCACGATAAGGCCAGCGCCGTGCCCGGCGATCTGGTGCTCGCCGCTGATACCATCGTTGTCCTGGACGACGAGCTCCTCGAGAAGCCAGTCGACGAGGATGACGCGGTCCAGATGCTGCTCCGGTTGCAGGGCAGGACCCACCACGTCATCACCGCGGTGGCGCTGCGGGCCGCCGAGACCGTATTCGAGGCGGTCGACGTGACCGCGGTGACCTTCCGGCCCGCGCGTGAGGGGATGTTGCGCGCCTACGTGCGCACCGGGGAACCGATGGACAAGGCGGGCGCCTATGGCATCCAGGGGTACGGGGCGGCGCTCGTGGAGGGGATCGACGGAGATTTCTTTGGAGTGATGGGCCTGCCGATCAGGCTCGTGCTTGACCTGCTTGCCGAGGCGGGCTTCCCGTACGCCTTTCCGGCCAGGACCGCGGACTGAGGACTGAGGGCTGCGGAGGCTCGCTGCCCTCAGTCCTCGGTTCTCAGCCCTGTCAGCCGGTATGTCGTGACTTTCCCCGCCCTCCCCTTGATATCAATGCCCTCGGCCCGCTCCACGGCGGGCTTCTTCTTGCCGAGTTGGCGGTAGAACGCGTCGGCAAGGAGGATCTCCCCGCCCGCGGCCGCCGAACAGAGCCGGGAGGCGATGTTCACGGCGTCGCCGATGACGGTGTACTCGAGTCGGCGGTGGCTGCCGATGTTGCCGGCAAAGACCTCGCCGTAGTTGATGCCGATGCCGACGCTGATGGTCGGGCGGCCCTGCGCGGCCCACCGCTTGTTGATATCACCCACCGCCCGCTGCATTCCCACGGCGGCCTGGAGGGCGCGCAGGGCATCATCGGGGTGGGCGATTGGCGCGCCCCACTGTGCCATGATCGCGTCGCCGATGAACTTGTCGAGCGTGCCGCCGTGCTCGAAGATCACATCGACCATTTCAGTGAAATACGCACTGAGGAGCCCCGCGATCGCGTCGGGTGGCATCGACTCCGCCAGAGCCGTGAATCCGCGGATGTCGCTGAAGAGGATCGTGAGCGGCTGGCGGGCCCCGCCGAGCTGGATCGCGCCCTGCCGCCCGGCGATGTCGGCCGCCACGGACGGTGCGAAGTACCGCTCGAAATTGGCGCGAGTAGCCGCCTCCCGCTGCGCCGCGTCGGCGGAGCGGGCGGCACGTATGCCTCCGGCCGCGATGCCACCGAACGCCACCAGGAACTGGAGGTCCTCCTCGGTGAAGCTCCCGGGTGTGGCGAGATTGTCGACGTAGAGCAGGCCGAGCACCTGATCATTCTCGGCCAGCAGGGGGGCGCACATGGCGCCCCGGACGCTCTGCTGCACCACGGACTTCCCGGTGAACCGCTCGTCCGCGGCGGCGTTGTCAGTCTGCAGCGCCACCCGCTCCTCCACCGCCTTGCGAGCGATCGACTGCGGCACCCTGAGGCTCTCCGCCCCGCCGAGGCGACTCCGTGACGCCGCGGGAACAAGGTCGCCGCTCTTCGCGTCCCGCAGCAGGATGGCAACCCGGTCGACGTTGAGCACCTGAAAGGTGGTCTCAGCCACCGTGTTGAGCAGCCGGTCGAGGTCGAGCTCGCCGGAGAGTCGATTGGAGAGGGCGAGCAGATGCGAGAGCTTCTCCGCCTGGCGCTCCGGTCCGCCCGACCCAACCCGGAGCAGCCCGTCCGCCGCGGCGGCGTCGACCCGTGCAGGGGTGTCCAGGTTGACTGCGAGTTGCCGGACGATCGTGCCGCCCTTGGGGCCCGCGGGCGCCGCTGGCACTGGAACCCGGTGCTCAGCCGTGACCTCGAGGGCGCGGAGGTAGTAGGAGATCTTGCCGAAGGCGACCGCGTCGTTGGGTGCCAGCCACCCGTCCGTCACCCGGACGCCGTTGATCGACGTGCCATTGGAGCTGCCGAGGTCTCGAACGCGAACTCCCTCCCCTGATTCATCGGCGGTGAGCTCGGCATGGTGGCGGGAGACCGTGGGGTCGAAGACCGGCACGTCGCATTCGACGGCCCGGCCGACGATCAGGGTCCGGCCGGCGGGCAGCTCAAAGCGCTGGTCTCCGCCGAAGCTGATCAGAGAGAAGAGTGGCATGATGGCGTGGAATCTAGCCCGACACGCGGCTCAACGTGGGGCCACCAGCTGGTAGCGGCCGAGCATGGAGACGGTGGCCTCCAGGTTGTCGCTCGCCGGCCTGGTGGACCGCAGCGTCCGGAACTGGGCCCCATCATTCTCGACCAACGCAATGACGAGTGCCTGCTCGAACAGCACATCGGTGGGATAGCGCGCGCGACTGTCCGAGGGAGCGGCAAAATGGACGGGGTACTTGAACGTCAGGTGGACGGGGGTGGTCAGGGCGGCCTCGCTCTCCAGCGTCAGGCCGTAGATGCCGGGCAGAGGGCGGATCGAGAGGGTGACGAGCCCACCGCCGCCGCGCGGCGCGAGCGCGCCCGCCGGGACCTCCACCTCGGCAAAGACGGTGTTGTCAGGGGGGCCATGCCGCAGGACAATCGAACGGCCACTGGAGGCGACAAAGGTGACCTGGGTGTCGGGCGCCTGCGCTCCCCACACCTCAACCGTGAACACCTGGCTTGCGCTGAATGTGCGCGGTGTCGGTCCGGGCGCCGGCCCCTCCATGCTGGGCGTCGCGCCTCCGCAGGCGCCGACACCGGTGACCAGTGCCAGCGACAGCGCGACTCGCGCCGCGCCGCTTGCTCCATTTTGCGGTTTCCGGGATATTCTCAAGCGATGCGCCTCCGCCTCTGGTTTCTCCCCGTCGTGATTCTCACCATCGCGCCCTCCCTCGCGGCGCAGCAGTGGAACGCACCGGAGGTCCTGGCCCTCGTGGGTCGAGGCGCCGCGCGCCGCCAACAGGTCGAAGCCGACACCACGCTGCGATCCTATCGCTCCGAGGCGCACGGCTTCGTCTTCTTCCTGGCGCAGGTCGGATCGGGGCTCACCGAGCCTCCGCGCCTCGTCAAAGCCGACGAACTCACGCTGGAAGTGTATTGGCGGGCCCCGGGAATCAGCAAGCAGACGATTCTCGGGTGGCGTGACGGTACCTGGCTCCCCACCGACATCAACTATCACCGGGATCACCTCGGCGTCGTCACCAACAACTACGGCAACCGGATCCGGATCGGGGAGGGCGACGAGGTCCGGGACGTCTTTCATCCGCTCTCGCCCCAGGGCCTGGCGGCCTACGACTTCGCCCTCCAGGACTCTCTCTCGCTCGCGGCGAACACCCGGACCGTTCGGGTGTACGAAGTGGCGGTGCGCCCCAAGTCGTTCGCGGACCCGCTGGTCATCGGGACCCTCTACCTCGATGTCGAGAGCGCGGAGGTCGTGCAGTTCCGGTTCAGCTTCACGCCGGTTTCCTACCTCGATCCGCAGCTCGAGGATATCAGCATCGTCCTGGAGAATGCGCTCTACGAGGGGCGGTACTGGCTGCCTGAGCGGCAGGAAATCGAGATTCGCCGCCGCACGACCTGGCTCGACTTCCCCGCGCGGGGAATTATCCGCGGGCGGTGGGAGGTGGGT
Organism: uncultured Gemmatimonadales bacterium; assembly: GCA_963697435.1. GTDB lineage: Bacteria > Gemmatimonadota > Gemmatimonadetes > Gemmatimonadales > GWC2-71-9 > SPDF01. Next base: position 328,544 of record CAVOOB010000008.1, on the reverse strand, counting down.
AACTACACACTCAATGCGGAATTCCCGCCGGCGCTCTACGCGGCACCACCGATCGGGGGGCTGCGGGAGCCGGCCCCGGAGGCCACCGAGTGGCCGGAATCTCTCGACGACGCCGTGGCGGCGGTGGCCGAACCGGTCAACCGGCAGGATATGATGGCGCTGCGGCGGCAGGTGGAGGGCATCGCCGGCGACCGGGCGCTGAGCGGCCTGAGCGGAACGCGGATCGCGTCGAACTCGATCAGCGAACTGGCGCACGTGAACCGGGTGCAGGGGTTGACCCTCGGGTTCGGGCTGACCGTCCAGGCGGCGGAGCGCCGGATAGCGCTACGCCCCTACGCCGCCTACGGCACGAGCGACGGTCGGCTCTTCGGACGGTTGGTCGTCGACGCCGGCCTCGGGACCACCACCCTGAGCCTCGGCGCAGGGCGCCGCGTGCAGGATGTGAGTGACTTCCTGATCACCGCCCCGGTGGTCAATTCGCTCACGTCGCAGGAAGTGGGGCAGGACTACGGCGACTACGCCCTGGTCGATTGGCTGCGCCTCGGTCTCCGCCGACCGATCGCCGACCGCACCGCGGTGGCGGCCACGGTCGGAGTGGAGGAGAGCCACGACATGGCGGTTGCCGCGACCCCGGCTCGCGGAACCTACCGCCCAAACCCGGCGCTCGGGGCGGGCCACTATACCCTGGCCACCCTGGCGTTGACCCGTCAGGCCGCGGGAATGGCGGCCCCGAAGGACCTGAGCGGCGAACTGCTGTTCGAGGGCGGGACCGGCCCGACCGACTACCTCCGGGCCACGGCAGCCGTTCGCTGGCAAACCCAGCTCGGGGCCGGAGGGCTTCGCGTCCTGGCCTATGGCGGCGTCGGCGGTGACGGCATGCCGGCCTACCGGAGTTTCGTGATGGGGGGACGCGGCACCCTGGTCGGCTATTCCTTCCGGGAGTTCGGGGGGAGGAGCCTTGCCCTGGGGCACGCGGAGTGGCGGTTCAACGTGCCGGCCCCCGCGATCCCGCTCGGGAGCTTCGCAAGCACGGGCCACACATTCGTGCTTGCGCCCTTCGTCGGGGCAGGATGGAGCGAGCGGGCGGTGACGGGGACACCCTGGGCCGCCAGCGACGGCCTCCGCAGCACGGCCGGGCTCGCCACGGAGTGGTTCATGGGACTCATCCGCCTGGAGGCCGGGTACGGGCTCCGTGACGGATTGTTCGAGGTGACGTTGGATATTTCCCGGGAGTGGTGGGGCATCCTGTAGGCGTGGCACTACCCAACGCCCCCCGGGCGGCCTTTATTTCGGGTTCTACTTCGTTGAGGTGATCCGCTGGATGGCGTTCTTAGACGAGTGGCTGGTTCCCACACTGGAAATCACGGTTCCCGAGGAGGCCATGGCGGCTATCCGCGAGGCGGCCGAGGCGACCCCGACGTCGCTCTGGGAACAGCTCGTCCAGCGCCGGATCATGACCGACGACGAGATCCTGGCTGCCATCTCTGCCCGGTTCCGGTTTCCCCTGGCCGACCTGACGACGATGGACCCGAAGGTCAAGGAATCGGTGCCGGAGGGCGTTGCCCGGAAGCACCATGTGCTTCCCCTCCGGATCACGGATTCGACACTCGACGCCGCCACCGCCAACCCATTCGACATCGACGCGGAGAAGATGCTCGCCTTCGCGACGGGGCGAGAGGTCCGCTTGCTGCTGTCCTCGCCGGGGCGCATCAAGGACCGGCTGGAGGAGTTGTATCGCGGTGAGGCCCTGGTGTCGAAGCTCCTGGGGGGGCTCGAGACGGGCGCGGACGTCCAGCAGATCGACGAGACCGAGGAGGATATCAGCGCCTCGGCCGATGAGGCGAGCCAGAAGCCGATCATCCGCCTGGTCGACATGATGCTCGCCGACGGCGTCACGAGCCGGGCCAGCGACATTCACGTCGAGCCGATCGAGGGTGGCGTGACGGTGCGCTACCGCATCGACGGCGTGTTGCGCCAGGTCATGACGGTGCCGCGCGCTGCCGGCGTCCCGCTGATTTCCCGCATCAAGATCATGTCGGGGCTCGACATCGCCGACCGGCTCCGGCCGCAGGATGGCCGGGCCCGCATCTCGATCAACAGCGACAAGGTGGACCTCCGGGTCTCGACCCTCCCCGCTACGTACGGCGAGAAGGTCGTGATCCGAATCCTCAACCAGAAGTCCACGGTGCTGTCGCTGGAGACGCTTGGGCTCTTCCCCGATGAGCGAGGGCAGATCGAGCGCCTACTGGGCTACAAGGAAGGCATCATCCTCGTGACGGGGCCGACGGGCTCCGGCAAGACCACCACGCTCTATTCTGCCCTGCGGATGATCCAGAGCGAAGGGGTGAACATCGTCACGGTCGAGGACCCGGTCGAATACCGGCTTGGCAAGCACATCGTGCAGGTGCAGATCAACGACAAGGCGGGCCTGACCTTCTCCACGGCGTTGCGGTCGATCTTGCGGCAGGACCCCGACGTGGTGCTCGTCGGCGAAATCCGGGACGGCGAAACGGCTCAGATCGCCGTGCAGGCGTCGCTCACCGGCCACCTCGTGCTGTCGACGCTGCACACCAACGACGCTCCGAATTCCGTCACCCGCCTCGTCGACATGGGCATGCAGGCCTACAAGATCGGTGCGGCGCTCCGGGGGGTGGTCGCCCAGCGGCTCATGCGGCGGCTCTGCCTGTCCTGCCGCGTGGTGCAGAAGGAGCCGGTCCCCGAGCGGGTGATGCAGTACTTCACCAGCGCCAAGACGCTGTACCAGCCCAAGGGGTGCCCTGACTGTGCCATGACCGGGTACCGCGGCCGGTTCTCGATCGTGGAAATCCTCACGATGAGCCCCGACATCGAGCGGCTCATCGGCCAGGGAGCGACCGTCGACCTGATCGCGACGGCCGCGCGGCAGAATGGGATGTTGTCCCTCTTCGAGAGCGGCCTCCGTCACGTCCTCGAGGGGGACAGCTCGGTCGACGAACTGCTGCGGGTCACCGACATTCCCATGGAAGGCCGCTACGGAGCCGCGGGGGCGCGCCAGGCCGCGCTGGGGATCCCCTCACTCTACCCGACCGGGGTCTTTCCCGCCGTTCCGGTCCAGACCACGCAGGCCGCTCCCGCCGAACCGGCGGTCGACCTGACCACCGCCTTCGAGCTGCTCGAGGATGCTCCCCCGGCGGTCGCTGAGGCGGTGGGCGATCAGTCTCGCGGTGTCTCGGTGCTCCTGGTGGACGACGAGGATCAGCTGCGTCGGGTCATGAAGGACCTGCTGGAGCGCGACGGATACCTCGTGCATGAGGCACGCGACGGCGTGCAGGCGCTCGACCAGGTGGACCGTGTGGCCCCCGATATCATTGTTCTGGACCTCAACCTCCCCGGTCTCGACGGGTACGGTGTCCTGGCCAAGCTGCGGTCCCGCCCCACAACGCAGGATATTCCTGTCATCGTCCTGACGGCCAAGGGCGATGAGGACAACGAAGTCCGTGTCTTCGAACTCGGCGCCGATGATTTCCTGACGAAGCCATTCCGGGCGCGGGCGCTCTCGGCCCGGCTCGATGCCGTCCTCAGTCGGCGGCGGGCCGGGTAGCCCCGCGCCAGAGGTTCCTCTGCATGACTGACGTGTGTGTCTCCATGGTCGATCTCTATGTGGCCCGCCCCGCCGGGGCGGGTTTCGAGTTTCTGGTCCTGCGACGGAGCGCCCGGGGGCGTTCTCCGGGAGCCTGGGAGGTCGTCCATGGCCACCTGGAGCAGGGAGAATCACCGGTGGAGGGGGCTCAGCGCGAAATGCTCGAAGAATCCGGACTCGTTCCCGCCGCGATGTACAATCTCAGCCGGGTCGAATCGTTCTACCTTCACCACACCGATGCGGTGGCCATGATCCCGGCCTTTCTGGCATTTGTGCCCGCGGACGCCCAGGCGACGCTGTCCGACGAGCACGACGTCGCCGAGTGGCTCTCGGTGGACCTCGCCCGGAGTCGGCTGTCCTGGCCCCGGTCGCGCCGTGCCCTCGATGACATCCTCATCCTGTTCGCCGACGGCCGTGCCGGCCCTCTGGAGGATCTCCTGCGCATATGCTGACTCGCCCTGTCGTATTCTGCGCCTCCGCCGTGCTGCTGCTGGCCCTGCCCGCGGATCGCGATCCCTGCCTGAAGCTGGCTCGCGCCGGCACACAGATCCAGGGTGACGTGACGGTCTGTCCCGGTCGCTACCGGATCGCGGATCACGGTGAACTCGGCGTCCTGGTCATCGCCGGCTCCGGCACCAGGCTCAACCTCACCGGCGTCACCCTGGAGAGCGGGGACAGCGTCCAGTCCGCATTTCTTGGCGCTGGGGTGGTGAGCCAGGGGCTCGACAATGTCGAGGTATACGGTGGCACCATTCGCGGCTTCCGCCATGGGATCCGGATCGAGGGGGGGCGCGGTCATCGCATCGCGCGGGTCGACGTTTCCCGTTCCCGCGCCCAGGCGCTTCGTTCCACTCCGGACCGCTATGAGGAGGGCGACTGGCTCGACATCTTCCGCGCCGATTCCGCCGAGGCCTACGGCGGTGGGGTGCTGCTGAAGAACACCAACGGCGCTACGGTGGTCGGTGTGTCCGCGCGTCATGCGCAAAACGGCATCGGGCTGATCGACGCGCGGGCCAGTTACGTGGCGGACAATGACGTTTCGGAGAACAGTGGCTGGGGCATCCACCTCTGGGCCTCGTCGCAGAACGTGCTGGTGCGTAACAAGGCGCATCACAACGTGCGCTGTGAATCCCCGGCGTACCGGCGGGGATGTGACTCCGCCGGCATCCTGCTCCGCGAACGGAGCGACTCGAACCTCGTGGCCGACAACGACATCACCTGGTCGGGTGACGGGTTCTTCCTGAGCGGGCAGCCGGGGTATGTCCGCCCGTCCAACGGCAACCTGGTGCTCCGGAACGACGGGTCGTCCGCCTACCACAACGCCTTCGAGTCCACCTTCAGCCACGGGAACGTGTTCCTCGAGAACCGCGCAGACAGCTCCGACTACGGGTTCTGGCTCGGGTACTCCACCGGCACGACCGTGCAGGGGAACATCGTCCTTGGCTCGCGGTCGGTGGGCATTGCCATCGAACACGGCGGGGCCAACCGCCTCCTCACCAACATGGTCATGGGCGGCAAGGCTGGCATCCGGCTGTTCACGCGGGACTCGGCCGGGCCGGCGAGCCGCGACTACGTCATTGACGGGAACACCATCGCGGAGGTGACGCGGGGCCTGGTACTCGAACGGACGGCGCACGCCCGGGTGCGGGGCAACACCTTCGATGCGGTCGATGAAGCGCTGGTGGCGGATTCGATGGGACGTGATGCGCAGGTGACGGGGAACGTCTTCCTGCGGGCGCAACGCTACTTCATTGTCGCGCCGTCGCTCCGGGCGGGGAGCAACTACTGGGCGACCGCGACCGAAGCGGAGGCGGTTGCTCGGGTGAAGGGTGCCGTGGTCGTGACGCCCTGGTTCCCGGCGTCGGCGGCGGGGTACTAGCCGAGCACTCGCTGCAGCACCGCGCGGGCTTCGCGCGGCACCAACGGCTTGGCGAGCCGCGGCACATCGGGGAGGTCGGTGTCATCCGTCCCGTCACCAGCGCCCAGCAGGACGAGCCGCCCGGCGAGATCGGGCCGCGCGGCGAGCAGCTGGGGGATGAGCGGTTCCGAGGCGCCCGACAGCGTCGGATCGAGCAGGAGGACGTCGTAGGCGGTCTCGCTGGACATGGCGATCGCCTCGGCGCCCGTCCGCGCCGTATGAATCTGCACGCCACCCTGGCTGAGCAACGCGGTCACGACCCGGTGGACCGCTCGGTCGGCGTCGGCCACGAGCACCCGGCAGGGCACGAGCTGCTGCACGGGACCGCTCCCGTGGGCCGGGAGCCGAATCGTAAACGTCGAACCGCCGCCCTCCGCGGGCGCATGGGACAGCCGGCCGCCGTGGGACTCGATGATGCCATAACTGATCGAGAGCCCAAGCCCGGTGCCTTGCCCAGGCTCTTTCGTGGTGAAGAAGGGCGTGAAGATCCGGCCGGTCAGCGCGTCGGGAATGCCGGGCCCGGTGTCCGTCACGCGTACGAAGGCGCGGTCGCCCTCCTGTCCGGTGGTTACCACAATCCGCCGGTCCGCCTCCGGCGGCAGGTCGGAGAGGGCGTGGACCGCGTTGGTGAGCAGGTTCAGGAGCACCTGCTGAATTTCGTACCGGTCCCCTCGGACGATGGCCGGTTCGCCCGTCACGCGCTCGAGCGCAATGCCGCGCAATCGAAGTTCCGCCTGGATCAGCAAGGTCGTTCGCTGTGCCACATCCTCCAGATCGACCACCGCCTGCTCCGGCGTCCCCTTGCGGGCAAAGGTCAGCAGGTTGGCGACGATCCGCCCCGCCCGATCGGCCTGCTCGTGGATCACGTTCAGATGCTCCCGGGCGTCGCCCGGGAGGCGTTCCTGTTCGAGCAGGAGTTCCGAGAGCCCCGCAATCGAGGTCAGCGGGTTGTTCAGTTCGTGCGCCACGCCGGAGACCAGCTGCCCGACGGCTGCCATCTTCTCATTCTGGATCAACTGGGCTTCCAGGGCGCGCTGGTCAGTCACATCCTCCACCATCACCACGATTGGCGCGGTGCCTTCCTGCGCCGGTAAGGGTGCCCCCGCCAGACGCAGCGTGCGGTGCAGCTTCGCCGAGGGCAGCAGGGCCGGGATTCGCGACTTGCCGAGTCGGGCAGACGCGATCAGCTCTTCGGCGGCCTCCGACTCCGAAAAGAGCGAGCTGACGAACATCCTCCCGACCAGCGAAGCGAGCGGGACGCCCGCCAGCAAGGCGAGCGCCCGATTGGCCCGGGTGATTCGTCCGGCGCCATCCACCAGGGCGATTCCCTCGGAGAGGGCGTCAAAGGTGGTCTCCCATTCCTCCTTTCCCTGGCGGAGCAAGCCGAAGAACCTGCTGTTGGTGAGCACGACCGCGGCTTGCATGGCCACCGTCGAGATCAGCCACAAATCTTGCGTTGAGAATGGCCGATCGCGGCGGGCCGCGACGGCCATCGCGCCCAGCGTCATTCCGTGCGCCCGCAACGGCGCGACGGCCGTCCGCGCCACCAGCATCCCGGCGACCAGCTCGACACCAGGCGGCGGCCCCTCGGCGAGCTCGATCCGTTCACGGCCGATTGCCTGGGTCAGGAGTCCTCCCTCCGCGGACGGGATGGAGCGACCCAGCAGCGCGGCCAGGGATCCTTCGGCGGCTGCGATGCGCAGTTCGGGATGTTCCTCGGACGTGAGCGCGAGGACCGTCCCCTCGGCCTCGAGAAACCGGGAGGTGAACCGCGCCACCTGCTCCACGATCCGCTCCGTCTGGAGCGATTCCGAGAGGACGTAACTGAGTTCTTGCAGGGAGAAGATCTCGTTGATGCGTCGGTCGAGTCGGCGGGCGAAGTCGTCGCGCTCGGCCTGCAGTTCGGCCAGCTGCATGGCGAGCGCCGCCGCTTCCGCCTCATGGCGCCGCCGCGCGCGCCACGACCAGAGCAGCGCCGCCGCGCCGGCAAGCAGGGTGGCGACGATGAGCGCGTTCAGGAGGACTCCGGCCCGCCGTCGTGGCGCGTCAGCAAGTCAGTGGGGATCGTCTCCGGCGGTGCGTTTGGCTTGACTCGAACGGACTTGGCCGGGATGCCGACATTGACGTGGTAGGGCCGGACGTTCTTGGTGGCCACGGCGTTGGCGCCGACCATCCCGTTCCGTCCAACGCGTACGCCAGCCAGGACCGTCGCATGGTAGGTGATCCGGGCATCATCGTCGAGTATGGTCCGCGCGTTGGTCACTTCGCGCTGGTCGACGATACTGTGGGTGTGGCTGTAGATATTGGCGTAGTCCGAGACGCTGACCCGGTTGCCGAGCGTGAGCCCTCCCCGATCGTCCAGCAGGACGTGCCGGTGAATCACGACGTCGTCACCCACCTCCATGTTGTACCCGTAGGAAAACTCGACGTGCTGGAAGCACTTGAAGTTGCGTCCGCACCGGGCGAAGATCCTCGGCGCGAGCCGCCGCCGCAGCGCGACGCCCAGCGCCACATTCTGCCCCGCAAGGGGCGCCCGATCGAAGCTGTACCAAAGCCAGAGCAACGGCTTGACCCGGGCAAAGCGCACGGGGTCGACATCCGCGTAATACTCCGGCTCAAGGGTAATATTCATGGGGTCGAGCGCCAGCAGCGCAGCGCGGGCCGTGTGAGAACGCCGCGGGTCCGCCACGGCGGCGTCCCAATCAAGCACCTCGGGATGAAAGAGCCCCAGAAGCGTCTGCCGCACGACGCGCGACCACTCCGCGCCGGGGGCGTCCAGTTGGGATTCGAGATCGTCGAGCCACGCCTCGTACGCCGATTCGGTCTGACCGGGCAGGGTCACCGACCGCAGGGGTAGAAATGCCATCAGCAGCTCTCCATGGTTGCCCGGAGTTTACCGGAGTGGGGAGCATGGCGCCACGGCTCGCCCGATTGCCACGCGATTCCCGTCGCCAATTCCCTCCATCCGCCTCTACGCAAGGGCCTCGGATGCCTCGACTGCTCGCGCTCTTCACTGGTCTGCTCCTCCTCGGCTGCGGCGGGCGCGGGGGTGGTGGGGGCCCCGTGTGGATCGATCGGAAGGCGGAAGCGATGGATGCGACGCTGCGGATGTCCCTGGAAGCCCCCTCCCTGGCTGCCGCGGTTGAGGCGTCCCAGGCGGCCCTCAGCGCGGTTGGCGCGGCGGACGCGCTGCTCTCACCCAATCGACCGGACAGCCGCGTGGGCGCACTGAACGCCCTTGCCGTCGGCGCAACGGAAGCGATCGATCCGGCGCTCTGTCAGGTGCTGCGAGAAGTGGCCCGGCAGGCGGCCGAGGTCCCGGGGGTGTTCGACATGGTGATCGGCTCGCTGGTGGATGTGTGGGATCTGGATGGGGATGGACGGGTGCCGTCGGTGGTAGAGCTGGAGGCGGCCCGCCGTGCCGCCGGCAACGGCGGCATGCAACTCGACTTCGATCGGTGCGTCGCCCAGCGCCTGGCAGCGGCCGCCGGGTTTGAACCGTGGGGGTTCGTCAAGGGGTACAGCCTGCGCGCCGCCCGCGACAGCCTGGTGGCGCACGGCGTCCACTCGGCGCAGGTCAAGTTTGGGGAGCAGGTGATGGTGATGGGTCCGTCCGAGGCTGGTGGACCCTGGCGGCTGGCCATCCCGAGCCCGGAGGACAACGAGCAGGAGGTCTTTACGCTCTGGCTGGCCGGAGGGTCGGCCTCCATCTCCAGTCAGTCAGGCAGGTACGTACGCGCGGCCGGGCAGACGATTGGTCATATTCTCGACCCACGAACGGGGACGCCGGTCCCCGGGTGGGGAAGCCTGACCGTCGTGGCGGAGGATCCGCTGCGCGCGGATGTACTCTCGACCGCGCTCTTCGTGCTCGGGCCCGACAGCGCCTATGCGTGGGCGGACGCTCACAATGATGTGGGGGTGCTGATCCTGGACCGCCGGGACGGCGCAATCCGGTTTCGGTACAACGAGGGGCTGCGCATGGCGCTCGACTCTGCCACGGCGACCCCCATCCGCTGATCGGAGACGCTGCTAGGGCGTTACGCTTGAGTCCGGCACCGGTTGTGTTTCCTGCGACCGCGCCCGGGCAGAGACACGGGCCAGTTCCCGGTCGAACGTCGAGATCTTCTGTGCCCAGCCCTCCACGGCCACCGAGCCGTAGCTGAACACGATCGGTGAGTAGACGGGAAGTTCCTCCGAAAAGACGTAGAGTCCCTGTCCGACCGCCTGCTGCGGCAGCTGTTGCCGGCTGAAATTCGCGTTCAGGGGGATGATACCGACCGGGTCGATCCGCCTCGAATTCACCGAGACGCCGACCGAGCTGGCATCGAACCGGACATCGGGGACGTTTCCATACACCGTCACCAGCATCAACCCCGGCTGCGACGCCCCGCTGTAGCGGCTGATTGAATCGATGGCGACCCGGCGGCTCGCGATCATCCCGGACAGTGCCCGGTAGGCGTCCGGGGCGAGCAGTCGCAACAGGCGCTCATTCAACGGCTCGAAGCGCACCGTGAGCTGGCTGTTGGCGATCGACACCGAAATCTGTTCCTGGGTGAGTGAGCCGAGGCCCATCGGGGGCATCGTCCCCATCGGATCCGGCGCTTCCTGGGAATGTGCCTGTCCCGACTGCGAGCAGGCGCAGAGGGCGAGCAGGACCACGAGCCTGTTGATGTGTTTCATCAGGGAGTTCCTTGTTCGGCGACGGACAGGACACTCGCGCTGAGATCAGCGATGCCTTCTCCCGTCACAGTACTGGTCGGCTGCAGCTCGTCCACGGCCAGCCCAAGCTCCCGGGCCAGGGCCACGGTTCGCTCATGGGCGGCGGATCGTCCCAGCTTGTCGATCTTGGTCAGCACCACCAGCACCGGGTTGCCGGAGGCGGCGAGCAAGCTGCGAACTTCCTGGTCGTCCGCGGAGAGGTCGCGCCGGATATCCAGCATCCAGACGACTCCAGCCAGGGTGTCACGATGTTCCACGTAGCCGTTCAGCAACTGCCGGAATCCCGCCCGAGCGGTCTTGCTGGCCCGCGCGAAACCATAGCCGGGCAGGTCCACCAGGTAGAGGGACGGTAGTCGGAAAACGTTGACGAGTCTCGTCTTGCCAGGCGTCCCGCTTACGCGCGCCAGCCCCTTCTTCCCGACCAGCGCATTCAGCAGGCTCGACTTGCCCACGTTGGATCGACCAACGAACGCCACTTCGGGGAGCGTGGGATCCAGCCGAACACGCGGATCAGGGAACGACCCGACGAACTCGATGGGGAGGCTCGACAACGGGGGGGCGGCTGGGCCGCGGGGGCGGGAGGCCGTTGCGCCTCCTATGCTTCTTTCTTCTGCTTGGCGCGCTCGGTGACCACCAGCGGTGGCTTGCCCTCGGTGACGCACTCCGCCGTGATGACCACTTCGCTCACGTCCTCCCGGTCGGGCAGGTCGAACATGATGTCGGTCATCGTCGTCTCGAGAATGGCCCGGAGGCCGCGCGCGCCGGTGCCCCGCTTGAGGGCCTTGCGCGCCACCGCGCGGAGCGCCTCTGCATCGAACGTCAGGCCGGCATCCTCGAGCTCGAAGAGTTTCCGGTACTGCTTGGTGAGCGCGTTCTTGGGCTCGAGCAGAATCTGCACCAGCGCGGCCTCGTCCAGCGACTCGAGCGAAACCGTCACCGGGAGCCGGCCGACGAGCTCCGGGATCAGGCCGAAGCGCAGCAGGTCGTCGGGCTCCACATCGGTGAACGGATCCTGCACGGACTCCGCCGGTCGCTCCGCGCGGTCCTGCGAGGAGAAGCCGATCTTCTGCCGACCGACCCTCGCCTCGATGATCTTCTCCAGGCCGTCGAAGGCGCCGCCGCAGATAAACAGGATGTCCTTGGTGTTGATCTGGATGTACTCCTGCTGCGGGTGCTTCCGCCCGCCCTGCGGGGGCACCGAGGCGACCGTGCCCTCGAGGATCTTCAGGAGCGCCTGCTGGACTCCCTCGCCCGAGACATCCCGGGTGATGCTGGGATTCTCGGACTTGCGGGCGACCTTGTCGATCTCGTCAATGTAGACAATGCCTCGCTCGCACTCCGCGACGTTGAACTCCCCCGCCTGCAGTAAACGCACGAGGATGTTCTCCACGTCTTCGCCGACGTAGCCGGCTTCAGTCAGCGTGGTGGCGTCGGCAATCGTGAAGGGCACGTCGAGAATGCGGGCGAGGGTCTGGGCCAGGAGGGTCTTGCCCACCCCTGTCGGCCCGAGGAGCAGGATGTTCGACTTCTCGAGCTCGACGTCGCCATCCCGGGCGGCCGCGGCATTGATGCGCTTGTAGTGGTTGTACACGGCTACGGAGAGGGTCCGCTTGGCGCGTTCCTGGCCGATCACGTACTCGTCGAGGGTGCTCTTGATCTCCGCCGGGGTCGGAACGGAGGTGATGCTTTCGGCAACCTCCCGCTCCTCGTCCTCCGCCAGGATCTCATTGCAGAGGGTGATGCATTCGTTGCAAATGTAAACAGACGGGCCGGAGATGAACTTCCGGACCGAGTCTTTGGACTTGCCGCAGAATGAGCAGCGGAGGTGCTTGTCGTTCGACATGCGCTGGCCGCCGATGGTGAAAGGGGGACCCAACCCGAAAGGTGGGCCGGGTCCCGGGGGGCGTCAAGGCTCGGCTTGGGGGGCCAGCCAGTCCTTCCGGGGCTCAAAGACGGTGTCGATGAGGCCGTACTCCTTGGCCTCCTCGGCGCTCATGAACCGGTCCCGGTCCATGTCGCGCTCGATCGTCTCGATCGGCTGGCCGGTGTGGAAGCTGTAGAGCTGGTTCATCTTAGAGCGCAGGTAGAGAATTTCCCTCGCCTGGATTTCGATGTCCGAAGCCGTCCCCTGGGCACCGCCGGAAGGCTGGTGGATCATGATGCGGCTGTGGGGCAGGGCGCTCCGCTTCCCCTTGGCGCCGGCCGAGAGGAGGAAGGACCCCATGGAGGCCGCCATCCCCATGCAGATGGTGTTCACCGGGGCCCGGAGGTGCTGCATCGTGTCGTAGATGGCCATGCCGCTCGACACCACGCCACCGGGGCTGTTCAGGTAGAGGTAGATGTCCTTTTCCGGGTTGTCTGCCTCCAGGAACAGCAACTGGGCGATGATGATGTTGGCGACGTCGTCGTTGATCCCGGCGCCGAGAAAGACGATCCGGTCCATCAACAGGCGGCTGAAGATGTCGTAGGTGCGCTCGCCGCGGCTGGAGCGCTCGATGATGTAGGGAGGATAGACTGACACTGGACTCACCCTTCCACGGTGGATTGCTGGAGCAGGTAACTGAAGACCTTGTCTTCGGTGATGGCACGCTCGAGTTCCGGCAGACGCTTGGCCTTCTGGAGTGAGCTGTAGACCTGGCCTGCGGGGACGTTGCGGGCCGCGGCCATGGTGGCCACCCGGGCATCAACATCGGCCTCGGTCGCGTACAGGCTCTGTGCTTCGGCGACCGCGGCCAGGACCAGGTCGCGCCGCACCTGGGCCTCCGCCACCGGCTGGAACTGTGCCGCAAACTCCGGCTCCTTCTCCGGCGGGACGCCGTAGGCATGGAGGTAGCCGTGAATGACACGGTGCACCAGCGACGGGGGAGCCTCGATGTTGTTCGCCTCGACCAGCTGCTGGATCAGCTGGTCACGCACCCGGGCGTCGGCCTCCCGCACCGCGTCCTGCTCGAGGTCGGCGCGCACCGTGGCGCGGAGTCCGGCAAGGTCGTCGAATTCGCCGACTTCACGCGCGAACGCGTCGTCGAGCGGCGGCAGTTCCTGCCGCTTCACCTCATGCAGCGCGACCCGCAGCCTCCGGACCTTGCCCCGCCGGCTCTCGTCGGGATGGTCATCGGGAAGCGTGACCTCGGTCTCCGCCACCTCGCCGGGCGTGAGCTCCATGATCCGCTCCTCGAGGGCCGCCAGCGCCTGACCCTCGCCGAGCACGATGGAGTGCGGCTGGGGCTCGGGGGAGGCGTCGTCGTCGAGCGCGGTGACGTCGACCTGCACCATCTGGCCGGGGCTGGGCTTCTGCCCTTCCACCGGGAGCCAGGCCGCCTTCTGTTCCCGGAGCCGCCCAAGCTGCTCTTCCAGCTGGGCGTCGGTGACTTCAGGCACTTCGCGCGTCAGGGTGAACCCGCCGACCGTGGCCACGGTCACCTCGGGACGCACCTCGACATGCAACTCGAACTCGATGGCCCCGCCCTCGTCGAACTTGAGGTTCCGCACCGAGGGGTCGGCCACCGGCTTGAGCCCTTCGGATTCGCGCGCCTGATCCCAGCTCTCGCGGATGACCTCGTCAAGCACCGTCTGGCGGATCGCGTCGTGGAACCGTTTGCGGACGATGGCCGGGGGGGCGTGGCCCTTGCGGAAGCCGGGCAACCGGACGTTGCGCGCCACTTGCTGCACGGCCTTGTCTTCGGCGATGCGGACGCGCTCCACCGGTACGGTGACCTGGAGGGACTTCGAGGCGGCATCGCCGCTGGTGGCTTCGATCGTGATAGTAGTCATGGCGGGGGAAATCTACCCGGCCGCCGTGACCCGGGCAAACAAATCCCGGGGGTCAGCTGCCCGGGCGGGGCGGGAGGTCTCGGGCGACGGCGGGCTCCCGAAATCCCTCGCGGGCGTGGGCGCCGTCGCAGAACGGCTTGTTGGCGGAGTGGCCACAGCGGCAGAGGGTGATTCTGGCTCGACCTCCGAGCCCGAAGGCCGCGCCCTCCGAGTCGACGACGGTAAAGTCACCCTCGATCCGAATCGGACCGTTCGGGTTGATGACGATCGTGGTTGAGATGCGGCCTCCCTGAAGTTGAGTGCGACCGGAGGGACTCGAACCCCCACGGGTTTCCCCACCTGGTCCTAAGCCAGGCGCGTCTGCCATTCCGCCACGGTCGCCGGCACTCGATCGTTGGGGTCACGATTCTTCGGTGGATTCTCCCCGCAGTTCGCGCTCGATTGCCCCGAGTGTCTCCTTCGCATCCGGGGTGGCGTCCCCGGCCTTGCGCAATCGCTTTGCTTCGCGCTCCAGTTCCCGCTTGAACAACTCCTCGGCCACCTCTTGCCGGTGTCGCAGTTCGGCGGCGAACTCCGGGTCCACCGCGAGTCGTTGCACGTCCTCGCGGATCCGGGCGACCAGTTCGGCCACGTGCTCACGCGCATGCTGCGCGTCGAGGTCGTCGGCCGGGAGCGCGTCGAGCCGCCGGCCGACGCGCTCCAACAGTCGCAGGTAGGCGTCGCTCGGTTCGGCCTGCCGCACGCGGTCGAGATCCCTGGCGGCTGCGGGGTTGTTCCGGGCCCGGCGCTCGAGATCGGCGGTCTCCGCGAGCAGCGCCCCGGCGACCAGGTTCGCCGAGGTGCGGAATTCCCCGTACGACTCCCGGCCGCTCCGACCGAGCGCCCGTGCGACGATCAACCCGTTGAGGGCGCCGAGCCCGGCGACGATGAGCGGCGCGAAAGAGCGGTCCAGTCCGAGGACCGCTCCCCGCCCGAAGAGACGGAGGAGCCAGAGGAAGATGAGCGCCGCCCCGGCGTTCGCAATGATCCAGAGGGCGTAGTAGCCCAGTGGCCCGGCATTGCGCAGTCCGGCCAGAATCAGCGCGATGGCGCCGCCGACCGCCCCTGCCAGGAGCCCCGCCATTCCCATGTCCAGGACCGCGGCAGGGATGTCCGCGCGTCCCTGCAGGAGCCACAGCGGCACGCTGGCGAGAATGAGCCCCGCCGTGACAGCCAGCCCGAGCAGCGCCCCCCAAAACGGCGGTTGCAGCGCGGGCGGGAGCCGCTCGGCGGTTTCGACCACTCGGAGAAGTCGGGAACGACCGGTCATGCTGTCACTCCAGGAGCCAGCCAAGGAAGATCCACGAAACACGCTCGCCCTCGAAACCGACCCGCATCACGTGAAGGCCGTTCGGGTCGTCCGTGGCGATATAGTCCCACGCTGCCGCCTGCCGTCGCGGCGGGCGACCATAGAGGTCGAGCACCCGTGTGGCGGAGTCGCCCGTGCGCAGGCCTCGGGCGGTGGCCACCCCCGGGGCGGTCAGGGTGATGCCGAAGCGGAGGCCGTCATCTGCGAGAGCGACTGCCAGCTCCGGATACACCCAGGCCAGCAGTTCGATGTCCGGTTCGTCGGGATCCGGGATCGAGATGACGGAATCAGGCTCGCCGAGGAGCGCCAGGACTTCGGAGGAATCGGCGTCATCAGGCAAACCGACAACGACAAAATCGCTGTCAGCGAGCCAAGGGCTCCCGGCGTCCCGCGGGGCGTCTGGGACACAAGCCAAGGTGCAGGCCAGAACGGCACAGCGGAAGTGGGGGTGGAGGTTCACGCTGTAATGTAAACAGCGGGGCGGAGTAGGGCACATACACGCCGGGGCACGGCATCCCGTGCCCCAACGCCCCGCTCCTCGGCTGTGCGATCCTACTCGGCCAGCTTGATCCGTTCGATCCGGCGGAGACTGCCCGACTGCAGTGGCCGCAGAATGTCGAGCGTCACGATGCCACCGGGGCCGGGTTTCGCGAGTGCGGCGCGAAGCTGTGCGTCATCGGCGACCGGTGTGCCCTCCACACTGAGAATGACCTCAGGCGGGCCGCCGGCGCGGGCGGGAGAGAGGATGCCCCACGCCGGGCCCTCCGGCGTGACGTCCAAGACGACGAGCCCCTCGGTGCCGCGGGGGAGGCCCATCTGAGCCGCATTGGCCGCCGTGAGCGCCTGCACGGTGATGCCCAGTGGGGCGATCGTCGAGCCGACGTCAGGAGCGGCCTCCTCGTCGGGCTGCGTGGAGGGGCCCTGTGCCACCTCGGGGACGTTGAGCGCAATCAGCTTGACCGCGTACGTCTTCCGGGCGCCGCCCTTCCTGGCCACCTCGACCTGGACAACCTGACCAGGGCGGCTGAACCCGATGGCCTGCTGCAGCTGGGCCGTGTAATTGACCTGCTTGCCGTCGACGCTGATGATGATGTCGCCCGGTCGAATGCCGGCGGCTTCGGCGGGCGAGTTGGTGGAGAACGTCTCGACCTTCACGCCGCGGATTTCGGTCAGCCCGACATAGGCGGCATCGTTTGGCCCCGCGTCACGGATGCTGATACCAAGCGCCGCACGCTCCACGCGACCGTTGGTGACCAACTGGTCCATGACGTTGCGGGCCAGGTTAATCGGGATCGCGAACCCGTAGCCGGCGTTCAAACCCGTTTCGCTGGCGATGGCGGAGTTGATGCCGATGACCTCACCGCGGACGTTGATCAGTGGTCCACCGGAGTTGCCGGGATTGATGGCCGCATCCGTCTGGATGAAGTCCTGGATGCTCCCCGCCGTGCGATTGGGAAGGCTGTTCAGTCCGCGGCCCGTCGCGCTGATGATGCCGCTCGTCACGGTAAACGTCAGGGCATTGCCGAGCGGATTGCCGATGGCCAGCACCCACTCGCCGACCCGTGCCTCGTCGCTGTTGCCCAGCACGACGGGCTTGAGGCCGGTGGCCTTGATCCGCACCACCGCCACGTCGGTGTTCGCGTCGGTCCCCACGACGGACGCCTCGAAGACACGCCGGTCGGGAAGCTCGACGGTCACCTTGTCCGCCCCTTCGACGACGTGATTGTTGGTCAGGATCAGGCCGTCCGCGGAAACGACGAACCCAGTCCCGCCACCCTGCTCGACGCGCGGTCCCTGCCGATTATGGGGAAAGAACCGCTGCATCTCCGGAGGCAGTTGTGCCTGCGGGGCGGCATTGGTCTTCTGGGAGCGGACCACGACCACGCTCGGCTTCACGCTCTCGGCGACGTCGGCGAAGGCGTCGCTGAGGGCGACCAGCATGTTGGCGGCGGGGGTGTTGGCGGTGAGGGGCTGACGGACCACCGCCGGAACGGCCGACTGGGAGCTCGCGGGCCGAGTCAGCAGCCCCGACTGGCTCTGGGCCTGCGTGGCACCGGGGAGTTCCAGGACACCGGCGAAGAGCAGGCCCAGCATGAAGGCCAGGCCGACGAGACTACCGAATTTGAGCCAGTTGCGGGTGCGCACGGACATGAGGGAGACTTTCTGAATGTGTATATGAGTGCATTTCCCGGCGCAGCCGGGCTATTCCATCATAACCCGGATGCACAGGAAAAGGTTTCAGTCGCGAGCTACTTCTTGGTGTCGTCGACGATTTCGTAGTCGGCCTCGACGACGTCCTCGGCCGGGGCGGCGCCCTCGGTGGCTCCGGCCCCCTCAGGCGTCGGCTCCGCGGCCCCCTGCGCACTCTGGTAGAGCGAGGCGCCGGCGGCGGAGTATGCGGCGTTCAACTCGTCGAGAGCCCGGCGGATGAGGTCCGGGTCGCCGGTCTTGAGAGCGCCCTTGCCGCCTTCCAAAGCGTTGTCCAGCTTTGACTTGGCCTCTTCGGAGAGGCGGTCCACCCACTCCTTGCTGTCCTTTTCGACCTTGTACATCAGGCCGTCGAGTTGATTGCGCGCCTCGATCTCGTCCCGGCGCTTCTTGTCGTCCGAGGCATGCGATTCGGCGCTCTTGACCATCTTCTCGATATCAGCGTCGGACAGCCCGCTGGACGCCTCGATCTTGATCTTCTGCTCCTTGCCGGTGGTCTTGTCCTTGGCCGACACGTGCAGGATCCCGTTGGCGTCGATGTCGAACGCCACCTCCACCTGCGGCATGCCGCGCGGTGCCGGCGGAATGCCGGTGAGCTGGAACTTGCCGATGGTCCGGTTGTCCACCGCCATCTGCCGCTCGCCCTGCAGGACGTGGATCTCGACCGTGGTCTGGTTGTCCTCGGCGGTGGAGAAGACCTCCGATTTCTTGGTCGGGATGGTGGTATTGCGCGGGATGAGCACGGTCGTCACGCCGCCGAGCGTCTCGATGCCGAGCGAGAGCGGCGTGACGTCGAGCAGGAGCACGTCCTTCACGTCGCCGCCGAGCACGCCGCCCTGAATGGCGGCGCCGATGGCCACCACCTCGTCGGGATTGACCGAGCGGTTCGGCTCCTTGCCGAAGAACTCCTTGACCACTTCCTGGATCTTCGGGATGCGCGTCGAGCCGCCGACGAGGATCACCTCGTCGATGCTCTTGGGGTCGAGCCCGGCGTCCTTGAGCGCCTGCTGCATCGGCGGCATGGTCCGCTGGATCAGGTCGTCCACCAGCTGCTCGAACTTGGCGCGGGTCAGGTTGTAGTTCAGGTGCTTCGGACCCGACTGGTCGGCCGTGATGAACGGCAGGTTGATGTCGGTCTGCTGCGTGCTCGAGAGCTCCATCTTGGCCTTCTCGGCGGCTTCCTTCAGGCGCTGGAGCGCCATCGGGTCCTTCGAGAGGTCGATGCCCTGGTCCTTCTTGAATTCGGTGACGAGCCAGTCGATGACGCGCTGGTCGAAGTCATCGCCGCCGAGGTGCGTGTCGCCGTTGGTGCTCTTCACCTCGAACACGCCCTCGGCGAGCTCCAGGACGGAGATGTCGTAGGTGCCGCCGCCGAGGTCGAAGACGGCGATCTTCTCGTCCTTCTTCTTCTCGAGGCCGTAGGCCAGCGCCGCCGCGGTCGGCTCGTTGATGATCCGCTTGACCTCGAGGCCCGCGATCTTGCCGGCGTCCTTGGTGGCCTGCCGCTGCGAGTCGTTGAAGTAGGCGGGCACCGTAATGACCGCCTCGGTCACCGTGGTGCCGAGATAGTCCTCCGCGGTCTGCTTCATCTTCTGCAGGATCATCGCGGAAATCTCGGGCGGCGTGTACTTCTTGCCCTGGATTTCCACCGCGGCCAGCCCATTGGCGCCGTCGGCGACAGGATAGGGGACGCGACTCGCCTCCTCCTTCACCTCGCTGGTCCGGCGGCCCATGAAACGCTTGATGGAGAAGATGGTCTGCTTGGGATTCGTGACGGCCTGACGCTTGGCCACCTGGCCGACCAGACGTTCGCCGTCCTTGGTGAAGGCGACCACCGACGGGGTGGTCCGCCCGCCCTCGGCGTTGGGGATGACGACGGGATCGCCGCCTTCCATGACGGCCACCACGGAGTTCGTGGTGCCGAGGTCGATTCCAATGATCTTCGAGGCCATGCTGTTCAGTTCCTTTCTCGGGAAATCACACACGCCCACCTGCGGCTGGAGGCCACAGGCGCGGGGCGCATAGTATCGCGCCTCATGTAGGGCAACCCCCATACCGCGTTTTGCTGCCATTTTGGCAGCATTGTAAGTCGTTGTTAATTAATGTGATAGGGACAGCCCAATCCGGAGATCCGGGTCGGGCTGGGAGGCCTGCCAACCGCTAGAACGACTGTGCGAATGCGAAGGTGAAGGTCCACTCGCCCCCGTCGGTGGGCTTGGCGGCGCCGAAGCCGAGGAGGGTACCGAAGAGGCTCAGTCGAATTTCCTGGGTCGACTTCACACCGTCGGATACCACGGAAAACGGCTGGGTGACGCCATCGACGGTCTGAGTCCCGACGGCGTTCAGCGCCGCCTGCGCCGCGTCATCCGTCGTGTCGGTGTACCCGGCGTAAAACCGGTACGAGAGGTTCGGGGCGATGGGCGGAATCGTTGCGTTGCCCACCTTGAGCGGACTCTGGAGGAACGGCAGCGGCACCGCCAGCATCCAGCGGCTGAGCGCGCCGACGTTCCCACCGAACTGGTCGTAGTCGTATCCCGGCATGGAACCCGAGCCGCCAATCAGGAACAGCTGTTGGGTGGGCGGGTTGTTGGCGATGGTGGTGCCGGCATCGGCCACCATGGTGAAGGTGACCACCTTCCAGTTGAGGCGGACGACAAACCCGGCCTGAATCCGTTGATACGGAAAGTCGCCCCCGCCCGCCTCGTACGTCGCGTGAAGGCCGATCCCCGACTTGGTGAAATGGGAGCTGACCTCCGGGTGCCAATTCACGCCCAGCTGAACCCGGGGGTAGTCATATGCGATGACGTTCGGGTTGATGGTGTAGGCCTGCCCCAGGGGGCCCGTGGACAAATCCGCCACGGTGCGGCGGTCATCGATCCAATCGACGCGCGCGGTGACACCACCGGGATTCCGCGGGTTGAAGAACCACTCGCCGCCGACCCCAACCGTCAGGCGATCCACGTAGTCGTAGTTGTCCTGCTGAAAGAGCGCCCGGACGCCGCGATTGTAGTCGAGCGGGTCGCCGAACTTCGTCGCGAGGTCGAGGTCGCGCATCGCCTTCACGTTGGTGGCCCAGCGGGGGCGGCCGAGCGTGGCCGAGACTCCGCCCCGGGGAAGCCCTGGCCACATGGCGTAGCCGGCGGTCCCGCGCACCTTCAGCCCAGGTACGGCATCGCGAAAGAACATGGTACCGGAGACGCCGAGGTAGAGTCCCTCGACCCGGTTGAACCGGAGTGCCTGGAGCGTGGTCGGGCCGCGCCAGAGGTACTCCGGAGGGCCGTCCGGGCGCATGGCCAGCGGCCCCACGCTGAAGAGATCGGCCGTTTCCACCGAGTTGATCGGCGTGTTCGGCGGGAGGTTCCAGTCGCTGAACCTGCCCAGGCTGTCCTTCGTCGTGACCGTGCGGCCGCGGTCAAGCGGCGGGAGCGGCGCCGCCGGTCCACCCGGGGTACTGACGATCGCCTCGATGTCGCCGAGCCGCGACATGACCCGGAGAATGCTCCAGCTCTCGGTGGTCAGCGGAATGAGCACCTCGAGATCGATCCGCTGGTAGGTGGGGAGCCATCCCGCGCCCGGTACCTCGGTGGTCACGATATCCGCCACCGCGCCGTTGATGGCGAGGTTGTTCAGGAACTTCGTCCGGCCCGACGGGGGGGACCGCCGATGGTGAGGAATTGCCCCTTCAGGCGGCGGAGGACGCCGGTCTCGGGATCGAGGTAGATGTCTCCACGGAAGATCTTCTCCCGGGCGGCTCCCGCGTCGCGGGGCCAGACTTCGACGCGCACCATCCGCTGGGCCGTCCCGTCGGGGAACGCGATGGTGACGGTGTCCCCCCCCTCGAACCGGTAATATTTCTCACGGTCCGGTCCCAGGGGTGACCACGCCGAGTAGTCTCCGCCCGAATCGGCGCCGACGGCCGTCTTGGCGCCGCTCGACGCGCCAAAGATGCTGATCTTGGGCCCGGTCATGGTCGGGATGATCCAGCCGTTCGACAGCGCCGCCGAGCCGGGGAGCGGCACGCCGGTCGTTACCACCCGGTACCCAAGTTGACGCTGGCCGTACCCGCTGTCCGCGAGCCAGGTGAATACGCCCGCGGTTTGCTCGATCGTGGATGCGCCCTGGATCCGGTCCGGCAGCAGCTTGACGAGGGCCACCTCGGACTCGTATCGCGCCGAGTATCCACGGAGGTCGGCGGGCGGCGCGGCATTGGCGGACTCGGCCCGGGCAATCACCTGCCGCAGTGCCGGGGAGGCGTAGGTCAGCGTGTCCTGGGCGGCGGTTTGCGACAGCATGAACAGAAGAGCAAGCATATTTGGGTGTCCGTCTCGAGTATCGCGGAACTAGAAGGAGAAGCCGCCAAGCGCATTGATGAAGACGCCCTGACCGGCGCCGGTCGCCACGGTGAGACTCGCGGCGAGGGAGCGGTCGAGCAGTGCCGCCCAGAGTCCACCGCCAAAACTCGGATGCCACAGACTCGACTGCTGCCCGGACACCCAGACCCGGCCGACGTCCGCCAGCCCCAGGACACCGAAGTCCCAGGGGAGCACGAACTGCAGCTGGGTGACGCGAAGGCGCAGGTCGAGGTTCCCGTACAACGCGTGCTCGCCTTCGTACCTCCCCTGCGGCAGGCCCCGCACCGTGCGACCCCCGCCCACGAACGCCGATTCGTAGTAGGGGACGCTGCCGGCCGTCGTCGTACCACCCGCCCGGGCCGCCACGGTCATGGCCTGCCACCAGTGGGGCGTGTGGTAGGTCGCAATCGAACCAGAGACGGTTACGAAATCACCGCTCCCGTCCTTGACCCAGGGATACCAGCCGCCGGATATCGTTGCCAGCACGCCCTTGCGGGGCGCGCCGCGCACATCTCGGGTATCGAAGAGAAACTCGCCCGTGAAGCCGGCCTGCCCGAAGGCCGGGCTGCCGTATGGCTCCGCGATTCCGATGTAGAGACTGCTGTCGAGCGGTGTGTTCACCGACTTCAATTCGATGCCGGCTCCGACCTTGATCCGGTCCGAGAGGGGGAGGAGCAGCGTGGGGGCCAGGCCGTAGAGGTTCCGGCCGGCCCGATAATAGGCGTTGGTACTGTCGCCGGGCGTCTCGTTGCCGTACCCATAGAAGTAGATCGCGCCGACACCGGAGGCGGCGGCCTCGACCTGCAACTGGAGCGGCGAGTTCTCGAAACGGAAGTCGCCCAGGAATTCCACCACGCCATTCTTGGAGTCGGACCCGTAGGCGGCGCGGAGCGTGAGGCGGTTGCGGTAGGGCCGGGCGTCGCCGCGACCAGTCGGTCCGGACCACGCCTGCACCGATGAGGAGCCCGACGCCTGAAGTCAGGGCGAACCAACCGGTGGGGTGGTAGGTACGCGGAACCTCGCTTCGCTCTTCGCCCGTGCTGTCGATGAAGGCGAGGGGGTTGGTGAGCGCCTTGGACCGGATCCGCGTGTCGGCGGGCTGATCACTCGTCACCGTTGCCGGCTTGCCGAAGATGGTGACCGCTTGTCGATCGCCCGTTCCAGTGACAAACAGGGACTCGCCTGGCAGCGGGGCCACCCGAACGCTCGGGGCCTTTCCAGGCGTTCCAACAACCTCGAGCGTGTCGTGCCCGGTTCCGAGGAACAGCGTCACGCGCTCGGTCTCGTGGGCCAGAAATGGCGCCGGCTGTCGGCCACCGATGCGCACTTCGAGCGAGTCCCGGCCAGCCCACTGCAGGACCACCCGCTCGGATTCGGTCATCGCATAGACTTCCGCGTCCTCACGGACCTGCCGGTACATCCGTTCGACGACTTGCGAGAGGTGGTCCCGCCGGTGCCGCAGGTCGCGCACCGTCTCTTCACCGATCTTCGCCCGGTACGCGGCGGGCATGCTGGCCACTGCGGCGTCGATGACCGAGTCGGTGAGCCCGTCCTGCAGGACGGCCGCCACCGAGTCCCAGGTGGGGCGCCCCAGCGATCCGAGCAGGAGGCGATAGGCGCTCTTCTGGTCGGAATTCCCCGACAGCGCATGCGGGAAGTTCCTGCCGAAACTGACCAGGTCAGGCGAGAGCGGACGCCAGGCGTTGGACACGATGCCGTTGTACCGGGACAACGCCGTGGCGCGGAAGGTGCCGAGCGGCGTCCACAGTATGTCCGAGCCCGCGACCGAGGCCTGCCACCGCCACTCCAGAAAACGTGGATTGAGGTTGCCGACATACACGTTGAAGAGGGTCGCCAGCAGCGCGGCACGCGCGTCGATCCGCTCGGTGGGCCGGGAGAGCGCACGGTGCAGGAAGGCCAGGGCGCTCAGGACGGTGCCGTCCGCGACCGGCCCCGTGGAGTCCGTCAGGGCGACGGGGTCACTCCGGAGGAGGTAGCCGGCTCGGGCGGAGTCGCCTGCCGCCGCGAGTTGCCATCCCGAGCCGGCTGGCACTGCCACCAGCCAGGCCTCCTGATTCGGCACGCCGGCCGCCTTGGCGAGCACCGCCGCCACCAGCGGTCCGGCGGGGTTCCGCCCGCTCGTAAGGTCGGTGATGAGCCCATCGCTGACCGCCTCGGGAACGACATCGGGGGGAAAGGTGTGCGGCTCCGGACGGTCGAGCGGAAAGAAGGTCCAGTGGGACCCATCGGCACCGGTGAGGTAGATCAGGCCTGCCTCGAGGCCAGTGCCGCGGCCGGATTCGACGAGGCCGCCGGCCGTGGCCTGAATATCAAGCACGGGGAGCGTGATGGGCGTGTTCCAGAGATCGCGATAGCGGGAGCCGAACAGCGGGGTGCCGAGCCACCGAATCCAGGAGGTGGTACTGAACTGCGGGCCCGGGATCACTATCACGCTGTCACCCGTCGTCGGCGCCTGCTGCGCCGCCATTGGAGCCGCCGAAAGCGCCAGCGCGGCCATCGCCACCGCCAGGGAGCGGGCTACCTGGCAGGCTGCACGCGAGAAAGCCACCGCAGGCTCCACGATCGAAGGCGAACAGGTGAGTCGGGCATGCGGAATCAACGACTTCGCCCGAGAATTATACATAGCACAGGGGGCGTGCGGAGCCCCTCACGGCAGCTTGGCGCTGGCCTCTCCCACCACCCGCTGGACCATGGCGTTGTCCGGGAACTGTGCGGTGAGTTCCTGCAGCACGGCCCGCGCCGCGTCGGGCTGTCCCATCGCCACGTAGATATCGCTCCGGAGGATTCCCGCCTGCAGTACCGCGCGCGCGTTGTCGGCCGTGATCTGGATCTGATCGAGAATCACGAGCGCCGCCTCGGGGTCATGGAGATCCGCCAGCTGGGACCGTGCCGCGAGGAGTTGGACGCTGAAGTCGTCGGGCATCTGCCGGGCGAGCTCCTCGGTCAGCCGCGCGGCATCGGCGGTGTCACCCGCTTCCCGTTCTGCGCGCGCGCCGTAGTACAACCCGGCCACCAGCAGGTTCTTCACATGGTCAGGGTGACCGGATCGGGTGCCTATGCCGCCGGCGTAGTTGTAGACCACCTCGCCGCCATGTTCCGCCGCCTCGAAGAGGAAGAACGCCGCCACGACCCCCGTCACCGCGGAGCCGACAAGCGCGGCGCGATGCAGCTTCTCTTTCTTCCGCACCGCAAAAGCCAGGAGCTCAAGCCCGGCCACCACCAGGAAGATGTTCCGGGCACGCTCGCCCATCGCTTCATGTTTCTGCACGGCTTCCCGAGCCCCGGGGATACGCTCGGCCAGCCCATGGGCATCGTCTCCGGAGCGGGCGGCGAGCGCGCCGGAGAGGGCCGCAGCCAGCAGTGCCAGCGTGGCCGCCGGCCGGATCCACTCGATCTTGACCAGGAACGTGAGGAGACGCAGCCCCACGCCGACAAAGCCCAGGACCACGATGAAGTGAACGATTTGCGGGTGGAACGAGCCGATATCGGGCATCTGGGCCTAGTCCATGGGCGGGAGGGTTTGCGAGTCGCAGTGGCCGGATCGGAGAATCATAGGGCGTCGAGCGATATGCCGAAAGTCAGTGCCGTGTCAGCGCGCCTCCGGTGCAAGCCTCACCCGGACGTGACCGGTTTCTGCATGGCGCGCCCTACCAGGATCGTGATGTTGTCGCTCCCGCCGTCTGCCAAGGCATCCTCCAGCAACTGCTCGCAGACCTGCTTCGAGGATGTCATGGCCCGGAGCCGCTCCGCGATCTTCTCGTCGGAGACGTGCTTTGTCAGCCCATCGCTGCACAGCAGGACCACCGTGCCCCAGTTCAACTCGACGCGCGTGACGACAGGCGCCGTCTGGTGCCCGCCGATCGCGCTCGAAAGCACATGCGCCCACCGTGTGCGCGGGGCGTCGGTCCGGGTCAAGACACCCTGGTCCACCAACTCCTGTGCCATCGTCTGGTCGCGCGTGATCTGACTCAGGACGCCCTCCCGCAGCAGGTAGCAGCGGCTGTCGCCGAGCTGGAGCAGGTATGCCCTGGGCCAGATGCCGAGGTAGAGCGTGAGCGTCGTGGCCATGTTGCGCCCACTTGCGTCGGCCTTGGCGCGCTCCACGATGCGGGCGTGGGTCTGCATGGCCCCATCGACCAGCGCCGATGCAAAGTCCTCCTCGGCGGCGGCGTCGGCGGTGTAGTAGGCCCGCATCCCCTGCGCCACGTAATCGGTGATCGACTCCACCGCCAGGCGACTGGCCTCCTCCCCATGGGAACTGCCGCCGACGCCGTCGGCGACCATGGCGAGGGTGGCAAGCCGTTCCGTCGCAGGCCACCGACTGCCCTCCGGCAAGCTCGTCATGCTGATGTCCACCTGCCGGCGGAGCGCGCAGATGAGGAAATGGTCCTGGTTGGCCGACCGCACGCTGCCCGTGTGAGTCAGGCCGTAGATGTCGCGTTCGGCATCGGTCGGCTTGCGTGTCGACGGCATGCCCGGCGGCGTCTCGAAGGATGGACTCATCGGCCTCCCATTCCTGTCTGCTTAGGGTGTGTCGCCCGCGGTGGACGCCCCGCTGCCGATGGTCCGGGCGAGGAATTGGTCGGACACACGCTGGATCATCAGGAAGCTCGGGAAATTGTAGGCCGCGCCATGCCGCCCCGGCGGATAGATCCGCAGTTCGGCGTCGACGCCGGCGTCGGTGGCAGCGGTCAGGAACTGCATCGTGTTTACCGGATGCACGTTGTCGTCCATCATCGAGTGGATGACGAGGACCTTGCCCGTGATGCGTCCCGCGCGCGGGTTCACCGCGGAGCTGTCATAGCCGGCGGCGTTGTCCGGCAGCACGTCCATGTACCGCTCGGCATAGATGGTGTCGTACAACCGCCAGTCGGTGACTGCCGAATTGGCGATGCCGGCCGCGAACACCTCGGGATAGGCCGCCATCGTGTACAGGACACTGTACCCGCCGTAGCTGGTGCCGTCGATGGCGATCCGGTCGCCGTCCACAAACGGCTGCGTGGCCAGCCACCGCGCCGTCTCCGCGAAGTCCATCGCCTCATACTTGCCAAGGTGCCGGTAGACCTGCTTCATGAAGGCGCTGCCGTAGTTGTTCGAGCCCCGGTTGTTGAGTCCGACGATGATGTATCCCTGCTGCGCCCGCCACTGGTCCATGCCGTTGGAGCCGAACCGGTCGTACACCTGCTGCGAACCGGGGCCACCGTAGATGTCAAGAATGACGGGGTACTTCTTCGTCGGATCGAAGTCGGGTGGCTTGATCATCGAGCCATCCAGCCGCTGGCCGTCGGAGGTAGTGAACTGGAACAGTTCCACCGGCGAGTAGGCGTGCGTGGACAGCCACTCGGTGACGGCGGCGGCGTCCACCAACTGTTTGAGCATCGTGCCGCCGGTGGCCCAGAGTTCCACCTGGCGCGGCTGCGTCGTCGATGACCAGCGATCGATGTAGTATCGGGCGTTGGGGGCCATGTCAATCGCATGTGTCCCCGCCGTGGCGGTCAGCCGCTTCTTGCCCTTGCCGTCGAACCGGACCGCGTAGAGCTGCCGCTGCAACGGAGAGACCTCCGTGGAACTGAAATAGATCATCTTGCGGGCCGGGTCGGTGCCCTCGATGCGGGTGACCGTGTACGGGCCGTCAGTGACCTGGTTGATCAGCTTCCCCGAGTAGTCGTATCGGTAGATGTGCTGCCAGCCGTCCTGATCGGAAATCCAGAAGAACTCCCTGCTCCCTGCCGGAAAGGTCATCATGTCCTGGATACCGGCGTAGAAATCGTACACGTCGAGCCAGGTGTCACTGGTCCAGGTCCGCACCAGTCGGCTGCCCGCGTCCTTCACGTTGAAGAAAAAGAGCCGCAGCGTGTTCTGCTTCCGATTGAGTTCCAGCACGGCCAGGGTGTCGGCGGCGCTGGTCCAGTAGACCCGCGGGATGTAGAAGTCGCCGGTCGCCTTGGTGTCCAGCCACACCTGCTTCCCGGTGGCGACATTCACGATGCCGATGCGGACCTTCGGGTTGGAATCGCCTGGCTGGGGGATGCGGAGCGTGTCCCATTCCGGATGCGCACCCTCGTAGTTCGACAGCTGGATGAACGGCTCGGCGCTCTCATCGACCTGCCAGTAGGCCACGTGCCGACTGTCCGGCGACCAGTTCCACGCCTGGGCCATGCCGAACTCCTCTTCGTACACCCAGTCGAACCGGCCGTTGTGCAGCGTCTCCGTGGCCCCGGTCGTCAGACGCTTGTCGATGTTGGTGCCGAGGTCCCGAACATAGAGATCGCCGCCGAGTTCATATCCGAACAGGGCTCCGTTGGGAGAAAGCTCCCCGGTCTGAGCGCCCTGCGCGGCGAGTTGCATCGATTGGTCGGCCAGCGAATAGACGAAATAGTCGGAGCTCCCCGAACGTCGGTAGATCTGCTTGTACCTGGTCTGGAAGACCAGGTGCTTCGAGTCCTGTGCGAACTGGAAGGAACGGTAGCGGAACGGGGCCGCCGTATCCGGGAAGGTGACGCCCTTGGCGGAGAAGAGCAGGGTGTCGCTGCCGGTGGCGGGATCGGTGGCGCGGATTTCCTCGCCATCGGCCCCGCGGGTCGTATAGGAGTAGCGGTTGCCGCCATCGATCCAGGTCACGCCGCGCGGCCCCGATTGGCCGGCCATGGCGCCGGAGGCCTGCAGGGCCTCGGTCGCATTCGCAAAGGTCTTCTTGTCCTGAGCCATGCTCGGGGTCGCGAGCAGGGACGCGGAAAGGAACGCAAGCAGCAGGGTGCGGGAGCGCATCGAAGTCCAAGTCCTGTGAGAAGGAGGAGAGTACCTGTGAAGGTACGCGCGACGGGAGGTTGTGCAACACGGGTTCTGGAAGATGTTCGTGTTTGGAGGCTGCCGCCAGCCGGGCCTCGATGTCATATATTACCGCTGTCTCGTAGGAGCCCGCGGCGCGGCCCGACCGCCCATCGTCAGGGAGCCACATGCCCACCCTTCCACCCCGCCCGGGGGTGCCGCCGGCGGAGATGCCGATCTCCGTGCACTCCCGCAATCCCGGGATGCCGCTGGACCTGTCGTGGGTCCGGGCTGTCCGCGCCAACCGGAGCGCCATCGAGCGCCGGGCCGCCACCATCCCCAAGCGGCGCACGGTCAAGAAGGAATACCAGGCCGCCTGGCTTCTCCGCGCCATCACGCTGATGGATCTCACGACCCTGCAGGGGGACGATACCCCCGCGCGGGTACGGCGGCTCTGTGCCAAGGCCCGGGCACCGGTGCGCGCCGACCTGCTCGCCGCGCTCGGTGCCGAGGGTCTGGGAATCCGCGTGGCGGCGGTCTGTGTGTACCACCGCCTCGTGCCGGCGGCTGTCGAGGCCCTGCGAGGCACCGGCATCCCGGTGGCAGCGGTGTCCACTGGATTTCCCGCCGGCCTGAGCCCGTTTCCCCAGCGCGTCGAGGAGATTCGCGCCTCGGTGGAGTCGGGAGCGGATGAGATCGACGTGGTCATTACCCGAGGGCACGTGTTATCCGGTGACTGGCAGGCGTTGTACGACGAGGTTCGGACCTTCCGGGACGCCTGTGGTGATGCGCACATCAAGGTGATCCTCGGTACCGGCGAACTCGGGACCCTCCGCAATGTGGCGCGGGCCAGCGTCGTGGCGATGATGGCCGGTGCTGACTTCATCAAGACCTCCACCGGCAAGGAGCCCGTCAACGCCACCTTGCCGGTCGGGCTCGTGATGGTCCGCGCGATCCGCGACTACCATGAGCGCGCCGAGAGCAGGGTAGGGTTCAAACCCGCCGGCGGCATCCGGACGGCCAAGGACTCGGTGGAGTGGCTTTCCATGATGAAGGATGAGCTGGGCGAGCCGTGGCTTCGGCCCGAACTCTTCCGCTTCGGGGCCAGCGGGCTGCTTACCGACATCGAGCGACAACTCGAGTACTTCGTCACGGGCCGGTACTCCGCCTCGCATCGGCACCCGCTGCCGTGACGTTCACGGGCCGACGACCTAAGGACATCGACATGGCAACCATCCCCGAGATCTTCGCCAGCATGGCGTATGGGCCCGCTCCCGAGTCTGCCAAGCCGGCGGAGGAGTGGCTGGAGCGGCACGCCCGAAGGTTTGGGCTGTTCATTGGGGGCGAGTGGGTGGCGCCGGGAGATCTCTTCCAGACGGTGAACCCGGGGACGGGGCAACCGCTCGCCCAGGTGACCCAGGCTTCGGATGCCGACGTGGACGCCGCGGTCGCCGCGGCCCGCGCGGCCCAGCCCGCATGGTGGGCGCTCGGCGGGCATGGCCGCGCGCGGCATCTGTACGCGCTGGCGCGCGCCGTGCAGCGCCATGCGCGCCTGCTGTCGGTGGTGGAATCTCTCGACAACGGCAAGCCGATCCGCGAGTCGCGCGACATCGACATCCCGCTCGTGGCGCGGCATTTCTACCACCATGCAGGATGGGCGCAGTTGATGGACCGTGAACTCCCCGGCATGGAGCCAGTGGGCGTCGCGGGGCAGATCATCCCGTGGAATTTTCCGATGCTGATGCTCGCCTGGAAGATCGCGCCGGCGCTGGCCATGGGAAACACGGTGGTCCTCAAACCGGCGGAATTCACCTCGCTGACGGCGCTTCTCTTCGCCGAACTCTGTGCGGAGGCGGGGCTGCCCTCCGGGACAGTCAACATCCTCACCGGCGACGGACGGACCGGCGCTGCGCTGGTGGCCCATCCCGGCGTGGACAAGATCGCCTTCACCGGTTCCACCGATGTCGGCCGTATCATCCGCGTGGCCACGGCCGGCAGTGGCAAGACGCTCTCCCTCGAGCTCGGCGGGAAGTCTCCCTTTCTCGTCTTTGACGATGCCGATCTCGACAGCGTGGTCGAAGGGGTGGTAGACGCGATCTGGTTCAACCAGGGGCAGGTGTGCTGTGCCGGGTCACGCATCCTGGCGCAGGAGAGTATCGCACCGAAGCTGGAGGCGCGGCTCAAGGCGCGCATGGAGACGCTCCGCATCGGCGATCCGCTGGACAAGGCCGTGGACATCGGCGCCATCATCGCGCCGGTGCAGCTCGAAAAGATCCGCGAACTCGTGGCGAAGGGTGAGGAGGAGGGCGCCCGGATGTGGCAACCGTCGTGGAGCTGCCCCACCGAGGGATATTTCTATCCCCCCACGCTCTTCACCGATGTGGCGCCGGCCGCCACGGTCGCCCAGGTGGAGATCTTCGGACCCGTCGTCGTGATGATGAGCTTCCGCACTCCCGCAGAGGCCGTCGAGCTCGCCAACAACACGCGATACGGCCTCGCCGCGAGCATCTGGACCGAGAACATCAATCTCGCGCTCGATATCGCCCCGAAGGTCAAGGCGGGCTCGGTCTGGATCAACTGTACGAACGTCTTCGACGCCGCCGCCGGCTTCGGCGGCTACCGTGAGAGCGGCTTCGGGCGCGAGGGAGGGAAAGAGGGGTTGTGGGAGTATGTGAAGGACAGTGAGGCCGGGCGGCAGGGGGGAAGGGGGGCAGCAACTGCGTACGCAGTTCCGCGGAAATCCTCCGCCTCACGGCCCCGCCGCCCCGCCGCCCCGCCGATCGACCGTACCCCAAAGCTCTACATCGGCGGGGCGCAGGTGCGGCCCGATTCCGGGTACAGCACGCCGGTGCACGATGCGTCGGGGGAGGTGGTGGGTGAGGTAGGGCAGGGCAACCGGAAGGACATTCGCAATGCGGTCGAAGCGGCCCACGCCGCCCGCGGTTGGGGTCGCTCGACGGCGCACCTCCGGGCCCAGGTGCTCTATTGCATTGCCGAGAACCTGAACGCGAGGCGCGACGAGTTCGTGGCCCGACTCGTCAGCCTCACGGGGCGCACCAGGCGGCAGGGTCGCGCGGAGGTCGATCTCTCCCTGTCACGCCTCTTCAGCTATGCCGCATGGGCGGACAAGTGGGATGGGCGGGTCCACCACACTCCCATTCGCAATGTCACGCTCGCCATGCCGGAGCCGCTGGGCGTGATGGCGGTGGTCTGTCCCGAAGCGTGGCCTCTCCTGGGCTTTCTTTCGGCGACGATCCCGCCACTCGCGATGGGGAACTCGGTCGTGGCGGTCCCGTCCGCGACATGGCCTCTGCTCGCCACCGACCTGTACCAGGTGCTCGACACCTCCGATCTGCCGGCGGGCGCGCTCAACCTCGTCACCGGGCCTCGCGAAGAGCTCGCCGCCGTGCTGGCAGCGCACGATGATGTCGACGCGATGTGGTACTGGGGCTCGGCGGCGGGGAGTGCGGACGTGGAGCGCCTTTCGGCGGACAACCTGAAGCAGACCTGGGTCGATCACGGCCGTGGGGTCCGGTGGGACGTGGCCGCGGAGGGCGAAGGGGAGCGGTTCCTCCGTCACGCCACGCAGATCAAGAACGTCTGGGTCCCTTACGGGGAGTAGCGCGCTTGCGCGGTTTGGTGGTCGGGGCAAGTGAGGCGGTGATCTTGATCTTCCGGCCGAGCACCTTCTGCAGCACATCCGCCTTGCGGCGCGCCGCCCATCCTTCCAGGGCCATGTTGGCGCCGGCGCGCCTCGGGGTGATCCGCAGCACGAGCTTCTTGCGCGTCAATTCCGCAGCGACCTGATCGACGACCGCTGTGTGGCCACGGTCGAGGCCGTCGGCCACCCGGAGCAGCCCACTGACCCGTCGGACCAGGGCCTGGTCGTCGGGCGCCAGGGCCGCGAACGGGGGGTCGGACCTCTTGGGTCCCCGGCGGCGGTGGTAACGGCTGACCAGCGCCACGAGCGAACGTTCGCGCGCGCCGAGGCCGATGCGGTCCGCGTGCATGATCAGCTGGTAGCTGTGGCGGTGATGGCTCTTGTAGCTCACGAGCTGTCCCACGTCGTGGAGGATGCCGGCCGCTTCGAGAATATGCCGCTCCTCCGCCGTGCAGCCGATGGCCTCGCCGATCTGGTCGAAGAGCGAAAGCGCCAGGCGGCGGACCTGTTCGACGTGCTGTCGGTCGGTACGGCAGCGGTCGGCAAACTCCCGGACCAGCTGCATCGGGTCGACCGGGGGCGTGACGGCGGCCGAGGCACCGACCATCTCCCAGAGCAGTCCTTCCCGGAGGCCATAGGCACTGACCGTCACACCGGTGGCGTCGAGGCGCTCAAGCAACGCCGCGATGACCGTCAGGCCGGCCAGGATGATGTCGGCACGCTCCGGGTTGAGGCCCGGCACGTTCCGGCGCTGCAGGGCGGTCCGCGTGGAGAGCCACTCGAGCAGGTGTTCCACTTCCGCGACGGTGATGTCGATTCCGTGGACCGGCTCGCTGGGGTCGCCGCCCCGTCGGGCGACCGCCATCCGACCGAGATTCGTGAACGTGCCCCCCGAGCCGATAATCCGCGCGCCGATCCACGCCCGCTTGGGCAGCTGCCGCGCCAGGCGTTTCCCGAGGTGTTTGCGCAGAACGCCCACCTCACGATGCTGGGCCCGCTCTCCCGGGATGAACTGCTCCGTCAGCCGGACCGCCCCATAGGGCAGCGATCGACTCAGCTCGACGAGTCCATCCACCGCGCCCACCAGTTCGAGGCTTCCGCCGCCGATGTCGGCAATGAGCGCCTTGGTGTTGTCGAGCCGGAAGTGGTGGCGGACGGAGCGGTAGGAGAGCTGCGCTTCGTGCTCGGTACTAATGACCTGCAGTGGGAGCCCGATCTCGTCGCGAACCCGGCGGACGAATTCGTCGCCGTTCTTTGCCTCGCGAACTGCGGCGGTGGCGACCGCCGCAATCTGGGTGGCGCCTCGCCGGCGGGCCACGTCGGCCATGCGGCGCAGGGCAGTGAGCGCGCGCTCGATCGCCTCGGGATCGAGACTCCCGGTGGCGGCCAGCCCCTGTGCCAGGCGGGGCTGGGCCTTGATCTCGTCGATCGGCGCCAGCCCCGTGCGTGGGTCGTATGTGGCGATGAGGAGCCGGATGGAGTTCGATCCGACGTCGATCGCGGCCAGGCGCGCGCCGGCGGCCGGGCGCGCGCGCGTCACCGCTTTGGCGCTCCCGCCGGCCAGGCCGCGTCGCCGACATCCTCGGCGTGGTGCTTGATCGACTTGCCTTCGACCAGGAACACCACGTCCTCGCCGATGTTCGTCGCCAGGTCCGCCACCCGCTCGAGGTTGCGGCTCACGAGGAAGAGCTCCATGCCTGCCCCGATGGTGTGCGGGTCCTCCATCATGTGGGTGAGGAGAATCCGGAACACCGACTTGTGCAGCACATCCACCTTGTCGTCGCGCCGGCACACCTCGCGCCCGGCCTGCGAGTCGCCGCGAATGAATGCCTCGAGCGCGTCGGAGAGCATGTCGCGCGCGAGCCGCGCCATTTCGACAATTTCGGGTTCCGGCGCGATGGCGCGCTGGTCCGCGAGCCGCAGCGCAGACTGCGCGATGTTGACCGCGTGATCCCCCACCCGTTCGAGGTCGTTCGCGATCTTGAGTGCCGAAGTGAGCATGCGGAGGTCGCGTGCCATCGGCTGCTGGAGCGCCAGCAAGTTGATACACATCTCCTCGAGCTCGACCTCCATCTGGTCAATGATCCGGTCGCCGGCGATCACCGCCTCGGCCTTGGCGGCGTCACGCTCGAGCAGCGCATCGACGGCCAGGCCAAGCGCGGCTTCGGCCTCCCCGGACATCGTCAGGAGGCGGATCTTGACCTGGCTGAGGTCGTCGTGAAAGTGCCGGTGGGCCTCGGTCATCCGAATCTCCCCGTGATGTACGCCTCGGTGCGTTCCTGCGCCGGGGCGGTGAAGATCTGTTCCGTATCGCCGAACTCGATCAGTTCGCCGCGGTCGAAGAAGCCGGTGTAGTCGGACACGCGGGCGGCCTGCTGCATGTTGTGTGTTACGATGGCGATCGTGTAGTGTTGCTTGAGCTCGAAGATGAGTTCCTCGACTTTCTGGGTCGCGATCGGGTCCAGCGCCGAGCAGGGCTCGTCCATCAGCAGGACCTCGGGGGCGTTGGCCAGGGCGCGGGCGATGCAGAGCCGCTGCTGCTGTCCACCGGAGAGCCCGGTCCCGGGCTCGTGCAGGCGATCCTTGACCTCATCCCAAAGTGCGGCCTGCCGGAGACAGCGCTCAACCAGTTCCGGGAGATCTCGCTTCAACGTCAGGCGGTTGACCCACGGGCCGTAGGCGACATTGTCGAAGATCGACTTCGGGAACGGGTTCGGGCGCTGGAACACCATGCCCACCCGGCGTCGCAGGTCGACGAGGTCCCGCCCTGGCGCATAGACCGACTGGCCGTCGAGCAACAGCTCACCGCCGTGGCGGACGTCGGGGAGAAGGTCGTGCATCCGGTTGATGGCCCGGAGAAAGGTGGACTTGCCGCATCCCGACGGGCCGATGATGGCGGTGACGGCGTGCCGTGCCACGCCGAGGGAGATTCCCTTGAGCACCTCGGTGGCGCCGTACGAGAAGCGGAAGTCGCGCGATTCGATGACTGGCGCACCGGTCTGGAGAGTCCGTGCTGAATCCCGGCGGGGCGTGAGTGTCGGCCTGAGGCTGGCTGCGTGCGGCATGGCCGTCCGTTCGACGAGTGTGGAGGTCATCCGAATCGCCCGGTAATGTAGGCTTCGGTCTCTTCGCGAGCCGGCGACGTGAAGAGTTGACGCGTCGCGCCGGTCTCGACCATCCCGCCCAAATAGAAGAATGTGGTCGTATCCGACACCCGGGCGGCCTGCTGCATGTTGTGGGTCACGATGATAATCGTGAACTCCTTCTTCAGGGTAAAGAGCAATTCCTCGATGCGTTGCGTGCCCTGCGGGTCGAGCGAGGCGGTCGGCTCATCGAGGAGCACCACCTCCGGCTTCGGCGCGATGGTGCGGGCCACGCAGAGGCGTTGCTGCTGGCCGCCGGAGAGGGCGAGCGCACTGGCCTTGAGTCGGTCCTTGACCTCGTCCCACAACGCGGCGCCCTGGAGCGCCTGCTCCACCGTGTCCGCGATCTGCGAGCGAGAGCGTTTCTCCCCCACGCGCAGTCCCGCCGCCACGTTATCAAAAATCGACATCGTCGGAAAGGGGGTCGGCTTCTGGAAGACCATCCCCACCCGGCGCCGCAGCTGCATCGGATTCACCTTGGGGGCGTAGACATCCCTGCCGTCCAGCAGGACGCGCCCGGTAATCCATCCGCCCGGTGTGAGCTCGTGCATCCGGTTCAGCGAGCGCAGGAACGTGGACTTGCCACAGCCGGACGGCCCGATGAGGGCGTGAACCCGGTTCGTGGCGAAGCCGAGCGTCACATCCTTCACCGCGGTGATCTTGCCGTACATCGCGCTCAATCGCTCGGTGGCGATCCGGACGGTCGCCTCAGCCATGCTGGGTGAACTTCCGGCGCGTGGCGAGCCGGGCCGCGATGCTCAGCACCAGCACCACCAGGATCAGGACAAGCGCCGTGGCCCAGGCCAGCTGGTGCCACTCCTCGTACGGACCCGTCGCGTAGGTGAACACCACCAGCGGCAATGCCGCCATCGGCTGGTCGAGATTGAAGGAGAGGTACTGGCTGCCCAGGGCCGTGAAGAGGAGGGGCGCGGTTTCGCCTGCCACGCGCGCGACCGCCAGCAGGCTGCCCGTCACGATCCCCGGCAGCGTGGTGCGAACCACCACCGTGAGGCTGGTCCGCCACCGCGAATACCCGAGCGCCAACGCTGCCTCGCGGAGGGTGTGCGGCACCAGCTTGATCATCTCTTCGGTGGTGCGGGTGACCATCGGGATCATCAGTATGGCGAGCGCCACGCTGCCGGCCAGCGCGGAGAAGTGCTTCTGCGAGGCCACGATCCAGGTCCAGGCGAAGACGCCGACCACGATCGAGGGTGTCCCGTTCAATACGTCCGAGACGAAGCGGGTCAGGGTGGCCAGCTTGGATCCCGGATACTCGGCGCAGTAGATGCCCCCGCCGATCCCGAGGGGAAGGCCGATGAGGCAGGCGGTGCCGACGATCATCAGCGTGCCAACGATGGCGTGCATGACGCCCCCGCCGGTCTCGCCGGCCGGCACGGGCAGCTTCGTGAAGAAGGCGAGGTTGAGGCTGCTGGCGCCCTTGGCCACCAGCGTCCCGAGAATCAGGAGGAGCGGAAGGACGGCGATGATGACGGCCACGGCCATCATCCCGACCATGAACTGGCTCCGACGGCGACGGGCAGCGGCGCGGTTCACGCGGACTTCCCTCCGCCACCCTGTGCGACTCTCCAGATCAGCAAGCGGGCGGCCGCGTTGATCAACACGGTCACGACGAACAGGGTCAGCGCCACATACGACAACGCCGAGAGGTGGATGTTCTCCACCGCCTCGGCGAACTCGTTCGCGATGGCCGCGGCCATTGTGTACCCGGGGGCAAAGAGGGAGGCGGCAATCTCGTGGCGGTTACCGATGACCATGGTGACGGCCATCGTCTCGCCGAGGGCGCGGCCGAGGCCGAGGATGACAGCGCCGATGATGCCAGACCGCGCGTACGGAAGGACCGCGCCGGTCAGCGCCTCCCAGCGTGTGGCCCCGAGCGCCATCGCCGCTTCCCGCTGCGTGTTGGGGACCGCGAGCAGGACCTCGCGCGAGACCGACATGATGTACGGCATGACCATGATGGCAAGGATGATCGCGGCGGAGAGCATGCCCGGGCCGTAGATCGGTCCCTGGAAGAACGGCAGGAAGCCGAGGGTGTCCTTCAGGAACGGGTAGACGGTGGCGCGCAGGAAGGGGATCATCACGAAGATGCCCCAGAGCCCGTAGACCACGCTCGGAATGGCGGCCAGGAGTTCGATGAGGAACGCGACGGGACCGCGAATCCGCATCGGGGCGAACTCGGTCAGAAAGATCGCGACGCCAAGCGACAGCGGCACCGCGATCAGCAGGGCCAGAGCGGAACTGACGACGGTGCCGAAAATGAGGGGGAGGGCGCCGAACTGCCCTTCGACCGGGTCCCATTCGCTGGAAGTCAGGAATCCGAGGCCGAATTCATGGATGGCCTCGCGCGACCCCGCGTAGAGTTCCCACACCAGGAACCCAAGGAGCACCGGTACCGCGAGGGCGGCCACGGTAAGCATCGCCTTGAAGAGCCGGTCGCCGAACCGGGCTCCGCCGAGCGTCTGCCCGGCGGACGAGGTCGTCGTCTGCATGAGGCGAAAACCTACCGGCGAACGGTGGGCGGACGGTCACGGTTATGTAACGGCAATGTCACGGTGGAATCGGGTGAAACGAAGCGGCCGGCCCCCTTCTGGGAGCCGGCCGCACCGACTGCGAAAGGTATTTAACTAGTTGGCAGGAATCGGCTTGCCGTTGGCCTTCAGCCCGGCAATCCGCGGCTTGACGAGGGCCACAACCTCTGCGGGCAGCGGAGCGTACTTCAGTTCCCCCGCCATCCCCTGTGCTTCCGGCGTGATCATCCAGGTGAGGTAATCACGGAGAAGCTTGGCCTTGGCCGCGTCCTTGGAGTCCTGGCGGACCAGGAGCCAGGTGAACGAGGCGATCGGGTAGGTCTGTGCCCCCGGGGCGTTGGTGATGGAAACCCGAAAGTCTGTGTCCTTGGCAAACTTGGCGCTCGCGGCGGCCGCCGTCGCCGATGCGAGGCTCGGCACCACGAAGTTCCCTGCGCTGTTCTTGACCTTGGCGTAGGGCAGGTTGTTCGAGAGCGCGTAGATCAACTCCACGTAGCCGATGGTGCCTTCAATCTGCTTCACCTGCTGGGTCACCCCTTCATTGCCCTTGCCGCCGAGGCCGACCGGCCACTTGACGGAGGTGGCGTAGTTGACCTTGTCCTTCCACTCCCGCGACACCTTGGTCAGGAAGTCGGTGAAGATGTAGCTGGTGCCCGACCCGTCCGAGCGGTGGACCACGATGATGTCGGCGTTGGGCAATGCCACGCCGGCGTTCATGGAGGCGATCCGGTTGTCGTTCCACTTGGTGATGCGACCCAGGTAGATGTCAGCGATGGTGGCGCCGTCAAGCTGGAGCTGGGTGGCGCCAAGGGACGGGAGGTTGTAGGTCAGCACCACCGCGCCGATGACCGTCGGGATGTGGAGCACGTTGTTCTGCACCGCCTCCATCTGCGATGGGCTCATCGGGCCGTCGGTGGCGCCGAAGTCGACCGTCCCCTGCGTGAACTGACGGATGCCACCCCCCGACCCGATCGACTGATAGTTGATCTGAATGCCGGTGGCCTTGTTGTAGGCGTCGAACCACTTGGTGTAGATCGGATTCGGGAAGGTGGCGCCCGCTCCGGTCAGGCGCTGGGCCCCGGCCGGAGCTGCCATGAGGGCGGCCGCGCCGAGTGCCAGG
The DNA here is from genome assembly GCA_963697435.1 of uncultured Gemmatimonadales bacterium. Lineage (GTDB taxonomy): Bacteria > Gemmatimonadota > Gemmatimonadetes > Gemmatimonadales > GWC2-71-9 > SPDF01. The sequence continues at coordinate 289,347 of CAVOOB010000008.1, read as the reverse complement.
GTGATGGATCGGAAAGTCATCGTGTCACTCCCTTAGAAATTCATGGTCAGCGCGGTACGCACGCCGCTGATCGTCTTGAGGTCGGACTGTTCGAAGCTCTGTGATTCGTACATCAGGCGAAACTGCGCCTTGCTGCTCAGGTACAAGTTGACGCCCGCCGTGATGAGCGTGCTCTGGTCATTGACGATACTGTTGTTCGGTTCGGCCAGGTCGTACCGGAAGGCCGGCTCGATGGCGTAGAGGAAGCTGTCGGGCGACTTCATGCGGATGTTGTACGCCGCCACGCCCTGGACACCGGAGATCTTGTTGGCGCTGTTGATGGTGCTCTCGCCGCTCATGTAGTCAACCATCACGTACAGCCCTTCGTGGCCCGGCGCGCCCCACTGCGCGTCCACGCCCCAGCCGGTGTTCGTGGCGGAGCTGTCGTTGGTGACGCTGTCGATGGCCTGGATGAAGTCGTGGCTGGCGAAGGACCCACCGATGGCGAGCATCGGCGTGATGGCGTAGGTGGCACGGGCGTAGTACGACTTGGAATTGTTGATGTCCAAATTGTTCGGGGAGAGTGCGCCGTTCATGACGCCGCCCATGATGGACAGCTTCTTTTCCATCCCGGTGTACATCAGGCCGGCGCCCAGGTCGTGCGCGGCGAAGCCGTTCCCGATGGAGAGGTCATTTGACGAGACCGGCACGAGGCCCCGATAGGCACCGCGCTCGATCGAGGGGAGGTTGTTCGACGAGGTGAGTTCATAGCGGCCGAAGAACCGCTTGAACTGACCGGCGCGGAGGACGAACGCGCTCTTGGCCTCGGGCTTGGTGAACGCCACGTCGAGGTAGGCGTCTTTCAGGATGAGCCCCGACTGGCCCGTCGTGTAGCTGGGCTGGATCACGAAGGAGATGTTCTCGGTCAGGTTGCCCTTGGCCGTGATCCGGGCCCGCCGAATGAAGAAGTTGCTTTCGGCCGCGCGTACCGGAATGGCCGCGTAGATGGCATTCTCGCCGTTGTTGAAGTCATAGAACTCCACCTGCAGGCGGCCGACCATCTTCACATTCGGATAGGTCGTCTGGGCCGCGACGACGCCGGCGGTCATGAAGGTCAGCAGAGCGAGGCTCAGGGCCGAACGCCACATCAAGGAACGCATGTCCACCCTTTCGTGCGGGGGCCGGGTCTCGGCGCCCAGAGGTTGTCGTCGGGGAGCGCAGTGCCCACCCGGGCGATGTGCAGCGGTGACTGGACATCGCGGCGTAACGAACGCACGGGCTCGTCACATCCACACCTGTGGCAGGTCACAGCTTGGTAACGCCGCCCGCGACACCTCCGGGAAACCAGGCGATGACCCGGGTCCCCTCTCCCAACTGGCTCTCGATCCCGACCCGCCCGCCGTGCGCTTCCACGGTGTGCCGGACGATGGCCAACCCCAGGCCCGTGCCTCCCTCGGCGCGGGAGCGGGAGGGGTCGACACGGTAGAACCGTTCGAAGACCCGCGACAGGTGCTCCAGCGGAATGCCGCTGCCGGTGTCCTCGACCGTCAGGGCGACGCCATCCTCCTCGACGCTGCTCCGGAACGCGATCCGCCCGCCGGCCGGCGTGTAGCGAAGCGCGTTGTCGAACAGGTTCCGCAGCACCAGCCGTACGCCTTCCGGATCGGCGAGGAGCGTCCCGGCGCCGGCGCCAAGCTCAGTCGAGATGGACACACCTCGTTCGGCGGTGCGGCCGGCGAACTCGGCACGCAGCTCCGCCGCCACATCCGCCAGGTCGATCGCGGCGAGGCTGGGCTGCCAGCGCCCCGACTCGATCCGCGCCAGGTCGAGGAGGTCGTCGACCAAGCGCTGCATCCGGTGCGCGTTTGTCAGGATGGTCTCGAGGAACTGCCGCTCCGTCCGCTCGTCAGGCCGCTCGGCAAGGAGGGTCTCGGCGTAGCCGGAGATGCTGGTCAGCGGGGTCTTCAGTTCATGCGAGACGTTGGCGACGAAATCCCGGCGGACCGCCTCCAGGCGCCGGACCTCGGTCTGGTCGTGGAGCACGAGAATGGCTCCGCCGGTCGGGAGTGGGCGGGCGCTGATGACGACCCGGCGTCCATCGATCCCGACCTCCACCCCTCCGACCGATTCTCCCTCGCTGACACGGCGAACAACCTCTCGCGCCGTGCGCCCACGGAAGAGTTGCTGGAGTTCGGGGAGGACTGCCTGCGGGCCGTAGCCGAGCAGTTCGCGGGCGGTGGGATTGGCCGTGACAATGCGTCCACGAGAGTCCGCGGCCACGACCCCCTCCACCATCGCCGCGACCATGGCCGCCGACTCTGCCTGCTCGTGACGCAGTTTCTCGAACCGGTCTGCCAGTTCGTGATGCATCTGTCGCAGCGCCTGGACCAGCGTGTCGATATCACGAATGCCGGAGTGCGGGAAGCGCGGCGCCTGGCCCGCGGCGATGCTGCGTGCGGCCTCAGTAATGGCGGTGAGCGGACGGGTGACAGAGCCGGCAGTCACCCAGGCGACCAGCGTGCCAATGAGGAGCGCCACCAGGGCGGCCAGCGCCACGGCAAACTGCGCCCGGTGCACGATGCCATCGACGTGCTCCAGGTCCGCGGCCATCCGGACCACACCCGGCCCGCCCGGCACCGCGACATACACCAGGTCACGCCCGACCGTGCGACTCTTCCGTTTGCTGATCCCCACCGAATCCGCCAGGGCGGCCCGGACTTCGGGGCGGTTCCCATGCTTCTCGATGAATGGCAGCGGGAGGGCGGCGTAGTCGCTCTCACCGGTGACCGTGCCGTCCGGTGCGATGAGGGTGATTCGGTAGCCTGTTTCCTGGCTGACACGGTAGATCCATGCCTGCGCGGCCGCCGGATCGGAGGGCAGCCCCTCCCGGACGATCAGCGCCTCGCGCCGCAGCGTGCCGGCCACCTCGCCCTCCAGGTCCCGCCGCAGAGCCACATCCGCCGTCCAGAGGAGGACCAATACACTGACGACCAGCACGAACAGCGTCCCTGTCACGACCCGACCGGTGAATGTCACGGCGTCCGTCCGCTGCGGTCGGTTGCCCGAAAGCGATACCCAAAGCCACGCACTGTCTCAATCAGGCGCCCGGCGTCGCCCAGCTTCGAGCGCAGCCGCTGGATGTGCATATCGACGGTCCGGGTCTGCATGTCGGGCTGGGCATCCCAGACGGTCTCCAGGAGGTGCGGGCGGGTTTGCACCCGCCCGCGGCGCTCGACGAGTACCAGGAGCAGTTTGAACTCCGTCGCGGTCAGGTCGAGTTCCTCACCGCCGAGCGTGGCGCGAAGCGCCGAGCGGTCGATGACGATGTCACCGGCGGTGAGGGTGTTTCCCTGCGCCACCGACGGCGCGGCGAGGCGCCGCAGGACGGCGCCGACACGGAGGGTCAATTCCGCTGGCGAGAAGGGCTTCGTGAGATAGTCATCCGCGCCGAGCGTGAGCCCGCGGATCCGGTCCGCCTCCTGTTTTCTCGCGGTCAACAGGATCACGCCGACGTCGCGTGTCTCGGGGCGGGAGCGCAACTCCGCCAGGACATCGTAGCCCGACATCCCCGGAAGCATGAGGTCGAGGATCACGACATCGGGGCGCTCCTCGGCGGCGGATTTGAGCGCGTCCGGTCCCCGCGCGGCGGTCGACACCCGGTATCCCGCCTTCGCCAGGTGGTAGGCCACCAGCGCCGTGATGTCCGGCTCATCGTCAACGACGAGAATACGGTGGCTCATGACGAGGACTCCGCCAGCGTGGCGAGCCGGACGCGGGGGTTGGCTCGGCTGCGATCAGACGCCTGGTGCCGTTCGGTCCTCATCTGTTCTTCCTGCCCGAGCGCCTCGAGCACCGCCGCGACGAGCCGGGCACGGGCCCCGGACTCCCTCCGGATTCGATACAGCACGAATTGCGCGATCGGCGTGTCACGGACCAGGTTGGCCTCCTTGAGCACCTTCAGGTGCCGCGAGACAGTTGGCTGGGGCACGGCGAGGATGGTCTGGAGGTCGGACACGAAGAGTGGAGCCGCCGCGAGGCAGTTGAGAATTCGGAGCCGGGTCGGCTCGGCGAGCGCCACGAGAAGCTCGGTGGTGGGGGGAGTGGTAGCCATATGCGCGTAAACGAATATCCGAATGAAGGCCCCCGCGCAAGGGCCTCGGATGTGCGCATTGCCAAACCTGCGGGGAAGGACGGATATTCGAAGGATGCTCCTTCCACTTCTGCTGCTCGCCTCCGCGGCGCCTGTCGTGCAGGACTCCGCCCATCTTGTCGTCGTGGCCACGACCGACGTGCATGGTCGGGCGACCGGATGGGACTACGTGAACGACCGTCCGTGGGTCGGCGGTCTGGTGCGGGCGTCACGCCCCATCGACTCCCTCCGGGCCGCCTATCCGGACCAGGTGATCCTGGTGGACGCTGGCGACCTCCTGCAGGGCGACCCGTTCGCAGCCTATTTCGCCCAGGTCGCACCCAGGGATCCGAACCCGATCGTGGACGTGATGAACCAGCTCGGCTACGACGTCGCGACGCCGGGCAATCACGACTTCAATTTCGGGGTGGGCGCCCTGCGCGAGATGCTGCGGCGCGCGTCGTTCCGGGTTGTCAGCGCGAACATCATCACCGAGCCGGCGGGCGACCCTATGTTTTCCCGGCAAACGGTCCTGCTGCGTCAGGGGGTCCGTGTTGGGGTGACCGGATTCACCACGCCCGGCGTGATGGTGTGGGATCGGAGCAACGTGCGAGGGCAGGCGACGGTCGAGCGAATCGGCGCGACTGCCCCGGCGGAGCTGGGGAGGCTCCGCCAGCAGGCCGACTTCGTCATCACCCTCATTCACAGCGGGATGGACGGCGCCAGTTCCTATGACTCCCTCGGTGTGGGGCCCGAAAACGTCGCGGCCTCACTCGCGACCGGAGCCGTCCGGCCGGACCTGGTTGTCGTCGGTCACTCTCATCGCCAGATGCGGGACTCCGTCCTGAATGGAGTCCACTTCATCCAACCCAAGCCGTATGCGCAGACCTTGGCGGTCGCGCACGTGGACCTGCTCCGCGAGGGGGGGCGGTGGCGGGTGACGCGCGTGCGGGGCGAGCAGATCGACCTCGCCGGGCTGGCGCCGCCCGCCGGCCGGTTCCGTCGGGTGGCGGAGGCGCAGGACGAGGTCCGAATCTGGGCGGCCACGCCGCTCGCCATCGGGACGGCCGCCATGCCGGGCACGGACGGGCGAGTGGAGGCGGTACCGCTGACGACCTGGGTCAATGAAGTGCAGCGCCGCCAGGCAGGAACCGACCTGGCGTCCACCGCTGTCTTCAACCCCCGTGCCGGGTTGCCGGCGGGAGAGGTCCGCCTCGCCGATGTGGCCGGTGTGTACCCCTACGAGAACACGCTTCGGGGCATCCGGATCACCGGTGTGCAGCTCGCGGCCTACCTGGAAGAGAGCGCGCAGTACTACGCGATGGATTCGGCCGGCAACGTCGGCACCGATCCAACCATCCCGGGCTACAACTTCGACGTTGTGACCGGTGCGGAGTACGAACTGGACCTCTCCCAGCCCATCGGCAACCGGGTGCGCGGTCTCCGGGTCAAGGGCCGCGACGTGGTCCCATCGGCCACCTACACACTGGCGCTGAACAGCTACCGGCAGGAGGGCGGCGGAGGGTTCGAGGCGCTCCGCGGCGCGCCGCTCATCTACGACCAGAACGAAAGCGTTCGTGAGCTCCTCGTGGCCGATCTCAGGCGGCGCGGACAAATCGATCCGACACAGTTTGGCGTGCGGAACTGGCGGATCGCCCCGCCGCCGGCCTTGACGTCTGCCAGATTGCTGACCCGTCCCCCCGCGCGCGACACGCTGCAATTGCGGATTCTGACGATCAATGACTTTCATGGCGCGCTCGAGCCCAGGACCTACAGCTGGTCGGATGGCCGACTGGTGGGTGGCGCGGCGGCGGTCGACGCGACGATGGATTCGCTCGCGGCCCAGTGCAATTGCACCACGCTGCGCCTGGACGGCGGCGACGAGATGCAGGGTACGCTGCTGTCGAACCTCACCTACGGCAAGACGACCATCGAGGCCTTCGACCTGATGGGAATCCAGGCGGCGGCCATCGGGAACCACGACTTCGACTGGTCGGCGGACACCCTTCGCGCGCGCATGCGGGATTCGGACTACCCATGGGTGGCCGCCAATATCTTCGACTCCCTCACCGGGCAGCGCCCCGACTGGGTCACACCGTGGCGGATGGTCCGGGCCGGCAGGTACCAGGTGGCGGTCGTCGGTTTCATCACCAACGAAACGAAGCGGATCGTCGCCCCGCAGAACATCGCGGGATTGACGTTCGGGGCGGGGTACGAGTCCATCAAGGACGCCGTGGAGGAGGCCCGCGCGGCCAATCCTGACGTCCTGGTGCTGCTGACGCACTCTGGCGGGCGTTGCGACTCGCTGGCGTGCGACGGGGAGATTTTCGACATGGCGCAGTCGCTCCCGCCTGGCACCGTCGACGTGATCGTCTCGGGACACAGTCACACACTCCTCGACACCGAGCGAAACGGCGTGCCGATCGTGCAGGCGCGGAACAACGGCAGCGCGGTCGGCGTCGTCGACATCATTCGCATGGTGGATGGCACGCGAAAGATCGACGTGGATGTGCGGACGGTGTGGGTGGATCAGGTCACTCCCGACTCCGCGCTGGGCGCGCTCGTCGCGGGGGCTGTGCAGACCACCGACAGCCTGTCGAACCGGGTCATTACCGACATCGCCTTGCCGCTCCCGCGCACGGGGAATCAGTATCCGCTCGGCAATCTCATGGCGGATGCCTTCCGCAACGTCCTTCGGACAGACGTCGCACTCGTCAACAACGGCGGGATCCGGACGGACGTGGCGGCTGGTCCGCTCACCTACGGGCAGCTGTTTACGGTCATGCCGTTCCAGAACCAGGCGGTCACCGTCACGATTACCGGCAAGCAGCTCCGCCAGATGGCGGAGGCGGCCATCTCGCCCCGGGGCCCCCGTGCTCACGTGTCGGGGATCCGCGTGACCTATGACTCGACACGCCCGGCTGGGCAGCGGGTGCGGGACCTGCGACTGACCAACGGGAAGAAGCCGAAGGACAAGGAGCGGTACACGCTGGCGGTGAATTCCTTCCTGGCCGCCGGGCAGGACGGCTACACGATGCTGCGGATTGCGCCACAGACGAGTGCGGGCCTGAGCGACCTCGAGGTGATGGAGCTCTACCTGCGCCGCCTGACCCGGCCGGTGCGCCCGCCGGAGGATCCCCGATTCCTTCCTTCCCGATGACGGATGCCATCCCCGTCTTCGTCAACGGGCACCGCGTGATGCTGCCCCGTGGGGGGACGGCTGCGATGGCGGTGGCGCAGGACGATCCGGCGCTGGCCGCGGGAGCCGATACCGCCTCGGTGAACATCACCGATGCGCGCGGTCTGCCCGTGTCCCCTGATGCGGTGCTCGTCAGCGGCGCCATCCTGCGGGTGGCTGTCCGCGCCCGGCGCCGCGGCGGGGCCGATGCTGACGCCTGACATCATCCGCCGCCTCCCCAAGGCTGAATTGCATGTCCACCTCGACGGCTCGCTCCGGCCCGCGACCATGGTCGACCTTGCGGCCGAGGCGGGCGTGGAGCTCCCGACGCGGGACACCGAGCAGCTCCGTCGCTACATGCTCGTGGACGACGCAGCCAATCTCGAGGACTACCTCCGGCGATTCGACGTGACCATCGCGCTGCTGCAGACTCCTGAGGCCATCGAACGGGTGGCGTATGAGATGGTGGAGGATGCGGCGGCCGACCATCTCCGCCTCCTCGAGGTTCGGTACTGCCCGGACCTGAGCACACGCGGCGGGCTGTCCCTCGACGAAGTGATTGCCGCGGAGTGGCGTGGGTTGTCCCGTGGGGAGCGAGATTTCGGCGTCCGGGTCGGCATCATCAACTGCGCCCTCCGTCACCACGACCCGAATACCTCCCTCCGCATCGCCGAGCGGTCGGTCGCGAACCGCGCGCATGGTGTGGTCGGCTTTGACCTCGCCGGTGGCGAGCATGGCCGCCCTCCAGGCGTCCACCGCGCGGCCTTCGACGCCGCGTTGGCGGGAGGGCTGGGCATCACCGTGCACGCCGGCGAGGCGGCCGGCGCCGAATCGGTGGCCGAGGCCATCCGCGCCTGTCATGCCAATCGGCTCGGGCATGGGACGAGGCTGGCCGAAGATCCGGCGCTGCAGGACTACGTGCGGGATCGGCGTATCCTGATCGAGACCAACCTCAGCAGCAACGTGCAGACCCGAGTCGTGCCGCGGATCGCCGATCATCCCCTCCGGCGCTACTACGACGCCGGCCTCAACGTGACGCTGTGCACCGACAGCTGGCTGATGAGCGGGACGTCGTTGTCACACGAATACTGGCTGGCCCACACCGAACTTGGCTTTTCCCGTGAGGAGATCGACCGGATGATCCTCAACGCGTTCGCGTCGTCATTCCTGCCCTGGCCTGATCGGCAGGCGTTGCTCGCTGATGTGGGTGCGGCCCTCGAGGCCATCCGATGAACGCCTTGGCGCTCCTGCAGACGGCGGCCGAACGATTGACAGCCGCCCAGGGGGGACTCGACACCCCCATGGCCAGCCGTCTCGTGGGCCTCATCGGCATCGCCACGATGCTCGGGCTGGCCGTGCTGCTGTCCTATGACCGGAAGAAGATCGATTGGCGCCTGGTGTTCACCGGACTTGGGCTGCAGGCGCTCTTCGGCGTCCTCGTCCTCAAGACGGGCCCCGGCAAAGCAGTCTTCAATTTCGCCGGACGCGCCATCACCGGCCTGCTCGGATTTCAGGAGCAGGGCGCCCGGTTCGTCTTTGGCAACCTGGTGCAGTCAACCGTGCCGGTCGGACTGCCGGGTCCCGGCGGGAGCATGGACACCACAGCCGGGTTTGTGGCCAACACCGGCGCCTTCTTCGCGTTCAATGTCCTGCCCACCATCATCTTCTTCTCCGCCCTGATGTCGGTGCTCTACTACCTCGGCATCATGCAGCTGGTCGTCAAGGGTATCGCCTGGGTCATGCAGAAGACCCTGCGTACCTCCGGGGCGGAGACGCTCTCGGCGGCGGGCAACATCTTCCTCGGCCAGACAGAGGCACCGCTCCTCATCAAGCCGTTCGTGAAGACCTTCACCTCGTCCGAGCTCAACACCGTCATGGTGGGCGGGTTCGCGACGGTGGCCGGGGGCGTGCTGGCCGCATTCGTCGGGATGTTGCAGGGGACGTTCCCCGGCATTGCGGCCCATCTCCTGGCGGCGAGCGTCATGAACGCCCCCGCCGGCCTCATCCTGTCGAAGATCATTCGTCCGGAAGTCGGCGAGCCTCTCACCAAGGGCACGCTGAAGATGGACATCGAACGGACGGAGTCAAACGTCATCGACGCGGCCGCCGGGGGCGCCGCTCAGGGCGTGCAGCTGGCCATCAACGTGGCCGCGATGCTCATGGCGTTCGTGGCGCTCGTGGCGTTGATCAACTTTGGGCTCCAGTGGTTCGGGACGTCGGTCCTGCACCTGACCGGCACCCCCTTGAGCCTGCAATACCTCCTGGGCCAGTTGCTGCGACCGCTCACCTGGGTCATGGGCGTACCCTGGGCCGACAGCACCTATGTCGGCGGCCTGATCGGTATCAAGGCGTCGCTCAACGAGTTCGTGGCGTACGCCCAGTTTTCCAGCGATCTCGGGAGCGGTATCACGCTCGCACCCCGGAGTGCCATCATCACCACCTACGCGCTCCTCGGCTTCGCCAATTTCTCGTCGATCGCCATCCAGATCGGCGGCATTGGTGGCCTGGCCCCGGAGCGCCGCGGGGAAATTGCGAAGCTCGGACTCCGCGCCATGATCGCGGGCAACCTCGCCGCCTTCATGTCTGCGTCCCTTGCCGGGATGCTGGTCTGATGACGGCCGCGCTGGCCACCACCGTGACTGCGGTGCGCGCCCGGCTGGGAGCTCGCGCGCCAGAGGTTGCCGTCGTGCTCGGCTCTGGTCTCGGTGGCCTGGCCGACCGGCTCACCGATGCGGTGCGCATTCCGTACGCCGAGATTCCCGGCTTTCACGTCCCGACCGTGGAGGGCCACACTGGCGAGCTCGTGGTCGGGACGCTGGGGGGGCGGTCGATTGTGGCCCAGAGTGGGCGCTTTCATCTGTACGAAGGCCATGGGGCGGATGTCGCGGCCTTGCCGGCACGGCTCTTCGCCGAGCTGGGCGTCAAGATCTTCATCGTGACCAACGCGGCCGGGGGCGTTCGGTCCGACTTGGGGCCGGGTACCCTGATGCTCATCACCGACCATCTGAACCTGACCGGCCAGAACCCACTGACCGGGCCGGCCCTCACGGGCGAGGCGCGATTCCCCGACATGTCCACCGCCTACGACCCGGAGCTCCGGGCGCTCGCACGGGACGTGGCACGTGGGCAGGGGACCGAGCTCAAGCAGGGGGTCTACGCCGCCCTGCTGGGGCCCAGTTACGAAACGCCCGCCGAAATCCGGATGCTGAGGACCCTGGGCGCCGATGCCGTCGGCATGAGCACGGCGCCGGAGGTGATCGTGGCGAACGCGCGTGGGATGCGGTGTCTTGGGATTTCGACCGTGACCAATGCGGCCGCGGGCGTTTCAGAGTCCAAGCTCAGCCATGCTGAGGTGATGGAGACGGCGCGGCAGGTCGGTCGGCGGCTGGGTGACTTGATCGAAGGGGTTGTGGCGCGGCTCTAAACACGGTGATTCAACGGCCCGTGCCCGCCGCCGAGTCCCGGCGCGGCGAGCAGCGCGCGCTGGACGAAGTCGATGCCCCCGGACACCGCCGTTTCCAGTGATTGTCCGAGGGCGAGGCCGGCCGCGATGGCGGCGGAGAGGGTACACCCCGTCCCATGCGTCGAGGTCGTTGCCACGCGTCGATGTTCGTAACGCATGGTGCCCTCGGGCGTGACCAGCAGGTCCACCAGCATCTCGTCCGTCAGGTGTCCGCCTTTGACCAGGACGGCTCCGGCCCCGAGACCGAGAATCCGTTGGCCGGACCGCTCCATCGACGCCACGTCGACCACATCCATCTCGGCGAGGATGGTGGCTTCCGCGAGGTTCGGGGTGACCACCGCCGCCAGGGGTACCAGGGAGTCCCGAAGGACGGCTTCGGCAGCCCGGTCGATTAACCGGTCGCCCGAGGTGGCAACCATGACGGGATCGACGACGAGCCGGGACCAGCCGTAGCCGCGGATCGCGTCCGCCACCTGCCGGACCAGCGCGGCGCTCGCGAGCATGCCGGTCTTGAGGGCGGCGGGAGGAAGATCTTCCGCGACGGCGGCCAGCTGCTGTCCGACCATGTCCGCCGGGATGGGGTGCACGGAACGCACGCCGCGAGTATTCTGCGCGGTCAGCGCGACAATGACCGAGGTGCCGTGCACGCCGAACTGGTGGAAGGTCTTGAGGTCGGCCTGGATGCCGGCCCCGCCTCCCGAGTCGGATCCGGCGATGGTCAACGCAATCTGCATCACTATCCCGTCAGGAGTGTGGCTGTGGCCGGTCTCGAGACATTGATCCGCGATCTTCGGCTTCGCCGCGGCCGCGAACGCCGTGGCCTGGCGCTGGCGGAGGGGATCCGGCTTGTCGAAGAGGCGCTGGCGGCGAGGATCACCCTTCGGCATGCGGCGGTTTCCCCTGCGCTGGAAGCTACTCCGCGAGGCAGCGCCCTCAAAACGGCGCTGGGGGCCGCGGGGGTCCCGATCATGGAGATGGACGATCGCGCCCTGGCGGGGCTCGCGGACACGGAGCATCCGCAGGGCATCATTGCGGTCTTCGAGCCCCCGCGCTGGGACCTCGAGATGCTCGCGCCGCGAGCCGGTGATGTTGTGGTGGTGCTGGACGGGGTGCAGGATCCGGGCAACGTCGGCGCCATCGCGCGGACCGCGCTCGGCCTTGGGGCCAGCGGGATGATCGCCCTCAAGGGCACAGCGGAACTGACCAACCCGAAGGTGGTGCGTGGGTCGATGGGCGCGCTCTTCCGGTTGCCTGCCGTCTCCGCCACTGAGGAGGCGTGCCTGGCCTGGGCCAAGCGCGCCGGAGTGGCGTTCTGGGTAACGGCTAGTGACGGTGAGCGTCCCGGCGGGCAGCGGCTGACGGCACCGGTGGCCCTGGTGCTCGGGAATGAAGGGGCCGGCATTCGCCCCGAGATCCAACGGGAGGCGACTCGGCGGCTCTCCATCCCCCTGGCAGGAAACGTGGAGTCCCTGAACGTGGCGGTGGCGGCAGGAATCCTCCTCTACGAGGTGCGGCGTGACGCTTGAAACGCTGGTGACGATCTTGGCCGGCATCGTTGGCCTGATGGTGGGGAGTTTCCTCAACGTCTGCATCACGCGCTGGCCTGCCGAGCTGTCGGTGATCCGGCCCCGATCGCGCTGCCCCCGCTGCGAGCAGGCGATCGCCTGGTACGACAACATCCCCGTCCTGTCCTGGCTGGTGCTTCGCGCCAAGTGCCGGGGATGTTCGCTGCCGATTTCTCCGATGTACCCCGGCGTCGAGCTGTTGACAGGCGTCATTTGGGCGGCGATGGCCTGGGCCTATCCCCTGGGGCTCGAGGGGCTCCAGGGGGCGATCTTCTTCACGATCCTCCTCGGCATCGCGCTGACCGACGCCCGCGAGTACATCATCCCTGACGAATTCACCTGGGGTGGGCTGGGGCTGGGTCTCCTCCTCGGCCTCGCAGGTGGTGTCGCGACGCTCTTCCCCGCCATCATCGGCGCTCTCACCGGTTTTGGCCTCCTGTGGACGATCGGATTCGCGGGTCAGCTGATTCTCAAGGAGGAAGCGATGGGGGGAGGCGACGTGAAGATGATGGCGATGGTCGGCGCGTTCGTCGGTTGGCAGGGAGTTCTCCTGACGATCTTTTTGGGTGCGTTGCTCGGCACCATCATCTTCCTGCCGCTCAGCCTTCTGGGCCGGAAGAAACTGGTTCCCTTCGGCGTCTTTCTCTCCATGGGAGCCGTGGCCACCTGGATCGCCGGCCCCGCCATCATCGCATGGTACACCGCCTACATCGGGTTGTAGTCGCCGCGCTTCTCGGCACGGCGGCGCTCGCCGCTTGTCGCGGGGACGCGCCTGGTGCGTCGGAAGACGCAATCGGCCGCCTGGTCGACAGCCTCAGCCCGGTGGTCGAGCAGACCGTCGGCCTCCCATTCAAGGCACCGCCGCGATACGCGGTGCGATCGCGCGCACAGGTCGCCGGCTACCTTGCGACCAAGCTCAGCGAGGAGCTTCCCCCCGAGCGTCTCACCGCCATGCACGATGTCTACCGACTCCTCGGCCAGGTGCCGGACAGCCTCGATATTCGTCGGCTCCTCACGGCGCTCTACGAAGAACAGGTGGCGGGGTTTTTCGATCCCGACTCCGGCATGTTGTTCGTCTATGAGGGTAGCGACGTGAAGTCGGCGCAGTTCAAGTTCGTCCTCGCGCATGAGCTCGTCCACGCCCTCCAATACGATTATCTGCCGCTGGACTCGATCATGCACCAACGTCGCGATTCGGATCGGCTGGCGGCCGCCCAGGCAATGCTCGAGGGGCAGGCGACGCTGGCGTCGATGAAGATGATCGCGCCGGGGCAGGACCTGATGACCGACGACGCCCTCTGGGAGACCTTCCGGGAACAGCTCGTCTCCGCGCGGGGCTCGATGCAGGTCTTCTCCGAAACGCCGCGCGTGCTTCAGGAAGGGCTGATCTTCCCCTATCTGGAAGGGGCGGCGTTCGCCCGCTGGTACGAGCGCAACCGCGCCGATGCAGGCCAACCGTACGGGGCGGCTACTCCCGTCTCCACCGAACAGGTCCTGCACCCGCAACGGTATGCGCGGCGCGACATGCCGGTCAACGCATTGCTGGATACCGTGGGCGCGGCGCCCGGGGAAACGGACGTCATGGGTGAAATGGGGATCGCGATCCTGTCCGCGGACCTGGCGGGGGACGAAGTCGTCAGCACCACGATCCCGATCGGGTGGGCAGGGGATCGCTATCGGTTGTACCAGACGCCGGAAGGGCCGGCCCTCGTCTGGCTCATTGCGTGGGACGACCAGCGGGCCGCCGACCGCTTTCTGGCCGGGACCGGAGCGCGCCTCAGCGCACGCACGCGTCCCGGGTATCGCACAGCCGTTGAGGCAATGGTCGTGGCAGGGCATCCCGGGACACGGGTGGTCATTGCGCCGGCCACCTGGACCGGCTGGGATTCCCTCCCCTAGTTCAACCGGAGGCTGGCCCCGGCGCGCTGCCGCTCACGCTCGACATCGGCCAGTGCGCGCGAAGACATGGCCGCGATTTCCATGACGCGCGCCAGGAACGCCAGCCCCAGGGTCAGCTCTTCGTCGGTCAGGCGTCGGGCGGCCGCGGTCGCATGCCGCGGACCCCTCCCTACCGCTTCTGCCAACCCGTCGGCCACCTTCGCCGCCTTCTCGATATCTGCCTCCAGTTCGCGTGGCCCAGGCATCAATCCCATGCGTCCCTCCGCTGTGATGAGTCGGGCGGCACCGCGCCCCCGGTGGTTCACGGTAGGCGGACTGGCTCGCCGGACATCATCATCTGGACGCGCGTAGTATCCGGAAGGGACTATCGCAGCACCTGGTTGATCCCGAAGGCGATCAGGCCCACAAAGGCACCGAGGACGTAGCCAAGCCGCACGATGAGTGTGAGTTCTCGCTGGGTGACGTTGCGGATGATTTCCTCCATGCGTTGCGTCGAGAATCCCAGCACCTTCTGCTCGACCATCTCCTGCACCTTGAACTGCGCGACGATCTTCGGCACCTGCCGCTCGGTCCAGCCCCAGGCGGCATTCAGGATGCTGGTCCGCGCGCGCTCAGTGGCCTCCGGCCCGAGCCAGGTCGAGGGTCGCCCGAGCGGGCGGCGAAGGAGCCCGCGGATGGCGCTGCGTGCGGTGTTGGCGACCCAGCGGCGCCCTTCCGTGCCGCTCGCCGCCTCGGCGACAAAGCGGGCGACACGCGCCGGGGGCACCGTGCCCAGGAAGTCGTTCCATGTGCGGCGCTCGGTGGCATCGAGGAGACGGCCAACGGCACGGCGGGCCACCGTCCGGGTCGTTTCGTCGCGCGCGACCCTCACGAGCCAGTCGCCGAGCGTGCCGGCGAGTGCCGCCTGCTTCTCCGGTCCCATCCCCGCCAGCCGATCGCGGAGTGGAATTCGCAAGAAGCTCACGAGGCCTTCGTTCACGGCCCGGGTCAGCTGGCCACGCATTTCCGGGGTCGCCAGTGACTCCGCGAAGCGCTCGAATCCCTCGCGCTCCAGTCCGTCCAGCAATCGCGTGAACGTCTGGTCGGTCACGACCAGCTTGGCCAGCAGCCGCTCATGCAGCAGCAGGTCGCGCACCGCCCGGTCAAATGCGGTCCGGAGCGCCAGGTGGATCTTTCCCTTGGAATCCGGATCGGCCAGCACCGCCCCGATGCGCTCAATGGCCACGGGCAGGTAGTCGCTGATGGAGGCCTCAACGGTTCCGACGAGGCCTGGGGGGAGCCGATCGATCAGGGGCTGGCCGTCCTGCCCCAGCCGCTCCAACTGCACGTCCACGAAGTGGCGGAGGGCTCCCTCAAGATCCTCCCCCTCGGTGAACTGACGGAGCCAGCCGTCCACCTGCTCCTCGAAGGCGCCGCGCCGGTCCGCGGTCAGCAGTTCCCCAATGGGCCGATCGCCGTATTCTGCCTGCAACTGGGTCACCCACCGCTCGGCCTGGGCCTCAAATCCGGGTCCCTTCATGTACGCGGCGAGTTCATCCGCGACACGGTTTCCGATCTGATCCACCCATCGCTCGAGATCGGCCGCCATCGACGCGGGGATCAGGTCGATCAGCGGGCCCCGCTCCTGCTCCAGCACGTCGTCCAGAAACCCGCTCAGGGCGCGGTCGAAGGCCGCGCGCACCTCCGGGGCGGAGAGCCGGTGGGAAAGGTCGGCGGGTGTGAGGAGCTTCTCTCCGACCGTCTTGCCGATGCTCTTGGCCAGCCGCGCCTTGTTCTTCGGGATGGCCCCGTGGAGTCGGAGCGGCCACCGACCGCGTTGCTCGTACGGATGAAAGAGCATCCAGATCGCCACAGCGTTGGTCAGGCCGCCGGAAATGGCCCCGACCGCAACGGTCAGGAGGCCCGCGAGGAGGTCTTGGGAAGTCATGCCGGAGTATAGGGGGATTCCCGGCTCCTCCGGCAGGGTACCAAGCGGACGGATTCAGGCTTCGGATTTGCAGGGGAATGGGCCTCACGGCCTCAGGCTGCCCTTCATAAACGGGTGCCTGAGGCGGATTTACCGTGTGGATACCCGATTCTGAGGCCCCCGAATGGCACCGACTGGAAGGCCGGATGACGACCGCTGAGGTCGTGAACGCAACCACGGATCGATGGACGCGGCGAAGCGCATTCCCGCCCGTCGGCCCCGTGGCGCTGCTGACGGCCGTGTATGGCCTTGCCTACCTCTTCTGGGAGCGCTCCGGACTCGGGAGTGCCGGGCTCCGGGATCTGGTGGGCAACGCGGCGTTCATGCCCCTGAACGCGACGCTCGCCACCCTCTGTTTCCTTGCGTCGACGCGAATGGTGCTCGACCCTGGCGTGCGCCGTGCGCTCCGGATCATGGGGATTGGCTCGGTGGCGGTCCTCATCGGAAACAGCATCTCCGTGTATTACGTGCTGGTCCTCGGTGAGAGTCCGGCCGTCAGTTGGGCGGACCTCTTCTATCTCTCCGACAGCATTCTGCTTCTGACGGCGCTACTCGCCTTCCCGCTGACTCGGCGCATCCATCTTGAGTGGTGGAAGTTCGTGCTCGACGCGACGATGGTCGTCGTCGGCGGTGGTGTGATGATCTGGTATTTCACGGTGCTTCCAGGGGCGCCGGGGCTCATCGATGGGATCGCGGCGACGGTCATTACCTACGCCTTCCCCCTCGCCAGCCTGCTGGTGCTCCTCGGAATCACGTCGGTGCTTCTCCGGGGCCCGATCGACCGCAATCGCTGGGCATTTGGCCTCCTCGTGGGCGGTGTGCTCCTGAGCGTCATCGCCGACCTCACCTTCGGTTTGATCCAGGTGCAGACGGGGGAGCGTGGCGCCACGCTCGTCGACGCGGTTTATCTGATGGTGTACCTGCTGATGATCGCGAGCGTCGATCTCTACTACCGGCGTCCCGTTCCCCGGACGGCGGGAACCGAGGAGTACCAGCCCCGATCGCAGCCCATGAGTCCGCTGCCCTACCTCGCCGTCGCGATCACCTTCGGCCTCCTGCTGTACGAGGCCTTCCAGCCCGACCGGGAACCCGTCACCCAGCTTGCCGTCGGCGCACTGGCGATCACTGGCCTGGTGGTCGTACGGCAGCTGCTGGCCGTGCGCCAGAACGTCCGATTGCTCGCGGAAACCGCGGCGCGTCACAACGAGGCCCGCTTTCGCTCGCTGGTGCAGCACTCCTCCGACGTCATCCTCGTGGTCGACTCGAACGGGACCATCCAGTACGTCAGCCCCTCGGCCGTTCGCGTGCTGCGCTATGACCCCGAGCGGCTGCTCGGGCTACCCATCCAGTCGCTCCTCGTGGTGAACGATCGTGAGCGCGCAGAGGCGTTCCTGCGGGAGGCTGGCCGCACCGCGAGCCTCCCGGCCCCGATCGAGTGGGGCTTTCGCCAGCCGGACGGCTCGGCACTGCACACCGAGACGATCGCGACCAACCTGGTCGAAGACCCGACGGTGCTCGGAATCGTGCTCAACATCCGCGACGTGAGCGAACGGCAGCGCCTGCGCGATGAGCTGGTCCACCAGGCGTTCCATGACTCGCTCACGGGTCTGGCCAATCGGGCGCTCTTCCGCGACCGCGTCAGCCACGCGCTGGCCATCGCGCGCCGGCAGGGGCGCGAGGTCACCGTCCTCTACCTCGACCTCGATGACTTCAAGAAGGTCAACGACAGCCTCGGCCACGCCGAGGGCGACCAACTCCTGCGGCTGGCGGCCGAACGGTTCCTGGCCTGTGCCCGCTCGACAGACACCGTCGCGCGCCTTGGCGGCGACGAGTTTGGCATCCTGATCGAGGACATCCACGGCAATGATGGCACTGCCGTCCTGGTCGACCGCCTTGCCGGTGCGATGCAGGCGCCCTTCCATCTCGGTCACAACGAGGTGCACGTTTCGCTTAGCTTCGGCATCGCCACCGCCGCGAGCGACGAGAGCGCCGACGACCTGATGCGCAACTCCGACCTGGCGATGTACACCGCCAAGCGGCAGGGCAAGGGACGCTACGCCACCTACGAGTCGAAGATGGTGCTTGACTCCCGCCATCGGCTCGAGATGGAGGCCGCGCTCCGCGGAGCGATCGAACGCGAGGAACTCGTGCTCCACTACCAGCCGATCATGCACCTGCAAACCGGCGAGATCTTCGGGTTCGAGGCGCTGGTGCGGTGGCACCATCCGACGTACGGTCATCTGCTGCCGGGTCACTTCGTTCCCTTGGCGGAGGAGACCGGGCTGATTGTCCGGCTCGGCGGGTGGGTGCTGCGTGAGGCGTGTCACCAGATCCACCGGTGGCGGTGCGCCTACCCCGATGCGAATTGGGCGATGTGCGTCAATCTCTCGGGGCGGCAGCTGCAGGAGCCCGGCCTCGTGCTTGAGACCCGGCAGGCGCTGGGCGTGACCGGGGTGGATCCCTCGGCGCTGGTGCTGGAGATCACCGAGAGCGTGCTGATGCAGCAGGCCGACTCCGCCCAGCAGCAGCTGCGGGCGCTGAAGTCGCTCGGTGTCGGGCTCGCGATCGACGACTTCGGCACCGGCTACTCCTCGCTCAGTTACCTCCAACGGTTCCCGATCGACATCCTGAAAATCGCGAAGCCGTTCATCGACGATGTCGGGGCAGGGATGGAGAAATCGGCGCTGGCCCGCGCCATTATTGGGCTCGGAGACACGCTGAAGCTGCGGACGATTGCGGAGGGCGTGGAGGTGGCGGAACAGCGCGAGGCGCTCGTGGGCCTGGGCTGCGAACTGGGGCAGGGGCACTTGTTCGCGAAAGCTCTCCCCGTGGAGGGCATCGAGCGGATGTTGCTCGAGGCTCGGCAGGGAGGCCGGGCGGCAGGGAGGCAGAGTCGGCGGGCGGCGCCGGCAGGCTGAAGCTTTCTACTCCTCGCTGCGTCGGCAGGGTGATGAGGCCAACCGTCATACGTCCAGGTTTCCTGCATGACTCCCACTGTTCGACACGCAACCGGCAAACGATTCGAGGCATTGAAAGCCTGGCAGGCAGCCCACGCCCTGGCGTTGTCCGTTTACCGGACCACCCGGCACTGGCCGCCGGAGGAGCGATCCGGCCTGAGTGCACAGACGCGGAGAGCGGCGGTATCGGTCAGCGCCAATATCGCTGGAGGTTCGGCGAAGCGCGGCAATCGCGAGTTCAGGCGGTTTCTGGATATGGCCATCGGCTCGCTGGCGGAAGTTCAGGTGTATCTCCTTATGGCCAAAGAGCTTGGGTATGTCACACCAGCGGTTTGGGGTGAGCTGGAGGCCCTCCGTGACCACGCGGGGATGCTCACCTGGGGCTTGTATCGCTCGATTGGGGCACGCGAATCGCCGAAGTAGCTACGTTGCCCTGCCTCCCTGCCTCCCTGCCTCCCTGCCTCCCTGCCTCCCTGCCCTCCCCATTGCCTCAACCCCTTAATCCGCTTACGTTTCAGGGCTTATGTTCGACGAGCTTTCCTCCAAACTGTCCGACACGCTCCGCCGGTTGGCGGGCCGTGGCGTTCTGACGGAGGATGCTGTCAAAGAGGGCCTCCGCGAAGTCCGCCGGGTGCTGCTCGAGGCGGATGTCAGCTTCGATCTGACGCGCGAGTTCCTGGAACGTGTCCAGGCGCGCGCCGTCGGTACCGAGGCGCTCAAGTCTGTTCGACCCGGGCCAGCAGGTCGTCAAGATCGTCTACGACGAACTGGTGGCGCTCCTCGGCGAGAAGCAGGCGCCGATCGCGTTCGCCTCCGTGCCGCCGACGATCATCCTGATCGTGGGGCTGCAGGGTTCCGGCAAGACGACCACCGCCGGCAAGCTGGCGAAGCGGCTGAAGCTGGAGCAGAAGGCGCCGTTCCTGGTGGCCGCCGACGTGTATCGCCCGGCCGCGGTGGATCAGCTGGTGACGGTGGCGGGACAGGCGCGGCGTCGGCGTGCACGCGGAGCCGGGTGTCACCGACGTCGTGGGCATCGTGCGGCGCGGGATCGAGGCGGCGGGCAAGGCCCGGGCGCGGACGGTCCTGGTCGACACCGCCGGCCGCCTGCAGATCGACCGCGAGATGATGGAGGAGCTGGCGCGGCTCAAGGCCGCGATCACGCCCCATGAAATTTTGCTCGTGGCCGACGGGATGACCGGACAGGACGCGGTCCGGATCGCCGGCGGATTTCACGAGGCGCTGGGGATCACCGGCGTGATCCTCACCAAGATGGACGGCGACGCCCGCGGTGGTGCGGCCCTCTCCATCTACGGGGTCACGAAGGCGCCGATCAAGTACATCGGTGTCGGCGAAAAGCTCGATGCGCTCGAGCCGTTCATCCCGGAGCGGATGGCGGGCCGGATCCTCCAGCAGGGCGACGTGCTGAGCCTGGTGGAAAAGGCGCAGTCCTCGCTGGATGAAGAAGAATCCAGCCGGCTCGCAAAGAAGGCGGTGTCGAAGCGGGGCATGGACCTCCAGGATTTCCTGTCGGCCATGCGCCAGATGCAGAAGCTCGGTCCGCTCAAGAATGTGCTGGGCATGTTGCCGGGCGTGAATGCCAAGATGCTCAAGCAGGCCAACGTGAACGAGGACCGGCTGAAGCATGTCGAGGCCATCGTCCTCTCGATGACGCCGCGGGAGCGGCAGAATCCCGACCTGCTCAACGGGTCGCGGCGGAGCCGGATCGCCCGGGGCAGCGGCCGCACCGTGCAGGAAGTGAATCAGTTGATGGCGCAGTTTAAGCAGATGAAGAAGCAGATGAAGTCGGTAGGTAAACCCGGCGCTCGTATGCCCTTTGGGCGCGGGTTTCCCGGCTGAGCACGTAACCCAAGGGATCGAACCATGGCAACTCGCATTCGTCTCCGCCGCGTTGGGCGGAAGAAGCTCCCGATTTACCGCATCGTGGTCGCCGAGAAGACGGCGCCGCGCGATGGCCGCTTCATCGACGTCATCGGCACCTACGCGCCGAAGGCCAAGGTGGAGGCGGAGCAGATCACCGTCGACGCCGAGAAGGCGCGCGCCTGGCTTGACAAGGGCGCCACGGCGTCCGAAACGGTGAACTCGCTCCTGCGGAAGGCCGGGCTCTTCAGGACGCCGACGGCCTGATGCCGGAAGGCGCCCGCCACGTGGTGGTCGGGCGGTTCCGCAGGCCACACGGACTGAAGGGGGAGTGTACGGTGTTTCCGCTGACCGACGATCCGGCACGGGTCTTCGCGGCGGGGCAGGCACTCTGGGCGGTCGATCTTGCTGGGGAAGTCATCCGGACTCCGCTCACCGTCGAGCGCAGCCGGCCGTACCATCGTGAGTGGCTGGTCAAGTTCGCCGGCATCCACCACCGCGACGGACTGGAGCCCTTCCGGAACGGGTTCCTGGCGGTATCGGCGGGAGAAGCGACGCCGCTGGAAGAAGGGGAGGTCTACCTCCACGAGCTCGACGGCTTTGCCGTGCGGCTGGAGGACGATACCCCGGTCGGGCTGGTCACCGGGTACTACGAAACGGCGGCCGGACTGGTCATCGAAGTGCAGGGCCCCAAGCGGGAGTTCCTGCTGCCGTACCGGAAGGAGTTCGTGAAGCAGGTGGATCGCGGCACGCGGCGGCTGGTCATCGCGCCACCAGAGGGTCTGCTCGATGGCTGAGCCGCTCCGGATCAACGTGGTCACGCTCTTCCCGGAAGTGTTCGCGCCCTGGCTCGATGCGTCGATCATTGGGCGGGCTCGCGCGGATGGGCGGGTCGAGTTTCGGACGGTACAGCTGCGGGACTTCACGCACGACCGGCACAACACCGTGGACGACTACGCCTTCGGCGGCGGGGCCGGCATGGTCCTGAAGCCGGAGCCGTTCTTCGAGGCGGTGGAGTCACTCGGCCCGGCGCGCGGACCGGTGGTGCTGCTCTCGGCGCGGGGCAGGCGGTTCGCCCATGCGGACGCCGTTCGCTGGTCGCTGGCGCCGGAACTGACGTTGCTTTGCGGGCACTACAAGGATGTCGATCAGCGCGTGGCCGACCACCTGGCCACCGACGAGGTCTCCCTCGGGGACTTCGTCCTGACAGGCGGCGAACCGGCGGCCCTCTGCATTCTCGATGCGGTGGTGCGGCTGCTTCCCGGTGTGCTGGGGGACCATGAATCGGCCAGCACCGATTCGCATTACGACGGGCTCTTGAGCCCGCCGAGCTACACCCGGCCACCAGAGTATCGGGGGTTGGCAGTCCCGGAGGTCTTGCGCTCCGGCGACCACGCGAAAATCGCCGCGTGGCGGAAGGAACAGGCGGACATACTGACTCGCGAACGCCGGCCCGATCTCTGGCAGGCGCACCTCGCGTCGGACGACTAAAGGCAGCACGCCGAACGGGGCCCATCGGGCCGCCACTCAGGAGAATGACGATGGAACGGATGGATGCGTTGACGCGCGGGACCCCGCGCACCGATCTCCCCGCGTTCGATGCCGGGGACACTGTACGGGTCATGGTGCGCGTCCGCGAGGGCGACAAGGAGCGGCTGCAGGCGTTTGAGGGAGTCGTCATCTCCCGGCGCGGCGGCGGCGCCCACGAGAACTTCACCGTCCGCAAGGTGTCCGCCGGTGTCGGCGTGGAGCGGATCTTCCCGATGCAGAGTCCGTCGATCGCCTCGATCGACCTCGTGCGGCGGGGCCGGGTACGTCGGGCCAAGCTCTACTACCTCCGCGCGCTCAGCGGCAAGGCCGCGCGCATCCGGGAGAAGCGCGAGGACTGACCGCGTGGCAGCCCGTCGTCCAACGTTGGACCGCGAAACGGCGGTCTGGGCGGGTGGGCAGTTGCTGGTTGGAGTCGATGAAGCAGGCCGCGGTCCCCTGGCTGGTCCAGTGGTGGCCGCGGCCGTCGTATTTCCGGTCGGGTCAGCTGTGGTCGTCGGAGTGCGCGACAGCAAGACCCTCTCGGCGGCACGCCGGGAAGCGCTCGCGCTCCAGATTCGCGAGGCTGCGCTCGCGGTCGGCGTCGGCGGGGCCTCGGTCCGGGAGATCGACCACCTCAATATCCGTGTCGCCACTGCCCTCGCAATGCAGCGGGCCATCCGCCGCGTGCTTTCCCGCTTCCCCGCCTCCCCGCTTCCCCGCCTGCTCCTCGACGGATTGCCGATGGCGGAAATCGGCTACCCCCACGATGCCCTCGTGGATGGTGATGCCGACTGTCACACGATCGCCGCGGCCGGCATCATCGCGAAGACCGTGCGCGACCGGCTCATGCGCCGACTGGCGGGCCGGTATGCGGGGTACGGGTGGGACCGGAACAGCGGATATGGAAGCGCCGAGCATCTGGCGGCGATCGAGGCCCTCGGCCCGACCGACCATCACCGCCGGAGTTTTCGCCCTGTCAGCACACTGGGGCTCCCTACTTGGCCTTCCAGAACGCCTTGTCCTGATCGGCAAACGCCTCGGGCACGTAACTGATGTCCGGACTGATGGTCAGCACCTGTGTCTCGACGCGTTCGGTCGACAGACTGAACTGGGCGGCCACGGCCTGCGGCGATGCCATCTGCGCCCCGATCGCTCCGCGCGCAGCAAGCTCGCGGTCGATATCGGCGTACGAGTTCATCGGGACGAACAACAGGAAGGTTGGCGAGGAACCGCCGGCGGCGAGCTCGTAGGTGACCCAGGGCGAGTCGAGCTTGGCGGCGCGGTAGGCCTCGACGTAGGCCTTCATCATCGTCGCAAACGCCCCATCCTGTCCGGGCCGCACCGTGAAGGTACTGACCCAAAAATGCCGGGTCTCGGGGACGATGAACGTCGCCTGGTAGCTCAGGTCGGCGCGGTAGGTGGCCAGGATCGTCTGGACGCTGACGACGAATTCCGATTCGCGGGACATCAGGGTGTCCAGCCGCCTCGCCAGGGACTTGTCCGTCAGATAGGTCTGGTCGAGTCCGGGGAGGCTCGCGAAGTCAGCGGCGCCGCCGATGAACCAGAACTCCGGCGCACCCGAGGCGCCTACGGTCCCCACATAGCTGTAGGGCACTTTCTTCGAGCGGAGCGTCGTGGCCCAGTCGCGCTCGTTAGCCAGGTGCTTGGCAGCCGTCCCGAACGTGGCGGTTTCCCGCACGATGCGGATAGCCGGAGGCGGGGTTGGGCTGAGCCACATGCTCTGGGCGGCGAGTGGGGCCGGGCCGACCGGCAGGAGCAGGATGGCGAGGGTGGCGGGGAGGCAGGGACGCATGGGCGCTCCTCGGTGGGGTTGGGGTCGAACCTACGCCAGAATCCGAGGGTGGCAAGCCCTTGAATCCGGCCCCGTCGCGTGCAAGGTTTCCGGCGGTCGGGGGCGTAGCTCAACTGGCTAGAGCAACGGGCTTTTAACCCGTAGGTTCTGGGTTCGATCCCCAGCGCCCTCACTGCTGTCCTTCCCGACCCGTCCCCCCCCCAACCGTGGACGTGATGCACCCGTCGATTGCCTTCCTGTATGTCCTCAGCGAATGGGCCATTCGGTTCATCATGCTGGTGTACGTGCCTCAGCGGCGGAGTCCCGCCGCAGCGCGGACGTGGCTGTTGCTGATCTTCCTGCTTCCCTGGCCCGGCTTCCTCCTCTATGCCATCATCGGGCGGATCAAGTTCCCGGGCTGGCGCCTGGAGCGCCAGCGTGAGGTGTCGAAGATGATTCGCGAATGGCAGAGTCGCCATCCGCTCCCGGTCCCGACGTCGCCCTCCGAGGGCGGCATCCCCGCGTTGGTGCACGCCCTCGGCGACTTCCGGGCGCTCGAGGGCAACACGGTTGAGCTGCTTCCCGACTACGACGCATCGATCCTCCGCCTCGTGGAGGCGATCGATGGCGCGCAGCACAGCGTGCACCTGCTGTACTACATCCTGGCCGACGACGACCGGGGCGGCCAGGTGGTGGCGGCCTTGCTGCGGGCCCGGGCGCGCGGTGTGGAGTGTCGAGTGCTCGTGGATGCGGTGGGCTCGCGCAAGTTTGCCCTCCCGGCGCTCCTGCAGAGGCTGCAGGCGGCGGGGATCCCCGCCCACGAGGCGCTTCCCGCGGGCATCTTTCGTCGCAACGCGGCGCGCTTCGACCTGCGCAACCACCGGAAAGTGGCGGTGATCGACAACCGCGTCGGCTTCACCGGGTCGCAGAACCTCGTGAACCCCGGATTCGTCCCGGGCTATCCCAACGAGGAGCTTGTTTCGCGGGTGACCGGCCCGGTCGTGGTCCAGCTCCAGGCGGTGTTTCTCGAGGACTGGTACTTCGAGACGGGGGAGCTGCCCGCAAACCCCGACGCCATCGAGATGCCGGTGCCAACCGGGACGTCCCTCGCGCAGGTCCTGCCCAGCGGTCCCGGCTACGAGCGGGAGAACGCCCAGGAGCTCCTGGTATACCTCTTTCATCGTGCGACGCGACGCATCGTCATTACGACGCCCTATTTCGTGCCTGATGTGCCGTTCCTGCAGGCGCTCCGCACCGCCGTCCGCCGCGGGGTCGAGGTCCGGTTGATCGTGGCGTACCCGGTGGACAAGTGGGTCATGGGCCTCGCCCAGCGATCCTATTTCGATGAACTGCTGCGTGCCGGCGTGCGCATCCACATGTATCGACCCCACTTCCTTCATGCGAAGCATGTCAGCATCGACGATGACCTGGCCATCGTCGGTTCGGTGAATATGGATATCCGGTCGTTTGCGCTGAACGCCGAGGTGGCGCTTCTCGTCTACGACCCGGCTGTCGTGGCGGCGTTGCGGGCGGTGCAGGAGAAGTACATCGCCGATGCGACGGAGCTGACCGCCGAGGCGTGGGCGCGCCGCCCGCTCTGGGTCCGGGTGGCACAAAACACGGCCCGGCTGGGCGACTCGCTCCTCTGACCGTTTCGGTTACATTTCTCTGGCAGCTTCCGTTCCGCTTCCACTCAGCCCGGACCCCGCATGAGCCTGATCTGGATCGATGGACAATGGCATGACCGCGACTCGGCCAGGATCTCGGTCTTCGATCATGGGTTGCTCTATGGCGACGGCGTGTTCGAGGGCATGCGGGTGTACGGGGGCAAGCCGTTTCGGATGGGGGAACATCTCGACCGGCTCTATGACTCCGCCAAGGCGATCTGGCTCACCGTGCCCATCCCGCTCGAGGAAATGGCACAGGTCACAGTGGAGGGCGTGAAACGCGCGGGGCTCACCGAGGGGTACCTGCGGCATGTCGTCACCCGTGGCGTGGGCGATCTTGGCCTCGATCCGCGGGGCTGTCCGCGAGCCACGGCGATCATCATCTTCGACACGATCAGGATCTGGCCCGCCGAGCGGTATGAGAAGGGGCTGACCATGATCAGCTCGGCCACGCCGATGCCCAATCGCGAGGCGCTTTCTCCGCGCGTCAAGTCGCTCAACTACCTTCCGCACATCATGGCCAAGCTCGAAGGCATCCAGGCGCAGATGGACGAGGTGTTGATGCTCGACCGGTCCGGGTATGTGGCCGAGGCATCGGGTATGAACATCTTCCTGGTGCGCCACGGCGTCGTGACGACGCCACCGGTGTGGACGGGAATCTTGCGGGGGGTCACGCGTGACATTGTCATCGAGCTCGCCGCCGAGGCCGGAATGACGGTGCAGGAAGAGCCAATCAACCGCTACGACCTGTACACGGCGGACGAGGCCTTCCTGACCGGTACCGCCGCGGAGATTGCGCCGATTCGGTCGCTGGACGGACGGCAGATAGGCGCGGGGCCGATCGGGCCTGCGACCCGCACGTTGATGGACCGGTTCAAGGCGTTGACGCGCGGCTGACACCGCGCCCTTGACCTCGTTCGCCGGCGGCGCATATTCGCCGGAGAGTTCCAAGAGGAGAGTGTATGCCCTGGCGCGTCGTCGAACATGGCGACATCACCTGGAAGGTTTCATTCGCAGCGGAACGGACGGCCAACACCGCGCATTGGCGGCTGGTCCTCTCGTTCCGCACGGCGGAGCCCGAGGCGCGCGCCTTCTGGGCGCCGTATCCGCTGGAATCCACCTCCCGGTCGGCGTTGTACAGCCAGGCCGACCGCATCCCCGCCGACCGTCTGACGGCCATCCTGTCCGAACACCTCGGTTGAGGGGGAGATCTCGATGACGCAGGTCTCGTTTCAGGATCTCCGCCGCATCGCCGATTCGCTTTCCGCGCTCCGGGGCAAGTCGGTGGCCGCCGCAATCATGCGGTCCGACCTCCGGCAGCTGCGCCTGGAGACCGACGACGGGATGATGATGGTCTTGACCGTGGAGATGGACGAGGCGGGCCGGCCTCGACTGGAAGTCGACGTGGTGCGCCAGCCGGAGGAACCCGGCCGGCAGCTCGAAGTGCGTTTCGATTCCGTCTAGAGTGCCCCGACCAGCGCCGCCCAGACGTCGGCGGAGATCCTTGCCATGTAGGCCTGGGCGTCGGCGGGCCGCTCGAACCCGCGTGTCAGGATGACCAGGACGTAGGGGGCGCGGTTCGGCGGGTAGATTACCGCCGCATCGTGGTCGATCCCGGTAATCCCCCCCGTCTTGCTCGCCACCCGGGTGCCCCGTGGAACGCCGGCCGGGATTCCCTCGCGGAATTCCTGATGGCTCAGGATGTCGAGCATGATCGCGGTGGAGGAGTCCGAGGCCGCGCGACCCTCGGCGATGGCCGCCAGCAGAACGGCCAGGTCCCGGGCGGTGGTGGTGTTGCTGAGCCCCCGGTCGAAGGCTTTTTGATCTTCGACCCCGCGCAGCACGGCAATCGAATCGGCGCCGAGTCGGCGGGCTGTCGCCTGGATCTGCGGGGCCCCGAGTTGGTCCACCAGCAGGTTGGTGGCGAAGTTGCTGCTCCAGGCGATCATGAGCCGGGCCAGTTCCCGTGCCGCGACCATCTCTCCCTCGCGGGCAAAGAGGGTCTTCTCGGAATCATCGGGGACCAGCAGCTGATAGGTGGAACTGTCCACGATCGAGCGAAACTCGTTCTTGACCGGCACGGGCCAGTCCCAGCTGTATTGGCCGGCATCCACCCGCTGGGCGAGCTCGATGAGCACGGGCACCTTCATCGTGCTGGCGGCATGGACACGCCACAGGGCGTTGACCCAGAGCGAGTCCCCGGTGCTCAGGTCGAGCAGGGCCAGGCCCACGTCGGCGCCGGCCGGTGGCGCTTCGGCCTCCAAGTTGCTCCGGAGGGACATGGGCAGCTGGGCCCCGGCGGGCGAGGCCAGCGCGGGCACGGCCAAGAGAAGCAGCGACAGTCGTTTCATGACGGGGAGAGTACCCGCTCCGCGTCACACTCTCAAGAGACTCCATGCCTGATACTCATCCACGCTTGCGTTTTGCCGAGTTCCGCATCGATCGCCTTCCAAGCGGACGGTGCAGTGCTGGCGTGATCCTGACCGGCCCTGCTGGGGCTCGGTATGAAGGCGAGGCGCAGGGACTGGCCTCGCAGGCGGGCGAGTTGCGGTGCGCGGCCCAAGCTTGTATTGCCGCCCTCACCCAATCTGTCGAAGGGGAACTGAGTTTCGAGTGTCTGGGGGTGAAGGCGATCCGCGCCTTCGACGCCACCGTGGTGATTGTCTCGCTGGCAACGCGCGGCGAGGGGGTTCCCAAACGGGTCGTGGGATCCGTGCTGACGGAGGAGGACCCGACCCGTGCCGCCGCTCTGGCCGTCCTGAACGCCACCAACCGGCTTCTCGGCAACCGCTATTTCGTGGACTGAGCCAGCGCGACCCTGCCCCAGCACCGGGCATCTGGTGGGAGTCCCTCCTGACGACTGTCGCTCCCTGCACGGGCCCCCGCGGGCCAATCGAGTCGGATCGGTGGACACACAACACCATAAGCTGTTGTTGTGCAATGGTTTACGGTTCGGGTTTGTCTCGCCCGGCTCTCCGGCATAGGTTTGGCTCCAGTCTTCAGGAGATCAACCTGTTCCAGACTGAGATTCGCCCTCGGAGTGGCACGCTGTTTCGTGCTGCTCAAGGAGCCATATCGCGTGCATCGTTCAATGCTTCTTGCCCTGGTCGTCGGCGCCTCCGCCTGCAGTAGTGGCGGTGCACCCGTCGCTGCGCCCTCGCCGGTGGCTCAGCATGATCCCAGCGCTGCCGTCGCCCCGATGTCGCCTGCTGCCATGGCGTCCGGAAACCTCGCAGAGGCCCCGGCGCCGGTCCCGGCGATGGACGTGGACAGCCTGGCCCGGAACATCGTCGCCGCAGACTCGGCTGCCGATGCCGCGGCGCTGGCGGCTCTCGAGCTGGCCACGCCGGACACCAGCGTGGAGCCGATGTTCTCGCATGGTGGTGGCGCGGACGACGTGGACGTCGTCACCTCCTGGGACATTGATGTCGAAACGTACGCGTCCCACGACCGGGTCCAGTACTATCTCGACTTCTTCCAGGGACCTGGGCGCGAGCGGATGGCCATCTGGCTGACCCGCCTTCCCCGGTACGAGGCGATGATCCGGGAGCAGATGCAACTCAATGGGGTCCCGGAGGACATGGTCTACCTGGCGCTGATCGAGAGCGGGTATTCGAACTCGGCGGTGAGCCGCGCGCGGGCCACGGGCATGTGGCAGTTCATGAAGGGTACGGGCCGGATGTACGGCTTGCAGGTCAACTCGTACATCGATGAACGGCGGGATCCGGTCAAGTCCACCGCCGCCGCCGCGCGGCATCTGGACGACCTCCAGAATCGCTTTGGTTCGATCTACCTGGCCGCGGCGGCATACAACGCCGGCGCCGGCAAGGTGTCCCGGGGCCTGCGCGGGCTGCCAGCGAGCAGCGTCAGCACGGCGACCAACGCCGACGAGTCGAGCGACGAGGCCGACGACAACAACGACGCCGAATTCTTCCGCCTGTACGACACCAGGTATCTTCGCCGCGAGACGAAGGACTACGTCCCCAAGCTGATCGCCGCGGCCCTCATCGCCAAGGAGCCGACCCGGTACGGCTTCGACGATCCGCCGGCGGTGCCGCCCTTCGCGTACGATTCCGTGATCGTGCCGAGCCAGACCGGGCTCGACGTCATCGCGCGGTTGTCGGGTGCCACCTTCGCCGAGATCCGGGAGCTCAATCCCCAGTACATTCGGATGGTGACCCCGCCGGGCAAGTCGGCGGTGGTCCGGGTGCCGGTCGGACTCGGGGAGCAGGCCACCCTGGCGTACGCGGAACTGCCGCCGTCGGAACGGGTCGCGTACCAGACGCATGTGGTGCGGAGCGGCGAGACGGTGTCGGGCATCGCGCAGCACTACCGCGTCAGCGTGACGGAGGTGCGCGACGCCAACCCGAAGATTCCGAGGTCCGGAATGATCCGGGTCGGGCAGCAGCTGGTCATTCCGACCAACGGCTTCAACGCGCAGACGCGCGCGGCCATCGCGGCCACCCAGAGCTCGATGCGCGCTCCCTCGCGGAACGTGAAGGTGTACACCGTGCGGCGGGGCGATACGCTGTCTGGTATTGCGCAGCGGTACGGGACCAGTGTGTCGAGCCTCAAGCGGATCAACGGCCTCAGCAGCGACCGGTTGAAAGTCGGACAGAAGCTCCAGCTGCAGAGCTCGAGTTCACGGGCCTGACCGCCCGAAGGCGTGACGAACGAACGGCCGGGGCATGCGCCCCGGCCGTTCGTGTTTCACCCACGACCGGTCACAACGACCGGATCGCCTCCGTGAGGGCCGCGATTCCTCCGGGGAGCGCGTAGGTCAGGCGCCCGGACGGTGACACCACGTAGACGATGGCAGGGTGGGACAAGTCCCCGGTCGATTCGTTGCGCACCCGGGGAATGCGCCAACGACTGAGAACCCGTTCCACGGCGTCGACGTCGCCCGAGAGCACCCGGGCATCTGCATCGAGCTTCCACCCCTCGGCAATCGACGGAAGCCGTGCCGGGGTGTCCCGCCACGGGTCGAGGGTCACAATGATCACCGCCGACCGCAGGTTGGCCGTGGCCTTCTGCGCTTCGAGGGCTTCGTGGACCACCACGGGGCACACCGTCTGGCAATGCGCATAGGCAAAGGTGACGAGGACGGGCCTGCCCTGGAAGTCGCTCAGCGAAACCGAGTCGCCGTGCTGATCGACCAGCCGGAGCGCGGGGGCAGGGTCGTTGATGCGGGTGAGGACCTCGCCGCCGCCCACCGGGTCGAACCGCTCGGCACCGCTGTCAGCCGCCCGGACTCGACCGGCCGCCAGCGTGGCCCCGGTGAGCAACACCACGGCCGTGCCCGCCAGGAGCACCCGTCCTCCAAATTGCCGGCTCATCGAGGACAGCGCTGACCGGACCTCGCCCCCCCAGACGACAAGGAGCACCGCGATCATCCCGAGCGGTTGCCCCACGAGCAGAATCCACCCGCCGGCGTTCGGCAGCCCGTCGGGGGTGGAGCCGAAACAGAGCGCCCGGGTGCGCGCCAGCCAGGCCGGGGCATCGGGCGCCGGCCAGAGGGCGAGCGCCCACCAGGCCACGGTGGTCAGGACAATGACATACAGGGCCAGGAGCGCCACGCGCCCCTGACCCCGTGAAGCCGACTGCGTCATCCGATCTTCCATACGAACGAGAGCACCTTCCAGTTCACGAAGAAGTACACGATGAAGGCCGCGAGAAAGACGAATACCAGAACCATCGTCCCCGGGGCCGGGCCGAGCAAGCCGCGGCCAGGGGCGTGCAGTTCTTCGTTCCGGCGATCGACGTCCGGCGCGTGCACCGGCGGGTTGGTGATGCCCTGCGGCAATCCGGCCACCGCCACGCCTGGGACGATGGTACCGATCTTCTCGCCGAAGAACACCGACTTGACGGCAATGGCCACGAAGATGAACGCTCCCGTGGCGGCAATGAGCCCGCCCAGCGCCACAAACGCCAGGAGGACGTCCACCGCCGGGTTGAACGCGACGTCAAACGGAGCCTGGCTGAAGCTGATATCCCAGTGACGCCGCGGAACGCCGAAGGTGCCGGCAAAGGTCATCGACATCACGAAAATGAACATCCCGCCGGCGAAGAGATACGGCTGGATCTTCGCGAGGCCCCAGAACGCGACCTTCCGCTGGAAGACCAGCGGAATGAGATAGTAGGTGGCGCCCATGAATGCCATGGCCGTGCCGCTGACGACGGTGGCGTGAAAGTGCCCAGGCACGCGCAGGGTGTTGTGGACGATGATGTTGATCTGCTCTGTACCGATGGTCACGCCGGTGATGCCGCCGACGAAGCCGAACACCACCACCGAGAACACCAGGGAGCTGAACCCCGGGTCGCCCCAGGGGGCCTGGCGAAGCCAGCCGAAGAGGCCGGTGCCGATGCCCCGGAGGCGCTGTCCCAACTCCATGCCTGCCGGCACGGTGAATCCGTGGATCATGCTGGCCAGCACCGCCATGTACATGAAATAGCTGGTGTTGACGATCTTCCACGCCGAGCCCATCCCCGGGTCCACCAGGAGGTGGTGGGCGGAGGCCATCGAGATAAACAGAATGTAGAGGACGAAGGCGGACCGGCTGATCTTCTCGTTGAGTACCACCGCGCCGATGGTCAGCGCGCCCAGCATGTACCAGATGGCCACCATGGCGGCGACATTGATCTGCTGCGAGGAGTGGCCGAGTCCCCACCAGATCATTCGGTAGATCTGCGGATCCACCTCCATCAACCCCAGCGACCAGAGGAAGGTCGGGATGTAGATGGCCGCGCCGTGGAGCAGCGTGATGACGGCGATGATGGCGGCGGTCACGGCGCCGTACACCACCAGCGGCAGCGACCCGGTGTAGGTCTTTTCCCGTTTGGCCACGACCAGGTTGGCGAAGAAGATTCCGCACACCAGCAGGGCCCCGACCGCGAAGAGGATGATGCCGAGATAGTAGAGCGGATCGGCCTTCAGCGGGACGTAGGAGGTGAAGAGGACGTCGGCCTTGCCGGCCCACATCATCCATTCCACCATCGTGGCGCCACCGAGCATGAGTCCGAACGAGACCCACCCCAGCCTGGGAGCGGCAATCCGCGCGTTGATCAGCGCGGTGCTGGCGAAATGCAGGACCGCCATCTCGAAGAAGATGATGAAGAAGATGAGCATGCTCATCCCATGGACGCCGAGAATGCGGTAGAACCACTCGGCGGGGAGGAGGTGTACCGCCTGCCAGCGGGTCAGCACCAGGAGGACCGCGGCGATGGCACCGATCAGCAGCGACACCACCGCCACGACCGCGTTCACCTTCACGAGCATCTCGGCGGGACGGTGCACCTTGAGCGCCGTCACGGGGCAGGTCCGGAAGTCAGTCGCGCTCATCAGACGCCTCCCGTCGGCGTGGGTACGTTTCCGGTGCTGTCTACGACGATGACCCGGCCGACCATGGTGTGGTGGCCGATGCCGCAGAACTCATTACAAATGATCCGGAAGTCCCCCGCGGCGGTGGGAGTCACCCGGAGACCGTAGTCGTAGCCGGGAACCACCTGGAAGTTCACATTGATGGGGTAGAGGCTGAAGCCGTGATTCACGTCGAGCGAAGAGAGGTGAAGGATGTACTCCTTCCCCTGCTCGAGCTGCAGGATCGGCGTCCACTGGAACGACATCGCCGTCAGGTAGATGTCGCTCCCGGGGGGCGGAGCCACGATCGGCATTCCCCGGTCTTCCCCGATCTGGTATTGATTAATGAATTCCTGCGTGCGGGCGAAGAAGGCGGCGGGCTCGACCTTGCGGCGGATGCCGGAGGGATTCTGGCCGCCTTTCACCTGCCAGAGCGGCATCATCGCGAAGAGCACCATGCACCATCCGAACGCGATGGCTACCCAGATGCGCTCCGTCTTGTGGGCCGGTTTCCACCAGATGCCCTTGGGGGACTCGAGGCCGGTATGGGTCTCAGTGTGCATGGTGGCGCCTCACGGCAGGGTGGCGGGGGGCAGGGTCATGATCTCCCAGAGTCCCCATCCGGTGTAGATCACCGACCATCACGACGATGCCGGCGATCAGGAGGAGGAACACGTTGTCGAACAGGCGTTGGCCGAGCGGCACGGCCTGTTCGATCCTGGACGGAGCGGTTCCGGCATGGCGGGCTCCCGGGTGGGCTGGACGGTGACGTTTCGAGCGGCCTGATTGAATTCATCATAGTGTTATGATAATACTGATTCGCGCAAGACCCCCTGCGCCTGTTCTGCGGACTCCCGAGGGCTGATGCCGGCTGTCGTCGAAAGTATTGAACGTGCCGGCCGCCGCCTCCTCGGCGTGGCCGATGCCCTCACCAACCGGCTCTACGGCTGGCGGTACAACCCCCTCTACCAGAGCGGGACCATCGTCATCGCGATGTTCCTCGTGCTGATCGGTACAGGCCTCTGGCTCCTCCTCTTCTATCGGGTCGGGGATCCGTGGGGCTCGGTGGCGCGCCTGACCGCCAATCCCTGGACCGGCAACTGGGTGCGGGGGCTGCATCGCTACGCGTTCGGCCGGGGCCATCGTGGCCACCGTCATCCACGCGCTCCGCATGGTCGCTCAGCATCGGTTCTGGGGCCCGCGCGCGCTCGCCTGGCTCTCGGGCCTCGTCCTCGTCGGGCTGGTGCTGATTCTCGGCTGGACCGGATACGTGATGGTGTGGGACACCTTCGGCCAGCGACTCGCCATCGAAGGGGCGCGCTTTCTTGACGCCCTCCCGATCCTCTCCGAGCCGGTCGGGCGGGCCTTCACCGGCGAGCGCGCCATCCCCGGCGCCTTCTTCTTCCTGAACCTGTTCGTCCATGTCGCGTTGCCCCTCGGCCTCGGGCTGGTGCTCTGGGTTCACGTGTCGCGCCTGGCCCGACCGACACTCCTGCCCCCGAAGCGGCTCGGCTGGACACTCGTCGGATTGTTGACGGCTGCCGCCGTTCTCTGGCCGCTTGCCATGGATCCGATCGCCGACCCGCTCTATCGCCCCGCCACGGTGACGGCGGACTGGTTCTATGCATTCTGGCTGCCCTTCTCGCGCGGTATCCCAGCGGGGTACGCCTGGCTCGGTGGGGGGGTGCTCGTCCTGGGGTTGCTGCTCGTGCCGCGCCTCAGCCGGGGCGAGCGCGCCAGCCGTCCCGCCTCCGAGGTGGATGAGGGGATCTGCACCGGCTGCTGGCAGTGCTTTCATGATTGCCCCTACGATGCGATCCGCATGCTCGAACGCCATGACGGGCGCGCGGACCACGTCGCGCGGGTGACGCCCGACCTCTGCGTCAGCTGCGGTATCTGCGCCGGGTCGTGCGCGCCGATGGGAGTCGGGCCGGTGGCGCGCACCGGTCGCGATCAGATGGAGGAGATTCGCGCCTTCCTCGGGAGTCCGGTGCGCGTGCCGGGTGAGGTCGTCGCCATCACATGCGAGTATGGCGCGCTCAGCGCCGGCGCCGCGCTCCGCGCCGCTGGGGCGGTCGTCTATCCCGTCGACTGTGCCGGCAACCTCCACACCTCCGTCATCGAGCTGGCCATCCGCGGGGGCGTTGGGGGCGTGCTCGTCCTCGCATGTCCGCCCCGCGATTGCCGCAATCGCGAAGGCCCCAAGTGGACGGGACAGCGGATCTTCCACGACCGGGACGCGGAGCTGCAGGCGCGCGTCGATCGTCGCCGCGTCGCGCTGGCATACGCGGGACCCGGGGAGGGGCGCGAGGCGGTGGAGGCGGTCACACGGCTGAAGGCATCGGTGGCAGCCCTGGCGGTCCCCGAAGCCGAGGCGGACCTCGATCTGGTGGCCATCTGCGAGACGACCGCCGCGGCGGAGGCCCCATGAACCGGCGCCTTCGCCAGGGGATCGGAGCAGTGGTGGCTGTGGCTGCCACGCTCGGTATGGCCGGCCTCTCGCGTGCCCCGCTCGCCGCGTATCCCGACGACACGCCAGTCCTGCGACTGGCGTGGAGCGTACGCCCGGAGCGGATCGAGCAGTGCCGCACACTCACCGACGCCGAGCTGGCCGAGGTGCCCGCCCACATGCGCCAACGGGTGCAGTGCGAGGGGCGCTCAGCGAACTACCGGCTCTCGGTGGTCATCGATGGCCAGGCGCGCCTCGACACGCTGGTGCACGGCGGCGGGGCCCGCAGCGACCGGCCGGTGTATGTGTTTCGCGAGCTCGAGGTTCCTGCCGGCGGCCATCAACTGCTCGTTCGCTTCGAACGGGAGGCCTTGCCTGAGAGCGAGCCGGTGGTTGTCGGGCCGAGCGACACCGCGGCCGCAGCCGACACCCTGATGGCGGCGCGTGCGCCCCGCGAGGCTGAGGAGCGAGTCCGTCGGCAGGGCGAGGCGGTGCCCCCGACGATGGAGCTGGCGACGGCCGTGAGTGCCGCTGCCCGGGAGGTGATGCTGGTAACCTACGACATCGACCGGCGGGCGCTCGTGCTCCGGACCAGGGCACCGGTGCGATGAACCTGAACGAGATGACCGGGGAGTCTCGCCGCCGCGTCGGCATATGGCTCGCGCTCTGGGCCGCCATGGTGCTGGTGCTCGTGCTGGTCGGTGGGGCGACACGGCTGACGGAATCGGGATTGTCCATCACGGAGTGGAAGCCGGTGACCGGCGTCATTCCACCGCTGAACCAGGCTGCGTGGCAGGAAGAATTTTCGAGATATCAGCAGATCCCCGAGTATCAGCAGTTGAACGTCGGGATGTCGCTGGCGCAGTTCCAGGTGATCTACCTCTGGGAATTCTCGCACCGGTTCTGGGCGCGGCTGGTCGGCCTGGCTCTGGCGCTGCCGCTCCTCTTCTTCCTCTGGCGTCGCGAGGTCCGCGGGGCGCTGGCGTGGCGGATTGGTGGCATCCTGCTCTTGACGGGCCTGCAGGGCGCCATGGGATGGTACATGGTCAAGAGCGGGCTCACCGTCCGGACGGACGTCAGTCAGTACCGGCTCGCCGCCCACCTTGCCCTGGCGCTCGTGGTGTATGCGCTCGCGGTGGGGACGGCGGCGGAGCTGCTCGGCGTCGGGAACCGGGAGGCGGTGCTGGAGCCCGTGGGTGAGGAGCGGCTACGCCATCGGACGGCGTGGTTTGCCGGCTTTGTGTTCTTCACGATCATTTCCGGCGCATTTGTGGCCGGGCTCGACGCGGGGCATGCCTGGAACACCTTTCCCCTGATGGGCGGGCAGGTCGTGCCGCCGGGATACGCCGCCCTCACGCCCTGGTACCTGAACGCGTTCGAGAACATCGCGGCAGTGCAGTTCCACCATCGGCTGCTCGGGCTGACCGCGGCGCTGCTCTCGGTGCTGCTCTGGCGGTCGAGCAAGGGCATCCCGCTGCCGGCGCAGGCCCGTCGGTGGTTCGCCATGCTTCCCCTCCTCGCGTCGCTCCAGGTGGCGCTCGGGATCACGACGCTGCTGCTCCACGTTCCTGTGTCATTGGGCGTCCTGCATCAACTCGGCGCGGTTCTCGTCCTGACGGCTGGCTTGCTGGCGCTCGCCTCGCTCCAAACGAGAAGCGGCCGGCGCAATGCGCCGGCCGCTTTCGTTTCGAGTCCTGCGAATCCCGTCAGTTCAGGGTGACCGGGACGTTGGCGTTCCGCTGGTCGCCCTTGATCACCTTCTTGGCATAGCCGTTCCGCGGATCTCCACCCTGTGACAGGATGGAGGCCACGGTGGTCGGTCCACGGTTGTACGCCAGCAGGGCGTGGTCGACGTTGCCGTCGAACCGCTCGAGCAGGTCCTTCAGGAAGCGGAACCCAATCCGCAGGTTCACGTCCCGGTCAAACAACTGGGCTTCCGTCACGTCAGGCATGTAGAACCGTGCCGTCGGCAGGCGGACCTGTGTGAGCCCGATGGCGTTCATGTTGCTGCGCGCGCGTGGGTAGAACTCACTCTCCACGCGCACCAGCCGGAACGCCATGGCCGGATCGATCCCTTCGCTGAGGGCGATGTCGTAAATGGCGGCGCTGAGGTCGGCCGGGATCTTGTACAGGGCCGAGTACTCGAAAATGGCGTTGGTGCGGGCCAGTTGCAGCCTCAGCAACGCGCTCTCGCCGCTGGCGCCCTCGAGACGGAGGGACATGTCGCGGATCTCCTGCGACACGAGCTCGGCCGAGGGAGCGGGTGCGGTATCGTCGGCGCCGGCGCGCCGCGGCCAGCCGGCCAATGCGCACACGAGGACTCCCGCGCCAAGCAGGACGCCACCCCGCAGCACGAGCCGGGGCGTCGGAGAATTGCGTTCGATCTTGTGGTCCGTTCGGGTCAACAAATCGTTGATCCTCCACTAGGGTCAGCCGACGGGTCGGTCAACCGAAGACGGTTACGCCCGTTTCCAGTCGCCGCGTGTCCCGCCAGTCTTGTCCAGCACCTGCACTCCTTCAATCGTCATGCTGCGGTCGACCGCCTTGACCATGTCGTACACGGTCAGGCATGCCACCGCGGCCGCGGTCAGTGCCTCCATCTCGACACCGGTGCGCCCCTCGCACCGCACCATCGCGGTGACGTGCACGCCGGGGAGCTTCGGGTCCAGCGCCGCGCGAACCTCGATCAGGTCGACCGACAGCGGGTGGCAGAGCGGGATCAGCTCTCCCGTGCGTTTGGCGGCCATCGTCCCCGCCACCTCCGCCACCGAGAGCGCGTCGCCCTTCTTGATGGCCTGCGCGGCCACCTGGTCGAAGGCCTCTTGCGACATCTTCACCCGGCCTTCCGCGGTGGCCGTCCTGACGGTGATCGGCTTGCCGCCGACATCGACCATCCGGGCCCGTCCCTCGGCGTCGAGGTGGGAAAGGCTCACAGCACGTCCGCCAGGTCGCCGCCGAGCACCGCGAGGAGGAGCTGCGGGTTGACGTTTCCCTGCGCGGCCAGCCGTGCCTCTGCCACCAGTGCCTGCGCCTGCAGCAGGCCCGCCGGGTCACGGCCCTCGAGCGCGGCAGGAACGGGGGCGATGCTCTCCACCCCGGCCGCCTCGCGTGCCGCATCGCCGAGCGTCTCGGCGACGGCGTCGAGCAGGTCGGTAAACTCGCCCCGCGCCGACCATGGTGCCTGCGCGAGCGCCCGCTCGGCTGCCGGTCCGGTGCCCGCCAGCACGGCCTCCAACCACGTCCCGGCTGCCGTCCGGTTCCTGGCACCGTCGCCGGTTTCCGACAGGGCGGCGCCGATGGAACCGCTGGCACGCGCTACCAGCCGAGTCAGCTCCGCGCTGCTGGGAGTCGGCTCCAGATGCGCGGCCAGGAACTCCCGGACGTCTGCATCGCTGAGCCGCCCCAGCCGGAGGGGGACGGTGCGCGACCGGATGGTCGGCAGCAGCTTGCCCGGATCGGCGGTCGTCAGCACGAAGTAGGTGTCGGCCGGCGGCTCCTCGAAAAGCTTCAGGAGGGCATTGGCGGCCTCGGGGCTCGACTCCTGGGCGATCAGGCGGTCGGCCTCGCCGATGATGAACACCTTCTTCTTCCCCTCGACCGGCGTCAGCGCTGCGCGCCGCGAGACCAGACGTGCCGTGGCCATCCCGTGGGAGGCCATCCCGTCGGCGGGAGCGTAGAGGGGCGTCTTCCGGCGCTCCTCCATCGCCTCGGCCAGACTCTCCGCCGCCTCCTCCACCTGCTTGTCCGGCTCCCCGGCCTTGGGGCGGGGGATCGGAACGATCCAGTGCAGGTCGGCGTGGGCCAGGCCCAGCACGAGCCGGCAGGCCCGGCACTGCCCGCAGGGCCCCTCACCCGGGGCCTCGCAGAGGACCAACTGGCCGATCCAGAGGGCCAGCCGCTGCTTGCCGACGCCTTCCGGACCGGCGACGAGCATGACCTGAGGGAGCTGGCCATTCGCCACGGCCCTGACAAGACGACGGCGGGCCACCGAGTGACCCGCCAGAGGCTTCAAAGACATGGCAACAAGGTAAGCAAGCATCGGGCAATTGGAACCGCCGCTCGTGTAACATCTTTTTCAACAACGACTTAGGTGTGCCATTCTGTGCCATCTGGAGCGCGATAACGCGCCAATCTGACCTGTCGGATTAGCGTGAGCACTTACTCGCTTGGCGGTGTTTGTGAGCGCCTGCTCGCATGGTTTGTAACGCCCTTCTATGTAACGGCTTCCGGGATCGCCTGAGTGTGCACCTTGCTGCACCCGCCGGCGGGTCGGTCTGTGGCTCTGCCACGTTGGATATGTATGAAAATCGGGCACCTGTTGGTGTGGAAAGTTGGAAAACGGGGGGATAAGTCGGTGGAAAAGAGGTGGGGCCGGGGGGCGGCGGGGCAGGGGGGCAGCGTCCCCACGGTTCAGATCGTCACCCCGGCGAAAGCCGGGGTCCAGGTCGCTGGTGGCCCTTCGCGGGTGGCCATCCCGTGCGTGGGCGCCCGGGCGGGGTGGGCGCTGGCGCGTCCGCTGTTGGCCATCTCATGCGTCGGCGCACCGACCGGGGTGGGCATATGCCCACCCCTATTGAATTGCGTTCACCCATTCGTGAGAGCTGGCGAGACCGTTCCGGTGATCGGCGCCCAGGGAACCCGGCTTGCCGAATCCCAGCGCCAGTGGGATCTTCGCCCCGCTTCCCCGCTTCCCCGCTTCCCCCCGCTTCCC
This sequence comes from uncultured Gemmatimonadales bacterium, assembly GCA_963697435.1. GTDB lineage: Bacteria > Gemmatimonadota > Gemmatimonadetes > Gemmatimonadales > GWC2-71-9 > SPDF01. Next base: position 248,827 of record CAVOOB010000008.1, on the reverse strand, counting down.
CGCTGCTGTGCGGCTTCCGCGAGGGTGCTCGTCCTATTAAACTTGCCACGCGCGCGGTCGGGTACCCGCGGGTCGATCCCGAGTAGCTCAGTTGGTAGAGCAGCTGACTGTTAATCAGCGGGTCACAGGTTCGAGTCCTGTCTCGGGAGCTGTCAGGAACCAGCAGAAGCAATAATGCCACAACGGCTTAGGCGCTTGCCTGGGCCGTTTGTGTTTCCGCCGGTGTGAGCGACGTCACCGCACTCTGGCAGGAGAAGGACAGATTAAGCAGGTACGCTTCAGGTACTGTGCCGGACTTCAGTGTTCAACAACTAAGGATGCACCCTATGTCGTGGATTCACCGCATGTCAGTCGTTGGGGGCCTGGCCGTGCTCGCCGCCTGCTCCTCCACGGAACCAAATAGCGCCGCCGATCCGAATCTCACACTGGACGTCGCGACCGTCGCCACCGAACTGGGGGCGCAGGACGTGGAGGCCATGCATGGCCCGGGCGGTGCGTTCGGATTCGGACTGCGCCCCGACCTCGGCCGGTTTAGTTGCGACTCGTTGGACCGTGAGGGGCTGACGATCGTCCGGACCTGCACCTATGCGGACGCCGACGGGGTCGCCCAGACCGAATACGATTCGAACACCACCGCCACGGTCACCGTGCACACGGAGATCAGCGGTGCCTTCGACCGGGGGCGCTGGAGCGCGACGATCGACCGGACGAGCGATCTGGTGGTGTCCGGCCTCGCCGGTGCGAACACTACGATGATCTGGAACGGTTCCGGGGCCGGTACCTCGACCAAGGTCAAAACGTCGGACAGCAGCGAGACGCGCCAATACGACATGACCTTCTCGGGCACGATTACCGACGTGGTTATCCCCGTGCCGCGCACGGCCACTAGCTGGCCGTTGTCGGGAATCATCGCCCGCGACGTGACGGTCACATTCACCGGTGGGCCGCGGGATGGCACCACCGTCACGCGCAGTACCACGCTCGAATTCAATGGAACGCAATACGCGACGCTCACCGTGAACGGCGAAACCTTCCAGGTCGATCTCGCGCGCCGCAAGTGCCACCGCGACCACGACGGCCACCGGGACAACGATCGCGACTACGACGACCACGACGGCGACCACGACGGCAACCGGGACGGCGCCCACAACGGGGAGTAGCGCGAACGCCCCTCCACGCTCGACGGACGGCCTCGCCATGCGGCGGGGCCGTCGTCGTTTGCCAGTGCTTGCGCCGCCTGGAGCGGTCGGTACCTTCCGGTGGGCAGGTTCCCCCAACACCCTTCCTCTCCGAGAGCCAGCACCAATGCTCAAGATCCTCTTTGCCCTTGCCGCATCAGCGTTGTTCGCGTTGCCGGCGCTCAACACGGACACGCACCCGGTCGGCCGCATCCAGACCGATAAGGGTGAGATCCTCTTCTACCTCTACCCGCAGACGCCGAACCACCAGGCGAGCTTCATCACGCTCGCCACGCAGCACTACTTCGACTCGCTCACCTTCAACCGCGTCATCAAGAACTTTGTGGCGCAGGGCGGATGTCCCGACACTCCCGAGGGGTTTGCGGGCTCACCGTACAACCTGGCGCCGGAATTCAACGACAGCCTCCGCCACGTGTACGGTGCCGTCGGCGCGGGGCGCGACGACAACCCCGACAAGCTCTCCGCCGGCTGCCAGCTCTACATCGTGGCGAACAAGAACGGTCTGGCCCGGCTCGACGGGAACTACACCGTCTACGGGCAGGTGATCCAGGGGATGGATGTGGTGGAGACGATCGTCTCGGTACCCACCGACTCACTGGACGCGCCGCTGGTGCCGATCAAGCTGCGCGTCGACGTCGTCGAGATGACCGCGAAGCAGTTGGAGGGTTACGGCTTCAAGGTGCAGTGAGGCTGAATACCGCCCCGTGCGGAACGGCCTTCGCATTCCCGCCATGCGGCCACGCCTTGTCGTCCATCCGGAATCCAGGCGCCGAGGCCCCCGGTTCGTGAAATCGCTCGTCGAGCGCGAGCGCCCCGGTCTCGAAACTCCAGACCAGGTGAGGGCCGAAGGTTAGGCGCCCGGATCCGATTCCCGACAGGAGGTCCATCGGTCCGCCCATTGCGCGGGTCCTCTCGATGAGGGAACATTCAGCACCCATGCATTCCTCCATCGCCTTTCTGACCGACCTGGCGCTCGTGCTGGGCGTGGCCGCGCTCACCAGTGTGATCTCGCAGCGCCTGCGCCTGCCGCCGGTCTTCGGCTATCTGGTGGCGGGCGTCATCATCGGCCCGAACGATCTCTTCCCGCTCGTCGCCGATGTGGACACTGTCCGGACCCTCTCGGAACTCGGTGTCATCCTCCTCATGTTCTCGCTCGGGCTTGGGTTCACCCTCCACAAGATTGCCAAGCTCGCGTCGACCGCGGGACTGATCGCCGCGGTCGAGATCGGGCTTTGTCTCTCGCTCGGCTATCTCGCTGGGCAGGCGCTCGGCTGGACCCGGCTCGAGAGCCTTTTTGCCGGCGCGCTCGTGGCCATCTCCAGCACGATGATCATTGCGAAGGTGTTCGAGGATCAACGGATTACCGGTCCGCTGGCAGACATCGTCTACGGCGTGCTCGTGATGGAAGACCTCGTCGCCATTCTTTTCCTGGCGATTCTCAGCGCCGTCATCGGTGGCAGCGGCACCGCCGTCGAGACAATCGCCGGCACGCTGCCGCGCCTCGCGGCGTTTCTGGCGATCGTCACCTTTGTCGGGCTCTATGCCGTGCCACGAGCGTTCCGTTGGATCGTCCGGCAGCGCCGGGATGAGACCACCCTCGTGGCGAGCATCGGACTCTGCTTCTCCGCCGCCCTCCTCGCACATGTGGCAGGGTTTTCGGTCGCGCTCGGCGCGTTCCTCGCCGGATCGTTCGTGGCGGAGGGAGGCGTGTCGAAACAGGTCGAGCCGCTTGTCCGCCCCGTCCGCGACATGTTCGCCGCCATCTTCTTCGTCGCGGTGGGGATGTCCATCGAGCCCGCTGCCATTCTCGAGTATTGGCCGGCGGTCCTCGCCCTGACGGCGGCGGTGCTCGTCGGAAAGACGGTCGGGGTGACGACGGGGGCATTCCTGGCGGGTCTCGGCACCCGGACCTCCCTGCGCGCCGGCTTCTCGATGGGCCAGATCGGCGAGTTCTCCTTTATCATCGCCGGTCTCGGCGTTGCCAGCGGCGCCACCGGCTCGTTCCTCGCCCCGGTGGCCGTCTTCGTCTCGGTAATCACCGCCTTGCTGACGCCGATTTTTGTGGCCCGTTCCTCCGCCGTGGCCAATCATGTCGATCGCCGTCTCCCGCACGCCCTCCAGACGTACGCGACGCTCTATGGCTCCTGGGTCGAATCGGCGCGCAGCCGGGGGCTCACTGGCACAGCGGCCGGGCGCATTCAGCGCCTGGCCCGGTTCGTCGTGCTCGATGCGGTCCTTCTCACGACCATTCTCGTCGGTGTATCGCTGATGCTCGAATCGGGCACCGATTCGCTCGCCGGGCTGGTTGGGCTTCCGCCTGCCGTCGTGCAGGCCGGCGCGGTCGTACTTGCGCTGGCAGTGCTCTTCCCGCTGCTCTATGGGATTGTGCGCAGCGCCCGCTCGCTGGGGACGGCCATCTCCCTGCAGGCCGTGCCCGCCGCCCCAGCCGGACGAGCCGATATGGGTGCCGCCCCGCGCCGGGTGCTCCGGCTCTCGGTACAAATCGGCGTGGTGTTGATCGTGGGCATTCCCATGGTGGCCGTGACGCTTCCCGTCATGCCGACCTACGGCGGCCCCGCGTTGCTCGGGATGCTATTGCTGATGCTCGGTTTCGCCTTCTGGCGCTCCACGCGGGACCTGCAAGGGCACGTCCGCGCCGGCGCCACGATGATCGTCGAGGCCCTGGCCGTCACCCGCGAACACCCCGTCCCTGGGAGTGGCATCATGGCCGAAGTCCGGGAACTCCTGCCGGGTATCGGCGAACTGACGCAGGTGGTGGTGGGGTCGGCGGACGCCGCCGCGGGGCGGAGCCTCGCCGAGCTCAACCTGCGTGGACTCACTGGCGCATCGGTCGTGGCGCTCTGTCGCGGGGAGGAACGGCTGGTGCTGCCAGAGGGGAATAAACATCTGCAGGTGGGGGACGTGCTGGCGCTCACCGGTTCGCAGCGTGCCATCACGGCCGCCAGAACGGTCCTTCGAGGTTAGGCGTCGGTCGCCCGCCAGAGATACCAGGACGCCACCGACCGGAATGGGCGCCACTTCTCCCCATCGCGCTCAATCCGCTCCGGCTTCGGCCACTGGCGCGTACGATACGTGCGCTTGAATCCCTTCTGGATGCCGAGGTCGTGGATCGGCAGTACGTCGGGCCGCCCAAGCCGGAAGATCAGCAGCATCTGCACCGTCCATGTCCCGACACCACGTACCGCCGTCAATCGCTCCACAATCTCGTCGTCCGGCATGCGCCGGAGGGCGGTCGCGGACGGTACGACACCCTCAATTGTCTTGGCCGCGAGGTCTCTGGCGGCCGCCAGCTTGGCGCGCGACAGACCTGCGCCGCGCAGCGTCTCGTCCGGCGTATCGAGCACGGCCTGCGGCGAGAGCACCCGCCGCGGTGGATACAGGCCCCGGACCCGCCCGTAGATGGTGGCCGCCGCCTTCCCGCTCAGCTGTTGGTAGACGATCGACTCCAGGATCTCTTCGAAGGGCGGGTAGCGCAGGCGAGGTTGCAGGCCGCAGGGGCCCGCCTTCCGGATGACCGCGGCCAGCGCCGGGTCGACCTTGCGCAGGTGGCGGACCGCTGCCGCGGCGTCGAGTGGCGCACTCATGCGGTCACCCCGATCGACTCGGGCTCCAGGTACGGCTGCAGATACCGCCCCGTCAGCGATTCGTGACAGGCTGCGACCTCCTCCGGCGTCCCCTCCACGACGAGTCTTCCCCCCGCATCGCCCGCCTCGGGACCGAGGTCGATGATCCAATCCGATTTCTTGATGACATCGAGATGGTGCTCGATGAGCAGCACGGTGTTTCCGGCATCCACCAGCCGGTCCAGGACCTGCACCAGCACGCGGACATCATCGAGGTGGAGTCCGGTCGTCGGTTCGTCGAGAATGTAGAGCTTGCGCGCTCCCTTGCGCTTCGCGCCGGCCAACTCGCGTGCAATCTTGAGCCGCTGTGCCTCGCCGCCGGAGAGGGTCGTGGCCGGCTGCCCGAGGCGGAGGTAGCCGAGGCCGACCTGGTGCAGGTGCCAGAGCGCGGTGCCGAGCTTCGGCTGGTGCCGAAAGCGGGTAATCGCCTCCTCCACGGTCCACTGCAGCACGTCGTGAATGGACGCGCCGTGGATCTTCACGTCGAGTATTTCTCGCTTGTACCGGCTCCCGCCGCAGATCTCACAGGGCACGAAGACATCGGCGAGGAAGACCATCTCGACCTGCACGTGCCCCGCGCCCTCGCACGCCTCGCACCGCCCCCCCGCCAGGTTGAAGGAGAAGGTCGAGGTGGTATAGCCGCGGGCAAGGGCGAGCGGCTGACTGGCGAAGAGCTGGCGAATGTCGTCGAACCCCTTCACGTAGGTGACGGGATTGGAACGCGGGGTGCGGCCGATCGGGGACTGATCCACGAGCAGGACATCGGACACCAGCTCGGCCCCGGAGAGGTTCGCCACCGCGCCCACCAGTTCTCCGAGGTGTGACTTGGCCGAATGACCGCCGTGGAGTCTGCGCTCGAGCTCGCGGTAGATGATGTCGTGCACGAGGGTGCTCTTGCCCGAGCCTGATACGCCGGTCACCGTCGTGAGCGTGCCGAGCGGGATATTGACATCGACCCCCTGGAGGTTGTGCAGCGTGGCGCCCTGTACCCGGAGCCAGTGGGGTCCGGCGGGCCGCCGCGCGCTGGGTACGGCGATGCGCTTGGCCCCGGAGAGGTACTGGCCGGTCAGCGTGTCGACCGCCTCGAGGGGAGGGCCGGCATGGACGACGGTCCCGCCCCGCTCGCCGGCACCGGGCCCGAGTTCCAGCATGAAGTCGGCTTCGCGCACCGCGGCCAGGTCGTGCTCGACCACGATGACGGTGTTGCCGAGATCCCGGAGCCGATGCAGGAGGGCAAGCAGGCGGTCGGTGTCGCGCGCGTGGAGTCCGATCGACGGCTCGTCGAGGACGTACATCGAATCCACCAACTGGGAGCCGAGCGCGTTGGAGAGGGCGATCCGCTGGGCCTCCCCGCCCGAGAGGGTGCGCGCCTGTCGATCGAGGGTGAGGTACCCGAGCCCCACATCGTCGAGATATCGGAGCCGGGCATCGAGTTGCTCGAGGATCAGCTGGACGACCTGCTGCCGTTCGGCGCCCAGGGCCAGGCCCTGCAGCCAGCCGCGCAGGGCCCCGACCGGGCGCGCGCTCACGTCGGCAATGGTGTCGTCGCCAATGCGGACCGCCAGGGCATGCTCATTGAGCCGGGTGCCCGTGCAGGTGGGGCAGGTGAGCGCCAGCTGGTACTGCCGCAGGAACACACGGACGTACTGCTTGTAGCGCTTGGGCTCCAGGGCGCGGAGAAAGGGGATGATGCCCAGGAATCGCCCCGACTTGCCGGTGAGGAGGAGCGCGCGATCGGCCGCCTTCAGCCGGGCCCATGGGCGGTTGGGATCGATCCCCTGCTTCCTGGCTGTCTCGAGCAGCAGTCGGCGCCGCGCTTCGTACCGCGGCTTGGTCCACGGGTCGATGGCGCCGTCGGAGAGGGCCAGGCTGGGGTCGGGCACGATGAGCGATTCATCGTACTCCAGTACTGCGCCGAAGCCGGAGCAGGCGGCGCAGGCGCCGCCCGGATTGTTGAACGAGAAGAGGGCAGGCGTGGGTGCGCGCGCCGGGGTGTCACACTGGCTGCAGCTGGGGTGTTCGGTGAACCGCAGCCGCCCCGCGTCGTGCACCACGACCGCGATGCCTTCGCCTTCCTGGAAGGCGGTATGGACTGCCTCCACCAGCCTGTTGGGAGCGCCGCGGCCCGCCTCCAGCCGGTCGACCACGATCAACAGATCGTCCACTGCGGTCAGGTCGGGATGCCCTTCCAGGGCTTCGAGGTGGACCGGTTCACCGCCGGCCAGCAGCCGCAGGAACCCGAGTGCCTTCAGGTTCTCGACGATGGCGGCATGGCTGTTCCGGGCCGAGGCCGGAAGTGGGAAGCAGACCTGGTACCGGCCGGCGCCAAGTGCCTCGACGGCAATGGCGGCCGCCTGCGGCGTGTCCTGGCGGACGGGCCCGCCGCACTGCCGGCAATAGGTCGTGCCAGCGCGCGCCCAGAGCAGGCGCAGGTAGTCGTACACCTCAGTGGCGGTACCCACCGTGGAGCGGCTCGATGTCGCTGGATTGTGTTGCTGGATGGCCACGGCGGGGGCGATGCCCTCCAATCGGTCCACCAACGGCTTGGGCATCCGGTCGAGGAACTGCTTGGCGTAGGTGGAGAGCGATTCGGCGTATCGCCGCTGCCCCTCCGCATAGAGGGTATCGAACGCCAGCGAGCTCTTCCCCGACCCGGACGGGCCAGTCACCACGATCAGCGTCCGCCGCGGGAGGTCGACCGTGACCCCCTGCAGGTTATTCTGGCGTGCGTTCACGATGCGGATGACGTCGGGCGGCATGCCAAAAGATAGTTGACCCCGCCTCTGCCGACCCGTACGTTTCCGCACTCATGGCCAACCCACTCTCCCCAAAGCTGCTCCTGCGCGGGTTCGAGATCTTCGTCGGCATCTCCCTGGTGGGGTATGTCGCGGTCCTCTTCTATGGGGACAATCTCCCCGCCTTCCTGCACGGCCTGACCCAGCTGCACTGGGGATGGGTGCTCGTGGGCCTCGCCCTCGCCTCGATGGATTGGATCGGTGGAGGGCTCCGGATCTGGGTCGTCGCCCGCGAGCTGCACCCCAACCCGCCCCTGAAAGGGATGCTCCTGGCCGGGGGCATGAGCGCGTGGGCGGCCTACCTCACGCCGCTGCAGTCGGGCGCGGCGCCCATGATGGTCTACACGATGCGCCGCTACGGCGTCAGCGTTCCCGTCGGCATGACCACCGCCCTGGTCACCTTTGTGGCCACCATCGTCTTCTTCGGCATCACGGGGCCGCTCGCGATCCTCCTCGGCGCCGGCCAGTCGCTCGGATCCAAGGGAGACCTCCTTGGTCTCTCGCTGTACGATCTCTTTCTCGGCACGCTCGGTGTCTTTGCGACGCTCGGTGTCCTGCTCGTGGTGGTCATTGTCTTTCCGCAGGTGGCCAGCAAGGCCATTCACGGCATCGCCGTCTGGGCCGGGCGCCGGAGCAAGCGGGTCGAGGCCAAGCTCGAGAAGCTGCTGGTGGGCATCGATGAGGCGCATGCCGCCGTCGCCAAGTTCAACACGCCCCGTGGCTGGTTGTCGCTGTTCTGGGCGACGCTGCTGTCCGGCCCGTCGCACGCCAACAAGCTGCTCGCCGGGTACGTGGCGCTTCGGGTCATTGGCATCGAGGCGCACTTCGTTGATGTCCTGCTGGTACAGACGCTGATCACCTTCCTGCTCTACTTCGCCCCAACGCCCGGCGCCAGCGGCATCGCGGAGGTCCTCTCCGCCATCGTCATGACCGCCTACGTGCCGGCCGCCATGACGCCGCTCTACACCCTCGCCTGGCGCACCATCCTCAGTTACTTCACGATTGCGTTCGGCGCCCTGGTCTTCTCCAACTGGGTGCGCCAGGGCATCAAGGGACTCGAGGAACTGGATGGGGCATCCGGACCGGCACCCGCCGGCCCGGCCCCTTCCGGATGACCCTCCAGGAGGATGCCCTCGGTCGGTCGTACGACGCGGGGTTGATGCGGAGAATGCTGGCCTACCTGCGCCCTCGGCGCGGGCTGGTCGCGCTCGCCGTCGTCTTGCTCATCGTCAACGCTTTCCTGGCGCTCGTCGGCCCGGTGCTGACCAAGCAGGTGCTCGACGTCGCCGTTCCGCAGCGGGACCTCGGCCTCCTCGGCACGCTCACTGCCGCCTACCTGGCGGCGCTCCTCCTGGAATTCGGCACCGAGTACGCGCAGGGGCTCCTGACCACGTACATCGGCCAGGGCGTGATGCACGACCTGCGGATGCAGATCTTCGGTCGCCTGCAGCGGCTGAGCATCCCGTACTTCGACGGTCACCCGGTCGGTCGGTTGATGACCCGCGTGACCTCCGACGTAGAGACGTTGAACGAGCTCTTCTCTTCCGGGGTGGTGGCCATCTTCGGCGACTTGTTCACCCTCCTCGCCATCATGACGCTGATGATCTGGATCGACTGGCGATTGGCGCTGGTGGCGTTTGCCGTCATTCCGCTCGTCTGGCTCACCGCCTATCTCTTCCGCCGCCAGGTCCGCGACGCGTTTCGCGACATCCGGCTCCGGCTGGCCCGGTTGAACAGTTTCCTCCAGGAACACCTGTCGGGCATGCGTATCGTGCAGCTCTTTGGGCGGGAGCGCGCTGCCGCCGGCGAGTTTGCTGCGGTCAACCGGTCGCACCTGGACGCCCACCTTCGTTCCATCACCGTGTACGCGGTGTTCTTCCCCATCATCGAAGTGCTGGGATCGGTGGCGGTGGCGCTGCTCCTCTGGTACGGCGGGGTCCGGTTTGCGGACCAGACGCTGACGGTCGGAACGCTGGCCGCATTCATCCAGCTCACCAGACGTTTTTTTCAGCCGCTGCAGGACCTGTCCGAGAAGTTCAACATCGTGCAGAGCGCCATGGCCTCCTCGGAGCGGATCTTCGGCTTGCTCGATTCGCCGGTGACCGTCCCCGAACCGGTAAAGCCGGTGCTCCTCCCGCGGCCCGTCCGCGGGGAGGTCCGGTTCGAAGGGGTCTGGTTTCGGTACCGGCCCGACGGGGCGTGGGTGCTGCGCGATGTCTCGTTTGCCGCTTCGCCGGGGCAGACGGTGGCGATCGTCGGGCAGACCGGGGCAGGAAAGACCACGGTCATCAGCTTGCTGCTCCGATTCTATGATCCTGAGCGGGGCCGGATCACGCTCGACGGCGTGGACATCCGCGATCTTCCGACGTCTGAATTGCGGCGGTTCATCGGGTTCGTCCAGCAGGATCTCTTCCTGTTCTCGGGCGACGTCCTCCACAATCTGCGCCTTGATGCGCCGGTGTCTGAGGAGGCCGCCCAGCTCGCTGCGCGGCGCGTCGGCGCCGACCGGTTCATCGAGCGCCTCCCGGCGGGGTATGGGCACGTGCTGGGCGAGCGGGGGAAGTCGCTGAGCGTGGGTGAGCGCCAGCTCCTCAGCTTCGCGCGCGCGCTCACCCTCGATCCCCGTATCCTCGTGCTCGACGAGGCCACCAGCTCGGTGGATACCGAATCCGAGGCCCAGATCCAGCGGGCCATTGGCGAGCTGATGGCTGGCCGGACCAGCCTCGTGGTGGCGCACCGGCTGAGCACCATCCTCCATGCCGACCAGATCCTGGTGTTCCACCACGGGGAGATCCGGGAGCGGGGTCCGCATCGGGAACTGCTGGAGCAGCGCGGGCTGTACGAACGCCTCTACCGACTTCAGCTGGCGGTACAGGACGCTTCCTTGCCTTCCCGGGCGGGCACGGGGTAGGTTTTCGAAGATGATTCAGCTTGAACTCGGCAGTCGTCGGTGGCCACTCGTGAGTGGGGAGTCCGTCCTCGGATCGTCTTCCGCGGCGGCGGTGCACCTCGAGCACGCGGGCGTGCTGGAGCGCCACGCATTGGTGCGTGCCTCGGGTGCCGGTGCCTCGATCCGGACGGCAGGCCCAGGCGCGGTGGTGATGGTGAACGGGGTTCGGTTGAGTGCCGACCCCGTTCCGTTGTTGCATGGGGACAAGATTCAGCTTGGGGCGGTGGAACTGGTGGTCGTCGACGAGCGTCAGGCTGGAACCACCCGCATGGCCGATGCGACCGCGCTCCGGGCGGCCACGGCAGCCGGCGCCCCACCCCGCCCGCCTGGGCCGGTGAGCGGCGGCCGTCTCGTCAGCCTCAGCGATGGCCGGGAGTACCAGGTGGGGCAGGGCCCGTTGGTCCTCGGACGGGACGCCGCCTGCGACATCGTCATCGAGTCGACCGATGTGTCGCGGCGCCACGCCGTCATCACCCACAGCCCGGCGGGATACATCCTCGAGGACACCAGTTCGAACGGGGTGCTGGTCAACAGCGAACGGGCGGGTGAGCGGCACCCCCTGTCGCGCGGTGACATCGTGAAGATCGGACCGGCAGAATTCCGGTTTTACGCCGATGCCGCGCAGAAGATGGATTCGCCGCCGCCGGGTGCCGCGCATCGCCTGTACGATACGGCGCACGGTATTCCCTCCATGGTGCCGGTGTTCCCGTCGCGCCCCACGGCCCCCCCGCCGCTGGCCACCGTCCTGGTGCGCAGCGGTGGCCTGCGCGGTCAGCGACTGCCAATTCGGACGCCGGTCGTGAACGTCGGGCGCGCCGAGTATAACGACCTGGTATTCGCGGAGGAGAGCGTGAGCGCGTCGCACGCCAAGTTGCAGCAGCGCGAGGAGCTCTGGGTCCTGACGGACCTGGACTCGACCAACGGGACCTTTGTCGACGGGGAGCGAGTCCGCGGGGAAGTACCCCTGATGCCGGGGTCGACCGTGCGGTTCGGCGATGTGCTGGTCATGTTCGATCCGACGGACCTTCGCGGGCAGCCGCCGGTTGGTGGTGGGACCCGGGTGGTGAGCGCCATATCCATCCCGGACACCCCTCGCATGCCACTGACACGGCCCGGTCCGCCGAGCTCGCCAAGTGTCCCGAGCCCCTCGACCGCGACGAGCCGTCCGGTGCGCACGCGAACGCGCGTGCCCGAGCCGAGGTCTCGGGTGCGGTGGATTGCCTTCGTGGCGGCTCTTGTCGCGGTTGCGGCCGCGGTTGCCTACTACTTCTTCGGTCGCTGACGAGGCCCCGTGCACTTCACCTGCGCCGCCCGAACTGACGTCGGTGTTGTCCGCTCCGGCAACGAGGACAACTACCTCATGCTGGCGGAACGCGGCGTCTTCATCGTCGCCGACGGGATGGGCGGACATGCGGCTGGCGAAGTGGCCAGCGAAATGGCGGTGCGAATCATCTCGCGGGAAATCGGGTCGCTCCGCGGCTTGCCGGACGCCGAGGCATCCGAACGGATCGCGCGGTCGATGGTGACGGCCAATGAGGCGATCTTCGAACGCACCCTTTCCGAGCACGACAAGCGGGGCATGGGCACCACGGCCACCGCGCTGTTCCTCCTGCCGGGGCGCTATTTCATCGGTCAGGTCGGCGATAGCCGTGCCTACATTCTCCGCGACGGCGAGTTCCTCCAGATCACGCGCGACCACTCTTACGTGCAGGAACAGGTGGATGCCGGCCTGCTCACCCCTGAGCAGGCGCGGGTGCACCCGTACAGCAATGTGATCACCCGTTGTGTGGGCGCGGGGAGCGACGTGGTACCGGATGTCTACTTCGGCGATCTCCACGCGGGTGACGTCATTCTCCTGGCGTCCGACGGCCTGACCGGGATGCTCGAAGACGAGCAGCTGGTCAAGATCCTGGCCGACCCGGAGGGCCCCCAGGCGTGGGTCGACCGGATGATCACCGAGGCGAACCGCCGCGGCGGGCTCGACAACATCACCACCATCGTCGTCAAGATCGAATCGCTCGACTGACCCCCGCCGCCTCAAGCTGAAACGTTCGGCGTCGTCGCCGCGTAAGGGCCAGCCATGATCGCCTCCCTCTCCATCGCCCTCGGGACCCTCCGGGCAAACCCCCTCCGCACCGCGCTCTCCACCCTCGGCATTGTCATCGGTGCGGCCGCGCTCGTGGCGGTACTGACCCTCGGCGATGGCATGGAACGGTTCGGGCGCCAGCAACTGGCGACGACGACCGACCTCCAATCGGTCGTCCTGGAACCGCGCACCGTGGAGATCATCGACAACCAGGCGTATCCCCTCGAGGACTACCTGGTGCTGACTCCCGCTGAGGCCAACTCGATCATGGCTTCCATCCCGCACGTGTCGGCGGGGCTGCTGACACTCACCGGCTCGGCGACGGCCGTGCTCCCCGGCGGCGTGTCCGACACGGTCCAGCTCGTGGCCACGCTGCCGACGCAGGCGGAGATGTTCAAACAGGGGTTTGCCGCGGGACGATACTTCACCGCGGCGGAAGGGGCGGCCGGGGCTCCGGTCGTCGTGCTCTCGAACGGGATCGGCGCCACCCTCGGTGGTGGGGATGCCGCGGCGGCAGTGGGACGACGGATTGTAATTCGCGGGCAGGCGCTTGAGGTCATCGGCGTCCTCCCCTCCGGCGGCCCCGAGCGTGTGCCGCTCGTCTTTACCCCGATCGAACTTGCCGAGGACCTGCTGGCCCCCACGCCTCGCCCGCGGGCGCCGACACTCGTTTTGCAGGCGGAACGGATCGAAGATGTGCGAACGGTCCAGGCCGGCGTCGAAGCATGGCTGACCGGGCGGTTTGGGAGCGACTGGTCCCGGAAGGCGCGGGTGCACAGCAACGTGCAGCGGGTGAACCAGAGCGAGCGCGCCATCCTGGTCTTCAAGCTCTTCCTGGGCGCCATCACCGGGATCGCCCTGTTGGTGGGCGGAATCGGCATCATGAACGTGCTGCTCGCGTCGGTGACCGAACGCACTCGCGAAATTGGTGTTCGCAAAGCCATCGGGGCGCGACGCCGCGACCTCCTCGCGCAGTTCCTGCTCGAGTCGGTCACGATCGCGGGACTTGGATCGATCCTCGGGACGTTGCTTGGCTTCGGCGGGGCGTTTGGGGTGACGGCGCTGATGCGCCAGCGATTTGACGCGCCGGTCTACGCGGCGTTCAGTTGGGGAACGCTTGCTGTCTCCGCCGGCGCGGCGGTGCTGGTCGGGGTGGTGTTCGGGATCTACCCGGCGCTACGCGCCGCACGCCTGTCACCGATTCAGGCGATTCGACACGAGTAGAGGTGCCCCGGCGTCGAGCTTCTGCACGACCTCCGCGGCCGGCAGGACAATCAGTCCCATCAAGCCCTCGAGTCTGGCCGACGCGCGCCCCTCCGTGAACACCCGGAGCCGGCGCGCGCTCTCGTAGAGGGCATCGGCCACGCGGGGGAGGCCGAGCTGACCGGCGCGGCCAGCATTGGTCAAGCGCTCGACCCCGCCCGTACGGGTGCGCAGGGGCAGATCGACGGCGAGCATCGATGTGCGGGCGGGGAAGTCGAGGAGCAGCCGTCCGGGCGCCAGTCCCGCCTCAATGGCGAGGGCGTCCTCCACCCGCTCCAGCAGGTCAGGGTCGTCGGTGAGCCAGGGTTGGGCTTCGGCGGGGACGTCGCTGGCGGGGAGGTCGAGCGCCCGCTTGAACAGCCGGCGTTCCTGGACCCCTGCGCCGAGCCCGGTGGGATCGGTTGCCAGCAGCGCGGTCATCAGGCCGCCGTCGGTGGCCTCCGCGATCTGCCCCGGTGTAAGGACCCCGTCTGACACCGCCCGGCGCACCGCCCGTTTGAACATGCAGGTGGCACTCCGCACTGCGTGGTGCCAGTACACGTTGCGGTACATCTGGTACTTGGCAAAGAGCAGCGATTCGAGTGCGCTGATGCCCTTCTCGTGCACGCCGATTTCCCAGCGGCCCGATGCGCTTTCCACCAGCGTCAGGGACGCGAGGAGGCGGTCGACGTCCACCGCCCCGTACGGGACGCCGCACATCCGCGCGTCACGGCTCAGGTACTCGATCTTGTCGAGGTCCAGGGAGCCGCTGATCAAGCCGCCGAGTGGGCTCGCGCTCCTGCCCTGGACCAGGTCGCCAATCCGCCCGGCCAACTCCTGTCCGCCGACCGACACGAGGACATCCCCCAGTTCGCCGCGCGTGAGCTTGGCCACGCCGAGCGACTCGTGATGGAGGAAGCCGGCCTCTTCAAGGCTATGGGAGAAGGGGTAGTGCCCGATGTCGTGGAGGAGCGCGGCGAGCCGAGCGGCGAGCCGGTCTTCTTCGCTGGCGGGATCGAGCTCTCCGCGCTCGGCGAGCGCAGTCAGCGCGGACTTGGTGAGATGGTACGCGCCGAGCGCATGTTCGAAGCGGGAGTGGGTGGCGCCGGGGTAGACCAGGAAGGCGTGACCAAGCTGACGGACGTAGCGCAGGCGCTGGACGGCGGGCGTGTCGAGGACGCGCAGCGCCGCACCGTCGAGCCGGATGTTGTCCCAGAGCGGGTCGCGGACGACCTCGAACCGGTCAGGCAGTGGCCGGCCCCGCCGCCGCGACCTCGGCATCCACGCCGGCGGCGAAGGTCGCGAAGTTGTCGGCGAACATCCGCGCCAGCTTGGCGGCCTGCGCGTCGTAGGCGGCCGGGTCGGGCCAGGTTCCGCGCGGATCGAGAATGCCGGCCGGAACTTCCGGCACCGCCGTGGGCACCTCGAACCCGAAGATCGGATCCTTCCGGAACGAGGCGCCGTTGAGCGCGCCGTCCAGCGCCGCGCGCACCATGCTCCGGGTATGCGCCAGCTTCATCCGCGAACCGGTGCCGTAGGGGCCGCCGGTCCAGCCGGTGTTGACGAGCCACACCGTGGCGCCATGCTGCCCGATCTTCTCACCCAGCATCTTGGCGTACACCCCGGGATGCCGCGGCAGGAAGGGCGCGCCGAAGCAGGACGAGAAGGTCGCGCTGGGCTCCGTGACGCCGCGCTCCGTGCCGGCGACCTTGGCAGTGTAGCCGGACAGGAAGTGGTACATCGCCTGCCGCGGCGTGAGCCGCGCAATCGGGGGCAGCACGCCGAAGGCGTCGGCGGTCAGAAAGATGACCGTCTTCGGATGCCCGCCCATTCCGCCCGGTTCGTGGTTGGGGATGTAGTTGATCGGGTAGCTCGCGCGGGTGTTCTCCGTGATCGTGTCTTCGTCGAACATCGGGGAGCGATCGTCGAGGTCGAGCACCACGTTCTCGAGCACCGTCCCGAACATCTGGGTGGCGGCGTGGATCTCCGGTTCCCCGGAGGCGCTCAGGCGGATCACCTTCGCGTAGCAGCCGCCCTCGAAATTGAAGACGCCCCGGTCGCTCCAGCCGTGCTCGTCATCGCCGATCAGCCGGCGGGCCGGGTCGGCGGAAAGCGTGGTCTTGCCGGTGCCCGACAGCCCGAAGAACACCGCGGTGTCGCCCGTCGGGCCGATATTCGCCGAGCAGTGCATCGGGAAGACGTTTCGCTCCGGAAGGAGCCAGTTGAGCACGGTGAAGATGGACTTCTTGAGTTCGCCGGCGTACCGGGTGCCGCCAATCAGCACGGTCCGTTTCGCGAAGTTGAGCGCGATGAAGGTCCCCGTGGCGGTGCCATGGCGGACCGGGTCAGCCTGGAATTCCGGTGCGTGCAGCACACGAAACGCGGGCAGGAAGGTGGCCAGCTCCGCCGGGGTGGGCCGGATGAACATGTTCCGGACGAAGAGCATCTGCCAGGCATTGGGGCCGAGGAAGCGGACCGCAAGGCGGTAGGTCGGGTCCGCGCCCGCGAAGAGGTCCTGCTGGAAGAGGTCCTGACTCGCCAGGTGCGCCTCGACGTCGGCCTGCAGCGTTTCGAAATGCGCGGGCGACATCCTGGCGTTCTTGTCCCACCACACGCCGCCGGCGGTCGTGCTGTCGTCGACGACGAATTTGTCTTTCGGCGAACGGCCGGTGTGCGGGACCGTGACGGCCGTGAACGCCCCGCGATCCGTCAGGTGGCCTTCACCTCTCCGGATGGCGTACTCGATGAGCTTCGCCGGGCCGAGGTTGGCGAGGATGCGGGTGTCGCGGGCAGCGGTCGTGGTCATGGGCAATCCGGGCGCGCGCGGCGCCCCTCCGTAGGAAGTGAAATCAGGGCGCGGCCGGCGCGGCGGCGCGGCGGGTGCGGGCGTGCCGCACGCGCTCCTGCGCATCGACAGCGGCGATGACGGTCAGGTTGACGATGGCGTCGACATCGGAGCCGCGCTGCAGGACGTGCACCGGAGCGGCCATGCCGACGAGGATCGGGCCGATCGCCTGGGCGCCCCCGACCGTGCTCAACATCTTGAAGGCAATATTGGCCCCGCTCAGCTCCGGGAAGATCAGGACGTTCGCCGGCCCGCCAAGCCGGCTGTCAGGGTAGTAGCGGTTCCGGATCGTCTCGAGGAGCGCCGTATCCGCCTGCATTTCCCCGTCGACGGCCAGATGCGGATACTCGGCGTGGAGCATGGCCACCGCTTCCCACACCTTTCGCGAGGTGGGGTGCTTCACGGAGCCGAAGTTCGAGAACGACAGCATCGCAATGCGAGGGTCGATGCCGAGGTTGCGCACGAACGTCCCGGCCGCGAGGGCAATCTGCTTCAGCCGCTGGCTGTCGGGGTCGATGTTGACGGTGCAGTCGGCGAGGAAGATCGTCTCGCTCTGAAAGACCATCATGTAGATCCCCGCGACGGCCTTCCCGGCCTCCGCACCGATGACGCGCATGGCGGGCTTGATCGCGTCGGGATAGTGCTGGTTTTCCCCGACCACGAGGGCGTCGGCGTCGCCGGCGGCGACCATGCCGGCGCCGAAGTACGCGGGCAGCCGCATCCGGCGGAGCGCCTCGTTCTCGGTGATTCCCCGGCGGCGGCGGCGGGCCCAGAGCCGTTTGGCATAGGCGGCGCGGCTCGGCGACGTGTTCGGGTCGACGACCGCCATCCCCTCGAGTGACATGCCGAGGGCGGCGGCGCTGGCGGCAATCTCGTCGGCATCGCCGATGAGGATCGGATTGGCGGAGCCTTCGTCGCGGACGATGCGCGCCGCCCGAAGGACGCGCGGGTCTTCCGCATCCGTCATCGCCACCCGCTGGACCTCCATCGACGCGCGGTTGCTCAGGCCGCGCATCACGGCCCGTCCCCGGCTCTGACGGCTCTCGAGCTTCTGGCGATACTCCTCGAGGTCGAGCGGCATGTCGGCGACGCCGCTCGAGATGGCGGCCCACGCGACCGCGGGCGCCACCCAGAGCAGCACGCGCGGGTCGAAGGGCTTGGGGATGAGGTAGTCGCGGCCGAAGTGGATCTGGTCGACACCGTAGGCGCGCAGCACCACCTCGGGCACGTCCTCGCGCGCCAACGCCGCCAGCGCCCGCGTGGCCGCCATCTTCATCTCTTCGTTGATGGCGCGGGCGCGCACATCGAGCGCGCCGCGAAAGATGAAGGGAAAACCGAGGACGTTGTTCACCTGGTTCGGATAGTCGGTGCGGCCGGTGGCGATGACGGCGTCGGGCCGCACCGCGCGAACCTCTTCCGGCAGGATTTCCGGGTCGGGGTTCGCCAGGGCAAAGACGAGCGGGTCGCGGGCCATCGTGGCCACTTCTTCCGGCGGCATGAGCCGGGCGCCGCTCAAGCCGACGAACACGTCGGCGCCGGCCATCGCCTCCGCGCGGGTGCGGAACGCTGTGTCGTGCGCAAAGCGCTGTTTGTAGGGATCGAGCCCCTCGCGGCCGGAGTGGATGACGCCACCCTTGTCCACGAGCGTGATGTTCTCCCGCCGGACGCCCAGCCGGACGTAGTGCTCGGCGGTCGCGATGGCGGCCGCACCGGCCCCCAGGAAGACACAGCGGATCTCGTCGAGCTTCTTCTCGACGATGTCCAGCCCGTTCAGCAGTGCGGCCCCGCTGATGATCGCGGTCCCGTGCTGGTCGTCGTGGAAGACCGGGATGGAGAGCGTCTCGCGGAGCACTTCTTCGATATGGAAGCAGTCGGGGCCCTTGATGTCCTCCAGGTTGATGCCGCCGACGGTCGGCTCAAGCATCTGGCAGAACCGGATGACATCCTCGGGGTCGTTGGCGTTGATTTCGAGGTCAAACACGTCGATGTCCGCAAAGGTCTTGAACAGGACTCCCTTCCCCTCCATCACCGGCTTGCCGGCGAGGGGGCCGATGTCGCCGAGGCCAAGCACCGCGGTCCCGTTGGAGACCACCGCCACCAGGTTGCCGCGGGCGGTGTAGCGATACGCCTCCTCCGGCTTCTCGGCGATGGCAAGGCAGGGGACGGCCACGCCCGGGGTGTAGGCGAGGGAGAGGTCGCGCTGGTTCTCCGTCGGTTTGGTGGGAACGACCTGGATCTTCCCGGGCCGGCCCTCTTCGTGATAACGGAGGGCGTCCTGTTTCCGGTCACTCATCGCGTCAGCACCATGTTCGAGGGCCAGTGCGAGAGGACCTGCGCAGTGTTGACGTCCCGGACGCTGAAGGCCTGTGCCTCCGGCTGGCTGTACATGATGTCACGGCTGTCACCGGTGTGCTGGAAGAGACCCAGCGAGTGCCCCAGCTCGTGGCGGGCCGTGATTCGGAAACACTCGGCGAGGTCGTTCAGTTCCGGGTTGGATCGCGGCGTCAGGTACATCCGCACGGGGAGCTGCAGTTCGTAGCGCGTGGCCACCGTGTCGATGTCCGTCGCGCCCTCACAGCCGGGGAAGAGGGTGTTGAGCCGCCCCACCGTGGCGACGACTTGTGGCGGCGGGGTGGCCACGCGCACGAGGACGTCGGCGCTCGCGGAATCGGACACCAGTACCGCGTCGTATTCCCCGTAGAGGAAGGCGGTCTTCCACGCGGCGATCGCCTCCTGCACCCGCGCGGGCATGTCGAGCGAGTCTTCCACCCAGATCTTGACCGGCAGCGAGCTGGCGGGCCAATGGAAGCTGAGTGTATCGGTGCCAAGTGTGTCGTTCAGGACGAAGAGCCGCCACTCGTAATTGGGCGTCCGGTTCGGAGAGGTCGCCTCGGAGCAGGAGAGCGCGGCAAGGGCGACGAGCGAGAGCGGGAGGATGCGACGTGCGGTCATTGGAAGTTCCAGCCTGCGCCAAGGGCGAATCCGAGCCGGGAGACCTGCTGCGAGCCGGAGAAGCCGGCGGCCTCGAGGGTCGGGGTGGAGAACAGATGAAAGTCGTATCGGATGCCGATCAGGCCGCTCCAGCGGTCGGAGAGCGGCTGACGCCAATCGAGTCCCGCGCCGAAGAGCGCCGCAAGCGGGACCCCATCACTGAAGACGCCGGCGTCCTCGGAGGGCAGGTACTGGAGGATGCCGAGGCTGAGCCGCCAGGCGAGTCGGGACACCAGCGGTCCGGACAGCGCCGCGGCAGCGGTCAGGACGCCGAGCGACCCGAATTCCGCTGACGCTTCGCCGCTTTGGCTCAGGTCGGCGCTGCTGCTGCCATAGCTGAGGTCCAGGCTGGCGCGCAACTTCGTGGCGATGGGGAGGGAGGCGGACAGAAAGAAGGTCGGCGCAAGCGCCGGTTTGAGCTCGATCTCCTCGACGATCTGATCGTTCACCAGCGCGGAACTGCCGGTGACCCCGATCAGCGCGGAAACCTGGACTTGGGCTGTCGCGGGCACGGCAGCGGCCAGGGCCAGTCCAGCTGCCCACAGGAGTCCGTATTTCAGTTGCATCCCATAAAAATGGCCCCCCAGACGGGGCTGAGTCAACGAACCGTCTTTCGGCCCCCTCGCCCGTAGGCGCGCAGCCGGCGGAGCATCCGGCGGTCGTTGGTGACCATGTCGTCCCCCTTGGGGGTCTCGAGGACCTTGATGACGTTCCGGAAGCGCTCGTCCCGCATGATCTGCCGGAAGGGTTCCGCCCCCAGCGACCCCTCCGCGATCAGCTCGTGGCGGTCCCGGTGGGAGTCGTAGGGGGTCTTGGAATCGTTCAGGTGGAAGCACCGGAGGTGCTCCAGCCCGATCAGCCGGTCCCACTCGTCCCACACGGCGTCATACGCGTTCACGATGTCGTATCCGGCCGAGTACATATGGCAGGTGTCGGCACAGAAACCGATCCGGTGCCGGAGATCGTCGGGAATCAGGGCACGCAGTTCTGCAAGTTCCTCAAACCGACTTCCCAGCGAGGTGCCGGTGCCGGCCGTGGTCTCCAGCAGAACCATGACCTCGCCGGGGGCGGTCCGGAGTGCCTCCGCGCAGGCCCGTGCATTACGTTGCAGTCCGGCCTCCCGGTCGTCGAGATAGTTGCCCGGGTGCGACACCACCCCGTCGAGGCCGAGCTGATGGCACCGGGTCAGTTCCGCCACGAAAGAAGCGGTGGAGCGGGCGCTTAGGGCGGGATCCGGGGAGGCGAGGTTGATGAGGTACGAATCGTGCGCCACGACGCCGTTCATACCGCTCTCTGCGTACGCCTGCCTGAACGCGGTCACGGTGGCCTCTTCCAGCACCGGTTCCCGCCACTGGTTGGGCGTCTTGGTAAAGATCTGGATGGCCGTGGCGCCGATGTCGACGCCCCGGGCGGGTGCCGTCTGCACCCCGCCCTGGGTGGACACGTGGGCGCCAAGGCGTTCGTGTGTTCTGGCAGCCTGCTTCTTCGCGGCAACTGGACGGGATGATTTCATGGATCGACTGACTCTCCGTGACTGAACGCGCTCCGGGGGGCGCCCTCGCCCACCCACGAGTCCTGCTGCTCGGTGACCCGACGCTCCGGCCCGATGGCCTCGAGCGCGCGCTGGTGCGCGGCGGCTTCCAGGTGCTCGAGTCGGATCACGTCCCCGACGATCCTCCCACGGGGATGCTCCCTGATATCGCCCTGCTGACGGTGCCCGACGCGGGCGCCTCACTCGCCGCAGAGCTCGAACAGTTCCGCCTTGGCGTCTGGGCGGAAGTTCCGGTCTTTGCGCTCCTGAGCTCGAGCGAGCCCAATGGCACCCAGACGGCGCTGCGGCTGGGCGCGGCGGAAGCGCTGTCCGCACCGGTCAATCTCGGGGAGCTCTGCGCGCGGGTCGAGGCGCGGCTGCGGGGACGGGCCAGCCTGGAAGCGCACCGCCGCGAGCGCCGCGTCAGCGGCCTGATGTTCGACATCTTCGCCGAAGTTTCCACCGCCATCCGGCCCGACGAAATCATTCAGACACTCGTACGACGCGTCGGTTCCGCACTGGAGCTGGCGCACTGTTCCTTCCTGCTGACACCTCCCGGGGAGCCCACCGGCCGCGTCGTGGCGGTCCATGAGAGCCCAACCCTGCGCGACCTGACCGTGGACCTTTCCCGGTACCCCGAGGTGCTGGAGGCCGTGCGCACGGAGCAGCCTGTCTTCGTCGCCGACGTCCACACCCATCCCCTTTTTGCCGAGGCCCGGGCGCGCTGGGAGAAGGATCAGGTACGCGTCCAGATCCGCAGCGTACTGGCCATCCCGGTGGCGCTGCAGGGCCATATCGCGGGCGTATTCCTCCTCCGCACGCGTCGCTCGGATGCGCCCCTCGCCCCCGAACAGGTCGCCTTCGCGGAGACGATCACCACCGCCGCGGCCCGCGTCCTGGAGACCGAAGAGCGTCGGTCCACCATGTATCGGCGCCTCGCCGGTGTGTCGGCGCACGATCCGCTGACCGGCTGTGGCACCCTCGATGCGTTGGACCGGCGAATCAGGGAGGAGTTCGAGCGGGCCCGCCGCTATGCCCTCAGTTTCAGCCTGATCCTGCTCGACGTGGATCAGTTGCAGTCGCTCAACGAGCGGCTGGGAATGGAGGGGGGAGACCGGGTGCTGGCCGAACTCGGCAACCTGCTGCAGCGCCAGCTCCGGGCGCCTGACTTCGTGTCCCGCTACGGGGGCGACGAGTTTGCCCTGATCCTACCGGAAACGGATTTGGAGGGGGCGCGGCGATCAGTCTGGCGGGTGCGGGAGCAGATCGTCACCTCCCCCTTCGCCGAGCTCGCCGCCGAGGATCGCCCGCGCATCAGCGCCGGCATCGTCACCTTCCCCCATCCTTCCGCCGTGCAGACAGAAGATCTCTTCGCCCTGGTGGAGGCCGCGCTCCTCAGGGGCAAGGCGCAGACCGACGAGCGTATCGGGACCGCGGACTCCGTCGCCACCTGAGGCGGCTATTTCCGCCGCCGCAACCAGTCCGACGGGTCGAGCGCAATGGAGTTCTCGCCGCGGATCTGGAACTCGAGGTGCGGGCCTTGCTCGGAGTTTGCTCCGCCCACCGTCCCAATCACCTGTCCCCGCGTCACATCCTGCCCCACCGCCGCGTTCGCGTCTTGCAGCTGCATATAGAGGGATCGGTACCCGTTGCCGTGCTGCACCACCACGGTCAGGCCGTAGGTGCTCAGGCGCTGGACCAGCTCAACCCGGCCGCTCTCCACCGCCTTGACTGGCGTCCCTTCCGCCGCGCCGATGCCGATCCCCTGGTAGCTCACCACGACACCGCTGGCGAGCTTGGTGCGCCCGAAATTGTAGACCACCCGACCATTGACCGGCCAGTCGAGCTTGCCGATGTCCTCGGTCGTCAGCCCTCCGGGAATGGGCGCCCCGCCCGAGGCGGCTGCGTTGCGGGCGGCGCGCTCCAGGGCGGCGAGCAACTCGTTCAGCCTCGCCTCGTCCCGTTCCAGCGTGCTCAGCCGTTGTTCCGTGGCTTGCCCGGAGCGCTGCAACTGTGAGAGCCGGCGCGCGCGCGCCGACGCCAGGTCCGCGTAGCGCTTGAGTTCCCGTTCGCGGTCCTGCCGCGTGCTGCCGAGGCTCGTCCGGATGCCGAGGAGGTCGTTCCGCTGGCGCCGGACCCGGGCGTTGAGAGCCTCGACATCGTGGACCAGTGCCTGATCCTGGCGGCTGGTGAGGTAGAGGTACTTGTATCGGGCCAGCAGGTCGCCAAACGACTCGGCGGCCAGGAGTGCCTGGAAGGTGTACATCCGGCCGCGCTTGTAGATGTCGATCAGCCGGCGCTCCAGCACCGCCCGCTTCTCCTCGAGATTGTCCTCGGCCAGGGCCAGCTCGCCACTCACCCGTGCCAGCTCGTTGTTGAGCCCGGCGAGCTGCGACTCGATCTCGTTGACGATGCGATTGGTGGTTTCGCGCTGGCGTTCGATGTTGCGGAGGTCGGCGTTGACGTCGCGGACCTGGCCCTGGAGTCGCTCCTGCTGCGCCTCGAGGCGCTGCCGTTCCTGTCGGATGGAGTCGAGTCGCTGCCGGCTGCGCTCGAGTTCACTGGTGGGCCGACCCTGCGCCGCCAGCGGCGCCACGCCGACGCAGGCCAGCATCATGAGAAGGACCAGCGCAGGGCGGGAGGGGGTGAGCGGCCTGCCTCCCTGCCTCCCAGCCCCCCTGCCCAGCCTAGACATTTCTCAAATGTCTCCCGACACTCACCAGACTCCCGCCCAGTCCGATCGCCACGCCGAAGAGAATGCCGAGCAGAAGATGCTTCGGCTCGAAAAAGAGCAGCGTGTGCATGGCCGTGGTGCTGTTGCGGCGGAAGAGTTCGAACGCCACCCGGCTCAGGAGCACCGCGAGTACGCCGCCCAGAAGTCCCTTCAGCGCGCCGTCGAGGAGGAAGGGGCCGCGGATGAACGCATCGGTCGCGCCGACGAGCCGCATGATGGAAATTTCCCGCGCGCGCTGCAGGACCGTCATGCGGATGGTGACGCCGATGATGACCACCGCCACCGCCGCGAACGCCAGCCCGATGACCAGCCCGATGAAGCCCGCCAGATTGCGCAGCCCGTCCAGCTTCTCGATCCACTCCCGGCCGAACCGCACGTCGTCCACGAACGAGAACCCCTCGATTCGCTTGGCCACGCTGGTGGCGTGGACCGCGTCGCGGAACTCTTCCTTGAGGGACACTTGCAGGGACGCGGGGAGCGGATTCACCTGCAGGTCCCGATAGGCGTCCTTGAATTCCACCAGTTCCTGCTGGGCCCGCTGCATCGCCTGGTCCTCGTCGACGTAGACGACGGACGCCACTTCGGGAAACGAGGCGATGTCCTGCGAGGCGAGCGTGACCGTCTCCGGTGGCGTGCCCCGGAGGAGAAAGGCCTCGATCTCCACGCGGCTGCTGATGCCGCGCAGCGCTTCCTGCATGTTGACCGCGACCAGTCCGAAGAGTCCTACCGTGAAAAGCGAGAAGGCGATCGTGGTGATCGAGAGCGCCGAGAGCATCGGGGCCCGGCGGAACGACCGCAGCGTTTCCCTGGTGAGGAGGCTCACGAGATTCCCTCGGAGGCAATCCGTTCTTCCGCGCTGTCGAAAACCAGGGAGCCTTCCCGCAGTTCGAGCACGCGATACTCCGTCTGTCGCACCAGCGCGAGGTCGTGGCTGGCCATGACCACGCAGGTGCCGCCGGTATTGATGTCACGCAGCAGCTGGAAGACGCCGCGGGAAGAACGCTCGTCGAGATTGCCGGTGGGTTCGTCGGCCAGGAGGATCGGGGGGTCGTTGACGAGCGCGCGCGCGATGGCAATCCGCTGCTGTTCGCCACCCGACAGTTCGGTGGGGTACGCCCGCCCCCGCGACGCCAGCCCGACCTGTGTCAGGACCCGGTGGACCTTGGTCGGGATGGTGTCCGGCCGGGCACCGGTCACCTCGAGCGCAAAGGCGACGTTCTCCTCCGCGGTGCGGTCCTGCAGCAGCCGGAAGTCCTGGAAGACGATGCCGAGGCGGCGCCGGAGCTTGGGAACCTCGCGCGCCGAGAGATCGGCGATGTTGAACCCCGAGACGCGGAGTTCCCCGTGGGTCGGTCGCTGGTCGGCGGAGATGAGTTTGAGGATGGTGGACTTGCCGGCGCCGGAATGGCCGGTCAGAAAGACGAACTCCCCCTTCGCGATGCGGAAGGAGAGGTCCTTCACGGCCATGCCGCCTCGCGGATAGGCCATCGAAACCTGCGTAAAGCGAATCACGGCTGGAAGATAACTACCTCCCCAGTGCCTGCTCCAGATCGCCGATGATATCTGCGACATCTTCGATGCCGCAGCTCAACCGGAGGAACCCGTCCGGGAAGCCGATTTGGGCCCGCTCCTCGGGGGAGAGGCCCTTGTGCGAGGTGAACCGGGGCTCTGAAATCAGGCTCTCGACCCCGGCCAGGCTGGGGGCGTGGGCAATCAACTTCAGCTTCTTCAGGAATTGCTCCGATACGCGGTTGCTACCCTTGAGCTCGAGTCCCACCATGCCACCGAACCCCTGCAGCATCTCGCTTGCGTACGCATGGTCCGGGTGCGTCGGCAGGCCCGGGTAGTGGACCGCGGCGAATTCCGGCTGTGCCGATGCCCACTCCGCCACCGCCAGTCCATTGGCGTTGTGCCGGTCCATCCGGACCGCCAGCGTCCGGAGCCCGCGGTCCACCAGCCAGGCAGCGTGGGGATCGATCGACTGCCCCCAGAGACGCATCAGCCGCGTCACCTCCTCGATGAACGAGGCCGACCCTGCGACCGCCCCCGCGATCACATCGCTGTGGCCGTTCAGGTACTTCGTGGCGCTGCTGATGACGACGTCGGCCCCATGCTCGATCGGCCGCAGGTTGATCGGACTCGCAAAGGTGCCGTCGACCAGCAGGGCCAGCCCGAACTCCTTCGTGACCTGCGCAATCGGCGCGAGGTCGATGACGCGCAGCGTCGGGTTGGTGGGTGTCTCGACGAAAATGGCGCGCGTGGACTTGCGTACCGACTTCCGCCACAGGCGGTGCTGGGTCGGGTCGACGTAGGACACCTCGATGCCGAACCGCCCGAGTTCGTCGTCGAAGAGGCGCCGGGTGCCTCCGTAGATCCATGCGCTGGCCAGGAGGTGGTCGCCGGGCCGCAGCACCGCGAGGTGCGCCAGCGCGGTGGCGCCCATCCCGCTGGACAGGAACACCGCCGCGTCGGCCCCCTCGAGGAGCGCGTACTTGCGTGCGAGATCGACCTGGTTCGGGTTGTTCCCGTACCTGGTGTAGAGCACTTCTTCGCTCGAACCGACCGGATTGACGAAGGTCGTGCTCTGGACCACCGGATTCACCACTGGCGTCCAGTCGGCGCGCCGGTGGGGAATGCCGTGGATCGAGAGCGTCGAGGGCCCGGGGCGGGGTGGCATCATTGGGGGAGGGGGTGGAAGGTGCCCGCCTCGGCGCGGAGGAGGCGCAGGAGGGACAGGGTGAGCAGGGCGTCGGCGGCCCGCTCGAGCGTCCAGCCGAGGCTGTCGGCGATGCTGCCGGCGTCGCCAGGGCCCAGCCGGAAGACGCAGTGGAACACGCGCTGGAGTTCCGGTGTCACGCGGCCGAGCAGCTGTGGTGGCTCGCCCGGGGCGGTCACGACCGCGATGGCGAGGGAGTGATGGTTCAGGACGTGGTCGATGGCCTCGGTATGGTCCTCGCGCGTCCCCAGCAGCATCACGTACCGGTCGGCATCGGGATCGGCGTCGAGGAGGAGCTTGGCGACGATCTCGTCGGCGCAGCTGAAGTCGAGCAGCCCGACCTCGGTGAAGTCGAGCATGGTCGTGGGGGCGTCGGAGCCGGCGATTGCCCGCTGGATCCACCCGCGCACGGCCACCCCCGTGGGACGGGTGACGAGGTCGCGATAGGGGGTCGAGACCGTCTCCTGGAGGACGCGGCCGAGGGGAATCGTCTGGATCATCGGGCGCCTCCTTCCTGGGCCGGGATGACCACCTGGACCTGGGAACCGGGGAAGAACGGCAAGTTCTCCGCGAGGGGGACGTCGTCGTCCCATTGGGGCACAATGGAGAGCCGGGCCGTGCCGCTGCGGATGGAGATCTTCCCGTCCCACCGACTGAGATAGCGCTTGATCCCGGCGAGGCCCTGGCCCCGGCCCGGATCCCTGAAGCGACTGACTCCCTGAATGAGCGCCGCCTCCAGCGCGGCGGCATCCCCCCAGCGGTCGCCGAACCGCTTGGCCTGGGTGGCCTCCAGGGAGCGGCGGAAGCCGAGGCCCGCATCGCTGACCGCAATGACGATGACCCGCCGCCCGAGCCGCTTCCGGAAGTTATACAGATGGACCGCTACCCACCCGGACGTGCCCGCATGCTCCACAATATTCTGACATGCTTCGGAAAGCGCCATCGCGAATCCCATCGTGGCCTTCGCCTCGAGCCCGAGCTCATGGCTGAGCATCCGGGCGGCCCGTTCCTGGATCCGGCCCACGACCTGGTGGACATCTTCCGACGCTCCCACCGGCGTGATGTCGAGCAGATGATCGGAATCCTCGCTCGCGGCGACCCGCGGCACCTTGCCGTGAATCTCGAAGAGCTCGGCGGCATGCCGGAAGAACCCCGTCTTGGCCCAGTACCGCCGGACCTCGTCGTTGGCTGGAACCGTGAAGAGCGGCTTCTCACAGCGGGCCTCGCGCAACGCCTGGGCAGCGGTCAGCATGCCGATCAGCCCGTAGGGCGAGGCCCAGGTGGCGGCCCGCGCGTCGATGAGCATCCGCTCATCGGGGGGCCAGGCGCCAAACCCCTGCGCGAAATGGTCAAACGACTTGTCGTCGAAGTAGGCGGGGACCTCGGCGATCCGCGTCATGGCGACACCAGCTCCCCGCGCAGGTGCCGAACCAGCCCCCCGGCGCCCCGGTAGGCGGCATTGCGGGCGGCGAGGACGTTGGCCTCGCGGACAGCTTCGGGCACCGGCACGCCGGCGAGGAGCCGGGCGGCACAGGCCGCGCCGAACACGTCGCCGCACCCGGTCGGGTCGAGGGTGTCGACCGCGGGTGCCCCCACGCGCGCCGTCCTGACCGGTTGCCCGGCAGCCGAGGAGCTGTCGCGATTCCAGCCGTCGAACCCAGGCGCCGCGACATAGGCGGTGCCGCGCGACCCGAGCGTCACCAGCAAGAGGGATACGCCCGCGCCGAGCGCCGCGGCGGAGAGCCCCATCGGGTCTGGCGAGAGCTGGTGCATTTCATCCTCGTTGACCTGGATCGCATCGAAACAGCCGAACCAGGAGGGCGCATCCGGCAGTGGCTGGAGAGACCGCACGCCGTCGGGATGCATACCGAGAAAGAGGCTGTGCAGGTCCGCATAGATGGGGCCCTGGAACCCCTGCCGCAATGCCTGGGCGGTCCCCAGGCACATTTCGAATCCGGAAATGAAGTTGATGTACAGGGCATCGAGGTCGGCCACGAGCGGCCCCAGTTCCGGCCAGGTCCACCCGGGGACGCCACCCTCCATCCGCTCGCAGCGCCGTTCCGCCGACTGGTAGCGGAGGACCACCCGGTTGTTCGGCGCCGGTACCTCGATGCACCGCGCCCCCGGCGCCAACTTGGTGAGGTCCCGGAGGAACTCCGCTGCCTGCGGGGCGAGATCCCGCCCGACGCGAATCAGGGGGACGATTTCCCAGCCCTCATCGAGGGCCGCATCCATGCCGGACAGCGCGTAGGCGATGCCGCCCCACTCCTCGGTAGGCGGTCCGACCGGGTCCCGTCCGTGGATGACATCCCACACCATCGCCCCGACCACGCCGACACGCCGCATGGTCACCCGGCCCGGGTGTCGAGGAAGGAGCGCGCCGCGCCGTAGACGCCGGCGGAGCCGGTCAGTGCCCCGGGCACGATCCGGCAGACTTCCACCGCCGGGCGGAAGGCGCGTCGCGTCACCTCGCGCCGGAGTGGAGCGAAGAGGCTCTCGCCTGCCAGCGTCACGCCGCCGCAGACCACCACCACTTCGGGGTTGAAGACGTTGACCAGGTTCGCGATGGCCGCGCCCAGGATCCGTGCGGTGTCCTGCACCACTTCGCGGGCCAGGCTGTCGCCCGCCTCGGCCGCTTCGTACACGACCTGCGCGGTGATCGAGCGCGGGTCCGCGTCCATCAACGTCCGCAGCGAGCTCTCCGCTCCCCGCTCAACCGCCTCCATGGCGCGCCGCGCAATGGCAGGACCGGACGCGTACGCCTCCAGGCATCCGTAGTTCCCGCAGCCGCAGCGGCGACCGTTCATCTCGATGGTGGTGTGGCCGATTTCACCGGCGCAATCCGAGGCGCCGTGATAGAGCTGGCCGTCCAGAATGATGCCGCCGCCGATGCCGGTGCCGATCGTGATGCCGATCGCCTGCCGTGTCCCCCGAGCCGCCCCCTGCCAATGCTCACCGAGCACGGCGCAATTCGCGTCGTTGTCCAGCGATGCGGGGAGCTGCAGCCCCTCCGAAATGCGATCCCGGAGCGGGAAATCGACCCAGCCGAGGTTTGGCGTCAGGATGACGATGCCCTTTCGGGTATCGAGCGGCCCCGGCGATCCGATGCCGGCGCCCGAGACCTTTGCCCCGGGCACGGCCACGGCGAGCGCCTCCTGGGCGCGCCGCCCCAGGGTCAGAATACGCGCGACGACCCCATCCGCCCCTTCCTCGGCACGGGTCGGCTCGCTGAACAGACCTTCGAGGCGCGACCCGTCGCTGGCGACACAGCCCGCCACGAGATTGGTTCCGCCGACGTCGATGCCGAGGACGTATTCCACGTCAGTGCGCCGTGGCGACGGGAAGAGTCTCCACGGCGCTCAGCACACGCGCCACGCCGATCCCCTGCATGCAGGCGTGATGGCCCATCGGGCAGGTCGTGGGGCCGTGAGGGGAACAGGGACGGCACCAGAGGCCAGTCTCCTGGACCACCCGGCTCGAAGCGCCGATCGGTCCGAACCCCTGCGAAGGCGTGGTCGGACCGAACACCGCCACGGTCGGTGTGCCGACTCCCGTGGCCAGATGCAGCGGGGCGGAGTCATTCGTGACGAGCAGTTCCGCCCGCGCGATAATGGCGGCCGATTCGCGGAGCGAGAGTGTTCCGGCGGCCGAATGTGCGCGACCGCCGGCCGCGGCAGCGACTTCGTTGGCGAGCGCACTGTCCGCGGCACTGCCCAGGACCACGACCGGCTTCTTGATCCGCGCGACGAGCTCCGCGTAGCCGGGCCAGCGCTTGGTGCCCCAGATCGATCCGGGTGCCACCGCCACGAAGGGGGCCGTGATCTTCCGCTCCCTGAGCCAGGCGTCCGCGGCCGCGCGGTCGGCGTCTGTCAGCGTCAGGCGCACTGCGGGCGTCTGCTCCGCCGGCCGGCTCCTGCCGGCGAGCGAGAGGATCCGCGCGCGCTCGTGTCCGCCGCGGGGACGGGCAACTCGCTCGGTGTAGAGAACCGCAGCCGGGCTGTCGTCGAATCCGATCCGCTCGGGGATGTGCGCGCAGAGCGCCAATGCGGCCGACCGCCACGAGCGGTGCGGGAGGAAGGCGCCGGCGTACCGGGTGTCGGCCAGGCGTTCGGCGAGGCGGCGGAACCCGCCGATGCCGCGGTCGGCACCGCGCTTGTCATAGGGGATGACGTTTCGCACGGCCGGGTGCGTCTCGAGCAACTCAGCGGCGGCGGGGGTGGTGACGACGTCCACCGGCCCGAACCGCGCGGCGAGCCGCGACAGGAGCGGGGTGGTGAGCACGACGTCGCCGAGGAACGCGGTCTGGATGACGAGCACGGGGCCGGGGCGCATGGGCATCAGGGGGTTGAAGGGCTAGTCGACCTTTAGCACGGCCAGGAACGCTTCCTGGGGAATCTCCACCGCGCCGATCTGCTTCATCCGCTTCTTTCCTTCCTTCTGCTTCTCCAACAGCTTCCGCTTCCGGGTGATGTCGCCGCCGTAGCACTTGGCGAGCACGTCCTTCCGGAAGGCGCTGATCGATTCCCGGGCAATGATCTTCTGCCCGATGGCGGCCTGAATCGCCACCGCGTACAGCTGCCTCGGAATCAGCTCCTTCAGCTTCTCCGCCATCTTGCGGCCGAACTCGTAGGCCTTGTCCCGATGGATGATGACGCTGAAGGCGTCGATCTGGTCGCCGTTGAGGAGCAGGTCGAGCTTGACGAGTTCCGAAACGCGGAAGTCGGCCATCTCGTAGTCGAGCGAGGCGTATCCGCGGCTGATCGACTTCAGGCGATCGTAGAAGTCGAGGACGATTTCACCCAGCGGAAACTCGAAATCGAATTCGACACGCGACGTGTCGAGATAGTGCATGCCGTTATAGAGGCCGCGCCGATCCTGGCCGAGCTTCATGATGGCGCCGATGTAATCGGCCGGCGCCATGATGCGCGCCTTGACGTAGGGCTCCTCGATCCGGGCGATGGACGCGGGGTCGGGGAGGTTGGTCGGGTTCGAGAGCACCATCATCTCGCCGTCGGTGGTGTACACGTGGTACTCGACCGTCGGCACCGTCGTGATGAGGTCGAGATTGAACTCCCGTTGGAGGCGTTCCTGCACGATTTCGAGGTGCAGCAACCCCAGGAACCCGCACCGGAACCCGAACCCGAGCGCCGTGGACACCTCGGGCTCGTAGTTCAGGGAGGCGTCGTTCATCCGCAGACGCTCGAGGGCGTCGCGCAGGTTCTCGTACTGGTCCGAATCCGTCGGATAGACACCCGCAAAGACCATCGACTTGACGATCCGGTAGCCGGGCAGGAGATCGGTGGTCGGGGTCTCGGCATCGAGAATGGTGTCGCCCACCCGCGCATCCCGCACGTCGCGGAGACTCGCCACGATGTACCCCACCTCGCCCGCCTCCAGCACGGGGGCCTCCCGCTGGCCGAGTTGCAGGTAGCCGACCTCTTCCACCCGATACTCGTCCTCCGGGTGCGACCCGAAGGCGATCGTCATTCCCTTGCGCACCGATCCGTCGACAACCCGAATGCTGGGGACGGCACCGCGGTACCGGTCGTAGTAGGAGTCGAAAATCAGCGCCCGCAGGGGCGCGCCGTCCAGCCCGCGCGGCGGCGGAACCTTGGCCACGATCTCCTCGAGCAGCTCCGGCACCCCCGTCCCCTCCTTGGCGGAGACGCTGAGGATTTCCTCCCGCCGGGCGCCGATGAGGTCGATGATTTCCTGCGCGCGCTTTTCCGGCTCGGCGCCGGGCAGGTCGATCTTGTTCAGCACCGGGATGATCTCGAGGCCCGCGTCGAGCGCAAGGAAGAGATTGCTCAGGGTCTGGGCCTGGATGCCCTGCGATGCGTCCACGACCAGAATGGCGCCCTCACAGGCGGCCAGCGAGCGCGACACCTCGTAGGTGAAGTCTACATGCCCGGGGGTATCGATCAGGTTCAGCTCGTATTCGACGCCGTCCCTGGCCGTGTAGGACATCCGGACGGCGTTGAGCTTGATGGTGATGCCCCGTTCCCGCTCGAGATCCATCGTGTCGAGCAGCTGGCTCCGCATCTGTCGCTTTTCGACGGCCCCCGTCGTCTCGATGAGGCGATCGGCCAGGGTGGACTTGCCGTGGTCGATATGCGCCACGATGCAGAAATTTCGGATGCGGGCTTGGGACATGGGCGCAAATATAACGGAGCCCCGGTCAGGCCGAGCCGGCCAGTTCTTCCAGTCGTGCCATGGCCCGCCGGAGGTGCGGGATCACGATGCTCCCGCCCACGATCAGCGCCACGCTGAAGATCTCCAGGAACTCCTGCTGGGTGACCCCTTCCTCCCGGCACCGGACCACATGGTACGTGATACAATCGTCGCAGCGGAGGACCATGCTGGACACCAGGCCGAGCATCTCCTTGGTCTTGACGCCCAGGGCGCCCGCCTCGTAGGCCCGCCCGTCGAGTGCGAAGAACCGGTTGATGGTCAGGTTGCCGGCATTGAGGATCGTGGCGTTCATCTGCTCGCGGAACGCGCGAAACTCGGCGAGGGAACCGGGGGCGGCATCGGGCATAGGGCATCCCAGGTTGGCAGGGTGGCGGACTCGGCGGGGCTGCGGGGAAGGGGGGGCAGCGGGGCCGCAACGGAAAACAGGGAGTCCGATGGACTCCCTGAATGGTAACGACCTTCCGCGGACCGATCGGTCTAACGGGCCTGCTGCACCTGCTCCAGCGCGCCCGGGTTCCAGGTCGGCTTGGCGGCCGCGTTGCCGACCGCCTGGCCCATCCAGAATACGAGCTGAACGAGCCGTGCCTCCTTCTCCGCGTTGATCTTGTCCGGCGAGTCCGTTACCTCGTGATAGTCGGGGTGATGCCCGCTGGTGAAGTAGAGGATCGGGACACCGGCCCGCGCGAAGTTGTAGTGGTCGGACCGAAACAGCCGCCGCTCTTCGGGCGCCATGTCGTTGACCGGGGTCATGTTGAGCTTCGGGTTGGCAGCCGCTACCGAGTCGAGCATCGGACCGAGGCTCGAGAAGGTCATGCCGATCGTCTCGACCGTGTCGGGCCAGTTCCGCCCGATCATGTCCATGTTGAGGTTGGCCACAAGCTCGGTGATCGGAACGGGTGGATGCGTCGCGAACCATGCGCTGCCCCACAGGCCCTTCTCCTCCCCGCTGACATTCACGAAGATGAGGGACCGCCTGGTGGCCGCCTTCTTCCGGGTGAACGCCTCCGCCAGCTCCAGGAGCCCCACGGTCCCGGAGCCGTCGTCATCGGCGCCGTTGTTGATGCTGTCTGGTTGTCCTGGCGTGATACCGATGTGGTCCAGGTGCGCGGAAAACACCACGTATTCGTCCTTCAGGGCAGGATCGGTGCCTTCGAGAATGCCCACGACATTCGGTGCCGAGGCGGCTCCAAGCGCGGAGTCCGAAATGCGGACGGTCGCCATCCAGTCGGAAACAGGCAGCACCGTCATTTCGGGGGCCGAGTTGAGCTGGTCGAAAATGCCCTGGGCCGGCGGGAACTGCGCCACCACCGCCGCCTGCGAGAATTCGAGGACCAGCGGAACGCCCCCAGGAGCCTGTGCCGCTTCGGCCCGGGTGACCTTGACGCGCCCGGCCTGTGCCGCCGCCTTGGCGATGGCGGTCGTGTCGCGATTGCTCGCCGCGAAGACCCCGGCTGCGCCCGCGGTCATCGCCTTGATGACCATCGCGTTGGCGAACTTCGGCACCTGTTCCCAGTCCACCACCCAGACGATGAACTTGCCCTTGACCAGGCTGTCGGCCGGGAACTTCTCCGGATCCGGCGGGCCGCCGATCACCAGGATCTCGGCCGTTTTCGGCGCACCATCCGCCTCTCCCGCGTGCTGGATCACCGATTTGGTGAACGGGAGCACGATGAAGTTCTGCATGTCGGCACTGCTGAACTCCACGAAGGAACGCTCGGCCTGCAACTGTCGCAGCACCAGCGGGTAGCGCTGCATGTAGCTGCCACTGTCGCCCCCGGGTCGAAGCCCGAATGACTTGAACTGGGAGGCGACATAGGCCGCGGCGGTCTCCAGGCCCGGGCTCGGGGTGTCGCGCCCCATCATCGAGTCATCGGCGATCAGGTTGATGCGCTTGCGAACGTCCTTCTCCGTGATCGACGCCGCGGCCTTCTTTACATCCTTGCTCTGGGCGGCGAGCGGAGCGCTCGCCGCCATCAGGAACAGCCCCGCCAGCGTCAGGTTGGTGAGCGCCCTCATGATGCCGGCTTCGGCGGCTGGACAATCTTGGCGTAACTGTCGGGATTCCACTGCGGCCGGTCCGGATTATTTGCCACGGCCTGGCCGAGGTAGAAGAGGAGTTGCAGGATCCGGGACTCCTTGTCGGCGTCGATCTTGTCCGGGGAGTCCGACGGCTGGTGATAATCTTCGTGCACGCCGTTGAAGAAGAAGAGGATCGGCACCCCGTTCTTCGCGAAGTTGTAGTGGTCGGAGCGGCCGTAGAAATTCTCCTCGGGCCACTTGTCATCGATGGCCGTCATGCCCAGCTCGGGATGCTGGGCGTTGACTGCCTCCAGCGTCTGGCCCAGGTCGGAATGCTCGCGGCCGATGGCCACGATCGTGTCCGGCCAGTTGCGGCCGATCATGTCGATGTTGACGTTGGCCACCATGTCCTTGATGGGCACCGTCGGGTTCTTGGCGAAATGCGCACTGCCCCAGAGGCCCTTCTCCTCGCCGCTCACGGTGATGAAGAGGATGGAGCGCTTGGTGCGGGCGCCGGGGCGGCTGAAGGCCTCGGCGAGTTCGATCACCCCCACGGTGCCGGAGGCATCGTCGTCCGCGCCATTGTTGATACTGTCGGCCTTGCCGGACGAGATCCCGACGTGATCCATGTGGCCGGAGTACACCAGGTATTCGTTCTTCAGCATCGGGTCGGTCCCCTCCACGATGCCGATCGTGTTGGGCGCGGTGGTCTTGTTGAGGATGGTCTCCTTGAGGTCGAGCATCACCTTGAGGCCGGGCTCGACCATCATCACCATGGTGCTGTCCGCCCGGATCTTCGCCACGTCGACGCCCCCCGCGGCGAGGACCGTGGCCAGGGCGGCGTCGTTCACGTCGACGATGGGCGCCCGCTCCGCCTCGGCCCCAAGCCGCACACCCTGGCGGTAGGGGGACTTCATCCGGTTGGCCCAGTTGGCGGAGTCACGGTTCGAGAGGATCACCACCCCGACCGGGTTCATGCCGAGCACGGCCCCGAACATCCGGTTCCAGCCGCCCGCGACCTGGCCCTTGCTGTAGTCCAGCACCAGAAGGATGACCTTGCCGCTGGCGTCGATGCCCTCGAGGGCCTCGGCGTTCGCAGTGCCGCCGAGCACGACGACGGGGCCGCCGACTTCCTTCGTCGGAGGGGTGCCGAACAGGAACCGCGCATCGGTGCTGAACTCGGCGTGGACATGCTTGCCGCCGGCCATGAACCCGACGTGCGACTCGGCCGGATTGAACTGCGTCTGGATGATCTCGTAGCGCTGGAACCAGGTCCCGTTCTCGCCGCCCGGCTTGAGGCCGAACGACTTGAACTGGTCGGCGACGTACTGCGCCGTCATTTCAAGTCCCGGGCTCGGTGTGTCCCGGCCCATCATCGAATCGTCTGCAATGATGTTGACCCGCTTGGCCACATCCGCGGCCGTGATGGTCGCGGCGGCTTTCTTCACCGCCGAACTCGGCGGCGGGACGACAGTGGCGGGGGCCTGGGCGGCGAGGGGCGCCGCGGCGAAGAGGGCGAGCGTGAGCAGATGTCGCATGCGTGGTCTCGGTCGATGAGTGAGTCAGTCAGTCGGGAATACGGGACGGCCCGGCAGGCAAACTGCGGCTGCCGGGCCCGGTGTCGCTACGGCCTGAGGGGGGTCGGAGTTTCAGGGCTTTCGGCGTTTGAGCTTGGGCTCGCCGGTGGCCTTCGGGGCGGGTCTGGGGGTGCTGGGTCTCGCCTTGGGTGTTGAGGGCCGCGCCCGGCCGCTGCTGTTCGACGGAGGACGAGCCGGCGAGGCCTGCCTGGGCCGGCTCGGGGTCGCCGATTTGGGGGGCGCCTTGGGGGTGGCCTTCGGGGTGGCCTTTGGGGTCGGCTGCTGGGTCTTGCCGGGTGCTGCCTTTGCGGGTTCCTGCCGTTTCGTCGGCGCCGGGGCCGCGCGCGGCGGTTTCGGCGCCGGAGTGGGGGCCGGGGTTTGAACCGCGTAGAGCGAGAGGGCCAGCAACGGAACCAGCACACAACCTCCTGGAGGACACCTTCGTCGAGACCTGCACAAGCCCGCAGGCCCCGTGCCACCCTTCTTCCGGCCCATAATATCATTCTGCACAAGCAGTTGCACCACCTCTCGCCCCTGCCACCCAGCCCCTCGATGTCCCCTCCGGGGTACAACTCGAGTGCGCGTTGACTTCCCGCGTCATTCCCCGGTACGTTGCCGCCCGCATGCCCACCACGCACGGCGCCGCCCGGCTCGATCTGCTCGACCCCTTCGAGGTATCCCGCCTCGGCGGCCTGGAGGTCGTGACGGAGGGGCTCGTCGAGGGGTTCCTGGCCGGCCTCCATCGCTCGCCCCGCCGCGGCTTCTCCGTTGAATTTGCCGAGCACCGCATGTACCAGCCCGGTGACGAGTTGCGGTACGTGGACTGGAAGCTTCTCGGGCGGAAGGACCGGTTGTACGTCAAGCAGTTCGAGGAGGAAACCAACCTCCGCGCGATGATGGTGCTCGACGCCAGCCGCTCAATGGACTGGTCGGGCGCACCCGAGTCGCGCCTGACCAAGTTCGAGTATGCCCGTCGCCTCAGTGCGGCCCTCGCGCTCATCCTCCTCCGCCAGCGCGACGCCACCGGCCTCGTGGCGTTCGACGACACCGTTCGCCTGACGCTGCCGCCGCGGGTCAGCCGCGCGCACTGGATGCGGCTGGCCACCGCACTCGGCGGCCTTCGGCCCGGGCGCACGACGGCGGCTGCCCCGGCGCTCCGTGGGGTCGTTGAGCGGCTCCGTCGCCGCGGCCTCGTGGTGTTCATTTCCGACCTCCTGCTCGACCAGGCGCCCGCGTTGCACGCGCTGAAGTTCCTGCGGCACCGGGGCCACTCGGTGCTGGTGCTTCACCTGCTCGACCCCGCTGAACTCGAACTCGACGGCCCGGCGGAAGTCCGGTTCGAAGATCCGGAAACGGCCGCGGCCGTCGTCCTCCGGCCGAGGGACTGGGCCGAGGTGTACCGGAAGACCGTCGGCGCGGCGATCGCGGAGTGGCGCCTGGCCCTGCGCCGCGAAGGCATTCGCTATCACGCCATCCGGACAGACCTCCCGTTCGGCCGGGCACTGCGTGAAGCGCTGGTGCGGCCGGGCGGCATCGCATGATCGGGTTTCTCAACCCCCTCTGGCTCTGGGCGCTCCCCCTCGCGGCTGTGCCGCTCATCCTCCACCTGGTGGCACGCCGGCAGCCGCCCACCGTGCCCTTCCCCGCGGTGCGATATCTCCAGCAGGTCACGCGCGACCATCGCCGCCGGCTCAAGCTGCAGCACTGGCTGCTCCTCCTCGTCCGAACGCTGCTGATGCTGGCGCTGCTGCTCGCAGCCGCGGGCCCGACGCTGGCCCGCGACGGGCTTGTGGGACACGCACCGGCCGCCATGGTCCTCGTGCTCGACAATTCGCCCAGCAGCGGCGCCGTCACCGATGGGACGCCGATGCTCGACCGCCTTCGGCAGGCGGCCGGCGCCGTCCTCGACAAGGCCACGGCAGAGGATGCCCTCTGGCTTGTGACCGCCGATGGGCTCGCCCGACGGGCCCCGGTCGAGGTGCTCCGCGCGACCATTGATACGCTCACGCCCTCAGAGGTTCGTCTCGATCTCGGCGAGGCAATCGCGCAAGCACGGGACATCCTGGCAACCGAATCGCGACCGGCGGAAGTGGTCGTGCTCTCCGACTTGCAGCAGAGTGCGCTCTCCGGCGCCGCGATCGACATGCCGGTCGTGGTTGGCGTCCCCACTGTCGTCCCCCCCCCGAACCTCGGCATTGCCTCGCTCGACCCCGGCCCGCAACCGTGGTCCCCCGGCGACCACCGGGTCCGGGTGCGCCTGTTCGGCGATTCCGGTCGTGCGTCACCGATGGCCGTGCGCCTCGACAACCGCGCAGACCGTCCGAGGTTGGCGACCGTGGGTCCCGTCATCGAGGCTGTCCTCACGGCCGGCCTCCCAGGTTGGTGGCCGGTCGTGGCGGAGCTCGATCCCGACGAGTTCAGGGCGGACGATCACCGCAGCGCGCTCGTGCGCGTCCTCCCGGTGGCCAGGGCGCAGTGGAACCCCGCCAACGCGTACCTCGCCACGGCGGCGATGACCCTCGTTGAGGGGGGGAGGCTCCGGCACGGGACCGAGGTGACCCTCGGCTGGTTGGGCCCGGGGGGGTCGGTGGTAGAACCTCCCGCGGATCTTGCCGAGCTGGGGTCGGTCAATCGGGCGTTGGAGCGCCGGGGTGTGCCATGGCGGTACGACGGCCCCGTCGTCCGGGAGCAGATGAGTGACAGTGGGGCGCTGCTGCCGGCGATCACGGTCACTCGCAGACTGCGACTGTCCTACGCCGGGGGCGCGGCGCGCGGAATAGAGGCGACGGTCGGGGGTGCACCATGGATCGTCCGCGCAGGCGGGGTCGTGGTGCTCGGCAGCCGGCTCGACCCGACCTGGACTGGATTGCCCACCTCCGCAGCGTTTGTCCCGTTCATCGATGCGCTCGCCAACCGCCTGGTGCGGGGCGAACAGGCGCTCGTTAATGGCACCCCGGGAGCGCCGGTGCAGCTCCCCGACGATGTGGATGATGTCGTTCGTGAAGGCCGGACGTGGCGTGTGGAGGGGGGCGCCGCCTGGCGCCCGCCGGCGACAGGCGTCTACCTGCTCCGTTCGGGCGCCGATACGCTCGGCGCCCTGGCCGTGAACCTCGACCCGCGGGAGTCAGCGCTGGCTCCGGCATCCCGTTCGCAAGTCGAAGCGCTCTGGTCCGGGGCCCGCCTGGTGTCGCTCCCCCGCGTCGGGGATGCTGCCTTCGGCGCTGGCGCGCGGGGACACCTGCGCGCGCCGCTCCTGTGGCTGGCGTTGTTGCTGGGGCTCGTCGAGATGGGCCTCGCCAGCGTCCAACGGCGGACCACGTGACGCTCTCCCTCCTGCTCGACACGTTCGATCGGACTCCAACGGCGCTGGAGCTGGCGAGCCGCCTGCCGAGCCGTGGCGGTCGCCTTGCCCTCGGCGGGCTGCCAGGCTCCAGCGGCGCTGCCCTCGTCGCCTGGCTGGCGCGTCGCTTGCCCGACCGCCTCTTCGCCGTGATGGCCACGACGCCCGCGGAGGCGGAACGCTGGCTCAGCGACCTCCAGCGCCTGACCGATGCCGCGACCGCGCTTTATCCGCAGCGGGAAGGGCTGGGTGAGGAAGAGCCGCACCACGAAATTGCCGGCGAACGGGTCGAGACGCTGCAGGCCCTGGTGGAAGGGCGCATCCGGATCCTCGTCACCACCGCCCGTGCGTCGGCCGAGCGCACTGGCGTACCTGCCTGGCTGCGGGCCGCGACGCTCCGGCTCGGTCCGGGCCGGACAGACACGCCGGGGCTCACCGCCGTTGTGGCGGCGTTGGAGTCGATGGGATATCGCCGTGTGCCCACGGTGACCGAGGTGGCGGAGTTCAGCGTGCGCGGTGGCATCGTGGATGTCTACGGCTTCGGCATGACGACACCGGCACGCTGCGAATGGTGGGGGGACGTCCTCGCATCGCTTCGTGCATTCGACCTGACGACCCAGCGCTCCCTCGACGACCTCGACGAGGTCACGGTCCTGCCGGTCGCTGGCGCCCCGCGCAGCGCCCCGACGGAAGAGCGGGGCGCACCCGCGCGCAGTTCGCTCCTCGAAATGCTCGCCGCGGATACGCTGCTGATTGAGGAGGCGGAAGGCCCCGATGCCGACGAGGTCAACCGCGC
The DNA here is from genome assembly GCA_963697435.1 of uncultured Gemmatimonadales bacterium. GTDB lineage: Bacteria > Gemmatimonadota > Gemmatimonadetes > Gemmatimonadales > GWC2-71-9 > SPDF01. The sequence continues at coordinate 208,170 of CAVOOB010000008.1, read as the reverse complement.
GTGGTCGGAGGTGCAACATCACCTCGATGTTTCCCGCCGGATGGGGGAGGACGTGCCGGCGCGGGAGGAGCTCTACGACTCGCCGGAACGGTGGCGGGAGCGCCGCGCGTCCTTCGCGCGCGTGCTCCTGCGGGAGGATGTCGTTGACCTGCAGATGGGGTTCATGCCGCCTGAGCGTGTCGACCGGGAAATCCCGCGGCTGCGCGCCCTGCTGGCCGGGGGGCAGCCGACGCTTCTCCTGTGCGACAACGAAGGGCAACTGGAGCGCCTCGAAGAATTGCTGAGCGAAGGACATCGCGGGCCGAACGCCACGATGGCGGTCGGGGCACTGGATGGTGGCTTTGTGCTCCCGGCGCTCCGCGTGCTCACCGATCATGAGATCTTCCGGCGCGCCCGCCGGCTCCGGCGGCCGCGGCGGTACCGGCAGGCCGCGCCCACCGCCGCGACCGGCGCGCTCGCCGCGGGCGACTACGTCGTCCACCTCGACCACGGTATCGGGATCTACCGGGGCATCGACACGATCACCGTTGGCGGTGGGCTCCTCGAAGTAGCGGTCGTGGAGTACCAGGGCGGCGACCGGCTCAACGTCCCCCTCTACCGCCTCGACCAGCTCGAGCGGTACCGGTCGGCTGGAGAGGACGGCGATCGCCCACCGCCGAAACTGCATCGACTCGGCGGCCCGGTCTGGAAGCGGACCCGCGAAAAGACGCGGCAGGCCATCCGGCAGATGGCCGCCGAACTCCTCGACCTCTATGCCAGGCGGACGGTGCAGGCGGGCTATGCCTTTGCCCCGGATACGAAGTGGCAGCGCGAACTCGAGGCGAGCTTCCTGTACGAAGACACGCCCGACCAGGCGAGGGCCATCGAGGAGGTTCGACGGGACATGGAGCGCCCCATGCCCATGGACCGGCTGCTCGTGGGCGACGTGGGCTACGGGAAGACTGAGGTCGCGGTCCGCGCGGCTTTCAAGGCGGTCCAGGGTGGCAAGCAGGTGGCGGTGCTCGTTCCCACTACCATCCTGGCGGAGCAGCATGGCCGGACCTTCACCGAGCGGATGGCGGACTTCCCGGTGAAGGTCGAGGTGCTCTCCCGCTTCCGGAGCGCCAAGGAGCAGAAGGCGGCACTGGGGCGGTTGGCCTCCGGCGAGACGGACATCGTCATCGGCACGCATCGGCTCCTCTCGCCCGATGTGTCCTTCAAGGACATCGGACTGCTGGTGGTGGATGAGGAGCACCGCTTCGGCGTCAAGCACAAGGAGCGGATCAAGGCGCTGCGCCTTGCCGTGGACGTCCTGACGATGACGGCCACGCCCATTCCCCGCACGCTGCATCTCTCCTTGTCCGGGATGCGGGACCTCACCCTGATCGAGACCCCGCCGAGGGACCGCTCGCCGATCCTGACCTTCGTGGAGCCGTGGGATGACGCCCTGCTCGAGGAGGCGTTTGCGCGGGAGCTCGACCGCGGGGGGCAGGTGTTCATGGTCCACAACCGGATCGAGACGATCGACACCTACGCCGCGCGGGTGCGGAAGCTCGCGCCCCGCGCGCGGGTCGGCGTCGCCCACGGGCAGATGCCGGCGGACCAACTCGAATCGGTGATGCAGCAGTTCGTGGCCGCGGACCTCGATATCCTGGTGTCGACGATGATCGTGGAATCGGGGCTGGACGTCCCCAACGCGAACACGATGGTCGTCCACGACGCCCACCGCTTTGGCCTGGCCCAGCTCTACCAGCTTCGGGGGCGTGTCGGGCGGAGCCATCGCCGCGCGTATTGCTACCTCTTGGCACCCGATGAAGTGGACCTGGTGGCGGAAGAGCGGCTCAAGGTGCTGGAGCACAACAGCGACCTTGGGGCGGGGTACCGCATCGCTCTTAAGGACATGGAATTGCGCGGAGCGGGAAACCTCCTGGGGGCGGAGCAGTCGGGCCACGCGCACGCGGTGGGGTTCGACCTGTACATGCGCTGGCTGGAGGAAACGGTGCAGTCGCTCCGGGGCAAGGGCGGGATGGAGGACCCTGCGCCACCCGAGGTGGTGCTCGATTCTCCGGCCCGACTCCCGGACTCCTACGTGGCCGATGACGAGTCCAAGCTTGACATCTACCGCCGACTGGCGCGGGCGGGGTCATCTGGCGACATTCAGGGGCTTGGCGCGGAATTGCGGGAGCGCTTCGGCCCCCTCCCGCCGGAGGCGGAAACGCTGTTGAACCTGAGCCGGTTGCGCGCCGTTGGCGCCCGGCTCGGAGTGCAACATGTCGTCGCCCGGGGCGATGAGGCGCGCGTGACCTTCCGTGCGGGGACGGCCCCGCGCATGGCGGGCCTGGCGGCGGCGCTGGACGATGTCCAGCTCGCGGCTGACGTCCGCCGAACCGTGCCGCTCTCGCTGCGACTGACGCGTCTGGGCGGCGAGGCACTGTTGCCCGCGCTGGTGCGCGCGCTTGAAATGGTCCGAGCCTAGGGGCTCGGGTTGAACTTCCAAACTGGAGAAAACATGCGCAGGATCGTGCTGGCAGCCAGCGTGCTCGTTCTCGCGGGCTGTTCGAACTTCGGCGACCTCTTTTCGGCCCACGCCGACGTAGCCGCCACCGCCGCGGGGCAGTCCCTCTCCGCCGAGCAGCTGGCGGAAATGATGGGGAAGGCCAAGGGCGCCCAGATGAACGCCGAAACCGCCGAATTCATCGCCACAGTGTGGAGCGATTACACGCTCTTCTCGCAGGCGGTGGCCCGCGGCACCCTCAAGACCGATTCGGCCACGGTCGCCACGGTGCTCTGGCCGCAGGTGGCTGAGGCCAAGGGCGCGATCTGGTATGACACGCTCGCCGCGCGTCGGGAACACATGTCCCCTGGTGTGGCGGACAGCATGTACCTCGCGGACACGGTGCGCGTGCTCCAGCACATCCTGATCGCCGTCCAGGCCACTGCCGCTCCCGAGGATCGCGCCGCGGCCCGAAAGAAGGCGCAGCTCACGCTCAACCAGTTGCAGCAGGGCGCCAACTTCGACCTGCTCGCATCGCAGATTTCGGACGACCCCGGCAGCAAGGCGAATGGCGGCTGGCTGCCGCCCGCGAAGCCGGGCGCCTACGTGACCGCCTTCGATTCCGCCGCCTGGCGCCTGAACCCCGGGCAGACGACGGGGCTGGTCGAGACGCCGTTCGGCTACCACATCATTCGTCGGCCCAGCATGGAAGATTCCCGCGAGAAGGTACTGGCCTACCTGACCCAGGAAGCCACGCGACGCCTCGACAGCATCTACATGGACAGCCTCTCCATCCAGTATGATCTCAAGATCTCGAATGACGCGCCGGCGCTCATGCGGGCCGGCCTTGCGGACAAGAGCGGCATGCGGAAGTCGAGGAAGACCATCGCCACCTACGAGGGTGGCAAGCTCACCGTCGCCGAGTACCTGCGCTGGCTCAGCGCGCTGCCACCGCAGTTCGGTTCGCAGGTCGCCCAGGCCAGTGACGAGCAGCTGAGCCAGTTTGCCCGGGCGCTGTCCACCAACCAGCTCCTGCTGGCACAGGCGGACTCGGCCGGCATCACGCTGCCGGCCGATCAGTGGAGTGCCATGGAGTCGAGCTACGTGGGGGTGATCGATACCCTCAAGTTGAGCATCGGGCTCGGCCCGGACGTCACCGACGCCTCCGCAGCCGTCTCCGAGCGGGAAAAGGTGGCGCAATTGCGGGTGGATGACTTCTTCGACCAGGTCTTCGAACAGCGCGCCCGTCTCCGGCCCCTCCCCGGCGCACTTGGCCAGGTGCTGCGGGATCAGGAGGGTGGGAAGATGAGCCAGGCTGGGATCACGCGGGCGGTGGAGCTCGCGTCCGCTGCCGAGGCGGCACGGGGTGGACCTGCAGGCGCAGGCGCAGGCGCGGGCGGGGCCCCGGCGCCCGGTGGACCTCCGCAGGGCGTGCAGCCGGCCGCGGGTCCGCCGCCGGTCGGAGGCAGCCAGCCCTGATGCGCCGCACCTCGTTCCTGTTTGCGTGCCTGTTTCTCCCGGGGGCTGCTTCGGCGGTCGCCCAGGGGGAATCGATCGTCGTCGACCGGGTGGTCGCGGTGGTCGGCAACAAGCCGTTGTTGGCATCGCAGCTGGACGAGGCGCTCTTCTCACAGCTGGCCCAGGGGGCGACGCTCCCGGAGAGCGATTCCGCCGCGATGCGCGCGCTGCGCGTGGCGGCGCTCGACCAGCTGATCGACCAGGAACTGATGGTACAGGAAGCACTCCGGGACACCTCCATCAAGGTCACCGACCAGGAGGTGTCGGCCCGGGTGGAGCAGCAGGTCAAGCGAGTCCGGCAAGGGTTCACCAGCGAGGTCGATTACCGGGCGGAACTGAAGAAGGCCGGGTTCGGGAGCCCCGAGGAGTACCGTCGGTGGTTGACCGAGCAGCAGCGGCGGATCGCACTGGAGGAGGCGCTCAAGAACGCGCTCCGTGATCAGGGGAGAATCAAGGAGGTCTCGCCGACAGAGCAGCAGATGCGGGAGTTCTACGATGTGCAGAAGGGCAAGCTCGGCAAACGCCCGGCTACCATCTCCTTCAAGCAGGTCGTGGTGGCGCCGCAGGCCGACTCGGCGGAAAAGGCCAAGGCCCTGGCGCTGGCTGACTCCATCATGGTGGCGCTGCAGGATGGGGCCGATTTCGCGACGGCTGCCCGACGATTCTCGCAGGACCCAGGCTCGGCCCAGCAGGGGGGCGACCTCGGCTGGCTGCGGCGTGGTCCACCACTGGCACCGGAGTTCGAGAAGGCGGCGTTCGCGCTCAAGGCAGGGGTGATTTCCCGCCCCGTGGAATCTCCCTTCGGCTATCACATTATCCAGGTGAAGCGCGTCCAACCGTCCGAAATCGACGTGCGGCACATCCTGATCATGCCCGCCGTCACGGAGGCCGATGCGGCGAGGGCGCGGGAGTTGGCGGACCGCCTGGAGTTGGCGGTCCAGGAGGGTGCCTCCTTCGACTCCCTCCAGCGTATCTACCACGACCAGGCGGAGGAGCGGGAGGCGAAAGGGGTGCCCTTTGCCCAGTTGCCGGCCGCCTATCAGGCGGCGCTGGCCAGTACCGATTCAGGCACCGTCGCCCCGGTCTTCGCGCTCGAAGCCCCGAACAACCGGAGCAAGTTCGTGGTGGCGTATGTCTTTTCCAGGGCGCCGGAGGGTGAAATCTCCTACGACGACGTCCGCGACGGGATCCGCAACATGCTCAGCAAGCAGCTCGCCGAGGAGCGCTACATCCAGCAGCTGCGCCGATCGGCGCACGTCGAGGTGCGCGAGCTGTGAGGCCGCGGATCGCCGTCACCCTCGGCGATCCACGCGGGATCGGGCCTGAAATCGTGGCCCGGGCCCTCGAAGCGCCGCTGGATGCGGAAGTCACCGTGCTCGGGGCCGACGACCAGGTAGCCGCGGTACGGGCCGACCATCGGATCATCGTAGGACCGTGGGGCCTGGGCTCCGGAGAGCAGCTCTCCGCGACCCCGGGCCCCTCGCGCATGGTGCAGGCAGGGCGCCTCGCCGGCCACGCCATCGAGCGTGCGGCGGCGCTGGCCCTGTCCGGTGCGGTCGATGCCATCGTCACCGGGCCGGTGCACAAGCACGCGCTGCATCAGGCGGGCTTCGCGTGGCCTGGCCACACCGAGTGGCTCGCGGAACTGGCGGGAGGGGTCGAGGTCGCGATGATGCTCGCCTCGGAGCGGCTCCGAGTCGTGCTGGTCACCACGCATGTCGCGCTTCGGGACGTGCCGTCGCTCCTGACGCAGGATCGAGTGGTCCGTGCCGGTCGGGTGACCGAGCAGGCACTGCGAGAGTGGTTCGGGTTGGCCCAGCCGCGTCTCGCGGTGTGCGCCCTGAATCCGCATGCGGGTGAGGGAGGGCTGTTTGGCGACGAGGACGAGCGGGTTCTTCGACCGGCTGCCAAGGCCCTGGGGGCGGCGGGGCCGCTGCCGGCAGACACCGTTTTCGTGCGGGCCATGCGCGGGGAGTTCGACGCCGTGCTGGCGCCCTATCACGATGTGGGGATGACCGCCATCAAGGTGGCGTCGTTTGGGCAGGCCGTGAACGTGACGCTTGGGCTGCCCTTCCCCCGGACGAGCCCCGACCATGGCACGGCGTTCGACATTGCGGGGACGGGGAAGGCGGATCCATCAAGTATGAGGGCGGCCATCGAACTCGCGGTGGATCTTGCGCGGAAACAAGGATTGAGGACTGGGGACTGAGGACGCATCGGAGCCCACTCGGTCCTCAGTCCCCAGCCCTCTGCCCTCAGTCCTCCTGCTTCTCCTCCACCGTCATCCGCACCTCGTTCACCCGTCGTCCCTCCATCGACGCGATCTCGAACGTGCGGTTTCCCACCACGATGCGGTCTCCCACCTTGGGGAGGCGTCCGAGCTCGCCGAAGAGGAACCCACCCAGCGTCGTGTAGTTCCGGTCGTCGAGCTCGGCTTCCCACGCGGTGTTGAAATCCGAGAGCGTCATGGCGCCCTCGAGCAGGGGGGCGCCGCCCGCGGCCGCCATCATTTCCGCTGGCACATCGTGCTCGTCGAAGATCTCGCCGACGATTTCCTCCAGCAGGTCTTCCATCGTCACCAGTCCCGCCGTCCCCCCGTACTCGTCGAGCACAATCGCAAAGTGCGTCTTCAGCCGCTTCATGTCGGTCAGGACATCCTCGACCTCGCGGGTGCCCGGCACGAAGAGCGGGTTCCGCTTGATGCTCCCCACGGTGGCCGTGGGGTCGGCACGGAGCGCGCGGAGCACGTCCTTGGCGAGCACCACCCCCACGATCTCGTCGAGGCTCGCGATATACACCGGATACCTGGATCGTCCCGCCTCGGCGATGACGTCGGCCGCTTCGGTGACCGGCAGGTCGGCGGGGAGTGCAACGATCTGGGTGCGCGGCGTCATCACCTCTTCAGCGGACTTCTCGCTGAACTCGAAGACCCCCTCGAGCAGGCGGGCGTCCTCCCGTTCCATGGAGCCGCCAACCTGGCTCTGCTCGACCAGCATCCGGATCTCCTCGGTCGAGTGGAGGCGTTCGTGGTCACCGCGGGGCCGGATATTGAAGAGGCCCAGCAGCCAGTTCGCGGTGCCGTTCAGGAGCGAGATCGGGCCGGCCATGAGCCAGCCGAACCCGATGAGGGGTCCCGCGACCCATCGGCTGACGTCCTCGGGGTAGAGCAGGGCCAGGGACTTCGGCACCAGTTCGCCGAGGACGATGTGCAGGGCGGTGATGATGGCAAACGCGGTCGCGGCGGAGACGGCGTGGGTGGTCCAGAGCGCGGCGGTATCCGGGAGAAACGCGAAGAGCCCATCGATGAGGCCGGCCAGGGCGGGTTTCCCGATCCAGCCCAGGCCGAGGGAGGCCAGGGTGATGCCGAGTTGGGTGGCCGAGATGTAGCGGTCGAGGGAGCGGACGGCCTTGCGGGCGAGGGCGGCCTTCCGGTCGCCGGCCTGGACCATCTCGTCGAGCCGGGTGCGGCGCGCGCCGACCAGGGCGAATTCGGCCGCCACGAAGTAGGCGTTGGCGAGGACAAGGAGGACGACGGCGAGCAGGCCAGTGCCGATGGCGGGAGCGGTGGACGGATCCATTCCGGCAAGGTAGTGGCCCTGCCGTTCCCCCGCGAGGTTTCGGTGCCCCGACCGGGGCGAAACTGGCCATTGCTCCCGCCCGTGGACTCAGCTATATATGCCGCCGTTGGGAGGGGGTGGAATGGGGTCTGGTGCGCAGTCTCGTTTGAAGTGCAGGGGCAAATGGCGGGTACAGAACAGATTCGCAACATCGCGATCATCGCGCACGTGGACCACGGCAAGACCACCCTGGTGGACCAGATGCTCCGCCAGGCGGGGGCCTTTCGGGCCAACCAGCAGGTGGACGAGCGCGTCATGGACTCGAACCCGCTGGAGCGCGAGCGGGGCATCACGATTCTGGCCAAGAACACGGCGGTGTGGTGGAAGGGCGTCAAGATCAACATCGTCGACACGCCCGGCCACGCCGACTTCGGTGGCGAGGTCGAGCGGATCCTGCGCATGGTGGACGGGGTCCTGATCCTGGTGGATGCCGCCGAGGGGCCGATGCCGCAGACGCGGTTCGTGACCCGGAAGGCGCTGGATCTGGGCCTGCTGCCGATCGTGGCCATCAACAAGATCGACCGGCCCGACGCGGAGCCGATGCGGGTGCACGACGAAGTCCTGGGGCTGTTCATCGACCTCGAGGCGAGCCACGAACAGCTCGACGCGCCCTTCCTCTACACGTCGAGCCGCCACGGCACTGCCACGACGGAACTTGATGAACCGGGCACCGAGCTGGCGCCGTTGTTCGACGCAATCCTGGCCCATGTACCGCCGCCGAGCAGTGACGCCGCCGGCCCGTTCCAGATGCTCATTTCCACCCTCGACTTCACCACCTTCCTCGGCCGGATGGGGATCGGCCGGATCGAGCGGGGGACGCTCAAGGTGGGCGACCAGGTCGCGTTGCTCCCCATCGGAGAGCCGGGCATGGTGGGGCCTGAGGAGCCGGTGGAGAAGAGCCGCATCACCAAGCTCTACACCTTCGACGGGCTCAACCGGGTAGAGGTGCAGGAGGCGGCGGCGGGTGATATCGTGGTGCTGGCCGGCCTGGAGGGGATCGAAATCGGCCGGACAGTGACCGCACTGGATTCGATGGAGCGACTCGAGGGGATTGCGGTGGAGGAGCCCACGATCTCAGTGGACTTCATCGTCAACAACAGCCCCTTCGCCGGTCGCGAGGGCAAGTTCGTCACCAGCCGCCAGGTGCGCGACCGGCTCTTCAAGGAGCTGGAGCGCAACGTGGCACTGAAGGTCGAGCCGACCGAGAGCCCCGATACCCACACCGTATCCGGCCGCGGCGAGCTGCACCTGGCCATCCTGATGGAGACGATGCGGCGCGAGGGCTTCGAGTTCCAGGTGTCGCGGCCGCGGGTCATCACGAGGGTCGGCCCAGAAGGCGAGCGGCAGGAGCCGTACGAAGAGCTGATGATCGATGTGCCCGAGGAGTACATGGGTGCGGTCATCGAGAAACTCGGCCCCCGGCGGAGCGAGATGCTGGAGTTGAAGAATCCGGGGCAGGGGATGGTCCGTATGATGTTCCGGATCCCCGCGCGCGGGCTTTTCGGCTACCGGTCGGAGTTCCTGACCGATACCCGGGGCACCGGCCTGATCCACCACCGGTTCCTCGACTACGGGCCCTGGGCGGGCCCGCTGGCAGGACGGAAGCGGGGCGTGCTGGTGGCCGACCGCGAGGGGAGTGTCGTGGCCTTTGCGCTCGGCAACCTGCAGGAGCGGGCGCAGATGTTCGTGGCCCCGGGCCAGCAGGTGTACGAGGGGCTGATTGCCGGCGAGAACAGCCGCCCGGGCGACATGGACGTGAACGTGACCAAGGAAAAGAAGCTGACGAACATGCGGACCACGGCCACCGACGACAACATCGTCCTGGAGCCGCCGCGGGACATCACGCTGGAGTACGGCCTCGAGTACATCGAGGAAGACGAGTTGATCGAAGTCACGCCGAAGACCATCCGGCTCCGGAAGCGGAACCTGTCGGCCATCGAGCGCAAGCGTGCCAGCCGCGCCAGTCGCGTGGCGGACGCCTCCTGAGTTTCACGTAGTGCCAGTCAGTCACTTTTCGCCGGAGGGAGCCATGTGGGCCTGGGAGACGTCGACTGCGGTCGTGGGCAGGAAGCCGCGATTTGATGAGGATGCCGACGAGTTCGAGGATGATGGTTTCAGCTTTGACGACACCGAAGACGAAGACGAGGACGATCTCGACGAGGACGATCTCGACGAGGAGGACGAGGACGATCTCGACGACGAAGAGTTCGATATCGACGACGACGAGCCGAAGCCGCGCCGCAAGCGGGGCGGTGGCTGGGACGACGACGAATAGGGTCCGCGAGGCCGGAAATGTTGCATCGGCCCCGCAGCGCCGTTATCCTACCGCCTCCCCGGGCTGGCCGCAGAGGGCCGGCGGACCGGGCCTGTAGCTCAGGTGGTTAGAGCGCACGCCTGATAAGCGTGAGGTCGGAGGTTCAACTCCTCCCAGGCCCACTTTGATGTCACTGCTGACCCCGCGTGAGCCTCACGGCTCGGGCGGGGTTTCTGTGTGCGGCTCCAGCTCCACGACCCTGACGGTCGATGGTACCGGCGGGCCCTCTGGCTCGATCAGCACGCCATCGTCTCCCAATCGCTCGTACTGCGCGTTCGGGATGTAATAGAAGCGCGAGCCCACGACCTGGCCTGTGGATGGTGACGTCAGTGGCGGGCCGCGCTCCAGGACCGTCGCCCCGAGTATCGACCGCCCGTCGCCCGACAGCTGGTAGCGGATCACCCGCCGCATGGTCGGGACGGCCTGCACGCCCACGAGGCTCCCGTCGACGTAGTAGAGCCCGTCCACCACGGCAGTGCTGACGGTATCGGGGGTTCCCATCCAGTTGATTTGCCTGGATGCCACGTCGACCCAGGCAATTCCCCCAAAGTAGGCCACCCAAAGCGTTCTACCATCGGGTGCCATCGCGATCCCGTTCGCGCCGGTCCATCGAACCGGATCTGGCGCCAGGAACACCTCCAGCGTGTCGGCGCTGGCGCGCACCCGGTACAGCCATCCGGTACTGGTGTCCGTGATGTAGATGTCGCCATTCGGCGCGATGACCAGGTCGTTGAACATGTGGTCACCCAACGAGTCGGCCGGGGCATAGCGCGCCAGGATGCGCCCGCTCGCCAGGTCGGCCTTGAAGAGGCGTGTGCGACTCGGAGGAACGACGTCCGGGGCATTCGGGTCGTACCGGGCGTCCCATGTGGCAATCCAGAGGAGGTCGCGCGTGGAATCGGCGTGCATACCGACCACGCGCAGCATGTCGGATGCGTCGGCGAACTCCGAAACGGAGCCGTCAGCCGCAACGGCGATGACCTTGCGCCGCCATTGACTCCCGATCAGCCACCGCTGGCGCTCGCTGTCGTAGGCAAAAGACTCTGGCAGCAGGTCCGGGTCGGGAATGCTGAGCACGATCTGACCTCGCAGCTGTGGAGTACCGTTGTCCACGAGCGAGCGCTCAATCGAGGCGAAGGCTGGGGTGCGGCGCAGATCGGCGAACGCCGGATCCCCGGAGATGTCCCGGGTGTCACCCATTGCGACGAGGCGCCGAAGCCAGTCTTCGGCACCTGCGGCATCTCCAGTCAGCGCCAGTCCTCTGGCAACCGCATAGACGGCACCGGGGTGGCTGGGGGCAAGCGCAAGAATCGCCCGGGCATGTTCGAGGTACGCGTCGAAGCGTCCCTCGGCGGCCGCGTCGGCGGCCGATCGCGAGTGGCAGGTGATGTCACACGGTCCATCGTCTTGTGCGATAGCCGGACCACTCGACATCACACTGAGCAGCGCGATGCACAGCGCCGTGCGGGTGATCCGGCCGAAGGGCCCATCGGCCAAATCTTCAAGTGGATATGCGAAGGTGAGAACCGGCCGCGTAGCCGTCATCGTGAACGACCCGAGTCCCGTCAGGAAGGCTCCCGCGATCCAGTCGAGAACTTCAAGACCAGCGTGATACCGAGGGAAAGGACCACGCCCATACCCATGGTGCCGACGAGTCCCCCCACGATCTGCATGCGATCGGTCCCACCCCGTTGAATCTGCGAGAGGGTGGTGGCCACCTGCTCTGAAGACATACCGGCGGCGGTGAGCTGCTGCTGCTTGTAGTCGACGAGAATCGACAGCCAGTCGGGATTGACGACGTGGTGATAGAACCAGAGGAAGGCGACGGTGGGGAGCGCAGAGACGGCTGCCACGCCGAGCCCGGTGAGGACCCCCTGGCCGATCGTGAGGCTGCCCCCCAGCACGCGGCGCCGTTCGAGGAGGGCCAGTGTGAGGATGGCAAGCGGCAGCACAAACGCGGCCAGATCGGCGGTCTCCGCATACTGGATGCGGGTGGTGTAGAAGCCCAGCAGATGGATCAGCATGGTCCAGAGTACGACGGCAACGGCCAGGAGGAGGCCCCACTTGAACACGATCCGCATGAACGCGCCTCGGCTGGTTGAATATCCCCTCAGTACGGAGCAGGGGTGGGAGTGGTTTCCCGGCTGTCGGATCGACCAGCAGGAAGTTGTCGCCTAACTGCTTGTCCCGTTTGAACCTGACGGCCCAGGTGTGGTGTGGCGCAACAGGGGACCCCTCACGGAAACTCGGATTTGGTGCTACCGTCAAGATTCCCTTCTCCCCGAGGTGCACATGACAAGGCGATCCATTGCTGCTACCACACTGCTCGCGGTGCTCGTCTCCGTCTTGCCGTCGGTCGTGAGCGCGCAGATCCCGGACAGCGTCATCCCGCTGCAGACCGTCATCAGTGAGACAAACAGGTTCCGCGTCGAGTACGCCGAGTACTACAACAACAAGGATGTAGACCGGCTCGTGGCGATGTACGACGCCGATGCCACTCTTGTCGACGCGGATGGCGTGGCTCATGTGGGCCAGGCGGCGCTCAAGGCGTACTTCACCAAGCGTGCTCCCAATTCCCCGCATATGGTCCTCAAGTCTGACAGCCTGGTTGCGTACGGTCAGACGGCCGTCGATGTGGGGACCGTGACGCTGCACCCGAAGGAGGGCGGCGAGCTCGTGAACCGTTACCTGATAGTGATGCGACGGACCTATCAGGCGTGGCACCTGGTTCGCGCGATGGTCGTGCCGGTGAAGTAGCGCACCGCGATCCACCGCAGTACCCAACGGTGACAACAGCAAACCCCGCCCAGGCCATCCGGCCGGGGCGGGGTTTCTGCTGCGCCTGGGACGGTCTAGGCGGCGTCGGGCTGCGAAAAGTCCACTTTCCGCCCAACGTCCTTGATGTAGTCGAACCACCCCTCGAACCGGGCGATGACCTCCTGCCCGCCGAAATCGTCGCCCTTGTTGTAGACGAAGTAGTCCGACCCGCCGGCGCGCAACACCAGCCCGTCGTGCTGCTCTTCCCACCAGCAATAGGTAAGAAACAGGTAGTTCCCGTTGATGAGCAGGCCGATCATGTTCGGCATGTAGCGGTAGTGATAGAGCGTGAGTTTCGAGGGATTGGGCAGCGCCGCAATGGCGGCGGCGCGGCGCTTGACCTGCCGGGCGTTTGCCCCCGCCATTTCGAAGCGTCCAAAGACCGGATCGTCCGGGGAGCAGAGCTCAGGCTCGATCAGCGCCACGTCGATCTCGAAGCGGACCTTTTCGGCCAGCGAGTCGGGATCGTGCTCGTTGAGCATCTTCTCCAGGACGTTTTGCCAGCCGTGCCGGCCAGCGAGTCCGATATACTGGATCGTGACCTCGCGCTCGTCCGCGACAATCTCCCGGATCTCCCGATAGAGATCGTTCGAGTTGATCAGGTTGACGCCGCGCGGCGCCTTGACCGTCTTCTCGTAGATCTCGAACAGCATTTCGAGGATGATCAGGGAGAGCGCGACCAGGGCGCCGGTGCTGGCGATCTCCTGGAACTCCTGGGGCAAGAGGCTGGCGGGAAGGGACTGGAGGAGGACCACCACGAGCATGGTCAGGTAGGCGATCGGCTTCTTCGCCTTTTCGTACCCCTCGCGGAGGCGGTCGATCAGCGACTTCTTGATGCTGGGCATCGGCAGTCTCCTGACGGATCGGAGCTGTGTTGCACGCGGATATTTTCATCATAACCGCCACGCCACGATGCGCCAGCATTGCCGCCGCTCGCTACTGCTTCACCCAGGTCGGCCGGAAGTCCCGCGTGACCTGCGCCACCAGTTCGTCCACGATGTTCTCGTAGGCCGCGTTCGGGTCGGTGGCCGAGATGCTCGGCAACCGCCCGCCGCTCGTCGACAGTTGCCCGACACTCCGGCTGGTGGTGCCGCTGGAGCGCCAGAGGGTCCCGCCGGTGCTGGCGGATAGGAGTCGTACACGCAGTTCACCGGAGACGGTGGCGTTGACGTTGAGGTTGCCGCCGCCGCTCACATTGCCGCTCGGCTTGAGACCCGAGACATGAAGCTCTCCGAAGAAGACGGCGCCGATGTTCTTCTCCCGCCCGAGTCGTTCTGCCGCTTCCGCCGCGTTGCCGTCTGCGAGGAGGCGGGCCACCGCGGTGTCGGCTGGGCCGAGCTCCAGCAGCTCAATCCCGCCCTGGCTGGCGAGCGCCTCCTCCGCGAATTGCTGGGTGGCGAGCTCGGCGAGGGAGCTCCTCGAGGGCTCGGCGGAGAAGCTCACGATCGCCAGCCGACCGAAGCTGTCCAGGCTCAGGCGCGGGGGGACCTGGACACGGTGCGAGGCGCACCCGGAGAGTGCAATGATGGCCACGATGGCAACGAGCGACGGTCGTGGGCTGAGGGCTGGCAAACGGCTGATCCAATGCATTGGTCCCTGCCTTGTGTCGGTTGCATGTTTACAGCGGCAAGAAATGCGCCCGCGACCTGCCGGCGCGGATCCACGCGACCAGTGCGACGACGGGATAGACGAACCAATGGGCGGCATAGCTGTAGACGATGCCCGATTCGACACGGAGAATCAACACGGGGAACAGGGCGGCGAGCGTTGCGGACGCAACCCCGTAGGACACGCCGGCGCGAGTGCCCACAAGGAGGAGCATCGGCAGGTGCAGCAGGGCGAAGCACCCGAGGAACGCGAGGATCACCCCGGTAAACGGCAGGCCCGTCGCTTCGAGGCGCAGGGTCAGCACCACGATGATAAGCTGTTGAAAGAGGATCTCGAACGACTTCGGCACGAGATAGCGATACTGCATCGGCAGGTAGAATTCTTCCGGATGCCGCGCAATCAGCTGATCCGGCTTGTTGAGCAACCTCGGCGCCACGGCATAGACCGCGATGGTCAGGACGACGACCCCGAGGAGGACCATGACTGAAGGCACCGTAACGGTGCTCGCCAGCGGCTCCAGCCGAAGTCGAAAGAGGATCATCACGGGGACGGAGAACGAGAGGAACGACATGGAGGTCAACAGCGGGTGGGTGAGGTAGGTGGTGCCCTTCCTGATCAGCCCGAAGGACACACCCCAGCCCATGAGCCAGATCAGGGTCAGGATCCCGATATCGACAGGGAAGGAGGTGTGGGTCACGGTACCCCTTTGGAAGTGCTGGCGGTGGGGAGTGCCCTCACCCCACCGGTTCCGCCGAACCTAGCGCGTGTGGGCGGCCATTTCCATCGGCCTGGGGTCACTGATCGAATCCCGACTCCTTCTCTTGCGAATTACCAGCAAGCGAGTGAACACTTAGGGCCCCCACTCCTGGAGTGCCTGATGGGCATTACACCGCCGGAATCACATTTACGGGCGACCTTCATCACTCCCGGCATTACCGTCAATGACCTTGCGAAGAGCATCGCATTTTACGAGGCGCTGGGGTTCGCGGTGGGCGAACGCTGGGAGGACGGCGAGAAGCTCATGGGTGTCATGCTGCACGCCGGTGGCGGCATGCTCGGCTTGAGCCAGGACGATTTTGCCAAGGGGAAGGTGCGTGTGAAGGGCATCGGCATGCGGACCTGGATCAGCACCGAGCAGGACATCGACGAGATTGCGGCGAGGGCCAAGGCCGCGGGCATCACGCTGGACAGCGGTCCCGAGGACTATCCCTGGGGCGGGCGCGGCTTCGCGGTGACCGATCCGGATGGGTTCAAGATGACGATTTCCCGGGAAGCGAAGTAGGACGTGCGGGCGCGGACCTCATGATGCTCAAGGGCGCCCTCGCGCTTTCGACTGCCCTTCTGGTGGCCGCTTGCGCCGACCGGCCAGGTCCCCCGGCTGAGCCAGCCGCCAGCGTCATTCTGAGCCCTGCGGATGGCGACACGGTCCCGACAGAGTTCGTGGTCCGCCTGGACGTCACCGGGGCCACAGCCGTGCCGGCCACGGGGCTCCGCGTGGAGGGGGAGGGACATCACCACCTCTTCATCGATGCGAACCTGCCGCCGGCGGATTCCGTCATTCCGAAGACGGAGGGGATCTACCACATCGGGAGCGGCGCCGACTCATTGCGCGTGCAGGGGGTCACCCCAGGTACCCACCGTATCATCACCAGGTTTGCCTACGGCGACCACGTGCCGATGCCAGGCGTGGCCACCGACACAATCTGGGTCACTGTCCGCTAGGCTCGATCACCCCGCCTCGACATACGACGCCTCGATCCACTTCGTCACTTGTGCATCCACCTCCGCGGCTGAGCTGACCCGCGTGGTGTACTTGCACATGCTGTTGGGCGGCATCTCCTTCAGCCGGGGGTGCGCCGGAAGGCTCTTCGCACCGAAGCCAAGCTCCACCGCGGTATTGGTTTTCGGCCCCACCATCACGAACTGTTTCTTCCGCCGATAACTGACGTACCCCTTCTTGGGCGCCGCCTCGTATTCACCCAGCCCCTTCAGGATGCCGAGCACTTTGTCGTGGATCGGCCGGAGGTCGGCCTTCTTGCCGGTGTAGATCTCGGCGAGCACGTCGGAGGCCGACAGCCCTTTGGCCGCCGCCGCGCTCCCACCGTCACTCTTGAGCGCCAGGTGCGCCACCGCGTTCGCCTGGCCATGGCCGAGGTCGAACTTCTCCATGAGCATGGAGCGGATCTCGCCGTGCTTCGTGAGGCCGCTCCTGGCGATGACGGCACCGAGCTGAGCAATCGTCTTGCCGGTCTTGGCCTCGATGTTCTTGATCATCGTCTGGACAGCCTTGTCGTTGTCAGCCATGTATCGTCTCCTTGAGCGGCCAATGTTCGGTCCGGCACCTGGCGGGGGTCAGGAAGGCAAGCAGCCCGAATACCCCGTAGAGGATGCGAGTGCCGAGCGCCGGCTTCCCGGTTTCCACGATCTGCTTGAGCGTCTTGACAATGAAATCGCCGCCGCGCCGCATGTCCTTCTCGGTCTTGGTGCCCGCCGGGATATCCTCCGAGGTCAGCGTGAACTCGACGCCGTCGCCCACCTCTTTCAGGTCGTAGGTCACCGTGCAGTAGGGATCGTCGTAGGCGGTGAACTTCATGGTGTGCGAGAACCGATGCGGGGGTGAGACCTCGAGAATCTCCCCCACGACCGACGTGTACTTGTTGTTCGGCGTGCGCATTTGCACCGGAGAGCCCGGCCCAAGCGTCAGCCGGTGCATCTGCCCGGAGAAGAAGGCGAGCTGCGGCTCGTCGGTCTTGGTGATTTCACGCCACACGTCCTCGATCCGTCCGGTGATGTGGATCTTGGACACCAGCTTCACTGTCTCGGCCATGCTTCGTCCTCCTCGTTGAGCCCTGCTCCACAGCATACTTGACGTCGGCCATCTTGCTTGCCCAGAACGCGCTGTACTCGGTGGTCCACCGGTCGTGGATCAGCTGGATCGGGACCGGGTTGTGGTAGAGTCGGCGGGTCCGGCCGTCCTTGCGCGAGACGATGAGCTCGCATTCCTCGAGTTGCCGAAGATGATGCATGACGGCGACCCGGGAAGTGTCAAAGTGGGCCGCGAGTTCGCCGACCCCACAGCCCGGGTCTCCCTTGAGCAGGTCAAGGATCTTCCGCCGAGTGGCATTGCCCAGGGCATCGAACACGGCTGCCATGTCGTCCATGACGGTCGTCATCGCGCCACTGCGGGGAGCCACACCCCCTCCGTCTCATCGGCGGGGGTCGCCACCACGGCGATGACCTGACCGTCGTCCACCCGTACCGCCCGTAGATCGTACCCTGTGCCGTCCGGCCCGCTGGCGGAGTAGAGAAGCCACGCGTCGTCGGGAGACCAGTGCGGCGTGTATCGGAACCCGGGTCCCACGGTCACGACCCGGCGCTCGGTCCCGTCAATCTGGGCCACAACGATTTGGGATGAGGAGTCTGTCTCGGCATGAAAGGCGATCCAGCGGCCGTCGTGGGAGAACTCGGCGGAATACTCGCTCTCGGGTGCGGTGGTGATGCGGTGTTCGGTGCCATCGGTCAGGTCGAGCAGGAAGAGGTCGAGTTGCCCATCGACCTCGCGGCTCAGCGTGAGGGACCGTCCATCGGGCGACCACGATCCCGGCCCGAGCGAGGAGGTGAGCGGCTCGGTAGTGACCTGACGGAGCGTGCCGTCCTCGAGGTTGGCGATGTAGATCTGCCCTGGAAATGGGCCGATGCTGCCAAGCGCGAATCCGCGCGTGGACATGAACGCGATCTGGCGGCCGTCGGGGGACCAGACGGGGAGGACGTCATAGTCAGCATCGTTCGTGATGTTCCGGCCGACCCCGGAGTCGGCGAGGCCCCGGACATAGATCTCGTAGTTTCCGTCTCGGCGGGAGAGGTAGGCCAGACGGGTGCCATCGGGGGAGGGGCTCGGATTCCAGGAGGGGGCCGAATCCGCGAACACCGGGGAACTCGCGCCCGTCGCCCGGTCCAGTTGGTGGAGGTGCGGAGTGCCGCCGTCGCGCAGGGCATACACAATCTCGGCGGTCTCGATGTTCCAGGCGGGGGCGCGCTCGGTGCAGCCCCAGAGGAGGCCGGCGAGCAGAAGGGCAGGGACAGCGGCGTTGGTTGTCATGTAACAAATAACTTACATAATACCCCCGGCTCCGCAAGTCCCTGGTTCCTACTCTCCGCCGCGCAGCGCCGCCACCACGTCGAGTCGCGCGGCTCGCCGCGCGGGAATCCACGCCGCGAGCATGGTCACCGAGAGCAGGAGCAGCGCCGCGGCGAGGTAGGAGATCACGTCGGTGGCCCCGATCCCCACCAGCACGGCGCGCATCAGCTGCGCGACGCCAATTGCCCCGATCACGCCGATCAACATCCCCGCGAGCGTCAGGCGCAGGCCGTCTCCCAGCACGCCGCGGACCACGCTCCCCGGTTGCGCGCCCATGGCCATCCGGATGCCAATCTCCGGGGTCCGTTCCGCGACGCTGAATGCCATGACGCCGTAGAGTCCAACCACCGCCTGGAGCAGACCCAGGAGGCCGATCACGATTGCGGCTTGCGCAGCGAGCCTGGGAAAGAGAAACGCCAGCCCTCCGCGGAGATGTGCATTCATGGTCCGCAGATCGGTGACCGGGAGATCGGGATCAAGATCGTGAATGAGCCGTCGGACCGATGTCAACGTCCCCTCGGCATTCCCGGGGGCGCGGAGCACGAGCGTCATGCGCTCGCTGAACCGTTGGCCCATGGTGAGGTAGAGGTAACTCCGGGGCACCTCATTCGTGAACACGTATGGGCCGCTGCCGACCACTCCGAGCACCGTGAACCACTCTCCCTCGGGAGCCAGCCGGATTCGGCGCCCGACCGCTGGTTCGCCCGGCCAGTACCGCTCAGCCATCTCCGAGTTGATGACAACGCCAGGGGCAGCGGCGCTATCGTCGCGAAACGTGAAGTCACGCCCCGCCTGCAGCGGGTAGCCGAGGGTCTCGAAATAGTCCGGGCTCACAACGTTGTAGATGATATCCGCCCGATTGTCCCGCACACCGATGTCATGGTCGAAATACACGTCGCGCGAACTGGTGTTGTAGCCCAGCGGGAGGTCGCGGATCAGGGCGGCGGACTCGACCCCCGGCAGCGCCCGCGCGTGCTCGAGCAGGTCGCGAAACAGGCGCTGGCCTCGCTCCCGGTCATAGCGGAGCATTTCCACGTCCGTGGTGGCCATGGCCACGCCATCCGGGCGGAACCCGAGATCGAGGTGCTGGGCGGCCTGGACGCTCCGGGCAAAGAGCGCCGCGCAGACCAGCAGGATGAAGGACACCGCGACCTGCGCGCCGACCAGCACGGTGCGCGCCCGGCGGCGTCCGCGTCCGCCGCTGCCGCCGCGACCCCCGTCCTTCAGCGTTTCCTGCAGCGGCAGGCGCTGGGCATGGAGCGCTGGCGCGATGCTGGTGAGGACGGCGGCAAGCACGGCAATCACGATCGCGGGAAGGACGAGATGCGACCCACCGCTTGCACTGAAGCGGACCGGGAAATCGGTCGACATCCGAATCCCGGTGAACCAGCTCAGCATCAGCGTAATCATCGGAATGGCGAAGACCATTCCCAGCAGGGTCAGGACCAGGCTCTCGGCAAAGACGAGTCGCACCATCCGCCCCGGCGTGGCGCCGAGGGCTCGGCGCACCGCGATTTCCCCACGGCGTGCCGACGCGCGCGCGAGCAGCAACCCCGCCACGTTCGTGCACCCGATCAAGAGAACGAGACCGGTCAGCAGGAGGAAGATCGCCGCGGCCCAGGGAATGACGCCGGCGACCGTGATATCTGGTCGGGAGCGGGTCTCCCACGCCGCCACGAAGCTGAGCTCGTCGGGGAGTTCGGGATGGTCGCGCTTCACCTGATCCGCGAGTACCGCGAGACCGGCCCGGGCGGCGGCAAGGGTCACGCCGGGCTTGAGCAGCGCGGCGACCCGGTACGAGCTTTGGTCGCGCTCTTCCAGCGACGCGGCTCCGCGAGAGTCGAGCGACAGGGCGGAGGTCAATGGAAGGAAGCCCTCCACCGGCAGCAGGTACTGGCGCATCCCGCCGTACCCTTCGGCCGTCACGCCAATGACGGCGAACGGCGATCCGTTGAAGTACACCGTCTTCCCGATGACATCCGGTGCCCCATTGAAGTGCCCCATCCACGCCGCGTGCGTGAGCACGACCACCGGCGCCCGCTCGATGAACTCCTGCTCGGTATAGCCGCGTCCCATATGGAGCGGGACCTGAAGGGTGGAGAAGTAGTTGCCCGACGTCGCTTCGTACATCTGCACCGTGGGTATACCGTCGTCGATTCGGACATTCAGCCCGGCGTTGTCATAGATCACCGCGTCGTCGAAGAGATCCCCTCGCGCCCGAATGTCGAGGAAGTTCGGATAGGAGACCGATGAGTAGGGAGCCTGGCCGATGACGATCAGGCGCTCGGCATTCGGGAAGGGCAACGGGCGGAAGAGGTAGGTGTCGACCATGGCCCAGATCGACAGGGTGGCGGCGATGCCCAGGGCCAGCGCCAGCGCCGCCGTGGCCGCGAAGAGGGGGCGGCGACGGAGCGAGCGTACGGCCAGCCGGAAGTCCTGCCAGATATCCATCATTCGTTCCATCCGTTCGAGCGTCCGCTCTCGCCGAGAGGCGAGCCGGCCACATTCGTGCTGAATTCGTGGGAGGTCACCAAAGCGCTCAAGCGCGGCGCGGCGGGCTGCCTCGGGGGAGAGTCCGCGGTCGACCAGCTCCGCCGCGCGCATGTCCAGATGAAAGGCGAGTTCCGCGTCGACGTCGGCGAGCGGGTCCTTGCCGAAGAGGCGGCGGAGTCGCCGCCAGACGGTTCCACCGGCGCCGCGAAAGCCGGGTGTGTCAGGCGGCATTCGGACTTGCATCAAAGGCCTTGAAGATGGCCCGGGCGAACCTGGTGAAATTGTGTGTCTCGGCCTTGAGCTGCGCGCGGCCGGCGGGGGTGAGACGATAGAAGCGCGCCTTCCGGCCGGTGTCCGAGACACCCCACTCGCTCTCGATCCAGCCGCGGCGCTCGATGCGGTAGAGGGCAGGGTAGAGCGAACCCTCCTCGATGCGGAGGGCGTCATCGGTCACCGATTCGATCCAGCGGGCCACCCCGTACCCGTGGGTGGGACCCCAGGTGAGGGCCTTGAGGACCAGGGCGTCGAGCGCCCCGCGCAGGAGGGTCACGGTATCGGCCATTTGGCGGTCTCCATAGAGTTTCTAGGTATACAGTAAGAGGTCTCCCCTAGAAACTCAAGGGGTCAACGGCGGAGGCAGATCGGGACAGCGTTGGGTAGATTTGGGGTTCACCTCAGACGACGGAATTCCAATGCCTGCCCTGATCGAATGCGTACCGAATTTCTCCGAGGGACGTGACCCGGAGGTCATCCGGCGCATTGCGGCCCGCCTCGAGTCGGTGGAAGGCGCCGCTCTCCTTCATGTCGATGCGGGCAAGGCCACCAACCGCACGGTCATGACCGTTGCCGGAACGCCGGAAGCGGTGGTTGAAGCGGCGTTTCGGGGCATCGCCGAGGCCGCGGAACTGATCGACATGCGCCAGCACGGCGGCGAGCACCCGCGCATGGGCGCCACCGACGTCTGCCCGCTGGTCCCCATCTCCGGGATCACGATGCGAGAGACCGCCGACCTGGCCCGCAAGCTCGCGGAGCGGGTCGGCCGGGAGCTGCGCATCCCCGTCTACGCATACGAGGCGGCGCAGCCCGACCCTCTCCGCAAGAATCTCTCGGTCATCCGCGCCGGCGAGTACGAAGGGTTCGAGGAGAAGATGAAGCAGCCGGCATGGACCCCGGATTTTGGCCCCGCCACCTTCAATCCGAAGAGCGGTGCCACTGTCATTGGCGCCCGTGACTTCCTCGTCGCCTTCAATGTCAATCTCAACACCACGTCGACTCGTCGCGCCAACGCCATCGCCTTCGACGTGCGCGAGGCGGGGCGACCGAAGCGCGAGGGTCATCCCCTGACCGGCAAGGTGGTCACCGACGCCTCCGGCCAGCCGGTCATGATTCCCGGGACCCTGAAGGCGGTGAAGGCCATCGGGTGGTTCATCCACGAGTACGGGGTCGCCCAGGTGTCGATGAATCTCGTCGATCTGTCTGTGACGCCGATCCACGCCGCCTTCGACGAGGTGTGTCGCGCAGCGGAGGCGCGAGGGGTCCGGGTGACGGGGAGTGAACTGGTGGGCCTGGTGCCGCGTGCCGCCCTGCTCGATGCCGGCCGACACTACCTCAGGAAGCAGCAGCGCTCGCTGGGTATCTCGGAGGCCGAGCTGATCAAGATTGCGGTCAAGTCGCTCGGGCTCGATGAGCTTGGGCCGTTCAATCCCGAGGAACGGGTCATCGAGTACCGGCTCCGGAACGAGGCCGATCGGCGGCTGGTTCGCATGACCGTCGAAGGCTTCACCGATGAGACGGCCTCGGAATCGGTGGCGCCTGGTGGCGGATCGGTGGCCGCGGCGGTCGGCGCCCTCGGCGCCGCCCTGGGCACCATGGTGGCCAATCTCTCCGCCCACAAGCGGGGATGGGATGAGCGGTGGGAGGAGTTCTCGAAGTGGGCCGAGAACGGTCAGCAGCTCAAGGAGGAGCTGCTGCGCCTGGTGGACGCCGACACCCGCGCGTTCGAGCGGGTCATGGCCGCGCTTGGCATGCCCAAGGGGACAGACGCGGAGAAGTCGGCGCGGAGCACGGCACTGGCCGCCGCCAACCTCGGCGCGCTGCAGGTGCCCTGGCAGGTCATGCAGACCTCGTACCAGTCGTTTGAACTGATCCGTGCGATGGCCGAGCACGGCAACCCTGCTTCCGCGTCCGATGCCGGGGTCGGCGCGCTCTGTGCCCGCGCCGCCGTGCGGGGTGCCTGGCTGAACGTGCGCACCAACGCCAGCGGCATCAAGGACAAGTCCGCCATCGCCAGTGTCATGGCCGACGGCGTCAAGCTGGAGGCGGCGGCCGCCCGGCAGGAGGCGGAAATCCTCGCTATCGTGGAGAAGAAGTTCTAATGCCAAAACCTCTCGCGCATTTCATCGCGGGTGCCTCCGTGGGCTCCACCGGCACCGACATCCTCCTCGACCTCAATCCTTCCGACGAACACGACGTGGTGGCCGAGGTGCCGGTCGGGACGGCGGATGACGCGGCGGAGGCAGTGGCCGCGGCCAGCGCCGCGCTCCCTGGCTGGCGCACCCTGACCGGCCCGGCCCGCGCCGAGTACCTCCACAAGTGGGCCGCCGCCATCCAGGCCCGCGCCGAGGAGATCGCCCAGGCGATGGCACGCGAGGTCGGCAAGCCGATCGGTGAGGCGCGGGGCGAGGTGGGCAGGTGTATCGTAATCCTCCGGTACTACGCCAGCGACGCCGTCCGCTCCGTCGGCGAGGTGATCCCCTCCCAGGCTGCCGGCGCCCTCCAGTTCACGCTCCGTGAACCCCTCGGCGTCGTCGCCCTGATCACGCCGTGGAACTTTCCGGTGGCCATTCCCCTCTGGAAGGCGGCCCCGGCGCTGGCATTTGGAAATACCGTCGTCCTCAAGCCCTCTGAGCAGTCGCCCGTTGCGGCACTCCTCCTCGCGGAAACTGCAGAGGCCGCCGGCCTGCCGGCGGGCGTCTTCAATGTCCTGCTCGGTACCGGAGCAGGGGTCGGGGAACCGCTGCTGCGCGCGCCTGCGGTGCGGGGCATCAGCTTTACCGGTTCCGCGGCCGTCGGCGCACGGGTCGCGGCGATCGCGGCCGATCGAAACGTCCGGTACCAGACGGAGATGGGTGGAAAAAATGTCGTCATCGTGATGCCGGATGCCGACCTGGACCTCGCCGCGAAGCTGACCGCGGCCGGTGCCATGCGCTACGCCGGCCAGAAGTGCACCGCCACGAGCCGGGCCGTCGTCTTTCCCGAGGTGGAGCGCGCGTTCCTCGACAAAGTGCGGGATCAGGTGGCGGGGTTCAATCTGGGGCCGGTGACCGATCCGAAATGCGCCGTCGGTCCTGTCATCAACGCCGGCTCCCGCCAGCGGATCTGGGATGCTCTCGCGGCCACCAAGGCGGAGGTAGTGTGCGGCGGTGTGGAGACAACCGGTGCGGTGTTCAAGCGAGGATTCTTCGTGACACCCACCGTGGTGCGCGGCGTCGATCCGGGTGCGCCCATCGCCCAGGAAGAGCTCTTCGGCCCCGTCCTGGCCGTCTCGAGTGCTGGCAGCCTGGACGAGGCGATCACCATCGCCAACAACTCACGCTATGGGCTGAGCGCATCGCTCTTCACGCGCGATCTCGGCGCGGCCCTCACGTACATCGACCGGATCGACGTCGGCCTGGTCCGCATCAACGGCGATACCACCGGCGTGGACCCGCACGCGCCCTTCGGCGGCATGAAGGGTTCGAGCTCCGGCAGCCGCGAGCAGGGCTCCGCCGCCCGGGAGTTCTACACCGAGACGAAGACGGTGCAGGTGAATCCGGTATGAGGCCACCGGCCTTCCCCGCGCTGATCAAGGTGGTGGACTCGCACACCGAAGGGGAACCGACCCGCGTCGTCGTCGACGGGTGGCGTCAGCCGGCCGGGTCCACCATGGCCGCGCGCCGCGACGACCTCGCCGCGCACTGGGATCACCTCCGCAGCGCGGTGGTCTGCGAGCCGCGGGGGCACGATGCGATGGTGGGCGCCCTCCTCACACCGCCCGTCTCGAAGGGGTCCGCGGCCGGCGTGATCTTCTTCAACAACGTCGGCTACCTCGGCATGTGCGGCCACGGTACGATCGGGGTCGTGCGAACCCTGGAACATCTGGGGCGCGTGACCGCCGGCCAGGTGCATCTCGACACGCCGGTCGGGTCGGTGGCTGCGGAGCTTGGGGCGGACGGGGCGGTCACCATCCGCAACGTGCCCGTCCTACTGTCACGCGCGCGACGTCGCAGTGGAGGTGCCGGGGCTGGGCCGCATCGTCGGAGATGTTGCCTATGGCGGCAACTGGTTCTTCCTCACGCACTGGGACCGGACGCCGCTCGCCCTGGCAAATGTCGACGAGCTCACCCGTATCACGCGGAGCATCATGGTCGCCCTCCGCGAACAGGGGGTCACGGGGCAGGCAGGCGCCGAAATCGACCATGTGGAGCTCTCTGCCGCGCCGACCCGATCTGACGCCGACTCCCGGAACTTTGTGCTGTGCCCCGGTGGCGCCTACGATCGCTCCCCGTGCGGCACCGGGACCTCGGCGGTGATGGCCGCGCGGCATGCGCGCGGAGCACTGGCGCTGGGGGCGCATTGGCGCCAGGAGAGCATCACGGGCAGCCTCTTCACCGGATGGCTCGAGGAACAGAGCGGACAACTCATTCCCCACATCCGCGGCACCGCGTTCATCACCGGCGAGGCGACCCTCCGGTTCGATCCCACCGACCCGTTCCGAGCCGGCTTCACCACCGCCGGATGACCACTCGGCCAGACGCGATCGTCGTCGGTGCCGGCATCGTCGGCGCCGCCTGCGCGTATTACCTGAGTCGCCAGGGCATGCGGGTGACCCTGCTCGACGCGGCCTTCGCCGGCGGCGGGACCACCGCCGCCGGCATGGGCCACATCGTCGTCATGGATGACAGCGAAGCACAGTTTGCGCTCACCGGGTGGTCGCAACGACTCCTCGACGAGCTTCTGCCACAACTCCCCCCATCTGCCGAGTTCGAGCGATGTGGTACCCTCTGGGTCGCCGAGAACGACGCGCAGCTTCAGGCGGCGCGCGAGAAGGCGACATTCTATCGGGACCGGGGCGTACGCGCTGACCTGCTGGAGGCAGGGGAACTGGCGGAGGCAGAGCCGATGCTCCGCCCGGGGCTTGCCGGCGGACTGCGGGTACCGGGAGATGGTGTCCTGTATCCCCCGGTGGTGGCGCGCTGGCTGGCGGATGAAGCCGTCGCGAATGGTGCCGTGATGTTCGAGGGGACGCGGGTCGAAGCAATTCATGCGCGGGCGGTGGCGACCTCTGCTGGTCGGTTCGAAGCGGATGTCATCGTCAATGCCGCCGGGGCGGCAGCGGCCTGCTCACCCCCGAGCTCCCGATCGTCCCGCGGAAGGGGCACCTTGCCATCACCGAACGCATTCCCGGGCCCAACAGACACCAGGTCATCGAGCTCGGCTACCTGCAGAGCGCGCACACCATGAACGCCGCATCGGTTGCGTTCAATGTGCAGCCGCGGGCGACAGGGCAGTTGCTGATCGGATCGTCGCGGGAACTCGTCGGATGGGACGCCTCGATCAATCGCGACGTGCTCGCCCGGATGCTCCAGCGGGCCGTGGCATTCATGCCCGGGCTCTCGCGCCTCCCCGTGATCCGCACCTGGACTGGATTCCGGCCCGCCACCCCCGACGCACTCCCGCTCATCGGCGCCTGGCCGGATGTCGACGGACTCTGGATTGCGGCGGGCCATGAAGGCCTCGGCATCACGACCGCCCTCGGCAGCGGCTCGATGCTCGCGGCCCTGATTGCCGGCGGCACTCCCGCGATTGACCCAACGCCCTTTGCTCCGGGTCGGGCAATGGGCGGTGCGCACTAGCATGGCTGCCATGGTGAGCATCCTGGTCAACGACACCGCGCACGACGTGCCCGAGGGGGCCAGCCTCGCGGCTGCGCTGCTGAACGCCGGGTACTCCACGCTTCGGGTATCGGTCAGCGGCGAGGCGCGTGGGCCCATCTGCGGCATGGGAGTTTGCTTCGAGTGCAGGGTGACCGTAGACGGCCAGACGGGACAGCGTGCCTGCCTCGAACCGGTTCGCGAAGGGATGCGGGTGGTGATCGATGGGTGACGGCATCCGGAGTCTCGTGCGGGTCGATGTGGCTGTGGTCGGTGGAGGTCCGGCGGGTATCGCCGGGGCGGTCGAGGCCGCCGGTGCCGGGAACTCCGTGGTACTGCTCGATTCCTCACCCCGAGCAGGCGGGCAGATCTGGCGGCACCGCGAGAGGAGCGAGCTTCCTGCTGTGGCCCGGATGTGGCTCGACCGCCTCGACCGGTCCGGGGCGACGGTGCTCACAAGCGCCCAGGTGGTGGACGCGACGGCCGACGGGCGACTGGGCGTCATCCACGAAGGCCGCCCAGTCTCCGTCGTTGCCGGATCGACGATTCTCGCAACCGGTGCGCAGGAGCTCTTCCTCCCTTTTCCCGGCTGGACCCACGCGAATGTCGTGGGCGTCGGGGGCGCGCAGGCGTTGCTCAAGGCCGGTTGGGATGTTCGAGGCAAGCGGGTGGCGATTGCGGGGACCGGCCCGCTCCTCCTGCCAGTGGCTGCCGCGCTTGCCAGGGCAGGCGCGGACCTCCGGATGGTGGCGGAACAGGCGCCGCCCGAGATGGTCAAGGCGTTCGCCTGGTCGCTCTGGCGGACGCCCCGGCGCCTGTTGCAGGCGGCGGCACACCGTGCCGCCTTCCTCACGGTGCGCTATCGGTGGGGCACCTGGGTCAAACGCGTCGTCAACGTGAACGGCGAACTTCACGTGACCTATACCACGGGGCGCAGCACCTGGGCCGAGCCGATTGATATCCTCTGTACCGCCGCGGGGCTCGTCCCGTCGACCGAACTTGCGCGGCTCCTCGGTTGCGAGGTGCGGGAGGGGTGTGTTGTGGTCGATGACGACCAGCAGACCACCGTGCCGTCGATATACGCCGCCGGGGAGCCAACCGGTAACACCGGGATGGAGGCGGCGATTGTGGAGGGAGCGCTCGCAGGGCTCGCAGCGGCGGGGCAGGGGGGCCGCGGGGCCGCGGGGCAGTTGAAGGCAGAGCGCGAAGCGTACCGTCGTTTCTCGGAGCGCGTGGCGAACGCGTTCCGCCTCCGGCCGGAATTGCGCGAGCGGGTGGAACCCGGTACCATCGTCTGCCGCTGCGAGGATGTGTCGATGTCTGCACTCCACGCCGAGTGGAGCCCCCGGCAGGCAAAGATCGTCTCCCGCGCCGGCATGGGCAGCTGCCAGGGGCGGGTATGCGGCCCCGCGCTGGAGTATCTATTCGGAACTGGACGGGACA
Organism: uncultured Gemmatimonadales bacterium; assembly: GCA_963697435.1. GTDB lineage: Bacteria > Gemmatimonadota > Gemmatimonadetes > Gemmatimonadales > GWC2-71-9 > SPDF01. The sequence goes on along the minus strand of CAVOOB010000008.1, from coordinate 179,837 downwards.
CCGTGCGGATGCCGGTCGTCCCGACCACAGTCGGCCTGCTCGCCGATCTCTCTTCACCTCTGGATGAATCGCAAGGAGCGCCCTGATGCAGAAGGCCGACTGGTCCGGCGTCTTTCCCGCCATCACGACGCCGTTCACTGACGATGGTGCGGTGGACGAGGCGTTCCTCACAAAACATGTCGCGTGGCTGCTGGATGCCGGCTGCAAGGGAATCGTGGCGCTGGGCTCTCTCGGCGAGGGGGCCACGCTCACCTTCGAGGAGAAGGTCGGCATCCTCGAGGTGTGCCAGACCGTCACCAAGGGGCGGGCACCGCTCGTGGCTTCCGTCAGCGGACTCTCCACCGCGGAGTGCGTCGCGCTGGCCAGGGAGTCGGCCCGTGTCGGCTGTGACGGCTTGATGGTGCTCCCACCCTACGTCTATCTCGGTGACTGGCCTGAAATTGAGGCCCACTTCTCCGCCGTGATCTCTGCCACCAAGCTCTCGTGCATGCTCTACAACAATCCGATCGCCTACGGGACCGACCTCTCGGCCAACGACGTGAAGACACTCGCCGACAAGCACGGGAATGTGCACGCGGTCAAGGAGTCGAGCGGCGACGTGAGGCGCATTACGGCGGTGAAGGCGCTCCTGGGGAATCGGCTGGCGCTCTTCGCAGGCCTGGATGACATGATCGTCGAGGCGATCGCGGTCGGGGCGGACGGCTGGGTGGCGGGGTTGGTCAATGCGCTGCCGGTGGAGTCGGTGACGCTGGTCGACCTCGCCAAGGCGGGTCGCATCGAGGAGGCGCTGAAGCTCTACGCCTGGTTCCTGCCGCTCTTGCGGTTCGACACCGTGCCCAAGTTCGTGCAGCTGATCAAGCTCGTGCAGGCCGAGGTCGGGATGGGGAGCGAGGCGGTGCGGGCACCGAGGATGGTCTTGTCAGACAAGGATCGGAAGGACGCGCTGGCCATCGTGCGACGGCAGTTGAGACACCGGGCGGATGCCTAGATGGCAGCGAACCGCGCCGTGAAATGCCGCAGCCACGGTGCCTGTTCCACGATGCGGAGCCCGCGGATCTTCTCCCGCTGGCCCGCCACCTCGCGGATGACCTCTCCCACGTAGTCCACGTGGCTTTGGGTGTAGGTGCGGCGGGGAATGGCCAGTCGCACCAGTTCCATCGCCGAGGGGGTTTCGGTGCCATCCTCGTGGCGGGTGCCGAACATCACCGACCCGATCTCCACGCCTCGCACGCCCCCGACCCGATAGAGTTCGACCGCCAGCGCCTGCGCCGGATACTGCGACGCCGGAATGTGCGTCAGCAGCGCCTTGGCGTCGAGATAGACCGCGTGCCCGCCGGGAGGACGGACCGTGGGCACGCCCACTGCCTCCGCCTTTTCCGCGAGGTAGGCCGTGGATCGGATCCGGTACCGGAGGTAATCCTCGTCCAGCACCTCCTCCAGCCCGACCGCGATTGCGTCCATGTCGTAGCCTGCCAGCCCGCCGTAGGTCGGGAATCCCTCCGTCAGGATCAGGAGGTTGCGCGCCTTCCGGGCGATGTCGCTGTCGTTCAGCGCCAGGAAGCCGCCGATGTTGGCCATCCCATCCTTCTTGGCCGACATGGTGCAGCCGTCCACCAGCGAGAACATCTCGCGGACGATCTCGCGCGGGGTCCGGTCGGCCTGCCCCGGCTCCCGGAGCTTGATGAACCAGGCATTCTCGGCGAAGCGGCAGGCGTCGAGGAAGAGGGGAATCCCGTGGGTGTCACAGATCTTCCGCACGCCACGAAGGTTTTCCAGCGAGACCGGCTGTCCGCCGCCGCTGTTGTTCGTGACCGTCACCATGACCAGCGGGATCCGATCGACCCCTTCCTTTCGGATCGTCGCCTCGAGCGCCTCCAGGTCCATGTTGCCCTTGAAGGGGTGTTCGGACGCCGGCACCCGCCCCTCGGCGATGACCAGGTCCCGCGCCTCCGCGCCAACAAATTCCACGTTGGCGCGGGTGGTGTCGAAGTGGGTGTTGTTGGGGACGACCTGCCCCTTCCGGGCCATGACGGAGAAGAGAATGTGCTCGGCGGCGCGGCCCTGGTGGGTGGGGATGATCTCCGTGAGGCCGGTGAGGTTCTTGACGGTGTCGCGGAACCGCTCGTAGGAGCTGCTCCCGGCGTACGATTCGTCGGCGTCCATCATCGCGGCCCACTGCCGGGAGGACATGGCGCCGGTGCCGGAATCGGTGAGCAGGTCGATCAGGACTTCCTCGCCGCGGAGCCCGAAGAGGTTGTAGCCGGCCCGCTCCAGCGCCGCCTCACGCTCCGCTGGCGTGGTGTGACGAATGCGCTGCGTGGAGTGGATTCGGAATGGTTCGATGATGGTGTTGAACAGCATGGCACGACCCGGGGCGGAGAGGGGGCGCGCCGGCGGGTGCGTGGGTGGGAAGGGAACCGGCGTGCGAGTCAGCGTGTATGTTGGTATGGAGTCGAGTGCGGCGAAAGTCTGAGGTTTCCCTTAACGTTGGAGTCCTTCCATGGCCAGCAAGCTCTTTCCCCAGAACGAGCACACCGTCGAGCGTGTCATCCGCGTGCTCGCCGGCTTCGGCCTGCTTTCCCTCGCCTTCATCGGACCGAAGACCCCGTGGGGATACATCGGCCTCATTCCCATCGTGACAGGGCTGTCTGGCACCTGCCCGCTCTATACCATCTTCGGCATCAGCACCTGCAAGAAGTCGACGGCGAACTAGCGTCGCGTCAGGACTTCGGCTCGGCAGCAAGTTTCGCAAGCCGGGCCTTGATTTCCTGCACCGCCGGCTGGAAGTCGCTGTCGGCATCGCGCCAGAGCGCCACGAACTTGCTGTAGTACTCCTTGGCCTGCTCCCGGTCGCCGCGGGCCTCATAGAGCTCACCCATGCGCCGCAGCGTCGGGCCGAGGACGGTCGCTTCCCCGGAGTTCCGGATCGGCACCGTGGTGCTCATTGCCCGATTATAGGCGGCGAGGGCCGAGTCGGGCTGGTTCATCCGATCGAACACCCGGCCCACGTAGAAGTCACCGCACTGCCGGCAATCCTGCCCAACGGTTGGCAGCCTCACCCAATCCTGGTAGGCCCCCAGCGCTTCCGGCAGATTCCCCTCGGCCTCCAGCACCAGCCCTTCGGTGTGCTTCGCGATCCCATTGGGCGGATTCCACCACCGGCCCTGTTCTCGCTGGCTCAGCGACAGGTATCGTCGGGCCTGCTCGGTCTTCCCCGCTGCGGCATAGAGCCGAGCGAGCCCGCCGTAGGGGCGGTCGTCGGGCGCCATCCCGTCTAGCGGGTATTCTGCAAGCAGCGCCTCAACCGCGGAGAGATCCTCGCGCGGCCTCGGCCGTGCAACCAGGTTGTCCGTGGCCGCGGCGATGGCATTGCCATACATCAGGCGGACGTCGCCCTGGCGCCTCGCCGCGTCAGCCAGCTCCGATGACAGCGCCGAGGCAGCCGCCATCTGGCCCTGGGTCAGGTCCAGCAGGATGCGCCCGACGATCGCCTGTCGCTGGTAGGCCAATTCGCTCCGCGCGCTCAGCACCGCCCGGAAAATGCTGTCTGCGCCGGCATAGTCACCCTGGCTGGAGCGCTGGTCCGCCTGCATCATCAATCCACGCGGCTGTCCCGGTGTAATCCGGTCCAGTTCCTGGAGTGCGGAATCGGCCTCGGCGAAGCGTCCCTGGGCGGCGAGCGCGAACGAGAGGTGGCCATAGGAGAACCAGCTCTTGTCCACCACCGCCGCGCGGCGAGCCAGCGCCTCGGCGTCCTCCCAGCGACCCAGGTCCCGGTAGGCCAGCGCGAGGTTGTTGAGCGATGTTCGGTCGTCGGGGTCGATCTCGAGCGCCGCCTTGTGAGCCGCGATCTCCTTGTCGATGTCCGGCTCGACGAAGCTGAAGTAGGTGCTGATGGCGAGTTGCCGCTCGAGCGGGGTGAGGCGCGCGCGCAGGTCGTAGGCTTTCTGACCGGCGGCGAACATCACACTGAACGACAGCCCAGCCCGCCCCGCGACCACCGAGAGCTTGCGCCAGGCCATGGCAAAGTTCGAGTCGGCCGCCACCGCCTCCTGGAGCAGCTGCGCGGCGAGCGCCGGATCTCCGCCGTTGTCGTCGAGCCGAACGGCCTGCGAGTACTTCTTGAGCGCCTCGAGGGAGGCGGTGCTGACCTGTTCGAGCGGCTCGGTGTTGTTGAGCGACTTGAGCGATTCGCCCACCCGCTCCCGGAGCTTCTTGCTCAGCCGGTCGATGGCGGGGATGACCTCGGTCTCATCGGCGGCGGTTTCGCGGAGTGCCACCAGTTCACGCCCGTCAGCGGTGGCGACGATCCGGGTGGAGAGGACGTACCCGCTGCCGACCGAGCCGATCTCGCCGGTGATGAACGCCTTGGCGTTCTCGCGCTGGGCCAGCTCCCGTGCCGTCGCATCGTCCAGGGGCGTGTCCGGAGACCTCCCCATACGGGCCAGCGCTTCGCGCACCGCGGCGGCATCGAGCAGCCGGATGACCGGCGACTGCGAGAGGTCCACCCGGAAGGCGTCGGTCACCGAGGGACCGAGCGATGCGTCGGCGGTGCGATTCGAGAAGTCGGCCAGCACCAGTGGGCTCTTCGAGTCGAGCGCGCCGGTGGCCATCAGTGTTCCCACCGAGCCGATGCCGAAGACCCGCATCGCCATGTAGCCGCCTGCCAGGACGGCAAGCGCACCGAACGCCAACCCGCCGCCCATCAGCGCCTTCCGCCAGGTCAGGAGCTGACGAACGCCTCCCTCCGGCTTCGGCGTGTGGGTCATGTTGATCCGCGCCTTGGCGCGCCGCCGCTCTGCCAGGCCCGTGGCCACCATGATCGGGAACCCGAGCGCCAGCAACACCGCCACGCCCGGCACCACCCACATCGGCAGTCCGACCTTGACCGTCATGATCCAGGCGATGGCGAGCACCGCGGCCGAGGCCAGGCTGAAGAGCACGGCGACCCGGACCGGGTGCCCCTGCTCGCTGGACGCCGCCACGGCCGGGGCCGCCGCCGTGTACGGCGCGGTGGCGGTGGGGGTCATGCCGCCGGGTGTGCTGAGCGACGGCGTACTCATCGCCTCGATCTGCTGGACCAGTTCCTCGGCGCTCTGCGGGCGGTCGGCCGGCTTCTTCTCGAGGCAGCGCATGATGATCATGGCCAGCGCCGGCGGCACGTTGGCCCGGAACTTCTCCATCGGCTGCGGCTGCTGTGTCACGTGCGCGGCGATGATCCCCTGCGCGGACGACGCCTCGAAGGGCTGCCGGCCGCAGAGCATCTCGTAGGCGACGATGCCGAGGGCGTACAAATCGGCGCGGTGGTCGGTGTGGGGATCCGCTGTTGCCTGCTCGGGCGACATGTAGGCGGGGGTGCCGAGCGCCACGCCCATGGATGTGAGATTGCCGGAACCGGAACTCTTTTCGACCGCCTTGGCCACGCCGAAGTCGGTCACCAGCGCGTGGCGGCCGGAGAGGAGGATGTTGTCGGGTTTGATGTCGCGGTGGACGATCCCCTGCTTGTGGGCCATGGCCAGTGCGTCGGCCACGTCGCGGATGATGCGCACCGCCTCGGGGACAGGCAGCTCCCCCTCGCGCGCCAGCTTGGCGCGGAGCGATTCGCCCTCGATGAAGGGCATGATGTAGAAGAGGAGGTCGCCCCTGCCGCCGGTGGTCAGAAAGGGGACGATGTGCGGATGCTGCAGCCGGGCGGCCAGCCGGACCTCGCGCTCGAAGCGTTCGATGCTGACGGCCGCGGAGGTCTCCGGGGGGAGGACCTTCACGACCACCTTGCGTTCGACCTGCACCTCTTCGGCGAGGAAGACGCGACTCATCCCGCCCCCGCCGAGCTCGCTCAGGATCCGGTAGCTGGGGCCGATCGCGTCCTGCACCTGGCGCTGGAAATCAGTCAGGCGGTCCACCTGGAGAGAGAATGGTCAAATATGCCTGATTCAGGAGGGGATGGCCACCGTGCGCGCACGCGGCGTACGGGCGCGCCACGGCTTCCCTACGGTTGCAGCGCGATGACGATGGTGGCCGTACTCGCGATGATGGAGGCGATGGCCAGCCAAGTGCCGGTGTTGTCGCGTGGGGGCTTCACTTCCTTGAGCGGCACATACACCGTCGCGCCGGGATTCGGCTTGGGATTGGTGCCGCCGAAGAAGAGGAATCCGCCCCGCTTGGCCAGGGTCTGCCCGTTCGACTGCCGGACCGCGGCGCGGCCCGCGTTGCCCTCCGGCGTCGCTCCCCCCGCGGCATCGATGTAGTAGTTCAGGTTCTTCCCCTTCTCCCAGAGCACGCTCCCGGGGGAGATCACGGCGCCCTCGATGCGGACGCTCGGCTGGTACTGGGTGACCCAGATCTGGTCCCCGCCGCGGAGGAGCAGGTCCTCCTTCGAGCCCGGCTTCGCCATCGCCATCGGAAGATTCACGTTCAGCCGTCCGACGCCGCCGGTATCCCGCACGAACCAGACCCCATCGGGGTAGGCCAGGGCGGTGAGTCCTCCCGCGCGCTTGACGAGGTCAGAAAGCCGTTCGCTGCGGCTTTCGAGCGCGTAGGTGCCGGGGTAGACGACCTCTCCACCGATGCTGACCGTCTGCTGGAACTCGAAGTCGGGCTGCCGGAAGATCAAGACGTTGTCCCACGGATCGAGTGGCACCTCAGGCGCCCCCGACGCGGGGAATGCCCGCCCGGGAGGCCCGATGTACTGCCCCGCGCTGTCCCGGTCGAAGAGGTAGGTCGAGTCGAGCGGCACCCTGATCGTGGTGGCGAGCTGCCCTTCGGCGCGACTCTCCGGCAGGCGTGCGATTTCCGCAAACGCCAGCGAGGCGCCGGGTGCCAGGCCACCGGACTGCAGGATCAGGTCCCGCAGCGTCATCCCCGCTTCCCAGGGCTTCCTTCCCGGCGCATTGACGGCACCGACGATGACCGTCGGTCCGCTCCGGCCGGGTCTCCGTCAGGCCGAAGATCGTGACCGAGTCCCGGTCCTGCAGGAGCGGGTCGTCGGTCCACGCGGCCAGGCTGTCCTCTGGCAGGGAGACGGGAATGAGGCGGCGGGTCTGGTCCACCTCGTTGAGTCGGGAAATGAGGGCCCGGCCGGAGTAGGTGGCCGGCTGGAACCCGCCGGCCAGGGCGACAAGCCGCGACAGCGTCAGGCCCGCTTCGAGGCCGAAGCGGCCGGGCTGGTAGATGTTACCCTGGATGGATACATAGTTGCGCTGCGCGGTCGGCACACCGAACACGGTCACGCTGTCGCCATCGGCCATCGGGACGGGCGGAATCTCCGCCGAATTGGGCGGGAGCGGTACATCGAGGGTGACGCGCTGCGGCCCGCCGGGCCGGCGCTCCGGCGCCGGCACGATCCGGGTGATCGAGATCCGCGTCCGTGCCGCCTCGGCGTCGAGTCCCCCGCGGCCGCCATCAACTGCGTGAGCGTTTCACTCTCGGCCAGGTCATACATCGCGGGGCGGTGCACATTGCCCACCACGGTCACCCGCCTGGCGCGCACTCCGACGAACACCACGTCCCCGTTTTCTATACGGACGTCGTCCCCGGTGTCGCCGTTCAGCAGGTAATCGTAGAGGTCGAAGGTGGCCACGGTCGTGGCCCCACGACGCACCTCCACCGCCCGCGGATTGGCGCGTTCCGTCACCCCACCCGCGGTGTAGAGAGCGGTCAGGACGGTGCCCAGGGCGCTGATCTGGTACGCGCCGGGCTGGGTCACCTCGCCGACCACGTAGACCTGCGCCGCCCGGACATTGGCGACGGAGAGATCGAACTGCGTGGTGGCGTTGGGCCCGCGGCGAACCCCGGAATAGACCCGTCCCAGTCGGTCATAGAGCGTGCTTCGGGCCTGGGCCAGCGTCAGGTTGGCGAGGTAGACCTGGCCGACCTGTGGAATCACGACAAACCCCTCACGTGTGATGCCGAGCTGATAGGTCAGCTCGACGTCGCCGGTGAGGATCAGGACCAGCATGTCGCCCGGCCCCAGCCGATAGTCGGGCGGGACCGGCCCCGAGAGCAGCGGCAGGAACTGCGTCGAAGAGCGGCGAAAGACGTCCACGCCGAAGATGCCGAGCGTTGGCAATGAGTCGACCATGCGGAGGCCGGTATCCACCGGTTGTTTGGCAATCGAGTCGGGCTTGATGCCGAGTGCCTGGAGGGCGGCGTTCTGCTGGGCGGTGACCGACACAGTGTCGGAGCCCGGCCTGTCGGTCAGGAATGGGTCGATCAGTGCCGGGTCATAGCCCGCGGCCTGCAGCCTGATGCGAATCTGGTCTGGCGAGAGGCCAGAGTTCTTGATCAGCGCCCGGATGGAGTCCGCGCCGCCGGGCTGGGCCATGAGGGCCTTGGCCTGTTCCGGGGTCGGTTGCTGGGCGGCGAGGGGGGTAGCGAGCGACAGAAGGGCGAACAGGGCCAACCAGTTCCGGCGCGGCGACTTAGGCATGGAGGGAACTTAGGGGTCCGGGAGAGGGCGTCAAGGAGATCTCTCCATCGGGAGCGGGTCGAATTATCTTGCCTGCGCGGTATCGATCCCCCCACGCCCCCCGTGCGCCAGTTCCGGGAGTCCATGAGCCCATCCGAAGCACGACCCACGTTCGCCCTCGGCCTCCATGGGAATTCCAGCGCGGGGAACGCCGTGGCGTGCGGCCCTCCTCGGATACCTGCTGCTCATGGCGCTGCTGCTGCTCGTGCCGGTACCGCACCGGCTCGACGCTCTGGCCACTCGGTACGACGGCCTTGCTCACGTCCTGATCTTCCTGGCGTTCTCCCTCCTCTACCAGCTCGACCGCGGGCCAGCCCCGGTGAGGACACTCGCGTTCACGGTGCTGCTGGCTGGCGGCACCGAACTGGTGCAGTGGGCCCTCCCCTACCGGGGCGGGCAGTGGTCGGACTTCGTGATGGGGGTCATCGGGGCTGGGATCGGCGTCATCCTCTCGCTGCTGGCGGCACGCTGGCCCCGCGGCGAGCAGGACGAGGCGATGCACCCGGACCCCGCGAGCGGAGACGCCCGATGAATTGCATCAGGTGGGTCCGGCGGTTTGGCATCCCGGTGGGATCGCTGCTCCTGCTCCTTGGAGGCCGCCCGACGGACGCACGGGCGCAGGGCAGCCCCTACATCCAGCTCGATGATCCTCGCCTGGCGCGGTTCGAATTGTTGGTGGACCGCGGGGTGATTCTCGACCCCACACCGATGGTCCGGCCGTTCACCGAGGCACAGGCGGTCGCGGTACTCAAGGAGCTCTCGCCGCGGGCGTCCGCGTCCGACTCGGCGCAAGCCGCCAGCCTGCTCAAGCTCTGGAGCCCGCCCGACACCGTGTTCTGGGGACGGGTCGACTTCGCCCTTGGGGTGCAGGCCTACACCCATGCCCGGCGGGATCCCGTGCACCCCGCGGGCGACGGCGGGGTCTGGCCCTTCGGTAGCCTGGAGTTCCTGGGGGTGTTCGGCCCGGTGGTCGCCCACGGCGACCTCTACGGAGAGAACCGCCTGAACGACGATCCCGACTGGCCCGCGAACATCGACAGCGTCACCATCCCCTCCGAGCTGACCTATCGCTATCCTCTGGCGTACATCGCCGCGCAGTGGAAGCCGGCCGACCTGTTCCTGGGCCAGATGTCCCGGGAGTGGGGACCGCGCGGCGTGCCGGGCATTCCGATCAGCGGCTGGGGGTATCCCTACTATCACGGCGCATTGAACGTCGGGACGCGGGACATTCGGCTTCGGGCTGTCGCCGCGCAACTCGAGGACTGGGCTGATACCTCGGGGCAGGTCATCCACCGCTACCAGGTGGCGCATCGGCTGGGTGTGCAGGTGACGCCGAGGATCAACCTGGCGCTCTGGCAGACGGCGATCGTCGCGGGGGTGGACCAGACCCTTAACGCCAAGTGGGTCGTACCGGTCGGGGTGATGTTCCTCGGGAACACCCTGTCCTCGGGCGATGAGGGCCAATTGATGTTCGGCGGAGACGGCCGGATCCTGCTGAACAGCGGAGTGTCCTTCGAGGGGCAGGTGGCCATCGACGACTTCCGGTGGTTTTCACAGGGGGATAGCACCGACCGACCCAACCGCTGGGCCTTCACCCTGAGCGCCATGGGGCCGCTGGGGTCGACGGGGAGTTGGCGGGCACTCTATACCCAGGTCAGCACCTACGCCTTCCGCACCTACCGTCCCGAGGAGGATTACATCAACGTGGGGGTCGGTCTGGGCAGGCAGTTCGTCGATGGGGATCAACTGACCCTGACCGGAAGTTGGCCGGTCCGGGAGGACTGGCTGGTCACACCCGAGCTCAGCTACCTGCGACAGGGCGAGGCGAAGATTACCGATGCCTTTCCGGATATCACGGGACAGGACGGTTTCCTGAGTGGCATCGTCGCGAAAACTGCCCGCGTTGCCGTCGGGGTCCGCGGTCAGCAGGGCCACGTGCGCCTGCAGGGGAATATCGGCGTGAACCAGACCTGGAACGCCGACAACATCGAGGGGAACACCGCTACGACGTTCGTGGCGCAGCTCTGGGCGACGCTGCGGATCGGAAAACGGGGGGCGTTGCGGTAGATGGTGGTGTCGATCTGGTACCGGGCAATGCGGCGTCGTCCCGGCCTGGCCGTGCTGGCGATGCTGTCTGCAGTGTCCATGGCCTGCAACGGCGACTCCCTGCGCCGGGCGGAGTTCGAGGCACTGGAACAGCGGTGGACCGCCGCGCAACAACTGCAGGACTCCGCCGCCCTGGAGCGCCTACTCGCTCCGGAATTCCACCTGATCGAAGGGGTGGATGGTGTCCCGCTCCCGCGCGACCAGTATATCGCCGCACTCCTGCACACCTCAGCCGAAGACACCATTCGCATCGAGAAGCTGACGCTGGCGCACTGGGAGGATTCGGCCACGGTCAGTTCCCGGTTTCACTGCACCGTCGTCGTGGGTGGTCAGGTCACGACCACGTACGAATTCCAGACGACGGACCGGTGGGTCCGCCGGGATGGGCGTTGGCTGGCGACGAGTCGGACGATGCTCCTCACTGGCGACTGATCCGGGGCACTAGCCGCCATCGGGCGCCCGGTGCTCCCGGGCGACCAGCTCGGTGATCCGCTCGCGGCCGAGGGCGAGCGCCTTCCGCTTCCTGTACTCCTCTCCACGCAGGGTCCCACGCAGCAATCCGCGCACATACGGGGGCAGCTTGTGGCGGACGTCGTGCGCCATGCGCTCGGCGGCCTGCCGCGCGGCCTCGAAGGGCGACCGCGAGACATCGTCCCTGCCGGACCAGTACCAGCTCGTCAGTCGGCTTCCCAGCCACCGGACTCGTGCGCCGAAGGAGGGCAGCGTGGTCAGGCGGGTGAGTGCGGGCGGCATCGTGCTGGTGGCGTCCAGCACCTGGGCCCGCGCGAGCGCCAGTAACTCGTCGAGGCTGGCGGGCGCTTCGGCGTCCCGCCAGTACGCGTCAGGCACCCGCGCGCCCAGCAGCTCACGGGAGAGCGACAGGGTCAGATACATCCAGGCATCGGTCCCTTCCGCTGCCCATCGCCTCCGCATCATCGGCCACGCCAACCGGTCCGCCGTGTATTCGACCCACAGCGTGATGTCGAGGAGGGCGCGCAACCCGAACTCGAACCGGTGGTGCGCGCTGCAATGAATGGCGAGATGGGTCAGGGTGTCGCCCTCCTCGAGTACCTGCACGTCCACGCCGCCAAGCACGGCGGGGAGGCGGCGCGCCCAGGCAGCATCCTCCCAATCCGCGGAGACCGCCACCATCGACTTGATATGGCCATGGAGTTCCACGACCAGCCCTGATCCCGGCAGCTCGTACACCCGCGTGGGTGCCGCTTCCGGCCGCTCCGCCGCCGGCTTTCGGGCGGTCAGTCGCTCCGGGTACCGCAAACCGGCGGCGAGCAGGGCCGTCGCGGCGGCTTCGAGGTGCTCCGGCTTGGTCCAGAGATCGATATCGCTCATCGGCCGGAGGCCCGGCTCGGGATAGGCCAGATGGGCGAGTGCCATGCCTTTGAGGACCACGAATGGGACCTGCTGCTCTTCGAGGGCGGCGGCCATGCGCCGGAGCAGAGCCTGTCGCTGCAACTGGCCAACGACACCGGACCGGCGCGCGGCGCGGAGTGCCTCACGAACCGGCGCAGAAATCTTCTCTGAGCGGGGCAGGGCCTCGAGCCGAAATGCGAGGTACGGGTGGAGGTCGGGTGGGGTAACGGCGAGGAGGGCATCCCAGTCCAGGTCCCGCATGGTGTCGAGCGCAGGATCTATCGGCTTGGCCCCTTGCCGCAGCACGGCCAACAGGCGCTCACTCGGACTGGTCACCGGGACTCCCCGCGGGCAGAGGTGCGGGGGTGGGGGGCGAGAGCCGCTGTGCCAGGGCCGCCAGGATCCGTGTGAGTCGGGTTGCCAGCTCCCGGTCGACGGCCAGGGCCAGCCGGACGAGCAAGAGGAGCCCAGCGGCACCGAGTCTCGGCATCGCGGATCGAGCTGGCGCAGCAGGCACCGGGCGCCACGTCTCCCCATCGTGCCAGTTCGTGACCTCGCCGAGGACGCGCGCCGCTTCCAGCGGGGGATCACAGATGAGGGTGCCGTCACCTCGTGTGAGCAGCGTCGCTGCTCCAGGGGGGTCCAAGCGCCGGCCTACCACACGGTGTCCCACCAGCCCTCGCGTGGCCACGAAGGCCACCACGGCCCCAGTCGGGTAGGCACCGTCTTCCCGGCACCGGATGAGAATACGGGTGCCGGGCGGGAGGGTGCTTCCCATGCTGCGGCCATGGATCGTGGATTCAATGTCCCGGCCGGCCCGCTGCAGCAGCGGGATGAGCGCCAAACCGCCATCGGTTGGCCGCGGCCCGCTCACGGCGTGGGAGGGAGTGCGGACTCCGGACGTGCGGCTGGCTCCTGCCCATGCCGCCACCGCCAAAGAAGCTTGAACGGCGTCACGAGCTGGCTGCCGATGGTCTCGCGGATGTCGATGCCGTCCACTCCGTACGCCGTCGGGCGGGCCTGCTCAGGAACAGCGGTGCCAAACAGGTAGTCCCAACAGCTGAAGAGGAACCCGAAGTTGGCGTTCGCGTGCTCCGGCTTGGCAGAGTGGTGGAAGGCGTGAAAACGGGGACCCGCGAGGATGCGTTGCAGTGGACCGAAGCGCCAATCCAGCTGGGCGTGCTGGACAGCGGCGAAACAGGTGATGAGGGCCGCCAGCGGCATCCACCCGCGGGTCGGGATGCCGAGCAGGAGGTGAAATACTCCGAAGTAGAGGATCACGTCCATGCTCAGGTTCTCGAGCGGGTGGCGGCGGGAGGCGGTCGAGCAGGGTCAACTCCTCCTGGGAATGGTGGACGCTGTGGAAGGCCCAGAGGAAGGGCACGGCGTGCTGCAAGCGATGCCACCAGTACGTGACGAAATCCCCTGCGATCCAGAACAACAGGAGCCCGACCGTCCAGTGCAGGTGGCCGAGGAGGTTCAATTGCAGGAAGTCGAGGCGGGCGCCCAGGACATTGGTCACGGCGGCGAGCACCACCACCGTGTAGAAGCCACCCTTGTAGAACAACGTGTACAGGACATCGATTGCGAAGTTCCGGGTGCGATATCTGGCCGGGTCGGCTCCTGCGCGTGATTCGAGGACGTAGATTACGCCCACGAAGCCACCGTAGATCAGCGCGGCATATCCCGTGGATCTTGCCAACTGGCCCAGATGGGCCATCGTGGCGAGCTCGGAGAGCCTGGCCAGGATCTCACCCAACAACCTTGGCACTCCCCGCCGCCCGCTTGCGTACCGCGGCCCGGCGCTCGTCGGACATGCGCACCGCGACGTCGACTTCCTGCTGCGAGAACCCCGCCTCGAGTCTGGCCTCGATGGCGATACCGTACTTCTCGACCTCCGTCCCGCCGCCGGCGAACACCTTGGCGAAGGCGGCCGCGCCCTGGGTGAGCGCCGATGCGACCTGGAGGGCCACCCGGGGGCTGGCGGCAATCTCCGCCTTGAGGGTGTCGTTGCCGAGGCGGATGTGACAGACCTCGTCGGCCTGCTGCGCGTCGTACATGTCGGCCAGTTCGTCGTCGCCGCGCTCCCGGGCCTCGTCGCGCGCGAAGGTGGCGGCGTCGAGCCCGTCGGCCTCGAAGCTCCGGTTCTGCACCGCGAGCCGCCCGACCAGGGTGTCGATCTTGCCCAGGATCCGGTACTGGAAGTTCATGACCGGGTACTCGCCCACGCGGCCGCCCCGCGCTTCCAGCAGCCGGCGGTAGTTGAGGGTGTGGCGCGCTTCGTCGGCGCACTGTCGGGCCAGCCCTTTGCGCACCCCCCAGTCCGCGTCGGGGAAATCCGCGAGGCTGCGCGCGGCATTCTCCATGACGCATGCCTCCTCGTTCATCTGCCGATTGAGGAACTCGCGTTCCTTGTCCGGGTGCCCGTCGGGCAGGTTCATCATGTCGGCCCAGACCTCCACCACGGTGAACCGGTCGTCGCGCGCGGGGCCGTCGCCGAAGAGCTTGGGGTCGAGGCGCGTCCGCGCCGCGGGCTTGGCAGTCATCTGGTCAATTCCCCAACGAGCCGGGTGGGAGGATGGAACGGAAGCCGGCCTGGCGCAGCACCTCCGTGATTTCCTCGTCAGTGAACTCCGCCGCTTTCCGGTCTTCGACGTTCACCGCCGGCGGGAGGCGCCGCTCCTCGGTCCATTCGATGCCGACGGCGTTTGTGTCGCCGGGCTGGGGCGCCAGCTGCTCGTTGACCCGGCCCAGGAACCGCACGGCCATCGCCACCTGGAGGAGGGTACGGGGGTTCTGCTCGGTGGTGCGCTTGATCCAGCGGTTGGCGAACCGCACGTGGGTGATCTCGTCGGCCAGGATGCCCTCGAGCAGGTCGGCCGTCACGTGGTCCCCCGCCTCCCGCCACCGGTTGCGGAGGGTGCCGAGGACATCGATCAGCCCCGCCTCGAAGGTGCGATTCTGCACCGCGAGGCGGCCCGGCATGTTGTCGAGCATGAGCGTGACGCCCCACTCGAAATTGGCGATGGGGAACTCGCCCTTGAAGCCGTCGAGCTGCCGCAGCCGGTCATAGAGGAGTTGTGCGTGCCGGGATTCATCGGCGACCTGCCGCGCGAGCGACATCCGGAGGTCCCACGGCGCCTCGGGAAAATCGAGCAGGCACCGTGCCGCGATCTCCATGGCGCCCGTCTCGTTGTTCATGTGCCGGTGCAGCCGCTCGCGCCGGGAGATCTCGGACATGTCCGGCCACTCCTGCATCTCCGCGTCCGTATGGACCACCGTGAAGCACGATTCCCGCGCGGGATCACGCCGCAGCTCCACGCCGCCGACGACCTTGGTGTCCTCCGTGGCTGTGCTCACACGGCCGCCGCGGTGCGGGCGGCAGGACGGTCGACCGCCATCGCGCCCGCCTCCTCCGCCAGCGTGCCGATCCGGGTGGCCCACTCGGGATCCTGCGCCGCGAGGTCCGGCCGCTGGGATGCGAACGCCGCACGGTCCGCGTGCAGCCGCGGCAGGTCGAAGAGGATCCGCTCGATGATGCGGACACTCGGTTCGTCGTTCAGGGGGTCCGTCTCGGCCAGGTACTCGCGGTAGCGCCGCTCAAGATCGGGGAGCACGCCGTCGTAGAATCCGGATACGCGTTCCAGCGTCCCCGTGGCCCCGGCCATCGTCTCGAGCGCGGCCATGTAGGCGTCGGCCGCACGCGGCGAATAGTGCGCCGCCGCCCGCAGCTCTCCCGTGCGCCGTCCGAGCCAGTCAGCATGCTGGGCCAGGTCCCAGAGGTGCCGCCCAAAGAGCACCTTCGCCTCGAGTTCCGGCGTGGTCGGCACCCACCGTGCGAGCGCCTCCATCAGGTAGACGCAGGTGAAGCGGAAGGTGCCGATCCGGTCGGCCTTCTGTCTGATCGTGAGTCCCATCATGCCTCCAACGACTGTTCCAGGAGTGTCGCGGTCTCGTCCGGCGGACCGAGCGTCAAGGTCGAGCAGCGCACCCGCGTGACCACGGAGAGGAAATCCCTGGCGCGCTGGATCGGGTTCATGCCCCACATGGTGGCGCCCAGCGGCGTCAGGAGGCCCAGGTGCTCCCGGCCGGGCTGAACCGTCTCGAGCCGGGCCTCGGCGCCGAAGCCCCTGAGGAAAATAATCTGCCGGAGCGGCGTCGGCGCGGCGCCCGTTTCGGGGAACAGGGCCCGGGCGTAGGAGCGCCGGCGCTGCGTCCCATCGGGGAAGGGCTCGTAGGGCGCCTCCTCCCGGTCGAGCGCCCGGCTGACTTCCGCGGCCCGCGGCCCGTCTCGGACGGCCAGCGAGCGCCGTACGGGTACCAGCTCCAGCGACTGGACCCGGACCCCGGCAATCTCGTCTCCCAGGAAGGCATGACCGCGGGCGGCCAGCGCGAGCGAAAGTGTCGTCTTCCCCGCGCCCTTCGGGCCGACCAGGAGTACTCCGTGATTCCCGATCCCGATGGAGCCTGCGTGGAAGAACAACAGCTCGTTCTGGCGCCGGATCAGCCGGCTGAAGGCCAGGCTGCCGGCCAGCGCCTGCCACTTCGTAGACCGATGCACCAACATGTGCGGTTCGCGAATAGCGACACCGCCCGTTCCGTCAGGGCCGGGAATGCCCAGGACACGCCAGTCCGCCGCGGTTGTCGCGATTTCAGTGAATCCCCGGTCGGGGAAGATGCCCAGCCCAAAGGCGTGGAGGTCGAGCGGTTGGGGATCGTCGAAGGTGATGAGCGAGAGGTTGCCGTCATCCGACGTGCGGACCAGGCAGCCGACGCGGGGAAGACCGTCCTCGCCGGGGGCGGCGACAATGCACTCCCGGAAGAGCGTGTGCATCCGCGCGCGGAACGGCTCGTCATCGGAGCGGACGCACAGGTAGCCGTCGCCGACGCGATACCACTCTTGCAGGTCAGGGGCCGGTTTCCCGGCGAGCCCGGCGCAGAGAGCGGTGGCGTCATGCCACCAACCGTCCGTGCCGTCGCCCACGAGAGACCTGACCCCTGAATCCGTCACTCTACCTACTGGTCGAGCAATTGCGACTTGCTGGACCTCACCCCCACCAAGAGATGCCGGCGCTCGTGATCTGGAACACCTTCAGCACTTCCTTTTCGTCCATGACCATCATGTGCGGGGCGGTGTAGGGGCGGCGCGTCGTCTGCGCCTCGGAGTCCAGCTGCTTCTTCTCCATGCTCATTCCTCCTGGTGGGTGATCAGACGGCGCTACGATGCGGCTCCTGGTGCCACAAAGGCAAGTTCGACAAACTGCTCCAACGCGGCTCGGACGTCCTGTTCGACCTGGGCCGGTGCTGGGGCTTCGAAATGTATCTGCAGTTCAGATGCAATCTGCTCAACCGTGGCAGGATGCGCAAGGTGCTCCCAGACAGCGGCCGCCGTGTCGTTCAGGAGGCAGAACCGGTTCGTGGCCGGGTCGAACAGGATGGACTCCCCCTGCATGGGGGCAACCTCGATGCCGGGAATTCGGTGATACAGCGTGCTCATGCCATGCTCCTCAGGGACTCGAACGCGGCTCGGGGGGGGGGCACCGCGGTCATGGCGGGCTGTTGATCCTCCCCACGACGGCCAAAAAGGATCCGGAACGGCGCCGCCAACTGCGCCCGAATCGACCCCGGGATCGGCAGCCCCTCGACCCCCAGACGTTCAGGACGACGCGCCTCGTACACCCCGGTGCCGAACATGAAGTCCCAGAGGCTCAGGATCTTGGCGTAGTTCCGGTTGTAGTGCTTCGGGTCTGTCGAGTGGTGCACCGAGTGGAACCGGGGGCTCACAAAGATGAAATACCCGCGGCCATATCCCCAGTCCAGGGCCGAATGCTGTGCCGCCTCGAAGACGTTCATGGCCGCGTACAGCGGCAGCCACCGGAACGTCGGTACTCCCAGGACGAGGAGCGGCACCACCATGATCATGTTCTGGGCGAGCTGCTCGAACGGGTGCAGGCGATAGGAACTGATGAAACTCATCTTCTCCTGCGAGTGGTGCACACTGTGAAATGCCCATAAAGGACCCCAGGTGTGCAACATCCGGTGCCACCAATATGTGATGAAATCCACCACGATCCAATAAAGGACCCAATGCACGGGCCCCGGCAGCCCGGCCAGGACCTCGATCTTCAGGAAATCCAACCGTGGACCGAGTGCGTTGGCGATGGCCGCCCAAATGAGAATCGTGTAAAAGCCGCCCTGATAGAAGAGGGCGTACATCAGGTCTTGCACGAAGGTCTTGGAGAAGTAGCTGGTCCGGTCCGCCCGGTTGATTACCTCGAGCAGGTAGATCACGGTGAGGAGCACGGCCATCAGCGCCACGGTGTTCAAGGTCGCGCGCACCAGGTCCGGGAGGTGGATGGCAGCCACGAACTGCTCGACCGCCGCCGAGGGCAGGACGAGTCCCAGCAGCGCGGTCACCCCGTCCGTCACCGCGGCGGATATCTCCCGGAACCGCAGCAATCCGACTACGCGCGATACGCCGTCCGCTTGAAGGATCATCGTATGAGGGCCAATGTGAAGTGCAGCACGAGGAACGCCTGATGTATACTAAATGAAGGGTGGGGTCCGGGCCGTGTCAAGAATTCGGGTCGAGTGCATCCGCCACCCGGAGCCCGGGGCCTGCATCCACTGAGTTGAGAGGAGCAACGTGCGCATCGCGTTTTTCGGGGCGACGGGCCCCCTCTCGCTCGGTGCGCTGGGCGCGATTGCCTCCGGGAACACGGTGGCTGCCGTCATCCAGCCCGCGCCCACAGGGACCGCGACGGCGTATGCCAGGGGGGTCCTGGGTGACCTGCGCCGGGCGGTGGGCGGAGCATCTCCCGGGTCGCTCGATGCGCTCCGGCGTCGGCACCGCTTTCCCGTGTGGCGGGCCCGGAGCGGCGGCGATCCTGACATCCAGGCCAGACTCCGGGTCCTCCAGCCCGACCTCATCTGCATCGCGGGATATCCCTGGATTCTCCCCGATGACATCCTCACCCTGCCGGCTCTCGGCGCCATCAATGTTCACGCGGCACTCCTCCCCCGCCATCGCGGACCCCTGCCCCTCTTCTGGACCTACTTTCACGATGACCGGCGGACGGGCGTGACCGTGCACCGGGCGACGGCCGAGGCCGATGCGGGCGATATCCTGGGACAGATCTCCTATCCCCTCGACCGGGGGTTCCCGGTCGAGGAGCTCAATCGCCTGAACGGGCCGCGCGCGGCCGAGGTGCTGGGCCCGGTCCTGCGGCAACTCGCGGACGGCCACGCGGCGGCACGGCGGCAGGACGAGGCGCTTGCCACGGTGGCGCCGCGTATTCGCCAGGGGGCGCCGATGGTCGCATTCGATTCCTGGGACGTGGAACGGGTGTGGCACTTTCTGGCGGGACTCTTTCCCCGCTTCCAGGAGCCGCTCACCGGGGAGGATGGCGTGGCGATCCGGTACGGCGCCGTTCAAGGGTATCGACGAGTGGCACACGGCCGCACACCGGGGACGGTCGGCGTGGCCTCGGGGCACTACGAGCTGTACTGCCATGGCGGCGCCGTGCAGCTCTCGGCCGGGAGCTAGCAGCATGTGCGGCATCGCGGGGTTCGTCGCAGCCGCCCACCGGCCTGAACAGCGCGATGCGTTGCGTCGAGCCCTGGCCGCGATTCATCATCGCGGACCGGACGACCAGGGGATGGTGCTCCTGCCCGATCCGGTGGTCGAGCGGGCGCCCTGTACGGGTCTGGCCGCGACCCGGCTGGCCATTCTCGACCTCTCGCCCTCCGGCCATCAGCCGATGGCGAGCAGCGACGGCCGCTGGACCGTGGCGTATAACGGCGAGATCTACAATTACCGTGAGCTCCGGACCGAGTTGGAGCGATGTGGTCACCACTTTCGTTCGCAGAGTGATACGGAAGTCCTGCTGGAGGCCTTCGCGGAGTGGGGCACGGCGGCACTCCCCCGACTCGAGGGGATGTTCGCCTTTGCGCTGCATGATCGGGAGACGGGGCGGGTGATCCTGGCCCGGGATCCGATGGGCATCAAGCCGTTGTACTACGCGCAGGTGGGCGACGCATTCGTTTTCGCGTCCGAAATCCCGGCGCTCCTGGAGTTTCCGGGGCTGAGCCGGGCCGTCGATCCCGCGCACTACCACGAGTTTCTCCTTCGGGGTAACACCGATTTTGGCGGCGGAACGCTCTTCGCGGACATCCGGCAACTGCCGGCGGCCCACTTCCTCGATGTCCGGGTGGCCGCGCCGACTGCCGGCGCGCCCGTGCCGTACTGGACGCTGAACCTCGACGAGGTGCTGGACTGTTCATTCGACGAGGCCGCCGGGATGGTACGGGACGCGTTCCTCAGGAGCATGGAACTGCACTTGCGGAGCGACGTCCCGCTGGGATTTGCCCTGTCGGGGGGCATCGATTCATCGGCGGTGGTGATGGCAGCCCGGGAACTGCTGGGTGCCGGCACGGAGTTGCACACCTTCAGCTATATCCCCGACGAACCCCGGATCGACGAGGAACCCTACGTCGATGCCGTGGTGCGGGCGGCGGGGGCCATCGGGCACAAGCTGCGCCTCGCCCCGGCGGACCTCCGTCGGGATATCGAGCGGCTCTCGGCGGTGCAGGCCGAGCCGTTCGCCAGCCCGGTCATTTACGCGCAGTACCGGGTGTTCGGCCTGGCCCGGTCCGCGGGGATCAAGGTGGTCCTGGGCGGGCAGGGCGCGGACGAGATTCTCGCGGGGTATGATCGCTATGTCCCCGCGCGACTCGCCTCGCTCGCCCGGCAGGGCAGGTGGTTGCGCTTCTTCCGCAACGCCCGCGCACCGGTCACCCCGTTTCCCGGAGGTCCCGTCGCAGCGATTCGCTCCGCGCTCGCGCTTGCAGCGCCGCCGGCGGTAACCCGGCCGCTCCGGTGGCGGCGCCGGGCCCGGCGCGCCTGGCTCGACGAGGCATGGTTTGCCGAGCGTGGTGTCTCCACACCGTCCCCCTGGAGCCCGCGGGGGCGACGGGTGCTCCGCGAGATGCTCGCGTTCAACCTCACCGAGTCCCAGGTGCAGGCGCTGATGCGCTATGAGGACCGGAGCGCCATGGCATATTCGGTGGAGAATCGTGTTCCGTTCCTCAACGCGGCGCTGGTCCAGCTGCTCTTCACTCTCCCTGAGGAGTACTTGCTGGCGGCCGATGGGACACGAAAAGCCGTCTTCCGGCGCGCCATGCGTGGGATCGTGCCTGACACGATTCTCGACCGTCGCGACAAGATCGGGTTTTCCGTCCCGATGGCCGCCTGGTTCGACGCCCTGCGCCCGTGGATGGGAGAGCGGGTGACGCATCTGGCGGGCATGCCGGGCGTCCACGGGGAGGATGTTGTCCGTCAGTGGCGGGCTGTCGAGGCGCGCGATCCCGCCGCGGACCGGTGGCGGGTCTGGCGCTACGTTTCCTTGAGTACATGGGCCGAGCGGTTCGGGGCTAAGTTTGTATGAGCATCCCGGTGGCCAGACGACCAGTCAGAGGAGCCAGCACGTGAGCACGACAACCGACGACAGTGGATTGGCCTGGATCGACGAGTTGACCGACTCGCAGTGTATGGAGGTGTTCTGGCTCTACGTGGATCCGCCGGAGCCGTTCCTGGCCAGGTACCCGCCCGCCCTTCTGGGCCAGGCACTGCGCCACGCGTTGCGGCAGGTGGCCAGGCAGGAAGGCGGTTCGAGAGGCTCCGGCGCCTCCACCGGGGGTCCTGCCCGGTGAAGGTCCTGCCGTTGCCAGGCGACCAGCCAGTCGGATGACCGTTCCCGCCCACGATCGGCCGGCGGCGGCCGTGCCCGCGGTTTCCATCATCAGTCCAGTCCGGAACGAGCGCCCGCACGTCGAAGCGTTCCTGCGCTCCGTGCTGGGGCAGGAGCAGGCGGGCGCATTCGAACTCATCGTCGCCGATGGGATGAGCGATGACGGCACCCGCGAGGTCCTGGAGCGTACAGCCCGGCAGGATCCCCGGCTCCGAATCATCGACAATCCCGGCAGGATCGTCTCGACCGGCCTCAACGCCGCGATCCAGGAGGCCCGGGGCCCCGTCGTGGTGCGGATGGACGCGCATACGGAGTACGCCCCGGACTACGTGGCGCAGTGCCTCGCGGTCCGGGAGAGTTCGGGGGCGGAAAACGTCGGTGGCCCGTGGCGCGCACGGGGGCGGGGCTTCTGGCAGTCGGCCATTGCCCTGGCGTTCCACTCTCCGCTCGCGTCCGGCGGCGCCAAATCGCACGAGACGGACTTCGAGGGAGAAGTCGATTCAGTCTATCTCGGCTGCTGGAGCCGTGACCAGCTGTTCACCCTCGGCCTCTTTGACGAGGAGCTGGTCCGCAATCAGGACGACGAACTGAACCTGCGAGTGGTGCGCAGCGGGGGTCGGGTCTGGCAGTCACCCAGAATTCGCTCCTGGTATTTCCCCCGCGCCTCCCTCCGGGAGCTGTTTGCACAGTACGCGCAGTACAGTTACTGGAAGGTTCGGGTCATTCAGAAACATCATCTGCGCCCCTCGCCTCGACATGTCGTTCCGGGCGTCTTTCTCGCGTGTGTCGTCGCGTTGACGTTGCTGGCCACAACCTCGAGCCTCGCGCGAGGGCTCCTCGCCGTCCTGTTGCTCGCATATGGGGCCGCGCTCGTTCTGGCCGCGCTCGTTGCGTGTCGCGCCCGGGGCAATCGGAAGTATCTCGCGGCGATGCCCCTGGTGTTCGTGACCTATCACATCGGTTATGGGTGGGGATTCCTGATGGGACTCGTGGATTTTGTCGTTCGCGGGAGCGGGGGGCGCGCATCCTACGGGGAACTCACCCGGTGACTGGGCCCGATCCGAGGGAACCGGACGCCGTCAGGGATCGCTACAAGCGTCGGAAGTCAGCGGTGGAGCCCTCGCGCTACAGTCCCCTCCATCCTGACGTATGGCAGACGGTGCAGGAGCGGCAGCGCGCGATGATTCGCCTCCTCTCCCGGCTCGGTGTCACGGGCTGCGAGGACCTGTCGCTGGTCGAGGTGGGCTGCGGCACCGGGAAGAATCTGCTCGAGTTTCTTCGGCTCGGCTTCCGGCCCCGGCACCTGGTCGGCATCGAACTGCTTGAGGAGCGGGTCACCGCGGCAAACGAGGTGTTGCCGGCCGGGATTGTCCGCTGCGGGGATGCCGTCCACGCGGAGCTGCCTGCGGGGTCCCAGCACATCGTCTTTCAGTCGGTGGTCTTCTCGTCGCTGCTCGACGAGGCGTACCAGCAGGCTCTGGCAGACGCGATGTGGGGGTGGGTCAAGCCGGGGGGTGGTGTACTCTGGTACGACTTCATCTACAACAACCCGTCAAACCCCGATGTGCGCGGCATCCCGGTGCGGCGGGTCCGGGCGCTCTTCCCCGGCGGGGAGGTCACGGTGCGGCGAGTGACGCTGGCGCCGCCCATTGCCCGGGCGCTCTGCCGCATTCACCCGGCGCTCTATTCGGTCGCTAACCTGATGCCGTTCCTTCGGACCCACGTGCTCTGCTGGATCCAGAAGCCCTGAGATCCGTGGATGGCAGGGTCACCCGCTCCCAGTTCCGGGCGACAAACGCCAGCAGCGCCACCGGGACGATATACGACAGGGCGAGTTCGGTGATCACCGCCACCGACTGTTCCGACCCGATCGCGATCCAGTAGACCAGCAATCCGTACAGCACGATCCCTTCCGGTTTCGGCGCACGGCCGATCCAGCGGTCGTAGAGCCACCGCAGCCCGAATCCCATGCCGAGAAACACCAGCACCACCCCGAACGTCCCCAGATTCAGGTAGGCATCCCCCATCAGCGTCGGAGAGTAGAACGCGCCACCCACCTGGGGGTAGGAACTGAGGTACGTCGGGCCGAAGGAGAGACTCAGACTGAGGGGCTTCCCCGGCCAGAAACCCCGGGGGATCCAGAAGTAGAACAGCTCCAGCCAGGTCGCCCCGAGGCGGAACGGATAGATGCGCGGGGTGTGATGCAGGACTGCCGCAAAGCTGTCAGCCAGGTAACTCCGGCCGACGAGAATGTTCATGCCTGAAATGGCGTTCTCAAAGGTGAGGTACCGGAGAAACGTGACGCTGAATCCGTAGGCACGATGGAGGTAGAACAGCGGGAGGAGCAGGAGGAACCCCACCCCCGCGAGGATCAGTTGCCCGAGGCGCGCCGGCCGGACGGCGTAATGGTGTCCGACCATGAGGTACAGCACCGCGACGACGATCGCCGCTTTGGAACTCGTGAGCAAGTAGACGGCCGTGGCCGTGAGGGTCAGCCCAAGCACTGCGAGCGGCCCCGCCCCATGGCCTGCGGACCATCGATTGACGATGAGCAGTGCCCAGCCGCCGATCGACGCGTACATGAGGGGATAGAGCCAGAAGAGCCCGACCGTTCCGCCCGTCGAGACGAACGAGGGATCGAGGAGGAGCGCCATCCCGAGCTTCGCCACGAGCACCGCGATGCCGAGGCCGGTCATACACAACGAGAGGGCCAGCGCCGCCTGGACACCCCTTGCCGGCAGCAGGGGCGCGGGGGTCCGGTAAGGGACCGCTGGACCGGACCGGCGACCGGCGAGCGCGTCACCCAAAAGGAACGCGGCGATGGCGAGGCCTGTTTGCAGGAACACCACGGTCATGAGATCGGCGAACTGGGTATCGGTAGGGTCGAACAGCCCCTCGATCTTGCTCGTGCCGCTGAGCAGGTCGGTGACGCCCTTGATGCCGATGCCGAGGGCCAGGTAGGCGGTCAGCAGAACGGGGGGAGAAGAGCTCGCGACGATTGTGCCGGAGGCCGCGCCAGGCCGCGATGGCCAGGCATGCGGCGGTGAACGCCATGCCGGCAATCAGGGCCTGGCTTCGGCTTGATGCCGTGACGGCCAGCGCAATGCCAACGCTGCCCACCAGGATGGCGGCGGTCAGCGCCGGGCTGCGCCCGAGCCAGGGCAAGGCCCGTCTCACCCGGCGAGACCCACCCGATGTTCTCCGCGCGCCAGGATCGTGATCAGGTAGGCGCCTGCCACCAGCGGCGTCCCGATGAGGACGTGCGCCCAGTGCGAGGCCTCGCCCAGCAGTGCCTCGACCCCGAACCCCATCCCGGCGAGGACGGCGAACGCCAGGCCGGCGCTGACCAGCAGCCGCGGCGGCGGCATCACCGACATACTCTTGTGGGCGGCCCAGAGCGTCATCAGGATGTAGGCCGCGTAGCCGAGCAGGGTGGAGACGCTGGCGCCGAGCAGTCCCCAGTCCGGGATGAGCAGGATGTTGGCGGCCAGGTTGACCAGCGCCGCGATCCACAGGATCCGCACCAGGGCACGGGAACGCAGGTCGAGTTCAAGCGCTTTCTGGATATAGAGACCGCCGTACCAGCAGAGGATGCCGCCGGCGAGGCAGCCCATCACCAGGCGCGGGGTCTGGTAGGTGGCAGGGGCGATTACGGACAGGAAGTCGTTGCCGAAGAACCAGAGGATGCCCCACAGGCCCGGGGCGAGCACCACGAACAGCCGGATCACCATGTCGAAGTGAGCTTGCGCCTCCGTCGAGCCGCCCTGATGCCACGACCGGACCATCAGCGGGTACAGCGCCGCCAGGATCGGCTGCAGTGTCGTGGCCACCGCCCCCATGACCAGCGCATAACTCACCGCGTAGAGGCCGACCTCCTCACTGCCGCGCCACCCTTGGAGAAAGAACCGGTCCGACAGGTTCAGCATCTGGCTGGCGACATACCAACCGATGAGCGGCGCGCCGAACGTGACCATGCCGCGGCGTTGCGCCTGGCGGGACGCCCGCGCCGAGTGGCCTCTTCCCTCGAGGACGTGGTACAGGACCGGGGGGAGCAGGATGGCGACCGCGAGCACCTGTCCACTCACCAGCGCGATCGCCGAGCGCTGCCAGAGCAGCGCGACCGCAATGGGCAAGGCGATGCGGAGCACCGCGAAGATCGAGCGGTAGCTGGCGAATCGCCACGATTCGAGGTTCGCCTGGAACAGCGATGTGAGGGTCAGGAAGGCGAGGGTGAGGCAGGTGAGCGCGGCCCCGACGAGGATGGCGGATCGGTCGATGCTGGCGGGCAGCAGGGCGAAGCCCGCGAGGGCGACCATCGCGAGAATGGCCAGGATCCGCACCAGTAGTTGGAGCAGGGCGCCGACCGCCGCCGGGCGGTCGGCGCTGCGGCCGGCAAACCGCAGCGCGGTTACCTGGAGCCACTCGCCAGCCACCGCCATGGCAAACCCGCTCCCCGCCAGCACGACCGCGAACTGTCCGTACACCTCCGGGGGGACCAGCCGCGTGAAGGCGGCAACCCCGCCGATGGTTGCCAGGGCGTTGACCGCCTCCGTGCCGAAATAGGGCAGGGTCGTCCGGGCCAGCGGCGCTGCCTTGGCTTCCTGCGGAGTCGCCTCAGGTGACGTCGATGTCGCCACGCAGCCTCTGAGCCAGCACCAGGGACGCCGTGGCGACGCCGGCCAGGACCCCTGCGAGGAATCCAACCATCAATCGCCGCGGACGGGAGCGGCGCACCGGGACGAACGCCGGTGCCACGACCGAGATGACCGGCGTGCCATTGACCTCGTCCAGCCGCGCCGTCTGCGCGCCGCGCGCCAAGTTGAGGTAGAGCTCCTGCGCCATGGAAACCCGGCGCTCAAGGCGCCCCTGCTCAAACTTGAGCGCCGGGGCGTTGCCGGCGCGGTTGCGGGTCAGGAAGTCCCGCAGCTCGTCCTCCGCCTCGATCAGCCTGTTCTGAGCCTCCCCCATGCGGGCCTCGGCGAAGATGCGACGTTCCCGGGCGGACGACCGGCGAAGCTGGATGTTGAACGAATCGACCTGCGCCACGAAGGCGTTCGCCACCTCTGCTGCGAATTGCGGGTCGCGCAGCTCGACGTCGACCCGCACGATCGAGGTGGCGCGGTCGACGGCGACGGAGTAGTCGTTGCCCATCTTGCGCACCGTCCGGTCGACGCTGTCGGGCTTCCCGCCGAAGCCGTAGTAGGATATCAGCGTCTGCCCGTCCGAGAACGCCGTCGCCACCAGCGCCTCGCGAATGTGCCTCCCCGTCAGCAGGCGCGCATAGAACTCCGGGGAGCGTGTCGGGCTGCCGGTCGCGACGCCGAACTGCGCCGCGAGCCCCGACAGGCCGCCGGGGAGGGTAGCGGCCGCCGGCTCCTCGGGAATGAAGGACACGGACGAGGTGAAGTACTGCGGCATGACATAGCTGACGAGCACGCCCAGCACGACCCCGGCTCCGCCGGCGACCACCAGCCGGCGACGGGCATTCCAAAGCGCTCCGATCAGGGCGCCGCCGAGGGGTTGCCGGGGACCGGGCTCGTCCGGTCGGGGCCAGGACACCGGTTCGTCTGGATGGTCGTTCATCGTGGAGCACTCCCCTTCATCGTCGGTTGGGGGCCTGCGGTACCCGGTGACAGGGAATCCCACGCACGCCCGGCCGTGGAGCCTGCCATGCGACTCATGAGCCCCTCCAGTCGGCACGCCGCGAAGATGGTGGCGAGCACCAGTCGAAGATCGAGGCAAGGCGACGCGTGCCGTCGGTACAACCTGGCCAGCAGCAGCTTTCGGGGCAGGAGGACCGTCGTGTAAAACTCGGGTTGGGCGGCGTGCCGGGCCATCAGCGCCTCCTCGTCCCGAAACGTCAATGAGGCCCAGTCGGTGATGCCGGGCCGCATCCCGCCCAGCCGCCGAAACACCTCGGCTTGCCGGGCCACGTAGACGGGGAGCTCCGGGCGGGGCCCGACCAGGCTCATGTCGCCGCGCACTACATTCCACAACTGCGGCAACTCATCCAGCTTGAAGCGGCGCAGGGTGTGCCCCACACGGGTCACGCGCGAGTCTCCGCTGGCGGTGATGAGCGGTCCCGTGGTTCCGGTGCGCATCGTCCGGAACTTGAGAATCGTGAACGGCCGCCCGGCGCGGCCGATCCGCACCTGTCGAAACAGGATGCCAGGTCCGTCACCCAGCCGCACCGCGAGCGCGCAGGTGGCAAGGACCGGACTGATGAGAATGCCGCCGATGACGGCCACCAGCGCGTCTGCGGCGCGCTTCCAGCGACTCTCCGGCCAGCGGCTGCTCACACTCGCCTATCGGCGAAACTGCGTGGCGACATCCGTGACCGCGCGCACCACGGCCGAGACGTCGTCATCGCTCATCGTCGAGTAGATCGGGAGCGAGATCAGGCGTGGGTACTCCCGCTCGGCGACGGGGAACTCCTCGGGGCGGTATCCGTAGCGGTGGGCGTAGAACGGCTGCTGGTGCAATGGAATGAAGTGCACACTGGCCCCGATCTGGCGTGCACGCAGTTCCTCGATCACCTTGGCTCGGTCAATCCGAAGCGAGTCAAGGTTCAGTCGAATCGGGAAGAGGTGCCATGCGTGCTCCACGCCGGGGGGACAGACCGGGACGTCAAGCACCTCGCAGCCGGCCAGTCCCGCGGTGTATTGCGCCGCGATCGCGCCGCGCCTGGCGGCCATGTCGCGGGCGCGTCCGAGCTGGACCCGTCCAAGGGCGGCCGCGATATCCGTGAGATTGTACTTGAACCCTGCCTCGATCACCTCGTAGTGCCAGCTCCCCTCCGCCGTATACCGCTTCCACGCGTCCCGGCTGATGCCGTGAAGTGACATCATCCGTGCCCGTTCCGCAATCGCCGGGTCATGGGTCGTCAGCATCCCCCCTTCACCGGTGCTGATCGTCTTCGTGGCGTAGAAGCTGAACGCGGACGCGTCGCCGAGCTCGCCCACCCCGTGCCCGTTGCGCGCGGCAGGGAAGGCGTGGGCGGCGTCATCGACGATCGCAATGCCAAACTCCCTGGCGACGGCCTGCAACCCGACCATGTCGCAGAGCAGTCCACCAAAATGGACGGGAACAACTGCGCGCAGGCGCCCGCCAGACTCCCGGGAGTAGCACCCGTCGGCCCGGATGTCGTAATGACGGAGAATCCCCGCGCGGACGCCGTCCGGGGTGATGTTCAGGCTGCCGGCGTCCACGTCCAGGAAGCGTGTGCGCCCCCCGAGGTATTCGACGACCTCGGCGGTGGCCGTGAAGGTGACGGTGCTGGTCAGAACTTCCTCGCCCGCGCCCACGCCGAGGGCCTCGAGCGCGAGATGAAGCGCGGCGGTGCACGAATTCACGGCGATGGCGAACGGCGCCCCTACCGCCTCCGCGAACTCGCGTTCAAACGCCTGGGCTTGCGGGCCTGTCGTGATCCAACCGGACCGGAGTACCTCGACGACCGCCGCGATCTCGGCTTCGCCGATGTCTGGTCTCGCGAACGGCAGGAATTCGGTGCGGGGCGGCGAAATAGGCTCCGGGGTGGGAACGGTGGTGGCGAGCATCGTCGGTCTGCCGACAGTGTCACGCCAAATATACTTGGTGCCTTCTCCCTCGGTAGGGAGTCGGACCGGCACGAACGCGGCCGTACCTCTCCTACGGCTGCGCGGGGTGGAGCAGTCGGGACAAGAGGGCCAGGAGAGCCTTCTCTCGGCGAGCGGCCGGGTACTCCCGGAGGATCCGGGCGCGCGGGGGCTCGGCCGGTGTGAAGCGGCCCTCCAGGACCTCTGTCACCCGGGCTTCCAGGGACTGCAGGTCCGTCGGGTCGGCATAGAGCCCGCACGGGCCAACGACCTCGGGGAGGCTGAAGTGCGGGGGCACGACCGGGATGCAATCATGCAGCATCGCCTCGGCGACCGCCGAGCCGAAACCCTCGTGCAGGGAGGGCTGGAGGTAGACACGGGCGGTGGCGAAGAGCTGCTGGAGGACGGCGTCCTCCACGCGCCCTGGGAGCGACAGGCGGCCACCGCTTTCGGTTCGGAGCAACTCCACGACCTGGGGGTCGCCTCCGCCGGCCAGGACGAACCGCACCTGCGGCATCCGGGCGGCGAGTCGCGCAATGGTCAAGAGCCCCTTCCGCAGAACCGTGCTCCGATCGATGTTCGCCACGCAGAGGACGATGGGTTCCTTCCTCGCCTCCGGCGCCGGGCGATCCGTGTAGCCGAGGGGAATAACGCTGACCCGGTCGCTCGGCACCCGGGCGTTTGCCACCGCCTCCCTACCGGCGCTGGCCGAAAAGGCGGCCACCGCGTCCGCCCGGGCGAAGAGCCAGCGACCCAGCAGCCGAGACCATGGACGCGCCATCGTGCCGTATCCGATTGCTGGAACCGCCGCAACATCGTATCCTCCTGCGATGATGCAGATCGGCTTGCGGAGTACTTTGGCGAGGGCAACGATTGGGAGGTACCGGAGGCTGCCGAACCAGCAGACCAGCATGTCGCTTCGCGCCACCGCCCCCATCGCACGCACGATCCCGGACAAGCGGCGGCAATCGACCTGCTTCACCTCGTACACCGTGCGAATGCTGTCGAGGTCTCCCTGGATGAACGACGGCAGCAGCAAATACGGGAAGAGAAGGACTGGCGGGCGGCGCTGGGATGGCACGTGGGACGTCCCGGTATGAGAGGTGGCTCCGGAAGGGCAACGGACATGCGTAGAATAGCGGACTCCGGATCGAATCAGAATGCGATGCCTCGGATCTCGGTGGTGATCCCGGCGAGAAATGAGGAGCGCCACCTCTTGGGGTCGCTTGAGGCGGTGCGTCAGGCGCTCGCGCGGGTCGGGGGCGGTGAGATCCTCGTGGTGGATGGCATGAGCCGCGACGCCACCCGGGCGATTGCCGAGGAGTTCGCGCGCAACCACCCGGACGTGCGCGTCCTGGTGAATCCTGACCGGACCACACCGGCGGCGTTCAACATCGGCATCCGCGCGGCCGTGGGCTCCCTGATCGCGATTGTCAGCGCACACAGCCTCGTCGGACCCGACTTTTTCGAGGCTGGCGTGCGACGGATCGACGGTGGAGAGGTCGATGTCGTGGGTGGCCCCATCTCGGCGGAGCCTGGCGAGCCCGGGACGGTGGCTCGACTGCTGTCGCTGATCGTGCGCCACCCGTTCGGGGTGGGCAACAGCCGGTTCCGGGTCTCGAACGCGGCCGGGTACGTCGATGCCGTGCCGTTCGCGATCTACAAGGCAGAGGTATTCCATCGACTTGGGCTGTTCCACGAGGCCCTGGTGCGCAACCAGGACACCGAGTTCTTCGGGCGCGTACACGCGGCGCGACTCCGGGTGTTCCTGGAGCCCGCGATGGATTCTGTATACCTGGCGCGCGCCACGATCGGCGGCCTGATCCGCCAGGGCTTCCTGAACGCGTACTGGAATGTGCTCGTGTGGCGCCTGACCCCTGCGGCGTTTCGATGGAGACACCTCATCCCCGGCCTCTTCACGATCGGCGTCGTACTGACGGCGCTTGCCGGCCTCCATTTCCCGCAGGCCCGCTTCCTGTTGGCGGGTGGGCTGGTGGTCTACGGTGCCCTCGCGATGGTGGCGGCGCTGCACATCTTCTGGCGCACCCGCTGGCTACCCAGCCTGGCCCTCCCCCCGCTGTTCCTCCTCTACCACTTCTGCTATGGGTGTGGCACGGTGGCGGGGCTTGCGACATCTGGTCGCCCCGTCCCGGAATCTCCGCGCCGACACGATGCCCTCGATCTGACCATCCTGATCTCTGGCTGCCGGGCCTGCCCCTTTCCCCGGTTTCGATTTCAAGCTATTGTTTGCCAAGCACTTGACGGTCCATTGACTCGCCTGTTTCATCTTGTGTGTCGTCCCGTACCATGGAGACACATCTGACTCCGCAGATGAGAGCTAACCCACCCGCCGGTCTCCGCAATCGCCACTTCCTGGCGATCGACTTGCTGTTGCTCCCCGCAGCCATCCTGCTGGCGTATTCGATCCGGTTCGAAGGCCTCTCGTGGCCCGCCGGGACGCTCGTGGGCGCCCTCTGGTATCGGGGTGCTGTCCGTCCCCATCAAGGTGGGCATCGCCCAGGGGACCGGGCTCTACAGCCGCGTCTGGCGGCACGCCAGTGTGCACGAAGTCGAGCAGGTGCTCAAGGCGGCCGGCCTGTCGGGCGTCGTTCTGCTTCCTCCTCGGTGCCTTCGTCATTCCCGGGCTCGGCCTCGCTCCCTCCCGGGTTCCGCTCTCGATCTTGATCCTGGATGGTCTGTTCGCTGCGGCGATCTTCACGCTGCCTCGCATCACGGTCCGCCTCCTGGCCACCCGTCGAAGGGGCGGCCAGGAGAAGGACGCCCAGCGAGTCCTGATCGCCGGCGCCGGCGCCGCCGGGGTCATGATCGTTCGAGAGCTCCTGCGGCAACCCGGAACTCCGCCTGAATCCCGTTGGATTCCTGGACGACGACCGGTCCAAGCACGGCAACCGGGTGCACAATCTCCCCGTCCTGGGATCTCTGGCGGACCTGCAGGCCGTGGCCCGTGCGGAAGAGGTCGAGGAACTGATCATCGCGATGCCGCGTGTGGCGGGGACCGTCATCCGCGAGCTGGTGGAGTCCGCGAATGCGGTCGGGGTGAAGACGCGCACCGTACCCGGGATGTTCGACATCATCTCCGGTCGGGTGGCGATCCGGGCACTCCGGAAGGTCGAGATCCAGGACCTGCTCCGTCGCGAGCCCGTCACCACCAGCCTCGACGCGGTGCGCGCCATCGTTTCCGGCGAGACGGTCCTGGTGACCGGCGCCGGCGGGTCAATCGGCAGCGAGCTCTGTCGGCAGCTGGTCGACCTCGGCCCCGA
Source organism: uncultured Gemmatimonadales bacterium (assembly GCA_963697435.1). Taxonomy (GTDB): domain Bacteria; phylum Gemmatimonadota; class Gemmatimonadetes; order Gemmatimonadales; family GWC2-71-9; genus SPDF01. The sequence goes on along the minus strand of CAVOOB010000008.1, from coordinate 147,289 downwards.
AGCGCCTTCATCCTCGCGGGCCACGGCGAAAATTCCATCTTCGACATCCTGAACGAACTGCGCGGCCAGTGTCGCCGGACGTCGAGTTCGTTCCGGTCATCGTGGATGTCCGCGATCGTGAACTGCTCGAGCCAGGCCTTCCGGCACTGGACGCCGATCGCGGTGTTCCACGCCGCCGCCCACAAGCACGTGCCAATGATGGAGCGCAACGTCGCCGAGGCGATCACCAACAACATTCTCGGCACCCGGAACGTGGTCGAGCTGGCCGCCGAGCATGGCGTCGAGCGCCTCGTCCTGATTTCGACCGACAAGGCGGTGCACCCCACCAATGTGATGGGCGCCACCAAGCGGGTGGCGGAGATGGTGGTCCAGATGGCGGCGCGCGAGCACGGCCGGAACTTCGTTTCGGTGCGGTTCGGCAACGTGCTCGGCTCGCGGGGCAGCGTGGTGCCGACATTCCTGCGCCAGATCGGCAACGGCGGACCGGTCACGGTGACCCATCCCGAAATGCGTCGCTATTTCATGACGATCCCGGAGTCGGTGCAGCTGGTGCTGCAGGCGGGTTCGCTGGGGAAGGGTGGGGAAGTGTTCGTGCTGGACATGGGGGAGCCGATCAAGATCGCCGACCTCGCCGCCGACCTGATCCGCCTGTCAGGCAAGGAAGTCGGCACCGACATCGAGATCCGCTTCTCGGGAAGCCGCCCCGGCGAGAAGCTCTTCGAGGAGCTCTTCTTCAGCGCCGAGAATGCGGCCCCGACCGAGCACGAGAAGGTGCTCTGCGCCACCAACGCCCGCCTGCCGGAGGGTATTGCCCGGTTGGTCAGCGGAGTCATCGTGGCGGCCCAGGAGGGCCGGCCCGACGCAGGAGCTGCGGCGGCTCCTGATGGAGCTGGTGCCCGACTTCGATCCGACGCTGGCCGCCTCCCAGCCCGTCCCCCTTCCCCCGTCGCCGACGGAAACCCGGCGACCCTGAGCTACATCCGCTCCACCAGCGCCTTCGCAAACTCGCTCGTCTTGAGGAGCGTGGCGCCCTCCATCTGCCGGTGGAAGTCGTACGTCACCAGCTTGGCCTCGATGGTCCGCTCGATCGGCGCGCACGATCAGGTCCGCCGCCTCGTTCCAGCCCAGATACCGCAGCATCATCTCGCCCGAGAGAATCACCGAACCGGGATTCACCTTGTCCTGGCCGGCGTACTTCGGCGCCGTGCCGTGCGTCGCCTCGAAGATGGCGTGGCCGGTCTGGTAGTTGATGTTGGCTCCCGGTGCGATGCCGATGCCGCCCACCTGCGCCGCCAAGCGCGTCCGAGATGTAGTCGCCGTTCAGGTTGAGCGTGGCGATCACGTCATACTCCGCCGGGCCGGGTCAGGATCTGCTGCAGGAAGGCGTCGGCGATGACGTCCTTGACGATGATTCCGTTCGGGAGCCGGCACCATGGCCCCCCGTCGATCTCCACCGCGCCGTACTCCTCCTTGGCCAGTTCGTATCCCCAGTCGCGAAAGCCTCCCTCGGTGTACTTCATGATGTTGCCCTTGTGCACCAGCGTGACGCTCTTGCGCCCGTGCGCAATGGCATGATCCAGTGCGGCGCGGATCAACCGCTTCGACCCCTCCGCCGAGACCGGCTTGATGCCGATGGAACTGCTGTCGGGGAAGCGAATGGCCTTCACACCCATCTCGCCCTGCAGGAATGCGATGACCTTCGCCGCCTCGGGCGTCCCGGCTTGGTACTCGATCCCGGCGTAGATGTCCTCGGTGTTCTCCCGGAAGATGATCATGTCGACCTGGCCCGGGTCCTTGACCGGTGACGGCACGCCGGTGAACCACCGGACCGGCCGGACGCAGGCATAGAGGTCGAGCTTCTGCCGGAGCGCCACATTCAGGGAGCGGATGCCCCCCGCCGACCGGCGTGGTCAGCGGCCCCTTGATGGCCACCAGTTGCGTGATGATCGTCTGCAGCGTCGCGTCGGGAAGCCAGCTGTCCACCGGTTCTTCGCCTTTTCCCCCGCCAGGACTTCCTGCCAGGCGATCTGCCGCTTGCCGCCGTAGGCCGCCTTCACCGCGCTATCGAGCACCAGCTTCGACGCCCGCCAGATGTCGGGCCCGATGCCGTCGCCCTCGATGAAGGGGATGATCGGGTGGGCGGGCACGTTGAGCTTGCCGCCCACCATGGTGATCGATTCCCCCTTCACCGGGGCTGGGGGAGTCTGGGCGGGTGCGGTTGAGGTCGGAGCCATGCGTTGCTCACTCTCGGGCGGGGAACGGGGTGCGGAAGAGGTTTCCAGCGGGTAATATACGTCATGCAGACCGATGTCATCCACCTCCCTGCCATTCCAGCCGCTGACCTCGCGATTCAACCGGTCGAGCGGGCCGAGACCATTCCCTCGCGGTGGTACTGGGACCCGGCCTTCGCCCGCCTCGACCGGGACGCCGTCTTCGGCCGCACCTGGCAGGGGGTCGGTCACGCGGCGCAGGTACGGGAGGAAGGCCAGTTCCTCAGTGCCGATGTGGCAGGGAATCCGGTCATCGTCGTGCGGGGCAAGGATGGGGTACTCCGCGGTTTCTTCAACGTCTGCAAGCATCGTGGGGGCCCCTTGGCCGTGGAGCCGGAGGGGTGCGTGCGTGCCCTGCAGTGCAAGTACCACGGCTGGACCTACCTGCTCGACGGCTCGCTCCGCGGCGTCCCGCAGTTCGACCGGGTGGAGCTCTTCGATCGCAAGGACTACGGGCTGGTGCCGATCCGGGTGGCGGAGTGGGAGGGGCAGGTCTTCGTGAACCTGTGGGAGGACGCACCGCCGCTCGAACAGTTCGTGACCGGTATCGTGGAGCAGGTCGCCCCGGCAAAGCTGGGGCGATCTCACCTTCGTCCAGCGGGTCGAATACGACATCGCTTGCGACTGGAAGGTGTACGTCGACAACTATCTCGAGGGATACCACGTCCCGCACGTCCATCCGGAGCTGGTCAAGCTCTACGACTTCCAGAGCTATCGAACCGAGTGCTTCGACTGGTACTCGCTGCAGCACAGCCCGCTCAGTGGATCCGCCAACCTCTACACCTCTGGCGACGGCGCGGCGTTCTACTACTGCCTCTTCCCCAACTACATGCTGAACATCCTGCCGGGTCGCCTGCAGACCAACCTGGTGCAGCCGATGGGCCCCGCCCGGTGTCGCGTCATTTTCCAGTACTTCTACGCCAACGCCGATACGCCGGCGGTGCGGCGCCTCATCGAGGAGGACCTGGTGTATTCCGACGGGGTGCAGCGTGAGGACATCGACATCTGCGAGCGGGTCCAGCGCGGCGTGGAATCGCGGGCCTATGACCGCGGTCGATTCTCAGTGAAATACGAGGAGGGTGTGTACCACTTTCAGCGGCTGCTGAAGGGGGCCTACCGGAGCTTCCTGGAGACAACGGGAACCAACGGGGCATCCAAGGCGTAGGCTCACGACACATTCACAAGAACGTTGGAGATTGCATGATTCGGACGATTGCCATGATTGCGGTGCTGGGGACCTCCCCGGCCGCCCTCGCGGCCCAAGCAGCCCCCGCGGCCCCGCCGACGTGGAACATCGATCTGGCGCATTCGGAGGTGACCTTTCGCATTCGACACTTCATGAGCCGCGTGAGCGGGACGTTTACCGATTGGTCCGGCACCATCCAGGCCGACCCGGCCAACTGGGCCAGCGGCACCGTCTCGGCCACGATCAACGTGGCGAGCATCGACACCCGGAACGATCGCCGTGACGCCGACCTCCGTTCGGGCCGGTTCTTCAATGTCGACAGCTTTCCGACCATCACCTTTGTCGGGCGGACCATGGCGCAGGTGGGGGATTCGCTGACCATTGTGGGGAGTTGACGATGCGCGGAGTGACCAAACCGGTCATCCTGAAGGGGGCGGTCCTCGGTGTCATGCCTGGCGAGCGCCCCCGCGCCGGCTTCGAGGTGACTACGACCGTCAACCGGCTCGACTATGGCGTAGTCTACAATCGGATCCTGGAGGGCGGGGGAACGATGCTGGGCGACGAGGTCGAGATTCGCATCAACGTCGAGGCGCTGCGGCAAGCGACGCCCTGATTCACCGCACCCGGGCGCCCAGCGCCCGAAGCGAGTCGGTTGACAGAGTTCCCGTCACCACAAACCGGATCTCTCCGCGGTTCTGCCACGCCGTCGGAGACGATTCCGCGGAGACTCCGCCGACGGCCTTCGCGGCGTCGCGCTGCCGGCCTTGCATCGGGCGCGATGCCGGGCCGCTGCTCATCGAGCATCACCGCGCCGGCCGCGTAGACGACGCGCACCAGCGGCAGCGAAGGGTCCGCCCCGGCCACCGCCGTTCCCGGGCCCGCCTCCAGGCGGTCCGGGACCATCCCGTCGATCAGTCGGATCTGCCCGCCCAACACCTCGACAGCCTCCTCCATGGAGATGACACGCCAGGTGCTGGTCGCCTCATCGGCCAGACGCGCACCCGGTGCGGCGAGCGCCTCCGGCCGGGCCGCCTGCGCCGATCGTTCTCGTGCGGCCGCGCTCAGGGGCGGCGTCGCCACCGCTTTCCGTTCGAGCTCGTTCGCGTTGGGCTGGTCGGCTGGTGTGGCTTCCGCGCTGCGCCTGTCGATATCGGCGTCGGATCGTGCCGGCGCTTCGGTGGCTGGTTGGATCGGTGCGGTCTTCGCGGCCGAAAGCGGCGCCGGTTCATTGACCGCCGCCGGTGCCCCCGATGCTGCGTTGTCCCTCGCCGCCGTGCCCCCTTCTTGAAGGACGGCCGCGATTGGAGTGGCAGGATTGGCGCCCCGCCCCCAGTACCCGATCCCGACGGCGATGACGATACTGGCCGCCCACGCCAGGGTGCGCACTAGCGGCCGACGGAGCACCGAGACACGCGGTCGGGCGCCTTGATCGGGAACCGCGAGGACTTCGACCAGGCGGTTCGCCTCCTGGAGGAATGCGCTGGCCTCTGCGAGTCGGGCGGCGCAGGAGGCGCACGTCGCCATGTGGCCTTCGATTCGCGCCCTCTCCCCAGGATCCAGTTCCCCGTCGAGGAGCATCTGGATGGTGCCTTCGTCAGGATGCGACATGCCTGTCCTCCTGCGTGCGATACGCTTCGACGAGCCTGCGCCGCGCCCGGGACAGCGTGGTGCCGACCGCTCCCTTGGCGAGACCGAGCGTCTCGGCAATTTCGTCGTAATTGAACCCTTCGGCCTTCAGCAGCAATGCCTCGCGGTCCCGGTCCGCCAGGGTGGCGAGCGCGCGCTGTACTGCCTGCACGTTGTCGGACCGTTCCAGCGCCTGGTCCGCCGCCGGGGCCGACTGGGGTGACTCCGCCCGGTACAACTCGAGGCGCCGCCCCTGCCGCACCGCCTTTCGCCCGTCTTCCCGCACCAGGTTCAGCGCCACGGCGAAGAGCCATGGCCGAGGATTCCGTGGTGGCGCGGCCACCGCGCGGGCGAACGCTTCCTGGGCGAGGTCTTCCGCACGGTCGTGATCACCCGTTCGCCGGTACAGGACCCGGACGAGGGCAGCGTGGTGCTCGCGGAAGAGTGCGGCCAGATCGGTCGTCATCGGCTCACTGGAAGGGCGGGGAGTGGTTTGCAGGGAGAAATGCCCTGCAAACCACGCGCCGCACAAGGGGTACGTCTCACTGCCCGCGGAAGTCGCGAACCGTGGTGCCAAGCTGGTTGCCGCGCCAGGTCGTCTGTCCCGCCGAATCGATCCGGATGCTGAGCCGGATCCCCGCGATGACCACTTCGTCACCTGCGCCCAGCCAGGGAGCAAGTTCTGGCAGTGCGCGCACAAGCGCGAAATAGGCGGGACTGAACGGCGCCACGGCGATTGTTCGACTACCCGGCGCGTACGTCATATCGGTCCAGACACCGTCTCGGTCGACAAACACCCGGCCGGCGATCCTTCGCGAGTCCGCCCGGAGACCACCCACCGCGGCAGGGGTGCGGGCCAGTCGCTCATCCGCCGCCTGATTCGCGGCGGCCAGTGTCTTGACCTCCGACTCGCGCGCACTCGCCTCGGCGCGATCAAAGGCGACCTGTCCGCTCATGCGCTTCGCCGCGTCACGCCCTCCGCGGAGCGACGGTTCCGAGGCCGGTGGAATCTGCGCCCCGGGCTCGAGCACGAGGTACGACGTGTACTCCGTCAGAATGCCGTAGCGCAGCCCCAGCTGGCGGATCTCCTCGACGATGGCCGGCGAGGCGCCTTCCAGGCGCGCCGTCCGCGTGAGCTCGCCAATCTTCCGTGACGCCCACAGCGGCGGTACAAAGGTGTTGTCCGGCTCGCGCCGCGTAAACTGGGCGCGGGCGGTGAAGCGCTCCCGTCGTCCGTTCCGTTCACCTTCAATGACCACATTCCCGGTTCCGGTACCGCGGTACCGGCCGAACACCACCAGCTCCTCCCCGTAGAAGAGGTCGGGGAGTTGTGCGGGCTGGGTCTCGGTCAGTGTGACAGGCGCGCTCACGATGCGGAGGTTGGTGAGGGCCGGATGCCGGATTCTTCCGAGCAACGCACCGACCGCCACTTCGACATCGGCGTTCGGGGCCACGTACGTGGCGCTGCCCCGACCTTCCTTGGCGAGCATGTCGAGGAGGTAGGTGTTCACGTCAGTGCCGACCCCCACCGTGAAGATGCGGGACGCGCCGATGCGGCTCCCCGCGGCGGTGGCGATCTGGTCGGGCTGAGTCTGCCCCACGGAGGGGAGGCCATCGGTCAGGAATACCACCAGCGACACTCGCTCGGTGCCGGGTGCCTGTCCGAGCGCCACATCGAGGGCTCCCTCGATGTTGGTGCCGCCGCCGGCGGCGAGGCTGCCGACGAATTCCTGCGCGCGCTCCACGTTGGCTCGCGTCGCGGGGGTCAGGCCGGTCCTGAACTCCGTCACTCCGGAGGAAAAGGCGATGAGCCGGAAGCGATCCTGCGCACCCAGCGCGCCCAAGGCCTGGGCGAGGGCCGCCTTGGCCTGTTCGAGCTTGCTGCCGGACATCGAGCCTGACACATCGACCACGAGCGTCAGGTCGCGCGGAAGCGCCTCGTTGGTTGCGGCGTCCGGCGGTGCGAGGAGGAGCATGTAGTAGCCATCTTCGCCGGCGGAGGCGTGCGTCAGGATGGAGGTCCCGACGAGTCCCCGGCGAAGGGGGAAGAGCAGGTCGAGGTCGCCCGAGGCGTCCGCAGGCACGGTGACGACCAGCTGCCCGCGTGCACGACGGGAGGTGACCGCATGGGTCGGTGAATAGGGCGTGCCGAAGGTGGCCTCGGCCTGCGTCGTGACGGCCATGGAGAAGAGGTCCTGCGGAGCTCCCGCACTTCCGAGGCCGCGGCCGTTTGGCCGGGGCCCGATGGCATAGCGCAGACGGAGGGCGTCTCCCTCTCGGCCGAGCACCTGCGTGTACTTGAGCACGATCTTCCGGGTCTCGCCGGGTTGGATCGGAAAGATCTGGGCGCGGATCAGTCCATGCCCCGCGTAGGTGAGGAGCGCCGGGTCCTTCTGGCGCCGGACAATTTCCTCGTAGATGCTGCGGGCCTGTTCGGCCGTCTGCATCTCTCCCTGCATCTCCTGGTCGCCCATCCAGAGGGAGTAGCCGGTGAATACGGCCTCGCCGGGGAGTGGGTAGAGATATGTCCCTTCGGCGATGGCGCTCCCGGCGTTGCGGAAGCGCTCCTCGACCTCGATGCGGGCAATGCGACCGTCGAGGGTGACTCGGACGGTGCTCTGGATGCGGATGACCGGACCGCCGATCGCCACGGGACGGGTGGATACGGGTCGTTCTCGGAGCTCAACCCAGCCTTGGCTGGCGGCCGGGGACGCCGCGCTGGCGACCAGCAGCAGGGCGAGGGGGAATCGACGACGCATGACTTTCTCCTGGTAAGAGGCAGCCGGGAGATGCGTCTGGCCCAAAAACTTGCACGCCCCCCCGAAGGGGCGGCATTCTTCGCTCCATGATCCCGACCCAGCGGGCCCGTCTTCAACTGATCGCCGCCGCCGTGCTCTTCTCGACCGGCGGGGCGGTGATCAAGGCCACAGACATGACGGGCTGGCAGGTGGCCAGCCTGCGGTCGGGTATCGCGGCCGTGGCCCTCGCCCTCCTCCTGCCACAAGCGATTCGGAGCATCAGGCCGAGAACGCTGCTCGTGTCCGTTGCCTACGCGGCCACGCTGGTGCTTTTTGTCACGGCCAACAAGCTCACCACGTCGGCAAACACGATCTTCCTGCAGGCCACCGGGCCGTTGTACATCCTGCTGCTTGCCCCGTGGCTGCTGAAGGAGAAGATCCGAGGCGCCGACGTGGCGTTCATGGCCGTCGTGGGCGTCGGGCTGGTGTTGTTCTTCATGGGCACCGACGTGCCGGTCCGCACCGCGCCCGCGCCATTGCAGGGGAACGTCCTGGCGGCGCTGTCGGGATTCACCTGGGCGCTCACCCTGATGGGGCTTCGCTGGATGGGGGCCGACGAATCGGGCGGCTCCCCGGCGGGTGCCGTCGTACTGGGAAATACCTTCGCCTTCATGGCGACGTTGCCCATGGCGCTCCCCTTCTCGGGAATCGGGGCCCTGGACTGGGTTGCGATCGCCTACCTCGGAGTCTTCCAGATCGCCCTGGCGTACGCTTTCGTCACGCGGGCGGTCGGCAAGCTCCCCGCCCTCGAGATCTCGATCATTCTCCTGGTGGAGCCGGTCCTGAATCCGATCTGGTCCTGGCTGGTCCACGGCGAACGGCCCGGCTCCTGGGCGCTGATCGGTGGCGTGTTGATCATCGGTGCCACCGCGCTTCGCTCCGTTCTGGCGAACACCGCAGCGAGGAAGGCCGCCGCGCATGCCTGAGTGGCCGCGCGTCCCGATGGCGCTGATCGAGACGGTGCGGGTCCTGGGGGGGCTGGTGCCCTTGTGGGAACTCCACCAGGAACGGGTGCGGCGGAGCGCCGCGGCGCTCGGGTACTCGCTGCCTGCGGAACTCGTGCCTCCCGCGGGAGGGACGGACAGAATCTGCCGGATCGAGTACGCCAGTCGAGAGCGGGTATCCATTGCCGAACGTCAGGTGGAGGAGGTCGCGGGCCTCAGGCTCCGGACGGCACTCGTCCCGCATCGGGGCTATCGGCACAAGACGACGGATCGGGAGTGGCTCGACGCGGCACGCCTTGATGCAGCCACCCGCGGCGGGGACGACGTCCTCCTCCTCTCGGAGCAGGGAATGGTCGCGGAGTCCTCGATCTGGAGCCTCTTCTGGTGGCATGGGAGCCACTTGACCGGCCCGCCCCTTGAATTGGGGATCTTGCCCGGCGTGGCGCGGGCGAGGCTCGCCGAGCTTGTCGGAGGGTTGCGGGAAGACCATCTCCCGGGTGTGAAGTTGCCCGGACATGGTGGCTTTGCCGCCAACGCGGCGCGGGGGATCGTCCCCCTGGTGGAAGTCGATGGCGTGCAAGTGGTTCCTGACCGTCGGACGGAGCAGTTGATGGAGGAGTTCTGGCCTTGACCGGGCGGGGGTCGGTGAATATTTTCTCCGGGCTAGGCAGGGCCCTCGGTCCTCGTGGTGGTTGTAGCTCAATCGGTTAGAGCGCCGGATTGTGGTTCCGGAGGTTGCGGGTTCGATCCCCGTCAGCCACCCTGCGCGCGACGCCCGACGGAACAGCGTCGGCAGAGGTCCGTAGCTCAATTGGTAGAGCACCGGTCTCCAAAACCGGGGGTTGCAGGTTCGATTCCTGCCGGGCCTGTCGGGACACAACACGGCGCTATCGTCTAGAGGCCTAGGACACAGCCCTCTCAAGGCTGGTACACGGGTTCGAATCCCGTTAGCGCTATGCACGGCACCATCGGGCGGGTCTCGGCCCCATCGTCTATCGGTTAGGACGCGACCCTTTCAAGGTCGAGAGACGGGTTCGACTCCCGTTGGGGCTATCCACCGCGCGCCGCTAGCTCAATTGGCAGAGCAAGTGACTCTTAATCACTAGGTTGTAGGTTCGATTCCTACGCGGCGCACTCCCCTATTCCGGTTCAGGCCGGCATAGGGGCTTTCTTTCGGGGAATGTTCGGGTTCTCTTGCGCTCGGCGTGGGCAGGCCACACGTTGAGGGGGAGGGATAGCCCCTTGCGGCTTCCCGTGTTAGTTTATTCCCGTCCTCTCGTTCCCTGGGTCGGCCGCTGGCCGCGGTCCGCCGCTTCGGGAAGGAGTGCCAGGAACGTCGCTTTCGATGTCAGAGCACATATCGATGCGCATCATCCGCTTAGGCGACTCGATTTCGCCTCGGCCGAGTTTCACACCCCTCAGGAGCATTTCATGATCCGTAAGCTCTCAGTTCTCTGCGCAGCGATCGCCTTGATGGCGACGGCACCTGCGCACGCGCAGGAGAAGGGACAGTTCCAGGTCGGCATCGGCGCCGGTCTCCCCTTCTATGCCTCCCAGCTCGGCCTCGACGACAAGGTGGGTGTCGGCGGACGGCTCGGGTATATGTTCACCCAGAAGATCGGCTTCGAGGTGGATGCCTTCCACTACAGCACTCAGCCTTCGAGCCTCAGCTACACCGGCGTCTCTGTCACCGAAACGCCGATCCACGCTCGCCTGACCTACAACGCGCCGCTCGGCGCCGGTCTCGGCGTGATCTTCGGTGTTGGTTACGCCTATAACATGTGGGGTGGCGGGGCCGACACGTCGTATTTCATCGCCTCCTACGACCATGACCAGGGCCCCGGCGCACTGATCGGGTTGCGCTTCGGTAATGCTGGCAAGGTCTCGATGCGCGTTGACATGACCGGTGATTTCATCACCGGTAATATCGACGAGAACATCTCGGGTGATACCAGCCGCTTCGACCTGGCGCTGAACGCCATGCTGAGCGTCGCCTTCGGCGGCCAGCCCGGCACCCCGAAGGACTCGGACAAGGACGGCGTGCCGGACAAGACCGACCTTTGCCCGGACACCCCGCTTGGTACCGCGGTTGACGCCAACGGCTGCCCCTACGGCGACGCCGACAAGGATGGCGTGACCGACAACCTCGACAAGTGCCCGAACACCCCGATGGGTGCGACGGTCGACGCCAATGGCTGCCCGTCCGATGCGGACAAGGACGGCGTCTACAACGGCATCGATCAGTGCCCGAACACCCCGATGGGTGCGACGGTGGACGCCAAGGGCTGCCCGTCTGACTCGGACAGCGACGGCGTGGACAACGGCATCGATCAGTGCCCGAACACGCCGGCTGGCGCCAAGGTCGACGCCAAGGGCTGCCCGATGGATTCGGACGGCGACGGCGTCGCGGATTACATGGACAAGTGCCCGAACACCCCGGCCGGCATCAAGGTCAACGCCGAGGGCTGCCCGATCCTCTTCGATCCGGGCAAGACGGCGGTCGTGCTGCAGGGCGTGAACTTCGCCACGAACAGCGCGGTCCTCGATGAGACGGACACCTCGACGCTTGATAAGGTCGCGAACTTCGTCCAGTACAATCCGAGCGGGTACCGCCTTGAGGTGGCTGGCTACACGGACGCCACCGGCAGCCGGGCGCACAACATGCGGCTCTCGCAGCAGCGGGCTGAAGCGGTTGTGAAGTACCTCGTCAGCAAGGGTGTCCCGGCCGGCATGCTGCAGGCCAAGGGCTACGGTCCGGACTTCCCGATCGACACCAACGCGACCGCAGCTGGCCGCACGAACAACCGGCGGGTGGAGCTGAAGCAGATCCAGTAGCCTGACCGCCAAGTATGAAGAATACGCGCCGGGATCTCACGATCCCGGCGCGTATTCTTTCATACTCCCGGACTACCTTGCATGGTGAACTCTCACCTTCAGGAGCCCGTCTCATGTTCCGCAACAGTTGTATCCTGATCGCGTTGCTGGCCCTTGGAACGGCCGTGTCAGCGAACGCCCAGCAGAAGGGGCAATTCCAGATTGGTGTCGGCGCCGGCCTCCCGTTCTATGCCGACACGCTCGCCCTCGAGAATCCCGTGGGCTTCGGCGGCCGGCTCGGATACATGGTCTCCGACAAAATTGGGGTTGAGGCGGATGTGTTCTATTACTCCGCTACTCCGACCGTCTCTGGGTATCCCGATGTGACGGAGACGCCGATCCATGGCCGGATCACCTACAATGCTGCCCTGGGCAAGGGCGTCGCCGCCATCTTCGGCATCGGCTATACGTACAACCTCTGGAGCGGCGATAGCCTCGAGACGTACTACGGCCCCTACATCAGCGACAACGACGCCGGCCCGGGCGCGCTCGTCGGGTTGCGCTTCGGGGGCAGCGGGCTGTTCTCCGTGCGGGTGGACCTGACCGGCGACTACATCGTCAATCCGTTCAACGAAACGGGCCCCGCCAACGACAGCCGGTTTGACCTCGGCATGGACGCGATGCTGAGCTTCGCCTTCGGCGGCCAGCCCGGCACCCCGAAGGACTCGGACAAGGACGGCGTGCCGGACAAGACCCCCGACCTCTGCCCGGCCACCCCGCTTGGTACCGCGGTAGACGCTAACGGCTGCCCCTACGGCGATGCCGACAAGGATGGGGTGACCGACAACCTCGACAAGTGCCCGAACACGCCGATGGGTGCCACGGTCGACGCCAATGGCTGCCCGTCCGATGCGGACAAGGACGGCGTGTACGACGGGATCGATCAGTGCCCGAACACCCCGATGGGTGCGACGGTGGACGCCAAGGGCTGCCCGGCGGACCAGGACCGCGATGGCGTGCTCAACGGCATCGATCAGTGCCCCGATACGCCCGCTGGCGCCAGGGTGAATGCCAAGGGCTGCCCGATGGACTCGGACGGCGACGGCGTCGCGGATTACATGGACAAGTGCCCGAACACCCCGGCCGGCATCAAGGTCAACGCCGAGGGCTGCCCGATCCTCTTCGATCCGGGCAAGACGGCCGTCGTGCTGCAGGGCGTGAACTTCGCCAGCAACAGCGCAGTGCTCGACGAGTCCGACACGGCGACGCTGGACAAGGTCGCGAACTTCGTCCAGTACAATCCGAGCGGGTACAGGCTCGAAGTGGCCGGCTACACCAGCAGCACCGGCAGCCGGGCCCACAACATGCGGCTCTCGCAGCAGCGGGCCGAAGCGGTTGTGAAGTACCTGGAGAGCAAGGGTGTCCCGGCCGGCATGCTGCAGGCCAAGGGCTACGGTCCGGACTTCCCGATCGACACCAACGCGACCGCAGCTGGCCGCGCGAACAACCGGCGGGTGGAGTTGAAGCAGATCAAGTAGCCGCAGCAGTAGACAACGCGCGCCGGAATCGCGAGATTCTGGCGCGCGTCTATTCATCCCCCTGGAGGTTCGATGCTGGAAGACTTCAAGAAGTTTCTCATGCGGGGCAACGTCGTGGACCTGGCGGTCGGCGTCATCATCGGCGCCGCGTTCGGGAAGATTGTCGGCTCGCTGGTGGATGACATCATCATGCCGGTACTCGGTTTGGCGCTCGGCCGGATCGACTTCTCCAACCTGTACCTCGTGCTCAAGCCCGGCTCCGATGGCGCGGCGAGCTACGCGTCCCTGGCCGCTGCCAAGGAGGCGGGCGCCGCAACCCTGAACTACGGCCAGTTCATCAGTGTGGTCATCACCTTCCTGATCGTGGCGGCCGCGATCTTCGTGATCGTCCGCATGGTCAATCGGTTTGACGCCAAGGCCGGGCCACCCCCCCCGCCTACGACCAAGGACTGCCCCCAGTGCCGGATGGCCGTCCCGCTGGCGGCCAGCAAGTGCGGGCACTGCACGTCGGCTATCGCTGCCTGACGCTCCCGCATTGGTCCGAATTCGCCTATCTTGGGGAGGGCGCTCGTCATGGGCGCCCTCGTCGCGTAGCATCACCAAGTCTCGAGATGATGGAGAACGCCAGGATGTCAGTATCCCGTTTGCTCCGCTTCGTTGCTGCTGTCTCCCTGCTGCTTCTGCTCGTGCCCGGCCGCGCGGCGGCCCAGGCGCCTGACTCTGCCGCGTCACCGCTGACGGGGTCGATGGACTTTGGGCTGGTAGCCGCCTCCGGCAACACCGACCTGACGACCTTCAGCCTCGGGGAAAAACTAGAGTACGAAAAGGGCAAGTGGACGGTGACGCAGGGTGCCAAAATGGTCTATGGACAGACCGACGGCGTGGAGAGCGCGAATGAATATGCCGTCTACGTGCGGCCGGACTTCCAGCTGTCCACCCGATGGAAGGGGTACGTTCTGGCCAGCTGGGACCGGAACACCTTCATCGGTATTGCACAGCGGTTCCAGGAAGGCCTCGGTCTCACCTTCCAGGCGGTCAAGGGCCCCAAGCACTCATTGGCCCTCGATGGCGGTTTCTCCTTCTTCCAGCAGGACTATTCCGGAGGTGCGAGCGCCAGCTTTCCGACTGCGCGGGCGCAGGTCAACTACAAGTACACCTTCAAGCCGAAGGCGTACATCCAGAGCATCTTCGTGTACCTGCCAAACCTGGAAGACGGATCCGATTACCGAATCAACAACGAATTGGCGCTCGTGGCGCCGGTGATGGGCCCCATCGCGCTGAAGGCCTCCTACCTCCTCCAATATCAGAACGCCCCGCAGCCCGGGTTTGGGACCACGGACAACCTCTACACCACCGGGCTTCAGGTCACCTTCTGATCCGCGGAAGGCTGGCATGACAGGGCGCATCCGGTCACTCGATGCCTTTCGGGGGCTGACGGTGGCCGCGATGATCCTGGTCAACAACCCCGGAAGCTGGTCCTACGTCTACCCGCCCCTTCGACACGCCGAATGGGACGGGTGGACGCCCACGGACCTCATCTTTCCCTTCTTCCTGTTCATTGTCGGCGTCTCGCTGGTCGTGTCGTTCACACGCCGCGAGCTGGCCGGGGCTACGCCGAGAGCGCTCGCCCGGAAGGCGCTGCTGCGGGGCGCGCTCATCGTGCTGGTCGGGCTGCTCCTCAGCGGATTCCCCCGATACGATCTGGCGCAGATACGGATTCCTGGTGTATTGCAGCGGATCGGGGTTGTGTACGCCATTTCGGCGCTGATCTTCCTCTTCGCGGGTCACAAGGCGCGCCACTGGATCACCGCCGCATTGCTCCTGGGGTACTGGGTGCTGCTGGCGCTGGTGCCCGTTCCCGGCGGTGGTGTGGGCGACCTCTCCGCCAGCGGGAATCTCGGCGCCTGGCTGGATCGGCTGCTGCTCGGTGGTCACCTTTGGACGCCGGATTTCGATCCCGAGGGGATGCTCAGCACCTTGCCGGCGGTCGCAACCTGCCTCCTGGGCACGTTCGCAGGGGAGCGCTTGCTGGCCGACCGGGCACCGGCCGATCGAACGGTTGGCCTGCTGCTGACCGGTGCCATACTCATCGGGGCCGGACTCGCCTGGAGTTCCTGGTTTCCGATCAACAAGGGGCTGTGGTCCAGCTCGTATGTCCTCTTTACCGGCGGAGTCGCCTGCCAGGCATTGGCGGCATGTTACTGGGTGATCGATGTGAAGGGCACGGATCGCTGGGCGCGTCCCGCCTATGTGTTCGGCACCAATGCGCTGTTCGCGTTCGTGCTCTCAGGATTGGTCGCCCGTTGCCTCACGCTCTGGATGATCTCGACTGCCGATGGGGTGACGACTGCTCCACGGTGGCTGTTCGAGCGGGTCCTGGCCCCCGTTGCGGGTCCAATGATCGGGTCGCTCTCCTATGCAGTCGCCAACGTGGCACTGATTTTCCTGGCGACAGCCCTGCTCTATCGTCGCCGCATCTTCATCAAGCTGTGACAGGGCACAGGGCTGTCGTCACGGGTCGAGTGCGCTAAATTCCCTCCATGTTCCTTCCCTCCATGGCTCTCGCCGTTGCGGGCAGCCTGCTTTCCCCTCTGCCGGCCGTCGCCACGCCTTCGCAGGACTCTGTGCCCCGGCTCGTGGTGCTCCTCATGGTCGATCAGTTTCGTCCGGACCACCTGCTGCGATACCGGGCCGAATGGACTGGGGGGTTCAAGCGCCTCCTCGAGGAAGGGCTCCTCTTCACCGACGGACGGCAGGACCACGCCATAACGCAGACGGGGCCCGGGCACTCGACGGTGCTGAGTGGGCGGTTTCCGGCCCACACCGGCATCGTCACGAACGACTTCGGCGTCCCCGACAAACTGGCCCCCTTGATCGATGACCCGAAGGCCGTCGGCGCCTCGCCGCACCGCTTCCGGGGGTCTGCCCTGCTGGACTGGATGATCGCCGGCGACTCGACGACGCGCATGCTGTCCGTGGCGATGAAGGATCGGTCGGCCATCCTGCCCATCGGTCGCGCCCGTGGAGAGGTCTACTGGTGGTCGAAGCTCGGGTTCTTCACGACCAGTCTCTACTATCGCGACTCCCTGCCGTCCTGGGTGCAGGCGTGGAACCAGCGGCATCCGATGAGCGACCTCGTCGGCCGTCAATGGGATCTCCTGAAGCCCGAGAGCGCCTATCCGGAAGCCGACAGCCTGCCCGCGGAGAACGGCCGGGATGGGCGGATCACCTTCCCCCATGCGCTACCCGCCGAGACGGGGAAGGCGGCCGCGATGCTCCCGCACTTCCCCTGGATGGACTCGTTGACCCTGGACCTGGCGCTGGCCGGCGTGTCGGCACTTGGTCTCGGGACCGGCGATGATTCACGGACGGACCTGCTGTCGATCTCCCTCTCCTCGACGGACGAGATCGGCCATGACTTCGGTCCCGATTCGAGGGAGTTGCACGATATGCTGCTTCGCCTCGATGGGTACCTCGCCTGGTTCCTTGACTCGCTCGCGGCCACAACGCCCAGAAGCCGGATCCTGCTGGTGCTGACCTCCGACCATGGGACGCAGGCGATGCCTGAGCAGGCGGAGCCCACACGCGGCCACGCGGCCGGTCGCGCCTGGCCGTCGGCCATGGTGCGCGGCATTGCCGCCGAGCTCCGCGACCGCTGGCGCACCGACTTCAATATCCGGTTCGACTATGGCATTGTGACGGCGGATCTTGTCGCGTTGCGGTCGCGAGGGATCGACACGGACAGCCTCAGCAAGAGCTTCGCGGCGCGGTTCCGCCAGGAAGACTATGTCGACCGGGCGTACAGCCCCCGATCGCTCGCGGCCGCGCCGCCGACTGATCCGGTGGCCGCCCGTTGGCGTCACACGCTTCCCACGGACTTCGGTTGGCTGGTAGCGATCACGCCGTACGAGGGGACGACGTGGGACTCGTGGACGACCGGCGCCAACCACGGCACCCCCTGGCTCATGGACGTCCAGGTCCCGATCATCTTTTGGGGCGATGCGATCCAGCCACGGATGATTGCGCGTGCGGTCCGCGCGGTCGACATCGCGCCCACGCTCGCCCGACTCATCGGCGTCGCGCCGACGCAGCCGCTGGACGGGGTGGTCCTTCCCGAAGTCGCGGGGATGGCGCGATGACCTTTCCCGCGCTTCCCTGTTTCCCCTGTCCCCACCATTCTGCCTGCTGCGCCCATGGTTCCACCCTCGCCGAGGACGAGGCGGAGGCAATCATGGCCAGGCACGGAATCGACCGGATCTACCTGACACGGTGGGGGGAGTGGCGCACCCGTGTCACAGGCGGCCGCTGCGCATTCCTGGTGGACAACGCCTGCGAGTTGCACGACGAGTCGTTCTATCCACTGGTCTGCCAGGGGTTTCCCTGGACCGATTCGGAAACCGGTGGACCCTATGAATTCGACCGGACGATCTGCCCGGAATTCGAGCGGCGCCCGGAGCTGGTGGAGATCAACCCATACCTCGGCCGCAATGGCGGCCGGAAGGGATAGGTGGACGGTGTCTGCTCATCTACGTACGCTCGCGACGGTGCTCGTCGGCGCCTCGATGTCCCTGGGTGCCCTGGCAATCCCGGCTTTCGCGCAGGAGGACGCCGCACTGACACACGCCCGGGCCCTGCTCAAGACTGTGCCGCTCATCGACGGCCACAACGACCTTCCCTGGGAAATCAGGATGTCGGAAACGGCGCCAATGGATGTGCAGGCCTACGATCTCAACAACACGACGCAAGGCAACACCGACATCGCCCGGCTCCGCGCCGGTGAAGTGGGAGCCCAGTTCTGGTCGATCTACATCCCGGGCGAAGACAAGGACAGCGGGTACGCGAAGACTCAGCTGGAGGAATTTGACATCGCGCGCCGGATGATCGCGCTGTACCCGAAGGACCTGCAATTCGTCACGACCGCGGACGGCATCGAACAGGCGTTCAAGGCTGGCCGGATCGGCTCCCTCCTTGGCATGGAGGGCGGGCATGCCATCGAGAACTCCCTCGGCGCGCTCCGGTCGTATTTCGAACTTGGCGCGCGGTACATGACGCTCACCCACAACGTCACGCTCGACTGGGCCGATGCCGCTCAGGACTCGGCGACGCACGGTGGGCTGACGCCGTTCGGCCGGGAAGTCGTTCGGGAAATGAATCGACTGGGGATGATGGTGGACTTGAGCCACGTCTCACCGGCGGTGATGAGCAACGTGCTGGATATCGCGGAGTCGCCGGTGATCTTCTCTCACTCCTCGGCGCGGGCGCTCACCGGTCACGTGCGCAATGTGCCCGACTCCATCCTGCGGCGGCTGCCGAAGAACGGCGGCGTGGTCATGGTGACCTTCGTCCCGTCGTTCGTGAGTGCACGTGTCTTTGAGTGGTCGGGCGCCCGCGATTCCGTGATCGCGTCTGCCATGCACGCGGCCGGGGCTGACACGGCTGCCGCCCGGGCACAGTTCCGGGCCTGGCTCGCGGCCAATCCACGCCCACCCGCGTCGCTAAGCGACGTCGCGGACCACGTCGAACACATCCGCAAGGTGGCGGGTGCCGATCATATCGGGCTGGGCAGCGACTTCGATGGCATGGGGCCGATCACGCCCGTCGGACTGGAGGACGTCTCACACTTCCCGGGCCTGTTTGCGGAGTTGATTCGCCGCGGATGGAAGGATGGCGACCTGAGGAAGCTCGCGGGGGAGAATATGCTCCGCGTCATGCGCGCCAACGAGGCGACCGCGAAGCGGCTCCAGGCATCGCGGGCTCCCTCCACCAGGACCATTCAGCAGATGGACACCCCCGGCGCGAGCTGACGGCGTGCGAGGCAACACAGGATGTGAGGGGCGCCCGGCCGGGCGCCCCTCGCCATTTCAGGGAGCGGGCTCCGCGGGGTGGCGCCGTTTCCACCAGAGCGCCGCGGCGCCCCCGAAGGCGATCATGGCAAAGCCGAACCACTGGATGGCGTAGTTCAGGTGAGGGCCGTCGCCCAACTGGGGTGGGCTGCTCCGCAGGGGGGCGGGGGAGACAGTCGCCGGGGAATCGGCGATCAAATACACCGGGGCGATCGGGTAGGGGAGTCGGGCGCGAAGGGTGGCGAGGTCCAGCCTCCGCCACGTGGTGGCACCGTTGCGTTCCACGGGCGCGGCGCCGGCCGGGTCCACCGGGATGGCCATGGCGACGCCGGCAATGGTCGTCGAGTCTGCTTCCCGATGAATCTGCACGTCGTAGGAAATGGCATCGGCCGAGGGGACATAGCCCCGCAGGACGAGGAGGGCGGAGTCGGTTCCTGTCAAACGCATCGGCGTGACGACTTCCACACCTGGCACGCCGCCGCGCCCGCGCCCGCGCAGAATGATCTCTCGCTCGTAGTCGTAGCTGCCCGTCGCGACTGCGCGCTGATTGCTGGTCGAGTCGTGCAGCGCCCTGCCATCGAGCGCGGGGAGGGACCTGTGCCTCACAGCCGCGGCGCTGGCCGCACGGCGGGTGGTCAGGCGATCGAGTTGCCACACACCAAGTCGGAGGCAGATGAGACCGAGGAGAGCCGAGAAGACAACGAATGCGAGTGGGTACCGTGAGGTCATGGCTGTCTGGCGTTGAGGACACCGGGACTGGCACCCGGGGGGAACGGCGATCTCTGCGCACAACTCAAGGTGTTGCAATGTAATGACTTGGCCTCGTGCGCGCGCGTGGTACCGGCCTTGCTCTATCCGTAGGTGTTCCGCTGCTCCGCCGTCACTGAAATTCTGGAGGTCATATGCGGGTCCGTCGGCTGGCCGCCGTCCTCGTTCTTGCCATGCTTGGTGTCGCGCCCCAGGCAGTTGCGCAGGGCGATGGGGCACCCAAGGGCCTCGAGGTCGTGAAGAACCCCACCCGTCGGAGTGGGTTCTGGGGCACACTTGGCTTCGGGGTCGGGTCGGAGACGTTCACCGTTCCCGACAGCGTGGTCCAACCGGGCTGGCTGGCCAGTCCGACCTTCAACATGCGGGTCGGGGGAACGCCCGACATTCACCTCCGTCTCGGCGGAGAGCTGATCTCGTGGTACAACGGCAACGGGGTGTACTCCCAGACGCTAGGGGGCATGCTCGGCATCGCCCAGATCTATCCATCCACGACCCAGGGGTTCTTTCTGAAGGGTGGGGGTGGATACGCCTGGAACTCGTTCGGTGAGGACTACTACTGCACGTGGCTCTATTGCTATGAGTACGGCTATTCGTACGATTCCGGATTCATGTGGTCCGCTGGGGCGGGGTGGGAAATTCCCGTGAGCCGCAAGATCAACATCGTCCCCACGGTCGACTACTACGAGGCCTATTTCGGGGGTCGCTACACAGCAAATTACACAGAGAAGCTCTGGAACTTCGGGGTATCGGTCGGCGTTCCCTGATCGGCACGGTCTCCAGTTTTCCACAATGTGGTGTCGCGGTATCGCCATATGGGCGGTCCCGGCACCACTTGTCCCATCCGCAAGTGGTTGCGGGAGTTGGGTTTTGGGGCTACGATATCTCCCCCTGACCGGGCACGGCATGTGCCCGATTTAGGTGGGACTAGCGCCATCCCCCTGACACCGAGCTCCGCCCTTTGTCCTTGAGGATTCGTCCGCTCGTTTGGCCCGTCGTCTTGGCCGCCGCTGCCGTGACCTGCAGTAGCGACAATTTGACGCTGCCCAGTGAGGGGCTGCCGGCCGCCCTGACCCTGGGGTCTGGCAACGCCCAGACGGCGACCGTGGCGACACCCCTTCCCGATTCCCTCCTCGTTCGCGTCACCGATTCCAAGTCCAGGCCCGTCGAGGGCACCAAGGTGGTCTTCACCCCAACCCTCGGGGGCGGCGACGCCGTGCCGGACACCGGCGTCACGAATGCCGATGGGCGCACCGGCACTCGCTGGCTCCTCGGCACGACCGCCGGCGCCCAGCGGATGCAGGCGATGGTGGTGGGCCAGACCTCTGGTGGCGCGCTGACGCTCAACTTCGACGCGACCGCGGTGGCGGCGGCGGCCGACACGGTGTTCGCGGTGCGGGGGAACAACCAATCGGCCGAGGTGGGGGCGCCCCTCGCGGACTCACTCATCGTCAAGGTGACGGACCGATTCGGCAATGCAGTGAGCGGCACCGCGGTCACTTGGGGGCCGACAGGTGGTGGCTCCGTGAGCCCCGCGTCCAACGCGACCGGTAGTGCCGGGAGCGCCGCCACGCAGCGCACGCTGGGGCCGACGGCCGGGCCGCAGGGTGCCACGGCGACGGCGGGGACGCTCAAGGGATCGCCGGTGGTGTTCGCGATGACGGCGCTTCCGGCCTCGCCGACGGCACTGGTCAAGGTGAGCGGCGACAATCAGGCGGGATCGGTCGGCACGGCGTTGACGGACTCGCTGGTGGTCCGGTTGCTCGATGGGACCGGGAACGGCGTTCCGGGCAGGAATGTGACATTTGCGGTGGCGACCGGTGGGGGCACGACCTCCCCGACCTCCGCGACGACCGACACGAGCGGCCGAGCGGCCACGCGCTGGACCCTTGGCCCGTCGGCGGGGAGCAACTCCCTGATCGCGACCTCATCCGGGTTCTCGGTCACCTTCCAGGCGACCGGCAATTCGTCCACGGCAACGACCCTCCTCGCCAACGCACCCCTCACCCAGAACGGAACTGCGGGGCTCCCGGTGGGCTCGGTTCCCTCGGTGCGGGTGACGGATGCCAACGGGAATTCCGTTGCGGGTGTGGCGATCAGCTTTGCGGTGGCGAGTGGGGGGGGGAGCCTCCTGCCGATCACACCGGTCTCCACGAACTCCTCGGGCATCGCGTCACTCTCTCAATGGGTCTTGGGAACGGCGGCAGGGGCCAACACCGTCACGGCTTCCGCGGCGGGGCTGACGCCGGCCTCCCTCACCTTCAGCGCAACCGGTGCTGCCGGCGCGGCCGCGCAGCTCCAGGTCC
Source organism: uncultured Gemmatimonadales bacterium (assembly GCA_963697435.1). GTDB lineage: Bacteria > Gemmatimonadota > Gemmatimonadetes > Gemmatimonadales > GWC2-71-9 > SPDF01. Next base: position 125,199 of record CAVOOB010000008.1, on the reverse strand, counting down.
AGCAGCAGCCGAGTGCGTCCGCCCAGAGCGGGGTTCCGCTCGCGACCCAACCCACGGTTCGGCTGGCGGACGTCTTCGGCAACCCCGTCACAACCACTGGAACAGTCGTGACGGCCAGTCTCGCGAGCGGGAGTGGGACACTCGGTGGCACCCTCACCGCCTCCACGGCGAGCGGGCTGGCGACATTCACTGATCTAGCGGTGACCGGCCCCACGGGGACGTACACCATCCGGTTCACCTCCGGGAGCCTGACGCCGGACACGAGTGCGGTGATCGCCATTGGGTCCGGCATTGCGACGAGGCTCGCGATGACCACCCAGCCCTCCGGCACATCGCAGAACGGCGTGGCCTTCGCCCGCCAGCCGCTGGTGCAGGTGCAGGACGCGGCGGGGAACCCCGTCGCGGGGGTCCGATCGGTCACGGCGGCCATCAACAGTGGCGGCGGCGTGCTCAACGGCACGGCCACGATGAATACCGATGCCAGCGGGCTCGCGACCTTCGCCGGCCTGTCGATTTCGGGGACGGTCGGTGACCGGACACTGGTCTTCAGCAGCAGCGGGTTGAATCCGATTGTCTCGGGCACCGTCGCAATTACCGCCGGTGCGCCAACCCAGATGGCCATCAGCCAGGGGAACAGTCAGACCGCCACGGCCGGAAGCGCGGTGGCCGTGGCGCCGCGGGTGCTCGTTCGCGACGTGAGCAACAATCCGGTCGCAGGCGTCGCGGTCACCTTTGCCGTCGCGACGGGCGGAGGATCTGTCCTGCCGGTGGCGCCAGTCATGACGAACGCAAGCGGGCTTGCGGCCGCGACGTCGTGGACACTCGGGTCGGTCGCCGGCATCAACACCCTGACTGCCACGGCGGCCCCTGCTGGCATCATCCCTAACCCCGTGACCTTCACCGCGACGGGGGTACCTGGTGGAGCCGGCGGGCTCAGCATCAGTACGCAGCCGTCCGGCTCTGTCGTCAATGGCGCCGTGCTGGCGCAGGCACCAGTCGTCCAAGTCCTGGATGTGAACGGCAATCCTGTCGCCACTCCCACGAGCGTCGCCATTACGGTTGGCATCGCGGCGGGGCCGGGCGGGACGCTCGGCGGACTCACGACGGTGGGCACCAATGCATCTGGCCAGGCGACCTTCAGCGGGCTGAGCATCACGGGACTTGCCGGGGCGTACACCCTGCAGTTCACCAGCCCCGGTCTCACCGGTGTGTCCTCCGCCAATGTGAGCGTGACTGCCGGCGCAGCCACCCAGGTCGCTATCACGACGCCACCGCCCGGGACCGCGCAGAGCGGGGTCGCGATGACCCCACCCACCGTCGTGCAATTGCAGGACATCTCCGGCAACGCGGTCAGCACCGGTGGTGTGAGCATCACCGCGACCCTCACGTCCGGGGGCGGGACGCTCACCGGGACGCGTACGGTCGGCACAAATGGCGCCGGGGCATCCACCTTCAGCAATCTCATCCTCACCGGGACGGCCGGGCCCCGGGTCATTCGGTTCACTTCGACCGGGCTCGCCCCGGACACATCGGCGGCGATCGCCCTGGGGGCCGGCACTGCGACGGCCCTGGAGTACGTGGTGGAGCCGTCGACAGTCACCGCTGGACAGGCCATCGCCCCGGCGGTGACCGTGCGGATCCGCGACGACGCCGGGAACACCGTCACGACCGCCACGAACGCTGTGACGATGGCGCTGGGTGCCAACCCGGGTGGGAGTACCCTGACGGGGACCCTGACGGCGAACGCGGTTGCCGGGGTGGCGACGTTCAGCACGCTGAGTCTCAACCGGTCTGGTACGCCCTACACCCTGGTGGCCTCCGCGACCGGACTGACCAGCGCAACAAGCGCCGGCTTCACGGTCGTCGCCGCCGGTGCCACGACGATTGCCGCCAATTCCGTGACGGCGCAGACCGACACGGCGGGGCGGATGGTGGCCGCGCCTCCATCCGTCCTGGTGACTGACGCCAACGGCAATCCGGTGTCCGGCGTGCCGGTCACATTTACTGTTGCCAGCGGAGGAGGGAGCATCGCTCCCGTCACTCCCGTGAACACGAACGCCGCCGGAATCGCCACACTGGGCTCGTGGACGCTGGGCAATGCCGTGGGTGCCAACAGCGTCACGGCAACGAGTGCCGGGCTCACGCCGGCACTCCTCACCTTCAATGCGACCGGGGTCGCCGGGGCGCCGACGCAGCTGGTCATGGCGACCCAACCCTCGAATTCGGCGCAGAGCGGCGTGGCGCTGACCGTACAACCCGCGGTTCGGCTGGCCGACGTGTTTGGCAATCCGGTCGCGGCGGCGGGGGTCACCGTCACCGCGTCATTGGCGTCGGGCGCCGGGACCCTCGGCGGCACGCTGACGGCCGTGACGGTGAGCGGCGTGGCCACCTTCACGAATCTGGCAATCACCGGCCCCACCGGGGCGTACACTCTTGGGTTCGCGGCCACGGGACTCAATCCTGTCACGAGCACCACCATCGGGATCGGTGCCGGCGTCGCGACACAGCTGGCCATGGTGACACAGCCCTCGACCTCGGCGGTGAACGGCGTACCGTTCGCGCAGCAGCCGGCGGTGCAGGTGCAGGACGCCGCGGGCAACCCGGTGACTGGAGTGCGGTCGGTGACCGCAGCAATCGCGACGGGAGGCGGGTCACTCGGTGGGACGGTGACCGTGAACTCCAACGCTTCGGGGCTTGCGACCTTCACCAATCTCGCCATCACGGGGACCGTCGGCGCGCGCACGTTGCGCTTCACGAGCGGATCATTGACACAGGCCATCTCTGGTACCATCACGACGACCGCTGGTGCTGCCGACCGTATTCTCGTCAATGCCGGGAATGGCCAGAGTGCCACGGTCAACACCACCGTCACCACCGCCCCCTCCGTGGTCGTGCAGGACGTCAGCGGGAACCCGGTGTCCGGCGTCTCGGTGACCTTTGCCGTGGCAACAGGCGGGGGCAGCATCCAGCCGGTGACGCCCGGGCTGACCAACGCCTCGGGCATCGCCGCCCTGACTTCCTGGTCCATGGGCACCGTGGCTGGCGCAAACACGGTGACGGCCACATCCGGTACGTTGACCGGCAGCCCTGTGACGTTCACCGCGACCGCCACTGCGGGTCCGGCGACTCAGCTGCAGATGGTGACGCAGCCGTCACCGACGGCACAAAGCGGTGTCCCACTGGCAGCGCAGCCCTCCGTCCGGCTGGCTGATGCCTTTGGGAACCTCGTGAATACCACGGGCACTGCCGTCGCGGTTGGGTTCGGATCGGGGACGGGTACGCTGGGTGGCACGACCACGGTCACGACCGCGGCGGGCGTCGCCGCCTTTGCGAACCTCTCCATCGCGGGGGCGTCGGGCCCGTACACCCTGCGCTTTACATCTGGCGCGCTGACCGGGGTCACGAGCACCACGATCACCCTGGCCGCGGGTACCGCGGCCCGCCTCGCGATGGTCACCCAGCCCTCGGCAACGGCACAAAACGCCATTGCCCTGGCACAGCAGCCGGCCGTGCAAGTCCAGGACGCCGCGGGCAACCCGGTGGCAGGGGTGAGGTCGGTCACGGCCTCGATCCTGACCGGCGGTGGCACGCTGGGGGGCACGGCAACGGTCAGCACCAACGCCGCTGGCCTGGTGACGTTCACGAACCTCGTGATCACCGGCACCGTGGGCGCCCGTACGCTGCAGTTCTCCAGCAGTGGGTTAGCGGCCGACAACTCGACGACCGTGACGCTCACTGCCGGCGTGGCGACCCAGATCGCCGTGAACGCGGGCAACAACCAGACGGCGACGGTGAACACCGTCGTGACGACTCCTCCTTCTGCCGTCGTCCGTGACGTCAGCAACAACCCGGTCTCGGGCGAGGCGGTCACATTCGGGGTGACTGGCGGCGGGGGGAGTATCCTCCCAGTGGCACCGGTCGTCACGAACGCTGCGGGCGTGGCAGCGCTCACTTCGTGGACGATGGGCACCCTGGCCGGCGCCAACACCATGACCGCAACATCAGGCACGCTAATCGGCAGCCCGGTCTTGTTCACGGCGACCGCCATCGCCGGGGCCGCCACACAGCTCCAGATGGCCACGCAGCCGTCCGCCACGGCCCAGAGCGACGCGGCCTTCGCGGTGCAGCCGGTGGTCCGGCTCGCCGATGCGTTTGGCAATCCAGTCGCGACGAACGGTACGACGGTCACCGCGGCCATCGCCACCGGCGCTGGCACCCTCGGCGGCACCCTCACCGCCAACACCGTGTCGGGCGTGGCGACCTTCACAAACCTGGCCATCAGCGGCGTGGCGGGCCCCTACACCCTGCGGTTTACCGCCACAGGCCTGACCCAGGCGATCAGCGGCACCGTCACGCTTGGCTCTGGCGCCGCCACGCAACTCGCGATCGTGACACAGCCCTCGGCGACGGCACAGAATGCCGTCGTGTTCGCGCAGCAACCGACGGTGCAGGTACAGGATGCCGCCGGGAACCCGGTGGCGGGTGTGCGGTCGGTAACCGCGGCGATTGCGTCGGGCGGCGGGACATTGGGCGTGACGACGACGGTGAGTACCAACGCGGCCGGGCTGGCGACCTTTGCGGGATTGCGGATCACCGGCACCGTTGGGGCGCGGACGCTCAGCTTCTCCTCGGCCGGCCTCACCGCGGCCACGTCGACACCCATCGCGCTGACGGCCGGGGCGCCGACACAGATGGCAGTGAATGCCGGGAACACCCAAACCGCGACAGCGGGCACCGCCGTGGCCATCGACCCGGCCGTCCTGGTGCGCGACGTGAGCAATAACCCGGTCTCGGGTGTGGCGGTGACGTTTGCGGTCGCCGGTGGAGGGGGCTCCGTCCTCCCGGCCACTGCGGTTGCGACCAACGCCTCCGGTATTGCCACCGCGACGTCCTGGACGCTGGGGACGGCTGCGGGCGCGAACTCCCTGACGGCGACCGCGGCCCCGGCGGGGATCACGCCGAACCCGGTCACCTTCACGGCCACGGCCGTGGCCGGGAGCGCCGGTCGCCTCGCGATGTTCACCCAGCCTCCGACCACGGCGGCGAGTGGCGTGACGCTCGCTCCCGCCGCGGTGGTCCAACTGCAGGATGCCCTCGGCAACCCGGTGTCGACGCCGAACGTCGGCATCACCGCCAGCATCGCATCGGGCCCGGGTGGGGTGCTGTCCGGCGGAACTGTCGCGCTGACCGACGCGAATGGCCGAGCGACGTTCGGCTCGCTTATCATCACCGGCCCGACCGGCGCGTACATGCTGCAGTTCGGCGGCGCGAGCCTCACCGGCGTGACCTCATCGGCCATCAACCTGACGGCTGGGTCTGCGGCCCGCGTCGCCGTGGTGACACAGCCCACGACCGCCCAGAGCGGAATCGCCTTCCCCACGGCGCCGACCGTGCAGGTCCAGGATGCGGCCGGGAATCCGGTAGCGGGCGCGCGGGGTATCTCGGTCCTCTCCAACTCCGGTTCGGCCACGCTATCCGGAACGCTGAACCAGACCACCAACGGCGCCGGGCTGGCGACGTTCTCCGGGCTGGTGCTCACCGGTCCGACTGGGCCGAATACACTGCTCTTCTCTTCGGCGGGACTCATCACGGACACGACCGCCGTGATCACGCTGACGGCCGGCACGGCCACCCAGCTGAGCATGACGCAGCAACCCTCCACGTCCGCGGCGAGCGGCGTCGCCTTCGCGCAGCAACCGAGAGTCCAGGTGCGCGACGCCTCGGGAAACCCGGTCTCGGGCGTGGTTTCTGTTACCGCGGTGATCGCCTCAGGCGGAGGAACACTGGGCGGGACGACGACCGTGAGCACTGACGCGTCGGGGCTCGCCATATTCACGAACCTGTCGGTTACAGGGACGGTCGGTTCCCGGAGCCTGCAATTCACCAGTGGCGGCCTGACGCCGATCACTTCCACGGCGGTCAGTATTACCGCGGGCGCGGCCACCCAGCTGACGATGGTGCAGCAGCCCTCGACCTCGGCGGCAAGCGGCGTCGCCTTCGCGCAGCAGCCGACGGTGCAGGTGCGGGACGCCTCGGGCAATGCCGTGTCCTCGGTGGTGTCGGTCACCGCCGCGATTGCGACGGGCGGCGGCGCGCTCGGCGGCGTCGCGACCATCAATACGAACGCCTCGGGCCTGGCGACGTTCGCAGGATTGTCCATCACGGGGACGGTCGGCGCGCGGACCCTGCAATTCACGAGTGCCGGGCTGACTGCGGCGACCTCGTCGGCGGTGACCATCACCGCCGGGGCTCCGACCCAGATGGCGATCAGCGCCGGAAACGGGCAGACGGCGACCGCGGGGACAGCGGTGACCACCGATCCGGCCGTGCTCGTGCGTGACGCGAGCAACAATCCGGTTGCTGGAGTTGCGGTGACTTTCGCGGTGGCGACCGGCGCGGGGACGGTGCTGCCGGCGATTGCCGTGACGACCAATGCGTCCGGCATTGCAACAGCGACGTCATGGACACTCGGAACGGCTGCAGGGCCAAACTCGTTGACGGCCACGGCTGCTCCGGGGGGGATCACGCCGAACCCGGTCACCTTCACGGCTACGGGCATCGCTGGCGCCGCCACGCAGGTGACGATGGTCCAGCAGCCGTCGACATCCGCGGTGAATGGCCAGGCGTTCCTCCAGCAGCCGGCGGTGCAGGTGCGAGACGCGCTTGGCAACCCGGTCGCCGGCGTCCGGTCCGTGACGGCATCGATTGCAACCGGCGGCGGGACACTGGGAGGGGTGGCGACGGTCAACACGGACGCCAGCGGATCGGCCTCGTTCGCCGGTCTCTCGATCACGGGGACTATTGGCGCGCGGACCCTCCAGTTCAGTAGCACCGGGTTGACCGCCGCTGCCTCGACGGGCATTTCGGTCACCCCCGGTACTGCCACGCAGTTGGCGGTGATTCAGCAGCCCTCCGCTTTGGCACAGAATGCGATTGCGTTCGCCCAGCAGCCGACAGTGCAGGTCCGGGACGTATCAGGAAACGCGGTTCCAGGTGTCGTGCCGGTGACCGTGGCGATCGGTTCTGGCGGAGGGACCCTTGGCGGCGTGGCGACGGTGAATACCAACGCGGGTGGATTGGCGACCTTTGCCGGGTTGTCGATTACCGGTACGGTAGGGGACCGGACGCTGCAGTTCACGAGCGCCGGGCTCACGTCGGCCAGCTCGAGTTCGGTCAGCATCACGGCGGGCACCGCCACACAGCTGACGATGGAGCAGCAGCCGTCGGCCACCGCGGCGAACGGCGTCGCCTTCGCCCTGCAGCCGACGGTGCAGGTGCGGGACGCCTCGGGTAACCCAGTCGCAGGTGTCCGCTCCGTGACCGCGGCGATCGCGTCGGGTGGCGGGACCCTGGGCGGGACCGCGACGGTCAACACCGATGCCGGCGGGCTGGCGACGTTCACCGGTCTCTCGGTGACCGGCACCGTCGGGTCGCGAACGTTGCAGTTCACCAGCGCTGGCCTCACGGCGGCGACGTCGGCGGCCATCAACATCACGGCGGGCGCGGCGACGCAGCTGGTCATGGTCCAGCAGCCCTCGGCGTCGGCGGCGAACGGGGCGGTCTTCGCCCAGCAGCCGACGGTGCAGGTCCAGGACGCCTCGGGGAACCCAGTCGCAGGTGTCCGCTCCGTGACCGCGGCGATCGCGTCGGGTGGCGGGACCCTGGGCGGGACCGCGACGGTCAACACCAATGCAGGCGGGCTCGCGAGCTTTGCCGGACTCGCCATCAGCGGTACGATCGGGTCCCGGACGCTGCAGTTCGCCAGCACCGGCCTGACGGCGGCGACGTCGACGGCCATCAACATCACGGCGGGGGCGGCGACGCAGCTGGTCATGGTCCAGCAGCCCTCGGCGTCGGCGGCGAACGGGGCGGTCTTCGCCCAGCAGCCGACGGTGCAGGTCCAGGACGCCTCGGGCAACGCAGTGAGCGGCGTCCGGTCGGTGGCGGTCGCGCTGGTGGGTGGCGGCACGCTGGGCGGCACGACGCCGGTCAACACCGATGCCGGCGGGCTGGCGACGTTCACCGGTCTCTCGGTGACCGGCACCGTCGGGTCGCGAACGTTGCAGTTCACCAGCGCTGGCCTCACGGCGGCGACGTCGGCGGCCATCAACATCACGGCGGGGGCGGCGACGCAGCTGGTCATGGTCCAGCAGCCCTCGGCGTCGGCGGCGAACGGGGCGGTCTTCGCCCAGCAGCCGACGGTGCAGGTCCAGGACGCCTCGGGCAACGCAGTGAGCGGCGTCCGGTCGGTGGCGGTCGCGCTGGTGGGTGGCGGCACGCTGGGCGGCACGACGCCGGTCAACACCGATGCCGGCGGGCTGGCGACGTTCACCGGTCTCTCGGTGACCGGCACCGTCGGGTCGCGAACGTTGCAGTTCACCAGCGCTGGCCTCACGGCGGCGACGTCGGCGGCCATCAACATCACGGCGGGCGCGGCGACGCAGCTGGTCATGGTCCAGCAGCCGTCGGCATCAGCGGCGAACGGGGCGGTCTTCGCCCAGCAGCCGACGGTGCAGGTCCAGGACGCCTCGGGCAACGCAGTGAGCGGCGTCCGGTCGGTGGCGGTCGCGCTGGTGGGTGGCGGCACGCTGGGCGGCACGACGCCGGTCAACACCGATGCCGGCGGGCTGGCGACGTTCACCGGTCTCTCGGTGACCGGCACCGTCGGGTCGCGAACGTTGCAGTTCACCAGCGCTGGCCTCACGGCGGCGACGTCGTCCGCGATCAACATTACGGCGGGCGCCCCAACCCAAATGGCCATCAGCGCCGGGAACGCCCAGTCGGCGACGGCCGGGACGGCAGTCAGCACGGCGCCGGCCGTGCTGGTGCGCGACGCGAGCAACAACCCGGTCGCGGGCGTGTCAGTCACATTTGCCGCAGCGACTGGCGGCGGCACCGCACTGCCCGCCGGGGCCGTCCTGACCAATGCCTCCGGTATAGCGACTTCCACCTCCTGGACGCTGGGCACGGTGGCTGGACCGAACTCGCTGACCGCGACCGCGGCGCCCGGCGGGATCACGCCGAACCCGGTCACATTCACTGCCACAGGCACCCCCGGCGCGGCCACGGCCCTCTCGATTACCACGCCGCCGACCGCCGGGCAGAGCGGACTTCCCGTCGCGCCGCAGCCGGTCGTCCGACTCGTTGATCTGAACGGGAATACGGTCCCGACCAATGGCACGCTGGTGACGGCCACGCTGGCGTCAGGAACCGGCACCCTCAGTGGAGCCACGGCCACGACGGTCAACGGTGTGGCCACATTCACCGGTCTCGCGATCACCGGGCTGGCGGGCAATTACAGTCTCGCGTTCAACGCGCCGGCAGTGACCGGGGCGACCACCGGGCTGATTCCGATCACGGCCGGCACGCCGGTCGCCCTCGGGTTTGTGGTGCAGCCGGGGAACGGGGCCGCGGGGTCGGCGCTCACCACGTCGCCGCAGGTTCAAGTGCAGGATGGCGCCGGGAACCGGGTGACGACCGCGACGACGTCCATTACGCTCGCGCTCGCCGCGAATCCCGGCAGTGGCGCGCTGAGCGGTGTGACCACGGTGGCGGCCACCGCCGGCCTCGCTGCCTTCCCCGGCCTCTCCCTGAATCGGCCCGCTACCGGGTACACGCTGGCGGCGACCGGGGGTGGCCTGACCCCGGATACCAGCACCGCCTTCAACGTCACGCCTGGTGCACCGGCATCGGTTGCGTTCGTGACTCAGCCGAGCCTGGTGACGGCGGGCGCGTCAATTGCCCCGGCGGTGCAGGTCGAGATCCGCGACGGCCTCGGCAACCGCGTGACGACCTCCACCGCTTCGGTCAGCATCGCGATCGGGACGAATCCTGGTAGCGGGGTGCTGAGCGGAACCGCCTCGACGAACGCCGTCGCCGGTCTCGCGACCTTCTCGAACCTCTCGATTAATCGAAGCGGGACCGGGTATACGCTGACCGCCGCCTCCGGTGCGCTGACCGGTGCCACGAGCTCGGCGTTCAACGTCAACCCGGGCACAGCCACCGCGGTCGCCGTCACGTCGATGCCGCCCACCGGGATAAACGGCGTGGCGTTGACGCCGGCGGCCGTTGTCAGACTGATCGACGGCCTCGGGAACACCGTGCCGACCACCGGTACCGCCGTGAACGCGCTGCTGGCCACCGGGGCGGGCGCACTGAGCGGAACGACCTCGGCCAATACGACGCTCGGCGTGGCGACCTTCAGCAATCTCATCCTGACGGGTACTGCCGGCCCGTACACGCTCAACTTCGGCTCGGCAGGGTTGTTGGGAGTCACGTCGCCCGCCGTTACCCTGGGCGCGGGCGCGGCCAATCTGATCGCCTCCAATTCGACGACCGCACAGGGTGGCACCATTGGACAGGCGGTCGCCGCGCCGCCGTCGGTTCGGGTGACCGACGTGGGTGGTAATCCGGTGGCAGGCATCGCCGTCACCTTTGCGATAACGGCCGGGGGCGGGACCGTCTTGCCGGGAACGCCGGTGGTGACGAATGCGAGCGGGATTGCCACGGTCACATCCTGGACGCTCGGCACGACGGTGGGCACCAACACCGTGACGGCATCGGCCGCGGTCCCGAGCGGCAGCCCGGTCACGTTCAACGCTACCTCGACCGCTGGGGCCGCGAACCTGATCGCGTCGAACTCGGTTACCACGCAGAGCGCCGTCGTCGGGACGAACGTCGGTGCACCCCCGTCGGTCATCGTGACGGACATCGGTGGCAATCCAGTGTCCGGCGTCTCAGTCACCTTCGCGGTGACGGGTGGCGGGGGGAGCCTCGGGGCGCCGGCGGTGGTCGCGACGAACGCATTGGGAATCGCGACGGCGACCTCCTGGACGCTCGGCACGGGCGCGGGGACGAACAACAACACGGTGACGGCCTCCGCGGCTGTGCCCAGTGGCAGTCCGGTGGTGTTCACGGCCAGCGGCCTCGCCGGCCCCGCCAACACGATCGCGGCAAACTCGGTCACGACGCAGACTGACACCGTCGGCCTGCCGGTGGCGGCGCCGCCCTCGGTGCTCGTAACCGACCTGGGCGGCAACCCGGTGGCCGGGGTATCGGTCACGTTTGCGGTGACGGCAGGATCGGGGAGCATCGTGCCTGTCACCGCCACGCCGGTGGTGACGAATGCGAGTGGTGTCGCGACCCTGACGTCGTGGACCCTCGGCACGACCGCCGGGGCAAACACCGTGACGGCTACCGCCGCCGTTCCCTCAGGCAGCCCGGTGACGTTCAACGCGACCGGTATTGCGGGAGTGCCGACGGCGCTGGCGTTCGGCGTCCAGCCGGTCGGGACCACCGTTGGGGGGACGATCACGCCGGCCGTGACGGTGCGCGTACAGGACGCCTTCGGCAACCTCACGACATCGACGGCGACCGTGTCGCTCGCCATCGGCAACAACCCCGGGACCGCCACGCTCGGCGGCACCGCCTCGCGCGCCGCCGTTGCGGGCATCGCGACCTTCAATGACCTGACGCTCAGCGCGGCCGGTGTCGGTTACACCCTGAATGCCTCCTCGGGTGGACTGCCCACCATACCGAGCGCAGCATTCACCATCGGCCTTGCAGGCACGACCACGTCCATCACCTCCGACCTCCCCGATCCCTCGGTGACCGGGCAGCCGGTCACGGTCAACTACACCGTCACCAGCGGGGGAGGCACGCCGACTGGCACGGTCACCGTGAGCGATGGCACGGTCTCCTGTAACGCTCCTGTCGCCACCGGGAGTTGCGCCCTGACCTTCCTGACCATTGGCCCCAAGACGATCACCGCCAACTATCCAGGCGACGCGAATTTCAGCGCGAGCGCTTCCGCCGGCGCCGCCCACACCGTCAACCAGGCCTCCACCACCTCGCTGCTGGCCAGCCATACCCCGAATCCCTCGACCCGCGGGGCAGTGGTCAACGTTACCTGGGCGATCTCCCCGGCGGCCCCAGGCACCGGGACGCCGACGGGAACCGTCACGGTGACCGACGGCGTCAACTCCTGCAACGCGTCACTGCCGGCGGTGGGATGCGCGATCACTCTCAATACGGTTGGGGCGCGATCGCTGACGGCCACCTATTCGGGTGACGCCAACTACCTCACGAGCGTATCTCCGGGCGTCGCCCACACGGTCACTCCCGCGGCCAGCACGACCACTATTTCCGGTGACACGCCGGATCCGTCGGTGGTCGGGCAGCCCTACACGGTGAGCTTCTCGGTGACCGGGCCCGGCGGCACGCCGACAGGCAACGTCACCGTCGCGGACGGGACTGGGGCAACCTGCCTCGCCACCGTCGCGGTCGGCAGTTGTGCCCTGACGTCCACCACCGTCGGCGCCAAGACCCTGACGGCCAGCTATGCCGGAGACGCGAATTACCAGGCGGGTGTCTCGGTCGGGGTTGCCCACGTGGTCAACCAGGCCGCGAGCGCGACCGGGCTCACCAGTTCCGCCAACCCGTCGAGTGCAGGACAATTGGTGACGTTTACCGCGACGGTGAGCGGCTCGGCCGGCACCCCGACGGGCACCGTGCAGTTCAAGGACGGGGCAGGGAATCTCGGGGCCCCCGTGGCCTTGGTCGCCGGGGTGGCGACCTACCCGACGTCGGCGCTGAGTGTGGCCTCGCATCCGATCACGGCGGAGTACAGCGGGGGCGGCAACTACGCGGGGAGCACGTCGCCCATTGTGAACCAGGTGGTGAACCTGGCGGCGAGCGGCACGGCCCTCGGGTCGTCGCTGAATCCGTCGACCTTCGGGGCCTCGGTGACCTTCACCGCGACGGTCAGCGGCTCGGCGGGGACCCCGACCGGCACCGTGCAGTTCAAGGATGGGGTGACAAACTTGGGAGCGCCGGTGGCGCTTGTGGCCGGGGTGGCGACCTATCCGACGTCGGTGCTGAGTGTGGCCTCCCACCCCATCACGGCGGTGTACAGCGGCGACGCCACCTACAGTACCAGCACCTCGAGCGTGGTCAGTCAAGTCGTGAACGTCGCGGCGAGCACGACGACCATCACCGCTGACACGCCCGATCCGTCGGTCGTCGGGCAGACGTTCCCTGTCACGTTCACCGTGACCGGCCCAGGTGGGACGCCGACCGGCAACGTGACCGTGTCCGACGGAGTCGATTCCTGCATTGGAACCGCGGCAGCCGGCACCTGCAATCTCAGCTTGACGACGGTCGGTACACGAACACTGACCGCCACCTACGCGGGTGATGCCAGCTATTCGGGAGGTGCATCGCTCGGTGAATCGCACACCGTCAATCAGGCCGCGACAACGACGACGATCTCAACTCACCTCCCTGACCCCTCCACGACGGCGCTGCCGGTAAGCGTCGTCTGGTCGGTCCTCCCGACGGCCCCCGGGTCCGGGACACCGACCGGCACGGTTACCATCACCACTGATGGTGCCGAAACGTGCTCTGCGGCCGTGGGGGCGGGGAGTTGCTCGTTGACGTTCACGACGACAGGTGCGCGAACGCTGACGGCGACCTATGGGGGCGACACGCGGTTTACCGGGAGCGCCTCGGCCGTCACGCCGCACGCGGTCAACTGATCTCAGGTAAGCACAATTCGCGCAAGCACTTCCATTGGAACCACACACCCTTGACCCACCCCGAACGGGGCGGTATTATCCCCGCCGCCTGCCCTGGTGGTGAAACTGGTAGACACGCTATCTTGAGGGGGTAGTGCCGAAAGGCGTCGCGGTTCGAATCCGCGCCAGGGCATACAGACCGGGGCGCACAGATGTGCGCCCCCTTTGTTTCGTGGTTTGGCCACTGTAGCTCAGTCGGTAGAGCACCGCATTCGTAATGCGGGGGTCATCGGTTCGAATCCGATCAGTGGCTCTCACACCTGCGCCGCCCTTGCCGGGCGGCGCTCGTGTTCCTGCCCCCGCGCGGAGGACTTCCTGATGACCAAGCGATTCCTGCTGGGGGCTGTCCTCGCGATCATCCTGGCCCATCTGCTCGATGGCTGGGCCTATGCCCATCTCCTCGCGCCCAAGTTCGCCAACAAGGACCTCGGGCGGCTGTTCCGTGTGCAGGGGTTCCTGCCGACATGGATCTTCCTCGGAGCCGCGCTGGTCATGCAGGACTGGCCGCGGCGCGCGACCGAGGGAACGGGTGCAGCCCTGCGGCGGGGGCTGCTGGTGATGTTTTCGGCGGCATTGGGCGGGGGACTCGCCGAGGTGACGAAGATCCTGGTCCGTCGCCTGAGGCCCTCGGCCGAGGCGGGCGAGTACGTCTTTCGTGCGTGGAGCGATCGCCCCCTCAGTACTTCCGGCCTGGGGATGGCGAGCAGTCACGTCGGTGTGGCGTTTGGTGCCCTGGCGATGCTCGCGTTGCTCTTCCCCCGGGGCCGGCCAGTCTGGTTTGCGCTCGCCGCGGGGTGCGCCTACAGCCGAATGGCCGCCGGTGCCCACTTCCTGAGCGATGTGACGGTGGCGGCGGTGCTCGGCATCGCCACCGCGGCGATTCTCTGGCGCCGCTTCCCGGCGCCGGTCAGCTCGTGAGGAAGTCCTCCCGGAAGTAGCCTGTCGGAATCGTCCCCATCCCCATGAACTTCTCGTGGAAGGTCTTCAAGTCGAAGGCCTTCCCCTGCTTCTGCTCGGTGGCGGCGCGCAGATCCTGGATGTTGTGCTTGCCGAGATTGTAGGTGATCGCCTGCGTCGGCCACTTGGAGTATCGGTAGATGGCCCGGTTGGCCGTGTCGAACGCCGCCTTGGCCACGGGATCGCGGGCCTGTCCCGAGCGCGCATCGGGGAAGAAATCGACGTGCGCCGCGAAGTAGTCCACCGCCTCGTCGAAGGTCATCCGGCCGGTGTGAATGCCGACGTCGACCCGCACCCGGACGGCGCGCATCAGCTGCGCCTGGAGCATATAGAGGTATTCGCCCGGCTCATAGAAGCCGTACGGCCGGCCCGGTGATGCCTCGGCCATCAACTCCTCCGAGTAGAGCGCCCACCCTTCTGCCGACATCGAGTCCTCCCACATCGAGAACGAATCCTCCACCGCACCCGGCGTCAGCCAGCGGATATCGGTGATCTCCGCCGCGTGCTGCGTCATGTACTTGTAGTCCCAGTCGTGCCCCGGGAATCCCTCGTGGATGGCGGTGGTGGCCACCGAACTCCGGTTGTTGAGCTTGAGCGCTCCCGGGTCGTTGTCGGTCGGGGTCAGGTAGAACCGGCCCACGCCGGTCGTCTTGAACGGAGGCGCCGGGTAGTAGGACGCATCGGTGGTGCTGCGCAGAACCGGCGGCGTCTCCGTGACGACGAGCCGGTAGGCGGTCGGAATATCGAACATCTGCTGCTGCCGGCCGTACTCGACCGCGCGGGTGCCCGCTTCCCGGTACCAATCGAAAAGCTGGGTGTCGTCCTTCGGCGAGTCCTTGGCCAGGTGATCCATGACGGCGCGGACACTGGCCCGCTGTTCCGCGTCCGTCCCGAAGGCGAGCCCCAGTTTGGCCTGCGTGGAGACCTCCTCCGCCACGCGGAAGACCTTTGCCTCGTACTCCGCGACCTGTCGGGCGCCGTAGTCGTACAACTCCGCGGGGGTGCGCGTGTCCCGCAGGCAGTTGGTGACACGCCAGGCGTACTCTTCTTCGCCGACCGCGTACCGGTTCGTGGTCTCGTTGAGGTTGTAGGTCTCCGCGAGGAAGGTCGCCATCTCCGCATAGGCGGCCCCGGCGGCCGCGCCAGCCGTCTTGAGTTGGGCCGTGGTGGCGGCCGCGAAGGGACGGTCGCCGATGTACTCTCCCGCGAGGCCGGGCAGGGTCGTCGTGAAGTAGTCGACATTGGCATTGGCGCCGGCGATACCGTCGCGCGCGACCAGCCGCCGGTCCGGGATGTTCCCCGCGGTCTTCCCGGCCAGGAGATTCCCCTTGGCGACCTCCACGTAGGCGGGGACGGCGCCGACCCGTGCCACGACCAGGGCCCACTCGTCCTCGGTACCGAGGAGGCCGTTGCCGGCGTCCGTCATCCCCTGAATCTGCCAGTCGATGCCGCGGAACGGTTCCGCCACATAGGTGTCGACGCACCGTTCCTGGTATCGGCGCTCGGCGAGCTGGTGTACCATGTACCCGGCTTGTGCCTGTACCACCGCCTGGTCAATGCGTGACCGCGGCGTGAGCGTCCTGCCCGGAATGGCTTCCAATTCAGCGAAAATCGACTGCAGGAATGTGATCTCGGCCTCGAGTGCGGCCGGGCTGAAGTCCCGGAGCGTCCCGTTGGTCGTGGTGAGGGTCGCCGAGTACCCGTCGCCGCCGAGGTAGGTGCAGGTGACCGGGTTCAGCTCCAGGGTCTTCAGGAAGTATCGCTCCCGAATGGCCACGAACCCGGCGTCCTCGGCCGCGGTGGGCGCGTCAGGACGGCAGGCGGAGAGGGTGCGCAGGGCTCCAAAGGCGGCCAGGCCGCCGGCGGTGCGATGGACGAAGGAACGGCGATCCATATCGGCTCCGGGGTGGATGCAGGGGATCCAGCAACATATCGACCTGTGGGCCCTTCCCCAAGGCAGCGCGAGGGGCTACTTTTGGGCCTCTATTCACGGGACGTAGCGCAGTCTGGTAGCGCACTGCAATGGGGTTGCAGGGGTCGCGGGTTCAAATCCCGCCGTCCCGATCATCAGCGGCCGGCCTTCGTGGCCGGCCGTTGCGTTTCCATTCCTCTCGAGCGAACCCTGCCCATGGCCCGAGTCGCCCTCGCCACCTGTCTTGCCCTGCCCGACCTCGACGAAGAAGATGCACCGCTTCTTCCCGCCTTGCGCCAGATCGGGATTGAGGGTGTCCCCCTGGTCTGGAATCGACCCTGAGGTTGACTGGGCCGCCTACGACCTGGTCGTGGTTCGGACCACGTGGGACTATCCCAACAAGATCGGCGCGTTCCTCGCGTGGGCCGATCGCGTTGCGGCTGTCCGGCCCCTCTGGAACTCGGCGGCCACCCTCCGCAGGAACACCGACAAGCGGTACCTCCGCGAGTTGTCCGAACGCGGTATACCGATTGTCCCCACACGCTGGTTCGAGAAGGGCACCACGGCCAATCTCAGGGCATTGTCGCGTGAAGAGGGCTGGGAGACGATTGTCCTGAAGCCGGTGGTCTCGGCGGGAGCTCGGCGGACGCGGCTCGCCGGGCCAGATTCGATGATGGAGGGGCAGGCATTCCTGACCGAGCAACTCACGCAGCGAGCGATGATGGCCCAACCCTACGTGGCGGAGGTCTCCACGACGGGAGAGTTGTCGCTCCTGTATTTCAACGGGCAATTCAGCCACGCGGTTCGGAAGATTCCGGGGGTCGGGGATTTCCGGGTCCAGACCGAGCACGGCGGCAGGGTCCTCTCGGTGGAGCCGACGGCGGAGGAATTGTCCGCGGGGCAGCGGGTGCTCGAGGCCCTCAGCGAGGATACGCTCTATGCGAGAGTGGATCTCCTGCCGACTTCGGATGGTGTGCAGCGGCTCCTCGAACTCGAGGTGACCGAGCCATCGATGTTTCTGCGGTGGGACGATGCGGCGCCGGGTCGATTTGCGACGGCGATTGCGGAGAGACTCAGATGAGCTTTTCAAATCTGGCCGGTGAGGGGGCCGCCGCGGCCGCCGCCTATGTCGCAAGCCTCCTTGGGTTGCTCGGTGATCAGGACCCTCTGGCCGTCCTGGAGGCGACGCCGGTGCGGTGTGCGATGGCTATTGCTGAGGTTCCTGCCGGGCGGCTGAGGAAGCTGGAGGCTCCCGGCAAATGGTCGGCGGCTGGCGTGCTCCAGCACCTGGCCGACAGCGAAGGCGTGAACGGGCACCGGATCCGGCTGATGCTGGTGGAGGACAGGCCTCCGATCGCGGCATACGATCAGGATGCGTGGGCGCGGGCCTTCGACTACGCCTCGGCGGACCCCGCCGCGGCGTTGCGTGACTTCACGGCGATCCGGGCGGCCAACATGAGGCTGTGGCGATCACTCGATGCGACCGCCCTGGCGCGGGGTGGGGTCCACGCGGAGCGTGGTGTCGAGACGGTGGGCCACCTGCTGCAATTGCTTGCGGCCCACGACCTGGTCCACCGCCGGCAGATCGAGCGGATCCTGCGTCAGTGAATCGAGAGCCAGTAGGTGGCCTTGATCACGAAGACGTTGTCCCCGGGGACGGTTCGCGTCTCCAGCAGGTTGCCCGCCTCGATGCCGCTGCCAGGGGTCACGTCCTCCTGGTAGCAGATGCCGGAGTCGTAGCCGCCGGAGCAGAAGGAATTCCGGTTCTGCTGCCAAATCAGGAAGAGCGCGCTTCCCGGCCGCCACTCCCACCGGAGTACGGCGTTGCTGCGGTAGCTGAGGACATTGAAGTCGTTGTTGGGCAGCGCGAACACCTGCCCACTATTGCCGTCGGTGACCGTGTAGTTGCCGTCGGGGTCCTGCACGATGGTGGTATTCTCGGTGCCGTAGGTCAGGAGCGTCGGCGCCTGGGCGGCCGTCAATTGGCCATAGTCGGTGTAGGCCCCGCTCGAGGCAAACGGCTCGGCGTACAGTTCGAGCGTCAGGTTTGGCGAAAACGCGTAGTTCAGCCGCAGCTGCATCGAGAGCGTCGTCTGGTCGACCGTGGCGAAGACGTATCGGGTGCCATAGGTCGCCGATGTGCCGCCGCTCTCCGCCGTGACGTACTGTCGTGAGTTGACGGAGTGCTGCCATCGTGGTGCCACGGAGAGCTGCCACCGGCTGCCCGGTCGTGCCGAGATGTACAGGCTGGCCCACTCGCTCGACATGTCGTACTGCCCCGTCGAAAACCCTGCGTTGACGCTCGTTCGGAAGGAGTTCGCCTCGTTGGTGGAGACATTAAACTCCAGGCCCCCTCCACTGCCTGTTCCCATAAGGGGCCCGCCGCGTGTCAGGTCGTCGCTCAGGCTGGCCGGCCGGTACCATCCGCCCAGGTAGGAATTCCACCAGTTGAGCCAGGTATGGTTCGTGTTGATGCGGATGGATGATCCGGTCCGGTTGCCGCCGTAATTCCAGTTCGACCCGCCGGAAAGCCCCAGACGATACCGTCTGAAGACCTTCCCCGCGGTGTTCTCCCGGTAGTTGACCCATGCCTCAGCATCGATGTCATCGGCGGACCGGAGGCGACCCACGTCATTGAGTTCGAACCCTGGTGACTCCGCCCCCATCCCGATGCCCCCCGTCCAGTGCTCTCCTCGCGTCTTCTGCCCGAACAGGCTCAAGGAGTACCCTGCAAGCGAGGTGCGGAGGGTGTCCAACGTTGCGTAGTCCTGATCGGGGCGCTGGTAGTACCGCGCTGACGAGATCTGAACGCCAGTGAGTGCGTCGGTCGTCCCGCCCACATAGCTGAAGCCGGCATGCCCGCTGATCTCGTACGTCCCCCCCTTCAGCCTGGCCAGCCAATCGACGCCCCCTGAATACGCCTCGCCTGTCATCTGGAGGGAGAGGGGGGTGGCGTCGGAGAAGCTCCGTGAGAGCCCCGTCAGCGTGACTCCGATGGTCGAGGCCGAAGCCCCCACTTCCTGTTGCACGCGGGCGACGCCGTAAAATGTCGTCGGCTCGACCGCCACCTTGTTGTAGACTCCCGAATCCGCATCGTAGAGCGTGGCGTACTCGCGCTGGGTCAGCGCGGCAAGCGCGCCGATCGACATCCCCGACGAGGTCCGCCCGGTCAGCTTGGCGGCACCGAGGATCGTCGCGTACCCCGGCTCATCCACGAAATCGGCGTCATCGACGAAATCCCCGGTGGCGTAGCCCTGCGGCTGGCCACCGATCCGCCGGGAGTAGTAGTAGCCCGGTCCGTTCCCCTCGAGCAGCTGGTTCCCCTCGATGAAGAAGGGCCGCTGCTCGCGGAAGAAAGTCTCGAAGGCGCTGAGATTGACCTCGGCGGGGTCGGCCTCCACCTGCCCGAAATCGGGATTGATGGTGGCATCGAGGGTCAGGTTGGAGCCGAGGCCCACCTTGAAGTCGGCCCCGGCGCGGAGATCGGAGCTGCTGCCGTCATTGAACGGATTGCCCTCGCCTGGCGACCCGACGAAATTGGCGGTGCCCGCGATATAGGGGATGAACTCGGCGGTCCGTCTGGGCTGGATGTCGTTCATGCCTGTCAGCGTGCCGAAGTGCGAGAAGAACCCCGATTGCGTCCGGGGAATGACGACCCAGTAGATGTCCTCGTTGAAGCCGGGCCGCCAGCGGTTGATGTTGAGCCCCCACTCCTGTACCGGCTGCGTGTTGAACCGGATCTGGGAGAAGGGAATCCGCATTTCCACGTACCAGCCGAGGCTGTCGAACGAGACCTTGGCCTGCCACACCGGGTTGTAGGCCATGTCGCGATCGTCTTCCTCGTCCTCGGGGTGGTACGAGTCTGCAATCACTCCTCCCGAACTGATGGCAAAGCCGTACCCGTCCGCTTGTCGCGGTAGGGATCGAGCGAGACGATGAAGTATTCAGCGTTGCTGAATTGGTCCCGCCGGGTGACGGGCCGTGGAATCTCCGTCGACGCGGTCGCTCCAGAGCCGGGCGCCGACGTAGAGCGCGTGGTCGTCGTACAGGAAGGCGACTTCGGTCCGGTCGGTCGGCGTCCCGCCCTCGACCGGATCCTTCTGGCTGAAGTCCGAGAACCACTCCGCCGTGGCCCAGGCCGAGTCGCTCAGGTGTCCGTCGATGTCGGGGGCGGGGCCGATCAGCCGCACGGCGTGCGCGTTCTTCCCCTCGCCGAGGTTGTTCGACTGGGCGGCCAGTGGGGCCGTCGCCAGGAGGCGACAACGACGAGGAGTGGTGTTCGACGGTGGCGGAGCAATGCGGGCATCGGCGCTCGGGCTGGGCGTGACACGGGCTGTCGTGCGCAAGCACGACAGCCCGCTGTCACAGTGACAATCATCATAACAGGCCGGACGGGATCTTCAGGCGCCAGGTTTCAGCCGTCAGGAGCCCTTGGCGATGGTGATGCTGCCATTGACAGTCTCGAGGTCGAGCGTCCGGCCGCCGGAACCGATGGTCCCGTGAATGCTCCGGGGCCCGAACTTGCCTTGGACGGTCAGCGGGAACTCCGACTCAATGCTGCCGTTGACCGTGGAGCCGTTGACCTCGGCGCTGAAGTTGGCCGGCAGGGTGGCGCGGATGCTCCCGTTGACGGTGCTCAGATCCACGGTACCGGTCCAGTTCGCCTTGCCCATCGATACATCGATGGAACCGTTGACGGTGTTCGCCCGGACGACGCCGGCCGCCACCACCCGAATCTCGCCGTTGACCGTGGACACGTTGGCGTCACTGCCGAGCCGGTCGACGCTGACCGCACCGTTCACGGTGTGGCCCGCGAACTTCACGCCGGCGGGTACCTGCACCGTGAACTGCACGGAGACGTCATTGTCCTTCGTGGACATGTGGTAGCCATCCCCTGCCTCGCAGCTGTTCGCCTGCTTGCCGCTGCTGGGGTACACGGCGCAGATGGTCACCCCGGCCGCCGTCTTCACCACCTCAATCGTGACGGTGGAAGGATCTGACTTCCGGCCCTTCTTGACCGCCGTGACGACGACCTCCGATCCGGAAGTGGCGGTCGCTCGGACGTCGCCATTCACTCCGTGGATCTCGATGGTCTTGCCGGCCGCGACGGTGCCTTTCCAGTTCCACTCGGGATCCTGCGAGACGGCCAGCGCCGGTGCGGCATCGGCGTGCAGCGCGTGATCGGTCGCCGCGTACCCGGCCCATGCCGCCAGGGCGATGCCGAGCGTTGAGATGGTGTTCATCTGGTCAAACCTCCGGAGTATGGATGCAAGTGCTACTTCTCGAGACGGATAAGGCCATCGAAGGCCTCGAGGTCGACCCGGGCGCTTCCGTTGCCGACCGTGAAGCTGAACCGCTTCCCCTCCTGGCTGCCGGTGATGGTCACCGGCATGGCCGATTCGAACTCGCCATCCCACGTCGAGACAGAGACCGTGGCGTTGAGCGCGCCGACCGGCCGGATGGTGATATCGCCATCATGTGTCTTGAACCCGTAGTTGCCGTTCGGCGCCACGGCGCCCCGGAAGAGAATGTTCCCGTCGACGGTGTTGACCTTCACGCCCGCGGCGGTGATGCCGTCCAGGCGGACATCGCCGTCCACCCCCTGGACATTGATCCTGCCGACCAGGTCCTGCACGGTCACGTTGCCGTCCACTGCCTGGATATCGAGGTCGCCACGGACGCCGGAGGCGCGGATATCACCGTCAACGGAGCTGAGGGCGACGTTGTCCGTGCCACCGCTCACGACGACATCACCCTCCACGGACCGGGCCTTGATTGGCGCGGCAATGCCCGAGACAGTGATCGCGGTCTCAACGCCCTGCAGACTCACCGCCATCCAGGCGGGGGCATTGATCGTGATGTCCATCTCGGCCGGGCCGTACCGCATCCGCTGGGAGACCCGGACCTCGCTTCCGGACGACTCGACGCGGAGCTCGGCATCGTCGTCGTCGGAGGTGGAACGCACCTGCACCTCGTTCCGTGTCCAGGCGGTGACCGTGATGCGGCCCGAGTGGTTGTTCACCGAGAGCCTCGTGCCCTGGGCGACCGCAATCGTGGTGTCCTGCGCCGGCGCTGCCAGCAGGGCTGCCGCGAGGATGGTGGTGGTGATCAGCATGGTCTGTCCTTTCAGCTCGCCACGTCGGCGAGGGTGGTGGCTTGCTGAAGCAGCGCGAGCTTCTGCTGCATCGAGCTCGCGAGATGGGCGCTCAAGTAGGCGTTCGCCGGGTCGGCCTGCAGGGCCATGCGGGCCTCCTCGATAGCGAGGTCGATCCGGGCCAGGTTGCGCTCCAGCACGGCGACAGTCTTGGGCGAGAGGCGACTCCGGCCGGCATCCAGGACCTGCTCGAGGTCGCGCACGGCGGTGTCGTAGCTCTGCTCTGCCTTGCTGGGAAGCCCAGCGGGCAGGGTGTGGATTGCGGGAGCCGTAGTGCCCACCGCGATCGGCATGGCCGTCCTCGTGGCCGGCGAGCGGAGTGCGACGGCGGCGACGCCGGCCCCCACTGCCACCAGGAGCACCGCCGCCGCGGCCAGCTGGGTGGCGCTCAAGGAGAAGCTGCGCCGAGTCCGGCGCGCAGCGAGGTCGACCACCGGCGCCCCCGAGGCACCGATCCGGTCTGCAATGCCGCTCCAGAGGTCGTCGGCAACCGGGCGGTCGACCAGCGCATGTGCGCGGCGCATGACCCGGCGGAGTTCGCTTGTCGTGGTCCGGCAGGCCGGGCACTCGGCCAGGTGGGCTTCGAGGGCCATGCGCTCGGCAGGGGCGAGGTCACCGTCGAGGTACTCGGAGAGCCGGTCCGTCCATCGATCAGTCATGGGGTCCTTCCCGTCCTTCAGTCGAGATACGAGCGCAACGCCATGCGCGCCCGGTGGAGTTGAGACTTGGATGTGCCCGTCGCCAGACCGAGCATTTCCGCGATTTCCTCGTGTCGATACCCTTCCACGTCATGGAGGACGAACACCTCGCGGGCGCCATCCGGGAGCCTGGCCACCGCCTGTTCGAGGTCCATCGCAGCCTCCGGTGTCTCCCGGCGCGCCCTGGCGGAAGCCAGCAGCAGTTCGTTCTCGCTGAAGCGGCTCCGTCTGCGGCCGCGGGCTTCCCGGTGGGTCAGGATCACGTTCACGGCAAGGCGATGGAGCCAGGTGGAGAAGGCGGATTCGCCGCGAAACGTCCCCAGCTTCTCCCAGGCGCGGACGAACACATCCTGGGTCACCTCGTCGCTGTCGTCCGGGCCATGCATCCGGCGGACCAGGTTGTGAATCCGCGTCACATGCCGCCGGTAGAGCCGTTCGAAGGCATGCGTGTCCCCACTCGCGGCGAGGGTGACCTCGACGGCATCGGCGGCGTACCGCGATTCTGAGGGGTCTCGGGACAGGGCCGGGACTCCGGAGGCTGAGGTTGGCATGCACGGGATTGGACACCCGCAGGTCCGAAAAGGTTGCACCGCGCCCGGCAGGGGGCAATTCCCCTCCTTGCGCACAGGGGGGCCGAGGGCCGAGCTTACAGCATGGAACGGAAGCTTTCCTGATGCGACGCGACCTCCTCCCGATGATCCAGGAGGCCCTGCGCGACAAGTACACCGTCGAGCGGGAACTGGCGCGTGGAGGGGCGGGGCGGGTCTTCTTTGCCAGGTCACTCGACGGCCAGGCGATCGCGCTGAAGGTGTTGCACCCGGAGCTCGTGGTGACCGCCACGGCCGACCGGTTCCTCCGGGAAATCAAGACCCTCTCCCGCCTCGAACATCCGCACGTTGCCAAACTGCTGGACTACGGCGAGCACGAGTGGCTGGTCTACCTGGCCATGGCGTACATCGACGGCCCCACCCTCAAGGAGCACATCGCCCAGGTGCGCCGCGTCTCCGTCGACGACGCCGTGCGTATCGGGAGGGACGTCCTTGGGGCGCTGGCCTACGCGCACGAGAACAACGTGGTGCACCGCGACGTGAAGCCGGACAACATCGTCCTCTCGGCGGAGGGGGCCATGCTGCTCGATTTTGGGATCGCCCGCGCCATCGAGGCTGTGGGCGACGAAAAACTCACCCGCTCCGGGTTCACCGTGGGTACCTCCTCGTACATGAGCCCGGAACAGGTGGTCGCGGTGAAGGACCTGGACCACCGAAGCGACATCTACTCGCTCGGTTGTGTCCTCTTCGAGGCGCTGGCTGGTCGACCACCCTTCGTCCACCGCAGCGAGGCGGTGGTCCTCCAGCTGCAACAAACGGCCGAGGCGCCCCTCCTCTCGGAGCTCCGCCCGGAGGTGCCGGCGGCGCTGGCCGGGGCCATCCAGCGGGCGCTGGCCAAGGACCGGGATCAGCGGTGGTCGAGCGCCCTCGACATGAGGGCGGAGCTCGACCGACTCGTCTGACGGTTCTCTTCTCACCGGCGTCTGTTCCTCCGCCGCCGCCCCTCCCCCATTCCTGACCGGACCTCCTCATGCGTATCGGTGCCTGCCTCTCTTTCGGCGTTCTGATCTCGCTGGCTGCTTGCCGGCCCGCCCCCGCCTACGACCTCGTGGTCCGCCATGGGACGGTCTACGACGGGACCGGAGGTGAGCCGATCCTCGGCGACGTCGCCGTACGGGGAGATACCATTGTCGCGATCGGGGATCTCGGGCCCGCGCGGGGCCGGGTCGAGGTGGATGCCACCGGGCTGGCCGTGGCACCGGGCTTCATCAACATGCTGAGCTGGGCCCCTGTCGACCTCCTCGTCGACGGCCGCTCCCAGAGCGACATCCGGCAAGGGGTGACGCTCGAGATCTTCGGTGAGGGTGGCTCCATGGGCCCGCTCACGGACTCGATGCGGGCCCAGATGATTGCCCAGCAGGGAGACCTGACCTACGACGTTCCGTGGACCACCCTCGGAGAGTACCTCGACTACGTCGTGTCCCGCGGTATCGCCACCAACGTGGCCTCGTTCGTGGGGGCCACCACGGTGCGGGTGCATGAAGTGGGATACATCGATCGGCCGGCAACGCCGGAGGAATTGACGCGGATGCAGGACCTGGTCCGGCAGGGGATGGCTGAAGGGGCACTCGGCGTCGGCTCCTCCCTGATCTATGCACCGGCCAACTACGCCACCACCGAGGAATTGATTGCGCTCGCCAGCGCGGCGGGTGAATCGGGCGGGATGTACATCTCCCACATGCGGGATGAGGGGAGAGGGCTCCTCACCGCCGCCCGGGAACTGATCACGATCGCCAGCGAGGCGAATGTTCCGGCGGAGATCTATCACTTGAAGGCGTCCGGGCGGCAGAACTGGGCCAAGCTCGACACCCTGATTGCGCTGATCGATTCTGCGCGCGCCACGGGGCTGCAGATCACGACGGACATGTACACCTATCCGGCAAGCTCCACGGGGCTCGACGCGACGATGCCCACCTGGGTGCAGGAGGGGGGGCACGACGCCTGGGTGGCGCGCCTCAAGGACCCCGCAGTGCGTCGGCGACTGCTGAAGGAAATGCAGGGCGATGCCGGCTTCGACAACGCCTTCGTGAATGCGGGCGGGGCCGGGGGGATCCTGCTCGTGGGCTTCAAGAACCCGGCCCTCAAGCCGCTGACCGGCAAGACCCTGGCGGAAGTGGCGCAGATGCGCGGGACCTCGCCCGAGGAAACGGCGATGGACCTCGTCGTCGAGGACGACAGCCGGGTGGGATGTGTCTTCTTCACGATGTCGGAGGACAACGTCCGGAGGAAGATCCAGCTTCCCTACATGAGCTTCGGCTCCGACGGCGGGTCGAAGAGCGCCGAGGGCGTCTTCCTGCTTTCAGGGACGCACCCGCGCGCCTACGGGAACTTTGCGCGCCTTCTGGGCAAGTATGTCCGAGAGGAACAGCTGCTCGCACTCCCGAGGCGATCCGCCGCCTGACCTCCCAGCCTGCCGACAACCTGAAACTGACCCGGCGGGGACGGCTGGCACCCGGGAACTACGCCGACATTGTGGTCTTCGACCCAGCCACGATTGCCGACCGGGCCACCTTCGACCAGCCGCACCAATACGCGACCGGGGTCGAACAGGTCTGGGTCAATGGGACGCAGGTGCTTCGCGATGGCGAACCGACCGGCGCCGCCGCCGGACGGGTCGTGCGCGGGCCGGGATATCGGCCCGCCTCCAAGTGACGCGGTATAGAATCGAGGCCCCGGCCGTTAGATTTCTGGTTCCTCTTCGACCTGCGATCTGCTCATGACCGTCTTCGCTGGCTACACACCGATCCGTGCTCCACGGGGTACCGCGCTCTCCTGCAAGGGCTGGCATCAGGAAGCGGCACTCCGGATGTTGATGAACAACCTCGACCCGGCGGTCGCCGAACGCCCCGAGGAACTCATTGTCTATGGGGGTGGCGGGAAAGCGGCGCGCGACTGGCCGAGCTATCACCGAATCGTGTCCACCCTGCAGCGACTCGAGAACGATGAGACCCTGCTGGTACAGAGTGGAAAACCGGTCGGCGTCTTCCGGACCCACGAAGAGGCGCCGCGGGTCCTGATCGCCAACGCCAACCTCGTTCCCCGCTGGGCCAACTGGGATGAGTTCCGCCGGCTCGACGCCCTCGGCCTCACCATGTACGGCCAGATGACGGCGGGATCCTGGATCTACATCGGGACGCAAGGCATCCTCCAGGGCACCTACGAGACATTCGCCGAGTGCGCGCGCCAGCACTTCGGCGGTTCGCTGGCCGGGCGCCTGGTGGTGACCGGGGGCCTCGGGGGGATGGGAGGCGCGCAGCCGCTCGCGGCCACGATGAACGGCGCGGCCTTGCTCGGCGTGGATGTCGACGCCACCAGAATTCAGCGGCGGGTCGATACCGGCTACTGCGACGCGATGTCCACCGACCTCGACGAGGCGCTCGAGCTGGTTGAGCGCGCGCGGACTGCACGTCGGGCGTTTTCCGTCGGCCTGGTGGGCAACATCGCTGAAGTGCTGCCGGAACTGGTGCGACGCGGTGTCACGCTCGACGTCGTCACGGACCAGACCTCCGCCCACGACCTGCGCGTGGGGTACATCCCCATGGGATTGAGCCTGGCGGAGGCTGCCGAGCTTCGGGAGAAGAACCCGAAGGGCTACGAAGACCGGGTATTGGACTCGATGGTGGTACACGTCACTGCCATGCTCGAGCTGCAGCGGCGGGGTGCCGTGGTCTTCGACTACGGCAACAACCTCCGCGGGCAGGTGGCCGACCTGCGGGCCATGCCGGAGGCGTTCGACTTTCCGGGATTTGTGCCAGCCTTCATTCGGCCACTCTTCTGCCGGGGTGCCGGCCCGTTCCGCTGGGCGGCCCTCTCGGGAAATCCGAAGGACATTGCGGTGACCGACGACGCCGTCCTCGAGACCTTTCCCAGGAACGAGGCGCTGGCCCGCTGGATTCAGCAGGCTCGCGAGAAGGTCCACTTCCAGGGTGTCCCGGCGCGAATCTGCTGGCTGGAATACGGAGAGCGCGCGGAGATGGGACTCCGGTTCAACTGGCTCGTCAAGCATGGCAAGGTCGAGGCGCCGATCGTCATCGGGCGCGACCATCTCGACACCGGCTCCGTCGCGTCGCCGAATCGGGAGACGGAAGGGATGATGGACGGGTCGGACGCGATCGCGGACTGGCCGCTCCTCAACGCGATGCTGAACACCGCCTGTGGCGCGAGCTGGGTGTCGCTGCACCACGGCGGCGGCGTCGGCATCGGATACTCTCTCCATAGCGGCATGGTGGCCGTGGCGGATGGGACGGAGATGGCGGATCGTCGGCTGGAACGGGTCCTGACCGCCGATCCGGGCACGGGCGTCATGCGCCATGCGGATGCCGGGTATCCGATGGCCATCGAGACCGCCAACGAGCGTGGCGTCGATCTTCCCATGATCAACGGCGAGTGACGCGCTCGTGACGGTCCTCCGGAACATCGGCTTGCTGGCCACCTGCCGCCCCGAGGGGGGGCAGGGGGACGTGCATCTCATTTCCGGAGCGGCTGTCGCGTGGGAGGGGGAGACGCTCCGCTGGGTCGGTCCCGAATCAGAGCTGCCGGCGGAGTTCAGCCGCGGCGAGTCGCTCGACGCCCGTGGCCGGCTCGTGCTCCCCGGCCTGGTGGACTGTCACACGCACCTCGCGTTCGGCGGATGGCGCGCCGACGAATTCGAACAGCGGCTGCAGGGCGTGGGCTATCTCGACATCGCGCGGGCGGGCGGGGGGATCATGTCCACCGTGCGGGCGACGCGCGCCGCGACGGAAGAGGAACTCGTTGCCAAGGCTGCGGCCGCGCTGGATGGGATGCGCCGGCTCGGTGTCACGACGGTCGAGTGCAAGAGTGGCTACGGCCTCGACCTCGAAACCGAGCTGCGCCTCCTCCGGGTCTACCAGCGGTTGGCTGAAACACAGCCGACCCGGATCGTGCCGACCTTCCTCGGCGCCCACGTCGTCCCGGCCGAGCACCGTGCCGACCGCCCGGCCTACCTCCGCCTGCTGCTCGACGAAATGATCCCCGCCGTGGCAGAGGCCGGCCTCGCCAGATGCTGCGACGTCTTTGTCGAGGACACCGCCTTCAGTGTGGACGAGGCGCGGCGGATCTTCCGTGCTGGCAAGGCGGTTGGGCTCGCCCCGAAACTGCACGCGGACCAGCTCTCCGCGGGAGGTGGCGCCGAACTGGCCGCCGAGGTCGGGGCGCTCAGTGCCGATCACCTGGAGTGCGCGTCCGACACGGGGATCGCCGCGATGGCGGCGGCAGGGGTCGTGGCGGTCAGCCTGCCGCTCGCCACGCTCTACCTGAACCAGCGGCCGATGCCCGCCCGGAAGTTTATCGACGCCGGTGTGCCGGTCGCCGTCGCCACCGACTTCAACCCGGGCTCCGCGCCGAGCTGGGATCTGCCGCTGGCGATGATGCTTGCCTGCCACCTGCAGCGGATGACTCCGGCCGAAGCCCTGAAGGGGGCCACGAGCATCGCGGCAACGGCCGTGGGGTTGCGGGGTCAGGCCGGCGAGGTATCGGTGGGCTGCCGCGCCGACCTGGCCATCATCGACGCCCCGGATGTCAACCACTGGCTCTATCACTTTCGGCCAAATGCGTGTGTCCTGACTGTCGCCGCCGGCCGCGTCTGCTGGCAGGCCTCGCCGTCCTAGTCACCCAAGAGCGCATATGCTGACGTACACCCAGCCCGACGTGATTCTGCCGACGACCGGCGCCGATGACCCGCGGATCGGACACCTGCTCGGGACGCACCTCGCCGACGGGAGCACCCCGCGTGCGGTGATCATTGGCTTCCCTTCGGACGAAGGGGTCCACCGGAATGGCGGGCGGGTTGGCGCGGCGGGGGCGCCGGATGAAATCCGCCGGATGCTCTTTCGCCTGACCCCCGACGCCGAGCGGTTCGAGGAGTCGGTCGACCTGCTGGAACACACGCTCGACCTCGGCAACCTGGTGCTGACGGATGATGTCGAGCGGGACCAGGGGCTGTTGGGGGAGGCACTCGCACCCCACCTGGCTGCCGGGTCCTTCGTCGTCGTGCTCGGCGGAGGGCACGAAACGTCCTTCGGACACTTCCAGGGGTACGTCGCCAGCGGAGCACGGGTGGCCATCCTGAATTGGGACGCCCATCCCGATGTGCGGGAGCTGCAGGACGGGCTGGGTCACGCCGGGTCGCCCTTTCGCCAGGCGATCCTCGATCCGTCCGGCGCGTGCCGACAGTTCGTGGCAGCCGGGCTGCTGCCGCACGTCGTGGCCCGCGCCCACCTCGAGTTCCTGGCGGCGCACGGCGCCCGCTTCGTCTGGCGGCGGGATCTCTCGCCGGCCCGGATCGACGAGATCTACGGGTCGCTGGAGGGGCCTTCGTTCGTCAGCTTCGATCTCGACGCGGTCGAGCAGTCGGTGGCGCCGGGCGCAAGTTCGCCCGCGGTGGGGGGCATCTCGGCCGATCTCTGGCTGCACGCCGCCTATCGGGCGGGTCGCACCCGGGCGGTGCGTTCCTGCGATGTGGTGGAGATGAATCCGGTGTACGATCGTGACAATGCCGCCGCCCGGCTGGCCGCCGCCACGGTATGGCATCTGTTGAAGGGATTGGTGGAGCGGGACCTGTAGGACGGGAGATTGCTTCGTCGGCCCTCAAGAGGGCCTCCTCGCCATGACAGAAGCTTATGGCAACGCCGGCCACTGCTGCGTGACGCAGTGGAACGCGCCGAGTCCCCAGACGAGATCCACGGCATCGATCAGTACCACACGGCGGGTGGGGAAGAGTTCCTGCAGCGTGGTGCGAGCCAACTCATCGCGGTCGGGGTCGTAGGCCGGGAGCAGCACCACGCCATTGGCGATGTAGAAGTTCGCGTAGCTGGCCGGGAGACGCTGGCCGTCCTGGTAGCGCGCGCGGGGCATCGGCAGGGTCACGATGCGAAGCGGCTGGCCGTCCTGGTCGGTCATGCCCTGGAGCCGCCTCAGGTTGGCCTGGAGCGGCTCGTGGTTGTCGTCCCGCGGATCCTCCTCGACCACGGTCACGACCGTCCGCGCGTCGGTGAAGCGCGTGATGTCATCCACGTGGCCATCGGTGTCATCACCGACGATGCCGTCACCCAGCCACAGGATGTGCGTCACGCCGAGGTAGTCCCGGAGATACCCCTCGATCTCGTCGCGCCCGAGGTCCGGGTTGCGGTTCGGATTGAGGAGGCAGGCTTCTGTGGTCAGCAGCGTGCCGGCGCCATTCACGTCGAGCGAGCCTCCCTCCATCACGATGCCCGGGTGGAAGACCGGAATGTCGTACGCGGCGCCGACGCGTTTGGGGATCGCGTCGTCGAGGTCGAACGGGGGATACTTCCCGCCCCACGCGTTGTACCCCCAGTCCACGATGGCCTCTTCGGGCCGTCCGTCAACGGTGCGCTGGATGAAGCAGGGCCCGTGGTCGCGGCACCAGGCGTCGTTGGTCGGGTTTTCGTGGAGCACGACGCGCCCGATGGGCAGGTCGAAGGGGCGGAGGAGAGCGAGCACGTCCGTGGCCATTTCGGGGCCGGTGACGTTGATGTGGACTTCCTCGTGGGGCGCGAGGTGCCGCACCATTTCGGCAAAGACGGCCGGCACCGGGTCGAACTTGCCGGGCCAGGACGCCGTGTTGTGCGGCCAGGAGAGCCAGGTGCCGCGGTGAGGGGCCCACTCCGCCGGCATGCGATAGCCGAGCGCGGCGGGAGCGGGGCCGCGTTGATGCTTCCTCACCCGTCGAGGTACCGCTGCGTGAGGTCGCCGTAGGCGTCGATGCGCCGGTCACGGAGGAAGGGCCAGTGGGTCCGGGCCACGTCGGTGAGGCCCAGGTTGCACTCCACCACCAGCACTTCCTCCGATTCGCCGGCGCGGCCCAGGACCGACCCGTACGGATCCGCGACGAAACTGCCACCCCAGAAATCGATCCCGTTCGGCGCGACGAGTCCCTCGTGGCCCACGCGGTTCACGGCAACGACAAATACCCCGTTGGCAATCGCATGACTCCGCTGCATCGTGGTCCACGCGTCCTTCTGCGCCGCGCCGTATTCCTCCTTTTCCGGTGGCAGCCAGCCGATGGCCGTCGGATAGAAGAGGATTTGCGCGCCGCGAAGCGAGGTGAGCCGTGCCGCCTCGGGGTACCACTGGTCCCAGCAGATGAGGACACCGATCCGGCCGACCGCGGTATCGAAGATCCGGAACCCGGTGTCGCCGGGGGCGAAATAGAACTTCTCGTAGTACTGCGGGTCGTCCGGGATATGCATTTTCCGGTACTTGCCGAGGTACGTGCCGTCGGCGTCGATGACCGCAGCGGTGTTGTGGTACAGCCCCTCGGCCCGGCGCTCGAAGAGTGAGGCGACGATCACCACGCCGAGTTCTTCGGCCACCGCGGAGAGGGATGCCGTGCTCGGCCCCGGGATCGCCTCGGCGAGCGCGAAGTTGGCGTGGTCCTCCGTCTGACAGAAGTACTCGCTGAGGAAGAGCTCCTGCAGGCAGACGATCCTGGCGCCCTTCGACGCTGCGGTTCGGATACCCGCGACGGCACGCGCCAGATTGCCGGCGGCGTCGACGGAGCATCGCATCTGGACCAGGCCGACCGGGATGTTCCGGGATGGAGGGGCAGTAGGCATGCGGGGAAAATAGGACTATTATCACGGCCTGCAACTTCCGACCGGCCACACCCGTCCGGCTCTCACAACCGCCCGTTCCCCTTTCGTGCCATGGAGTCTCCCCATGTTCATTCCGTTGCTGCTCGTGCTGGCTCAGGATCCCCAGCAGGCCGCTGCGCCGGCAATTGCCAGTGTGCAGGTGACTCCCGCGAGTGCGGAGGTCCAGGTGGGCCAGACGATCCAGATGGAGGCGCGCGCGCTCGGGGGCGACGGCCAGCCGGTCACCGCCGCGCGGATCCGCTGGTTCGCCGCCGGCAATGGCGGAACCATCGACTCCACCGGCGTACTCTCCGGGGGATTCCTCGGAACCGCGCAGGTGACGGCGGTCGCCTCGGTGCGGGGGTCGAAGACGGCGCTCGGCAGGGCCACGATTCGCATCGTCCCGGCACCCGCCGCCGTGGTGGAGTTCGTGGATGGTCCCTCGCGGATGGTGGCGGGGACGCGGCTCACCCTGACTGCGGCGGCGTTCAGCGCCCAGGGGGATCGCCGGTCAGACGCCCCGGCCTTCACGTCGAGCAACCCGAAGGTGGCCGCCATCACCCCCGATGGCCGCCTGAGCGCGCAGGCGGCCGGGAGAGCGGTGATCACCGCCAGGGCGGGCGCGGCATCGGCCACACTGCCTATCGAGGTCCTGGCCAATGCTGTGGCGTCCCTCGCGTTGACCCCGGCGACCACCTCGGTCCGCACCGGCGACGTCGTGGCGTTCTCCGCCGCGGCCGTCCAGGCCAACGGTAAATCGCTGACCGATGTCGCGACCCGCTGGAGCGTGGCGGGTGGGCAGGGCGTGGCGATGATCGGGGCGAATGGCTCGTTCGTGGCGGAGACGCCGGGCACCTATACGGTGACCGCCGAGATCGGGGGGCGGACCGCCGACGCCCTGGTGACCGTGGCCGCACGGAAGGTCGGACGCGGATTCGAGGTGCTCGGCCGCGTTCCGGTCTCGCAGCGCGCCGCGGAAGTGTGGGTGCATCCCAACGGCAAGTGCGCCTACATGACCACGATTTCGGACCGGGTGTATGCGATCGATGTCTCCGATCCGCGGGCGCCGGCCATCGTCGATTCGATGATGACCGATGCCCGGCTCGTCAACGACGTGATGACGACGGAAGACGGCAAGTACGGGGTGTTCTCGCGGGAGGGTTCCTCCAACCGCAAGGATGGCATCGTCATCTTCGATGCCAGCGATGCCTGCCACCCGACGCCGATTTCGGAGTACACGGAAACGGTGTCGGGCGGGGTGCACAGCTCGTACGTCTACGAGGGCCGGGTCTACCTGACGGACGACGCGACCGGGTCGATGCGCGTCATCGACATCCGGGATCCCCTCCAGCCGCGCGAGGTGGCGCGCTGGCAGACGGAGCAGGTCACCCAGGGGCGGTATCTGCATGACATCGCCGTCACCGACGGTATTGCCTACCTGAGCTACTGGGACGACGGGCTCGTGGTGCTCGATGTCGGCAACGGCATGAAGGGGGGCAGCCCGGAGAATCCGAAGTTCATCTCCCAGTTCAAGTACGACCTGGACGCCCTGTATGCGCGGGTGGACGAGTACTGGGGACTGAGCGCGCGGGGGACGCACACCGCCTGGCGCCAGGGGAAGTACGTCTTCATCGGCGACGAGGTGTACGCGAGCAAGCCCTCCACGGGGCTCAAGGACGGCAACGACCTGACCTTCGGGCGGCTGCAGGTGCTCGACGTGTCGAACCTCGAGAAGCCGAAGCTGGTGGCGTGGTATGAGCCGACCGACGGCGGGGTCCACAACATCTGGGCGGCGGGGGACACCCTGTACATGGGGAACTACCAGGGAGGCGCCCGGGCGGTGGACATTTCCGGCGAGCTGCAGGGCGATCTGCTCCGCCAGGGCCGGGAAATGGCCTGGACCTACACGGCGGACGACAAGGGGGCCAAGCCCCGCGCGACATTCGCCTGGGGCGCCGTGGTCAAGGACGGCATCATCTACGTGCCCGACATCAACACCGGGTTGTGGATCCTGAAGCTGGAACCGAAGGAGAAGCCGACACCCTAGAGGCGGGCCCCGGCTTTCGCCGGGGTGACGGCGGGGCAGGGAGGCAGATACGAGGCGACCCCCCGGCGATTGGCCGGGGGGTCGCTCCGTTCTCGGCGCCGGAGGCGTTCAGGTTTCCTGTCCGCAGATCCCGCCCGAGAAGGTGCCCGTCGACAGCGGCACTCCGCTCACCGACACGTTGAAGGTGCCGGACATGGAGGTGCTGTTGTAGGTGCCCGAGGCGTTGAGTGTGCCGCCCGAGTCGGGATCGTTCTGGTTGATGGAAATCGACGAAGAGGTGGCCGTGCCCTGGATGGGGATCGCATTCCCCTCGTCGTCCACCGCCACCCCGGTCGCGAAGCCGTTGGCCACCACCAGACTGAAGGTGCCCGAATTCTCCGTGGGCGGATCGTCGAAGTCCTGGCCCGCGAAGGTCCCGCAGAAGGCCAGGGCCGGAGAGCCGTCACTGCTGCTGGCGGCCACGAACGCTCCGGTGATGAGGACAATGCCGGCATTGGTGAACCCGCCGACGATGATCCCGTTGTCCAGCTCGCCGATGAGGTCGTACCCCCCGCCCGACATCGTCAGGACATCGTCGTCGCTCAGGACGCCCGTGATGTCGATCAGCCCTCCGCCGCCGAGTTGCAGCGTGCCGGTCACGTTGACGGCGGCGCTGCTGAAGGACGGGCCGGTGCCCGGCATCGGCGGGGCCACGACGGGGCTGGCGAAGGTGAGATTGAGCGGCCCGGTCAGCCCGTTGTCGCTCGAGAGGAGCCCGACGTAATCCGTCGAGGCCTTGCCGCCGCCGCCGTTGTTGTTGCTGCTGTCGTCACTGCAGCCCACCAGCAGTGTTCCGGAGAGGGCAAGGGTGCAGAGCAGCAGGCGGGTGGGCGTGAGTGTGGGACGATGTGCCATAGGGATCTCCTTGGAGAGGGGGGCTCCAGTCGAGCCTGGCGGCAGGCGCGGTGTGTCGGCCGCGAACGCTCAAGTCCAGTATTCAACTCCCGACCAGCTTGCGCAACCACCAAGTCGCTGGCGTTCACGCCCCTCCGGCTGCCCTGGCGAGGCGCAGCATCGCGAGCACCACGACCGACCGGCCAGTCCACACCGCGACCCGGATCCAGTTCAATTGCGCAAACTTGCCGAAGCCTGCCGGATGAAACCGGTCCAGCGGCCCGTGGCCCACCACGAACCGGGTGTAGGGGACGGTGATCCAGGCGCAGAGGAGCAGCCCGATATTGATCCCATGGAGCCAGTCGGGTACGCCGGCAGGATGCAGCAGCGCCACGCCGATGCCGCTCCCGCCTTCGATGACCACCAGCGGCCAGAAGAGGACACGAAGCAGGCCGCGATAGATCCGCACGTGGCGCGGCCAGCTCTCCGCGGCGTCGCGGGCCAGGAGGGGGATGATGGTCAGCTGCACGGCCCACATGATCCCTGCGAGCACCAGGGTCATGACGGCATGGATGAGGAGGAGGTCGTGGATCAGCGGCACAGGGGTCCGGCCGCGCTCAGTGGACCAGCTTCTTGTACTTGATCCGGTGCGGCCGATCCGCCGAGGTGCCCTTGCGGCGGTGGAAGTCCGCGGAGTACTCCTGGTAGTTCCCCTCGAACCAAGTCACCTGGCTGTCGCCCTCGAAGGCGAGGATGTGCGTGGCGATCCGGTCGAGAAACCACCGGTCGTGACTGATGACCACGGCGCAACCGGGGAAGGCGACGAGGGCGTCTTCGAGCGCGCGGAGCGTGTCGACGTCGAGATCGTTGGTTGGCTCGTCCAGCAGCAGCAGGTTGCCGCCGGTCTTCAGCAGCTTGGCCAGGTGCAACCGGTTTCGTTCGCCACCGGAGAGAATCTCCACCTTTTTCTGCTGGTCGGTGCCCCGGAAGTTGAATCCGGCGCAATAGGCGCGCGCGTTCACCTCGCGACCGCCGAAGTCGAGCACATCCGCCCCGCCGCTGATTTCCTCGTAGACAGTCCTGGAGGCGTCCAGCGCTTCGCGGCTCTGGTCGACATACGACGCCTGGACCGTCGCACCGATCGTGAGGGTGCCGGCGTCCGGCTCCTCCTGCCGGGCGATCATGCGGAAGAGGGTCGTCTTGCCGGCCCCGTTGGCGCCGATGACCCCGACGATCCCGCCGCGCGGCAGCGAGAAGTCCAGCTGCTCGAAGAGCAGCTTCTCGCCATAGCCCTTGGCGAGTCCCCTGGCGATGACGACCTCGTCGCCGAGTCGGGGTGGTCGGGGGATCAGGATTTCGGCGGTGCCTTCGCGCGCGCGATCGCCCTCGGCCAGCATCTCCTCGTAGCGGGTGACACGCGCCTTGTTCTTCGCCTGCCGGGCCCGCGGCGACATCTGGACCCACTCCAACTCGCGCTGCAGCGTCCGCTGGCGGGCGGAGGCCTGCTTCTCCTCGTTGGCGAGGCGCGCCTGCTTCTGCTCGAGCCAGGAGGAGTAGTTTCCCTTCCACGGAATGCCCTGTCCCCGGTCGAGCTCGAGAATCCAGCCGGCCACGTTGTCGAGGAAGTAGCGGTCGTGGGTGACCGCCACGACGGTGCCGGGAAACTCCGCCAGGTGCCGCTCCAGCCAGGCCACCGATTCGGCGTCGAGGTGGTTGGTGGGCTCGTCGAGGAGGAGCATGTCCGGCTGCTCGAGGAGGACCCGGCAGAGGGCCACCCGCCGCTTCTCGCCGCCGGAGAGGTTGGCCACCGAGGCATCGCCGGGCGGCAGGCGGAGCGCGTCCATGGCGATATCGATGGTGCGGTCGAGGTCCCAGAGGTTCAGCGTCTCGATCCGTTCCTGCAGGTTGCCCTGATGTTCGAGGAGGGCGGTCATCTCGTCGTCGGTCATCGGTTCCGCAAACCTGGCGGAGACCGACTCGAACTCGGTGAGGAGGGCGCGCTGCTCGCGCACCGCCTCCTCGACGTTGCCCCGCACGTCCTTGTCGGGGTCGAGCACCGGTTCCTGCGGCAGGAATCCGATCTTCGTCCCGTCGGCGGCGCGTGCCTCGCCGATGAAGTCCTGGTCGACCCCCGCCATGATCCGAAGCAGCGAACTCTTGCCGGCGCCGTTGGAGCCGAGGACGCCGATCTTGGCGCCGGGGAAGAACGACAGGTAGATCCCCTTGAGGATTTCCCGCTTGGGCGGGACCACCTTGCCGAGGTTCACCATCGTGTAGATGTACTGTGGGTTTGCCATAGGGGCGGGAGTATAGCGTGCGCTCGCGGGCGCTGGAAGGGGAGGAAACCGAAAGGGCACGCCAGCGGGCGTGCCCTTCGTCCGGTCCCTGCGGGGGATATCGGGAACTACGAAAGGTGCTTGCTGACGAGCTTGGTCATTTCGAACATGTTGACCTTGCTGCGTCCACCGAACACCACCTTGAGGTTGGCATCGGCGTTGATTTCACGACGGTTCTTGGAATCCTGCAGGCCCTTCCGCTTGATGTAGGCCCAGAGCTTCTTGGTGACTTCGGTGCGCGGATACGGGCCGGCGCCGATGACCGCCGCGAGGGCGGGGGAAATCTTCATCGGCTTCATGAACGCTGCCGACGGCTTGCGCTTGGAGGCCGTCTTCCTCTTCTTCGGGGCCTTCTTCTTCGCGGCCTTCTTGACGGTCTTCTTCTTGGCGGTCTTCTTGACTGCCTTCTTCGCGGCCTTCTTCGCCGGCTTCTTCGCTGCCTTCTTCTTCTTGGCTGCCATCGCGACTCTCCGTTACGAGGGGAAACTCCACGTGTGCCGCAGGGGACTCCGTAGGTACTGCGCCACCAATGTAGCAACTTTCCCCTCTGTCAACAATAGGAATCGGCGGGTTTTCCCTCGGGAAATGGCTCGGGCGAACGCGCACTGCCGTCGTGGGGCACTCGAATCGGCCCCGGCGGATGTACCTTTCACCGTCTCTTGAATGGAGCGGCACATGCGGTGGTACCCTCGAGATGTCGCCATGACGGCCGTGTTGTTTGCGGGTGTTGCGTGCGCCGGACTGTCGCAGGAACCCCTGGAAGTGGGCGCCGTGGCCCCCGGATTCTCCCTCACCGGTGCCACGCGCGACGGGGTGCTGTCCTCCCCGGTGCGGCTGGAGGACCTGCGGGACAAGACGGTGGTCATCGCCTTCTTTTACCAGGCGAAGACCAAGGGCTGAACCATCCAGATGAACGCGTACCGTGATCAGTATGCGACGGTTTTCAACGGGGGCAAGGACGTGGTCCTGCTGGCCATCAGCACCGATTCGCCCGAGACCCTGGCCTCCTGGGCCAGCGAGGCGGACTATCCGTTCACCTTCCTGAGTGATCCTGACGGCGCGGTGGGGAAGGCGTACGGCGCCCACAGCGTCGCCGGCCTCAACAACCGCAACCTCTTCGTCGTGGCCCCCGATGGGACGATCGGGTACCGGGCCGTCCCCTTCCGCGAAGTGGACCCCACGGCCTACACCGCGCTGGGTGCGGCGGTGGACTCCTTGGCCAACGCCCCCTGACGATTAGATTCCCCGCCACCATCTACCCTGGAAGACACGACATGCGCATTGGAGTCCCTGCGGAAACCCGCCCCCATGAACGGCGCGTGGCGCTGGTGCCCGACGGCGTCGGCAAGCTGACGAAGGCCGGCTGCGAGGTCCTGATCCAGCGCGGCGCCGGCGCCGCCGCCTTCGTTCCCGACGCCGACTATGAAGCGGCGGGCGCCACCCTCGTGGGTACCGCCGCCGAAGCGCTCGGGGCCGACCTGGTCCTCAAGGTGCAGCGCCCCACGGCGCAGGAAGCCGGTCAACTCCGTGAGGGCGCCGCGCTCGTGAGCTTTCTCGCTCCCGCTGCCTCGGCCGATCTCCTCTCGGTTCTGACCGGCAGGAAGGTGACCGCGTTCGCGATGGAGCTGGTGCCCCGCACCACCAAGGCGCAGTCGATGGACGCCCTCTCCTCGCAGGCGACCATCGCCGGGTACAAGGCGGTCCTGATCGGCGCCGACGCGATGGGTCGCATTCTCCCGATGCTGACCACTGCCGCGGGGACCCTCGCCCCGGCGAAGGTGTTCGTGGTCGGCGCCGGGGTGGCTGGCCTCCAGGCCATTGCCACCGCGCGCCGGCTCGGCGGCATCGTCTCTTCGTTCGACGTGCGCTCGGTGGTCCGTGAACAGGTGCAGAGCCTCGGCGCCACCTTCGTGGAGGTGGCCGCCGTGGAGGGCGAAGGACAGGGCGGGTACGCGAAGGAACTGGCCGAGGAACAACAGGCCCGGGTGGTCGCCGGGATCGGCGAGCATGCCAAGGGCCAGGACCTCGTCGTCACGACGGCACAGATCCCCGGCCGCCCGGCGCCCCGGCTCATCACCGCGGAGGCGGTGCGCGCCATGAAGCCCGGCTCGGTCATCGTTGACCTGGCCGGGGAATCGGGCGGGAACTGCGCGCTGACGAAGTTCGGCGAGACGGTGACGGAGCATGGGGTCACCATTCTGTCACCCGTCAATCTTCCGGCCGGCGTGCCGCTGCACGCCAGCCAGATGTATGGCCGGAACGTCCTCACCTTCGTGACCCATCTCCTCAAGGACGGGGCGCTGCAGGTCGAGCTGTCCGATCCGATCACTGGCCCGATGTGCGTCACGCACGCGGGTGAACTCCGCACCGGCAAGGCGGCCTGACCATGGAAGCCCTCGTACTGAGTATCACGCTCTTTGTGCTCGCGACCTTCCTGGGCGTCGAGCTCATCAACCGCGTCCCCACGACGCTCCACACGCCGCTGATGTCTGGCGCGAACGCGATCAGCGGCATCACGATCGTCGGCGCGCTGGTGGTGGCGGGCGGTGGGTTCGGATGGATCTCGTGGGCCTTCGGGGTCAGCGCGGTGGTCTTTGCCATGATGAACGTGGTTGGTGGCTACACGGTGACGGACCGGATGCTGGAGATGTTCACCAAGAAGCCGGAGGCCAAGTAATGCCGGTCGCTCTCGAACTGCTCCTCTATCTGGTGGCCGCGGTCCTGTTCGTCCTTGGCCTGAAGCGCCTCGGCAGCCCGGTCACCGCCCGGCAGGGCAACCGGATGTCCGGCGTCGGCATGCTCATCGCCATCGTGGTGACCCTCTTCGATCACGGCATTCTGAGCTACCAGGAAATCATGGTCGGGATGTTCATCGGCTCCGCCGTCGGGTTCTGGATGGCCCGGGCCGTCAAGATGACGTCCATGCCGCAGATGGTCGCCCTCCTCAACGGCTTCGGCGGTGGTGCCTCGCTGCTGGTGGGCGGCGCGGAGTTTCTGAAGGCCGAGCTGGCCGGCGTCACGCCCACCATCGACATCGGCATCACGACGCAGCTCAGCCTCCTCATCGGCTCGGTCACGCTGTCGGGAAGCCTGATCGCCTGGGCCAAGCTGCAGGAGGTCATGACCGGCAAGCCGATCACCTTCCCGCTTCAGAAGGTGCTGAACGGGGCGCTCTTCGCCGCCATCGTCGGGCTCGCGGCGTACCAGCTGATCGTGCCCGAGCAGGTGCTCTGGCCGTTCTACACGGTCATCGCCCTCGCGCTGGTGCTGGGCGTGCTGCTGGTGGTTCCCATCGGCGGCGCCGACATGCCGGTGGTGATCTCCCTGCTGAACTCCTATTCGGGCATCGCCGCCGCGATGACCGGCTTCGTGATCCACAACAACGTGCTGATCATCGCCGGCGCGCTGGTCGGGTCGTCCGGCATCATCCTGAGCCAGATCATGTGCAAGGCGATGAACCGATCGCTCACCAACGTCCTCTTCGGCGCCTTCGGTGGAGATGCCGGGGCCATCGGCAAGAGCTCGGAGGGGCTCACGGTCCGCCAGGTGTCGGTCGAGGACGCCGCCGTGCAGCTCGGCTATGCCCAGTTCGTGATCGTGGTCCCGGGGTATGGGCTCGCGGTGGCGCAGGCGCAGCACGCGGTGCGCGAGCTGGCCGACCTGATCGAGCGGCGGGGGGGGGAGGTCAAGTACGCCATTCACCCCGTGGCGGGGCGGATGCCGGGGCACATGAATGTGCTGCTGGCGGAGGCCAACGTCCCCTACGAGAAGCTCTGTGAGATGGACCAGATCAATGACGACTTCCAGCGCGCCGATGTGGCGCTGGTGATTGGCGCGAACGACGTCGTCAACCCGGCGGCGCGGTCCGATGCGGCGAGTCCCATCTACGGGATGCCGATCCTCAATGCTGACCAGGCGAAGAGCACGATCGTGATGAAGCGGGGGATGAGCGCCGGCTTTGCCGGGATCGAGAACGAACTCTTCTACAACCCGAAGACGGCCATGCTCTTCGGCGACGCCAAGAAGTCGCTGACCAGCCTGGTGACGGAGATCAAGGCGCTGTAGGCCCACCCCAGCGCCGCACGTCCTGTATCACCGCGAGGTCCCGGATCCGTTCCTGGGCCTCGCGGTAGTTTGTGAGGAACTCCTCCCGCCATTCCTCCGGCAGGTGGGCCCTGAAGTGGTCCGCCGTCAGGAGGGCCCCCGTGCTGCCCTCATGCGTGGCCACCACCTCGCCGAGAAAGAGCGTCGACGGCCCGGCATCCATGGTGTTGATGACGCGGCACTCGAACGCCGCGTGGCATCCTTCCAGGACGGGGACACCGCTCTCTCCCATCCGGTGCGGGATTGCCGCGAGCTTGTCCCGGACCTTCCGGCCACTCTGGAAGCCCAGCCGGTGCACCACGTCGAACTGGTCCTGGGCGAGGAGGTGCGCGCCGAAGCGGCCGCTCGCCCAGACCAGATCGTGGCTCAGGTGCCATTTGTGGATGTAGACCGACAGGCGGGGGTGCTCAGGGGAGATACTCGCCCGGATGCCACTGTCGAGGATCATGCCATTCGTCCGGCCGCCGTGGGCGGAGGTCACCGCGACGAGGGGCCCGGCCAGCTGGCGCAGCAGTTCGTACGATGGGTTGGTGAGCATACAGCAATGTAGGCGGGGCGGGGCGGCAGCGGGGCAGGCGGCAGTTGGCGAGGCGGTGCGCCCCCGGTGCCTCCGGGCGTCACCCATGGAGGCGGGGCCGCGGGGCAACGGGGAACTATTCAGGCCCTCGGATGGTCTATAGGGTGTGGCGTGGTTTGCGGAGCCGCGCGACCGCCAAGTGCTTATGGCGCGCGACGTTGCCAATCTGGCAGGCATCTGGGAGATGTGGGGAGCGTGGATCCATGGGATTTTGCCCTTGACTTGTGGCACGATTCTGCAACCCATTCGGGATGCTGGGGTTAGCTAAGCTGTTGATTTTTAGCGCCTTAGCTGTTAGTTTTCGCGACTGTATTTGGACGGCCACTTCCGGCCGTTGCTGGCTATAGAGTGCTGGGATTCCCTCCGGAGGAGGTTCGGTGACTGTCAAGCCGCGCGCCAAGCGCCGTGCTGTTCGGCCGGCTCAGATTGCCAAGGCCGTTGACGAGGGACGCGAGTCGCTCGATCTGTACCTTGATGAGATCAGCCGGGTCCCGCTGCTGACCCGTGAGCAGGAGATGGAGCTCGCCAAGAAGGCGTTTCGGGGCAATGTGGCAGCGCAGGAGAAGCTGGCGCGCCACAACGTCCGCTTCGTCGTCTCGGTGGCCAAGAAGTTCCAGAACCGTGGTGTGCCGCTGGTCGACCTGATCGGCGAGGGCAACCTCGGGCTCATGACGGCGGCCCGGAAGTTCGATCCGGACCGCGGCGTCAAGTTCATTTCCTACGCGGTGTGGTGGATTCGCCAGGCGGTGCAGGCGGCCATCGCCCGTCATGGCCGGCCGGTCCGGGTGCCGCTCAACCGGACCGCCGACCTCAGCCGCCTCGGCCGTACCACGACGCTCCTCAAGGAGCGCCTGGGCCGGATGCCGACCACCGAGGAACTGGCCCGGGCCACCGGCCTCACGCCGGAAGCCGTCCGCAGCCTCAGCGCCCTCAATACCGAGGCCGTGCGACTCGACCATCCCACACGCGATGGCGACGGCAACGAGCGGATGGAGCGGTTCGCGATGGCGGAGCAGGAAGGCACCGATTCCGCCACGATGACCAACAGCCAGACCAGCGACATCGAATCGGCGCTGGCCGTCCTGCCCCCGCGCGACGCCAAGGTGCTGCGGCTCTATTTCGGCCTGGACGACGGCAACAGCCGGACGCTCGAGGAAATCGGCCGGATGATGGGTGTCACCCGCGAGCGGATCCGTCAGCTCCGGGACCGCGCGCTGCTCAAGCTGCGTGAGGGCGAGACCGGCGAGCGGCTGCGGGACCTGGTGGCGTAGACCGCACCGCCGCACCCGCAATAACGAAACGACCCCCTGGGATTCCCGGGGGGTCGTTTTGCTGGGGGGGCGCATCGACCGGGGTGGGCTTATGCCCACCCCTATTCAATCGGGTTCAACCCGACGTGCCCGATGCCGAGACTCCGCATGGTTGGGCAAGTCCGTGAGGCAGGTTGTTGACCCCGCCGGTGGCCGTTGGCACGTTCGTCCCTGCCTCCCTGCCTCCCTGCCTCCCCCTACGCCTCCGCCGCGAACTTCCGCAGTACCCGCTGCAGGATCCCGCCATGGCGGTAGTAGTCGATCTCCACCTCGCTGTTGAGCCGCACCACCGCCTTGAACTTCACGACGGCACCGTCCTCCCGCTTCGCCTCGACAGCCACGGTGCCGCCAGGGGTCAGTCCCTTGGCGATGCCGGTAATCGTGAACGTCTCGCGGCCCGTGAGCTTGTGGGTGTCGCGGGTTTCCCCCGGCTGGTAGGCCAGCGGCAGCACCCCCATCCCCACCAGGTTGCTCCGGTGGATCCGCTCGTAGCTCTCGGCGATGACCGCCTTCACGCCGAGCAGGAGGGTCCCTTTGGCCGCCCAGTCGCGGCTGGAACCGGTGCCGTATTCCTTGCCGCTCAGCACCACGAGGGGCGTCTCGTCGGCGATGTACCGCATCGCGGCGTCATAGATCGACGTGACCTCGCCGCTCGGGAAGTACACCGTCCAATTCCCCTCCTTGTCCGGGACCAGCCCATTCTTGATGCGGACATTCCCGAAGGTGCCCCGCATCATCACCTCGTGGTTGCCGCGGCGGGCGCCGAAGGTGTTCCAGTCGGGCTGCTCCACGCCGTGGTCGCGGAGGTATGTGGCCGCTGGGCCGTTCTTCGGGATGGCGCCGGCGGGGGAGATGTGGTCGGTGGTGACGGAGTCGCCGAGGAGGGCAAGGACCCGTGCTCCCCGGATATCCTGCGGGGCATCGGGTTCCGGCCCGAGCTTCTGGAAGAAGGGCGGCAGTTGCACGTAGGTACTGGCGTCGTCCCAGGCGTACCGGCTCCCGGACGGTACTTCCAGGTCCTTCCACTCCTGGTCCCCCTCGAAGACCTTCGC
The DNA here is from genome assembly GCA_963697435.1 of uncultured Gemmatimonadales bacterium. GTDB lineage: Bacteria > Gemmatimonadota > Gemmatimonadetes > Gemmatimonadales > GWC2-71-9 > SPDF01. The sequence continues at coordinate 80,385 of CAVOOB010000008.1, read as the reverse complement.
GTATTGATGCTTGAAGAGCTCGGGAGTGAGCGCCGCGGACATCGCCTGGGCGATCTCCGCCGAGGAGGGCCAGATGTCCCGCAGGAACACCGGCTCGCCGGCGTCCGAAATGCCGAGCGGTTCGGTGGTGAGGTCGGCATCGATGCGCCCCAGGAGGGCGAAGGCGACGACCAGCAGGGGGGAAGCGAGGTAGTTGGCGCGCACGAGCGGGTGGACGCGGGCCTCGAAATTCCGGTTGCCGGAGAGCACCGCCGCGACGACGAGGGAATGCTCCTCGATGGCGCGCGCGACCGGCTCCTGCAGGGGGCCGCTGTTTCCGATGCAGGTGGTGCATCCATACCCGACGGTCTGAAAACCGAGCTGGTCGAGGAACGGGGTCAGGCCGGCGTCGCGCAGGTAGTCGGTGACGACCCGGGAGCCGGGCGCCAGGCTGGTCTTGACCCAGGGGCGGCTTCGGAGTCCCCTGGCGATGGCCTTCTTGGCCAGCAAGCCCGCGCCGATCATCACCGAGGGGTTCGAGGTGTTGGTGCACGAGGTGATGGCCGCGATGACGATGGCGCCGTCGCTCAACTCGTGGTCCTCCCCGTTGATTCTGCACTGGACCGTCGGCGCGGCGACGGCTTGTGCCTGATCGCCGCCCTCGTCGGCCCACCGGCCCGCCTCCGTCGAGGCGAATGCGCGGCGCGGCGCAGGCACCGTCGGCTGCATCAGGGTCGGGAGGCTGACGGCGAAGCTCTTCCGCATGGTGCGCAGCGGCACCATGTCCTGCGGACGCTTCGGCCCGGCCAGGCTCGGTTCGATCGTGGAGAGATCGAGCTCGATGGTGCTGGTGAATTCAGGATCGGGGGTCGCATCGGTGCGGAAGAGCCCCTGTTCCTTGGTGTAGCGCTCCACGAGGTCGACGGACTCCTTGCTGCGCCCGGTGCGCTCGAGATAGCGCAGTGTCTCGGCGTCGATCGGAAAGAAGCCGATGGTGGCCCCGTATTCCGGCGACATGTTGGCGAGGGTGGCGCGATCGGCCAGCCCGAGGCCGGAGATGCCGGGTCCGTAGTATTCGACGAACTTGTTCACGACGCCCTTGGCCCGGAGCATCTGGGTGACGCGGAGGACGAGGTCGGTGGCGGTGGTGCCCGGGGGGAGCGAGCCGGTGAGCTTCATCCCGACCACGTCCGGCACGAGCATGAAGTACGGCTGGCCAAGCATCACCGCTTCCGCCTCGATGCCGCCGACGCCCCAGCCAACGACGCCGAGGCCGTTGATCATGGTGGTATGGGAATCGGTCCCGACGAGGGTGTCGGGGTACGCGGTGAGCAGGCCATGCTGTTCCCGCAACTGGATGGCCGGGGAGAGGTGCTCGAGGTTGACCTGGTGGACGATGCCCATGCCTGGCGGAACGACGCGGAAATTGTCGAAGGCGCGCTGCGCGAACTTGAGCAGCTGGTACCGCTCGGCGTTGCGGTCAAATTCCAGGGCGACGTTCAGCCGGAACGCGTCGGGCGTGCCATAGTGGTCCACTTGCACCGAGTGATCGATCACGAGGTCGCAGGGCACGACCGGGTTGATGCGGTTGGGGTCTCCGCCCATCTCGGCCATGGCGTCGCGCATGGCGGCCAGGTCCACGACGCAGGGCACGCCGGTAAAGTCCTGCAGGACCACCCGTGCCGGCATGAAGGGGAACTCGGGCCGCTCGGACTGGGTGGCGCTCCAACCGGCGAGCGTCTTCACATGAGCTTCCGTGACGGCCCCCTGGCCGCACCAGCGGAGCCCGTTTTCAAGCAGCACGCGCACCGAAAACGGGAGGCGGTCAAGGTCGGCAACCCCTTGCCGGGCGAGCTCCGAGAGGCGATAGATCGTGATCGGCTGTGCTCCGAGCGGCAACGTGCCACGGGCGCCGAAGGGGTTGGTCTTGGGGGCAGTCATGAGCGTGTCCGGACGTTTCGGTTCATCAAGGGATCGACTATACCATGAATAATATCACCCCATCCGGCCCCGGGACGAAACGCGCCCCGCACGCCATCACTCGGCGCGACGACGGCCTCTGGTTCGAATGGGTTGCGGGGGCTGGCGAGCGCCGCGTCCCCGCGCGTGCGCTCCGGTTGTCGTGTCCCTGCGCCATGTGCATCGAGGAGATGACCGGGCGGCCGCTCCTCGAGCCGGGCTCCGTGCCTGATTCCGTCACGCCGACCGCCATCGCGCTGGTCGGCGCCTACGGGCTCCGCGTGACCTGGAGCGACGGCCACTCCACCGGCATTTTCCCGTGGGACCGGCTGCGGGCGCTCAGCGAGTGACGCCGGCGGGCCGGGTATGGCGTCCACGCCACGCTGGTGCTATTGTCGTGACCGGTACACCCCGGCTCCTCCCCCAGGAGACCTCACCACCGGGCGGGCATTCATGATTGCAGGTCGTCGCTACTGGATTCTGATCTGGTACGGGTTCCTCCTCATCGGAGTGGCCGGTGCGGTGGCCTCTGCCTACTGGGGCCGGAGGCATCCCGGCCGAAACCTCGACGAGATCCTCCGCTCGCTGGCAACGATCCTCCTCTCGATCGGGATGCTCCTGCTGCTCTACGGGGTCGAGATCATGGCGGGCCGGATCCTCCTCGGCGTGGCGGTGGCCCTCTTCTTCGGCGCCTTCTGGGTCGGGCGCTCTCCCAGGCGGCGGCCCCCGCCCCGTTCCGGGGATCCACGAGGGCACTGATTCACCTCACGCCCCGGCCCAGCCGGGGTTATTCTTTTTGGTCACCTCCCCCGGGATTTCATGCCACTCCGTTCCGCTGTTGCGGCCCACCTGGCCGCCCTCGTGATCTTTGTCGCCCCCGTCCAGGCTCAACTGGGTCCCCCGTCCACGGGCGGAGCCGTGGCGGCGGAACACGCCCGGCGGATGCTGGGGCACAACAAGCGAGTGTTGGCCATCGGGGCGCACCCCGACGACGAGGACACAGATCTCATCACGCTGCTGGTCCGCGGGGAGGGTGCGGTGACCGCCTACCTCTCCCTGAACCGGGGTGAGGGGGGACAGAACCTCATCGGCCCTGAACTTGGCGAGGCCCTGGGACTGCTCCGGACGGAGGAACTCCTGAGCGCCCGCGCCCTCGATGGTGGGCGCCAGTTCTTTACCCGCGCCTACGACTTCGGCTACTCCAAGAATCTCGACGACACCTGGGCCCATTGGCCCAGGGACTCGATCCTGAAGGACGTCGTGCGGGTCATCCGCGAATTCCAGCCCCAGGTCATCGTATCCGTGTTCAGCGGCACAGCAGAGGACGGTCACGGCCAGCATCAGGCGGCAGGCTGGGCGGCGCGTGAGGCATTTGCGGCGGCGGCGGATCCGACACGGTTTCCGGAGCTGGCGCGGCAGGAGGGGTTGCAGCCGTGGCGCGCGCAGAAGCTCTATCGCTCGACCCGGTTTACCCCGGCGCCGGAGATGATCACGATCGAGACCGGCGGGCTCGACCCCGCGGTCGGGCAATCCTATCACCAGATCGCCATGGCCAGCCGCAGCCGTCACCGCTCGCAGGACATGGGCACCCTGCAAACCGCGGGACCGGCCTCGACCCGGATGACACTCGTCACCGATCTGACCGGAACCGGGGATTCACTCTGGGCGGGGATCGATACCGTGCTCCCCTCCGCGGGGTCGCACACCACGACGGCCGCGCTCCGGGACCAGTCGGCGTTCCGTGCCGCCGCCTTCGTCAACGAACGCGGCATCATCCTGGATGCCGTGGCAGCATCCGCCAATCTCGTGCAGGGCCAGCGGGTCGAGGTCACCCAGTTCCTCTGGAACGCGGGCGCTGACACGGTCCGGGCCGGGCTCCGGCTCGTGGGAACAGGGGTGAAGGCGCCCGAGCATCGCATCACCGTGCTCCCGGGGGCGATGGTCACCGTCGTCGACACGGTGCAGCTCCCACTCACGGCCACGACCGAACCGTACTTCCTCCGACTTCCTCGCGATGGGGCGATGTACCGGTGGGGCGACTCACCGGACGCCACGCGGCCGGCCTCGCCGCCGCTCCTGTCCTCCGTCGCCGAGCTCGATGAGGGCGTCCGACTCACCCGCGAAGTTTCGTACCGCTGGCGCGATCCGGCGTACGGGGAGCGGCGGGAGCGACTGCTGGTGGTTCCCCGTCTCGGTGTGCGGCTCGATCGGCCCGGCATCGTGTGGCCGCTCCAGTCCCGTGAGGCGCGCACCGTGACCGTCACCCTGCGCCAAGCCGTCGCGGACACGACCCTCGGCGCGGTCCGGCTCGAGGTCCCGGCGGGATGGACCGCGCCGCCGGCACAGCGTTTTCGCCTGACTCGAGAGGGTGAGGAGGCGTCGTTCACCTTCGAGCTGATCCCCCCGAGGTCGCTCACGGCCGGTTCGTTCGAGGTTCGCGCCATCGCCGTGACCGCCTCGGGGGCCCGCTATTCGGAGTCCATCGAGACGATTGGCTATCCGCACATCGCCCGACGGGGGATGAGCCGGCCCGCGGTGGCGGCGCTTCAGGTGATGGACATCGCGGTGCCCCCGCTGCGCGCGGTCGGATACGTGCGCGGTGCCGCGGACGGCGTGCCCGAGGCGCTGGCCGGCCTCGGCGTGCCGGTGATTGAATTGACGCCGGATTCGCTGGCGCGCGGCGACCTCTCCAAGTTCGATGCCGTGGTGATCGGCAGCCGGGCGTACGAGACGGTGCCGGCGGTGAAGGAATTCAACGCACGGCTGCTCGCGTTCGCGCGCGCCGGCGGACTGCTCCTGGTGCAGTACCAGCAGTACGATTTCTTCGAAGGCGGGTTTGCACCCTATCCGTTGACGGTCGGGGGGATGTCGATTGCCAGGTTCATGGCAGCCGAGGAGCCCAAGCGGAAACCGGGCGAACGACCCGGCTCCCACGACCGCGTGACGGACGAGGATTCGCCGGTGCGCATCATCGACCCGTCGAACCGGGTGGTGCAGGCGCCCAACGCGATTGGCCCGGCGGATTGGGACGGCTGGGTACAGGAGCGTGGACTGTACTTCGCTCGCGATTGGGCCCCGGAGTACCGGCCGGTGCTCTCGATGCACGATCCCGGCGAAGCACCGCTTGAGGGTGGCCTGCTGGTCGCCCCGGTGGAGAAGGGCACCTACGTCTACACCGGCATCGCCTTCTTCCGGGAACTCCCCGCAGGCGTTCCGGGCGCGTATCGTCTCTTCATGAACCTGCTGGCGCTGCGGCCGGCGGAGGTGCAGCCATGAGTCGGCGCGCGCTGGTGGTGACGTTGGCCATCGCGATGATGGGGTGTGGCCGCGACGCGCGCACACCGGTCGTGGTGTATTCGCCGCACGGGCGGGACCAGCTTCAGCTGCTCGAATCCGCGTTCGAGCAGTGGCGGCCCGATATCGACATCAAGTGGCTCGACATGGGCAGCCAGGAAATTCTCGACCGGCTGCGTTTCGAGAAGGTCAATCCACAGGCCGACGTCTGGTTCGGCGGTCCGACGACCATTTTCGACCGTGGCATCCGGGACTCCCTGCTGGCGCCCTATCGTCCGGTCTGGGCGGGTTCGGTGGGGCCGGACGGGGTCGGGCCGGGCGACCTCTACTGGCCGGTCTATCGCACGCCGGTGATCATTGCCTTCAACGACCAGGCGGTCAGTCCGCCGGAGGCGCCACAGGATTGGGACGACATTCTCGATCCGCAGTGGCGCGACCTGGTGCTGATCCGCGACCCGATGGCGAGCGGGACCATGCGCGCCATCTGGGGGTATATCATCGAGCGCAGTCTCCGTGAAACGGGAGACACCACTGCAGGCATGGCGTGGCTCCGCGCCCTGGATCGCAACACGAAGACGTACGCCCTCAATCCGGCCATCCTCGACCAGAAGCTGGCACGACAGGAGGGGGTCGTCACCCTCTGGGACCTCCCCGACATCCTGATCAGCAAGGGGAAGGGGATGCCGTTCGGTTACCTCTTCCCCCGCAGCGGCACCGTCGTGATCGACGACGCCATCGGGCTGGTGGCAGGGTCCCAGCATGTGGAGGCGGCTCAGGCGTTTATCGACTTCGTGGGCGAGACGGAGGCGCTGCTGCTGGCCGCGCGTCGCGTGTATCGACTCCCCGCCCGACGAGACTTGCCGCTCGACTCGCTCCCCGACTGGGTGGCCGAGGTGGAGCGCACGATGAAGGTCGTCCCGATGGACTGGACGATGCTCGCCCAGCAGGGTGCGGGGTGGATGAGCTATTGGGACCAGCATGTGCGGGGAACGGGCAAGGATCTGAAGGACTGAGCCCAGAGGACTGGGGACCGAGGGCAAAGGAGCGGGCGTGGGGTTTCTCGAGCTGGATGGGTTGACGAAAATCTTCGAAGGCCATCGGGCGGTCGATGGCCTCTCGCTCACCCTGGAGCGTGGTGAGGTGCTCGCGTTGTTGGGGCCGAGTGGGAGCGGCAAGACGACCACGCTGCGACTCCTGGCCGGGTTCGAGACGCCCGACGCCGGCCGGGTGGTTCTGGATGGCCGGGATGTGACCGCGCTCGCGCCGGTCGCCCGGCGATTCGGCATGGTCTTCCAGCATTACGCGCTCTTCCCGCACCTCGATGTCGGCAAGAATGTCGCCTTCGGCCTGGAGAGCCGTGGCGTGCGCGGCCCTGAGCTTTCCCGCCGGGTGGAGGAGGCGCTTGCCCTGGTCGACATGGCGGGGTTTGATCGGCGGCCAGTGGCGAATCTCTCCGGTGGACAGCAGCAGCGTGTGGCGCTGGCCCGCGCACTCGCCCCCGAGCCGAGTGTCCTCCTGCTTGACGAACCGCTCTCCAATCTCGATCCGGCGCTCCGGGAGCGCACCCGGCGCGAGCTCCGGACCCTGGTCCACCGCCTGGGCATTACTGCGGTGGTGGTGACGCACGAACAGGAGGACGCGTTCGACCTCGGCGACCGCATCGCCCTGCTTCGCAACGGCCATCTTGAGCAACTCGGTACCGCCGACGAGCTGTATGCCACGCCAGCCACCGCGTTCGTCGCGGCGTTCATCGGGCGCGCGAGCGAGGTCCCGGCCACCGTGCTCTCCGAACGGGAGGCCCGGGTCCACGAGGCCACCTGGCCGGTCCGATGGGGCGGGCCGGGTGTTGCGTCGCCGGGCGCTGCGGCGCGGCTCCTCGCGCGGCCTGAGGGCCTCCGGATTGCCGACCCGCAACCGGGTCGGGTGACTGGGACCGTCTCCAACCGCCGCTTCACCGGAGCGGTCGCGTATTTCTCGGTCGAGACTCCTGCCGGATTGATCCTCGAGGTGGCTGGGGCGCCTGCGGTGGCCCGGGAAGGGGACACCGTCGGCGTCGAGCCGACGGGGACCGGCCTCCACCTCTTTCCGGTGGCGGAATGACCTCCTCCCGACGTGCGGCATGGCTGGGCTGGCTCCTCGTCGCGGCGCTGGTCTGGCTGGTGGCCTATCCCCTTGCCCTCGTGCTGATCGAAGGGGTTCGCAATTCCAGTGGCTGGACCCTCGATGAGATTCGGCGGTTTGCCGGGCGATCCACCGAGTGGCAGGCCCTCTGGGCGAGTCTCTGGCTCTCGGTGGCCAGCGTGGTCCTGGCGGGCGCGATCGGCGTGCCGCTCGCCTTCCTGTTCGAGCGGGTGGACTTTCCCGGCCGGAAAGTGCTGGGGATGCTCGTGGCACTGCCCGCGGTGCTGCCGCCGCTGGTCGGAGTGGTCGCCTTTCTCTTCCTGTACGGCGAAACAGGGTTCATCGGGCGCTTCGTGCAGTATGTCCTCGGGCTCGAGACTCCCCCCTGGCGGCTCTCCGGGCCCGGCGCCATCCTGCTGGTCCACGCCTACTCGATGTATGTGTACTTCTATCTCTTCTGTCGTGCGGCTCTCTCGCGCCTCGACGGCGCCATGCTGGAGGCCGCCTCGGCCCTGGGCGCCGGCCGCTGGCGGACGCTCTTCCACGTGGTCCTTCCCCATCTCAGGCCCGCCATTGCGGGCGCGGCCATCCTGACCTTCATGACCTCGCTTGCGTCGTTCAGCGCGCCGTACATTTTCGGGGGCGGGTACAGGGTCATGACGACGCAGATCGTCTTCACCCGACTCAACGGGGACGATCGCCTCGCGATGGTCGAGACTGCGGCGCTCATGCTCCTGGCGCTCGGCGCCCTGGCGCTCTTCCGTCGCGCCGATCCGGGGGGCTCGCTGGCCGGGGTGGGCAAGGGCACGGCGCCCTCGCTGGCGCGGGCCGGGAGCGCACACGCGCGCGCCAGCATCGCGATCATGGCCTGGGTGCTCGCCGCGCTTCTCCTGCTGCCGCACCTGACGCTGTTGCTGGTCTCGTTTGTCCCGGTCGGGACCTGGACGACCGAGCCGTGGCCGCCGGCGTTCTCCCCCGGCAACTACGCCGCGCTCTTCTCGGAGCCGGAGCGCTTCCGACCGCTCTTCAACAGCCTCTGGATGGCCACCGTGGCCACGGTGGCCGCCATGGGCATCGCACTCGCCGCGGGGTCACTGGTGGTTCGGCGCCGTGTGTCCGCGGGCCGGATGATCGAGGGACTCCTCGGCCTGCCGTGGGCGGTGCCGGGCACGGTGTTCGCCATCGCACTCGCGGCGCTCTTCAGCATCCACTCGCCGCAAACGCTGCGGACCGTTCTGGTGGGGACGATCTGGATCCTGCCGCTGGCCTACCTCGTCAGGAACCTGCCGATCACCGGCCGGGCAGTCCTGGCCGGGTTTCGGCAGCTCGATTCCTCGCTCGAGGAGGCTGCCGCCTCGCTGGGGGCCGGGCGGCTGCGCACCCTCCGCAGGGTCGTCCTGCCGGGGCTGGCGCCTGCGCTGGCCGCCGGCGCCACGTTGGCCTTCGTCACCTCCCTCGGCGATTTCGTGACCTCCATCATGTTGTACACCTACGATACCCGACCGATTTCCCTCGAGATTCTCGGCAGCCTGCGGCAGGGGGACATGGGTGTCGCCGCGGCGTACGGTGTCCTGCTGATGATCGCGAGCGCCGCGGTGTTCGCGCTGGGCGCGCGCCGGGAGGCGCGGTCGTGAGCAGGCCTGTCTCTCCGCCGCTCGACAAGTCCGACCTCCGGAAGCTCCTCGTGCTGATCGCGGCGAGCGCCGTGGACATGATCGGGTTCGCGATCGTCCTGCCCCTCCTCCCGTTCTACGCCGAGAACCTCAACGCCAGTTACGCGACAATCGGGTGGATCATCGCCTCGTTCTCGATCGCGCAGCTCATCTCCGCGCCGCTGTGGGGGCGTGTGTCCGACCGCTACGGCCGGCGCCCGGCGCTGCTCATCGGCCTCTCCGCCTCTGCGGTTGCTTACGTGGTGTTCGGGCTGGCCAACACGGTCACGTGGCTCTTCCTCTCCCGGATCATCCAGGGGGCTGGCGGCGGTACGACGGGCGTGGCCCAGGCGTACGTCGCCGACTCGATCCCGGCCGCAGGGCGCGCGCGGGCCCTGGGGTGGCTCTCGGCGGCCACCTCACTCGGGGTCATGATCGGGCCGGTGGTCGGTTCGCTCGCGGCGCACTGGGGCAGGGAGGCGCCGGGATTCGTGGCCGCCGGACTCTGCCTCGCCAACGTCGCCTTTGCGTGGAAATACCTGCCGGAGAGCCGCCGCGCCGCGGAGCATGTCGCACCCCGGAAGCCGGTGTGGCATGCGGCGTGGGAGGTGTTTCGTCGGCCAGGCACGACCGTCGCCCGGCTGGTCTGGATCTATGCGGTCGGCATGCTCGCGTTCACCTGTCTGACCTCCGTCCTGCCGCTCTTCCTGGGGGCGGAATATGGTGTGACCGAGAAGACGATCGGATACTTCTTCCTGTATGTCGGCGCACTGTCCCTGATCATGCGCTCGATCTTTCTGGGGCCGATCGTCGATCGCATCGGGGAGGCGTGGGCCATGCGTGTCGGGGCTGCCTCCCTGATCGTGGGGCTGCTGCTGTACCCGGTGGTCTCGAGCTTCCTCGGGCTCGCGCTGATTATCCCCTTTGTGCCGATCGGAACGGCATTATTGTTCCCCTCGACCACGGCGCTGATGTCACGTGCCGCGGACAAGTCGGAACTCGGGACCGTCATGGGGTCGGCGCAGACCTTTGCAGGTATTGCGCGCGTGGTGGCCCCCATTCTGGCGACGCGCGCATTTCAGGACTACGGCCACAATTGGCCATTCTACATGGCTGCGGCCACGGTGGCCCTCGCCAGCATCCTGGCTTTCCGGCTCGGTCCGGTGGCCGAGCCCAATCCAGCAGGCGCCTGATGTCAAACACCTCTGTGACCTTACCCGTGCTGCCCGAGTCGCCGGCCGAGTTCGCCGACGCGAGCTGGGATACCATCCATCCCTGGTACGATGCGCTGGCGAGCGTGCCGCTGGACGCCGATTCGGTCGGTCCCTGGCTGGCGGCGTGGTCGCGCCTCGAGGAACTCGTGACGGAGGCGGCGGCGGAGGCGATGATCGCCTACACCGGCGATACCCGGGACCCGGCGAAGGAGGCCGCGCACCTTCGGTTCTCGGCGGAGATCTTTCCGCAGTTGGAGGAGCAGGGGGTCCGGCTGGCGCGCCGGCTCCTGGACACGGGCTTCAGCCGGCCGGACCTCGATGTCGTCCTCAAGCGATTCCGCTCCCAGATCGAGATCTTCCGCGAGGAAAACCTCCCGCTCTTCAGCGAGCTGGAGGAGCTGTCGGCCAGGTACCAGCGCCTGACCGGTGGCATCACCGTCGAGTGGGAGGGGGAGACCCGGACGCTGCCACAGATCGGCCCCTTCCTGAAGAGCCCCGACCGGGCAGTCCGCGAGCGCGCCTTCCGCACCATGGGGGCCCCCTACATCGCGTTGCGAGCGGAGCTCGCCGCGCTCTTCACGGAGATGTACGAGCGCCGGCAGCGCGTGGCCCGGAACTCCGGCTTCGCGGACTTCGAGGCCTACAGCTACGCCGCGAAGTGTCGCTTCGACTATACGCCGGAGGACATCACTCGATTCCACGACGCTGTCGAGGCGGAAGTGGTCCCCGCGGTGGCGCGTATTCTCGAACGGCGGCGGGTGGCGCTTGGGCTCGACGTGCTCCGGCCCTGGGACCTGGATGTCGATCCGGCGAGCCGGCCGCCGCTCCGGCCCTTCCGCGATTCGGCCGAACTGGTCGAGAAGGCGTCGCGGGTGTTCCATGCCGTGGCTCCCGAGCTCGGTGCCGAATTTGACCTGATGCGTGGCGAGCGGCTTCTCGACCTGGAGAGCCGGGCCGGCAAGGCCCCCGGCGGGTACTGCGAGACGCTGCATTTTCGGGGGCGGCCCTTCATTCACATGAACGCGGTCGGCCTGCTCGACGACGTGAATACCCTGCTGCACGAGTCCGGGCACTCCTTCCATGCCTTTGCGTCGCATCGGCAGCCGCTGGTCTGGCAGCGCTATGTCGGGTCGGAGTCCGCCGAACTGGCCTCGATGACGATGGAACTGCTCGCCGCGCCCTACCTGGCTGAGCCGGGCGGCATGGCTTCGTCCGACGAACTGCGCCTGGCCCGCATCGAGCATCTCGAAGAGGTGCTGATGACGCTGGCGCACGTGGCGGCGGTGGATGCGTTCCAGCGGTGGATCTACACCAGTGGCCAGGGCGACGATGCCGCGGCGCGCGACGGGGCGTGGCGGCGAATCCGGGACCGGTTCCAGGCGGGCGTCGATTGGTCCGGGCTCGAGGACGAACGCCTGGCCCGCTGGTACCGGCAGCTGCACATCTTCCTGTACCCGTTCTATTACATCGAGTACGGGCTCGCCCAGCTCGGAGCCCTCCAGGTCTGGCGCCGCAGCCGGACCGACCAGGCCGGGGCCGTCCGGGACTACCGGGAGGCACTGGCGCTCGGCTGTACCGTCGGCCTGCCGGAGATGTATGCGAGGGCCGGGGCCCGGTTCGGTGGGGATCGGGAGCTGATCCGCGAGCTGGTGGCGCTGGTGGAAGCGGAGCTGGCCGTCCTGGGCGGGTCGTGAGGGCTGTTGCGTAATGGCGTCCGCGGGGCAAGATTCCTCGCGTTCCCGCAGCGGCCCCAGCGCCCGGCCGCGAGTGTCCCAACAGTGGAGTGGCTTGGATGGCGAAAGAAGAAGGCATTGAGATGGAAGGGGTGGTGACGGAAGTCCTCCCCGATCGCAACTATCGGGTGCTGCTGGAGAATGGCCACTCGATCCTGGCGTATGCCGCCGGCAAGATGAGCAAGTTCAAGATTCGGGTGCTCGAGGGAGACCGCGTGAGCGTGGTCCTGTCACCCTACGACCTGACCCGCGGTCGGGTGACCTACCGCCACAAGTAGTCCGTCGCGCCCTCCACGCCCCCATTAAACGACGCGGGCCGCTCCTCAGGAGCGGCCCGCTGACGTTTTGGTCACTGCTCGGTGGAGCTAGACCTTGACGACGTTCTCGGCGGCGGGGCCCTTTGCACCCTGCACGATATCGAACTCGACCTTGTCGCCTTCGGCGAGACTGCGGAAGCCCTCAGCCGAAATTGCCGTGTGGTGGACGAAGCAGTCCTTTTCGCCGCTCTCGGGAGTGATGAAGCCGAAGCCCTTCGCGTCGTTGAACCACTTCACGGTGCCGGTTGTACGTGCCATGAGTCCTAACTCCAGTTTGGTGTGTCCATACGCCCGGACAGGATGTCCCGGGCGCCTTGCCGGTGTGGCTCGGTCAATTTCCCGCCAATTCCCGGTCAAGTCAAGAGGAGCGTCCCGAACCCCCACCGCGCCACCAGCGGGCGGCCGCGCGGGCCCATTCCCCGCTGCGCTCCCGGACCTTCCGCCCCATGGCCCGCTGAAGGGCCTGCAGGAATTCGGCCGCTGAGGGGTAGCGGGCCGCCACCTCGTTCCGCATGGCTCGCTGAAGGACCTGCTCCAGCGCCTCCGGTACATCGGGGCGCTTGGCCCGCAGGTCGGGGAAGCGATCGGCGGTCTGGCGGGCGAGGATCTGCTCCAGCGTCCCGCCAGGAAAGGGGGTCTCCCCCATCAGGACGAAGTAGGCCACGGCGGCCAGGCTGTAGAAATCGCTCCGCTGATCCACTCGCTCGCCCAGAAGCTGCTCGGGGCTGGCGAACTGCGGCGTCCCGCTCTGGCTGGTGGCGCCGCCGAACTTCCCTTCGCCGCGGAGGGCCAGGGCCAGGCCGAAATCGGTAATCCGGAGCGTCCCGTCCGGGGCCAGGAGGAGGTTTTCCGGCTTGATGTCGCGGTGGACGAGCCCGGCGCCGTGGGCGTGCGCGAGGGCGAGCAGCGCCTGGTGCAGCATCTGCAGCACAAGGTCCAGCGGGAAGGGGCCTTCGCGGTCGACCAGCTGTGCGAGGTTCGGGCCCCGCACGTACTCCATGGTGTACCAGAGCAGCCCTGCCCGCCCGGCGATGTCGTAGATGTCCACGATGTTGGGGTGGTGGAGCCGCGCCGCCAGTTGCGCTTCCCGCCGGAAGCGCTCGACGACCGGCGCCTCGGCGGTCAGGTAGGGGTGCAGCACCTTCAGCGCGACTTCGCGTTCGAGGTGGAGGTCCCGGACCCTGTAGACCCGTCCGAAGCCACCCGCCCCCAAGGCCTCGAAGAGTTCGTAGTCGTCTCCGAGGGCCCGCCGGAGCCGCTTTTCCCAGTGCTCCGTGTCCTGCAGGGGTGCCAACTCGCCTGGTGACACCGCAGGGCTCTCGTACGTGCCGGCATCAGAGGCAAAATCCTCCAGCATCTCGGCGGGTGTCAGGTATCGGTCGTCGGGTGCCACACGCAGCGCGCGCAGCAGGATGCGGTCGAACGCCTTCGGGCAGGTTGGGCGGAGGAGGGAAGGGGTCTCTACGCCTCCTGGATCCATCGGAGGCTCCCGGCCCGTGATGGCGTAGTAGAGAATCGCCCCGGCGGTGAAGACGTCGCTGGCGGGATCGCCCCGTTCGCCTCGGCGCACCTCCGGTGCCATGAACTCGAGGCCGCTCGGTTCGTGCCCCGCGGGAATGGCGGAGAGCGTATAACTGCAATACCGGAGGTCGGTCACGGTGCCGCGGCCGGTGGGGCCGAGCAGGAGTGACGCCGGGACGAGCCGCCGGACGACGATGCCCCGGCTGTGCGCGTGATCGAGCGCCGCGAGAATATCCCGGGCGAGGGCGTGCACGGTCGGGATCGGCCGTGGCCCGCGCTGCACAGCATCGAGGGCGCTCTCCCCCTCGATCCAGCTGCCGCTGCGGTACGCGAGATCGCCGATGATGCCGGCGTCGTAGGCGTGCCGGATCGCGGGGTGATCGAGTTGGGCCAGCGCCTCGGCCTCGCGCAGGAACCAGTCCCGCACGATGCTGTCCGGATACATGTTGACCCGCAGGCTCACCCGCCGCTTGAGGACCAGGTCGTATGCCTGGAAGAGAATGCGCTCGCGCGAGGCGGCCACCATCTCCTCGAGGCGATAGCGGTGTCCAAGCGCGGCTTGAGTGCGCTCGGTATAGAGGCCGGGGTCGGTCAGCGCCATGGGGTCGGCCGGCTGGGGGTCAGCGGAGCGCTCGCCGTCGATCGACCCGCATGGAGTGGGCTCCCGGTTCCGCACTGCACCACGTGCGACCGTGGCCGGGTGAGCGGTCGACGAAGAAGAGCGAGCAGGGCTCCGCGTGGCAGCGATGCACACGTGCACCCGGGTCGGAGAGGGTCTGTGCGGCACTTCCGGCGATGGCCTCGAACGCGGTGGCGGTGCGAAGTGGTGCAAAGGCCAGGTGCCAGCTCCCCCCGACCCGGGTCAGCAGGTGGTGCCCCTCCATTCTGGAGAGCACCCGATTGAGTTCATGAATGGCGGGGGCCGGCGGCTGGCGTTCCTCCGCGAGGGCGGCGGCGACGGTCAGGAGCCGTTCGCGGAAGGTGAGCACCTCTTCGAAGGGGAGGTCGTCGATGTCGGCGGCGAGTTTCTCTGCCTTGGTCCACCGGTGGTACGCTGCGCGGTCCGCCAGCCCGTCGGGGGGATCGGCAGTGCGGCCACGCGCGGTATTGATGAAGTCGATCCAGACCGCGTCGCCGAGCAGGATGAATTCGGGATCGGACACGATTGCCTCCCGTCGACTCAGAATTCGCCGGCCACCTCGGCCCGGTTGCCGCCAGCGCGTTTGGCCTTGTACATCGCCGCGTCGGCGGCAGCCATGAGGCTGCCGACGGTGCTTCCATGCCCTGGAGCGGCGGCGACTCCGATGCTCACGGTGACCGGGTGCCCCTGGCCCAGCGGGGCGAGGGCGGAGAGCCCCGCCTGCACGCGTCCCACCAGCACCATGGCCTCCCGAGGGGAGGTCATCGGGAGCATGACGAGGAATTCGTCGCCGCCGAGCCGGCCAACCACGTCGGGCTGACGGCACTGCTCCTTGAGCAAGCGCCCGACGGCCCGGAGGAGATCGTCACCGGCCGCGTGCCCACCGCTGTCATTGACGAGCTTGAAGTTGTCGAGGTCGAGCAGGATGATCGTGGTGTCGAGGTTGTGGCGCCTCGAGCGAGCGAGCTCGGCGCCGAGTCGCTCCTCCAGCGCTCGACGATTCATCAGGGCCGTCAGTTCGTCGGTGTTCGCGGCGGTCTGCAACTGCTCGACCAGATGGGCGTTCTTCAGGGCAATCGCGGCGGCAAAGGAGAGCGTGCCCGCCAGGTCGAGCTCGGCGGGGCCATACTGACGATCGTTGAGCCGAGGGCCCAGGAGCAGCACGGCCAGCCGCTCGGTCCCGGCGTCGAGGGTGACCACGAGCTCGGTCGTGGGTGGCGCCAGTGCTGCGACCGCGATTTCCTGCCCGCCGACGGCGCCCGCTCCCCCCGGCAAGGCCGCGTCGAGCACGGCGCGCGCGATCGGGGCCGGCCGGATCCGGTCGTCGAGCGACCGAAAGATCCGCGGCTCGTACGCATCGTCGGCGGGCCGCAGCAGACAGGCCCACCAGGTGAAGAAGACCTCCGCCATGAAGTCGAGGATCAGCTGTTCGGTCTCCGCCGACGAATGCACGGAGCTGAGGAGCCGGGCCACCTGGCGGAGGGCGCGGAGCTGGAAGGTGGCGTCGTCGAGCGAGGCCTGGCGTTCCATGAGCACGCTGCGCAACTCGACCACCACCGACAGGCCATGTGCCAGGGGGAGGGCGACGACACGCAGCTTCTCCGCCAGATCCGGGCCTGCGCTGATCACGACCTCGGTGTCGCCGCTTCGGATCTTGGCCACCGTGACGGCTGAACTCAGGGTGTCACGCGGGCCAATCCGCGGCACGGGGCCGACCGGGGTCGAGATGTCGAACCAGATGTCGGTGGAATTGAACCGCCCGACGAGGGCATCGCGGCAGCGCTCGAAGAGTTCCGCATCGTTGCGGGAGAGCCGGCAGGCGGCGGCGAACGCGCTGGGGAGGGTGCCGATCCCAGCGTTGGCGGCGGAATGATCCATGGCCAATTATACCGGGAGTCTGGTTGCACCGCCAACGCGCGTGGCCCATCGCCGGGCGGCCACTCAGGGCTCGAGTGCGAGCAGGACGGCCAGTTCCCGGATCATCCCGTTCAACTCATCCAGCATGGCGCGATTGCGCCACTCGCGCCGCGCGTCCAGATGAGCGGCAAACGCGCCGAACCACCAGAGGGTGTCGGTCGGTGACGCGTTGGGATCGGCATGGAGGTACTCGGCGCCCAGCCGGCGCACGACGCGGATGGCCGCGCCGCAATTGTGCAGCTCATCGGCGGCACAGATATCCAGTCCGCGTGGCTCCGCATCGGCGATCTGGATCAGGAACTCGCGCTTGCACGTGCGCCAGGAGCGCAGCCGCCCCAGGGCGTCGTGGCGGGGCTCGAGGACGTCGCAGGCCGTGGCCACAACCACCGGTCCGAATTTCTCGAGGACCTTGGCCTCCAGCTCCTTCCGTTCCCTGGGGGTGGCCTCCTCCAGCACGCGATGGAGAATGCCGGCGACCACGGTCAGGTCTTCGCAGCCGTACCGGGCCAGGATGATGGCGATGTTGGCAGGGTGCGCCAGGTACGCCATGGTCCGCTCAGGCCCCTGGATCGTGCCATAGTGCTTGGCCGCGAAGGCCAGTGCGTGGTTGATGCGATCAGAGTATCCGTGCATAGGACCGGGGGTGGGGGTCAAGGGAGTCCGATGAGTTTGTGCGTTTGCAGGCTCAGGCGCCAGGCTGGATGTGCCAGGCAGTATGCGGCCGCACCTGCTGTGTTTTCCAACACCTGCGGCCCATCCATCGGCTGCAGGAAACGATGCGTGAACTCGAGGTCGTCAAACGCTTCGGGCGGCGCCGTGGCCTGCGGGTAGACGAGCTTCAACTCATCGCCGCGCCGCAGCCGCACCGCTGCCTGAGCCTTGGGGCTGACACAGATCCAGTCGATGCCGTCCGGGGCAGGCAGGGTGCCGTTGGTTTCCACCGCCACCTCGAATCCGACGGCATGCAGGGCAGCGACCGCCGCGGCATCGAGCTGGAGCAGTGGCTCCCCGCCGGTGCAGACCACGTACGGGACCCCCTCGCCCGCGGGGGCTGGCCAGGCGGCACTGACCGCGGCGGCCAGCTTCTCGGCGGACGCAAACTTGCCGCCGCCCGGGCCATCGGTGCCGATGAAATCAGTATCGCAGAAATCACAGGTGGCAGCGGCCCGGTCACCTTCCCGGCCGCTCCAGAGATTGCAGCCGGCAAATCGGCAGAAGACCGCGGGCCGGCCGGCCTGGGCGCCCTCACCCTGCAGTGTGTAGTAGATCTCCTTGACCGTGTAACTCATGCCGACACATACCGCGCGGGATCGGTGCGGCCGACCGCCCGAAACCCTTCCAGCCGGAGCTGGCACGCATCGCAGCGGCCGCAGGATACCCCGTCACCCGCAGGATCGTAGCAGCTCAGGGTCATCCCGAAATCGACGCCCAGCTCGAGCCCACGGGAGATGATCTCGGCCTTGCGCATGGCGAGGAGAGGCGCATGGATGGACATCCGGCGTCCCTCGACACCGGCCCGCGTTGCGAGGTTGGCCAGCTGTTGGAAGGTGTGTACGAACTCCGGCCGACAGTCGGGGTAGCCACTGTAGTCCACGGCGTTGACGCCGAGGAAGATATCGGCGGCACCGAGTACTTCGGCAGCACCGAGCGCGTAGGCGAGAAAGATCGTGTTCCGGGCGGGCACATAGGTGATCGGGATACCGTCGGCGCGCGCGGCACGCTGGCGGTCCTTCGGGACCGGGAGGTCGGCGGTCAGGGCCGACCCGCCGAAGGCTCGAAGGTCGATCTCGATGACCCGGTGCGACACCGCACCCAGATGTTTTGCCACCGCAGCGGCGCTCGCCAGCTCCACCGCGTGTCGCTGTCCGTAGCGGAAACTCAGGGTATGGCAGGCAAATCCCTCGGCGCGGGCGATGGCGAGGGTGGTGGCGGAATCGAGGCCTCCGCTGAGGAGGACAACGGCCGGTGCGGGGGGCATCCCGCAAAGATACCACCCTGCTCAGCGGTCGAGCACCGCTCGCAGGGCTACGGGAAGGCTCGGGTGGCGGAACTCGAATCCGAGGGTGTTGAGCCGAGTGGGAAGGACCCGTTGGCTGGCCAGGAGGGCGGCATCCGCCATTTCACCGAAGAGGAGCCTGAGGGCGAAGGCAGGGGCTGGAACCAGGGCGGGTCGGTGGAGCACCTCGCCGAGCTGGGATGCGAAATCGGCGTTGCGGACGGGGTCGGGGGCGACGGCGTTGATGGCGCCTCGCATCTCCGGACGCTGGAGGGCCTCGAAGACGATCCGGACCGCGTCCTCGATCGCGACCCAGCTCATCCACTGTCGGCCATTCCCGATCGGACCGCCGGCCCCGAGCAGGAAGGGCTTCACCATCCGGGGGAGCGCGCCCCCATCCGGGGCGAGGATGATCCCGAATCGGAGGTGTACCACGCGGATCCCGGCCTCGCTGGCGGGGGCGGTCGCAGCCTCCCACTCCCTGCCGACCTCGGCGAGGAAGTCGGTTCCGAGGGAGCTGTCCTCGTTGAGGACCTCGTCGCCCCGGTTGCCGTAGATCCCGATGGCGGAGGCGGAGACGAGGACATCGGGTCGGGCGGGAAGGCGCGCCAGGGACTCGGAAAGCAGGCGAGTGCCCACGATGCGGCTCCTCCGAATCCGCTCCTTTTTGTCGGCGGTCCAGCGTCCCTCGGCGATCGGCTCGCCGGCGAGGTGGACGGCGGCGGACACACCGGCGAGGGCATCGATGTTGATGGTGTTGTCCGCCGGGCTCCACCGAATCTCGTCGGCACCGGCGGCACGGCGCACCAAGGGCCTGACCGACCACCCCGCGGTGGTCAGGGCAGGCCCAAGTGCGGATCCAAGGAGCCCGGAGGCTCCGGAGAGGGCAACGATTCGAGGCATCATCCCTGTTGTACTGCGATCGGGGGAGAAAGGTCCTCTCGCGCCTACATCACGGTGAATGTGCTGGACATGCCGTGCAGCACATGGGGCGCTCCATCGCCTGCATCGGGGACGAAGCAGATCAGGCCGTACGTGCCTGGCTCGAGCGTGGCCGTGAAGGACTCAGCGGCACCCGGGTCGATGTCGGTCAGGCCCGCAAACGGCATTCCCGGTGGCGGACCCTTCATGCCGCCCTTCAACCACTCGGTCCACGGCGCCATCGTCGCGCCCGGTTCAAGCTTGACCAGCACCACTTCGTGTGGCTGCGTGGCCTGGTTGGTCACGTAGAAGGTATGCGCCCCTGCCCCGGGGGACGGCGACATGGAGAATCCGTAGTCGAAGAGCCCCATCTGGATGTCACCCGGTGGCAGGGCGGCGACCGGCCCGGTGGCAGGTTGAACTTCCATCCCGATGACCATCCCCTTGGCCAGGTGCGAGACGCCGTCGGGGGACGGGATGCGGCAATAGAGAGCGTAGAGTCCGGGTTCGAGAATCAGGGTGGCATTCGCCGTGCTGCCGGGGAGCGCCCCATTCGGTCCACCCGCTTCCGCCGCCCATTCCGGGGGCATCTTCCCGCCTGCGACGGCTGCCGACAGATCCGCCACGGTCTTCCCCTCGGTCAGATGGACGAGTTGCATGTGGTGGAGCTCCTGGCCCTCATTGACCAGCGTGATAGTGGTCAGGCCGGCATGAACCGGTGCCGATGGCAACACGTAGCCATAGTCGGTGGCCGTGATCGTAACCTGCTGCGGCGAGGCGACGGAAGACACCACGTCGGCCGGCGCGGGTTCCTTGGCGCAACCGATGGTGGCCAGCGCAGCAGGGAGGATGAATCGGATGCGCATGGACACATTGGCTCCGCTATGAAACGGTGAAGGTGGCAACCATCCCGTGGGCAAAGTGCGGTACACCGTCGGGGGCAGGGACGAAGCAGATGAACCCGTAGGTGCCGGGGGTGAGGTCGGCGGAGAAGTTCTCCACCTGCCCGGGACTCATGCCAGATAATCCACCGATCGGCTCCCCGGGAGGCGGGCCCTGTTCCCCGGCCTCGATCCACGCCCCAACCTGTTCGGCCGTCATGCCGGGGGCCAGGCGTACCAGCACCACTTCGTGCGGCTCCTTGCCCTGGTTGGTGACCGTGAAGGACCGTGTGCCTGCGGTTGGCGTCTGGGACATCGCGAAGCCGTATTCCAGCAAACCAACGTCGATGTCGCCGGGGGGGAGTGCGGCGCTGGCTCCGTTTCCGGGCTGGACCTCCAACCCCATGATCATTCCCTTGGCGAAATGGGGCACGCCATCGGGGGAGGGAATAAAACAGGCTACCACATGCGTACCCGGCTCCAGGACCAGGGTCGCGTTGGCCTCGCCGCCGGGGGGTGCGCCGTTCGGTCCTCCCACCGCAACAGCCCAGTCCGGTACAGGTCCGGGAGTCGCGATTGCGGTCATGAAATCACCCACCGTCTTTCCGTCCTGCAGCCGGATCAGGGTGACGTGGTGAATTTCTTCACCGTGGTTCACCAGCGTGATCGTCATCAAGCCGGCCCGAATCGGTGTCCCCGGCAGCTCATATCCAAAATCAGTGGCGGTGATCGTGACCTGCTGCGGCTCGGACACCACGTCGACGACCGGTGGGGCATCCTTGGCGCAGGCGACCACGAGGGAGCTCAACAGCAACAGGGGGACGACTCGCATCGGCGGGCCTCTGGCGATCAGGTTGGACGAAGGCTGGTTCGGTTTGGTGGAGCGGAACGGCTTACTGACAAGGCCGGGGCATCGTATGTTACCCCAATACCCCCGCTTGGAGATACCACGTGTTGCGCGTTCTCGCCAGAGCCGTGCTCCTTTCGCTCCTGACCACCGCGGGCCTCGGCGCCCAGGGATGGCAACGCTCCCCCTTCCGCCCCCTCGAGCTGCCGGGCCCCAACGAGTATCGCGCCGGGAGCGGCCGGCCGGGCCACGCGTACTGGCAGCAGCGAGTGGACTACCGGATCGACGCGACCCTCGACCCCGCCGCCAACGAACTCCGTGGCCGGGCGGTCATCTCCTACCACAACCGCTCCCCCGATGCCCTCCCCTATCTGTGGATGCACCTCGAGCAGAACATGTGTGCCGACGGCAGCGTGACCTCCCAGCTCGATCAGCCGCCGCTCGTCTTCCTGGGCTCGACGTTCGACTTCTCCTGCCAGGGGTTTGCGGGTGGGGTCGTCCTCGATTCGGTGCTGGTGGCCGGCCGGCCGGTCAAACCGGTGGTCTACGGCACCACGATGCGGGTCGACCTGGCGGTACCGCTGGCCGCGGGCACGAGCCGCGACATCGTTGTCCATTGGCGGTTCAAGGTTCCCGCCTTCGGTGGCGGCCGCATGGGGCACGACGGCACCCTGTATGAGATCGCGCAGTGGTACCCGCGCCTGGCGGTCTACGACGACCTCCGGGGCTGGAACCACGATCCGTACATCGGCGCCGGCGAGTTCTACCTCGAGTATGGCCGGTTCGATGTCGCCCTGACCGTGCCCGCCGGCTACATCGTGGCCGCGACCGGCACGCTGCAGAACCCCGCGGAGGTCCTCACCGCCGCGCAGCGCAGCCGCCTGGCCAAGGCGGCCACCTCGACCGATCCGGTCGCCGTGATCACAAAGAGTGAGGCCGGCCACTCCAGCCGTACTCGTCCGACCACCAGCGGCAGCCTCACCTGGCGTTTCAGTGCCGACAGCGTGCGGGACTTCGCCTTTGCCGCGAGCCCCGACTTCCAGTGGGACGCGAGTGCGTGGGAGGGGATTGCCATCCACACCCTCTACCGCCCCTCGGCCACGCTCTGGGCCGAGGCCAACAAGATGACGAACGAGGCGCTGGCCTACTTCAGCCGCCAGTGGCTGCGCTACCCCTACCCCCACTTCACGAGCATCGAGGGTCCGATCGAGGGAATGGAGTACCCGATGATCACCTTTGATCCTGGCGGCCCGACGCGCGAAGATGTGCATTGGGTCCTGGCCCACGAACTCGGCCACCAGTGGGTGCCGATGATCGTCGGCTCCAACGAACGCCTTTATCCGTGGATGGATGAGGGGTTCAACACCTTCATCGATCTGGCCAACGCGGCGCGGTACTTCACAGGCACCGCCTACGGCGACTCCATCGAGGCGCACCCCCTCCACCTCTATCCCGATCATGCCGGGCCGGACGAGCAGCCGCTTGGCCTCCGCCCGGTGGAGGTCCACGACCTCTTCTGGGCGGGCTACCAGAAGCCGGCGCTCATGCTGCAGCTGCTCCGCGACGAGGTGCTCGGGCCGGAACGGTTCGACGCCGCGTTCCGGCAGTATCTGGCGGCGTGGGCCTTTCGCCATCCGTCGCCCGCCGACTTCTTCCGGCTCATGCGTGACGCCTCCGGCATGGACCTCGACTGGTTCTGGCGGGAGTGGGTCCTGACGACGACGCGGCTCGATCAGGCGGTGCAGGGCATCGCGACCGATTCCCTTGGCGTTACCGCGGTCCAACTCGCCAGCCTCGGCACGATGGTCATGCCGGCGGAACTCCGGCTCACCTTTGCCGATGGCACCACGGAGGTGGTGCGGCTGCCGGTCGAGATGTGGAACCTCGGGCCGCAGTTCACGTACCGGCTCAAGGGTCGGCCCGCATTGCGCGGCGCGGAGCTCGACCCCCGGCGTGTGCTTCCCGATGTGGACCGCGCCAACAACCGGTTCCCACGATGACCGGGCGGGACGCGAGCTCCCTCGAGCGGTTTCTGCGCGAGGAAGGGGCGCCCGACGCTGTGGTGCGGGGGGGGCTGGAGGTGCTCCTGGTGGGGTGGGAGCGCACGGTGGCGGCCATCGAGGCGGGGTATGGCGGCGACTACGAGGACTATCTCGGCGATCTCGACGGGCGCCAGCTGCTTGCCCAGGCACTGGAGCGCGTGACACGGGCGCAGGCGGCGGCGATCACGGCGCAACTGGTTGAGCTCGATCGCCGAGTGCGCGCCGCCACGACACCGGTGGAGCGCTGTCTCTGGGGGAACATCGTGGCGGACGAGGAGGGGTGGAGCCCGGAAGACAACTGGTGGTATTTCGTCAAGCCGGTCCATGGTCCCGAGGCGTTCCTCGCGGAATTCCCGGCCTAGCCTTCCCGCGGGGGAAACTGGACCCCTGCCTGCCGCACCAGGAGGACGTCCTTCACGTTATCGCGGGTGAGCAGGCCGACGAGCGTGCCGTTCGAGTCGACGACGGGCAATGCCGGGAGCCCGCTGCTCCCCAGGCGGTCGAGGGCTTCCTCGAACGACTCGGAAATCGGCAGCGGTTCAATGCCCTGCGTCATGGCCCGCTCCACCGTCGCCCCGCCGCCGTGCTGGGAGAGGCCGCGAATCAGCCCGTCCCGCGTCAGCAGTCCCTCGATCTTCCCCCAGTTGTCCACGATCGGGAACTCCCCCTGCTCGCCCGCCAGGAGCGCATCCACCGCCTGCTGCAGCGTCGCGTACACCGGCAAGGCCACGAATTGCGTGATCATCAGTTCGCGCACCGTCAGCCCGCGGCCCGCGGCCCTGGTCTCCACCGCCGCGCCCTCCGCCCCCGCGGCCAGGTAGACAAAGACCGCAATCAGCACCAGCACGAGATTCGGCCCGAGCCCCCACCGGGCGAAGAAGCCGAGTCCCCACAACCCGAGGAGGAGCGCGCCGCCCTGGCCCACGCGGGCCGCGATGCGGGTGGCGCGCGGCAGTCCCATGCGCATGGCGAGCAGCGCGCGGAGCATGCGGCCGCCATCCATCGGGAAGATCGGGAGGAGATTGAAGAGGAGCAGCGCGACGTTGATCCACATCAGCTGCTGCGCGAGTCCCGGTTGCAAGGGATCGAGCTGCGCCGACGACAGGGGAGCGCCCGTCAACTGGAGCACGGCGAAGATGGCGAGCGCGATGGCGAGCGTGACCGCGGGACCGGCGGCGGCGATCAGCAGTTCCTGCCTGGGCTCCTCCGGCATCCGCTCCAGGCGCGCCAGGCCGCCGATGGGGAGCAGGATGACGTCCGGGGTGCGGACGCCGTAGTGCCGCGCCATCAGGATGTGGCCAAACTCATGCAGGAGGACACAGGCAAACAGGCCGAGGAGGAAGACGACCGCCTGGACGGCCGCGGCACGTCCGCCGTCGGCATAGGCCGAGTACCCCCACCACGCGACGAGCGCGAGGAAGGTGATGTGCACCTTGATGTCGGTCCCGCCGACCCGACCAATACGGAACGACCACTGCATGCCTGCTCCCAGTCCGGTTAGACGCTGGAATCTCGCCCCGTCGGTCCCCCGGCGCGAGGCGTCGGGAAACTCGCGGGGCGCCACTGCTTTCGGGGGAGGGTCGTGGGCGTTAACATTGAGGCCGATTCCCCAGCAGGAGCATCGCGATCACCACTGTCACGCCGCCGAGCGCCCCACCAGCCGCCTGGGCACCCCGGGACGCTGAGAAGCTCTACAACATGCCGGGCTGGGGCCTGGGCTTCTTCCGCACGAACGCCGAGGGCCACGTCACGGTGCACCCCGATGGCGATCCCGCGCACGGCCTCGATCTCTATCAGCTCGCCATGGATCTGCAGGCGCAGGGCGTCGGGCTGCCGCTCCTCCTCCGCTTCTCGGATATCCTCCGCGCGCGCATCTCCCAGCTGGCCGAGGTCTTCCGCAAGGCCATCGATGAATTCGGGTACGAGGGCTCCTACACGACCGTCTATCCGATCAAGGTGAATCAGCAGCGCCACGTCGTGCAGGAGATCGTCGAGTTCGGCGCTGCCCACGGCGTCGGGCTCGAGTGCGGCAGCAAGCCGGAGCTTCAGGCCGTGCTCGGCCTGAACGAGAGCACGCAACACCTGATTGTCTGCAACGGGTACAAGGACGAGGAGTTCATTCGGCTGGCCCTCATGGGCCAGCGCCTGGGCCACCAGGTGTTCATCGTGGTCGAGCAGCTCCACGAACTGGACCTGCTCCTCTCGGTGGCCGACGAGATGGGGATCACGCCGACGCTCGGGGTGCGCATCAAGCTCGCGACGGAGGGCTCTGGGCGTTGGGCCAAGAGCGGCGGGGAGAAGTCGAAGTTCGGTCTCAGCGCCGTGGAGCTGATGCGCCTGCTGACCAAGCTCGACCGGCTCGGCCGGAAGGACCTCCTTCGGCTGGTGCATTTCCACCTGGGCAGCCAGATCACCGACATTCGCCATGTGAAGGCCGGGCTGGAGGAGATCACCCGGTACTACGGCGAGATCCACGCCCTGGGCTTCGACCTGACCCACGTCGACGTGGGCGGTGGTCTCGGCGTGGACTACGACGGCTCGCGCTCGACCCGGCCGGCCAGCGTCAACTACACCATGCGCGAATACGCGAGCGACGTGGTGTACACCATCGGTACCGCCTGTCGGGAGCGAGACCTGCCGATGCCGCACCTGATTTCCGAGTCGGGGCGGGCGCTCACGGCGCACCATTCCCTGCTGCTGGTCAACGTGATCGACGTCGAGAGCCAGGTGGAGCCGGTCCCGCCGGTCCTCGGCGAGGAGCCGCACCCGTTGCTCCGGGAGATGGCCGAGAACCTCGAGGGGCTCAGCATGGAGCGCCTCGACGAGGCCTTTCACGACGCCCTCTTCGCCAAGGAACGCACCAACGAGTACTTCGCGAGCGGGATGTTCACCCTGCGCGACAAGGCCGATGCCGAGCAGCTCTACCTCTGTACGCTGACGGCCATGCAGCTGTTGCTGGGTGACGATCGAACCTCCCACCCGGAAATCACGGCGCACATCGACGCGACCCTGGTGGACCGGTACTTCTCCAATTTTTCCGTCTTCCAGTCATTGCCCGACAACTGGGCCATCGACCAGCTCTTCCCGATCATGCCGATTCACCGGCTGGACGAGCGGCCCACCCGCCGGGGGACCGTGCAGGACATCACCTGCGATTCCGATGGCGTCATCGACCGGTTTGCCGGCGGCCGCAAGGGGAAACCCTCGCTGGAGCTGCACGCGTGTGCCGATGGCGACGCCTACGTTCTCGGCTTCTTCCTGACGGGCGCCTACCAGGAGATCCTCGGCGATCTCCACAACCTCTTCGGCGACACCAACGCGGTGCATGTCCGCATCACGCCGGAGGGATACCAGGTGACCGACCTCGTGCACGGCGACACGGTCACCGAGGTGCTCAACTACGTGCAGTTCCACGCCTCCGATCTGCTGGCCACGTGGCGGCGCAAAGTGACCGCGGCCCGGGATCTCTCCCGGGCCGAGGCCAATTCGTTCATTGCGGATTATGTCGCGGGGCTCGAAGGGTACACCTACCTCGAAGGCGACGCCCGGCGCGAGTAGCGGCTACGTGCGCTTGTCGAGCGGCACGAAGGGCCGGGCGTCGTTTCCGGTATACACCTGGCGTGGCCGGGCGATCTTCTGCTCCGGGTCGGTGATCATCTCCTCCCACTGCGCCAGCCATCCCGGCATCCGTCCCAGGGCAAAGAGCACGGTGAAGTAGTCGGTCGGGTACCCCATCGCCTGGTAGATCAGGCCGGAGTAGAAGTCCACGTTCGGGTACAGCTTCCGCTTGATGAAGTACTCGTCGGACAACGCGATCCGCTCGAGTTCCACCGCGATTTCCAGCTTCGGGTTCAGCCCCGTCTCGGCGAACACCTCGTCGGCTACCCGCTTGATCAGCTTGGCCCTCGGATCGTATGACTTGTACACCCGGTGGCCAAACCCCATCAGCCGACCCTCGCCCGCCTTCACCCGCTCGATGAACGCCGGAATGTTCTTCTTCTCGCCGATCTCGTCGAGCATGCGGAGCACGGCCTCGTTGGCCCCGCCGTGGAGCGGGCCGTAGAGGGCGCCGATGCCGGCCGAAATGGCCGAGAAGGGGTCGACGCCGGAGGAGCCGACGCCCCGCACCGCGCTGGTCGAGCAGTTCTGCTCGTGGTCGGCGTGCAGGATCAGGAGGATCTCGAGCGCCCGCTGCAGCACCGGGTTCGGCTTGTGCTGGCCGCCGATGCTGAACGTCATGTTGACGTAGTTGCCGATGTAGTCGAGATCGTTTCGCGGGAACTGAAAGGGCAGTCCGCGGGTTTGCCGGAAGACGAATGCCGCCAGCGTCGGGATCTTGGCCATGAGGCGGACCCGCTGCACGTAGCGGTTTTCCGGATCATGGATGTTCTTGGCGTCGGGATAGAAGGTCGAGAGCGCACCGACCACACCAAGGAGCATCCCCATGGGGTGGGCATCGTACCGGAACCCCTCGAGGAACTTGATGATATTGGTGTGGACGTAGGTGTGGTAGACGATGTCGTTCTGCCACTTGGCCAGCTGCCGCGTGGTGGGGAGCTCACCCTCGGACAGCAGGTACGCCACCTCGAGGAAGCTGGCCTTGTCCGCGAGCTCCTCGATGGGGTACCCGCGGTAGCGCAGGATGCCGCGATCGCCATCGATATAGGTGATCGCACTCTTGCAGGAGGCGGTGTTGGTGAAGGCCGGGTCGTAGGTCATCAACCCGAAGTCTTCGTCGGAGGTCTTGATCTGGCGCAGGTCCATGGCCCGCACCGTACCGTCGGCGATCGGCAGCTCGTAGCTCTTGCCGGTTCGGTTGTCGATGACGCTCAGGGATTCGTTCGACACAGAGCGGTCCTTATGGTGAGAAGGTGTTGCGGTGACGCGAGGAAAAATAGCCGGGAAGCGGGCCGGGGCAAAGCCGGTTACGTTTGTTCGCCGATGCCCTCCGCCACGCTGTCCACCGCTGAGCGCGCTCGCGGCGCCCTCCTGGGGCACGCCGCCGGGAATGCGCTGGGCGTCCCAACCGAGTTCCTCGGCACGCCGGAGGAGATCGCCGCCGAATTCCCCGGAGGGGTTCGCGACATCGTCCGCCAGGACACCCCCGCCAGCCCTTTCGACGACGACGTCGCGATGGCCCTCCTCCTCGCGGAGGAACTCCTCACCGGCGACGTCGACCTCCAGCGCCTGGCCCACCGCTGGATGACCTGGCTCGACAGCGATGGCCGGGGAGCGGGCATCTGGACCCGAACGGCCCTGAACCACATCCGCACCCACGGCACGCCCCCCTCCGGCACGGGGGGGCGGGCGCCGAACGGCTCGGTCATGCGGGCCCTTCCCGTGGCCATCGCCGCGCGGGGCTCGCCGAGAAACCTCGTGGCGGGGACCTGGCACACCGCCGCGCTGACCCACCCCGACGACCGGTGCACCTGGAGCGCGGTGGCGGTCAACGTGGCGGCCGCGGAGCTGCTGGCCGGCCGACGGGACTTCCTGGCCGATGTCATTGAGGTGTTGCGCGTCAACGAGGCGCCCGCGGAGCTGATGGCGGCGGTGCGGCGCGTGCCGCTGGAGCGGCGGGACGAGCTTCCGATCCTCGGGGAACGGGCCTGGGACGCCGCCAGTTGCATGGAAATCGCCCTCTGGGCCGCCTGGCACGAGCCGACCCTGGAGGCGTCGCTGATCTGGCTCGCGAACGCCGGAGGCGATACCGACACGAATGCCGCCGTGGCCGGTGGGTTGCTGGGAGCCCGTGAGGGGGAGCGGGCGATTCCCGAGCGGTGGATCGCGGCGCTTCCCGACGTCGCCCGACTTCGGGACATCGCCACACGCCTCGTCGGGGAAGCCTGACCCCCCCTCGCGCTCCGGCCGCCCGCGCGATATATCTCACACTTCCCCCGGATGCCTGTCCTCACACTGGAAGGTCTTCACCGATGACTCGACGGATATTGCTGTTGTTCGCGCTGTTCGCCACGCCGCTCGCCGCCCAGACGGTCGACACGTCCGGCACCGGTGTGCTGATCGGTGAGGCCCTGAACACGTCCCAGGTCATGACGACCCTGGAATTCCTCACCGATGTCATCGGCCCGCGCCTGACCGGCTCGTCGGCGATGAAGCTGGCTAACGAGTGGACCGAGGCGCAGTTCAAGCTCTACGGCCTGGGCGCCTGGCAGGAATCGTGGGAGTACGGGGTCACCTGGGAGCGCGGGCCGATCGCGTTCCGGATCGACGCGCCCTTCACCCGCAACCTCACCGCGCACAGCTGGGCATGGACGGCGGGGACCGGCGGCGAGACCCTGACCGGCCCGGTCGCCCTCGTGGACGCCTCGACGCCGGAGAGCCTGGCCGTGTACAAGGACAAGATCAAGGGCGCCTGGTTGATGCTCCGGCCGCCCACCGAGATCTGGAACCCGGACGGCCCGCCCATGACGGCGGCCGACTCCGCCGCCGCCCAGGCTGAACGGGAGGCCCGGATGGCCGCGTTCCGCGACCGCGGTCGGGACACCTCGGAAGCGGGGCGCCAGGCCAGGCGGCAGTTTGCGGTCGACCGGAATTATCTCCTGAAGCAGTACGGCGCGCTCGGCATCCTGACCGATGCCGGGAAGGAGTTCGGGCTGATGAACATGTCCGGCTCGCCCTACAGCGTGTCGCCGCTGCCAAACGTGGTCATTGCCCACGAAGACTACACCCAGTTCGGGCGCCTGCTCGAGCATGGCGTCACCCCGAAGATCTCGGGGCGGGTCGACAACACCCTGGGCACCGAGGCGGTGACGCAGTGGAACACCGTCGGTGAAATCAAGGGCACGGAGTGGCCGGACCAGGTGGTCATCCTCGGCGCCCATCTCGACAGCTGGGATCTGGGCACCGGCACGACCGACAACGCCACCGGATCGGTCGTGGTCATGGAGGCGGCTCGGGTCATCAAGGCGAGCGGGCTCCAGCCCAGGCGCACCATCCGCTTCGTGCTCTTCAGCGGTGAGGAGGAAGGGCTGCTCGGCTCGGCGGCCTACGCCGCGCAGCACGCCGGGGAGATGGACAACATTCAGGCCGTGCTCGTGCTCGACAACGGGACGGGCATGATCACCGGGATGGCCCTGCAGGGGCGGAACGAGGACGCCCAGCTCTGGGCCGACTTGCTCGCGCCCGTGGCCATGCTCGGGGCGGACAAGGTGCGGGAAGGCAACAAGGGGGGGACCGACCACCTCTCCTTCATTCCCTACGGCGTGCCCGGCTGGAACTTCGACCAGGAATCCCGCGGCTACAATCACACGCACCATTCACAGATTGACACCTACGACCACGCCGTGCCCAGTGATCTGCGGCAAGCCTCGGCGGTGATGGCGGTGACGGCGTTCGAGCTGGCCAATCTGCCGGTGCTCCTGCCGCGTGGGCCGACCCGCGACGTGACGCCCCGCACGGTGCTCTCGCCGAGCCCGGGGCTCGCCGCCAGATAGCGATCGGGTGCCGCAGAACGCGAAGAGCGGTGTGGGGAGTTCCCCCACACCGCTCTTCGTATTCAGGGGAGCACCGGCGTCAGTCGGGTGCCGGCAGGGTCACGCTGCAGGTGGTCAGGAACCCGCCCCGGACGTTGTAGACCGTCTCCACGGTGAGGAGCTGCGGCGCAAGGACCTTGAAGAGATCCTCGGCGATTCTGGCCGTGGCGTGTTCCTGGTAGATGCCCACGTTGCGATAGCTCGTCACGTAGTACTTCAGGCTCTTGAGTTCGATGCAGGTCTTGCCGGGTTTGTACGACACCGTCAGCGTCGCGAAGTCCGGCAGCCCGCTATAGGGACACACGGCGCTGAACTCGTCGGTGGTCGTGACGATCTCCTGCGCGGGCCCGTTGTACGGAAAGGTCTCGAGCACCGCGACGTCCACCTGCTCCGGGCCGGTAAACGGCAGGGAGCGGCCTTCTGGGTTCGGCATCCTACTGGTCCCGCACCATGCCGGACTCCACCCACGCATACCCACCGGCCGTGGTCTTCTGTGCCACGGTGTAGTTGATCACGTCTTCGTTGTCGAAGATGGCCCCGAACCGTTCGTCGATCCGGCGGCGGGCATTCCGCGCAAAGGCGTCTGCCAGCTCCACCGGTGAGCGATCGGCCGGGTGTTTCGTGACCATTGCCTGCGCCCGGCTCACGGTGGCGGAGATGGCAAAGAGCTCCGCGCCGATCTCGACGAGACGGCCCAGGACCGCCTGCCGCTTCTCCAGCTTGGGTCCGAAGCGGATCATGGCATGGAACAGGGTGCGCGCCAGCTTCCGCGACCGCCGCTCCGCGAATCGGAGATGCGTCGCGAGCGGGCCGAAGGCGCCGTACCCGAAGCGGCCCTTGAGGCCGATCCACAGCTTCGGATACCAGAGTGCATAGAAGGCGCCAGCGCTGAAGAGCGCCTTGATCTTGGTGCCCGTCGAGGACTTCGGGTCAATGAGCGCGCCAGCCACCTTGAGGTGGGTGTCCACCGCCTCGCGAGCGATGAAGAGCCGCATGATCTCGCTGGAGCCCTCGAAGATCAGGTTGATGCGATAGTCGCGCATCATCCGCTCCACGGGGTCGGGGCGTTCGCCGCGGCTCCTGAGGCTGTCGGCGGTTTCGTAGCCGCGGCCGCCCTTGATCTGCAGCAGGTCGTCCACGATCCGCCACCCCACCTCGGAGTTCCACATCTTGGCCATGGCGGCTTCGAGCCGGATGTCGACGGTGCCGCGGTCGGCCATCAGCGAGGCGAGGTCGCTGACCGAGTCCATGGCGAAGGTGTCGGCCGCCATCCGGCCGAGCTTCTGGGCCACGGCGTCGTGCTTGCCGATCGGCGCGCCCCACTGCTGCGCGCTCCGCCGCCCAGATCCGCGCGATCTCGAGCGAGCGCTTCGCGCCGGCGGCGCAGGAGGCGGGCAGGGTCAGCCGTCCGGTGTTCAGGGTGATGAGGGCGAGCTTGAGCCCTTTCCCCTCGCCCCAGATGATGTTCTCCGCCGGGACCTTCACGTTGGTGAAGCGGATCAGGCCGTTCTCGATGGCCTTGAGTCCCATGAAATGGAGCCGCTGCGACCACCTCGACGCCGGGCCAGTCGGCCTCGACGATGAACGGCGCTGATCTTCTTCCCGGTGCGCGCCATCACCACCATCAGCTCGGCGATGGTGCCGTTGGTGCACCAGAGCTTCTCGCCGTTCAGGATGTAGTGGCTGCCGTCGTCGGAGTGCACCGCCGTGGTGGCGACGCCGGCCGGATCGGAGCCGACGCCGTCTCGGTGAGGGCGAATGCGGAGATGGCCCCCTTCGCGAGCCGCGGGCAGGTACTGCTTCTTCTGCGCATCGGTGCCGAAGAGCTTGAGCGGCACCGGCACGCCGATCGACTGGGCGGCGGAAAGCAAAGCCGTCATGCTGCCGTCGTTGCTGGTCACCAGGCTGATGGCCTTGGTGTAGCTGTACTGGCTCAGCCCCATGCCACCGTATTCCTCGCCGATCTTGAGACCGAACGCCCCCATCTGCCGGAGCTCCTCGATGATCTCGGGCGGGATCTTCCCGTCGCGATCGATCGTGTCGGTGTCCACCTTGTCGCGCATGAATTTCTCGAGCCGCTCCATGAACGGGCGGGCCTTGGCCAGGTCCGCCGGGTCGGGCTCGGGGAAGGGATGGATCAGGTCGAGGTCGTAATCCCCCTCGAAGAGCTCGCGGACAAAGCTCCGCGATGACCATTCCTGCTCCCGCGCGGCCTCGGCGACGTCCCGGGCTTCCTGCTCGGTCGTCTTTGGCGCGAGGTCGTTGCGGGTCGGCTGCTTGATGGCGGTTGTCATATGTGTCTCACGCTTCGCTAGGGAGTCAGGAATGGGACCGGCCGAGCGTGCCGGAGAGCACGAGCTCGATCACGTGGCGCTTGCGCGCCTGGAGAAACCCGGGAGTGGTCGCGTTGATGCCCAGGGCGCGCAGCATCGTCTGCGAGTGCACCAGCGGAAACCAGCAGAGCCCGATGACGCTCAGGAGGAGCTGCGCGGCCTCCCCCGGGCGGTCGGGGTCCAGCGCCAGCTCGTCGCTCAGCGCCGCCAGCGCCTCCTGCGCCGCTTCCACATGCGGTGGCACTTCCTCGAGGGTGCGCCCACCGGTCAGCGCCTCCCACTCGATCAGGCGCACGAAGTACGGATTGGTGGTGATGAAGTCGAAATACTCGGAGACGATGCCGGCGAGAACCTTGTCGGGAGCTTCCCCGCTGGCGAGCGCCCGCTGGCGGCCACTGCGCACTGCACTCCGGACCTCGGAAAAACAGCGCTCCAGGACCGCGCGATAGAGGTCGGCCTTCGACCCGAAGCAGTACCCGGGCGTGCCGCGGGAGACCCCCGCCGCCGCCCCCACATCGGTGAGGCTCGTGGCCTCGAACCCTCGCTCGGCGAACAACCGCTCGGCAGCATCGAGCACCGCCTCCCGCGTGGCGCGGGACCCGGGCTGTTCGGACTCGAGCAGTTGAGGGGCAACAGAAGACATGGTGCCTCCAAGATGGCACTTGCTTGACGTATAGCAAGTTGGCTAAATGAGCCCGAAAATTCAAGCTCCTGCGGTAAGGGATCTTCCACGCAAAGCCGCGAAAGGCGCGAAGGACTCAGAGCCTCCGCCACCGATTCCTACGCTGGTCCAGCAGTTCGAAGTTATTTCTTTTCAACACTTTAGGATGCTTCGAAGCGAATTGCCTTCCGGGGACGGGGTGGGGTGGCTTCGCGTTGCCTTGTGTCTTCGCGTTAAGGCTGTTCGCCCGTCCCAGCTTCCCCCGCCCCCGCTTCCCCGTCTTACGCACCAGGCTGCCCGCCTTCGCCGCGTCGAACCCGAATCGTTCCCGCACCTGGTCCACCGCCGCGGTCAATTGCCGCAGTCTGGTCCGCTCGGGCGTCTCGAAGAGGTCGGGCATCGGGGCCTCGGTCAGGTTGGTGGCGGCCACGCCGATGAGCCTGACGCCGAGCCCCCGCTTGCGGACCTCCCCGAAGGCAGTGCCCAGCAGCGCGCGCGCCGCCCCCACCAGGTCGGCATCGAGGTCGGTGGCCGATGGGAGGGTGTGGCTCCGTGTGATGGTGACGAAATCGCCGTGCCGGAGCTTGAGCGTGACGGTGCGCGCGGCCATCCGCTCGCGTCGTAACTGGCTGGCCACATGGGCCGAGAGGCGGAGGAGGATTCGTTCCAGCAGTTGCGGGTCGGCGGTGTCGCGATCGAGGGTCGTCTCGCGGCTGATCGACTTCGTCTCCTGCCGGGAACGCAACACCCGCCCGCCGTGCCCATGGGCGCGGCGCTTGAGGAGGTTCGCCTCGGCACCGACCAGCTTCTCCAGCTCCGCCACCGACCGCTCCTGCACCTGCCATACCTCCGTCAACCCCAGCGATTCCAGGCGCTTCGCGGTCTTCGGTCCCACCCCCGGGAGCGCCCTGAGCGGCAGCCCCGCCACGAATCCTTCCTCCCAGCCTTCCCGCACCTCCATCAGCCCCCGGGGCTTGGCCGCGTCGGACGCCAGCTTGGCCACCATCCGGTTCGGGCCGATGCCGATACTGCAGTCGAGTCCCGCCTCGGCGCGGACCCGGTCCCGGAGTCGTTCCGCCACCGGCAGGAGCGACACCGGGTAGAGCCGGTCCGTCCCGGAGAAGTCGAGGTATCCCTCGTCGAGCGAGGCCATGACCACGAGCGGGGAGAACTCGTGGAACACCCGGCGAACGGTACGGGAGGCCTGCCGGTAGTCATCGAACGAGGTCCGCACGAAGGTGGCGCCAGGGCAGCGCCGCGCCGCTTCGCTCGAGGGCATACCCGCCCTGACGCCGAACGCCCGGGCGCCATACGACGCCGACTGGACCACGCCGCGTCCCGTCGGCTGCCCGCCAACGATCAGGAGGTCCACCGCGCGGAGCTCCGGGCGGAGCTGGCGGCAGACCTCCACGAAGAAGGCGTCGAGATCGACGTGCAGGAAACGGATGGTCACCGGGGACCCTTACACGAGATGAATGGCGGTCGCCTTGACGGTCACGACCACGTCGACGCCTGCCGCCGAGACCGAGCTCCGCCGCGGAGGCGGTGGTGACGGCCGCCGTCAGCGGGCGACCGGCGTCGAGATGGATGTAACTCACCGGCCCGACCCGCTCCAGGCGGTTCACGACCGCGGCGAACCGGTTGCGGGCCGAGCCGCTTAGCGGTTCTCGGCTGAGCATCAGATCCTCCGGCCGGAGGACGGCGTGGGCCTCGCCCTCTCGCTCCGCCACCACTTCGAAGCGGAGAGGGTCGCATTCGAACCAGGCGGAGAAGGGGCTGTCCTGGCCCGGTGTCTGACGGGTGACTTCGCCCCTGAGCACGGTGCCGGTCCCGATGAACCGCGCTACGAACGCCGAATTGGGAAACCGGAACACCTCGTCGGGGCGGCCGAGCTGGGCGATCCGGCCCTCGGCCATGACGGCGACCACGTCTCCGAGCCGGAGCGCCTCGTCGAAATCGTGGGTCACCTGGAGGGTCGTGACCCGTTCGTGGGCATGAATGGCGCGCAGTTCACGCCGGAGCATGTGCCGCGTGGCGGGATCGACCGCCGCGAACGGCTCGTCGAGGAGCAGGATGCTGGGCCGGGGGGCCAGCGCCCGGGCCAGCGCCACCCGCTGGGTCTCGCCGCCACTCAGCCCGTGGATCGATCGGTCGAGGAGGGACTCGATGCCGAGCAGCGCAGCGAGTTCCCGGACGCGCTCCCGCTGCTCGGTTTCGGGGAGCGGGCCGCGGAGCAGACCGTACCGGATATTCTGACGGACGTCGAGGTGCGGAAAGAGATGGTAGTTCTGGTAGACGAATCCGACGCCGCGGCGCTCCGGCGCCACCACCGTGACATCCTCGCCGTGCAGGTGAACGCGGCCCTGCAGCGGGGGGACGTGGCCCGCCACTGTCTCGAGCAGCGTGGTCTTGCCCGACCCCGACGGCCCGATGAGCAGCCCGTACCCGCCACTCGGCACCTCGAAGGAGATATCCTGCAGAAGGAAGTCGCCGACCCGCACCGAGAGCCCCTCGAGGCGGATCATCGGCGTTCCGCCGGTTGGAGCACCCGCACCAGCGCGAAGACGCCGAGCGCCACGGCCAGGAGGAGCAGGGCGGCGGGCACCGCTGCTGGAAGCCCGATGGTGGTGAAGCGATCGTAGATGAGCACGCTCGCCACCTGCGGATTGTACGTGAGCAGGACAATGGCGCCGAACTCACTCACGGCGCGGGCCCAGGCGAGGACGGAGGCGGCCAGGATGCCCCGCCCCGCGAGTGGGAGGGTCACCCGCCGGAAGACGACGGCCGGCGGGTCGCCGAGCGTGCGCGCGACCCGCTCGAGCCGCGGGTCCACCGAGCGAAAGGCCTCGCGGGCGCCGCTGACGAGGATGGGCACCGAGACGAAGAGCATGCCCGCCACGATGCCCGGAATATGGCTGACGAACTCGATGCCGAATCTCGCGAAGACCCCACCGACCGCGGAGTTCCGTCCCAGGAAGAGGAGGAGCGCGATACCTGCCACCGGGTGGGGGATGACGACCGGCAGTTCGACGATCGCCTCGATGAACCGGCGGCCTCGGAACGAGCGGCGGGCCACCAGGTAGGCGAGGGGAACCCCGAGGAGCGCGCCGATGACTGTCGCGGCGGTGGCGGTGCCCAGCGTGAGGGCGATCGAGGCGAGGAGTTCCTGGTCGCGCAGCGCCTCGCCCATGCTGGCGGGCGTGGCCAGGATGAGCAATCGAAGCAGCGGCCCGACGATGAACAACACGAGGAGGGCGCCGAGGGTGGCCAGGGCCACGCGGCTCCACGAGAGTCGTGTTCGCATCGGTGACGGAGCCCCGGAGGGCAGGCTATCTTTAGGGGTCATGGCTCGCGCGTAGCGTACGCCCCCCCGGGGCTGGCGTCAACGGCGGGCCACCCCCTCTCATGATTCCGGAGGCGTCAGATGCAGATTGGCAAGGCCGTCGAGGCCGCGATGAACGACCAGATCCACAAGGAACTCGAGTCGGCATATCAGTATCTGGCGATGTCCGCCTATTTCAGCAGCATCAACCAGCCTGGCTCCGCTTCCTGGATGCGCATCCAGGGGCAGGAAGAACTCGCCCACGCCATGAAGTTCATCGATTTCGTCGAGGATCGTGGCGGGACGATCGTCTATCGCGCGCTGGCGGCGCCACCGACCACCTTCGACTCGCCGCTCGCCGCCTTCGAGGCCGCCGTGAAACAGGAAGGCACGGTGTCGGCCAGCATCAACGCGCTCTTCGAGCTGACTGCCAAGGAGAAGGACTACGCCTCGCAGGCGTTGCTGCAGTGGTTCATCACGGAGCAGGTGGAGGAGGAGAAGACGAGCCGCGAACTGGTCGACACTCTTCGCCGGATCGGCAGCAACACCTCCGGTCTCTACATGTTTGACCGTGAGCTCGGCCGCCGCGGGCAGGCCGGCTGAGTCGCTCCCCCACCCCAACCGTCGGACTTCACTGATGCGGATCGCTTTTCTCGGACTCGGCGCTATTGGAACGCCCATGGCGGTCCACCTTGCCAAGGCGCACCAGCTCACGGTGTGGAACCGGACCGGCGCCAAGGCCACGGCCTTTGCCGCCGCTCACCCTGCCACCGCGGCGGCAACCCCGCGCGATGCGGTGGCCGGTGCCGAGGTGGTCATCACCTGCCTCCCCACGTCGGCGGATGTCGAGGCACTGCTCGACGGCCCTGATGGCCTGCTCGCCGGCGTGGGGAAGGGGGCGCTCTTTCTCGACTGCACCTCCGGCGATCCCGAGACGACCCGGAAGATCGGCGCGCGGCTGGCCCCGCTCGGGATCGAGTTTGCCGACGCACCCGTGAGTGGCGGGACGAACGGTGCCGAGGCCGGCACGCTCACCGTCATGGTGGGCAGCAGCGATGCGGTGTTCAGGAAGGCCCGCCCGGTGCTGGAGTGCTTCGGTCGTCGGGTGGAGCACATGGGGCCGCTCGGCGCGGGCCACGCGATGAAGGCCGTCAACAACGCGTTGCTGGCCGTCAATCTGTTCGCGGTGGGTGAGGGGCTGACCGCACTGGTGAAGAGCGGGATTTCCGCCCAGAAGGCGGTCGAGGTCCTGAACGCGTCGAGCGGTCGGAGCTTCGTCAGCGAATATCTGGTGCCGGAGCGGGTGCTGACCCGTCTCTGGCCCGTCACCTTCCGGCTGGCATTGCTGGACAAGGACACGCGCATCGGTGCGGAGTTCCTCGAGGAGCAGGGGCTGGCCGGCCCGATGCTGCACCTGGCCTCCACGCTGCTGGGCCAGGCACGCGCTGCCCTCGGCGAGGAGGCCGATTACCTGGCGCCGATCCAGCTCATCGAGCAAGAGGCCGGGGTGGAGTTGCGCGGGTGACCGAGCATTCCCTGCCCAATCCGGGCGGCGCACCGATCCTGGTGCTCGTCGCCCCGCAGGACATCGTCAACATCGCGAGCGCGGTCCGACTGGCCAAGAACTTCGGGATCACCGGCATCCGGCTGGTGAACCCGGAGGTGTTCGATCCGTGGCGGATCGAGGGGATCGCGCACAACACCGCCGATCTCGTCGCGCGCATCGAGACATTCACCTCGCTCTCGGATGCGCTGGCGGATACGGTCTACAGCGTCGCGCTCACGGCGCGGGGGCGGGCGGCCAAGCGGACGGTGCTGGAACCGCGCGAGGCGGCCACGGAACTGGTGGCCAACGCCGAATCCGGGCCGGTGGCGATGGTCTTCGGCCGCGAGGACAAGGGGCTCAGCAACGACGAGCTCGATTTCTGCCGCGCCCTGGTGTCGATCCCGACCAGCGCCGAGTACACGTCGATGAACCTGGCGCAGGCCATCGGGGTGATGAGTTACGAGACGTGGCGCGTTCGCATCGGCGCCGACATCCCCACCAAGCCCCCGCGTCGCCGGGCCGCTCCGGCCGCCGCGGATCAGATCGAGTGGCTCTTCACCGACTGGACCCGCGCGCTGTGGGCCATCGACTTCTTCAAGACCAGGCGCCACGACCACGTGATGCGATCGTTCCGGGAGATCGTCTTTCGGGCCGGCCTCGACGGCCGGGAGGCGTCGCTGTTGCGGGCGATGGGAATCGAGGTGCGCCGCTTTCTGGAACGTGCGGGCGTGGCGCCCGCCAGCGAGCCACCGGAGGCCGACGCCGGCGAACCGTGATACGGGGCCGCCGTACCACGGTTCTGGCTCGCTGAACCGGGCACGACCGTCCACAGTCGCAATGTTCGCGGACGAGCCGGGGCGAGTTGGGAATGGAGACGATGGCCATGGGCGCGGCGCGCACATGTCGCGACTTCCCTCCGCTGCCGGCTCCCCCGTAGATTTCCGGATCCTCGTTTCTCTTTGGAGCGGAGCCATCCTTGAGTCGATCGACGTCGTATTGGAAGGGCAATCGGTATCCCGACTCTTCAGCGGAGCCGGACCCCACGGCGCCTCTCAAGGACCTGCCGTCGCCCGTCGCCAACCGGTTCAAGCTGGTTCGCGAGGGACTCCGGTCGATTCCCGGTGTCATCGAGCATGTGAAGTTCCTTGGCCCGCAATGGCGCTGGGCCTGGGAATACACGCTGGGGAATCGGAAGCTCTGCTGGATGCACGTCATGCAGGATGGCGTGAGCGCCACCTTCACGATTTCGGATGTGGAAGAGCGCAAGGTGGACGATGCACGCCTCCCCGCCGCCGTCACGCAGGCAATTACCGAGGCGCAGCGCACCGGGCCGGTTCGCTGGTGCTGGCTGGCGTTCTCCGATCAGCGGTTGGCGACGGCATTCCTGGGGTTCGCCAAGAAGAAGGCCGAGTGGATGCGGGCGGAGGCGCCGCCGGGTTCACTTCGGCGGGCGGCAGGGTGAGTCCGGCAATCCCGAATGAACTTGTCTGATATTGTTGTGCGGCATAGGGTTGTGATTCCTTTTGGCGGGCATATAATACGGCCTGCGCAGGGCAAGGCGATTCCCTCCGCTGCACTTGCGGCTTCGTGAATTGTTTCACAAACGGCAGTTTCGGTCTCCCTCCTGGATTATGGTGACGGCTCATGCGTAAGCTGGCCTCGGTGTTCGGTGGAACGCTGCTCCTGACGCTGGCTGTGGCGTTTCTCGCCCGAGATGCCGCGGCCACCCGACAGACCACGCCGGCCGTCAACGACTCGCTCATTGCGCCGAACCTGACGCCCGCCGACTCGGCCGCCTTGAAGGGGCCGCGCCAGCCGATCTTCTTCCGCCACGACATTCACGCCGGCCAGTACAAGATCAACTGTCAGTACTGCCACTACTCGGTCTCGGTCTCCTCGGAGCCGGGCATCCCGAGCATGGGCACCTGCATGAATTGCCACCTCGTCATCGGCGGCACCGATTCCACGGCCCAGCGGGAGATCGCCAAGGTCCGGGAGTCCTACAACACCAGCACGCCGGTGGAGTGGAACCGGGTCTATTTCCTGGCCCGGCACGCCCACTTCCCCCATATGCGTCACATCAACGCGATGGGGCCGAATGCCTGCGCCACCTGCCACGGCGACGTGACGCGGACGCCCCAGGTGTTCAAGGTCAACAACGTGAACAATATGGGCTTCTGCATCAACTGCCACCTGGAGCGGAACGTGTCGCGCGACTGTTCCGTCTGCCACTACTAGCGACTGCCAGCCCTCGAGGCGCAGCAATGGACGAGACGCAAGACAACGGGATGGACCGACGGCGCTTCCTGACCGTCCTCGGCGTGACCGGGGCGGGCACGGCGGCGCTGAGCGGCTGCTCCACGGACCGGGTGCAGAAGCTGATCCCGTACCTGGTGCAGTCCGAGGACCAGGTGCCCGGCATTCCCACCTTCTATTCCAGCACCTGCACCGAGTGCGCCGCCGGGTGCGGATTGCATGTGAAGACCCGCGAGGCCCGCGCCATCAAGCTCGAGGGCAACCCCGCGCACCCGGTCAACGCCGGGAAGCTCTGCGCCCGGGGGCAGGCTGGTCTG
The DNA here is from genome assembly GCA_963697435.1 of uncultured Gemmatimonadales bacterium. Lineage (GTDB taxonomy): Bacteria > Gemmatimonadota > Gemmatimonadetes > Gemmatimonadales > GWC2-71-9 > SPDF01. The sequence continues at coordinate 39,426 of CAVOOB010000008.1, read as the reverse complement.
CAGTCGCTCTACAATCCGAACCGCGTGCGCGGGCCGAAGAAGCGGCTGGCGGACGGCGGCACGTCGGACATCGCGTGGGCCGATGCGGTGGCGGAGTTCGCCGCCAAGGCGGGCGCCGCCGGCGGCAAGGTGGCCGTCATCTCCGGGGCAGGGCCGGGGACCTTTTCCGACCTCCTCGCGTCGTGGACCGCGGCCCTCGGTGGCAAGGTGGTTCGCTACCAGCCGTTTGATCATGAGCCGATGCGCGAGGCCAACCGGCAGGTCTTCGGCGTCGATGGCCTCCCGGCGCACGACTTTGCCAGCGCCCGTTTCATTCTCTCCTTCGGCGCCGACTTCCTCGAGACCTGGCTCGCGCCAGTCGAGAACCAGCGCGGATTTGCCGCGTCCCACGGGTATCACGACGGCACGATGTCCCGTCACGTGGCCCTCTCGCCGCGGATGTCCCTCACCGGGATGAACGCCGACGAGTGGTTCGCCATCGTGCCGGGTGCCGAGGCGACGATTGCGCTCTCGATGGCGCAGGTGATTCTGGCGGAGCGGAGCAGCATACCGTCCGACGCCGTAGCGCTGCGGGGCATGCTCGCGGCGTATGCGCCGGATCAGATTGCGCAGCAGACCGGCCTCACGGCGGAGCAGATCAAGTTGCTGGCGCGCGAGTTCGTGTCGGCCGAGCCGAGCCTGGCGGTGGCGGGCGGCATCGGCAGCCAGCACGCCGGCGCCGCCCAGGTCTGCGCCGCCGTCAACATCCTGAACTACGTGGCCGGCAACGTCGGCCGGACGGTCCGCTTCGGCGCCGACCTCGAGGCGGCCGATGGATACGCCGCGCTCGCCGCGCTACAGAAGGAAATGGAGGCCGGCCAGATCGCGGTGCTGCTGGTGCACGACGCGAACCCGGTCTACGCCCTCCCGGCGAGCTCCGGTTTTGCCGCGGCCATGGCCAAGGTGCCGTACAAGGTGTCCACCGCGCTGGTGCTCGACGAGACCGCCGCCCTCTGCGACCTCCTCCTGCCGCAGTCGCATGGCCTGGAGCGCTGGGACGACTTGCGGCCCCGCGCCGGGATCCAGTCGCTGATGCAGCCGGTCATGGAGCCCGGTCTTCGATACGCTGCCGGCGGGCGAGGTACTCCTGCGCGTGGCCAAGGCCGTGGGTGGGCCACTCGCCGGTTTGCCGGCCGCCTCGTGGGACGCGTACCTCAAGGGGCAATGGCAGGGCATCGCGCGCAGCCGCGGGGTCGTCGACTTCCCCAAGTGGTGGGTCAGCAGCCTGGCGCAGGGTGGCATCTACGATGCCGCACCGGCGCCGACAACGGTGCGCCTGGCCTCGGGTGCGCAGCAGGTGGTCGGTACCTCGCCCGCCTTCACCGGGGAGGGAGAGTTCCTCTTCGCGCCGTCCGCCTCGCCGATGCTCTACGACGGACGCGGCGCCGACAAGCCGTGGCTGCTGGAGAATCCGGACCCGGTCACCAAGATCACCTGGCAGTCGTGGGTGGAGATCCATCCCGACACGGCCGCCGAGCTCGATATCCGCGAGGGGGAGATCGTCCGCCTTGTCTCGGCGTCGGGCAGCATCGAGGCGCCGGCCTACCTCTACCCTGGTGTGCGGCGCGACGTGCTCTCGGCGCCGCTCGGCTACGGGCATACCAACTTCGGTGCGTACGCCACCGGCCGCGGCGCCAACGCGCTCGACCTGCTGCCGGCCCCGGGTGATGCGGCCTTCGTGCCCTACGTGTCTGCGCGGGTGCGGCTGGAGAAGACCCGGCGCTACCAGAAGGTGGCCAAGACCGAGGGAAACAACCGGCAACTCGGGCGTGGCATCGCCGAGGCGATGCCGCTGGCGGCCGCGCAGAAGGGGCTGACCCCGGAAGAGGCGCACCACGAGGCGGCCGGCGGCGGGGCGCACGAGATCAACACGCCGAGGGAGCTGGAGGCCATCGCCGGATTTGCGGCCGCCCAGAAGGCGGCGACCCTCAAGGGCAACTATGTCGGCGACCATCCGCAGTGGGGGATGACGATCGACCTCGCCAAGTGCACCGGCTGCTCCGCCTGCGTCACCGCCTGCTACGCCGAAAACAACATCCCGACCGTCGGCGAGTCGGAGGTGCTGCGCGGCCGCGAGATGAGCTGGATGCGGATCGAGCGGTACTACGAGGGGGGCGACGAGGGTGAGCCGCTGGAGACGCGGTTCGTCCCGATGCTCTGCCAGCACTGCGCCAACGCGCCGTGCGAACCGGTCTGCCCGGTGTACGCGGCGTATCACACGCCCGACGGCCTCAACGGCCAGGTGTACAACCGGTGCGTCGGCACCCGGTACTGCAGCAACAACTGCCCCTTCAAGGTCCGGTACTTCAACTGGTTCGCCTACAACAAGAAGGCGTTCCCGGAGCCGCTCAACCTGCAGCTCAACCCCGACGTGACGGTCCGGGCGCGCGGCGTCATGGAGAAGTGCACCTTCTGCGTGCAGCGGATCCGCGGCGCGCAGAACGAGGCCGCGCTCGAGCATCGCGCCCTTCGCGACGGCGACGTGACCAGCGCCTGCGCGCAGGCCTGTCCGTCGGATGCCATCATCTTCGGCGACCGGATGGATCCGGGCAGCCGGGTGGCGTTGAGCGCGGCCGACCCGCGGGGATACCACGTCTTTGAGGAGACGAACGTGCAGCCGTCGGTCACCTACCTGGCCAAGGTCCTCAACGGGGTGGAGGCGTAACGATGTCACAGGCGTATACGCCCGCGCAGACCCACGCGGAGGTCACGCGCGACGTCGTGGCCACCCTCGGCGCACCGAGCCGCGGCTACGTGATGATGCTCGCCGGCGCGGTGGGCCTCTTCCTGGTGGGCCTGTTCACCTTCGTGCTGCTGCTCAAGGACGGCCTCGGCCTCGCGGGGTACAGCCCGCCGGTCATGTGGTCGATCTACATCACCACGTTCGTCTTCTGGGTCGGCATCGGCCACGCCGGCACCCTGATCTCCGCCATCCTCTTCCTCTTCCGCTCCCAGTGGCGGACGGCGGTGTACCGCGCCGACGGAGGCGATGACGGTCTTTGCGGTCATGACGGCGGGGCTGTTCCCGATCATCCACATCGGCCGGCCAGTGGATCTTCTACTGGCTGCTTCCGTATCCGAACCAGCGGTACCTCTGGCCCAACTTCAAGTCGCCGCTGCTCTGGGACGTGTTCGCCATCTCCACCTACCTGACCGTCTCCACCACCTTCCTGATCGTCGGGCTCGTGCCCGACATCGCGGCGGTGCGCGACCAGGTGTCGGGGCTGGCGCAAGAAGCTGTACAGCGCCTGCTCCCTGGGCTGGACGGGCAGCGACAACCAGTGGCGGCACTACACGCGCGGCTATCTCTACCTCGCGGCGCTCGCCACGCCGCTGGTGCTCTCGGTGCACTCGGTGGTGTCCTGGGACTTCGCCATGTCGATCATCCCCGGCTGGCACGGGACGATCTTCGCGCCGTACTTCGTGGCGGGCGCCATCTACTCCGGCATCGGCATGGTGTTCACGCTGCTGATCCCGCTCCGCAAGATGCTCCGCGTGGAGCACATGATCGTCGACTATCACTTCGACAACCTGGCCAAGTTGACCCTCTTCGTCGGATCGATCCTGTTCTACGCCTATGCCATGGAATATTTCGTGGCGTGGTACAGCGGGAACACGTTCGAGCAGACGACCTTCTGGCTCCGGGCGTTTGGGCCGATGTGGTGGGCCGGGTGGAGCATGATCATCTGCAACGCCTTCGTGTCGCAGCTGCTCTGGTTCAAGAAGATCCGGACCAACCTGACGGCGCTGTTCGTCATCTCGATCTTCATCAACATCGGGATGTGGTTCGAGCGGTACGTCATCATCGTCTCGTCGCTCAGCAACGACTACGAACCGTGGTCGTGGGGCCAGTTGAATCCGACCTGGGCCGACTGGGGCATCCTGGCCGGATCGTTCGGCTGGTTCGGGATGTACTTCCTGCTCTTCGCCCGGACGTTCCCGATCGTCGCGATCCAGGAAATCAAGGAAACGATTCCGTTCCCCAGGAAGCGGGGAGGCCACTGATGGCGACCATGACGCCCGGCGTCCTCGCCAGCTTCATCCACGTCGATGCCGCGACGGACGCGATCCGCGCGCTCAAGGCGCAGGGGCACAAGGACCTGACGGTGTATACGCCGGCGCCCAATCACGAGATCGAGGAAGCGCTCGATCATCCGGTGAGCCCGGTCCGCCTCTTCACGCTGATCGGCGGGCTGACCGGGTGTGCCGCCGGCTTCGCCATGACCTTCTGGATGTCGGACAACTGGCCGCTGCTGGTCGGTGGCAAGCCGATCGCCACGGTCCCGCCCTACGTGGTGCTCGGATTCGAACTGATGATCCTTCTCGGCGCCCTCAGCACGGTGGCGGGGGTCATCATCATGTCGGTCGTCAACGCCCGCAAGCGGGTCCCCTACAGCGAGAAGTTCTCCGATGACCAGATCGGCGTGTTCGTGCCCTGCCGCGCCGAGCAGGCCGCCGCGGTCGAGACGCTGCTCAAGCGCGCCGGTTCGGTGGAGGTGACGCATGCGTCGTAGTGCGCATCCGGCCTTCGCCCTCGCGCTCCTGGCCGCGGCCACGACCGGCTGCAGCAGCTGGTACAACGACGTCCCCTCGCCGGACAACCTCCTGGCGCAGGTGCCGTGGTTCGACCACATGATTTCGTCGCAGGCCGTCTTCCCCTATTCCCGCGTCGGCATTCCGCGCAACACGCCCCCCGGCACCGTGCCGGTCACCGGCGGCGAAGTCGATTGGTCGGCGGAGTGGGTCACCGGCAACACCACGACGGCCGACAAGCTGGTCAACCCGACCGACGGGGTGCCCAGCGCCCGTGGCGACACCCTCTACCACACCTTCTGCGCCGTGTGCCACGGGGTGGCCGGCGCGGGCGATGGGCCTGTCGGGCCGAAGGTGGCCGCGCCATCGATTCTGACCGCGCGGGCGCTGGGGTACAGCGACGGCTACCTCTACAGCATCACGCGCTATGGCCGGGGCATCATGGGCAAGTACGGCGACAAGATCACGGAGCAGGATGATCGCTGGCAGGTCGTCAACTACGTGCGGCAGCTGCAGGCCGCGGCGCCCCAGCCGACGGGAGGCCAGTGATGAGCGACGCGAAGCTCCGCGGGCAGCTTGCCGGCCAGACGCCCGGCGGTCGGTTCCAGCTCTTCGTCCTCGGCGGTGGCATCCTCGCGCTGGCCGGCGCCGCCCTCTTCGCCATGTCGCTCTCCGGCGGCGAAGCGGATCGGGCCTGGCAGCTGTTCCACGTCAACTGGCTCTACTTCACCGGGCTGGCCGGCGGGTCGGTGGCCATCGCGGCGGTGCACAAGATCGTCAAGGCCAAGTGGTCGGGCGTTGTGCTGCGCTTTGCCGAGGCGGCCGTGGCGTTCTTCCCGATCTCGCTGATCGGGCTGGTGCTGATCTTCACCGTCGGCTACGAGCACATTTACGGGCCGATGCACGAGCAGCTCCACTCGATGGCCCACGGCAAGGCGCTCTGGCTCTCGAAGCCGTGGATGTTCGGGCGGCTCGTCGTCGGCCTCTCGGCGCTCTACTACCTCGGATGGCAGCTGATTCGCTCCGACCTGCTCCCCGACATCGCCGACACCATCGAGCAGGCCGACGGGCCGCGGCGGGCGCGCTACGTGAAGATGCTGGCCGGCTTCGACAACAGCGAGGCGGGCCGCGCCGCCAACGAGGCGCGCCTCGCCCGGCTGGGGCCACTCTTCGCGGCCACGTACGCCCTCGTGTTTACCCTGGTGGCGTTCGACGGCATCATGGCGCTTCAGCCGCACTGGTTCTCGAACCTGCTCGGCGGCTTCTATTTCATGGGCTCCTTCCTCGGCGCCCACATGCTGCTGGCGCTCACCGTGATGTATGCCGGCACCCAGACCGGTGTCTGGAATCTCATCTCGCCGAAACAGCGCCACGATCTCGGCAAGCTCTGCTTCGGCTTCACGGTGTTCTGGGCCTACCTGATGTTCGCCCAGTTCCTCGTCATCTGGTACGGCAACCTCCCCGAGGAGACCGGCTTCGTCTTCGCGAGGCTCTGGGGATCCTGGCTCCCCATCGGCCGCGCCGTCTTTCTCGGGATGTTCCTCATCCCCTTCATCGGCCTCCTCGGCGTGATGCCCAAGAAGTTCCCCGGCACGATGGCGCTCTTCGCCACCGTCTCGCTCGTGGCACTCTGGCTGGAACGGTACCTGATGGTCATGCCCTCGGTCACCGAACTCGATGGCCCGATCTTCGGGCTGCCGGAGCTGGGCCCGACGCTCCTGATGGCCGGACTCTTCTTCCTGACCTACGGGCTCTTTGCCCGGCGCTTCCCGATGGTGTCGCCCCGCCTGGCGGAAATCACCGTCCTGGCCGAACGCCACCACGCGATCGAGGATCACTACGATCACGATGAAGGCGCGAAGGATTTTCTGGCGGATCCGGAAGCGAGCTGAACTCGCGGCGGGGCCGCGCGGCAGGGTGGCCGGGAGGCAGAACAAGAAGCGGGGGGTTCCCAAAGTGGGAGCCCCCCGCTGTTGTCTTCGCCCTGCCTCCCTGCCTCCCTGCCTCTCCCCTACTTCACTCTCAGCATGAACGCCTTGAGCGAATCGGACGGCGCGCTGCCGAAGATGGCCAGGGTCCGCGGGCCGTTGCCGGGCGCAACCGGTCGGGTACCGTCTCCCGGCAGTGCCGGCGAGGTGACCTCCATGTCCGTGAGCTCGGCGCTCGCGCTCTGACCCGGTTGCTGCGAGAGCAGTGCGGCGACCTCGGTGGCGGGGCCCTCGACGGTGCTGATCACTTCGCCATTGGCGAGGAGCTGTGTCACCAGGGTGATGGGCCGTCCCCCCTGAGGCGCCTGGCGCTGTTTCACCTGGACCACCGGGACTCCCTCCACCCGCGGGACCCACTCCTCGTCCTCCGACTGGGCGTTGGCGAACGAGACGGTCCGCCAGACGCCGGGAAGGACCGGATCCGTGGCCGCCGAGGTGCCGCCCACTGACGCCAGCGAGGTACCCGTGGGCCGCGGCGGTTCGACTTCCACCGGCGGGAGGGCTTCGGACTGGTCCGGTGTGCGGGGGGAGGGGTTGGGTCTGCGGTTGCGACTGACGGGAGCGGTGGGCGCGGCCGGAGCTTCGACGATGGTCGGGGCCACCACGACGGCAGGATTCCCGGCCGGCGCCATCGTGGCCATGGGCTGGCTCGGAGCCGGCGACAGCGCTGGTCGTGGCGACCGGGTCGGCGGGCACGCCCACCACAAACCACTGATTCAGTCCCCATCCGAGGCCGAGGGCGGCCACGACGCTGGCAGCCCAGGCGGCGTTGTGCAACCGGCGGCTCCGCGTGGTGCGCCCCTGATGGGCCACGGCCGACAGATCCGCGTACGGCCTCGGCCGGATCCGGCTGGGAGCGGCCGTCACCAGGAGTGCGGTCGTGCGGTCGCGGAGGGCGGCAATCGCGTCGCGGTTGGCGCGGCACACACTGCACCCGGCGAGGTGATGCTCGATCTCCACGCATTGCGACCGGCTCAGCGCCTGGTCGAGATAGGCGTGCAGTTCCTCTTCGGGGATATGGCGCAGGGGTTCAGGAGTGCGCGGCATGATTCCGTTTCCGTTCCACTTCCATGCGGTCATGGGCTTCGATGAGGCGCTTCCGTGCGCGTGCCAGGGTCGTTCCCACGGCGCCCACGGCGAGTCCCGATTGTTCGGCAATTTCCGGATAGCTGAGGCCGGCATCCCAGAGGAGGAGGACATCCCGGTCGCGCTGGCTGAGCTCGGCGAGGGCCGCCCGCACCTTTTCCATCTTCTCGTCGTGCTCGACGTTCTCTTCCCCCGTGGGTTCCACCTGGTGCCGCTGCGTCGGTTCGTTGCTGAGCAGCGTGAGGTGCTTCCGCCGCCGAATGGCGGACCGGGCCTCGTCGCGGGCCAGATTGGCGGCCACGGCGAAGACCCAGGCCCGCGGCTTTTCCGGGCGATGGCGCATGGCCCGGACGAAGACCTCCTGCGCCAGATCCTCTGCCCGATCCTCGTCCCATACCTTGCGGTACAGGAACCGCACCACGGCGGCGTAGGTCGTCAGATAGAGGGTTTCGATCTCGTCGCGCACGCGGGGCCTTTGCGATGGGGAGCCGAGTCTACAAGTCTATGCCAAATATGATGGTTTTGGGTCCAAATGCCATCTGGGTAGGAGACGAATGGGGGGTGTCCAGGTGCACACCCGGGTGGGGTCGCTGGGCCGCTGGGCAGGTCGGCCGCTCTACCGCCCCGCTGCCCGACTGCCCCGCTTCCCCGCCTGCTTCTTGAACACACACCCCGGGTGCATCAGGTCCCCTCCCTCGGGCCAGGTGCTGCAGAGGTCGGGTTTGGCCGGCCGGCCGTCTTCCCGGAGGCGGCCGTGGAGGCTGCAGGCCACGCCGTCCTCCCCCAGGTACCCACAGGCGGAGATGACCTCCGACTCGATGGAGTCGTCCTCGTCCCGGTCGGTCTTGCAGAGATAGGGTGACTGGCGGGCGCGGACCAGCGCCTCGAGCCGTGTCTCCTCCGGGGTGCACATGATCTCGATTTGCAGGTCGCGGCAGCAGGCGGCCGCGCGGGTGTGCTCCGCCGTCTTGCAGGGGGCGCCGAGGCAGGGGTTGGTTCCCACAACGGGGAGCCCCGCCTTGACGTCCACCGCGGGGCGGACCACGAGGCGGCGCCGGTCGACCAGGCGAAACCGGTTTCCAGCCCAGCTGTCGCGGTTGTGGAGGGCGGCGGGGGCGGGCCGGGGACTTTCCCTTGAAGCCATGCGCCCGGCAGTGGGCGCGGCCGTCGCCCTCTGTGAGGTGCTTGCAGGGGACGTGCAGCCGGGTGTCGACCAGCAACTCCCCTTTCCGGACGTGCAGCCTGCCGAAGTCCATCCGGTCGGTGTGGCCCAGGAGCCAGGTGGCCTCGTGGTCCAGGGATGCCGGACCGTCTGCCAGCTTGCCGATCCGGAGGGTGACGTCGAGGAAGCGGCACTGTCGGCCGAGGGACGTGCAGGGGGGAGGCGTGGGCATGGGGGTCCGGTTTGGGTAGATCGACGGGATTCAGGGGCGAATGATAGCCGCACCGGGGGAGACTCGCGTGGTTGGAGGGGGTCGGTTATCTTTGCGCCTTCGTTCACAAGGCGGTCCGCACTTGTGGACCTGGGGTGGGCGGACTCGGGCGGGCGGGACAACTCATCAGTCTTTCGGAGGTTTGGCAGCGATGCAGAAGATCAGCTTGGTTGCAGGATTGGCCGTGTTGGCGGCGGCATGTGGCGGCGAGAACAAGGCCCCGGAGCAGGCTCCGGCGGCGACCCCGGCGGCTGAGGCCGCTCCGGCGGCGGCTCCCGCAGCCACCGGTGCCACGCACGACGTCAGGATGGAATTTGACGGCAAGACCTATCACTTCATCCCCGCCACGCTGACCATCAAGGCCGGCGACGTCGTCAACTTCCACAACGTCAGCGGTGGCCCGCACAACGTCGCGTTCTGGTCCGACAGCATTCCGGCCGGCGCAGCCGCCGTCCTCGGCGCCAACATGCCCGACCAGATGCAGCCCCTCTCGGGCACCATGCTGGTGGTGCAGGACGCCGTGTACAGCATCTCGTTCGCCGGCGCCCCGGTGGGCGACTACAAGTACTACTGCCTGCCGCACCTCGCCATGGGGATGAAGGCAATCCTCACGGTCACGGAGTAACCGGGCGGGGCCGGGGGGCAGGTGGGCAGGGAGGCAGTCACACGGCCTCCCCGCCTCCCGGCCCCCCTGCCTCGCTGTATTTCCCTCCCGCCCACCAGACCCCTGCACCCACCACGATTCCCGTCAGCGCATCGACCCCGTAGTGCATCTGGCAATACACCACTGAAATGATCAGCAGGACCGTCGGGATGAGCATCGCGATCCCGAGCCGGCGGTCGCCGCGCCACGCCCCCGACGTGGCCGCAATCGTCGCGGCCACGTGCGACGACGGAAATGCCGCGCCATAGGAACTGCCGGAGGCGAGCATCGCGTAGACGAGGCGCGCCGGGCCGTTGTCGAGGAACCACGCGTCGGGGCGGGGAAACTCGTAATACGGTCCGACCACCGGCCAGGTGAGGAAGACGAGGTAGCAGGCGAGCAGCGTCAGGATGACCACGTACATCGAACGGCGGAGCGAAAACCAGTCCTTCCGAACCGCGAAGTACGCGATGGGCAGGACCAGGAGCGCGTAGTAGCTCCAGTAGGAGAAGTGCAGGATGGTCGAGGCAATCGTGCTCGGGAACCGGTCCCGCCAGAGGGTCTGGCTCAGCTGTTCCCCGAAGAGGGCCAACTCCCAGCCCTGGACGGTGGCGTCGTGGATCACGATGCCGCCGGCGTTCAGGACGTCGATTTCGCTGTAGAAGAGGATGAGGAGGACGACGGGATAGATCTCCCGGATCACCCGTCCCACCGGTCCGAGGCCCGGCCGGGTCACCAGCAGGACCAGGGCGACCACGAGCGCGTGGGCGCCCAGCAGCCACCAGCACAATGGGTTCTCCGGCACCCGCCAGAGGGCGAGGGCCGAGACGATGGCGACGTAGCCCAGGATCAGCTTGTCCAGCGTACGCATCAGAGCCACTTCTCCGCGCGATACCACGCCATGGTCTCCGCGAGTCCCGCCGCGATAGCCGTCCGGGGGCGCCATCCGGTGTCCGCCATCAGCGCGGCGGGGCTCCCGGTCCACGCCGCCTCGAAGAATTCATCGGCCTTTTCGGAGGAGAGGACGCTGGCCGTGCCGGTGAGCTTGGCGGCGCCGCCGATGGCCGCGAGGAGCCCGCGCCCGATCACCTCTGGCACCGAGAGCACGAGGACATCCCGGCCCACCGCCGCGCCGATCTGCCGGGCAAAGGCACCGGAGGTGAAGACCTCAGGATGGCAGGAAAGGTAGGTCTTCCCGACCGAATGCTCGCTGATGGCGGCCGCAATCAGTGCCTCCGCGAGGTCGGGGCCGAAGATGGCAGAGAGCTCCTGGTCGCCCTTCCCGAACACCGGGGCCACGCCCCATTGCGCCATCTTGAAGAGCTTGAGGACTTCGGAGTCGCGCGGGCCGTAGACCATCGGTGGGCGGAGGATGACCCAGGGGAGCGGGCCGGTTCGCACCACCTCCTCGCCGGCCAGCTTGCTCCGGCCATAGGCGGTCACCGGCCGGGCAGGTTCGCCGCCGACGAGCGGCACGCCGCGCGCCGAGGGGCCGGCGGCCGCCATGCTGGACACGAGGACAAAACGTGGGGACCCGGACTGGCGGGCGGCGGCGAGGAGGTTGGCGGTGCCGTCGCGGTTGGCCTGCAGGAACTCGGCGTCGTTGCGCGCGGCCACCACGCCCGCCACGTGGTAGATCACGTCGGCCCCCTCGGCGGCCTCGCGCAGGGCGTCGAGGGCCTCGAGATCTCCGCGGACGAGCCGGACACCCCGGGCGGCCAGGCCGGCGGCCTTGGCGGGCGTCCGGACCAGGGCGGTGACCTCGTCGCCGCGCTTGAGCAATGCGTCAATGAGGTGACTGCCGACGAAGCCGGTGCCGCCGGTGACGAGCGCCTTCACAGCGGTCGGTCGTACATCCGGAGTGTCTGGTACACCGTGAAGCCCATCTTCGAGAGCCCCAGGTTCATGGCGGGATTGTCCTCGAGGATCCAGCCCCCTTCACCCCAGTAAATCCCGTGCTCGGCGGCCTTGGTCCAGACCGCGTGATAGAGCACCGAATCGAGCCCGCGGCCGCGGAACTCCGGCACCACGCCGAGGAGCGGGATGCGGCAGCGGCGGAGCTTCTCCCGCTTCAGCGCCCAGAGCAGCCGGATGACGACCCATGGGGTCAGCCGACCCTGCCGGTTGGTCCGGAAGATCACGTTGAAGTCGGGGATGGCCAGCGAAAACCCGACCGGGACCCCGTCCTTTTCCGCGAAGGTGATCAGGTCGGGTACGATGACGGGCTTGAACTGCTTGGCGAGCAGGTCGATCTCGTGGTCGGTCATGGGCACGAAGCCCCAGTTCTTCTCCCAGGACCGGTTGTACAGCGACTTGATGAGCTCGATTTCCTCATGGAACCGCTTCATGTCGATCGGCCGAAGGGTGACGCCCATGCGGCTCTGCATGATGCTCACGGCGCGCGTCAGCCGCTCGTGCACCGGCTTGTACGCGCGGAAGGTGAGGTCGCCGCCCTGGTAGATCAGCAGGTCCTTGGCCTTCACGAACCCGGCGTGCTCCACCAAGGGCACGTAGTAGGGCGGGTTGTGGGGCATCATGATGGTCGGCGGGGTGTCAAAGCCGTCCACCTTGAGGCCGCACTCCTCGTTCACCGAAAACGAGGCGGGGCCGCGCATGGTGTCGAACCCGCGGTCCCGGAGCCACGCGGCGGCGGTATCGAAGAGTGCGTCGGCAACGGCCTGGTCGTTCTCGCACTCGAAGAAGCCGAAGAAGCCGACCTTGTCTTCGTGGATCTCGTTGTGGAGGCTGTTGCGCTGGGCGGTGATGCGTCCTACGACGGAACCGGCGCGGGTGGCGAGGAAATACTCCGCTTCGCCGTGTTCGAAGAAGGGGTTCTTGGTGCGGTCGAGGAGGGTCCGGACATCCATGCGCAGCGGCGGCACCCAGTTCGGGTCCGCCGCGTGCAACCGATAGGGCAGGGCAATGAAGGCGTTGAGGTCGGCGCCGGTACGGACCGGCGTGACCTGGAGGGCTCCGTTCAGATGACGCCGAGCTCGCGGCCGATCTTCGCGAAGGCCTCGAGCGCGAAGTCGATCTGGTCGAAGCTGTGAGTGGCCATCAGGCTGGTCCGGAGCCGGCACTGGGCCGGGGGCACAGCGGGAGGTGCCACCGGGTTGGTGAACACGCCGGCGTCGAAGAGCTTCCGCCAGAAGAGGAAGGTGGTCTCGAGCTGACCGGTCAAGACCGGCACGATCGGCGTTTCGGTCGGTCCGATTTCGAAGCCGAGGTGGCGGAACCCTTCCTGCAACCGGCGGGTGTTGGCCCAGAGGGATTCGCGCCGCTCCGGCTCCTGCTGCATCACCTCGAGTGCCGCGATGACGCCGGCGGTGTTGGCCGGGGGGAGCGAGGCGGTAAAGATGAGCGGCCGGCAGTGGTGGCGGAGGTAGTCGATGACGTTGCTCCTGGCGGCGACAAATCCGCCGATGGAGGCCAGCGACTTGGAAAAAGTACCGGCGATGATGTCGACGTCGTCGGTCATGCCGAAGTGGGCGGCGGTGCCGTCGCCCTTGGGGCCGAGGACGCCGAGGGAGTGGGCGTCGTCGATGGCGAGGGCGGCGCCGTGCTTGCGGGCCAGCGCGGCGAGCCCGCCCACGTCGGCGATGTCGCCTTCCATGGAGTACACGCCGTCGACGATGATCATCATGCCGCGGCCGGCGGCGGCGTCGGGGGCCATCTTGCGGTCGAGCTGGGCCAGGTTGCCGTGATTGAAGCGGCTCGTGGTCCCGTAGGACATCTTGGCGCCGTCGACGATGGAGGCGTGGTCGAGCTTGTCGAGGTAGACGACGTCGTCCTTGCCGACGAGGGCGGAGATGAGGCCGAGATTGGCGTTGTACCCGGTGGAGAAGACGAGGCAGTCTTCCTTGCCGACGAACTCGGCGAGCGCGGCTTCCAACTGCTGATGGAGGTCGAGGGTGCCGTTCAGGAACCGGCTCCCGGTGCAGCCGGAGCCGTACCGGTGCAGGGCACGCGACGCGGCCTCGAGGACCTTGGGATGGTGGGTCAGGCCGAGGTAGTTGTTCGACCCGAGCATGATCCGCTTTTCGCCTTCGATGACCACGACGGTGTCTTCCGACTCCGAAATGGGCTTGAAGTACGGATACAGCCCAGCTGCCCTGATCTCATCGACCTTGGTGAAATCACGGCACTTGTCGAACAGCGCGACGTGCGGAAGGGTCTGAGTGGCCACGAAACCTCGGGCGGGCTGAATGGTCCGGAGGGTCGCCCCCGATCGCTATGTAACAGAACGGTTTAAACTACAAAATTGGGGGGCAGGGCACAAGCTCGGGGGCGCAAGGTGTTGCGCCCCCTCTCCTCGGCTCATGGCTGTCACCCCCTGCAAGCCGGAATCCATTGCGGGTCCACCAACTGGATCCCGGCAGTCGCCGGGATGACGGCCCCCGGGACGGGTCGCTACTTTCGGCCCCGCTGTCCAGATTCTGTGCACTGGGAAGGGGCTGGATCGTCCCCTGCGGTGCCATACCCACGGGGTGCGGTGGATTGAATGCCCCGACGCCAGCGGCTAGCTTTGTCGGCCACCTCTCCAACGGCCTCTCTTCCGGAGTTTGTCCATTGCGGTTGCCCAATCTGACCCGCCCGCTGTGCGGGGCCGTTCTCCTTGCGCTGGCCGCGGTGACGTCTGCGGAAGCGCAGTACCCCCGGGCCCGCGTCGGCCAGTTCGAGGTGCGTGGGTTCGATTTCCGGCCCAGGGGCGCCTGGCGCAAGCAGACCGCGGACATTCGGGCGGCCCGCCAGCGGTTGCTTGCCGCCGGCAATATGGCGCTCCTGAACGCCTCGTCGCCCAGCTCGGCGGAGGCCGTGACGGGCAACTTCAAGGTGCCGGTCGTCCCGATCCGGTTTTCCAACACCGATACCCTGACCCTCTTCGCGACGGCGGAGTATCAGGATCTGCTCTTCGCGCCGGTGCCGGTCGGCCGGCCCTACAGCCTCAAGACCTACTACGAGCAGCTCTCCAACGGCAACATCACGATGTCGGGCACCGTCTTCCCCTGGACCCGGGCCGACTCCACCGCCGCCTATTACGAGAACGGGTGCAACGGCGTGGGGGTCCAGAACCCCTGCTCGGATGGGGGCGCCCGGTTTGGCACCATGCTGCTCGGTGCGCTCGCCAAGGTGTCGAGTCGAGCGGATTCGCTCACCGTCTGGGCCGATTTCGACAACGATGGACCCGACGGCGTCCCCAATTCGGGCGACGACGACGGCTACGTGGACTTCGTCACCTTCCTCCAGCCGGAAATCGACGGTGCGTGCGGCACGGTGCACATCTGGGCACATCGGTACGTCATGGAGCCGTGGAACGGCGGCTCGCCGTACGTCACCAAGACGCCCAGCGCGAGTGGCGGCTTCATCAAGGTGTCCGACTACACCATTCAGAGTGGTCAGGGCGGCAACGGCGCCTGCACGCAGGGCCAGATCATGCCGATCGGCACCGTGGCGCACGAGACCGGTCACGCCTTCGGGCTTCCCGACCTCTACGACACCGATCCGGGCAGCGGCACCCAGGGCATCGGCGAGTTTGGCCTGATGGGCTCGGGCAACTATTCCCGCCCCTACAGCCCCGCACGCATGGGCGCGTGGTCCATGCTGGAGCTCGGCTGGGTCAAGGCCGACACCCTGACGACGACCGGGACGATCACCATGAATCCGGTGGCCACCTCCGACACCGTCCTGATCCTGCCGACCAAGACACCGGGTGAGTACTTCCTTCTGGAAAACCGGGCCGCGGTCGAGAGTGACACCGCGCAGATGAACCCGACCTACTCGCGTGCCAAGTCGCCCGGCCTCTACCTCTGGCACATCGACCAGACCCGGATCAACCAGGGGGCGTTCAACAACACGATCAACACCGGCACTATCCAGGGCGTCGCGCTGGAGCAGGCGGACGGCCTGAACCAGCTGCGGCTTCCCCCCGGTCAGAACAATCGCGGCGACCTCGGCGACGCCTTCCCGGGCTCCACCGGCAAGACCTTCATCGACGGGACCACCGTCCCCGGCTTCCGGACCAACGCCGGCCAGGTCGTGGCTGGCCGGATCGACTCGATTCGCATCGGGGCCGGCAAGGAAGTGCTCTTCCGATTCCGCTACGAGAAGCTGCTGCGGGTGACGAAAATCGGCTCGGGCACCGGCAACATCCAGTCGACGGTGCCTGGCAATACCGCCAGCGGCGTGGGCGTCGCCCCCGGCACGGTCGTGACGCTGACGGCGGTGCCGTCGCTGAATCACCGCTTCGAGGGCTGGGCGGGAGACACGACTTCCACCGACTCGATCCTGGTCGTCACCATGGATCGCGATTGGGCGCTCACCGCGCAGTTCGGCTACACGGCGGTATTCACCACCGCGTCGGCGGCGAACGACCTCCTCGGGACCCCGACGCTCTCGCCCGCACAACGCACCCTGCTCGACCAGGAAGGCAACAACAACGGTGTGTACGACCTCGGTGACTTCCTCCACTGGGTCACCGTGTCCGGTCAGGGCGTTCCGCCCGCACTGATGGCCCAGCTGCTGGCCGCGGCAGCCCCGACCCCGGCGCAGACGCCGAAGGGAGTGACCCCATGAACCGGCTCCTGACCCGGGGCGCCGCCCTCGCCGCCCTCATGGCGCTGGCCGCCGGATGCGGAAGCGACAGCACCCCCACGGGGCCGAAGCCCGGCCCCCTGCAAGTCGTCATCACCAGCCCGAACGCCGATGACGGGGCCGTCATGTTTCAGGTGACCGGGGTGCTGGATTCCGTGACCGTGCCGGCTGGCCTGACGATGTACCAGAGCGTGCCGGGGCCGAACGTCATCCGCGCCATCGTCGTCGGCAACATCTCGTCGGGCAGCAATCTCATGACGTTGCACGTGGCGGATGTGGCCAAGGCATCGTCGATCGTCACGCAGGTGATGCAGGTGGCCGCGCAGGGCACCTACGAGCAGCGCCCGCCCGGCGCCTACAGCCTGCAGGTTCAGAAGTAGATCCAACCGCTTGACGCCGCCCGGGGGAGTGCCGTTAGTTCAGGCACTCTCTTCCGGGCCGGCCACGTGCAGTACACCCTCCTCATCAACGGCATCTCCACGGATGTGGACGTCGATCCCGACACGCCACTCCTCTGGGTCCTGCGGGATCATCTCAACCTGACCGGCACCAAGTTCGGGTGCGGGGTCGGGCAGTGCGGTGCCTGTACCGTGCACCTCGATGGTGAGGCCACTCGGAGCTGTCAGTGGATTGTCCGCGACGTCGGGTCGCGGGGCATCACCACCATCGAGGGACTCTCCGACGACGGCAGCCACCCGGTCCAGCAGGCGTGGCTCCGCGAGCAGGTTCCGCAGTGCGGGTATTGCCAGGTGGGGCAGATCATGTCGGCCGCCGCGCTCCTCGCCGAAACGCCTCGGCCCACCGACGCCGACATCGATACCGCCATGGCCGGCAACCTCTGCCGGTGCGGCACCTACGAGCGGATTCGGCGCGCCATTCACCGTGCGGCGGGAGCGGCGACGTGAGCGGCCGCGGCGGAGTGACCCGACGGGACTTCGTGAAGGTGGTCGCGGCCGCGGGCACCGGGCTCACCCTCGCCATCTATTTCCAGGGATGCGGGAATGGGGCGCCGCCGGCGCCTGAGGGGGAGTTTGCGCCCGACGCCTTCCTCAGGCTCTCCCCCGATGGCACGGTGACCGTGGTGATCGGCCGCTCCGAAATGGGGCAGGGCCCGACCACCGGATTGGCGATGCTGCTCGCCGAGGAGCTCGACTGCGACTGGAGTCGCGTCGGGTTTGTGCAGGGGCCGGCCGCCAAGGCGTATTACAACTCGGCGCTGGGGGCGCAGGTGACCGGGGGCAGCACCTCCATCGCCACGGGATGGCTCCCGATGCGGGAGGCCGGCGCCACGGCGCGGGCCATGCTGGTGGCGGCGGCCGCGGGGCGCTGGGGAGTCCCCGCCGCCTCCTGCAGCACGGCGGCCGGCATGGTCCACAACGACGCCACGGGTGAGCAACTCGAGTACGGCGCGCTGGTGGCCGAGGCGAGCGCGCTCCCGGTGCCAGACGATGTGCCGCTCAAGGACCCGACGGAGTTCCGGATCATCGGCACGTCGCGCGACCGCCTCGACAACGCCGACAAGGTACGCGGCGCGGCGACCTTCGGGATCGATGTGCGGCTGCCGGGCATGGCGTACGCGAGCGTGGAGCGGTGCCCGGTGTTCGGGGGGCAGGTGGGCAGCGTGGCAGGGGAGGCGGAGGCGCTCGCCGTGTCAGGCGTGATCAAGGTCGTGCGTCTCGAGGATCGGGTCGCGGTGGTCGCCGAGCACTACTGGCAGGCGGTGAAGGGCCGGCGTGCGCTCACGGTCACCTGGGACGAAGGCGCTGCTGCGGGACTCTCGACGGCCGGGATTGCGGAGCAGTTGCAGGGACTCCTGGCGTCGGACAAGGCACGGGAGGCGCGCAAGGTGGGCGACGCGGTCGGCGTCCTCGCCGCGAGTGCCGCCACGATCGAGGCCTCGTACGAGGCGCCCTACCTGGCGCACGCCACCCTGGAGCCGCAGAACTGCACCGCCTGGGTACGCGACGGCACGGTCGAGGTCTGGGCGCCGACCCAGTTCCAGATGGGGCCGGGGTTCATCAACAGGGGGGGAGCACGGGGGGTGGCCGCGGACGCCGCCGGCGTCTCCACCGATGATGTCACCATCAACACGACCTTTCTCGGCGGCGGCTTCGGACGCCGACTCGAGGTGGACTACGTGACGGAGGCGGTGCTGGTCGCGAAGGAGCTCGACCGCCCGGTGCAAGTCATCTGGAGCCGGGAAGACGACACCCAGCACGACTACTACCGGCCGATGACCGCGCATGCGCTTCAGGCGGTGCTCGGGAGCGATGGGATGCCACTTGCCTGGCGCCAGCGCATCGCCTGCCAGTCCATCATCCGCAACTGGGTGCCGGGCTGGATGCCGGACTTCGCGATGAGCCTGGGCGGTGCGCTGAACCATGGCGTGGACCCGTCGGCGGTGGAGGGCTCCGCCGACCTCCCCTATGCGGTGCCCAATCTGCTGGTGGACTGGCGGGAGTTGACGATACCGGTGCCGGTGGGATACTGGCGCTCGGTCGGGCACTCCCAGAACTCGTTCGTGACCGAGAGCTTCCTCGACGAACTCGCGGCGGCGGCGGGGCGGGACCCGCTGGACTATCGCCGCGCGCTCCTGCAGGAAGATCCGCGGATGCTCGCCGTCCTTGAGCTCGCAGCGGAGAAGGCGGGGTGGGGCACACCGCTGCCGGAGGGCCGTGCCCGCGGCGTGGCCGTCGTCCGTTCGTTCGGGAGCATCGTGGCGGAGGTGGCGGAGCTGTCGGTCTCCTCGGCCGGGACGATCCAGGTGCATCGGGTGACGTGCGCGGTGGACTGCGGGACGCCGGTCAATCCGGGGCTGATCGAGGCGCAGATGCAGGGTGGCGTGGTGTTCGGACTGACGGCGGCGCTGCACGGCGAGATCACCATCGACAAGGGGCGGGTACAGCAGAACAACTTCTACGACTATGAGATGGTGCGGATGCCCGCGGCGCCGGCCGTGGACGTGCACATCGTGCCGAGCACGGAGCCGCCCGGGGGCGTGGGCGAGCCGGGCGTGCCGCCCATCGCGCCGGCGGTGGGCAACGCGGTGTTTGCGTTGACGGGGGAGCGGCTGCGACAGCTGCCGCTGCGCCTCGGAGCTCGTGGCTGAAGCCACGGCTCGGCTGATGTCGCGGAAGCGACGTGGCCGAGCTCCCGGTCGTCACCCCGGCGAAAGCCGGGATGACGTCAATCTCAGATTCGGCCCCGCTGCCCCGCTGCCCCGCCTCTCCCCCCGTCCCATCCTTCCAATAGCGTCACAGTGATCCAAGACATCGGCGCCTGATTTCCAGACATTCAGGGGGATGAATACTCCCGCCCCCCCGCGAATACGCGTGAGACTCCCACCGCGAGGGCTCGCAGCCGGCTTTCTCGTATGCGGCGTGCTGTGGGCGCCGACCCCCGTGCGTTGCCAATCGGTTCTGGACAGGTCTCCCAATCTCTCCGGGGGCTGGGTCGCCCCCCGCGGGGTCCTGCAGTTCGATTTCGTCCATCGATTCACCGCGAGCCCCTCGCCTGAGCGAAAGGTGACGAGTTTCCCGTCGTTCATCTTCGCGACCGGCCTACCCGCCCACACGATGCTCGGGGTGTTCTACAGCACGAACTCGACGCTGGTCGAGCGGTACCCCAATGAATGGGAGTTCTTCGGACAGGTTGCCGTCCTCCGAGAGGATGCGGGGAAGCCGCTCGATGTCGGCATCGAACTGGGGTATAGCCTGGCAGCCGAGGGATTTGTTGGGGAGCTGTCAGTGGGCCGCAGGGCGGGACCCGTCCGCCTCCTCGCGGTGGGTCGCCTCCTGACCAATCCAGCCGACGGGCCGATGGATGTGGCGTTCGGTGGCGGGGTTGTCTGGCGCCTGGGTCACTGGATCGCCCTGGCAGGCGATGCCACCACCGTGCTGGAGAGAGAAGCGGGCGAAGCGGTCGCGTGGAGCGCAGGCCTGCAACTCGGCATTCCGCACACGCCCCACACGCTTTCCCTGCAGGCGAGCAATACGATCGGCATCAGCCTGGAGTCTGCGTCGAGGGGCACGGGCCAGACGCTGTACGGCTTCGAATTCACGATCCCTATTACGCTGCGGCGCATCCTGGGAGGGGGCCCGGCGCCGAAGGCCGATCCCACCGGGGCGGGGGCCATCGCACCCGATACCGGCCTGGTGGTCGTCTCCGTGAAAAACCTCGCCTACTCGGTCGAGGCCATCCAGATCGCTGCCGGCACGACGGTGGAATGGGTGAACGACGACCCGGTGGAGCATTCCATTGTGGCTGGCGACGGCAGTTTCGACTCGATGTTGATCCCACCCGGTGGAACGTGGCGATACACATTCTGGACGCCGGGCACATACGCCTACAGCTGTCGTCCGCATCCGTTCATGAAGGGGGTTGTGACGGTGGTGACCCGGCCATGATCGTGCGCGGCGCGGTGCGCCTCACGGCCTGCGGCTTCGCGCTCATCGCGGTGCTCGCCTGCTTCTCGGAGCGGAGCACGGGCCCGCCGGGCACGAGCCTCACCTGCGCGCGTGCCGAGCAGCCCCCGGGTCCCGACACCGTCTTCGTCCTCATCCGCGGCTTCGCGTACATCCCCGCCGAAGTGCAGATCACGCCTGGCACTCATGTCGTCTGGATCAACTGCGAGCCAGAGGGAACCCCCGGGCACACGACGACGGCCAACAGTGGTCAGTGGGATTCGCCGACACTGTTGCCGGGGGATGTCTTCTCGTTTGTGCCGGCGACGGGAGTATCCGACTACTTCTGTCGGCCGCACCCCTTCATTCAGGGCCGGATCGTGGTGCAGTAGTGTGCGGGGCGGGAGCCAGCATCAGGAGGGACTCCCGATAGCGCGGCGGTACTGGAGCGGGGAGCGGCCGACGTGGCGACGGAACGCGTTGGTGAAATGGCTCTGGTCATAGAACCCGGCCATCTGCGCGATTCTGGCGAGTGGCCAGGTAGTGGTTGCGAGCTGTCGGGCTGCGTACTCGAGACGAAGGCGACGCTGCATGGTGCCCACGCTGCAGCCGTACGCGCGTCGAAATCCGCGGGCCAGGGTCGCGGGATGGACCCCCACCTCCGAAGCGATCGACGCAAGCGAGTGCCGCTCCCCGGGTGCATCTCGCAAGAGCGAGAGGGCCATGGCGGCCCAGCGCGGCGTTGGGTGACGCGAAACGGCGGCGGAGCGCGCCACCGACGCGAGCAACTCCAGGAGGAGGCCTTCCATGGCGAGTCCGGCCGCCTCGTCCTCGGCGCGGAACTCGGTATAGAGGCGATGCGCCAGCAGCGCTTCCACGCCGCCCTCCGAGTGGTGCGGCTGGGCGAGTACACGTTCGAACACATCAAGGCCGGCCCGGGATACCGGATCAAGTTCGACCAGCAGCCCTCGGACGTCGCCGAGGTGAAAGCGATTCCAATGACGCTCGCCCGCCGGCGTGATCTTGAAGGTGGACGGGCGGCAGTCGATGACGTGGCCGTGGACGTACTCCGAGAACGCGCCGTCGAGGACGAAGCAGAGCGTCGGACCCTCGTGGTCGTGCCACGGCAGGGAACTTCCGGCGGCGTGCATGCCCTCGGTGAGCGTCATCCCGCCAGTGCTGACGTGGCGAAAGACCTGCGCGGAGGGGGCGTCCGGCGTATGCGAAGCCATAACTCGATTCCTTTGTGGTTGCGGACGCGGATGAGGAGCGGCCGTCAAGATCACCAGGCAGAAGCGTACATCAGTAGCGACGATTCTGGGGATGATCGGCTGCACACGATCCCCCTTACCCGCTACGGAGGAGGCGATCATGAGAACTCTACGCACTGCACCCCGCGCATTCGGGTGGCTCGTCGTGGTATTCACGGCACAACTCGCCTGCGGCGGCAGCGATGGCGGCACCTCTCCGCCGCCGCCGCCCTCCGTTACCATCGCCAAGGCCCCCGTGAGCGGTGACAACCAGAGTGGCATCCGTCGGTCAGGCGCTGCCCAATCCGCATTCGCGTACTCGTGACCCGCTCCGGCGAGCCGGAGGTCGGGGCCACCGTGACGTGGGGTGCCTCCGGGACTGGGGCCTCAGTCAATCCCGCCAGCAGCATGACCGACGCGGCGGGGCTGGCATCGACGATCTGGACACTGCCCCAGACCGCCGGCGCACGGACGGCGACGGCCACCATGTCCGGGGCCGGTGGCTCTCCGGTGAGCTTCTCCGCGACCGCGCTCCCGGGTCCGGCGACCCAGCTCACACTCCGGAGCGGCGATGCCCAGACGGCGGAGGTCGGTACAGCTCTACCGCTTCCCTTGAAGGTGCGGGCTGCGGACCAGTTCGGCAACGGGGTGGCGGGGGTGGTGGTCAGCTGGCAAGTCACCGGAGGCGGCGGCGGCGTCTCCCCGATGAACTCGACCACCGATACGTCGGGGGCGACCACCGGATGGACATTGGGGGCGACAATCGGTGCGCAGACGGCCCAAGGCGCGGTGACAGGCCTGACGGGTTCGCCGGTGGCTTTCCGGCGACCGGGACCGCTCCGCCTCCCGTGACGGTAGATGTGAGCGTGGGGAACAATCTTCTTCACGCCGAACAGCATCACGATCAACGCCGGCACGCGAGTCCGGTGGACGTGGACCGCCACCGGCGCCATCGCACACAGTGTGCAATCCACTGGTTTGCCCAGCTTCACGAGCAGCGCGATTCTGACCGGGAACGGCTCGGTCTACACCTTCACCTTCAACACGCCGGGCGTGTACACCTATGATTGCGCGGTGCACGGTGTCGCCATGTCGGGCACAGTGACGGTGAACTGAGGGAGCGGGCGCCGCCGCCCCGCCGATGCCACCTCACCCACTGTCCCTATGATATGGAGGGGGGCGACCGTTACGATTGCCCCCCGCTGCCCCGCTGTCAGACAGCAACCAGTCCCAACCCCATCGCCGTCGCCGCCTTCTTCGCCGCGTCCAGCCGTTCGTCCGCACCCGGCAGCATCATCCCCTCCGCCGCCACGACTGACAGGTCCTCGATCCCCATGAATCCGAGCAGGGTGCGGAGGTGGGGCTCGAGATGGTTATCCGCTTCCTTCCCCGATTCAGGGCTGTAGTCGAACCCGCGGGTGATGACGGCGCAGGCCTGCCGCCCGCCGAGGAGGCCGGTGGTGCCCTCGTCGCCGAGGGTAAAGGTCCAACCGGGGCGGATGACCAGGTCGAAGTAGTGTTTGAGCAGGTAGGGGAGCCCAAAGTTCCACATCGGCGTGACGAAGAGGTAGGCGTCGGCCGCGACGAACTGGGTTACGACACGATCGAGGGCGCGGCGCCGCTGGGCCAGGAGCTCCGGCGGCCAGGCCGACGGCTGGTCGAACAGCACGGTCACCATCGCCTCGTCGAGCGGGGGCAGCTCCAACTGTGTGAGGTCGATGGTTTCGACGACACCGGTGGGATGCACCGTTTCCCACCCCTGGAGGAAGGCGTCGGCCAGGTGCCGGGTCTGCGAATTCCCGTTGTGGTGGGGGGTCGCAACGATCTGGAGCAGGGTAGGCACGGGGGCCTCCTGAGGGTCGGTGGCGCGGCCAGGATGGGCGGCACGCCGGATACCCTACGCTATCGCCCGGGCATTGAACGGCGCGTGACGGGGGGGTGAAGGGAGGTTCAGAGGTAGATTCATGCAGCGGGTGGGCCGCCGCGGGGAGGAAGGGCCATGCAGCAGGTGCACACACCAGGGCAGGAGCGCCGCCGCCGCTTGGCGCTGCTGATGTTGGCCGTCGTGCTGTTGGCGCTGGTGGCGTCGTCGGAGGCGTTGCACCGGACCATCATCGACTGGATGGCACTCGCCGAGCCGGTCATCGCGGCGCACCCGGTGTGGGGCGCCGTGGTCTTCACCTCTCTGGCCGCGCTGGGTGCCATCCTGATCTTCGTGTCGAGCTGGCTGCTGGTGCCCATCGGTGTGCAGGCCTGGGGCCCCGCCTGGTGTTTCGCCTTCCTGATGACCGGCTGGTTCATCGGCGGTGTGGTCACCTACTCGATCGGCCGCTACCTCGGGAGGCCGGTCGTCCGCCGATTGCTCCCCGATGCGCTGATCGCGCGGTACGAGGGGCGGATCCCCACCGGGGGGCGGTTCCTCCCCGCGCTCCTGATCTCCCTGTCGGTCCCGTCGGACATCGGAGGCTACTTTTTCGGCCTCGTCAAGTACCCCGTACGTGTCTACTTCGTCGCGCTGTTCCTTGCCGAGATTCCCTATGGACTCGGCGCGGTGCTGCTGAGCGACGCCTTCCTGCAGCGGCGCCTGACGCTGATGCTGGTCGCGGCGGGGGTCACGGGGTTGGTGCTGTTGTGGCTGTGGCGGCGGCGAAGCGTCACGGTCTCCCCGAGCGCCTGATCCTCCCGGAACGTCCTCATGCGAACGCTGACCGCCGGTGGGACCCTCAATCCCATTTCCGGACGGCCAGGGTGAACCGAACCGATGTGTCATGACCATAACCCCATTCCCTACAACGCCTTGAGGTATTGGCGTCAGGGGCTTCGAGCGGCACGCTTCTTCCTTTTTACGGGGTCAGAAGAATCGCCAAGCCCGCCTTGTGGCACCCACCGAGGGGTACGACATGCGTCCGATGCTCAACGACTGGTTGAATGACCTGCGGCACGCCGCACGTGCACTCCGCCGGTCACCCGGCTTTGCCATCGTGACGATCGGTACCCTGGGGCTCGCGATCGGGGCCAACGTCGGGATGTTCAGCGTTGTCGATGCGGTACTGCTGAATCCCCTGCCATACGGTGATGTTGATCGGGTGGTCTCTATCGCCGGCTCGGCTCCCGGCTCCGACATGCCGGGCGAGTTCGAGGTTTCCTTCGAGTTCTACGTGCAGTACCTCGAGCAGTCCGAACTGCTGGATGATGTCGCGATCTACGGATCGTTCACCTCCACGCTTCGCACGGCGGATCGTGTCGAGCGGATCCGCATGTCTCAGGGCACGATTTCACTCTTCTCGGTCCTCAGCGCCACACCCATTCTCGGCCGGCTTCCGGTGGCCGAGGACCAATCGGGTGTCGTCCTCCTCAGTTACGGGCTCTGGCAGTCCTGGTTCGGTGGGGACTCCGCGATCCTGGGCCGTACCTACGACGTCTCGGGGAACAGCCGGACGGTCATCGGCGTGATGGGACCGGACTTCCGCTTTCCCGTGGACGACACGCAGCTTTGGTATCCGGCCACCGTTCGGCTCGACGACATCACTCCGGGTCGCTTCGGCATCCCGATGATTGCGCGCATGAAGCCGGGGGTGACGCCCGAGGCACTCGCCAGCGAACTCACCACCTTGGCGCGCCGCCTGCCGACGCGGTTCGGCGGGTCCGCGAACTACGCACGGATCATGGAGCAGTACCACGCGGTGGTGCGCCCGCTCCAGGATGAGATGCTGGGCACGGTGGCGCGAGCGCTCTGGGTGCTGTTCGGCGCCGTCGGAATTGTGCTCCTGATCGCCTGCGCGAACATCGCGAATCTCTTCGTCGTACGCGCCGATGCTCGGCATCGGGAGCTCGCCGTGCGCCGCGCCGTCGGCGCCGGACGCTGGCCGCTGATCCGCCTGCAGATGGCCGAGGCGGTCGTGATCGCGCTCTGTGCCGGCGGGGTGGCGGTCGTCCTGGCCAGCTGGGCGTTGCCGGTGTTCCTGCGCGCCGCCCCCGAGGGGATCCCCCGACTCGGCACCGTGAGCCTCGGGCTGCCGGCGCTCCTCTTTACGGTGGTTGCGGCGCTCGTGTCGGCGCTCGCCTGCGGGCTCGTTCCGGCGGTTCGGGTCTCGGAGCCGAACCTGATGCGGCTCCGCGAGGCCGGGCGTGGTGCCACGCGGCATCGCAACTGGGCACGGGACGGCCTCGTCGTGGCGCAGACGGCGTTGGCGCTGGTACTCCTCATCTCGTCGGGTCTCCTGGTGCGGAGCTTCGCGAAGCTCTCGCGTGTCGATCCAGGCTACGACGTTCAGGACGTCTTCACCTTCCAGATCGCACCGGACCGCGAGACGCTCAACGACGGCCCGACCTTCGCGCGTTTCGACCTCAATTTCATGGACCGGCTGCGCGCCATTCCCGGCGTGCAGTCGGTGGGGCTGATCGAGAATGTGCCCCTCAACGAGGGGACGCGGACTGATCGTTTCCACAATGAAGCCTCCGATGCCGACGGTGGCACGCTCCTGCAGTACACCTTCGCCGCCGGCGACTATTTCCAGACGATGGGCATCGCCCTCCTGGGCGGCCGGGTCTTCACGGACGACGACCATCTCTCCAACCCCGGCAACGTGATCATCAGCGAGTCGGCGGCCACCCTGCTCTGGCCGGGGGGGATGCGGTCGGGCGGCGACTGCAGGCGGAGGGCGACTCGGTCTGGTACACCGTGGTCGGCGTGGTGGAGGACGTGATGCAGGACAACTTCCGCGATCCGGCCGAAGCCACGGTCTACTACTCGCTCGTCGGGCCAACGCCGACCAGTTGGGCCATGTCGTCTCCGGCCTACGTCATCAAGACGCCGCGCGCGGAGTTCATCGCGCCGGAGGTCCGGGCCCTCGCGCGCGAGGTGGCCCCCGAGGCACCGATGTACCGGGTCTATACCATGGCCGGTCTGGCCAGGGACTCGATGGCACAACTGTCATTCCTCATGCTCACCCTCGGCATTGCCTCGACACTCGCCCTGATCCTCGGGAGCGTGGGCCTCTACGGGATCCTCTCCTACATCGTCGGGCAGCGCACCCGGGAGATCGGGGTGCGCATGGCACTCGGCGCCGCGGCCGGTGAAGTCCGCCGGATGGTCGTCGTGCAGGGAGTGCGCGTCGTCGCGGTCGGGATCGTGCTCGGCCTGGCCGTCGCGCTTGCCTCCACCCGCGCGCTCGGAGGCATGCTGTACGGTGTGGCGGCGTTTGACGTCCCGACCTTCGCCGGCATGACGGCCCTGCTGGTGGGCGTCGGCATCCTGGCCAGCTACCTGCCGGCGCGTCGGGCGTCGAGAGTCGACCCGATCGAAGCGCTGCGGGGGGAATAGTGGCAGGGAACGGCTGGGCGCCGGTGGGATGGGTAATCCCAAAACCGGACACTCGGTCAAACGCGGCGCTGGTGAGCGCAGCTACAACTTGTTGTGGCACTAAAGGTTATGCTGTGGATCGCCACCCTCTAATTCGGCACGCTTCTTCCCTTTCGTGTGGGCGTCATCCCCGGCCCGGCCGGGATCGAGTATCTCCTGACCAGGAACACTTGTGGACGTTGCTCGCGTAAAGCCGCCCAACAGGCGCCGCCCCCTCTACATAGGCATCGGGGTGGTAGTGCTCGTCGTGATGGTCGGCGTGGGCCAGCTGAAGCCTGCGGCGCCGAGCGTCGAACGGCCCACGCTTTCCATCGATTCGGTGGTGTCGGGTCCGATGGTGCGCGAGGTGCGCGCACCCGGTTCGCTGGTGCCGGAACAGATTCGGTGGATTTCGGCGATTGCCCCGGGGCGCGTCGAGAAGAAGCTGGTGCAGCCTGGCGAAAAGGTGACCGCCTCCACGGTTCTCATGGAGCTGGTGAATCCCGACGTCGAGATTCAGTTGCTGCAGGCCGAACGCCAGCTCACCGACGCCCAGGCCCAGTTGGTCGCCCTCCAGGTCAGCCTCGAGACCCAGCGGCTGACGCAGGCGGGTGTCGTGGCGCAGACCCGCTCGGAGTATCTCGAGGCCCAGCGAAACGCCGACGCCGCAAACGCCATGGTCGATCAGAAGCTGATCTCGGTGTTCGAGGCGAAGAAGGCGAAGGAGCACGCCACCGAGATGACCGAGCGCCTTGCCATCGAGGAAGAGCGACTCAAGCTCATCACCGACAACAGCCCCGCGCAGCTCGCTGTCCAGCGCGAACAGGTGGAACGCCTGAAGGCGGTCGTGCAGTTTCAGCGCTCACTCGCCGGGGCCATGATCGTGCGGGCCGGTGCCGATGGTGTGCTGCAGGAGCTCCCGCTCGAGGTCGGCCAGTTCGCCACGAGCGGAACGACCATCGCCAAGGTGGTCCAGCCCGACAAGCTCAAGGCGGTCCTGCGGGTGCAGGAGAACCAGGCCCGCGATGTCGCCCTCGGCCAGTCCGCCGTGATCGACACGCGCAATGGGTTGGTCCGCGGCCATGTGTCGCGCATTGACCCCTCCTCCTCGGGGGGGATGGTCACGGTGGATGTGGCGCTGACCGACTCACTGCCCAAGGGTGCCCGGCCCGACCTGAGCGTCGACGGCACCATCGAGATCGAGCGGCTGGGCGAAGTGCTCCACGTCGGGCGCCCCACCTATGGCCAGGCCAACAGCACCATCGGCCTCTTCCGGCTGTCGCCTGATGGAGACGAGGCGGAGCGGGTCCAGGTGACGCTGGGCCGCACCTCCGCCAACGCGGTCGAAATCGTCGGCGGGCTCCAGGCGGGCGACGTCGTGATCCTGTCCGACATGACCCGGTTCGGCTCCGTCGACCGGGTGCGCGTGAAGTGAACCGCGGATTGAAGCCGCCGCGGTCCGTGACCACAACTGACAATCCTGTTCTCTGTCCTTCTCCGGAGTGCTCGCCATGAATGCGCCTCAACCGTTGATCCGCCTCGAAGGAATTCAGAAGGTCTTCTACACCGACGAGGTGGAAACCCACGCCCTGTCCGAGGTGCACCTCGAGGTGCAGCGTGGCGAATACGTGGCCATTTCCGGGCCTTCCGGCTGCGGCAAGACGACGTTGCTCTCCCTGCTCGGCCTCCTCGACACGCCGACCGGCGGCGAGTATTGGCTCGACGAGAAGCCGGTCGCCCAGCTGTCGGCCGCCGATCGCGCCCGCATCCGGAACCGGGAAATCGGCTTCATCTTTCAGGCGTTCAACCTGATCGGCGATCTGACGGTCTATGAGAACGTCGAACTCCCGCTGACTTACCGCGGCATGCCTCCCGCCGAGCGGAAGCAGCGGGTCATGTCGGCGCTGGAGCGGGTCGGGATGAGTCACCGGGTGCGGCACTACCCCGCGCAGCTCTCCGGCGGTCAGCAGCAGCGTGTGGCGGTGGCGCGCGCCGTGGCGGGCGAGCCGCTCATCCTCCTGGCCGACGAGCCGACCGGGAACCTCGACTCGACCAATGGTGAGGCGGTCATGCAGCTGCTGCAGGAGCTGCACCGCGGCGGCGCCACCATCATCATGGTGACGCACGATGCCCGGTACGAGCGGCATGCCGACCGCGCCATTCATCTCTTCGACGGCCGCGTGGTCGGCGACGAGGCCCTGGCACTCGCCATGTCGCAAGGATAGGGAGGAGCATCTCATGGCCCCGATCAGCAATACGCTGCGCTATGCGTTCCGGACCCTGCGGCGCAGCCCCGGCTATGCCTTTATTGCCATCCTGACGCTGGGGCTGGGCATCGGCGCCAACACCGCCATCTTCTCGGTCATCAATGCGGTGGTCCTGCGCCCGCTCCCGTATGCCCAGCCCGACCGGCTGGTGCTCCTGAATCATTTCTACCCTGGCCTGAACCTGACGGCGGGCGTCTCGGTCCCGGGGTTTGTCGAGTACGAAAAGCAGGATCAGGCGTTCAGTGAGGTGTCCGCGGCCTCGGGCTGGGGTCCGACGCTGACCGGGCGTGGGGACGCCATGCGCATGGTCGGTCGGCAGGTGGCCGGGAAGTACTTCGAGACGTTCGGCGTTCAACCCGCGCTCGGGCGGGCGCTCCGGGCGGACGAAGCCACGGCTGGCCGCGACCACGTGGTGGTGCTCAGTGACGGCTTCTGGCGGAATTCCTTCGGGGCCGATCCCGGGGCGGTGGGGCAACGAATGCTCCTCAACGGCGAGAGCTATGAAATCGTCGGCGTGATGCCGGCGTCGTTCACGTCGATGCTCAGCCGGGACGTCGATCTCTGGACCCCGTTCGCGTTCACACCAGACCAGTTGGCGAGTTCCTGGGGCAGGGAGTTTCTGGGCGTGACGGCCCGGCTCAAGGACGGCGTCTCGTTCGAGACGGCCCAGGCGGAGATGCACGCCCTGGCAGAACGCATCAAGGCGGACCGACCCGACGCACTTCCGGACGACTGGGATCTGCGGCTGTCGCCGCTCAGCGACCAGATGACCTCGTCCGGCATGCGGCGCGCGATGTTCGTGCTCCTCGGTGCCGTCGTGCTGGTGCTGCTCATTGCCTGCGCCAACGTCGCCAACCTGCAGCTGGCGCGCGCCGCGAGCCGGTCGCGCGAGATTGCCGTCCGCGTCGCACTCGGCGCGTCGCCGCGAGATCTGGTCCGTCAGCTGCTGGCGGAGAGCATGGTGCTCGCGCTCGCGGGCGGCGTCCTCGGCATCCTCATCGCCCTCTGGGGCGTGCCGGCGCTGATGTCCCTCAACGAGAGCAACCTGCCGCCGGCATCTGCCATCGGCATCGACGGCACGGTGCTGGCCTTCACACTGGGACTCTCGCTGCTGACGGGCCTGGTCTTCGGGCTCGCGCCCGCCTTGCGCGTGTCGCGCACCTCCCTCCAGGAGTCGCTCAAGGAAGGGGGCCGCGGCGCCGCGGGGGATCGCGGGGGGCTCACACTCCGACGCGGCCTCGTGGTGGCCACCGTCGCGCTCGCACTGACGCTGCTGGTCGGCGCCGGACTCCTCACCCGCTCGTTTTCGCAGCTGCTCCAGGTCGATCCCGGCTTCCGGCCGGACCACCTGCTGACCTTCAATGTCGCGTTGCCGAACGCCAAGTATCCGAACGACACGCTGCGCTTGGGTTTCTTCGACCGCGCCACCGAGGCGATGGCGGCACAGCCGGGCGTGGTGTCGGTGGGCGCCAGCTCCGTGCTGCCGTTCACCAACAACTGGAGCACCTCGTCGTTCAACATCGAAGGGCACGTCGTGCCGCCCAAGGGGAACATGCCCTGGGGCGATTTCCGGATCGTGACGCCGGACTATCTCAGGACCATCGGTGCGCCTCTCGTCAAGGGCCGGTTCTTCTCGGCGCAGGATGTGGAGGGGTCACCCAACGTCGTCATCGTCGACGAAGAACTGGTCAAGACGTACTGGCCCAACAGCGATCCGATCGGCAAGCGCATCACCTTCAATGACTTCAGCGATTCGACCATCACCTGGATCACCGTGGTCGGCGTCGTGGGGCATACCATGCACGAAGGGCTCGACGCGGAGAAGCGGATCCAGGTCTATTTCCCCGTTGCCCAGGCGGGAAACAACTTCATGGCGTACGCCGTGCGCACGACTGCCGAGCCGCTGGCCGCCGTCGGGACGGTTCGCGAGGCGCTCAAGTCGGTGGATCCCGATGTGGCCATTGCGAACATCAACACGATGGACGACCTGGTCTCGACCAGCACCGGCCCCCGGCGCTTTTCCATGGTGCTGCTCACCGTCTTCTCCCTGCTCGCGGCGGCGCTCGCCGCCATCGGCCTCTACGGGGTGATGGCATACACCGTCACGCAGCGGACGCAGGAACTCGGCGTGCGCCTGGCGCTCGGCGCCACGCCGGGCGAAGTCCAGCGGATGGTCATGGGGCAGGGGATGCGACTGGCGCTCATCGGCGTGGGGTTCGGCCTGGTGGCGGCGGTAGCGCTTACCAACCTGCTGAAGGCGCTGGACAGCGAGGCCGCCGTGGGGGCGACCGACCGGCTCCTCTTCAACGTCTCCCCGCACGACCCGCTCACCTTCGTGGCGATCCCGCTGTTGTTGCTGGCCGTCACCCTGCTGGCGAGCTGGGTGCCGGCCCGTCGGGCGACGACGCTGGATCCCGTCGAGGCGCTGCGCGGTGAATAGGGCGGCCATATGATCCGACTCGTCAACCTCGAGAAGACGGTCCCCACCCGGCCGTCGCCCACCTACCTGCTCCGACAGATCACGATGTCTGTGTCGGCGGGCGAATTCGTCACCATCATGGGCCCATCCGGCGCGGGAAAGTCGACGCTGCTCTCCATTCTCGGCATGCTCGACGCCGACCATGCCGGCGAGTTCTGGTTCAACGACCAGGCGGTGCATGCCATGGCGCCCAGGGCCGGCACGCGCTGGCGCGGGCCTCGATCGGGTTCGTCTTCCAGAAATACCACCTGCTCGACGACCTGACCGTCGCCGAAAACCTCGACGTGCCACTCGGCTACCGGAATGTGCCGGCGAAGGAACGCCAGGCCATCGTCGCGGACACCCTGGACCGGTTCAGTATCGTCGGCAAGAAGGACCTCTTTCCGGCACAGCTCTCCGGTGGCCAGCAGCAACTGGTGGGAGTAGCCCGCGCGGTCATCGCCAAGCCTGCGCTGCTCCTGGCCGACGAGCCTACCGGGAATCTCCACTCCGAACAGGGGCGGGAGATCATGGAACTGTTCCGGACACTGCACCGCGCCGGGACCACGATCGTCCAGGTCACCCACTCTCTGGAGAACGCCCAGTACGGCGACCGGATCATCCGGCTCAATGACGGATGGCTCGTGAAGGAGTAGATTCACTCCTCATGGGAACCTCCGCGCCCCGTATCCTCGTCGCCGATGACCAGGCGGACATTCTCCAGGCCCTGCGCCTCCTGCTTCGGCAGGAGGGGTTCGAGGTGGAGACCGCGGCCTCCCCCGGCGGGGTGCTGGCCGCGCTGGAGCAGGCGGACTTCGACACCCTCCTGATGGACCTCAACTACACCCGCGACACGACCTCCGGACGCGAAGGACTCGACGTCCTGGCCCGGATTCGGCAGCTCGACGCCTCCCTCCCTGTCGTCGTGATGACGGCGTTCGGCAGCGTGGAAGGCGCCGTCGAGGCGATGCGGCACGGCGCACGGGACTACCTCGAGAAGCCGTGGGACAACGCCCGCCTGGTCGCGCCATGCTGCGCACCCAGGTGGAGCTCGGGCGCGCCCTGCGGCTCGGGCAGCGACTCGAGGGAGAGAATCAGGCGCTGCGCGGCGCGGGCATTCCGGACCTGGTGACCGAGTCGCCTGCAATGCGGACCACCGCCCGGCTGATGGAGCGCGTGGCCCCGTCCGACGCGAACGTGCTGATTCTCGGTGAGCACGGCGTCGGCAAGGAAATCGCCGCGCGCTGGCTCCACGCGGCGAGCGAACGGGCGGGGCGGCCGATGATCACCGTCAACGTGGGGGGCCTCTCCGAGGGCGTGTTCGAGAGCGAACTGTTCGGCCACCTCAAGGGGGCCTTCACCGACGCGAAGACCGACCGCATCGGCCGGTTCGAACTGGCCGACCGCGGGACCCTCTTCCTCGATGAAATCGCCAACATCACCCCCAGCCAGCAGGCCAAGCTGCTCCGCGTGCTCAGCACGGGAGAGTTCGAGCGGGTCGGCTCATCGCGCACCCGGACGGTCTCCACGCGCGTCTTCAGCGCGACGAACGTCGATCCACGTGCGGAGGTCGCGGCGGGACGCTTCCGGGAGGACCTCCTCTATCGGCTCAACACGGTGGAGATCACGGTCCCCGCACTCCGCGAACGACGGGAGGATATTCCCCACCTCGCGGCCCACTTCCTGGCGAAGTACGCGGCCCACTATCGCAAGCCGATCAATGGGCTTCGATCCGGAGGCGATGGCGCTGGTGCTGCGCTACGGCTGGCCCGGCAACGTCCGCGAGCTCGACCACGCGATCGAACGCGCGGTGCTGCTGGCCGATGGGGCACAATTGCGGGTGGCCGACCTGGCGCTGGCGCCCCAGGAGAACGCCAGCATGCAGCTCGACCAGATGACACTGGAACAGGTGGAACAGATCCTGGTCCAGAAGGCGCTGGCGCGGACCGGCCACAACGTGTCCGAAGCCGCGAAGGCCCTCGGCCTCAGCCGCAGCGCGATGTATCGCCGGCTGGAGCGGTACGGACTGCAGTAGGCCGTGATCTCCCAGCCCTCGCGCCTGGTGGCGATCGCGGCCGCGGCGGCGCTGCCGGCGGCGGGCCTGGCACTCGGGCTGCTGTGGCTCGGACCCTACTCCTCGCGGCTGCAGTGGACCGCCACGCTGGTCATCCTCGCCTGCCTGGTGCTCGGCCTGAGCGCACTGCACACACGCGTGATCCGCCCGCTCCAGACCATTTCCAACCTGCTCGCCGCCATGCGCGAGGGCGACTTTTCCCTCCGCGCGCGCACCCTCGATCCCGAAGACGACATCGGATTGCTCTACCTCGAGGCCAACGCGCTCGCCGACCTCCTCCGCGGGCAGCGCCTCGGTGCCATCGAGGCAACCGCCTTGCTGCGGACGGTCATGGCCGAGATCGACGCCGCCGTCTTCACCTTCGATGACGCCACCGGCACGCTGGTGTTCGTGAACCGGGGCGGCGAGCGCCTGCTCGACGAGCCTGCCGAGCGGCTCGTGGGGCGGCACGCCGAAGAGCTCGGCATGGCGGACTGCCTCGAGGGGGAGACGCCGCGGGTCCTCGACCAGCGCGGCGCCTACGCCAATCGGTGGGAACTGCGGCGCAGTGGATTTCGGCAGGAAGGCCGGTCCCACACCCTGGTGCTCCTGACCGATGTGCACCGGGCGCTGCAGGTCGAGGAGCGCGAGGCCTGGCAACGGCTCATCCGCGTGCTCTCCCACGAGATCAACAACTCGCTGGCGCCGATCCGGAGCTTCGCGGGCTCGCTGCGCGGCCTGGTGGACCGGGGCGCCGGCGGCGGCGAGCACGACGCGGACCTGCGGGAAGGGCTCTCGGTCATCGAGCAGCGCGCCGACTCGCTGGGCCGCTTCATTGCGGCGTACGCCAGGCTGGCGCGCCTTCCCCGGCCGGAGCTCGAGCCGATGGGCGTGGCCGAGTGGGTGTCGCGCACCGTGGCGCTGGAGGCGCGCCGCGAGGTGGCCATCGTGCCCGGCCAAGACGGCGAGGTCATGGCCGATCGCGACCAGCTGGACCAGCTCCTGATCAACCTCGTGCGCAACGCGGTGGATGCGGTGGAAGGGACGGGCGGCGGCGTCCGGGTGCGCTGGGAACTCCGCCGGGACGAGGTGGAGGTGTTCGTGGAGGACGAGGGCGGGGGGCTGGCCGGGACGGAGAATCTCTTCGTGCCATTCTACACCACCAAGCCGGGCGGGTCGGGAATCGGGCTCGCGCTCTCCCGGCGGATCGCCGAGGCGCATGGTGGCACGCTGATTCTCGAGAACCGGGAGGATGTGACGGGGTGTCGGGCCATTGTCCGGATTCCCCGGGCGCCGCAGTTCCGGGAGACGGCGGGGGCGTTCCGATCGGGAAGCTACCAGGCGGTGGGGCGGCCGCGCTCAGGCGGGTAGCACGCGGTGAAACCTCGCGGAGCCGGAGACCGTCTACTATACATAAGATACTAAGGTGTAAGACAGTCACCCATCGTACTCGACGAGGTCCCCGTGGCACAACCTCCGCTGCCCCTCCTCAAGGGCACCCTCGATATCCTGATCCTCAAGACCCTCGGCTGGGGCCCCAGCCACGGGTACGCCATCTCCCGCTGGATCCAGCAGCAGACCGGTGACGAACTCCATATCGAGGAAGGCGCACTCTACCCGGCGCTTCGTCGGCTGGAGGAGAAGGGGTTGCTCGACGCCGCCTGGCAGACCACAGCCACCGGCCGGGAGGCCAAGGTCTACACCCTGACCGCCGCGGGCCGCCGGCAGCTCAAGGCCGAGGTGACCGCCTGGAGCCGCTACGTGTCGGCCATGACCCGGGCGCTCGAGGCGCGACCGACGGGAGCCATTGCATGAGGCGCCGGCAGCCGCGGGACCCGCTGCCGCTTTCCCGCCAGAAGCCGGTGGACGACGACGTCCGGCTGGAAATCGCCCACCACATCGAGATGCGGACCGAGGCGCTCATCGCCGAGGGGTGGACCGCCGAGGCCGCGCGGGCGGAAGCGGTGCGCGCATTTGGCGATGTGCCCTCCCTGGCTGAGGAATGCCGCGACATCACGGCGCGCGCCCGGCGCAGCCGGCGCCGGGACGAGTGGTTTGGTGCGCTGATCCACGATGTGCGCTTCGGGGTTCGCATCCTCCGTCGGTCGCCCGCCTTCACGCTCGGCGCGGTGCTGACGCTTGCGCTGGGCATCGGCGCCAACACCGCCATCTTCTCGGTGGTCAACGGCGTCCTCCTGCGCCCGCTGCCGTACGACCACCCCGAGCAACTGGTCCGGGTGTTCGAGACGAGTGAGCGCGGAGGCGCCTCCGACCTCGCCGAGCCGAACTTCCGCGACTGGCGGGCGCAGGCGCGTTCCTTCGACGGCATGGCCGCCTACGGGAGCGACATCGGCACCCTGCTCGGAGCGGACATTCCCTCGCGCGTCCGCACCGCGGCGGTGTCGGCGGATTTCTTCCGCGTCATGCGGGTGCAGCCGGTGATCGGCCGGCTGCCGGCACCCGATGAGCACGCCGTCGGCGCACCGCCGGTGGCGGTGGTCAGCTACCGTTTCTGGCAGGACCGCCTCGGCGGCACGGGGGATCTCGCCGATCGACGGCTGCGATCCGAATATGATTTCCAGGTGGTGGGAGTCCTGCCCCAGGGCTTCGGCTTTCCCGACGAGAGCGATCTCTGGTTTCCCATCGAGCTGTACGGCCGAAACGAGAGCCGGACGTCACACAACTATTCGGTCGTGGCGCGGCTCAAGCCCGGACTGACATCGGTCGACGGCGACCGGGAACTCGATGCGCTGACCGAGCCGATGCGCGAGCAGTACCTGCCGGACTTTGACGCGGTCGGCGCGACCGTCACCCCACTTCGGGACCTCGAAGCCGGCCCGCTCAGGGAGCCGCTCTACCTCCTGCTCGGCGCCTCGGGCCTGCTCCTCATCGCGGCGTGCACCAACCTCGCCAGCAGCATGCTGGTGCGCGGATCGGCCCGCGCGCAGGAACTGGCCATCCGCGCCGCCATCGGTGCCGGTCGCGGCCGCCTGGTCCGACAGGTCTTTACCGAAAGCATCCTGATTGCGCTCCTCGGCTGCGCGGCGGGTCTCGTCGTTGCCCAAGTCGTGCAGCGCGGTCTCCTCCTGCTGGCACCCGCCGGGATGGTGCCCATCGAGGGGGCGCCGTTCGACCTGCGCGTGCTCGGATTCTCGCTGCTGCTCACGCTGCTGACGGCGGTGCTGTTCGGCTTGCTCCCGGCCATGCGGATGTCGGGGGTACGGCCGGCCACGGCCATGCGCGAAGGCACCCGACACAGCGGCTCACGAAAGAGCCGGCGCCTCTGGTCCACACTGGTGGCCGTGGAGGTGGCCCTCGCGGTCATCCTCCTCAGCGGGTCCGGTTTGCTCCTCCGGTCGTTCTCGGCCATCACCCGGATCGACCCCGGATTTCGGGCCGAGGGTGTCCTCACGGCCCTCCTCGACCTGCCGGACGCCGGCTATCCGAATGTGCAGCAGGCGGTGGCGTTTCACGATCGACTGCTCGCGGCGCTGGCGGATGCACCGGGAGTGCTGGCCGCCGGCGTAACCAACCGGCTCCCGCTCGAGGGAAACCAGCCAAGCGGCGCCATCCAGGTGGAGGGAAAGCCGACGCTGCCGGCGGGGCCTTTCACCGGGTACGCCATCTACCGGACCGCGAGCACCAGGTACTTCGAGGCGATGGGCATTCCCCTGCTCGCAGGTCGGCCGTTCAACGACCGGGACCGGGCTGGTGCCCCTCGTGTGGTGATTGTCACCCGTGGGCTGGCCGAGCGCGAGTGGCCCGGCGAGGATCCCATCGGGAAGCACTTCCGGGTGTACGGCATGGATGGGGGAGAGGAGCCCTACGGGACGGTGATTGGCGTGGTGGCCGATATCCCCCAGGGGGCCATCACCGGCCCACGTCGCGAATCCTATTGGTACCCGTATTCGCAGAATCCCTACCGGACCCGTTCCATGAAGCTGGTGGTGCGCACGGCGGGGGACCCCGCCGCGCTGGCGCCGATGCTGTCCAAGATGGTGCACGACATCGATCCCACACTGCCGCTGGAGTTCCTCACCATGCAGGAACGGCTCGCGTCCACGATTGCCGACCGGCGCTTCACCATGGTGGTGCTGGCCTCGTTCGCCCTCGTGGCGCTGCTCCTCGCCGGACTCGGCATCTATGGCGTGGTGTCCTACACCGTGGCCCAGCGGAGGCGGGAAATCGGCATTCGCATCGCCCTCGGCGCCGAGCCGTCGCGCGTGCAGCGGCTGGTGCAGGGAGGTGCCATGGCGGTCATCGGGATCGGCATCGTCGTGGGTGGGGTCGGCGCCGTGGCGGGCACCCGCCTGATGCGGGCGTTGCTGTATGGCGTGGAGCCGGGGGACGCGACGACGTTCGGACTGGCGATCGGGCTGCTGCTGCTGGTTGGGTTCCTGGCCAGCTGGTGGCCGGCCAGGCGGAGTGCGGGGATCGATCCCGCCGTCGCGATCCGCGCGGAGTGAAACCACCGGTCCCGTGACTCCGTATACCTCAACATTGATGGTATAACCTGTTGAGGTATGACATGTCCGACGAGCTCGACCTCCTGCAAGGCACCCTCGATGTCCTCGTCCTCAGGGCCCTAAGTCATGGTCCCAGACACGGTTACGCGATTGCGCAGTGGATCCAGGACAACTCCGACGGCACCTTCCGCATCCTGGATGGTGCGCTCTACACCTCGCTGCACCGGATGGAGGAGAAGGGGTGGGCCGAGGCGGAGTGGGGCACCTCGGACCGGGGGAAGCGCGCCCGCTTCTACGAGCTCACGCCGGCAGGACGCGCCGAACTCACGGCCCGGACGACGCGGTGGGAGCGGTACGTGAACGCGGTGGCGCATGTGATGTCCGCGCCGGCACCGGCCTGATCGATGGGCCGCCCCGCGCCGGCGTGGCGCCGCTACCTCCGCTTCAGCGGCCCCGACATCGCCTCCGACATCGACGAAGAACTCCGCTTCCACTTCGAGGAGCGGATCGAGGAATTGCTGGCCAGTGGACTCTCTCGCGAGGACGCCAACGCGCGGGCCCTGGCCGAGTTCGGCGATGTGGGCGCGACCCGCACCCAACTCGAGCGCATCGACCACCGGGTCCTCAGGCGCCGGACCGCCACCGAGCGACTGCTCGTGGTGCGTGACGAACTGCGGCTCGCGCTCCGTCGCCTCTTCCGGCAGCCGGCGTTCACGCTGCCCGCCGTGCTCACGCTCGGCCTCGGGCTCGCCTCCGTCGCGGTGGCCTTCACCCTCCTGCAAGCCGTGCTGCTCCGGCCCCTGCCGTACCCGGAGGCGGAACAGCTGGTGTCGCTGGCGTCGCCGATGCCCAAGCTCGACGACGTCTGGGGCATC
>CAVOOB010000007.1:0-4871 GCA_963697435.1 uncultured Gemmatimonadales bacterium | reverse complement strand
GGGACGCGCCGAAGTTGCTCACCACGCTGAGGTCCCTCGCCAGGCCGAAGCCGGTGGCGATGATGGCGGCGTTGGCCACGTTGAAGTCGGCCGGGGTGTTGTAGTTGACCAGGGCCGCGGTCGGCTGGGCGGAGCCGAAGGGCCAGGCCACGATGTTGCCCTTGGCCGCGGGGACCACGGCGAAGTTCGCCGCAATCGCCGAGGGCTCGCCGCCCGGGGACAGGCAGCCCGCCGCGTTGCCGCCCTGGGCAGAGATAAGCCCCGGGCTGCCCGGTGGGTTGTACACGTAGTAGTTCTGGACCGCTCCCACCGCGGGCCGCGTGGCGCCGTCGCCGTCGTTGCGGGTATCGAAGATGCGGCAGGGCACCACGGGGGTGTAGACCAGGTCGGTGCCGAGATCGCCGATGGCCTCGATGCCGGCCAGATCCTGGGTGCCGGCGAGGTCGTCGGGCAGATCCACCGCACCGCCGTTGAGGGCATCGGGCTCCTCGCCGCGCAGGATGTTCTGCACCGCGCTGTAGCTGCTCGCCCCGATGACATCGAGCACCTGCTCGGCGCTCGCGCGCGACAGGATGTCACGGAACTCGTCCTCCCAGACCTCCATCTCCACGTCCAGGCCCAGACTCCCGATGATCGGGGCCCAGGCACTCACGGCGGTCTCGATGTCGGCGGGGTCGGGGGCTGGTGGGTCGTTCGCGCTGGCCGCGGAGGCGCCCAGCAGGCAGGCGATGGACAGGGAGATGGCGGTACGTGCAAGCGTTGCGTGGAAGCTGCTCATGGTGCTTTGCTCCTTTCGATGAACTCGCCGAACCGAGAACGATTCCGGTTTCGGCCGTTGCGGTCAGCACTGGGGTTGGCCCTCGAAGCCTCGGGCGTTTCAGGATGGACCCTGCTCGCGACCCGGGCGAGGGACGCGCCCTCATGGGTTTGCCATCCGGCCGACCCGCGGTGAGCGCCCCTCCGCTGACGCCAACGCGTGCACGCACCGAGGTGCGCGGCGTCTCCCACGCTGTCGCCAGCACTGAAACTCTAGTGCAATATCCGAGAGCTGGTTCACGAAAACGGAATGTTTGCAGTTCCCGGCTGCAGCCGGGTCTATTCGTCGCTGTGACTGGGGGACGGGGGATGCCGCGCCCTGATCGCCGCCGTGCAAAGACATACGCGTGGGGGCGCAGAGGAAGGAACGTCGGCTGAGCGCTGCGTCCCGACCCTTGCTCCGGCCTGGGGATCAGGGGCTCGCGGCATACGCAACGGGGCGCTTGGCCATCGGAGACTCCCGTCGTGATGAATGCCGGGCCCCATCCTCCGCAACGACCGCGTCACAGCAGGCACATAGGCCGGTTGCCGCCTACCGCGCCGCGATCCGTTCACGATGTCGCGGAAGTCGTCGAGCCTAAGGGGCATCGACCCGCCGCGGATCGCGGCGCCGGAAGTGCGTGAATCGGTCTGAGGTGCCTTGGGGGATTGGCTCAGGGCCCCGCCAGCGTCGGTGAGCTGCATTCCGACGCTGGCGGTGTGCGAGTCCCAATCAGTAGCGTGTCGGGAAGAACATGCAGGTGGCACCGTGATACACGAGGTCGAAACTCGTGGTATTGCTTTGGTTCGTGGTTGCCTTCAAATAGAAGGAGTTCGTGCCGGTGCTCACGGCGTAGGTGTGTATGGCGGTCATTCCCAGGCGGGTGTCGCCATCTCCTGCTGCGTCAGCGCCGACTTGCATGTAGGAGTCAGCGGCCACGTTCGTGGCAGAGGAGCGGTCCCAGCCGAGCAAGCAGTCGCCGTCCAGGACGGAGGTGTCGAAGTCGCAGACGCCGGCGCCGATGCAAGTCACATAGCCGGAACCGGGCGCCGACACTTGGATGGTGACCACGGTCGTCCAAGTGCCGCTCGGCCCGATGCTAATCTGATTACCGATTCCGCTTGTGTTGTCTAACTCAAGCCCCGCCTCATCGGACAAGTCCGTGGCCGGCAGCGAATTGCTCGCGACCTCCGACGACCCCACCGCATTCGCGGCGATCTCGGAGGCCCCGACCGAGTTGGTGGCGAGATCGGAGGACGGTGATCGTTTCGTTGAGGATATCGATGCCCTGGACCGTGTTGTCCTGGATCTCGGCGCTGGCGACGCCGCTGGTGGCGATCTCCGACTGGCCGACGGCGTTGACCCCGATGTCGGCCGAGGTGATGGTTTCGTTGAGGATGTCGGCGCTCGTGACCGTGTTGTCCTGGATGTCGGCGCTGGTGACCGTGTTGTCCTGGATCTCGGCGCTCGCCACGCCGCCGGTCACGATCTGCGTCTGGCCGACGGTGTTGGCGGCGAGCACCCCGGTGTAGAAGTACCCCAGCACGTCGCCGATGTAGTGGGACGCGCCGAAGTTGCTCACCACGCTGAGGTCCCTCGCCAGGCCGAAGCCGGTGGCGATGATGGCGGCGTTGGCCACGTTGAAGTCGGCCGGGGTGTTGTAGTTGACCAGGCTCGCGGTCGGCTGGGCGGAGCCGAAGGGCCAGGCCACGATGTTGCCCTTGGCCGCGGGGACCACGGTGAAGTTCGCCGCAATCGCCGAGGGCTCGCCGCCCGGGGAGGCGCAGCCCGCCGCGTTGCCGCCCTGGGGCAGCGATCAGCGCCCCGGTAGCCGTACACGTAGTAGTTCTGGACCGCTCCCACCGCGGGCCGCGTGGCGCCGTCGGCGTCGTTGCGGGTGTCG
Organism: uncultured Gemmatimonadales bacterium; assembly: GCA_963697435.1. Taxonomy (GTDB): domain Bacteria; phylum Gemmatimonadota; class Gemmatimonadetes; order Gemmatimonadales; family GWC2-71-9; genus SPDF01. The sequence continues at coordinate 2,172 of CAVOOB010000007.1, read as the reverse complement.
AAGATGCGGCAGGGCACCACGGGGGTGTAGACCAGGTCGGTGCCGAGATCGCCGATGGCCTCGATGCCGGCCAGATCCTGGGTGCCGGCGAGGTCGTCGGGCAGATCCACCGCACCGCCGTTGAGCGCATCGGGCTCCTCGCCGCGCAGGATGTTCTGCACCGCGCTGTAGCTGCTCGCCGAGATGACATCGAGCACCTGCTCGGCGCTCGCCCGCGCCAGGATGTCACGGAACTCGTCCTCCCAGACCTCCATATCCACGTCCAGGCCCAGGCTCCCGATGATCGGGGCCCAGACACTCACGGCGGTCTCGATGTCGGCGGGGTCGGGGCCCGCGGTCTCCGCGGCGAGGGCCGTCGCCCCACCCAGCAGGCAGGCGATGGAGACGGCGATGGCGGTACGTCCAAAGCTTACGCGGAAGCAACTCATGGTGCTGTTCTCCTGGAAGGGTTCGCCGGATCGGGAACGATCCCGGTTCCGGCTGTTGCGGATGACCTCTCTGGCCACTGGCCCGCAGGGATGGTGGGTTGTTTCAGTGTTGACACTGATCGCGAGCGGGGCGGGGCGCCACGCCGACACCGAAACGGCGCCCGGCGGATGCGTGGTGGTTGCCCCGAGACATGCGAACCGCTCACCGTTCCAGCCGGGCGCCAGGCTTCTGCGAACACCCTGGCGACGAACCACTTGGTGTGCGGAGCGCCACTTTCCGCGCTCGTGGCGGCCAAGAGTAGACCAAAAACTGCGACGTGGCTCACGGAAACAAAAAGTTCACGAAACGGAGTGGCAGTGCAGTCGTCCAGTGAGGCGCGCCGCCTGCCGGGGGCGCCGGGCTCGACGCCACCGACAAACGCCGATCGCATTGCGTGTTCGGAGTGTTGCATCCCGCGCTCGTGTGCCCGAGCGTCGAAGCAAACGAATGATTGGGTGGTGTTAGACGAATCGTGACTCGTCTCCGGCTGCGGCCCAGTTGCTCAGACAACTGGCGCTGTGGTTCGCCGGGACCGAGGCCCTGGAGGTCTTTTGGAACGGGGCTTGGCACCCCTGGTGAGCGCCTTGGAGACGCGGCTTCTTTTGCCGTATTGCCGATCAGTCGGCACAGAAACAGGCGGGCCCCTAGCGATGCCGGTGGGGGCCGATCCGCAACACACCGAATATTCTGAGCGGCTCCTGCAGCGCGCGACCGCCGTCCCGGCACATGCGCCGACGGACGCTCGGCGAGGTCCGCGCGCCGTGCATCAGCTCTGCCCGGACCGCCGGCAGCGCCGTCGGGACCCTCCTTCGTCTGGCCGATCTCCCAGAAGAGCCGTCCTCTCGACTGGTGCCCTGGGATCGCCCGTCGGGCACGCAAGGTCCCAAATCGAAGCCCGGTCCGCGGCCCTCGGGGCCGCTTACGCCCGATGCGGGCGGCGTCCCCGGGAAGCCCTGTCTCCGAGGACCTGGCCCCGGTTGTGTCGAGTCGTTATGGGCGCCCTGTCCGCCCTAGCGCGGCCAAACGATGGTTCCGCTCGTCGCCTTCGAGGGTCCGCTGCCGTCCGCGCTGACTTGCCTCGGGGCATGCGGCGCCGGTCCGGTGACACACTGTTTTTCCGCTGAATTGGTTACGCGATCCAGGCGTGGAGAGCGTTCTCTGGGCGGGTTGGGCGTTCGACCAGACAGCTCGAGGCTGGCGCGGGAAATAAATAAAGCCGGTGGGTTATTTCGAGGAGTGTATACTCGATGAGAGTATGACGCATCCGGTCTTGACGCCGTCCACCGTCGCTTTTCGGAGATGCCGAATCGAGAGATCCACGGCGCTCAATCAGCTCGCGATTCGAGAATGCAGGGCCTTGGGTCGCCCCCATGGGGGGCGCGATAGCTGGGGCTTCGTTCCGGAAGATTGGGCGGCGAAATTATGTTCACGTTGATGAAACCAAAAAAGACCCCTGGCTAAGGATTGCCCTGCCGGGATCAAGGCGTACGAACAGCAGGAGGGTGCCCGGTTTTGCGCTTTCGAGAATGCCGTCGAGGGGTGCTATATCGCCAACGGGCGGCTCTGTGACCGTCACTATGTGATGAACGCCTCGGGCAAGGAGTATTTCCAGGGTTCGTGGATCGACTGAGATGGGTGCGATGCGCCCATCGATAACAGCCCTCGAGGAAGACGTCGCCCAGTGAGTGGCGTCTTCTGTCAAGC
>CAVOOB010000006.1:0-115169 GCA_963697435.1 uncultured Gemmatimonadales bacterium | reverse complement strand
GATGTATTGCTGAGCGTGTTGCCACGAGTGTCGATCTCCACAGCCTGCTCGGAGGCTACCAGGACCGGACCGCTGCCCCGCACTAGGCCACAGCATAACTGGCGCCCCTCGACAGGGCCCCGTATACTCTCCGAACTCCTTCATGACACGTTTCCCATCGAGGTCTGTCCAGCATGCCCACCGTCTACGGATTGTTCGTCGGGATCAACAAGTACCAGCACGTGACGCCCCTGTTCGGCTGCGTGGAGGACATCGATGCCATCGAGGAATTCTTCACGAACCGGATCGCCCCGGAATCGCGCGCGTTCGTTGCGCTGCGCGACACGGAGGCCACGCGCGAGGCCATCATCGACGGATTTCGCACCCACCTGAGTCGCGCCCGTGAGGACGACGTCGCCCTCTTCTACTACTGCGGACATGGATCCACTGAACCCGCCCCGCCCGAATGGCGGTCCTTTGATTCGGACGGGAAGAACCAGACGCTTATCCCGGTGGACGCCCGCGCCAACGGGGTCTATGACATTGCCGTCATGGCACCCGGACATGCCACGGCCTCCGGCCGGAGTGCCATTCAAACGCTCTTCGGGACGCTGGTCAAGGAAGGCGGTCAGAATACCGTCACCGCCTCCGAGGTGCTCGACGGCGGCAGCTTCGTCGTCGCGATCGGCGACTGGACCGCCACCGATGACAAGGGCAAGCACCAGGATCATGGCACGTTCCTGACGATCTACAAGAAGGTCGGCGGAATGTGGATGATGTACCGCGACACCTGGAACAGCAGCATGTAGCTCGTGAGCAGCGATCGAAGTGAAAGAGCCCTACCCGGCGCCTGGCCCGGTGGGGCTCTTCCTTTCAGGAACGCGATGACGCGGCGGGGCGTCCTCATCGGCTACTCAGCGGCGCGATGCCGACCCGATCAGGCTGTTCGCGGGGTCCAGCCCGTAGAGCTCGATCGCGTTCTCGGCCATGACCAGCCGCCGCTCCTTCTGCGGGATCGGCCAGCTCCTTCATGAAGTCCAGGTACGACCCCATCGAGGAGATCGGCCAGTCGGTGCCGTAGAGCAGCGCGTCGGGCTCCACGCCGTAGCTCAGCATCTCCGAGACCTGCTTCCGCAGGAAGACCTCGAACCGGTCCTCGAACTCGCCGAGCGTCAGTCCCGACATGTCGGTGTACACGTTGGCGTTCTTGTACACCACCTCCATGCAGTCCCGGATCCAGGGATTGCCGAGGTGGCAGATCAGGAAGTTGACGTCGGGAAACTCCACCGCCACTTCGTCCACGTGCAGCGGATGGCGAGTACTTGAGCTTCCCCTTCGGGCGAGTAGGTGTCGCCGGTGTGGATCATGACCGGGATCTTGTGCTCCGCCGCGAACTCGTAGGCCGGTGTCCACTTGGGGTCGAGCGGATAGAACGGCTGGTAGCCCGGGATAGAGCTTGAGCCCCCGGACCTTGCCCGCCTTGCACGAAGTCACCGATTTCCACCAGCTCGTCCGGATGGAACCTCGTGTAGTCCAGCCCGGCGATCACCGTCAGGTACGGCTTGTCCCGGATCGCCTCGACCACGGTGCGCGTCGACGGCCGGCCCGGCGTGACCGTGTACGACGTCAGGACCAGCGCCTGGTCGATCCGATTCCGGCGCATCTCCAGCTCGAGCTTGTCCAGGCAGGCGTCGAGGGTCTCGACCGTGTTCTCGTAGTAGTTGTTGAGATGGACGTGGCAGTCGATGATCATCGCTTGTTCCTGCTCCGGTCAAGAATGGACTCGGCCCAGGCGCGTCCGCCGAGCCCGAAGGCGAGCGCCAGGCCGAGGCAGAGGCCGCCGAAGGCGAGCTGGAACGCCGAGCGCAGGAGGCCGGCATCGATCTGCAGCTGCTCCAGCGCCAGGATCGCGACGAACGCCAGCAGCGCGCCGTGCACCAGGAGGCCGAGATTGGACGCCTCCTTCACGCCGATGTTGTTCAAGTATGCCTCGACGATCCCCCGCACGAACTTCGCGCCGAGTGAGCCGAACGCCAGGACGATCAATGCCGGCCACCACGTTGGGCACGTAGTCCACCACCCGCGCCATCAGGTCCGCGCCCATCGTCAGGCCGAGGATGTTGAACATGGCCAGGGAGAACATCAGCAGGACCCCCCAGTACAGCGTGCGGCCGATCAGCGTCACCAGCGTGAACCGGACGCCGCCGCGAAGGAGGAAGTCATCGAGCCCGGCGTGTTCCGCCGCCTCCTCGATGCGGATGCGCTGAGCAACCGGACCGCGAGCCACTCGGCGGCTCGCGCCAGGAGCCAGCCGACGGTGAGGAGCAGCAGCGCCGCCACCAGCCGCGGCGTGAACGCCGCCACCTGGTACCAGGAGTTCTGGAGCGAATCGAGGATCAGGGAAATCTGGTCACGCATGAGTGCCTCCGACGGGGTGCCGGGTGGACTGACGCGGCGCGATCAATGGCGGGGAGACTTCACGGGAGGAGGGAGGTCGCTGATCTTGATCTCGCCGATCGTCGTCCGGCCCTCGAGGTCGCGGAGCATCCGCCGGAAGCACCGTGCGCCATCGGCCGCGGCACGCGGTAGATCCGCCGCCAGAGGCTGTAGAGAATCATCCGGACCCTGGCGGCGGGCAGTCGCTGGCGCACCTCCGCGACGCCCTCGTAGTACAGCACCAGCGGGACCGGCCGGTCGCTCGGCCGGAGCCGGGGCTGGAAGTAGGTGAAATCGAGGGCGAGCACGCTGTCGCTCCGGACGAGCGGCGGAGCCACGGGTTGTCCCGGCGGACCTCTCCGATCACGGCGTCGAGCGTCTCTCCCGGATCTCCTTGGCATCCTCCCGAAAGAGCGAACGCAGCTTGGCGCGCAGCCTTGACCCCACGCCAAAGCCGCGGGCCGCCGGGGGACACGGCCAGGTAGCCGACCACCCCGACGTTCACGTTGCCGAGGTAGGTTCCGCTGGCCACCCCGACAATCGCCCCTTGTGTTCGGCATCACGAGGTGCCAACGGCTGTCGGACCAGAGCCCGGCCTCGCGCTCCCGGAACGAAGCCCGCCACTCGCTCCGCCCGACCAGTTCGTACGGCGGAAAGGTCCGGCGGATCAGGTCGTGCACCTTGGGCAGGGCCCGATCGGTCGGATCCGACGACCTCGCGGTAGGTCGGGGCGACCGGGGCTGCATCGGTCCCTGAGCCTCGCGATGCGGTCGTTCGGGCTGCGGACATGGATCCCCTTCAACGAAGTGCGGCTTCCGGAATGGCTGCGCTAGACGTTGTAACCTACTGGGATGGTATGACTTCGGCAAACCGCCGCGGCGAGACGTCGGCCGAAGGGGAGTCGCCCAGGGCCCCCTCCCCGCCGCAACTGGCGGGCCCACCTGGCCGGCGGTACGTTGGATGGCCTCTCCTTGGCCCTGAACCGCGGCACACCTCTCCGGAGTACGGATGTCTGAACCGACGGGACTGCGCCGCGTCCTGCGCCTGCGCGACCTGGTGCTCTTTTATGTGGCTGCCGTGGTGGGGATGCGGTGGGTGGCCGTCGCCGCGGCGGCGGGACCCAGCGCACTCGTTGTCTGGGTCATCGCGGCCGTCGCCCTCTTCATTCCACTCGCGTTCACGGTGCTCGAGTTGTCCGCGAGATATCCTGACGAGGGCGGCATCTACGTGTGGACCAAGGAGGCGTTCGGCGAGTTCGCGGGGTTCATGACGGGATGGACCTACTGGGGAGCCAATCTGACCTACCTCCCCGGTCTCCTCTACTTCACCGCCAGCTCCGCCCTCTACATCTTCGGGACGCGATTCGCACACCTGCAAGAGAGCCCGACCTACTTCATCTCGGTGTCGCTGATTGGATTGAGCCTGGCGACGGTCCTGAACATCGTCGGGCTCCAGGTCGGCAAGTGGCTGAACAACATCGGCGCGCTCGCGAGCTGGCTCGCGCTGACGGTGCTGATCGTCATGGGAGTCGTCGTCGGCCTCAGGTACGGATCCGCCACCCCGATCACACCGGCGAGCCTCCTGCCCAGCACCGGATTCAAGGAACTGATCTTCTGGGCGACCATCGCGTTCGGCCTGAGCGGCCTCGAGGCGGGCTCGTTCATGGGTGAGGAAATCGAGGACCCCCGCCGCACCATCCCCCGAGCCATCGCCATCGCCGGTGTCGTCATCGCGGCGCTCTACATCCTGGGGACCCTCGCCATTCTGCTCGCCGTCCCCCAGGCGGAGGTGACCGGCCTCTCGGGCATCATGGACGCCATCACCGCCACCGGCGCCCGGCTCGGGCTGACGGGGCTGGCGCCGCTCGCCGCCCTCCTGATCGTCCTCAGCACGCTGGGCGGCGTCAGCGTCTGGCTGGCGGCACCGGCTCGGCTCCCCTTCGTCGCGGGCATCGACAATTACCTGCCCCGCGCATTCGGAAGGCTCCACCCGCGCTACGGCACACCGTATGTCGCCCTCCTGCTCCAAGCCGGCGTCGCGCTGGTCTGCGCCATCCTCGGCCAGGCGGGGGAGACGCCGAAGAAGGCCTACGAGATCCTCGTCAGCCTCGGCATCGTCGCCTTCTTCCTCCCCTACCTCACCATGTTTGCCGCGATGATTCGACTCCAGCGGGAACCGGCCGGACCGGAGATCATGCGCGTGCCCGGCGGAAAGCCGGTGGCCGTCCTCTGCGGTGCCCTCGGGTTCGCGACGTCGCTGATTGCCATCGTCCTGGCCGCGATCCCTCCGGACGACGAAGCCAATCCCGGCCGGTACGTCCTGAAGGTGGTGGGGTTGAGCGTGCTGCTGGTGGTGGCGGGGGCCGGCACCTATGCGATTGGGAGCGCGAAGAAGGCACGGGCGGAGCGAGGGCGGCCGCTGCCGCCTGAAGGTACTCCGGAGGCAACGGCCGCGGTTTTCACAACGATACTGCGAACGCGATCACGGCGGGCGCTACTGCAGCTTCAGGTACTCCGCCTTGACCCCATCAGCGCCGGTGGCTGCTGGGTCGGGGCTCGTTCCACCCTGCCCCGCGGCGCCCGTCTGAATGGTGTTGCCGCTGCGGATGGAAGTGCTCTCCGCCGATTCAAGAATCCCGATGGACGGGCCACCGCCACCCCCACCGCCCGCACCGCCGATACCACCGTCCCCGCCCTTTCCGCCCGCGGCACCGATGCCGATTTCCCCACTGCAGTAGGTGCGCTCCGGACCACCCCATCCCCCTCTTCCTCCGGCCCCGCCCCATCCACCCCGTCCTCCGAAGCCCCCGTTGCCGGCAATCACGACGTTGTCCCGCAACACTGTCGCGACTGCGTCGATGAGCACCACTCCCAACGATGCGCCTCCTCCGACGCCACCACTCCCGCCATACCCACCAGCCCCGCCGCCGCCGCCGCCCCCACCACTATTTCCCGTTCCGTCGAGAGCAACCGACTGTACTGCCCGCCGCCGCCGCCGCCCCCGCCGCCGCCCCCGCCTGGGCCCCCGGTGAGTCCAGATGCTCCATTCGCACTCAAGTACCCGAAGACCGGATGCTCGACGCCAAACTCGCCGGCCCCAATCCCCGACAATCCCGGCGCACCGGTCAGCCCCTTGGCGCCAATACTGCCGTCGCCGCCTGGATCGCCCCAGCCCCCGCCCGCACCACCCGCTCCGGCCAGCAGGCCGCCTCCGCCGGCGGCACCGGGGTAGCCGCTGTGGTCGGCGTACCGGCCGCGTCCACCATCCCCGCCGGCATACGGCCACCCCGCGCCCCCGAGCCCGCCCGGTCGATCGACCTCGTTGTCGCACGCTCCCTCTTGCCCGATCGCGCCATCCGACGCATCCCGCCCGGGCCAGCCGGCGAGCCCGTCGGTTCCGCGCGCTCCCGCACCCGATTCGATTCGGTTGCGAAGCAATCTGAGGTTCTGTGTCCCGACCGCGAGCACGCCGATGGAGTTCCACGCTTCTGCCGCACCGCCTGCGGTCCCATTCGCGCTGCGGATCAGGAAGCCCTCCAGGGTCAGGTCACGGACGCTATCCGCGACGACAGCCACCTGCCCGCCGTCGATGATCGTGGGGAAAGCCGTCGGGTCGCGCAGCCACCCGCGGGAACTGAACCCGCCGTACAGGCTCACCTCCGTCGCCAGCCGCAGGCTGCCGGTGTAGGTGCCCTCCGCCACATACACGTCGGTTCCATTCCCCGCCATCGCCGCGCGCTGCACTGCCTTGAGCAGGCTCCGCATCGGAGCCTCGGGCGTGCCCGGGTTGGTATCGATGCCCGGCTCGGGCTACGAACAGCGCATGATACCGATCCTCCAGCACCAGCACCGACACCGTGTCGGGGGCGCTCAGTTCCGCGCCGTTGCCCAACACGGAACTCGAACTGCAGGGTGGTCACCGATGCCGGCGCGGTAAACGCGACCACCTCGCCGGACAACATCCCCGCGCCCCCGGTCACATCCGGCCCCGCCACCTGCCACCAGGTGCAGGTCAGGCCGGCGCCACAGCTCTGCGTGCCGTCGAGGGTGACCTGCTCTCCCATGCCGGCCACCTGGTCCGGCCCCGCCGCCACGTTGTAGGGAAGCGGGGTCGGAGCCGTCGTTTCATCGTTGCACCCCAGCGCGACCACCCCGAGCAGGGCGGCGGCGATTGCGGTGACTGCGTTGAGTCGTGTCATGGTCGCCTCTGCTGCCGAAGCCGCCGGCTCAGAACTTGTATTTCCGCATCAGGTTGTCCTCGAGGTACCATCGTTGCTCGCCGCTCAGGGCCGTCGCAAAGGCCATGAACTCCGCCGATCGCACACGGAGGCATTCGGGATCGCCTGCACATTGCCGAGCCGGGCGCCCGAGGAAGTCCTGGAGCGCCGTCGTCGCCGCCGGATTCCAGGACGCGAGTTGCCCGTCGATGTAGATCGACATCCCCTTGGTCCGGCTGAACACGAGGGTGTAGAGGTGGTACTGCTCCGGCCACGGCACCCGGTCGGTGCCGACGCCCATGCCCGTAGTGGTCGAATCCGAACACATATGGCTCAGTGAGCGGATTCGCGCGGGGCAGGAACCCGGCCTGCAGCATGCGACCCGGTTGGAGGGTCGTGCCACTCGAGGAACCCGAAGCCGAAATCGGGATTCAAGCATGAACGACGCCACCATCGCGACGGTATAGTCGGTGTTGGCAAACCCGCTCCCGACAAACCGGAGCCAGGTCGAATCGCCGAACACCACCGCCGGCATCTCGCCGTTGACCGCCTTCGCCACCAGGAGCGGCTGCTGCGCGGCCGGCACCACGCGATCGAGATAGGCGTCGTTGTCCATCCCGGACCGATCCGGCCACCGGGTGAGCCGGCCGGATCCGTCCACCACGAGATTCGGGTCGTCCCCCTGCAGCCAGAGGATCGGGTTCCCGAAGGTCTCGAAGATCGGCCGGCAATCCCGGACGTCGTAGGTGGTGTTGAGGCCGATCTTCACGATCTTCTCCGGGTGCTGGACGCTCCGCACCACGTAGGAGATCGGCACCCCCGTCCTGATGTCCCCGCCTTCCGCGAGAAAGTCCTTCAGCGAGTCGAGGCTGGAGGTGACCGCGCGGAGGGCCTTGTTCGCGTCACCGCCGAGGGCATAGGCCGTGATGTGGAGGTCCTTCAGCGTGTTGACGTACCGCACCGTGGTCGTGTCATTGACTTTGCCCAGGGCACCGGAGAACGACAGGTTGACCGAGACCCCGATGCTGTCCGCGCTCTCCGTGGACTCGATCAGCAGGTAGAAGATCCGGCCGAAGGTCACCGAGGAGATGAAGGTCGCCGGATTGCCGGCGCCGACGAACGGAGCGAGTTCGCCGGGAGCCACATCCCCCGCAAACAGCTGATTGGCGCTGGTCGGCAGCTCGAAGGCAACCGTGTAGAAGGACTGGTTCAGCTTGACCAGGAACTTGTTGTGGTTCCGTCGCGCCGTTGACGTCGACCGACAATCCTCCCTTCATGTTCCACAGCGAGTACGCCTCCCAGCTCAGGTTCGTGGCGACGGCCAGCTGCCGGTTCGACTCCACCCGCTCGGTCACGAAATTGAATCGGGCAGGAAGGTTGCCAGGATTCGTCGCGATGATGTCATTGGCCGCGTCATAGATCGAGCCGAGGGAGACCACGGGGACGGTGCGGCTGACACCGTTCGGCGCACCGTTGTTGAGCGTGACGACGATGGTGCCCCCGCCCCGACGCACCGGGATCGGATCCGGCGTCGCCCGGCTCAGGCTCTTCCCCTGCAGCAGATTACCGGGAAAGATCAGTTCCGAATTCGGATCAAAGAGTGGAAATTCCTCCGGCGCCCTGGTCACATCATAGGTCTTGGTGGTGCAGACCCAGTTCTCGTCGCCCCGGAGTTCGGTCGTCATCGCAGAATCCGTGACGAAAGTGTGCTCCGCCACGGCCGGGAAGTCACCCCCGCTCGCGATGATGTCCGCGAAATTGTCCCCGACAGGTCCGGTGGGGCTGTCGTCCGAACAACCGCCGAGAGCGAGGAGCGCGCAGAGCATGAGGAAGGGCGTCCTGAATCGCGCGTGTGACCACATGGTGGCCTGCCTTTCCACGCCACGGTCGCCCGGGAGGGTGGTGGGCGACAGCCGTCTGAAGATGGGAGGCGTGCGTCGGAGGGGTCGTCTGGACGAACGACGAGGAGGTGAGATATGCCACCCCCCTTCCCCGCCGCTGCGGGACCAAGGCGGAACCGGCTTGCCCTGGGGAGCGCATCTCACCCCCTCATCTTCTGATACCACGAACCGCGTGTACCTGTGCCTACGGGATCAGCATATCACCCCTTGGCTGACATCAGTGTGAAGTCCCTGTGAATTCAATTGTGAAGGTCCCTTCCACATGCTTGCCCACGCCAACACATTCTCAATCAACCGTCCGCCATCCGGTGTGAGGATCGACTCCGGATGGAACTGCACACCGAGTATCGGCGCCGAGCGGTGCCGGACGGCCATGACAAGCGGCCCGGCAGACGCGATCATCTCGAGGCATGCCGGCAACCGGGTGGCAGCGAGGGAGTGGTACCGCCCCACAGGGAAGGGTGACGCCACACCAGCGAAGAGCGGGTCACCTCCGTGCACGATCCTCGAGGCCTTGCCGTGGACCACCTCGGGCGCCGGCCCGACAGTCCCGCCCAAGCGCCTCCACGATCGCCTGGTGCCCCAGGCACACACCGAGCACCGGGACCTTCCCTTCGGCCGCCTGGATCAACGCCACGCTGCATCCCGCCGAGGACGGCGCCCCCGGGCCGGGCGAGAGCACAATCAATGCGCGAGGGACGGCCAACGCCCGAGCCATGGCCTGCTCGACCGGCACTCTGTTTCGCCAGACCTCCACCTCCGTGTCCCGCTTCGCAAACTCATCGACCAGGTTCCACGTGAAGGAATCGAAGTTGTCGATGAACACAACGCGCAGCTGGTCAGTCATTGGAGCCGCCGATAGCGCGCAAGACCGCCTCCGCCTTGCGCCGCGTCTCGAGTGCCTCCGACGCGGGATCCGAGCCGTGGACGATGCCCGCGCCGGCACGCACGGACGCCACGCCATCCCGCACAACCGCCGCGCGGATCACGATGGCGGTGTCCAACTCCCCTTCCTGGGTGAGGTAGCCCACCGCTCCCCCGTATGCCCCCCGCCGGGTCGTCTCGGCCTCCCGGAGCAATTCCGCGGCCCGCACCTTCGGGGCGCCGACCAGCGTCCCCATGTTCATGGCGGCCGCATAGGCGTGGAGGGCGTCGAGCCCCTCGGCCAGTTCCCCCTCGACCTCGCTGACCAGATGCATCACGCGGGAGTAGCGATCCACCGCCAGGAGCCGCGTCACTTGCCGCGTCCCGGGGCGGCTCACCCGCGCAACATCGTTCCGGGCCAGGTCCACCAGCATCATGTGCTCGGCGGTTTCCTTCTCATCCAGGCGCAGCGCCGCTTCCCGGCGCGCGTCGAGGTCCCGTCGACATTCCCCTCCGCCGTCGAGGCCGCGTGCAGCCGTTCCGGCTATCGGACGAATCAGCACGCGGCGAGGCGACCCATGTACTTTGACCGCCGTTTCCGGTGACGCACCAAACACCACTGAATCCGAGCCGGCCACATAGAAGAGGTACGGGCTCGGGTTGGTCGCGCGGAGCCGCCCATACGCCGCAAGCGGATCGGGACAGGGCAACGAGAAGGTGCGGGAAGCAACAACCTGAAAGACGTCGCCGGCCGTGATATGACGCTTGAGCCGGACCACCAGGTCGGCGAACTCATCGTCGGAGAGGTCGGCGACCGCCGTCGGGACAGATCGCTCCTCCGTGGCAGGGAGGCCGGATCCGTGGTCGGCACCCTGAACCGCCCGGAGGAGGGTATCGATGGCCTGCACGGCATCGTTGTAGTTCGCCTCGCCCTCGGCGCCGCCACAGGCGGTCGCCACGACGAGGGTGCGGTGGCGCAGATGGTCGATGATGATGAGCCGGTCGGGCACAATGAATTCGTAGTGCGCCGTTGGCGTCGCCTCTGGCTTCCCCACTGGCAGTTTCTCAAAGAGCTCGATCATGTCATACGAGAAGACGCCGGCGGCGAGATGGCAGGCGTCCACCGGCCTGGCAAGGAGGCGAGGCCCGAGGACAATCGTACGCAACGCGTCCAGTGGCGAGGGGAGGCGCCCGCGGGCGGATTCGTCGACCGCAACCTCTGGCGGTGGAGGAAAGGTGGCGCTCAGTCGTTCCCCGGAGCGTTCAACGACCGCGATCGGAGGCAACGCCCCAGCGGCCCAATCGAGCAGCGCCCTCCCGTTGGCCGAGCATGCCGTCACCTCCACTGTCCTGCCGCGGCAGACAACCCGCAGCGCCGGGGAAACACCGAGGAGGCTCCGCTCCCCTGCGCCAGTCCCATGGTCTCCCGATTCGAGGAGAAAGGTGCCGGGGCGGCTCCCGCCGTCGCTCAGCGCCGCATAGAGCGCCAGGGGATCCGGACTCCCCGTCACCTCCCGCACCAGGGGCAGAATGGTGCCCGCTTCCCGGGGCGCGCTGCCCATCACAGCTTCTTCCCCACCGCATCCGCAATCGGGCGCAACTCCCGCATGAGCGTCGCGAACTGCTCCGGGAAGAGCGACTGCCGGCCGTCCGACATGGCATTGGGCGGGTCGCAGTGCACTTCGACCAGTAGCCCATCCGCACCGCATGCCAGCGCCGCCTTCGCCATGGCCGGCACCAGCTCCCGGAACCCGGTACCGTGCGAGGGGTCGACGATGATCGGCAGGTGGCTCCGCTGCTTGATGACGGGAATGGCGTTGAGGTCGAGGGTGTTGCGCGTGGAATTCTCGAACGTGGTGATCCCCCGTTCGCAGAGGACGACGTTTGGATTCCCTTCCGCGAGAACGTACTCCGCGGCGAGGAGCAGGTCGTCCACCCGCGCCGCCATTCCGCGCTTGAGGATGACAGGCGTTCGGCTGCGCCCCAGCGCCTGGAGCAACCGGTAGTTCTGCATGTTGCGCGCGCCGCACTGGAACGCCGCCGCATACCCCTCCACCAGCTCCACATCGGCGGCGTCCACCACCTCGGTCACCACCGGGAGGCCCGCCGCGGCGCCGGCCGCCTTCAGCACGTCGAGCCCTTCCCTGCCCAATCCCTGGAAGGAGTAGGGACTCGTCCGCGGCTTGTAGGCGCCACCACGGAGCCCATGGGCCCCGGCCGCCTTCACCGCCTGCGCGGTCGCCATCATCTGGGCTGCGTCCTCGACGGCGCAGGGACCGGCAATGACGGTGAACCGTCCGCCGCCGATCTGGGTCTGGCCGAAATCCACGATGGTGTCGTGCGGATGCATCTCCCGGCCGACCAGCTTGTAGGGCGAAAGGATCGGCTTGACGCTCTCAACCATCGGGTCGCTGTCGAGGTGCAGGCTCTCGATGGCTCGCTCGTCGCCGAGGGCGCCGAGGACCACACGCTCCTGTCCAGGCATATACAGCGGGCGGAGGCCGAGGGCGGCGATGCGCTCCATCAGGGCATCTGCGTGTGCCTTGGTGGCATGTGGTTTCAGGACAATGATCATGGAGCGCTTCCGTCAGGGTTCGGATACAGAAAGCCCACCGCGCGCGCGGTGGGCCGGTTCGTCAGGCGAAGAATCCTCAGGACTCAGGTCACCATGCGCATGCCAGCCGACCGCGGACGTCCGCGCCAGGGCCAGCGAGTGAGGGGTACCCGGGAGATGTTCACCATGGACCAAGTATCTCCCCCCGAGTCGGGGCCGTCAAGCAGCACGGTGGCGCGCTCCGGCCGCAAGCCGTATACTGGCGAAGTCATGGTTGACTCTCGTGAACGCCTCCAATCCGCCCTGGTCGACCGATACCGCCTCGAGCGCAAGCTGGGGGCAGGCGGCATGGCCACGGTCTATCTCGCCCAGGACCTGAAGCACGACCGCCGCGTCGCCATCAAGGTGCTGCACCCGGAACTCGCCGCATCGATCGGTGCCGAACGATTCGGGCGTGAAATCCACATGGTGGCCCGGCTCCAGCACCCGCACATCCTCATGCTCATCGACTCCGGCGAGGCCGGAGGGTTTCTCTACTACGTCATGCCATTCGTGGATGGGGAGTCGCTCCGGGACCGGCTCGACCGCGACAAGCGGCTGCCACTTCCGGCGGCGCTGAAGATTGTCGAACATGTCGCATCGGCGCTGGGGTACGCCCACGAGCATGATGTCATCCACCGGGATATCAAGCCCGCCAATATCCTGCTCGCGGGTGACCAGGCCATCGTCGCGGACTTCGGCATCGCGCGAGCCGTCCAGGTCAGCAGCGACGACCGGCTGACCGGGACCGGCATGATCGTGGGCACTCCGACATACATGAGTCCCGAGCAGGCGTTCGGCGAGGGAACGGTCGACGGCAGGGCGGACACGTACGCTCTCGGCTGCGTCCTGTTCGAGATGCTGGCGGGTCGCCCCCCCTTCCAGGCCCCGACCTCCCAGGCGCTCCTGGCCCAGCACGCCACGGCGTCACCACCGAGTTTGCGCGACATCGCGCCGGAGACGCCGCTCTTCGTCGATCGCGCCGTCTGCCAGGCGCTGGCCAAGGAGCCGCACCAGCGATTCGGCTCTCCGACCGCGTTCGCGGACCTGCTGCGCTCCGAGGTCGTGGTGTCGCCGGTCGGGCGGCGCCGTCTCGCAGTCCTGCCCCCCGAAAACCTGACCGGTGACGCGGACCAGCAGTTCCTGGTGCTCGGCCTCCACGAGGCGCTCATTTCACAGCTGGGGCGGGGCGACGACGCCGTTCTCGCGCGCAGCTCGGTGCTGCAGTATCAGGGCACCGCCAAGCCGGCGCGCGACATCTGCCGAGAACTGGCCGTCGATGCCGTCGTCGAGTCCTCGCTCTTCCGGTCGGGAGACAGCATCGGTATCCAGGCCCGCCTGATCGACGGGAATACCGAGGAGGGTATCTGGTCCGGTTCCCAGGACGGAGACATCGGCAGCGTCTTCGCCCTCTACCGTGAGTTTTCCGGCGCCATGGCGACCGGCATCCACGGTGCACTCAAGCCCAGCGTAGGCTCCTCCGGCTCGCACCGCGCCGTCGACCCGCGCGCCTACGAGAACTACATGCGGGGACGCGTGCTGCAGCAGGGATTCAACCCCGCAGACCTCGACCGCGCCATGCAGTACTACGAGGCCGCGCTGGCCATCCAGCCCGACTATGCCCCGGCCTACGCGGGGATCTCCCTCATCTGGGGCTCCAAGCTGGTGCTCGGGATGGTCTCGGCGGAGGAAGGCGGCCCGGCGTGGCGCTCGTCCGCCGAGCGGGCGGTGGAGCTGGACCCCAACCTCGCGGAGGCCCACCAGGCACGGGCCCAAGGGTATGTCTGGTACGACTTCGACTGGGCGCGCGGGGAAGCGTCCTTCAAACGGGCCATCGAGCTCGACCCAAACGAGCCGCAGACGAGGGTGTTCTACTCGCATCTCCTCGGGATGCTCCAGCGGAGGGAGGAGAGCGACGTCCAGATCCGCCGTGCAATGGAGATCGACCCCTTCAATCCGTTCACCCAGATGCTCCATGCCGTACAGCGCGGGCTGGTAGGTCAGTTCGAGGAAGGAATCGCCGCCATGCAGACGGTCCCTCCCAACCCCCTGCGTGCGCATGCGCTCGGTGGGATGCATTTCGCGCTCGGGAGGAGGCCCGAAGCGCTGGCGCTCTATGCGGACACCTTTGAGATGTTGGGTGATGCTGAGCTGGCAGCGGTGCTCCGAAACGGCAGCAATGGCCCGCAGGCGGCCATGATCCGCGCGGCCGAGATGCTCATTGAGCGGGCCCGCCACAGATTCGTCAAGCCCAACCACATGGTGCACCTCTTCACCTGGGCAGGGGACATCGATCGCGCCGTCGAATGGCTGGAGCGTTCGTACGAGATGCGGGATCATGAGATTGCGTATGCGGCGGCGTTTTGGCTTTCGGATACCCTCAAGGCGGACCCGCGATTTCACACCTTCCTCAAGAAGATGAACCTGCCACTCCCCAGCTAAGCCAGCACGTCACAGGACCGGGCGCGCGTTAGATTCCCTCCATGCTCACACTCACCCACGTCACCAAGCGCTTCCCGGGCGGCGTCACCGCCGTCAACGACGTCTCGCTCGACCTCAAGGCGGGCGTGGTCGGCCTCCTCGGCCCGAACGGTGCCGGGAAGACGACGCTGATGCAGATGGTCGCCACCATCACCCGGCCGACTGAGGGGCAGATCGAGTTCCAGGGGGTGGACATCCTGCAAGGAGCCGGAGTCGCTCCGCCGCCAGCTCGGCTACCTGCCGCAGGACTTCGGTGTCTACGACAACCTCACCGCCTTCGAGTTCCTGAGCTATTTCGCCGGGCTCAAGGGGGTGACGTCCCGGAGCCGCATCGACGAGCTGCTGGAAACGGTCAACCTGCACACGGTGGCGCCACCGCCCTGCCGCCACCTTTTCCGGCGGCATGCGGCAGCGGCTCGGCATCGCCCAGGCGCTCCTCAACGATCCTGCTCTCCTCATCGTGGACGAACCGACCGCCGGCCTCGATCCCGAGGAACGGGTGCGGTTCCGCCACCTCCTCACCGACCTCGGCCAGGGCAAGCTCGTCCTGCTCTCCACGCACATCGTTTCCGACGTCGAGTCGCTCGCCGACACCATCGCCGTGATGCGAGAGGGGCGACTGGTCACATGCGCCGCGCCCGAGGTGCTGCTGCAATCGGCGCGCGGGCGGGTCTGGGAGGCGATTGTCGCGCCTGCGGAGTACGACGCGGCCAAGGGGCGGATCAAGGTGACCCGCGCCGTACGGCAAGTCGACGGGGTGCACGTCAGGGTGGTGGCTTCGGCACAGCCGTTTGCGACCGCCTCGGTGGTTGAGCCGGACCTCGAGGATGCCTTTGTGCACCTCATGCAGGCGGGAGCGTAGGCGCGTGTCATCGGCACCTGGCCAGATCGGCTCGATCGTCCTCACCGACCTGAAGCTCCGGCTCCGGCGTCCCGCGACGCTCTGGCTGGTGGTCGTGCTTTCCGGAATGGCGTACCTGCTGATCCCGAACCCCGCGACCGGCCAGGCGCTGATGGTCGTCAATGGCGCGCGGGCGCTCTACACCTCGCAGGTCATCGCGACGACCACCGCGGCGCTCGCCGGATTCCTGCTCACGTTCGTGGGCTTCTATCTGACCAGCAACGCCCTCCGGCGCGACCTGCTCGCGCGGACCGGCGGAATCATTGCCGCCACGCCCGTTACTTCCGGGCGCTTCCTGATCGGCAAGTGGCTCGGGGGCGCCGCCTACCTCGGCATGGTGGGACTCTGCTACCTGCTGAACGTGATGGCGATGCACCTGCTCCGCGGCGAAGGGGCGCTGGAGCCGATCACCTATCTCCTCACCTACCTGCTCATACTCGGCCCGGCGGTGCTCGTGGTCGCGGCGCTGGCGCTCTGCTTCGAATGCGTCCCGCTGCTCGCCGGCCGCCTCGGCGACGTGGGGTACTTCTTCCTCTGGACCGTGCTCCTGGCACTCGGGGCCATCGGGTCGCAGGGAGGCGGCGGCCAGTTTCTCGATATCCTGGGCATCGGTTTCGTGCTCCGGCAAGTCAACGGAGCCACCGGCGCCACGAGCATCTCCATCGGCATGACCCCGTTCGATCCGAGCGTAGCCACCTGGCTGCTTCCGCCCTTCTCCCTATCTCCAGGATTGCTGATCCCACGACTGGTCACGGCGATGCTCGCCATCCCCGTACTGTTGCTGGCCCGGTTCTCGTTTCACCGGTTCGACCCGGCCAAGGTCCGGGGCCGCGACCAGGGCTCGGGCGGCCGCTGGATTTCACGCATCTCGCAGTCGCTGAAGCCGCTGACTCGCCCCGTCTCGGCGGCGGGAGCCCTGCTGGTGCCTACCGCCCCAGCCGCGCTCAGGCCGGTGCTCTCGGAACTGGTGATGACGCTCTGCCAGGCGCCGCTCATCCTGCTTGCGTGGCTCGGGATGCTGGCGACCACCGTGGTCGGGACCGAGGCCACGGTGCGCCATGCCCTGCCCATGGGTGTCGCGGTGATTCTTGCCATCGCGCTGGCGGACCTCTCCACGCGCGACCGGGCGGCAGGCACGCTCGGGATGCTCTACAGCATGCCGCGGATGAAAGCGGGCTACGCCTCGATCAAGATGGGGAGCGCGACGCTGCTGGCCCTGCTCTTCTGTGTCCCGCCGGCACTTCGAATCGCGCTCACTTCGCCTGGCGGCGCGCTTTCGCTTCTCATCGCCGCCGGGTTCATGGCCGCGCTCGCGACCGCGCTCGGACTCCTCTCCCGCACGCCGAAGGCCTTCATGGGAGTGTTCCTGCTCTTCCTCTACCTGGTGCTGAACGGCGGGCAGACGCCAGGACTCGATCTCGCGGGGTGGAATGGAGTGGCCACCGGGTCCACACGCATCGGCTACCTGGTGGCGACGCTGCTGCTGGCGGGCCTGGCGGCGGCCAAGCACCGGTCGGATCTGATCCGGGAACGATAGGCCCAGGGCCTGGCGATTCGGCCCCCTCCCTGGTGGTGCCTCCCTGCCGACCTGATTGCAATTCCCACGCATGACCGTAGGTTTGGATCCGACTAGGAGCGACGATGCTTCGTCGGTCGGTCTTCCTGCTTCCCGCCGCCCTGTGCGGCCTCCTCACCGCCACCCCCTCCGCGGCGCAGGACTCCCTGCCCCCCACCGCCGGTGGGATGACCACCTCACTGGGTCAGCCGCCGGAGCGGAACTGGTTCGCGGGCGCCTCCGCCGGGGCCGCGTGGGAACCCAGTGGGAGTTCCCAGCCTGTCGGTTTTGCCACCGTCGGGAACCGATTCAACCTCGGCAACCCGGTGACGGCGTTCCTCGGCGTTGCGGTCGAGGGGTTCGTCGGGTTCCGGGGCGGGAATCTCGAAGGTGGGGGCCGGGCCCTGCTGTCGGTGCTCACGAATCGTTTCCAGGGTGGAGTGGAATACGACGCCGGGCAGGGGGATCTCCACGCCCTGGTCGGTTTCACCACCCCGGTTCGCCGTGGTGGTGTCTTCGGCAACGGCAGCTGGGCGCGGATCGAGTGGAGCATCGGTTCGTCGCTGCGGATGTCGATCCTGACGCCACTGGCCAGCCCACTGGCCGGACGGACACGGCCGCGGAAGGACGAAGTGGTCACGGCGCCCAGGGTGTCCATCGACGAGCCCTACGCCGCAGCCCCTCCCGCGCTCGAACACGCCCTGGCGAATGTTCGTGCCGCCGCCATCCGCATCCAGCAGCTCACCGTCCCCTACATCGATGCCCCGGGCGCCGACCCTCGCGTGGCGATGGCCCCGAGCATCGCCGACATCCGAACGCCCGCACGCGCCCCGCTCCCATCTGGCGACAGCGGACTCGCCGTCAACGCCGTCGTCCGTTTCTATCACGCGGAACTGGCGCGTGCCTTCTCAATCGCGACCTCGGGCACGTCGTTCGGGATGGGCGAATCGAGTGCCATGGGCGACTCGCTGGCGCAGTTGGCACGTACCGCCCTGTTGACGCGCGAGCTGTACCCGTTCAACCGGCTGCTCGGGCAATGGAAACCAGACCAGACGCTTGCCACCTTCGCCGCCTATGCCCGCGGCGACTTCGCCCGCCTGCTGGCCGCCTCTTCCCTGCCTGTCGCGCGGCGGGCGCCGGCCTTCCATGTGTTTCGTTCGCTGCTCGACGCGGTCGATTCGGTCCGGGCACAGGAGGCCTCCGCGTGGGGCGACAGCCGTCTGCTCTGGCTGCCACTGCAGCTCGGCCTGCGCCCGGACGAGCACGAGACGCAGGCGGAACTCGATGCCATCGTCGAACAGGCCGTCGGACAGCCCTTCGTCCCGGGCAACCGGGTGTGGTACATCATCAACGAGGAATTCGAGACGGAGGCCCGGAACAGCATCCTCGCCGCGACCAACTATCACGTCCTCTGGATCCACGATTTCAGCGGACGGAACGACCTCGGCGACCCCGACCCGACGTCGCTCAAGTACGTGGTGCATGCCTATCTGCGCGCCCTCACCGATGCGGTGCGCCAGTACGACACCCGGCGCACCATGCCGATGTATCTCATCTTCCTCGATCAGCACTATTACGAGCGCAATGACGCGAGGGTCTGGCTGGACATTCTCGAGCAGCCGCTCGACGTCGTCCCGCATTTCGCGAAGGGGCATGAGGACTTCGCCGACAGCGTGCGCGCGGCGCAAGATGAACTGCGCGAAGCGGTGCAGCACTCCGTGCTGCTGCAGGCCGAGGCCCACCAGTACGGGGCGAAGTGGCTGCGTAACCTGGTGAAGGTCCAGGTCAACGTCACCTTCCCGGCTGACCCGTCTTTTTGGGGGCCCGGCATCCTGCCGGCGATCGGATACCCCGATGACATTATGCGCGACCATCGGAAGATCCTCTTTTACGACCTCACAGAGGAGGACCCGTACCGCGGGAAGGCCATCTTCACTGGAGTCGGCATCGGCGAACACTACGTGGGCGAGACCTGGGAGGACCGTGCGCTCGAGCTCCAGGGACCGGCGGCGCTTCCGTTGAAAGAGGACGCGCGCCGACTCCTGCTGAGCCAGGGCCTGACGGCGGAGCAGATTCCCTACCCCCTGCGCCCGCGCGCGTTCCCATCGGACTACTGGGCGCTCGTCCAGGTGCAACGCGAGACCGCTCCCTCGGGGGATCACCACGCCATGGAGCTCCACAATCTGACCGGGTACCAGTCCAAACCGATCAACGTCGCGCGGGCCACGCTCTACAGCCTGATGCCGCCGGGATCCGTGGTGAAGATCCCCGACTCGCTCTGGGGCAGTGCCCTGTATGCCGCGCTCCTGACCGGCAGCGCGTTTCGGGGGGTCCGCGTCCTCCTCGTGGCGCCCTCCCTGGTCTCCGCACCGAGCCCGGGGTGGCCGCAGATGGCGGTCGCCCACGACCTCTTCGCCCGTCTGATCGTCATTCAGCAGGAGCTGGGACCGGAGCTCGAAGCCTCGGGCGGCATGCTGAAAACGGGCATCTATAATCCTGGCATCGGTGTGTTTGAGGCCGAAGCGCGGTTTGGCGCCGCCTACCGGAACGGTCGGCGCACACCGTTCATGCGACGGCTCTTTCCCATCTCCCCGGACGTGGAGTCCATGCTCACGCAGCTCAGTCAGGCTCCGCAGGACCCGGCACCCCCGAAACTCGCCGAGCAACTCTCGCCGAAGTTGCACATGAAAGCGGGCTTCTTCGCCACGCGCGAAGGATGGGACTCGCTGGTCTCCAGACCGGAGATGGCCGGCGTCTTTGAGGCCTACATGGCCCAGCTGGGCCCAAGTGCGCTCACGCAGAGCATGAGCCTGGAAGAGCGTGCCGACCTCATTTCGGCATCGAGCCAGGCCCTGGTGGACGCGTTCACGCGCAGCCTCACGCCGGAGGCCCGATCCCGCGTGGCCTACTTCCTCATGATGGGCTCGGCCAACATGGACTATCGATCGATGCTCATGGACGGGGAAGTGACGGTGCTGGTATCCGGATGGTCGTCAGTGGTGGCGTTGATCGACTTCAGCCTGATCATGAACCTCAGCGTCTGGGTCGACAACCTGGCCCTGCTCGACGATCTCCTCCCGCCTCCGTCCGGCTTCCAGCGGGCGGTGGCGAGGATGGTTCGGCCCGCCTTGTAGCGGAGGGCACTCGAGCCTCAGAGCACCGGCGAGAGGCTGAAGGTCCACCGGAAACCGAAGACCCGGCTGCCCGGACCGGTGTCCTGCGCCAGGGTGGGGACGCTCACCCAGAGCGGGACGTCGAACCGGATCTCGAACGGCGCCTGTCCCGCCTGCATCTGTATCCGCACCCCTAGGCCGGCGTCGGCTGCCGCCTGCATCGCGTTCGACCCGGTGGTGTCGAGGTCGCCGTTGGCCAGCACCCCGTCGAGGAAGAGGGCCGCCGACACGCCATGCACCATACCCCGCCCTGCCCTGAGCAGACTGCGCTCGACCTCGACGTTCACCCCATAGACCTGCGGGGCACTCAGTGTGGGCGACAGGCCGCGCACATCGGCGCCGCCCGGCGACTGATAGTTCACCCCGTCGAGTCGAAAGATCGATCCGCGCGACCGCAAGAAGGGATCGGCGAACTGTTCGTATGGATCCGAGCCGGCTAGATAGATGCGCCGCTGCCGCACGACGGCCCCCGGGCCGAGCGCCGTGCCCGCGTATGCGCGGGCGCCGAAGCTGCTCCGGCTGCCGATCGACCGGCGTGCCGTCGCGCTGAGCGTCCCGCGAACATACGCCTGGTCCGTCAACGCCGCCGCAGAGCGGTCGGGGTACATGTATCCGATGGCCGCCGAGGCGCGCGCGCTGACGTGCCACCCCGCCGCCTTCCCGGACACCTGCCCCGTTCCGGTCAGTTCCACGGTGCTCGCGTCGTCGTAATACGCGGGGTCGACATAGGCGGGCGTTCGGACGGTCAACCACTCCAGCGACAGACCGACGGTGCGCACGGCGCTGTCGGCCAGGCTTCGCTGCAGCGACTTCTCGATGCCGATGCCGGCTGCGGCCCGGCCTTCGACCCACGCCCCCCCGATCCATTCGGTCAACCCGGGATGACGGAGCCACGTCGGATTGCTGAGCCGGACACTGGCGTTCACATCGACGCGCCCCGGCGCGGGGTCCGCGCTCCATCCGGTGCTCATGGTGAGGTACGCCTCGTCGAGGTCGAAGCGCCCCAGATAGTCCGTGCGGCCGCGGAGGCCGAGCGTCCAGCCGCCTTCCTGGTTGTACCACGCCGTCGGGGCGACCCCCAACGTCAAGGCATCCCGTCGGCTCCGGCGCCCGAAATAGCCGCCGAGGTACATCTCCATCGGCGGGAGCAGTCCGCCACCAAACCGGCGCCGGTTGTTCAACATGTTCCAGTCGTGACTCAGCACATGCGGATCGATGGCCACCTCCAGGGGCCGGGAACGCGTGAAGACCGTCACCTGTTCACTCGGCGCCACCCCCGACACCCGAACCATGTTCGTGTCCTGTTCCGCGATCACCCACACCTGCACCGGAAATTCACCCGCGGCTCTCCGCACCACCTCGACATCTGTGGCCCAACCCACCAGGCCAACACTGTCGGTCACCGGCCGGCGCGACAACGCGCCCACGGCGTAATCGTAGAGCACGGTTTCGTGCAGCCACTGGCGAAAGAGCGAGGAAAGCTCCTCGCCCGAGACCGATTCGGCGAGCGAGCGGAACCCCGCTTCGTCTGCCCGGCGGAACGTGTAGGCAGCGAGATATCGGTGGAGCAGGCTATCGGTCGCGCCCATCCCTCCGATCGCGGTTCGTAGCTGCTGGAAGAAGAGTTGGCCCCGGTCCGCGGTCATGGCCAGCCAGGTGGCCCGGTCGCGAAAGCGTTCCGGCGGATTGGCAATCGGTTGTGACAGGTCATCGAGGTCCCACCCAAGGACCCTCCACTCGAGCGCGTCGAATGCGCCTTTTCGGCCGAGCACCTGGAGGTACCACGCGGCCTGGAATCGGACGAGGCCCTCGCCGAGCCAGCGCTCATTCCAGGCATCGACACCGATCACTCCACCGAAATACTGCCGCCCGAGCGCGTGCACGATCGTCTCCACCCCACTGCTGTCGCTCAGTGCCATCATCGGTGGCGAGGAGGCTCCCTGCGCCACCACCTGCGCGGTCGTGGCCTGCGGCCATGGATAGTCGCCCGCCACCTCCTCGAGCCAGGCGAGCGCCGCTTCCGTCCGGCGCGCCACCAGACCGGCCCCCCACACCCGCTCCTGCCCGGCGCGGTAGAGAACCCGGACCGGTTTCTCCCTGAAGTCGCCCTCCTCGTACCGGTACGCCGGGTCGAACGACATCGCGAAGTCGGGCACCCGCTCCGCCTGCCATACGACGATCGTTCGGCCGGCCGCGGCACCCGTGCACGCGGTGTCGGCATCCATGCGTGCCCGGCTCAGCGTGTCGCCGGGCGAGAATGACCACCAGCGGATGGGGGCCCCCGCAGGACGGCGACTCGCCACCCAGCCCGGGTCGCCGCAAACGGGCAGCCCGGTCGCGCCAACCACCTGATCGACGGGCAGATCCAGCCGGACTCGGTAGGTCGCGAACTCACCGAACGAATCGGCATCGGGATCGAAGGGATGTTCCGGCCATCCATGACGGCTGTACGCCGCGAGACGGGGGTACCAGTAGGCAAAATCGAAGCGCCCGTCTGTCGCCGCGCTCCCGGGCGGGCGGGACTCCCACGCCAGCGCGGCGATAGTCGAGGCGCCCGGCAAGAGCGGCACCGGCAGGAGGACCCGGACAAGCGAGCTGTCCGGCGCCAGCGGCCACTCGAGAGGGACCGTCGCTCCGGCGACCGCGACCTCCTGGAGCCGCGTGTATCCGCGGTTCGTCCGTGCCTGGGCCTCGGCGTCGACCGACAGGGCGTTCAGCGGAAGCTGAAACACCAGGACCTGCAAGGTATCGGGAGAGTTGTTGCGGTAGCGGAGTTCCTGCGTGCCGCGTAACGTACCGGTGGAATCCACGAGGGTTGCGGCGATGCGATACGTTGCCTCCTGGCGCCAGGTGGCGACGGGAGCGGACGCGGTGTCCTGCGCGAGTACCGCCAGGAAGACCAGCGGGAGCATCGGCATTGAGGGCTACGATACCGGTTCCTGCCCCGGGGTCAAGTCCGGCGTCCTGACCAGCCTCTCGGCCCTGGGGAACGAATCACCTGCCGCCTGGGTACGTTGCGCATGAAACGAATCGGCCTGGTCGCGCTCGCCATGGCACTCTCTGGAGGCTCGGTCTCCGCCCAGCAGGCGCCCCGCACGCCGGCGGGGTCGATCGTCGGGCGGGTGGTCAGCACCGAGAACGGTGCCGGCATCGTGGGCGCACGCGTGGAAGTGCTCGGCACCGGACGCGGCAGCGTGTCGGGTGCCCTGGGCCGGTACCTGGTGGACAGCGTCCCGGTAGGCGCCTGGCGTGTCCGTGCCACCGCCATCGGGTTCGAGCCGATCATCCTCGCGGACATCCTCGTCGGGAGCGGCAAGCCACTGGAGCTCGAGCTGCGGCTCGCTCCCCGCGTGGTCGAGGTGACGGAAATCGTGGTGGATGCCCCCTACTTCCAGCCGAACGTCGAGTCGTCCACCAGCAGCGGAAACCTCAGTGCCGAGGATGTGCGCCGGGCGCCGGGCGTCCAGGAGGATGTCGTGCGGGCGGTGGCTCTCTTCCCCGGCGTCTCGGTGACGACTGGGGGGCGGAACGACCTCGCGGTCCGGGGTGGCGCTCCGTACGAGAATCTCTTCCTCGTCGACGGGCTCGAGGTCCCCAACATCAACCACTTCGGGAACCAGGGCTCCACCGGCGGCCCGCTCACGGTTCTTAACATCGATTTCATCCGCGAGGCGAGCTTCTCGGCGGGGGGCTTCGGCGTCCAGTACGGGGACCGGACCGCCTCTCTGGCGAGCTTCTCGCTGCGCGAGGGGAACAGTGAACGCCTCGCCGGCGAGGTCAATCTCTCCGCCACGGGGTTCGGGATCATCGGCGAGGGGCCGATGGGGAAGAACGGTACCTTCCTGGCCAGTGTGCGGCGGAGCTACCTCGACCTGGTGTTCCGCGCCGCGGACTTTGCCTTCATTCCCGAGTACTGGGATGCCCAGGTCAAGTTGACCCAGCGCATCGGCGCGCGGAGTTCCCTCTCGCTCATCGCGCTCGGCGCGCTCGACAACATCATCCTGAACGAGGATACGGCCGATGACCGCCTCGACAACAGCCGCATCGCGGCCCCCGACCAGAACAGCTACTTCACCGGACTGACCTGGAACTACTCCCTCCCGAAGGGGCTGCTGACCGCCACCCTCGGCCGCACATGGACACGGTTCTCGACCAGCCAGTACGACACCCTCCTTGCCCCGGTGTACCTCAACCGGTCGGAGGAGGGGGACAACAGCCTCAAGACGGAACTGGCCTGGCAGTTTACCCCACGGCTGCAGGTGACCTTCGGGAACACCCTGCGGATCGCCGACCAACTCGACTACGATGTGCTCCTCGCCGGCGAATATCGCACCGACAGCCTCAATCAGCCGCAGCCGCTCGCCGTCGACACCACCTTCACGGCCCTCCGAAACGCCACCTACGCGCAGGCATCGCTCTTCGTCGGCGACGTCCGCCTCACCGCGGGGCTTCGCGGCGACTGGTACGAGTTCATCGACGCCTTCCGATTGGCGCCTCGCATCGGAGCGAACATCCCGGTGGGGGCCTCAGGCTCACTCAACCTGAGCCTGGGGCAATACTACCAGGCCCCTCAGTTCATCTGGCTGGCCGGCGATCCCGGCAACGTGGACCGGTTGAAGCCGATCCGGGCGAACACCGCCGTCATCGGCTACGAGCGACTCTTCCGGCCGGACCTGAAGGGACAGGTGGAGGTGTATTACAAGCGGTACTCCGACTACGCGGCGAGGCTCTATCGGCCACAGGCGGTTTTGCAGCCGGCCGGCTTCGACGACGTGACATCGGACATCCCCTCTGGGCTCGAGCCGCTGAGCAGCATCGGCACCGGGCGGAGCTATGGCGTCGAGCTGCAGCTGCAGAAGAAGTTCAGCACCGTGCCGCTGTACGGCCTCGTGTCGCTGACCGCCAACCGGTCGGAGTTCGCCGGCGTGGACAGCGTCTACTACACCGGTGGTTTTGAGACCCGCTTCATCGGCAACTTCCTCGCCGGATGGCGCTTCAACCCCCGGTGGGAGGTCAGCGGGAAGTACCGCGTCGGCTCCGGGCTGCCGTATACGCCGTTCGCGTCGAGCGGGCCCCTGGAGGGCGAGCGGGACTTTGCATACTACAACCAGGAGCGACTGCCGACCTTCTCCGCATTCGACCTCCGCGTCGACCGGCGCTGGTCGTTCCAGTCGGTGCAGCTCGACGTGTACCTCGACATCCAGAACCTCTTCGGCCGGGCCAACGTGACCGGCACCTACTGGAACGAGCGGACCCAGCAGGAGGAGTTCAACGAGGCCCTGGGAGTCCTGCCGACCATCGGGATCAACGTGGAGTTCTAGGTTCCCATTCAGCCCCTGTGTGAAAACGCGAATCCCTGACGGTTGCCTGCCCGTAGGGGGCGGATCTACCTGCTGTCGGATCCTGCCACCGAGAGGGCTCCATGGTTCGCACCACCGTGCTCATCGTCCTCCTGACCTGCCCATCGCATCTGATCGCTCAGGCACCCGGCGACTGGCCGCCGGACTCCCTCATCAACACCAAGGTCATCTCGAAGGACACCCCGGTCATTCGGGTCATCGGCCAGATGCGGAACATCGCGTTCGCCCTCGGTGTCCGTTGTCAGTTTTGCCATGTGGGCACGGAAGGTCAGCCGCTCTCTGAGTTTGATTTTGCCAGCGATGAGAAGAGTACGAAGCGCACCGCCCGGCAGATGATGCTGATGGTCGAGGAGGTGAACCGCCGGCTCGATACCCTTCCGCACGATCACACGCGAGGACACGACACGCCACACGTGCAGGTCACCTGCCGCACCTGCCACCGCGGGGTCGAACGACCGGTGCCCCTCAGCACCATCATCATCCAGGCCACCCTGGCCGGCGGTGCCGACTCGGGAACCCGGGTCTACACCCATCTCCGAGACGAGTATTACGGCGAGGATGCCTATGATTTCGGGGAACGGAGCCTCAACATCTCTGCCTTTCGGGTGGCGCGGGAGAAGCGATACGGCGATGCCCTGGCACTCCTGGACCTCAACGAGCAGATGTATCCTGGGTCATCGGGAAT
Organism: uncultured Gemmatimonadales bacterium; assembly: GCA_963697435.1. Classification (GTDB taxonomy): domain Bacteria; phylum Gemmatimonadota; class Gemmatimonadetes; order Gemmatimonadales; family GWC2-71-9; genus SPDF01. The sequence goes on along the minus strand of CAVOOB010000006.1, from coordinate 89,025 downwards.
GTACGTGTTCCGGGGGAACGTCCTCCTAATGAGTGGGGACACGACTGCCGCGGCCACTGCCTACCGAGAGGCCATCGCTCGTGATTCCTCCAATGGGGAGGCGGGCGACCGTTTGAGGGACATCGGCGGATCACCATGATCTGAGGGACGCTCTGGCCGATGGCGGGCGGCCGCCGTAGCTTGGGTGTGGATACCCTGCACGCTGCCTCCTGCCCCTCCAGACGGTCGAGGATTGCCACGTGATTCGCCCGCTCGCCGCAGCACTCGTACTTGCTCTCGCCTTGCCCATCGCCGCTCCTGCGCAGCAAACCAGAGCCAAGGCCGACAGCGCCCGGCAGGACAGCATGCCGAAGAGCCCCCCGGGCCCGGGGGGGGCCTCGGTCCCCAACGCCAATCCCTTCCCGAGCACGTACACGCCATTCCCGTCCCGCCCGACGCTCATCACCAATGTCACCATCCTGACCGCGGCAGGCCCCCGGATCGTCGGCGGGTCGGTGCTGCTGCAGGAGGGGAAGATCGCCGGGGTGGGCACGCAGGTGGCGGCACCGGCTGACGCCGTGGTCATCGATGGCACCGGGAAGTTCGTCACCCCAGGGATCATCGACACCCACTCCCACCTCGGGGTGTATTCCGCACCGGGGGTCGAGTCCCACAGCGACGGCAACGAAGCCGTCAAGCCGAACACCGCCTACGTCTGGGCGGAACATTCGGTCTGGCCCCAGGACCCGCAGTTCCCCCGCGTTCTGGCGGGCGGCGTCACCACCCTGCAGGTCCTGCCCGGCTCGGCCAACCTCTTCGGCGGGCGTGGGGTCACGCTGAAGGTGGTGCCATCACGGGGCGTGCAGGGAATGAAGTTCCCGGGGGCCAAGTATGGCCTGAAGATGGCCTGCGGCGAGAACCCAAAGCGGGTCTACGGCGGACGGGGTGGCCCGCAGACCCGAATGGGAAACGTGGCTGGCTACCGGCAGGCGTGGATCGATGCCGAGGCGTATCGCCGGTCGTGGGATGAATACTGGGCGGAGCCCACCAAGAAGTCGCCACCGAAGCGAGACCTCGGCATGGAAACGCTCTCCGAGGTATTGCGCGGAAACATCCTGGTGCAGAACCACTGCTACCGCGCCGACGAAATGATCCAGATGATCGACATCTCCAAGGAGTTCGGCTACTCAATCCGGTCCTTTCACCACGGTGTGGAGGCGTACAAGATTGCCGACGTCCTCGCCGCCGAAGGAATCGCCGGCTCGCTCTGGGCGGACTGGGGCGGCTTCAAGATGGAGGCGCTCGACGGCATCCCAGCCAACATCGCCCTGGTGGACCACGCCGGTGCCCGGGCCATCACCCACTCCGACGACGAGTCGTTTGCGCAGCGGCTGAACCAGGAGACCGCCAAGGCGCTGGCCGCCGGGCGGGCCGCCGGCCTCGACATCTCCGAGGACCACGCCGTCGAGTGGATGACCATCAATCCCGCCTGGGCGCTGGGGCTCGACGACCAGATCGGGTCGATCGAGGTCGGCAAGAACGCCGATGTCGTCCTCTGGTCGGGTAATCCGTTCAGCATCTACACGCACGCCGAGAAGGTCTGGGTCGACGGTGCCATGCTGTACGACCGTGCCGATCCCGCCGAACAATGGCGGACCGACTTCGAGCTCGGCTATGTCACGACACCCGGAGGGGCCAACTGATGCGCGCCATTCGGATGGGGGCGTTTGCCCTGGCCTTCGGCCTCCTTGTCCCCGTGGCCCAGGCGCAGACCATCGCGATCACCGGGGGCACCGTCTACCCGGTCAGCGGCCCGAAGATTCCCGGCGGCACGGTGCTCATCGTGAACGGGAAGATCGCCGCGGTCGGCACCTCCGTCGCGGTCCCCGCCGGGGCAACGGTCATCGATGCCACCGGAAAGTGGGTCACGCCGGGCCTGGTCAATGCAGCGACCGAGCTCGGCCTCACGGAAGTTGGCGGGGGTGCGAACGCCAACGAAACCAGCGCCGATGGTTTCGATGAGGTCTCCGCCTCGTTCCAGCCCTGGCTGGCGTACAATCCCCAGAGCGTGCTCATCCCCGACAACCGCGAGTACGGTGTCACCTCAAGCGTCGTGTGGCCCAGCGGCAATCTGGTCGCCGGTCAGGGCGCCGCGATCGACCTCGGGGCCGGCTCGCTGGCCGACGTGATGATCCAGGCACCGGTTGGGATGTTCGGCCAGTTGGAGGGCAACCGGAGCGCCGGCGTCGGCGCGCGCGGGGAACTCATCGGCAAGCTGGTCGAGTTGCTCGACGACACCAGGGCCTACATGGCCAACAAGAAAGCCTACGACGCTGCGAAGACGCGGCCCTTCGCCTTCCGGCGGGTCGACATGGACGCGATGATCCCGGTGGTGAGCGGCAAGCTCCCGCTGGTGCTGGCCGCGAACCAGGCGGCAACTATCGAAGCAGCGCTCGGTATCGCCCGCGACTACCAACTCAAGCTGGTCCTCTCCGGCGCAGACGAAGCCTGGATGGTGGCGGAGAAGATCGCAGCGGCTCGCGTGCCGGTCATGACCGGCGCCATGGACAACGTCCCCCGCTCCTTCACGCAGCTGGGCACCAGGCAGGACAATGCCGCGCTCCTGCGGAAGGCGGGCGTCGAGGTGATACTCATCGGCAACGCTGGCAACGGAGACGAGGAAGGATTCAACATCCGCAACATCCGGTACGAGGCCGGAAACGCGGTCGGCTACGGGATGACCTGGGACGATGCGCTGGCCGCCATCACTTCGGTGCCGGCAACGGCCTTCGGCGTGGCCGACAGGGTCGGTGCACTCAAGGTCGGGATGGAGGGGAACGTCGTGGTGTGGGACGGGGATCCGTTCGAGTTCGCCACACGGGCGGAACATGTCTACGTGCGCGGTGTGGAGTATACGGCGCCATCGCGACAGGACATGTTGACGGAGCGGTACAAGACGCTCCCGCCGAACTATCGGGCGCCGTAGCCAGGCACGGAGCCAGGTCACCCCACCCGATCCGGCAGCTCCCGGCCCTCGCTCCACGCAACGAGGTTCTCGAAGGCGCGCATCCCCATCGCCGTGCGCGATTCCACCGTGGCGCTGCCGAGGTGGGGCAGCAGGACGACATTCTCGAGCGCCAGGAGTTCCGGATTCACCGCCGGCTCGCCCGCGTACACATCGAGCCCCGCACCGGCGATGGTCCCGTTTCGCAGCGCCTCTGCGAGTGCGGCTTCATCGATGATGTCGCCACGGGCGGTGTTCACCAGGATGGCATGTGGTGGCATCGACCGCAGCCGATGGGCATTCACCAGATGCCGGGTCTCCTCGTTGGACGGCACGTGCAGCGACACGATGTCCGACTCGGCGAAGACGCGGTCCACATCGACCTGGACCGCGTCGAGCGATGCCGCCTCGCCGGCCGGGAGGGGCGTGCGGCTGGCGTAGAGCAGCCGCATGCCGAATCCGTGTACCGCCCGCCGCGCCACCGCCCGCCCGATGCGCCCCATCCCCACGATACCGAGCCGCTTGCCGGAGAGGCGCCGGCCAAGGTGGTGCATCGGGTACCACCCCTGCCAGGCGCCGGCGCGCAGTTGCCGCTCCCCCTCACCAAGACGGCGAATCGCCATGAGCATGAGGGCGATGGCGAGGTCCGCCGTGTCGTCCGTCAGCACGCCCGGTGTGTTCGTGACGGCGATGCCACGTTCGCGCGCCACGGCGAGGTCGATGTGTTCAAACCCGACGCCGAAGTTGGCGACGAGCTTCGCCCGGAGTGGCTCCACCCGCAGCACCCCGGCGTCCAGACGGTCGGACACCGCGCACAACACCGCATCGGAGTGCCGCAGCGCTTCCCGAAGGCCATCCGCATCCAGCGGCAGATCCTCGCTGTTGAGCCGCGCGTCGAACCGCTCCGACAACGCCCTCTCCACCGGGGCAGGAAGCCGGCGGGTCACGGTCACGATCGGACGCTCCTTGGTGCTCACGACATGCTCCTTGGCCGCGGTGTCCCGCGGCCCCATACTAGTGAATGCGCGCACTCCTGCTCGACCTCTACGGCGCGGCGCTGCGGGCCGCCGACCCGGCGGCGGCCGTCACCCGCGCACTGACCGAACGCCCCCTGACGGCGGCGGCGCCCGTCCATATCGTTGCCGTGGGCAAGGCCGCCACCGGCATGGCCGGGGCCGCCCTCTCCGCGCTGGGGGCCACCCGGACGCCGCTCGCGGGTGGTATCATCGTCGGTCCTCCGGACACAGGCACCAGTGCCCGGCTTCCCACCTGCACCGGCGACCATCCCCTCCCTGGAATCAACTCCTCGAGGGCCGCGGACGCCATTGCGCAGGCGGTGTCCGGGCTGTCTTCCTCGCACCAGGTGCTCGTGCTGCTCTCCGGCGGGGCCTCGAGCCTCGCCGCCGCGCCCGTCGAGGGGGTGACCCCCGAGGACCTGATCACCATCTGGAGCTTCCTTCTGCGGAGCGGCCAGCCCATCGGCGAGGTGAACGCCATCAGGAAACGGTGCCTTCGCTGGGGTGCGGGTCGCCTCGCCGGGGCGCTCGCCCCCAGAGCCGTGACCGTACTCTGCATCTCCGACGTCATCGGCGACGACCCCGGCACCATCGGCTCCGGACCCTGCGCGCCAGATCCGCGCTCGGCGCGCGAGGTCCTCGGACGACTCGAATCGCTCTCCCCGGCCAGCGAGATCCCGGTCACGATCCGACGCCTCCTCGAGCGGCAGGCCGCGGGAGCGATTCCCGAGACGCTGAAACCGGGGGACCCCGCATTCCGACACGTGACCACCCACGTCGTCGCCAGCAATCGGCTCGCGGTCCAGGGCATCCGGCGTCGGGCGGAGGAGCTCGGCCTTTCGGTGCTGGCCGGCGCATCGGACCTCTCGGGCGACGCCCGCGAGGCCGGCACGCGGATCGGCGCATTCCTCCATGCGGGGGGCGGCGGCGCCAACTGCTTCGTCTGGGGCGGCGAGACGACCGTCACGCTGGGAGGGGAGGTGGCCGGACTCGGGGGGCGGTGCCAGGAGCTGGCCCTGGCCGCGGCCGCCGAACTGGAGGATGTCCCGGGCGTCGCGCTGCTAGCCGCCGGAACCGACGGGCGAGACGGGCCCACCGACGCGGCCGGCGCGGTGGTGGATGGGACCACGTGGCCGGGTATCGCCGAGGCGGGCCGCGACCCGGACCACGCCCTCGCGTCACACGATGCCTACCATGCCCTCGAGGCCGTCGATGCGCTGGTCCGCACCGGACCGACCGGAACGAACGTCATGGATGTCGTGATCGGCCTGCGCCAGCGGGGCAAACCCTGACTCAGGGGTGCACTTCCGTCGGCGGCTCGTAGTCGGCGCCGAGTATGACCGTCACGTCCACGCGCCGGGTGGAGTCAGGCTTCCACTCGATGGCCCCGACACCGAGCAGCCGCGCCGCGCGCCGCGCGGCGGTGCTGTCCCCCCGGCGCACGAGCAAGAGGGTGGTCGCTTCCCCAGTTCCATCGGCGTTGCCGAAGAACACCACGTCCAGCCCGCCCCGGCGAAGCACGCGCGTGGCGGTGCGTGCCAGCCCGGTTCGGCCCGAGCCATTCAGGACTTCGACAATGGAGTGGCGGGACTCGCCAGGGATGGGGAATGCGTGGTCGGGCAGCACGGAGCGGGCCGACTGGTACCGGGCAGCGAGAAAGGCGAGGAGGAGGACTCCCGCCCCGATCAGGGCGAGACGACGGACAGGCTGTTCCAAAACCGCACCATCGGCTCCGGCAGCGGCCAACCGGATCGTGCCAGGTAGGTCAGGCGGGCACGCGCCACGGCACGGATGACCCCCGCGACATCCCGGGGAAAGAGCGCCGCGAGCTCGCTGCGCGCCGCCTCGTCGAACGTCCGGCCGGGTTCGAGGTAGTCGGCGCAATACAACACGCGGCCCGCCATGTCCCATTCCGCCAATCCGAGCGAATGATATCGAACGGCATCGAGGACGCCGCGGTCGGACTCTCCCTCGGCCTTGGCGCGGGCCGCCGCCGCGGGGCCATGCCACAATTCGATCGGGCCGGACGAACTCGCCGCCCATTCGGTCAGGGTCTCCTGGCTCGCGTCTCGCAGGGCGTCGTGCAGCCACACGGCTTTCAGCCAGCGGTTTCGCTCGGAGTCGTGCACACCCATTCGCTCCGCCCAGAACGACACCAACGCCGCCACTCGCTCGATGTGCGCCACGCGCTCCGGCGTGACTTCCGCCCAGTCCGGCAGCGTCGGCCGCAGCGCGGGAGAGACGCCCGAGGTCGCGCCGCCCGTCAAGGGATTACCCCTCCGCCCGGAGCGACGGACGCACGACGCGGTTGTGCTCGTCGACGAACACCACGGTGGGTACGTGTCGCTCCGCCTCCGCTTCGTCATACATACCATAGCTGATGATGATGGCGAGATCTCCCGCCATGCCCAGCCGCGCGGCGGCGCCGTTGAGCTGGATCACGCCGGAACCGCGTGGGCCGGGGATGACGTAGGTGCTGAGCCGGGCACCGTTGTTGACGTTCACCACCTGCACCTCTTCAAACTCCCAGAGGTCTGCGGCGTCGAGGAGGTCCTGATCCACGGTCAGCGAGCCCTCGTAGTGCAGGTCCGCCGAGGTGATCGTGGCGCGGTGAATCTTGGACTTCATCAGATGTCGCTGCATGACGGGATCCCTTCCCCGAAAATGATATTGTCGATCAGCCTCGTCGATCCGACCCGCGCGGCAATCAGCATGAGACAGCCCGCGCCCGCCGTTTCCACAGGGGCCAGCGCATCGGGATCGACCACGCAAATATACTCGGGCCGCACAACCGGATACACCTGAAGCACCTGCCGTGCCACGGCGACCAATTCGTCACCTCCGGTCTGCCCGCCCCGCCAGGCCTCGTGCGCCGCCCGGAGCGCGGCGCTCAAACCGGCAGCCTGCGCGCGCTCCCCATCTGACAGGTAGCTGTTGCGGCTGCTCAGCGCGAGCCCGTCCGGCTCGCGGGTGGTCGGCGCCACCACGAGCGCGACCGGCCAGTCGAGGTCGCGCACCATCCGCCGGATCACCGCCGCCTGCTGGGCGTCCTTCTGTCCAAAGACCGCGACGTCGGGGGTGACCAAATGGAAGAGCTTGGCCACGACGGTCAGGACGCCGGTGAAATGCCCCGGTCGGACCTCTCCCTCCCACCGGTCGGCCCCGGGTCCGGGGACCACCCGCGTATCGCTCCCGGGAGGGTACATGATGGAGACGTCCGGCAGAAAGAGGGCGTCCACGCCACGGCTTGCGGCGAGCGCCCGGTCACGCGGCAGGTCACGGGGGTAACGGGCGAGGTCTTCCGAAGGGCCGAATTGCAGTGGGTTGACGAAGATGCTCATCACCACCACATCCGAGACGGAGCGCGCCGCATCAACGAGCGCCAGGTGCCCCTCGTGGAGATACCCCATGGTGGGCACAAACCCGATCCGGGAGCCCCTCGCCCGTTGCGCGGTGACCCACGCACGGATCCCAGCCACCGTCGTGAACTCGCTGGGTGGGGGATTCCGGTTCACTCGAAGCTGTGTTCCTGCCCGGGGTACCGGCCGCCGCGCACATCCTCGCTGTAGGCGGAGACCGCCGCGCGAATCACGCCGTCGAGATCTGCATACCGCTTGAGAAACTTCACGGTGAAGCCCGGATTCATGCCCAGCATATCCGGAAGCACGAGCACCTGCCCGTCGCAATCGGCACCGGCGCCGATGCCAATGGTCGGGATCGTCAGTTCCTTCGTCACCCGGGCGGCCAGCGCGGCAGGGACAAGCTCGAGCACGACGCTGAACGCCCCCGCATCCTCGACGGCATGGGCATCGGCGAGCAGCCGATCCGCCGCGGCCTCCTCCCTCCCCTGCACCCGGTATCCGCCCAGCGCGTGCACCGACTGGGGCGTGAGGCCGACGTGCCCCATCACCGGTATCCCGCGGTCCACGAGGGCACGGATGGTCGGCCCCATCGTCACGCCGCCTTCGAGCTTGACCGCCGTGGCGTCCGTTTCCTGCAGGACGCGCCCCGCGTTCCGTATGGCGTCCTCGACGGTCACCTGATAGGAGAGGAAGGGCAGGTCGACCACCACGAGCGCACGGCGCACTGCCCCGCGCACCGCGCGGGCATGGTAGATCATCTGGTCGAGGGTGGCGCTCAGCGTCGTGCTGCGTCCGGCGACAACCTGGTTGACCGAATCGCCGACCAGGATCAGATCGATACCCGTGGCGTCCAGCATCCGGGCCATCAGTGCGTCGTAGGCGGTCAGCGAGACAATCTTGGTGCCCGCTCGTTTCATCGCGAGGACATCGCGCGTCGTCACGGGGCGGATCGGGTCATTCATGGGCTCTGCACCTCCGCCAGGCCGCGCTGCCAGAAGTCGCGGTTGGGGAGCTCCGGATGCGGGATCGAGAGTCCGGGTTCGGCCACGCGGCGTTGCCCGAATTGGATGATATCGATGTCGAGCGACCGCGAGGCCCAGCGCTCGCCTCGCAGCCGTCCTTCTGCGCGTTCAATCGCCTGGCAGGCCTCCAGGAAGGCGCGGGGCTCAAGGTCCGTCTCCAGTTGCGCCACCTGATTCAGGTACGCTGGCTGGTCCAGGCCGCCGAGCGGCGCCGTCTCCTCCACGGTGGAAACGCGCAGGAGGCGCGTGCCCGGGAGCCCGGCCAGCGCGGCACGGGCCGTCGCAAGGTGTCGTTCCCGATTCCCGAGGTTGCTCCCCAGCGCCACGGCCACGACCTCCGCCACGCTAATCGCCAACGGTGAAATGGCGCGCGATCGACTGCAGGTGGGTCGAGACCTGTTCCAGTTGGCGGATGGCGCCATCGAGCTCCTGTTGGGCGTCGATGGCCCGCCCTGCCTGGCTCGTCAGGACGTTGGTCTCCTCGCGGATCCTGGCCGATACGGTGGCGAGGTGTCCAATCTGTTCCTGCAACTTGGCGAACGCCCCTTCCTGCTGGCTGGCTGTTTCGCCAATTCGTTGCGCGGACGTCCCCGCTTCCCGTGTCGTGTTCACGATCCCTTCGAGCGCCTCCACCGCCGCCTCGCCGAGCTGTTCGACACCCTCCACCGCCCGCTCCCCGTGTGACATCTGCGCGGTGATTTCGGTGACCTGCTCCGCGATGGCCGCGAGCAGGCCGCCCGCCTCCCGGGCTGCCACGGCGCTCTGGTCGGCCAGCTCGCGCACCTCCGCCGCGACCACCGCGAAGCCCTTCCCTTCCTGCCCTGCCCGGGCCGCCTCGATGGCGGCGTTGAGGGAGATCAGGTTCGTGAGGTCGGCAATCTCCCGGATCGATCCGATGAATCCGGTGATACGCTTGGTGACGTTCCCGAGCTCGCCGACCTGGCGCGAGCTCTCCGCTACGAAGTGCTTCAGGTCGACCAGCCGCTTGATCGCGTCGCGAATCGTCTCGCGGTTCCGCGCCGCCGTGTCAGACGCCCGCGCGCTGGCCTCCGCGGCCCGCTTCCCCTGCACAGCGATCTCCGCGGAGCCACCCGCGAGGGCCTTCGTCGCCTTGAGGCCGGCGGTCACGAACGCGTCCTGCTCTCCCAGTCCGATGCGCAGCGATTTGGAAGCGGCCGTGAGCGCGTCGGCGGAGGCGTGCAGCGACTCGGTCGCGCGTGCCAGCGCACCGACCTGCGAGCCGATGCTGTCGACCGTGGTGACCAGGGGGCGCCTGAGCTCGGCGATATGGATGGCGGTCGCCACCTGGGTGGCCAGCGTAGACATGGCGGCGAGATCGCGGGCCCGGTACATGTGGCGCTTGTGGTGCTCGAGTTCCAGGGTGCCGATCACGTCGGGGCCGAACCGCAATGGCAGGATGACGAGGCTCTGGGTGTCGGTGGCCGCCATCGGGAGTCGCTCGTCCTTGGAGGTGTCGTGGACGATCACCGGCTCCCCGGACGTGATGGCGGTGCGTCGGAGCGGTTCCAGCTCCGTCGGCACCTCCCCCCGGCCGCCGCGCCCGACCTCGCCCCGGTACGCCAGCGACACCACGTCGTTGTCATCGCGCCGGTAAATCCGCAGGTCGCCCCAGTCGAGCAGGCGGTGGGCCAGGCGCTCGATCTGCTGGAAGGAATCCATCAGCGTCACGTTCGTGGTGATCGCCGTTTCCATCAGGTGAACCTTGTTCAAGTCCTCGGCGGCAATCGCCTCCTCCAGGATCTTCTTGGTCAGGAGCCCGAAGACGCCGACGACCGCGAGCACGGCGGCCCAGCCTGGGGGGCTGAGCACCTGGATCGCGCCGACGATGATCGCCGCCGCGCCGAGCGTGAGGAGGTACGCCACCACCTCGTATCGCAGGATGAGGAGGCGCTCTTCGCTTTCGAGCTTGTCGCGCAGCAGGAGGGTGAAGTAGAAAAGCGAGCGCGAGAGGAAGAAGTAGATGCCGGCGAGGGTGAACGCCGCTGGGAGGAAGTCGAGGCCGACGTTCGGCGAGCCGCTGAGCCGCCACACCAGCGCGAAAATGCCGAACGAGGCGAGGAACGCGATGTTCTCGCGGCCGGCGTTCACCACTCCCGCGCGCATCGGCTTCCGCAGCCAGACCGTGTCCACGAGGTAGACGCCGGCGGCCATCCCCGCGACGACCTGCGAGGGCGCCGCCACGAGGACGCCGACCATGACCGGCACACCATGTTGCGTGAGGTACGAGTACTTGCTGAGCCGCACCGGGGAGGCGCGCAGCGCCGCCACCGCGAGCAGGATGAGAAGCGTCGGGAGTGGTTGCTCGATCCAGCGGAAATCCAACACCAGGGCGATCGCGCCCAGGGACAAGCCGAACCAGACCAGCATCCGGCCATAGAGCGCCAGCACTCGGGAGGTATCAAACACAGGACGCCCCGGCGGTCACGGTTCGAACGCAGGCTGGACCGAGGTCGGCGAGGAGCGCCTCGAGCGCGACCACCCCCCCGCGCCCGAGTGCCTCCACGAGCGCGCTCCCCACGACGACCCCATCAGCGACCTTCGCGACGGCGCGCACCTGCCCAGCGCTGGCAATGCCGAACCCGACCGCCAGTGGCAGGCGCGCCTGCGCGCGCACGTGGCCGACCATCTCCTCCAGTGCGGCGCTGGGTGGCGAGCCACTTCCCGTGACGCCCAGTCGCCCGATGAGGTAGAGAAATGCCGAGGCGGTGGTGTCGATATCCGCGACTCGACGCGATGGGGTTGTCGGCGCCACCAGCGGGATCAGATCGAGGTCGCTGCGCCGGACCAATTCCTCGAACGCCACGTCGGCCCCGGCGGGCAGGTCGGTGACCAGCAAGCCGTCGACACCCGCTTCCGCCGCGTCCGCAAGCAGGTGGTCAACGCCGTAGCGAAGGAGCGGGTTCAGGTAGGAAAAGAGTATCACCGGCCGATCGAGGTTCGCCTCGGCGATGAGGTCGAGAGTCCCCCGCAGGGACATGCCCTGGGCGAGGGCATCAAACGAGGCCCGCTGGATCACCGGACCGTCCGCCACCGGATCGCTGAAGGGCACGCCGACTTCCAGGATGTCGGCAAACCGGGCGGCGGTGCGCAGCGCGGCGAGGCTCGTCGCCCGGTCGGGATATCCCGCCGTGAGGTAGGGGATAAACGCCGCCTGGTCGGGTCGCCGGAGCGAAGCCCAGGAGGTGATCCCGGTGGGGTCAGACAAAGTAGTCACCCACCACGAGGCCGTAGCGGCTCGGGTCGGTCACCTTGACGATGGACCGGGCATACCCACCCTGCCCGTTCCCGTCGGCGAGGTCCGCCGCCTCGCCTGGCGGCGGGAGCACCGCGCCGTTGGTGTCGATGGCAATCCGGACGACCGGCCGGTTGAGCATGGTCGGGTCCGGGTTCGCCCCGGCCACAATCGCGACTTCAAGGGTATCGAGGATGACGCAGGTGCCCACGGGGTAGATGCCGATGAGGTTGATGAGCGCCTTGACGAGCACCCGGTCGTAGCCGCGGTTCGGGTTTTCCCACATCTCCTTCAGGACCGCATCGGGCTGGATCGGCACCGTCTGGTAGCTGCGTCGGGTGGTGGCGGCGTCGAAGCCATCAGCCACCGCGACGAGTCGGGAATAGAGCCCGAGCTTGCGCGGACGGATCGGCTTGGGGTAGCCGGTCAAGTCGGTCTTCATGTGATGTTCGTGTGCCACCAGGATGGCGCGGTACGGCGTCTCCTCGTACCGGCGGGAGCTGAAGAGCGTCAGCGTCCCAAACCAGGGGTGCCGCGTCATCACCTGCCACTCGCCTTCATCGAGGCTGGTGGTCTTGTTGAGGATGTCGAGCGAAATCCGCGCCTTTCCGATGTCGTGCAGGAGCGCGGCCAGCCCGAGGTCGTACAGCTGCAATTTGCCAAGGCCGAGTTTCTTGCCGAGCGCCACGGAGAAGATGCAGACGTTCACCGAGTGGGTGAAGGTGTACTCGTCGTAGTCACGAATGGTGGTGAGCCCGACGATGGAGGTCTCGTTGTTGAGCACCTGGTCCACCACGAGCTGCACCGCGCGCTTCACCTTCTTCAAATTGGCGGTGCGCCCCATCCGGACGCTGTTGACCACGTCCTTGGTGACGGCGACCCCCTGCGCGTAGGTCCGCTTGGCCACCTCCCGTGCCTCGGCGGAATCCTCCTGCTCCTCCACCGCGGTGAGCGGCGCCAGCTCGATGTGGCGCAGGTCGGCGCGCTGGAGGCGGGCGAGCAACTCCTCGAACCTGCTCCCGGCCACGTCGCGCGTCCCGAGGCTGAGGAAGACGCTGAGCAGCGCCTGCCACTCCCGGCGCTCGACGCCCCGCACGATCCGGAGCGTCCCGACTTCGAAGGTGCGGAGCAGTCCCAGCACCTGGCTGAACGAGGCGTAGTTGTCGAGTTCGAGCCGGAGCCGGGTGTCATTGACGAACAGAAAGTCGCCCGACACCCGAATCTCGACATCCTCCTCCTCGGCCAGCAGCTGTTCCCCGGCAGTGAGCAGGTCGTCGAGTGCCTTTTGCACCGTCGTGTTCTCGAGCGGGTAGAGCTTCAGGCTCCGCAGCGCCGCGTAGAACGAAAGGAGGAGGCTGCGGCCGTCGTGGCGGAGGCTGTGGTCGGCGGACTGTGGGTCCTGGCTCATTCGGCCACCCCCCGAAGCGCCGCGGTGACGGCATTGCGGACCTGTCGGTCGTTGTCCTCCGCGACCGACTCGAGCACCGCCCTCGCCTCGGGCGTCCCGATCTTTCCCAGTCCGAGCGCAGCGCACATCCGAACATCGGCGCTCCGCTTCCGCCGGAAGAACCCGCGGCGTACGATCAGGTCGCGAAGCACCGAGAGCCCCCCGGCACCGGCAATGGCGCCATAGGCCTCGAAGAACGCGCGCCGTTCGTTGAAGTCGAGATCCTTGCGCCCCTTGCCGTTGACGACTTCCTCGACCCGTCGGAGCGCCCCCTTGTACCCGCGTGCGCTGAGCGCTTTCAGCGCGGCGATGCGCACGGCCCGGTCATCGTCGCCGATGGCGTGCTCGAGCAGCACGAGCGCCCCCGGCGTCCCGATCTGGACCAGCGCGTCCGTCGCGGCCTGCCGGATTCCGGCGTCGGGGCTGGTCATCACCTCGCCCAGTCCGGCGACCGCACCCTCCAACTTGAGGCGACCGGCCAGTTCGATGGCACCGGGCAGCGCCTCAGGATCGCCGGACCGCAGCAACCGCAGCAACTCGCCCTGGTGCGACGACGCCAGTTGCTGCACCGCCTCCTCGACGAGCGCGCGCACCGGCGCCGACGTGAGACGGGGAGTCCATTCCACCAGGGTGGCCAGCGCACGGGGGCGCAGCTCGCGGAGTAATTCGGCAACATCTGCGTCGCTCGGCCGGCCCGTGCCTTCGTCGAGGGCCTGCATCAGCTGATTGACGATGGCGGGTTCGCTGAGTTGTTCGATGAACTGGATCAAGCGCTCCTTGTGCGCCGCGACCAGGCCGGCGGAACGCTCGGCCAGGGCCCGGGTTTCCCGCAGCACCGCGGCGCTCGCCCGAAACTCTCCCGCATTCAGCATGCTGGGAAAGAGGGCCTCGAGGACTCCAAGGATTTCCTCGCGGATCTCCGGCTCGGTCTGGGCCTCGAAGAGGTCGTACAGGGCGGCCAGCGAGGCCTCGCGCAGGTCGCGCGAATATTCGAGGTTGAGATCGGCGCTGAGCATGTCGACTTCGGCGGCATCCAGGAAGTAGAGCGTGGAGTCGAACTCGTCGAGGTCGACGACTCCTTTCGGCCGTTCGACGGCGTCGGCCGCACCGCCGGCCTCACCCGACGTGCCCGACTCCTCCCCGTCGTCGACGGTCTCTCCTGGTGCCGCGACCCCGCCCGACTCCTCGCCCGCCGCGGTCCCGGCAAGGTCGCTCTTCACTTCGTCGGCGTAACTCGCGCCCGCGGAGTACTCCGCGCCGGGGACCAGTTCGCCGGTGCCGTAGTCCTGGACGAACTCCGCAAACCGCACGTCGACGAACTGGAACTCCTCGGCCCACAGCAGGGTGAAGAGGTCGTCGGTCGCGTCGGGTGATAGTCCGCGCACCTGGTTCACCACACGGAGAAGCCGGGGCAGCTCCTCGATTTCCACGCCTTTGCGCAGCGTCAACACCCGGAGCCCGTCCTTGTAGAGCGTCCAGGCGAGGCTGTCCGCCTTGCTGAGCTGGTGGTAGACCACCGTCTCTTCCCAGATGAAGTCGGTCTCCTGCACGGTGAGGACGAGCTCATCGATGGCGGACCAGACGGGGTCGAACGCGGTCTCGAGGTTCTTGGCCGCGCGATGAAACATCGGATTGTTCGGCAGGTACATCTGGAACGCCCGCGCCGCCTTGACCAGCGTCTGCAGAAGCTCCTCCACCTGTTCCGGCGGCAGTACCTGTTCGAACTCCGCGCCCGGTTTGGTCAACGCGCCTCTCCCGTCAGTCCCGCGACATATGCAACGTCCTTGTCTCCACGGCCGCTCAGGCAGAGCAACACGGGTACATCCGCCTGCCACCGTCCCCGCTCGGCGGACAGCCAGGCCACGGCGTGCGCCGTCTCCAGCGCAGGGATGATCCCCTCGAGCCGCGCCAGGCGGGCAAACCCCTCCAGGGCCGCCGCGTCATCGACGGCGTGGTACTGCACGCGATCAGAGTCCCGGAGCCACGCGTGCTCCGGCCCAACGCCGGGATAGTCAAGCCCGGCACTCACCGAATGGGCCGGGGCGACCTGCCCATCGGCGTCCTGCAGCAGGTAGCTCAGCGTCCCATGCAGCACACCCGGGCTCCCCGCCTGGAGCGTCGCACTGTGCCGTCCACTGGTGAGGCCTTCCCCTGCTGCCTCGACGCCCACCAGCTCCACGTCGCTGTCATCGAGGAACGCCGTGAAGATCCCGATCGCGTTCGAGCCGCCGCCCACGCACGCCACGACCGTGCGGGGGAGTCGGCCGGTCCGTTCCAGCACCTGTGCCCTGGCCTCGTGCCCGATGACGGACTGGAAGTCGCGGACCATGCGCGGGTAGGGATCGGGGCCGACGACCGAGCCGATGATGTAGTGGGTGTTCGGGACGTTGGCCACCCAGTCGCGGAGCGCCTCGTTCGTCGCGTCCTTGAGTGTCCGCGTGCCGGATTCCACCGGCACCACCGTCGCCCCGAGCAACCGCATCCGGTAGACGTTGAGCGCCTGCCGCGCCACATCCTCGGCGCCCATGTACACCACGCACTCCAGGCCGAGTCGGGCACAGATCGGTGGCCGTGGCCACGCCGTGCTGGCCGGCACCGGTCTCGGCGATGATCCGCCGCTTCCCCATCCGTCGCGCCAGCAGCGCCTGCCCGACGGTGTTGTTGATCTTGTGCGCGCCGGTGTGATTGAGATCCTCACGCTTGAGGAGCAGCCGGCGCCCCGATCTCGGCGCCGAGCCGCGGCGCGTCGGTCAGAGCGGCGTTGGTCGGCCGACGTAGTCGCGGAGGATGCCGCGGACCTCATCCCAGAAGGCGCGCTCCGCCGCGGACACCATCGTAGAGCGCCGCGAGCTCCTCCAGCGCCGCCAGCAGGGTCTCCGGCACGTAGCGACCGCCGTAGGGGCCGAACCGTCCGTCGATGGCACGTTCAGGGGAAAGGCTGGTCGCCACGCACCGCCTCCAGGAAGAGCCGAACCAACGCCGGGTCCTTGCGTCCCACGGCCGCCTCGACGCCGCTGCTCACATCGACCACCTCGGGGCGCACCGCCTCGATGGCCGCAGCCACCGACGCCGGCCGCAATCCGCCCGCCAGCACCATCCGTCGCCCCGCCAGCGACTTCGCGCGCCCGGCGGGCGAGCTCGAGCGCGAGCGGACACGCCCGCGCCACCCTCGCCGCCCGGGAACTCGCGGCTCCACGAGCACCGCGTCGGCGCCCGGCGGCGAAGTCGGCGAGCAGCGCACACTCCGCGGGGTCGGTCAGGCGCGCGACCGCCCACACCGTCATCCCTTCCGCCGCGAGTCGCGCCGCCAGCACCGGATCGAACTCCGCCGTGCAACTGGGCGCCCGTCAATCCGCTGTCGTCGCGGCAGCGCAGGATCTCGTCGGTCGACTGGCGCCCGAACACGCCGAGCACCGGAACCCCGGACGCGGCCGCGACGATCGTCCGACGCCCTCGACGGACTCATCATCCGCGGGCCGCTCGCGAACACCACTCCAAGGTAAGACGCCCCCGCCTCCACGGCCACCGCCGCGTCGGCCGCGCGGGTCAGCCCGCAGATCTTGCGCCTCAACGGCCACGGCGGGGCACCCCGGCCATGCCTGCCAGCAGGGGGGCCGGATCCGCCGCGGCCGAGAGTGCCGAGCCGACCAGTACGGCGTCGGCCCCGGCCTCCGCCGCCGCCTGCACCGCCGCGACGTCCTTCATGCCACTCTCCGCGACCCCGATGACCTCGGGGGGAAGCCGGCTCAGCAGCGCCCACGCCGCTGCGGAATTGATGGAGAAGTCCCCCAGATCCCGGCTGTTGATCCCGCACGATGGTTGCGCCGGCGCCCAGCGCCAGGTCGACCTCCCGCTGGTCATGCGCCTCGACCAGGGCCTCGAGCCCCCAGTGGCGGGCGGCGGCGAGCAGCGCGCGAAGCAGCGCCGGCTCGAGGGCGCGAACGATCAGGAGAACCGCAGCGGCGCCTGCGGCACGCGCCTCGACGATCTGCAGCTCGTGGAGCATGAAGTCCTTTCGGAGCAGAGGCAGCGTGACGACGGCCGACACAGCCTCCAGATCCGACACCGCCCCCCCGAAGTGCTCTCCCTCGGTCAGCACGGACAGCGCGGCAGCACCGGCGGTGGCGTAGGTCCGGGCCCGGTCGGCCGGGTCGAGCCGTGGCGCGATGAGGCCTGCCGAGGGCGACCGTCGCTTCAACTCGGCGATGACCGCCACCGCCGGGCGCCGCAGCGCTCCCGCGAAATCAGGAGGGGGAGCGCGCCGTTGGGCGGCCTCCTCCAGCGCCGCCCGCCGGGCTGCCAGCGCCGGCAACCCGGACCGGATGCCGTCGAGGATGCGGTCGAGTGTGGATGTCACCTTGACCTTCGGTTCATGTTCGGGTAGCTTGATTCGGGCTCTCTTCGGTCACTCGTTCGGAGGTCGGTCATGCCGCTCACCCGCCGACAAAGCGACATCCTCACCTATCTGCAATCCCAGATTGCCGACAACGGCTATGCGCCGAGCTTCGAGGAGATCGCGGAACACTTCGGGTTCCAGTCCCTGGCCACGGTGCACGAGCACCTGACCAATCTCGAGCGGAAGGGATACATCCGCCGCGCGTACAACGAGAGCCGCTCGATCGAGGTCCTGCCTCCCAAAGGCACCGCGGTCGCGTCCGATATCCCGGTCCTCGGTCGAGTCGCCGCCGGCACGCCAATCGAATCGGTCATGCACAGCGAAACGCTGGCGGTGCCGAACGAGATGCTCCCGGCCCGGGGCCCGAACTACGCCCTGCAGGTGCGGGGAGACTCCATGGTCGAGGCCCACATCATCGACGGCGACTACGTCGTGGTGCACGGAAAGCAGTCCGCCGAGAACGGCGAAATGGTCATCGCCCTCATCAACGGCGCCGAGGCCACGGTCAAGAAGTTCTACCGCGAGGCCGGCGGTTGGATTCGCCTGCAGCCAGCGAACGACACGATGCCGCCGATGCGGTTTCAGGAGCGCGACGTGCTCATCCAGGGCGTGGTCGTCGGGGTCATCCGGAAGTACTAGGCGGCGCTTGCCGAACCGCGTGGCGCGGCGGCTCGCACGCGCGCCAGCGCGTCCCTTCCCTTCCCCGCATCGAGCGCCACCCGGGCACGCTCCACGGCGCGCGGGAACGACGACTCCAAACCCGCCACGTAGAGCGCCGCCCCCGCGTTGAGCACCAGCGCCGATCGGGCGGCGCCGTCGCCCTCGCCACGATCAAGCAATCGTTCGATTCTCGTCGCGTTCTCCTCCGGCTCGCCTCCCGCCAGCGACGTGAGGTCTGAGACGTCCAGGCCGACATCACGCGGATCGATCCGCCATTCCCGCACCGCGCCATCCCGGACCTCCCAGACCTCCGTCACTCCCATCGGGCTGATCTCGTCCATCCCGACCACGGCGTGCACGACGAGGGTGTGTCGCGTGCCGAGCCGGAGGAAGGCGTCCGCCATCAGTGGTGCCACGCGGCGCTCGGCCGCGCCCACGACCTGCCGCCCCACACCCGCCGGGTTCGCCAGCGGGCCGAGGAGGTTCATCATCGTCGCCACGCCGAGCTGCCGCCGGACCGCGGCCACGTGACGCATGGCGGGGTGGTAATGCGGCGCATACATGAAGGTGAATCCGGAGGCGAGAAGGGCTTGCCGTGCCTCCGCCGGCTTGAGCTCGACGTGCACGCCGAGCGCCTCGAGCACGTCGGCCGAGCCCGACCGCGAGGTATGGCTCCGGTTGCCATGCTTTGCGACCCGAACCCCGGCCCCAACGGCCAGGAGGGCGGCGGCGGTGGAGATGTTGATGGTCCCCACCTGCCCCCCGCCGGTGCCGCAGGTGTCCACCAGGTCTTCCCCATCCTCGACGCCGAGTGGCACCATCGCCCCACGGAGCACCGACGCTGCACCGGCCATTTCGTCCGCGGTCTCCCCCTTGGACTTCAGCGCCAACAGCAGCGCGGCGGCATCCGCATCCTTGGCGTCGCCGGCGACCAGCACGGCGAACGCCGCCGCGGACTGCTCGGCGGTGAGGGAGCGGCCTGCCGACAGGAGCCGGAGTGCCTCGGCAAGGGCTGGAGCAGGTGGGGTCACTTGGGCTGGGATCGGGGGATAGTCCGGCGACCCCGACAGGGCCGCACGAGCGCAAGAAAATGGTAGTGGTCAAGCGAGGCCTTTTGTCAATTCTGACAAGCATTTGCGCGTCTTGCAGGAGGCCTGTCAAACGGGCTAGATTTCGCCTTGATGAGTCGGACTTTTCTTGCCGTGATGCAGTTCGATGGCGGCCGCTTTCTCGGCTGGCAGCGGCAGGCGACCGGGCGCACGGTTCAGGCCGAGGTCGAGGGGGTCCTTGAGCGACTCGCTGGGCGTCGCGTCGTGGCCCACGGTGCCGGGAGAACGGACGCCGGTGTCCACGCACAGGGCATGGGGGTCAGCTTCAGCCTGGCGGCCAAGTGGGAGCCGGACGCGGTACGCCGGGCGTTGAACGCGCTGCTTCCACGGGACTGCTGGGTGGCAGATGTTCGGCTGGCGCACCCGGGGTTTCACGCGCGCAAGAGCGCGCGTGGTCGCGCGTATCGCTACGTCGTGGGCGTCGACGCCGCGGCGATGTCCCCCTTTCGCCGCCCCTACGAGTGGGCGCTCTGCCGGGACCTCGATGCCGGCCGGCTGCACGGTGCCGCGGCCCCGTTGCTCGGTGAACACAGTTTTCGCGCCTTCGCCGTCAAGGGCGAACCGAAGCCGCACTACCGAAGCACCTTGCGGCTGGCCGAGTGGCGGGAACGGGAGGCTGGACAGGGGTTCACCTTCCACGTGACGGCCGACCGCTTCCTGCACCACATGGTGCGGATGCTCGTCGGAACGATGGTGGACATCGGACTTGGCAGGAGGCCGGTCGAGGACATGACCGCCCTGCTGGACCGGGAAGACAACGCGGACACCAGCCCACCGGCGCCGCCCGAAGGACTGTATTTCGTCTCCGCCGAGTATCCGGCGGAGGTATTCGCTGACCACTGCGGGGATGCCGCATGACGTCTCGCCACAACGCCGCACGATCCGTCCTCCGCCGCGCCTGTGGCGGCGCGCGGGCGGGTGTGGTCGGCGGGCTGCTGGCGGCATTCGTCCTTCCGACTCTTCCCGCGCTCTCCGCCCAATCCAGCCTCGACGTGAGCCGTCGCACCGCCATCGTGACGGCGGTCGAGCGACTGGCGCCGGCGGTCGTCTCCATCAGCGTCGCCGCGCGCCAGCAGGTCGCCATGCGGTCCTCCTGGGCCGACATGTTCGTGCCCCGGTACTCCTCGCAGTTGGTGCGCGGCTCCGGCACCGGGTTTCTCATCCGCAGCAACGGTGTCATCCTCACCAACCAGCACGTCGTGGCCGGTGCAGAACAGATCACCGTGACCCTCACCGACGGCACACAACTCCCCGCCACGCTGGTCGGCGCGGATCCGGTGGCGGACATCGCCGTCATCCAGGTGACTGGCCGCGGGCTGCCGACCGTGCCGCTCGGCAAGAGCAGCGAGCTCATGGTCGGTGAATGGGTCGTGGCGCTCGGCAATCCGTACGCCGACTACCTCGGCAACACCGAGCCGACCGTGACCGCCGGCGTCGTGAGCGCCACCGGTCGGAACATCCTTCCCTCCGAGGGGCAGGCCGGCCTCTACCTCGACATGATCCAGACCGACGCCGCCATCAACCCCGGCAACTCCGGCGGCCCGCTGGCCAACGCGCTCGGTCAGGTGGTCGGGGTCAACTCGTCCATCCTGTCGAACAGCGGTGGCTCGATCGGCCTCGGGTTCGCGATTCCGATCGAGCGCGCGCTTCGTGTGGCGGACCTGCTTCTCGCCGCCGGCAGCGGTCCGGCGGGCGTGGACCGGCCTCGACGTGAATCCCCCACGCAGCTTCGAAGACTGGCGCGCGTCGAACGGCCTCGTCGTGGTGAGCGTCGCTCCGGGCGGCCCGGCGGCCCGCGCCGGCCTCCAGCGACAGGACATCCTGGTGTCGGCCAACGGCCGGACCCTCCACAACCATCTCGACTGGGAATCGGTCAAGCTCGACCTCGGCGTGGGCGACACCGTGGTCCTCGTCACCCGCCGTGGCGACCTGACAATCGCCCGCACCCTCGTTGCCAGCGACCTCCCGACCCGCACCGCCGCGCGGGTGACCGTCCTGCGAGGACCTGCAGCTGGTGACCGTCACGCCGGCCATCCGGGCCGAGCGCGGACTGCAGAGCGATCAGGGCGCGCTCGTCGTCAGCATCGCGCCGCGGACCGCCGACGCGACCGGCCTCCGGGAGGGCGACGTGATCATCGGCATCGACCGCCGCCGTGTGGCCACCGCCACCGACCTGAGTGTCTTTCTCGACGACCTCCGCCCGGGTGAAGCGTTCCGCATCTGGGTCGAGCGAAGCGGACAAACCGCCTACACGGACCTGGTGTACCGATGACCGACGACCGCTGGCGCTCCCCACTCGGATCCCGCTACGCCTCCCCCGCCATGCAGCGGCTGTGGGGAGAGCCTCACCGCATCCGCCTCTGGCGGCGTGTCTGGCTGGCCCTGGCCGAATCGGAACGCGACCTCGGACTTGACATCCCCGACGCCGCACTTGCCGACATGCGCGCCCATCTCGACGATGCCGACCTCACCATCGCGGCGGAGTACGAACGGCGCTTTCGGCACGACGTGATGGCGCACGTCCATCACTTCGGCGACCAGGCCCCTGCCGCGCGACCGTTCCTGCATCTCGGCGCCACCAGCGCCTTCGTGACCGACAACGCCGACCTGCTCGTCATCCGCGAAGGCCTCCGCCTGGTCCTGGGTCGCCTGCTCTCCGTCCTCGAGGCACTGGGCGGATTCGCCGGGCAACACGCCGGGGAACCCTGCCTGGCCTACACGCACTTCCAGCCGGCACAGCTGACCACCGTCGGCAAGCGGGCCACGCTCTGGATGCAGGACGTCGGCGCCGACATCGAAGACCTCTGCCACCGCATCGAGACGATGCGCCTCCGCGGTTGCAAGGGGACCACGGGGACGCAGGCCTCCTTCCTGGAGCTCTTCCACGGCGATCACGCCAAGGTCCGCTCGCTCGACCGACTCGTGGCCGAGCGCCTGGGATTCGAGCGCACCTGGGCCGTCACCGGGCAGACCTACCCCCGGAAGGCCGACAGCACGGTGCTCGATCTGCTGTCCGGGGTCGCGCAATCGGCCTCCAAGATGGCCGGCGACCTCCGCCTGCTGCAGCACGAAGGGGAGCTGCTCGAGCCGTTCGAGTCGGAGCAGATCGGTTCCAGCGCGATGGCCTACAAGCGCAACCCGATGCGCGCCGAGCGGATCAACGGCCTCGCGCGGTTCGTCATGTCGCTGCAGGCCAACACGGCGCAAACGGCGGCAAGCCAGTGGCTGGAGCGCACCCTCGACGACAGCGCCAACCGGCGCCTGACCCTTCCGGAGGCGTTCCTGGCGACCGACGCGATCCTCATCCTCGTCGCGAACATCGCGGGCGGCCTCGAGGTACGTCCCGAAGTGATCCGCCGACACGTGGCGGCGCAGATGCCGTTCATGGCCACCGAACGGTGGCTCATGCTCGGTGTCGCCGCCGGCGGTGACCGCCAGACCCTGCACGAAGTGGTGCGGCAGCACAGCATGGCGGTGGCTGCCGAGGTCGCGAAGGGCGGGCCCAACCAGTTGATGGACCGGCTCGCGGCCGACCCGGCCTTTGGCAAGATTCCCGCGACCGCACTCAAGGCCGAACTTGAGCCATCGCGGTACACCGGGCGGGCGCGAGAGCAGGTCTCCGAATTTCTCAAGGAATACGCCGAACCGCTGGCCGCGCGGGCACGCCCGCTGGCCGTGACCCCAGAGACCGCCGAGGTACGAGTATGACCGTCATGTTCCGGAGCAAGCTCCCCCTGCCCCTCATCCGTGCGGGCAAGGTCCGCGAAGTCTACGAGGCGAGCCCCGATGAACTCCTGCTGGTGGCGAGTGACCGCATCAGCGCCTTCGACGTGGTGATGAATGAACCGATTGCGCAGAAGGGCCGGGTCCTGACCCAGGTGAGCGCGTTCTGGTTCGGGAAGCTGGCCGACGTCTTCCCGTCGCACTTCATCTCCGCCAGCGCGATCGAGATCATCGATCGCTATCCCGACCTGGCGCCCCACCGCGACGCCATCCGTGGCCGGACCATGCTGGTGCGCCGCACCATGCCGGTGCCGTTCGAGTGCGTGGTCCGCGGCTACATCACCGGCTCGGCGTGGGCGGAGTACCGGAAGAGCGGCACCCTCGCCGGCGAGCCCCTCCGGCCGGGCATGGTGGAGAGCGACCGCCTCGATCCGCCGATCTTCAGTCCGGCTACGAAGGCGGAGACCGGGCACGACGAGAACGTCACGATCGATACGATGGCCAAGGCGCTCGGGAAGGCCGAGACGGAAGCCCTGCGCGATGCCAGCTTCCGCATCTACGAAGCGGGCCGTGCCCACGCCGCCGCGCGCGGGATCATCATCGCCGATACGAAGTTCGAGTTCGGGCGCGACGCCGACGGCACCCTGCGCCTGATCGATGAAGTCCTCACGCCGGACTCCTCCCGCTTCTGGCCAACCGACCGGTACGAACCAGGACGGGGACAGCCGAGCTTCGACAAGCAGCCGCTCCGGGACTACCTCGCCGCATTGAAGGCCCAGGGCGCCTGGAACGGCGAGGCCCCACCGCCCACCCTGCCACAGGACGTGCTCGACACCACCAGCGCGCGGTACGTCGACGCCTACGAGCGCCTGACCGGGCACCCGCTCCCTGAGGACGGCTGATGCGCATCGCGCGTGAAGGCTGGCCGTTCATCGGCGCCTTCTGGCTCATGGAACTCGGGTTCCTGGTCTTCGGCTACTCCACCGCGGCGATCGTGTGGCTCCCGATCGCGATCTGGGTCGTGGCCTTCTTCCGGGACCCGATCCGAAACGGGCCACGCGGAGAGCACCTGGTCATCGCGCCGGCCGACGGACGGGTCGTGAGCGTTCGGGACATCGATGAGCCTGACTTCCATGGCGGTGAGGTCCAGCGGGTCTCCATCTTCATGAACGTGTTCAACGTGCACGTGAATCGATACCCGGTCGATGGCTCGATCACCTACCGGAAGTACTCCCCCGGCGCGTTCGTGAACGCCGCCGCCGAAAAGGCGTCGCTCGAGAATGAACAGTCGTCGGTGGGGATCATGACGGCCCGTGGCAAGGTGCTCGTGCGCCAGATTGCCGGGCTGGTAGCCCGCCGTATCATCACCGACCACGGGGAGGGGGCCTCCGTCAAGCAGGGCGCGCGGATGGGGCTGATCCGGTTCGGATCGCGGGTCGACGTCTTCCTGCCGAAGGGGGTGGCCGTCAAGGTGACCGAGGGCGAACGGACCGTGGCCGGCGTTTCCATCATCGCGGAGTGGACATGAGCGCCGACGACACGACGGAGCGCCCGCGCCGACGCCCGGGCATCCGACGCGCCATCATCGTGATTCCGAGCGCGTTCACGCTCAGCAACCTGTTCTTCGGCATCTGGGCGATGGTCTCCGCCGCACAAGGGAACTTCACCTGGGCCGGATGGTTCATCGTCTTTGCCGGCGTGGCCGACATCCTCGACGGGCGGATGGCCCGCATGTCGCACACCGGCACCCGGTTCGGCGCTGAACTCGACTCGCTGGTTGACGTCATCTCCTTCGGCGTGGCCCCGGCCATGCTGATGTATTTCCTCGAGTTTGCCGAAGCAGGGAAGTTCGCCTGGGTGATCTGCTTCATCTACGTCGCGGCGGTGGCCGTACGCCTTGCGCGCTACAACATCACGGCGGCGGGCTCCACCAAGCCCGGCTGGTTCAGCGGCCTCCCGTCGCCGGCCGCGGGGATGACACTCGCGACCTACTACGCCTTCAGCCAGACGGAATGGTACCAGCGAT
This sequence comes from uncultured Gemmatimonadales bacterium, assembly GCA_963697435.1. Lineage (GTDB taxonomy): Bacteria > Gemmatimonadota > Gemmatimonadetes > Gemmatimonadales > GWC2-71-9 > SPDF01. Next base: position 64,028 of record CAVOOB010000006.1, on the reverse strand, counting down.
TCCCCGACTACCTCGACCTGCAGCGACAGGGGCTCGCCTTCCTGATGCTGGCGCTGTCGGCGATGATGCTCAGCACCGTCAAGTATCCGCGTACGCCCCCCATCGGCCTGCGCTCGCTCACCGGGGTTATCGGCACCCTGGTGACCCTCGGCATCCTGCTGGGGGTCATCTTCGCCCCGTCGACGTTCCTTTTCCCCTTCGGGATCTGCTACCTCTTGTTCGGCATCACGCGCAGCGCGCTGATCGCGCTGTCCGAGCGCGCCGAGGACACGGCAGAAGCTCAGACACTCCACCTCCGCCCGGACGCCGGGCACGACCACAACGAGGACACTCCCGCATGACGTATCGCGTCCACATCCGTGTCGTTCCCCGGGCCGGCCTCCTCGACCCCCAGGGGCAGGCCGTTGAACACGCACTGGCGGTCCTGGGGTTCACCGGGGCGAGCGATGTCCGCATCGGCCGCGCCATCGAACTCGCCATCGACGCTCCGGACGCGGTCACGGCGCAGGCGGCGGCTCGCCAGATGTGCGAGAAGCTGCTCGCGAACCCGGTCACGGAAGACTTCAGCCTGGCGGTGGAGGGCTGATGCAGCGTGTCGCGATCGTCCGGTTCCCCGGGAGCAACTGTGATTGGGACGCGTACCATGCGGTGGCCAACGCCGGCGCCGCGGCGCAGTTCGTGTGGCACCGCGACACCGACCTGCAGCAGGCCGACGTCGTCATTCTGCCGGGCGGGTTCAGCTATGGCGACTACCTCCGCTCCGGCGCCATCGCCCGGTTCAGCCCGGTGATGCAGGCGGTGCAGCGACACGCGGCCGGTGGCGGCGCCGTGCTCGGTATTTGCAACGGGTTCCAGATCCTCTGTGAGGCACAGATGCTTCCGGGCGCCCTGGTCAAGAACAACCGGCTGACGTTTGCCTCCCGGCCGGTGTGGGTACGGGTGGAGCGCACCGACACATTCTGCACCAGTGCGTATGCGCGCGGCACCGAGATCCGCATCCCCGTGGCGCACGGGGACGGCTGTTACGTGGCCGACGACGACACGTTGCGCATGCTGGAGGCCGAGGGGCGCGTCGTGCTGCGCTACACCCGTGGGGAGAATCCCAACGGGTCGGTGGCCGATATCGCCGGCGTGTCCAATGCCGCCGGCACCATCGTCGGGTTCATGCCGCACCCCGAGCGGTACGCCGATCCCCTGACCGGGAGCGATGTGGGCGCCGGTTTCTTCACGTCCATTGCGGAGTGGCTCCCTGGCCGGGCCGCCCGATCCCCCACCCCCTGACGGAGTCGCCCATCATGAGCCCACAGAAGCCCAGCAAGAGCGAAGACGAGTACTTCGCCAAGGAAGAGGCGGAGCTGCTCAAGGCACAGCGGGAACGCGCCAAGGCTGCCTCCGAGGAGGCAAGTCGCCAGCTGCACTTCATGAAGTGCCCGAAGGACGGCCATGACCTCGTGAACGAGGAGTTCCATGGGGTGACCATCGACCGGTGCGTCCACTGCCAGGGCATTTTCCTCGATGCCGACGAGATTTCGGCGGTGGTGGCCAAGGACGACCCGACCCTGCTTGGCCGCGTGGTCCGCGACCTCTCGAAAGTCCTGCGCGCCCCCCGCTCGGAGACGAAATGACCACAGCCGTACCGGCCACCCACGCCGCCTCCTTTCCCGGAGAGCGACCGGTGACCATGGAGGTCGTGCGGGAGCACAACCTGACCGCCTCCGAATTCGATCGCATCGTGGCGATGCTCGGCCGGAAGCCGACCTTGACCGAGCTTGGAGTGTTCTCCGCTCTCTGGTCGGAGCACTGTTCCTACAAACACTCCAAGCCCGTCCTCAAGCGATTCCCCACCACCGGTCCACAAGTCGTGCAGGGGCCCGGCGAGAACGCCGGCGTCCTCCGCCTCCCGAACGGGTGGGCGGTCGCGTTCAAGATCGAGTCGCACAACCACCCCTCCGCCGTGGAGCCCTACCAGGGGGCGGCGACGGGCGTGGGCGGCATTCTCAGGGATGTCTTTACCATGGGCGCCCGGCCGGTCGCGGTGCTGAACAGCCTCCGCTTTGGGCCGCTGACGGAGCCGCGCAACCGGTACCTGTTTGCCGGCGTGGTGCGTGGGGTGGGCGATTACGGCAACTGCATTGGCGTGCCCACCCTGGGCGGCGAGGTGGGCTTCGCGCCCGGCTACTCCGGCAATCCGCTCGTGAACGCGATGTGCGTCGGTATTCTGCGCGAGGCGGACCTGGCCACGGCCAGGGCACACGGCGTCGGCAACATCCTGCTCAACGTCGGCGCCAAGACCGGACGCGACGGGATCCACGGCGCCAGCTTCGCCTCGGAGGAACTCTCCGAGAAGAGCGAAGCGCGGCGCCCGCAAGTGCAGGTCGGCGATCCATTCACCGAAAAATTGCTGCTCGAGGCAAGCCTGGAGTTGATCACCTCGAAGCTCATCGTGGCGATCCAGGACATGGGCGCCGCCGGGTTGACCAGTTCGAGCGCGGAGATGGCAGCACGAGGGGGCGTGGGCGTCGAAATCGACACCGGCCTGGTACCGACCCGTGAACCGGGGATGACACCGTACGAGATTCTGCTCTCGGAATCGCAGGAGCGGATGCTGGTCGTGGCCGAACCGCATCAGGTGGCCGCCATCCAGGCCGTCTGCCGGAAGTGGGAGCTGGAAGCCACGGACATTGGGCGCGTCACCGACGACGGCCTCTTCCGCGTCAAGCACAACGGCCTCACCGTCGCCGAGATTCCGGGTCAGCCGCTCGTGGACGATTGCCCGGTCTACACGCCGGCCGCCCGGGAAGCGCCGGCCGCCATCGCGAACCGCCAGGCAACGCCCGCGACGGCACCGCGGGTCGGCGCCACCGAAGCCCTCGAGGTCCTTCTCGACTCGCCCTCCATTGCCAGCAAGCGCTGGGTGTACGAGCAGTACGACTCGACGGTGCAGGCGTCCACCGTACTCGGACCCGGCGGGGATGCCGGCGTCTTCCGGGTGGGGACCGAACCGTTCGCCCTGGCGGTGAGCGTCGATTGCAACAACCGGCTCGTGGCCCTGGACCCCTACGAGGGTGGCAAGGCGACCGTGGCTGAGGCGGCGCGCAATGTCGCCTGTACCGGCGCCGAGCCACTGGGCGTCACCGATTGCCTCAATTTCGGCAATCCGGAGAAGCCCGAAGTGTTCTACCAGTTCACCGAGGCCTGTCGCGGGATTTCCGATGCCTGCCGGGCGTTCAACACGCCGGTCACAGGCGGCAACGTCTCGTTCTACAACGAGAGCCCGACGGGGGCGGTCGACCCAACGCCCACGGTCGGCATGGTCGGGTTGCTCCGCCGCGCCGAGGATCGCGTGCCCAGTCACTTCCGCGCCACCGGCGACCGGATCGTGATTGTCGGTCGCAGTGCGGGAGCGCTTGGCGGCTCGGCCTACTGGGCCGAGCTGTGCGACTTCTTCGGCGGGGCCGGCCCGAAGGTGGACCTGGACCATGAGGCGAGGCTCCAGCAGTTCCTCGTGGCGGCTGCGGCTGCCCGGCTGCTTCGATCGGCGCACGACTGCTCCGAGGGCGGACTCGCCGTGGCACTGGCCGAAGCGGCCATCGGCGGCCCCTACGCCGCGCGGGGCTTCGGCGCCATCGCCGATCTGAGGACCTACGCGCCGACGCTCACCCCCGCGCAGGCGCTCTACGGCGAAGACCACGGACGGGTCGTGCTGAGCGTCGCTCCCCCGGCCTTGCCGGGCCTGCGGGCGCTGCTGACTCGACACGGCCTGCGGGGGTACCTTGCCGGCGAGGTTCGGAAGCCGGGCGGCGACGTGACGATGGTCCTGCCTGACAGTGTTCACCGGTGGCCGATCGACCGGCTCCGTTCTCTGTACGATGACGCGATCCCGCGCCGAATGCGCGAGGTCGTCAGCGACCGAGCGGAGGCTTAGTTCATGTGCGGAATCATGGGAGTGTCTGGTGTGCCCGACGCCGCCCGCGTGGCCTACCTCGGGCTCTATGCCCTGCAGCACCGGGGCCAGGAGAGCGCCGGGATCGTCGCCATCACGCCGGACGGCCAATCCCGGGTGAAGGTGGGCATGGGGCTCGTGTCAGAGACTTTCGGCGAAGCCGAACTGGATGAGCTTCCCGGTGACGTCGCGGTCGGACACACCCGCTACTCCACGACTGGCAGCACCAATTTGGCCAACGCCCAACCCTGCCTCGTCAACTACCGGATCGGGTCGCTCTCCGTGGCCCACAACGGCAACCTGACCAACGCCGCCGACATCAAGAAGACCCTCGTCGAGCGCGGGTCGATCTTCACCTCGTCGAGCGACACCGAGGTGCTGGTCCACCTGATCGCGCGCTCGGAGGTTCCCGACCCGGAACTCCAGATCCGATCCGCGCTGGCTCGAGTCGAAGGCGCCTACAGCCTGGTCATCGGCGTCGGTCGCACCCTCTACGCGGTGGTCGATCCACGGGGGTTCCGGCCGCTGGTGCTCGGGCGCCTCGGCAAGGGCGTCGTCGCCGCCAGCGAGACCTGCGCCCTGGACCTGGTCGGCGCGACCTTCATCCGCGAGCTGAAGCCCGGCGAGTTCGTGCGCATCACCGACGGGGTTATCGAGGATCTGCAGCCGCTGCGCGCCAAGCCGGTCAGCCGCTGCGTGTTCGAGCTGATCTACTTCGCCCGGCCCGACAGCGACATCTTCGGGATGTCGGTGGACCGGGTCCGCCGCGAAGCCGGGCGGCGGCTTGCCCTGGAACATCCGGCCCCCGGGGCGGATGTCGTCTTCTCGGTGCCGGACAGCAGCAACGCCATGGCGCTCGGGTACAGCGAGGCGTCCGGCATCAAGCTCGAGCATGGGCTGATCCGCAATCACTACGTGGGACGCACGTTCATCCACCCGACGCAATCGCACCGCGTGGCCAAGGTCAAGATCAAGTTCAACCCGGTGCGCGGCATCATCGAAGGCAAGAAGGTCGTCGTCGTCGATGACAGCCTGGTGCGCGGCACGACGAGCCGAGGCCTGGTCCAGATGATCCGCGCCGCCGGCGCCAGGGAAGTGCACCTTCGCCTCGCTTCGCCACCCATCACCGGCCCCTGTCACTACGGCATCGATACCCCGACCCGCGAAGAACTGATCGCCTCCACCCATTCGCTGGAGGAGATTCGCGCCTACCTCGGGGTAGATACGCTCGGGTATCTCAGCCTCGATGGCATGGTGGGTGCCGCGGGTGGCGGGCCCTTCTGCCACGCCTGCTTTTCCGGCGACTATCCGACCGCCGTCCCTGACGCGACCGTCCAGATTCAGCACTCAACTCCCGTCACGGCGAGCCGAGCATGACCGGTGGATTGACGCAACCCCTCGTCTATTTCTTCGGCCAGGGCCGCGCCGATGGCACGGCCGCCATGAAGGAGCTGCTCGGCGGCAAGGGCGCCGGCCTCGCCGAGATGACCAACATCGGCATCCCGGTGCCGCCGGGATTCACGATCGCCAGCTCCATCTGCATCGCCTACCTCGAATCGCGACAATTTCCCCCGCGTCTCCTCCAGCAGGTGGAGGCGGCGTTGCAGCGCCTCGAGGCGGCGACCGGCAAGATATTTGGTGGTGTCGACGACCCCCTGCTTGTGTCGGTTCGGTCGGGGGCAGCTGTGTCGATGCCTGGGATGATGGAAACGATCCTCAACCTCGGCCTCAACGACGAGACGGTCGAGGGGCTCGCGAAACAGAGCAGGAACCCGGCGTTCGCCTGGGATTCGTACCGACGGTTTGTGCAGATGTACGGCGCCGTCGTCTTCGACCTGCCGAAGGGGCCGTTCGAGGAGATGCTCGCGCAGCGGAAGCGCAAGGCGAAGGTCACGCGCGACATCGACCTGCCCGCCGACGAGATGCGGGGGTTGGTCAGGGAATTCAAGGATCACGTCACCGCCGCCACCGGCAAACCGTTCCCGGACCGGCCGCTCGACCAGTTGTGGGGCGCCATCGAAGCGGTGTTCGAGTCCTGGCACACCAAGCGGGCCATCGATTACCGCCGGCTGCACGACATCCCCGACTCGATGGGCACCGCCGTCAACGTGGTCACCATGGTATTCGGGAACCTGGGCGAAGGCTCCGGCACCGGCGTGGCCTTTACCAGGAACCCGTCCACGGGTGAGGAGCGCCTGTACGGCGAGTATTTGCTCAACGCGCAGGGGGAGGATGTGGTGAGCGGGTCCCGGGACCCTGAGCCGATCGAGACGCTGAAGCAAGCGCTCCCGGAGGCGTATGGCGAACTCGAACGAGTGGCACGGACGCTGGAGCGGCACTTCCGCGACGTCCAGGATCTCGAATTCACCATCGAGAACGGCCGGCTCTACATGCTCCAGACCCGGCGGGCCCAGCGGACGGGCCATGCGTCGGTGCGGATCGCCTGTGAGATGGTGGAGGAGGGGTTGATCACGCGGGAGGAGGCGGTCGCGCGCATCCCCCCGATGGATCTCGACCAGCTGCTCCACCCGACCATCGATCCCAAGGCAAAGCTCGATCTCCTGACAACGGGCCTCCCGGCTTCGCCGGGCGCCGCCTCAGGCGCCGTGGTGTTCACCGCCGACCGGGCCGAGGAACTCGGCAGGAAGGGCGAGGCGGTCATTCTGGTGCGCCGGGAGACGAGCCCCGAGGATTTCCACGGGATGATCGAGGCGAAAGCCATCCTCACGGCGCGCGGAGGGATGACCTCCCACGCCGCGGTGGTGGCCCGCGGCATGGGCAAGCCATGCGTGGCCGGCGCCCAGGAACTGTCCGTCGATGAGGCGGCGGGCCAGTTCTCTGTGGACGGGCGGAAGATCAGCGCGGGGGAGTGGATCACCCTCGATGGCGCCACCGGCCGGGTCCTGGCCGGGCGGGCCGCGCTCGTGGAGCCGGAGCTCTCCGGCGACTTCGACAAGCTCCTCGGCTGGGCCGACCAGCTCCGTACCCTCAAGATCCGGGTCAACGCGGATACGCCGGCGGATGCCCACAAGGGCCGCGACTTCGGCGCCGAGGGGATCGGGCTCTGCCGCACGGAGCACATGTTCTTCGAGGGTGACCGCCTCTCCGCCATGCGGGAGATGATCGTTGCCACCGATGACGAGGGCCGCAACAAGGCACTCGCGCGCCTCCTCCCGATGCAGCGCGGCGATTTCGAGGGGATCTTCCGCGCGATGGAGGGGTATCCGGTGACAATCCGGCTGCTCGATCCTCCATTGCACGAGTTCCTGCCGCACGACCCGGAGGAACTCGCCGGGTTGGCCAAGGAGATGGGCAAGGACCCCAAGGTGCTGCAGAAGATCGTGGACCGCCTGAAGGAACAAAACCCGATGCTGGGCCTGCGCGGCTGCCGGCTGGGCATCATTCATCCGGAAATCACCGCGATGCAGGCACGGGCCATCTTCGAGGCGGCCTGCACCGTCGCCGCGCGGAAGGGCCGGGTCCAACCCGAGGTCATGCTGCCGCTGACCTCCACGGTCGTGGAGTATCGTCGGCAGGCGCTCGTCGTCCGACAGGTGGCGGAGGAGGTGTTCCGGGAACGGCAGCTGACCGTGCCCTACCTGCTGGGGACGATGATCGAGGTCCCGCGGGCGGCACTGACCGCAGACGAGATCGCCAGCGAGGCGCAGTTCTTCAGCTTCGGGACCAACGACCTGACGCAGATGACCTGGGGGCTCTCGCGCGATGACGCCGGGAGCTTCCTGCCGTACTACATCGAGCACGGCATCATCCCCGACGACCCCTTCCAGGTGCTGGATCAGGCGGGGGTCGGCAAGCTGGTCGCGCTGGCCTGCGACCTCGGCCGGCGCACCCGGCAGGACTTGAAGCTTGGTATCTGTGGCGAGCACGGTGGCGAACCCGCCGCCATCGCCTTCTGTGATGATCTTGGCATGAATTACGTCAGTTGTTCACCCTTCCGCGTGCCGATCGCTCGCCTTGCCGCTGCGCAGGCGGCGTTGGCCAAGCGCGGCACCATGGACCGCACACGAGCGACGGTATAATGACAACTCCCCTGGTAGGTATCGTGATGGGCAGCGCGTCCGACTGGCCGGTGATGCTGCATGCTGCCAATCGTCTGGCGCATTTCGGCGTCCCCTGTGAGAGCCGGGTCATCTCGGCCCACCGCTCCCCCGCCCTGGCGCATGAGTACACCTCCACCGCCGAACAGCGCGGCCTGAAGTGCATTATTGCGGCCGCGGGCATGGCGGCGCACCTGGCCGGCGTGATGGCGGCGGGAACGACCATCCCCGTACTTGGCGTGCCCATGCCGGGGGGGCACCTGAAGGGAATGGACGCGCTCCTCTCCACGGTACAGATGCCAGCCGGCATCCCGGTGGCCACCTTTGCCATCGGCGATGCCGGTGCCCACAACGCGGCGCTCTTCGCCGTGGCGATGCTGGCCCGGTACGACAAGTCCCTGGCCGAGAAGCTGAAGGAGTTCCGCCGGGAGCAGGAAGAGAAGATCAAGAAGATCGATCTCGAAGGGCACATCTAGGCGGGGCAGCGGGGCCGATGGTCTGATCCCCCTCTCCCGGAGGGAGAGGGGGTCGGGGGGTGAGGGGTTCCACGAGGGACCCGCCGTAACAGCAATCGGGGACCCCAGGGCAACTGCCCCGGGGTCCCCGATTCACGTTCGAACTGCGGTGCCTGGACTAGTCCAGCGCGCTCGCCAGCCGCTGCTGAATGGACTGCCGCTCCTGGCTGAGGAGCCGCGACGGTCCCAGCTTGAGCGTCAACGTGTTCAGCTTTCCGGTAAAGGTGAACGGCACCTGATAGTCTGCCGGGTTGACCGAAGTCCGGGTGTCGGAGCCGATATCGAACGTCTCGTCGATTGTCATGAGGAACGGGATCGTGTGCGGAATCGACTTGGTATCGACCACCTTGCCGTCGACCTTGAGCACCCCTGTGCCGCCCTTCCCGGCGCCCGGGCCGTCGTAGGTGAAGTCGAAGACGATGGTGTGCCTGCCGGGGGAAAGCGCCTGGGCGCCGGCCCAGCGGAACGTCTCCAGAGCAAGCATGTTGTAGCTGAAGACCGGCTTGCCCTTGAGGAGATACAACCCGAATCCTCCAAAGCGACCGCCGAGCGTGGCGATGACTCCCTCACCGCCACCCTTCGGGACGTCGACATCGCCCGTCACCGTGAATGACTTGGTGAGGATGTCGGGCGCCACGCTGGGCGGCAGCCCAACCTCGGTCCGGCTGTAGGTGAATACATCCTTGCCGGCGCTCGCACTCGGCCGGGGAGCGAGCAGGCGCGAGGCCACCGAGTTGTCCAGCGGGAAGACCTGGTACTTGGTCGCCTCAACCAGGAACAGCTCCTGCAAATCCTTGAGCTTCTGCGGATTGGTGGCGGCCAGGTCGTTGTTCTGCGAAAAGTCCTCGGTGATGTTGTACAGTTCCCAATTGTATCCGTTGATCACGTCCGTCGGCGGCTTGCCCACCAATCCCATCAGCCAGGGGGCCGCCCACGGAGTCGTCGCCGCGATCCACCCGTCGTGATAGATGGCCCGGCCTCCGAACATCTCGAAGTACTGGGTCTCCCGGGTCGAAACCACCTTGGCGGCATCCTGCTTCCAGGTGTAGGCCATGCTTACCCCTTCGATGGGGCGCTGTGCGATGCCGTTCACCATGATCGGCGCCGTGACACCGGTCGCCTCCAACAGCGTCGGGGCGATGTCGATCATGTGGTGGAACTGGGTGCGCACCCCGCCGGCCGGAATATGGCCGGGCCACGACATCGCCATCCCCTGGCGGGTGCCGCCAAAGTGCGAGGCGATCTGCTTGGTCCACTTGAACGGAGTGTCGAAGGCCCAGGACCACGCCACCGACATGTGCGGCTGGGTCACAGCCGAGCCCCACACATCGTAGTACTTCATCTGTTCCGCGACGGGCATGTCGATGCCCTGGATTGATGCCAAGTCAAACGGCGTACCGACCGTAGAGCCCTCGGCGCTGGTGCCGTTGTCACCCTCGATGTAGATGATGAGGGTGTTGTCGAGCTTTCCGAGGTTCTCGACCTCCTGGATGACCCGGCCGATCTCGTTGTCAGTGTAGGCCACGTACGCCGCGAAGACTTCCGCCTGGCGCGCGAACAACTTCTTGTCCATGGCGGAGAGGGTGTTCCACTTCGGAAGATCATCCGGCCACGGCGTCAACTTGGTATCTGCCGGGATGACGCCCAGCCGCTTCTGATTGGCAAAGATGCTGTCCCGCATCGCGTTCCACCCCATGTCGAACTTGCCCTTGAACTTGGCAATCCACTCGGGCGTCGGCTGGTGCGGGGCGTGCGTGCCCCCGGGGACGTAATAGATGAAGAACGGCTTATCCGGCGCGGCGTCGTTCAGCTGATTCATGTACCGGATGGCGTCGTCCGCCATGTCGGTGATCAGGTTGTACCCGGGCTTGCCCCGCCACGGATACACCTGAGAGTGGTCACGGAACAGGTACGGCGTCCACTGGTCAGTCTCGCCGCCCATGAACCCATAGAAGTACTCGAAGCCCATGCCGCTGGGCCACTGGTCGTAGGGGCCGGCAATGCTGTACTGGAATCCGGGCGTGTTGTGGTTCTTCCCGAACCACGATGTGGCATACCCGTTGTCCCGGAGGATCGTGCCAATGGTGGCGTTCTCCGGTCCGATGACCGCGTCATACCCCGGGTAGCCGGTGGACTGCTCGGCGATCACGCCGAAGCCCACCGAATGGTGATTCCGCCCGGTGATCAGCGCTGCGCGCGTCGGCGAGCAGAGCGCCGTCGAATGGAATTGCGTGTAGCGAAGCCCGGCCGCAGCAACCCGATCCAGCGCGGGAGTCGGAATCACCCCGCCGAACGTCCCGGACACGCCATACCCGGCATCGTCCGTCATGATCAGGAGAATATTTGGGGCGCCCTTTGGCGGAACCACGGCCGGCTCCCAATAGGGCTTGGACTCCGGGGCGCCCATGTTGATGACGCCCTTGAACGGCTGCGGCGGCGCGGGAATGTACCGGCCATCGATGGTCGTGGTGGCGTCCGGGGAGCCCGGCCTGCCGGTGGTCTGCTGGGCCAAGAGCGGGAGCGAACTGAATGCGGCCAGCGCACCCAGAACGACGGTTGTCCGCCACGGACGGGCTATCTGAATCATCGGGAGGGGCTCCTGCGGTTCAGGGGGGGGACCGCGGGATGGCCTGTTTCAGCCATCCGGTAGACCTATGCAACCTAAAGACTCCCCTATCAATCGCCAAATCGTTGTCACGGGAGGGTCACGGGCAGCGGGGCAGCGGGGCAGCGGGGCAGCGGGGCAGAATGCAATGCAATCGGGGACCCCAGGGCAACTGCCCCAGGGTCCCCGATCTGCTTCTGCGCGCTCTGGGCGGACTTCTCGCTACTTGTTGTCCGCCGCCTTCGCCTGCGCGTCCTGAATCTTCTGGATGTCCGCTGGCGAAAGCTGCGGCCGGTCCATCTTGACCGTCAGCTTGTTGAGGGTGCCGGTGAAGGTGAACGGCGGCTTGTAGTCGGTGTCGTAGACCCCGGTCTCGGTGTCGGAACCGATGTCGAAGCTCTCGTCCCACTGGAGAATCATCGGCATCGTCTTCTCCATTCGCTTCGTGGCAACCACCTTGCCGTCCACGCTGAGCGTCCCGGTCCCTCCCTTCCCCACACCGGAGAAGTCGTTGTACGCGAGTGTGCCGGCGCCCAAACCGTCATATCGGAAGTCGAATACGACGGTGTGGCGTCCCGGCGCCAGCGCATTGGCGCCCGCCCACTGGATCCGCTCCAGATCGACCATGTTCCAGGTCCAGACCGGCTTGCCCTTGAGCAGGTAGAACCCATACCCGCCGAACCGCCCGCCCGACGTCAGGATCATCCCCTCCGCGCCTCCCGCGGGCACGGTGATGTCGGCCGTGACCGTATAGGAGGTGTTGAGGAGCAGCGGTGAGCTCCCCTGTGGCAGCCCAACCATCCGGTGGGTATAGACGAATTCCGACCGCCCGGCGGTGATGTTGGGGCGCGGCGCCACGAGGCGCGCGGCGACCGAGGCGTCCAGCGGAAAGACCTGGTACTTCTTGGCCTCCGCTTCGAAGGCCGCCCGCATCTCCTTGACCTTCTGGGGGTTCTGGGCGGCGATGTCGGTCGACTGGGTGAAGTCGTTGTCGAGGTTGTAGAGCTGAAACACCTGGTTGTTGAGGGGGTCGGAATTGGCCGGCCCGAACGCCTCCCAGGGCGCGCGGTTCACCTCGGTGCTGATGAGCCAGCCGTCCTTGTACAGCGCCCACTGCCCCATCATCTCGAAATACTGGGTGCTGTGGCGGGTCGGCACGGCGGCGTTCGCCTTGTCGAACGTGTACATGAAGCTGGTGCCGTCCATCGGCGCTTGTTTGATGCCGTCTACCGTCTGTGGCGCACCGATGCCAGCCGCCTCGAGGATGGTCGGCACCACGTCGATGACATGCACCAGCTGCTGGCGCAGCCCGCCCTTGTCCTTGATGCGGTCGGGCCACATGACCGCCATGTTCTGGTTGATGCCGCCGAGCCGCGAGGCGTTCTGCTTGAACCAGTCGAAGGGCGTGTCGAACGCCCACGACCACCCGGCGGACATGTGGTTGTAGGTCTCCTCGGTGCCCCAGACGTCGTACCACTTCATCTGCACGTCGATCGGCATCATGTTGACGCCGTTGAAGAACGCCACCTCGTTCGGTGTCCCCCACGGGCCGCCCTCGGCGCTGGTGCCGTTGTCGCCGTTGATGTAGATGACCAGGGTGTTGTCGAGCCGGCCGAGGTCCTCGAACGCCTGGACCACCCGGCCGATCTCATAGTCGCTGTACGCGGCGTAGGCGGCGAAGACCTCCACCTGCCGGATGAAGAGCTTCTGCTCGGCCGGCGTCAGCTTGTCCCAGGGCTTCAGCACGCTGTCGGGCCACGCGGTCAGCTGGGAGTTCTGCGGGATGACGCCCAGACGCTTCTGGTTGGCGAAGATCGTCTGGCGAAGCTGGTTGTACCCGCCGTCGAAGAGGTGCATATCGTGGATCTTGTCCACCCACTCCCTGGTCGGGTGGTGCGGCGCGTGCGTCGCGCCGGGCGCGTACTTGATGAAGAGCGGCTTGCTCGGATCGATCTGGTGCATCCGGCTGATCCAGTCGATGGCGTCGTCCGCCATCCCGGTGACCAGGTTCCAGGAGCCCTCCTGCCCACGATACGGATAGATCTGCGTCGTGTTGCGGAAGAGGTTGGGCTGCCACTGGTTGGCGTCGCCGCCCACGAATCCGTAGAAATACTCGAAGCCCATCCCCGTCGGCCACTGGGTGAAGGGCCCCGACTGGCTGGCCTGGAAGGCCGGCACATTGTGGTCCTTCCCGAACCAGGAGGTGTTGTAGCCGTTGTCCAGCAGGATCCGGCCGATGGTCGCCTTATCGTCGCCGATGATGCTGTTGTAGCCCGGAAACCCGGTGGACTGTTCCGAGATCACGCCGAAGCCAGCTTCGTGGTGGTTCCGGCCCGTGATCAGCGCCGCGCGGGTCGGCGAGCAGAGCGCGGTCGAGAACATCCGGTTGTACCGAAGCCCCTCGTTGGCGATCCGGTCCATCGTCGGGGTCGGAATGACGCCGCCGAAGGTGCTCGGCACGCCGAAGCCGGCGTCGTCGGTGATGATGAGCAGCACGTTAGGCGCCTGCGACGGTGGCACGATCCGCGGTGCCCACCAGGGCGTGGACTGCAGGGCGTCGTTCTTGATGGCGCCGCCGAACTTTGGCTCGGGAGCGGGCAACTGCTTGCCATCGATGGTCGTCGTGGCACTCGGCGACCCGGGCTTCCCGGTGGTCTGCTGGGCGGCCAGCGGCATCCCGACGATCAATGTCAGGGCCAGGAGAGCGGTGGCGGTTCGGCGGGACATCCATCCTCCAGCGATTCAGGGGGGTCGCCGGGGTGCAATCGCCTGCACCCCATGGACTCACAGAACGTACGGCCACCACCGGGGTCAGTAAAGGCCCCGAATTGGTTACAAAGCTGTCGTGGATTGCCTGGTGGAACGGAGGCCTGCCACACCAGAAATGGCTGAGGACCGAGAGGGCAAGCCCTCTCGGTCCTCAGTGTCGGTTGCTAGTGGAGGCGCAGGGAATCGAACCCTGGTCCGAGTGTGGTTCCAGAACCGCATCTACGTGCGTAGATCCCTCTTCTTGCGTCTCCCCAACCCGGCAAGGAATCGGCCGCTTTGGGGACTACCTCCTGAAATCTCGCCTCGCACGTCGGAGGATCGCGCTCAGCCAGCCCGGATTTTCGATCCGATCCACCGCGCCCCGGGCGGGCTCAGCGAACCGGAGGTGCGTCAAGCGAGCTTAGCTCAGCTTACGCAGCCAGCGCCAGGTTATCGTTGGCGTTTGGTTGTTTCCAAGCGGTTTAGCCAGGGACTTGGACCTGGGCACGCAGCAATTCCTTCTTCCAACCCGTCGAAGCCGATCGCCCCCTTGGGTGTGTCAGAATGATACACTTTTCGTGCCGCAGGGACAAGCGTTCGTCCTACCTGCCCACCGTTGGGTAGAGCAGCGTGAACTGCATCCGCACCAGGTCGGCACCGGCCGCGTCAGGCCGCTCGACGTTGTGATAGTACTGGAGAATCACGTTCATCGGCTGCTTCCCGACCCGGGTGACCTTCGACACTCCGAGGCCGAGCGGAACGGTCCACTGCTGTCCACTGGCGGCGTCCCAGTTGGCCGTGATCGCAGGTGCGGTCGAGATTGCCCAGCCACGCTTCAGGTTGTAGTTGATGAACGGCTGCACGAAGAAGGTGTTGATCGCATCGGTCTCCGTGCTCCCGGCGATGCGCCAGAGCTGGTTTGCCACGAGTCCGTAGACCCATTGCCTGCCGATCTTGAGCAGCACAACGGAGGGACCGAGCCCAAACTGGCCCGTTTCGGTGGCGGCGTTCGTCGAGGTCGGGAAGGAGAACACCGGGCCCACACCCCAGACCACACCCTTCGCCTTCTTCGGCGTGAGGAAGATCTGCTCCTGGATATCGGCGACCCCCTTGATGCGCTCACCACCGGGACCAGGCAGGTTGACCAGCGGTACGATGGTCCGGGATATCAGAAGCCAGTCGTCGGTGATGCCCAGCGGAAGCACCGGCTGGATGTTGGTGATCTGCTGTGTCTCCTCATCGAGGCCGCCCCCGGTCGTCCAGTTGAACTGGACCGGAAGGGAAACCATATCGGCCACCGGATTCTGTGCCTGCTTGGCGAGCGCCTCCGCCTTGGCATTGAGTTCGGCCGCGGTTTCCTCCTGCTGGGCTCGCAGAAGGCCCGGTGCAACCAGCGTCAACAGCACGATCAAGGTTCTCGCCCGCATTGGCCTTGCCTTTCGATCTTATGGAAGCTGCGGCGTTGTGAATCTCGGCGCCGCCCCTTGGGTGTCCGACTGACGTCGTGGAGTAGTATAAAACACTTCAGTCCGGCGGCAACGGTGACGCCGCGCCACGGCGCCTGTCTATTTGTACAAGATCCAGAGCGGCCGGGACGGTGTCCGGTCGAACACGGACGTGGCCATGTCGGTTATCTTCTCGACGCGCGAGAACTGTACGGCATCGAGGAATCCCTGGTAGTCGCTCAACACGGTCTTGGGATGTCCCTCAAACACCACCGACTCCACCACGTTCCGGCGGGCGATCTCGGCAAGATTGCCCGGGTTCTTCAAATGGTTGTGAATCGACAGCATGAACGCCACATCGTACCGCTCCCCAGCCGGCAACTGATCCTCATTGGCGTCGAAGGGGAGGAAGGTGACACTCGGATAGCACTCGTCGAACACGGCAAAGCGGGTGGCGTAGTTCGCCATCCGCTTGGAGACCTCCAGTCCCAGGACCTTCGTCGCCCCGCACTTCCGCGCGCCGATGGCGTTCATTCCAATATTGCAGCCAACGTCGAGCACCGTCTTGCCTTGCAGAAAGCCCGCTGGGAGCGCGCCCAGTCGTTCGTAGATGTCGTCCCGGCGACCCTGCCGCACGATCTGACGATCGAGATACGCGCTCTGGTACGGCATGTCCTTGCTGCCGGTCCCGTAGAACTCGTCGACCCGAAGGAAGTGGTCGAACGCCGTGGTAAAGTCCAGCACCTTGGCGGGCACCGAGCGGCCGAGCGCCGCGGCAATCGCACACCGGTGATTTCCGTCGAGGACATAGAGGCCGGGCTTCCCCGGGATGCGGGTCAGGAGCGCGGGGGCATCGATGCCACCGCCCTCCTCGATGTGAGCGATGTGTTCGAGCACCTGACGGTATTTCGTTTCTCGATACTCGAGGCCGGTATCCAGCCCACTTGCCGGCCAGCTGGCCTCCAGGTACTCCAGATACATGGCCTTCGCCGTCTGCAATTCCCCACTGGCCGGACCTCGTGACGCCCGCGCAAGCGCAAAATGGGGCGTATCGGCCACGCGCACATCCATCCCGCTGTGGTGTCGCCCAAAATAGGTGACGTTGCCGAGGTTGAATTGAAAGAACCTGAACTCCCGGATCTGCTCCGCGAGGAACAGTTGTGTGCGTTCCTGCCACCCGATCGGCTTGTTGCCGCCCCGGATTTTCTTGAGCCAACGGGCGAGTTCCTTGCTGAGCATGCGTCACGGTCCTTTGGTGATGGGGTTGGGCGGACCCTGCAGCGCCGGGGACCATGCCACGACCCGGTCGCGCCCACCCCGCTTCGCGGCGTAGAGCGCCGCATCGGCTTGCGTGGCGAGGTTGTCCTTGCTCCGGGTGGTCTCCGGCCATCCCGCCACGCCGAACGACGCCGAGAGGGGCCACGGACGCCCCTGCCAGTCCCACGCGCCGCTCCCGATGCGCACGCGGATACGATCGGCCACGCGGAGCCCTTCCTCGAGCGACGTGCCGGGCAGCCAGAGGAGAAACTCCTCCCCGCCAACGCGGGCCGCCGAGTCCACGCCGCGGACTTGTTCCTGGAGAATGCGCGCCAGGTGGATGAGCGCGGCATCCCCCGCCGCGTGGCCAAGGGTGTCATTCAGCAACTTGAACTTGTCGAAGTCGAGGGAGATGAGCGCCCCGCGCTCCGGCCCGACGAGACTCATTCGCTCCGCCAGGCCGCGTCGATTCAGGAGGCCGGTCAGCGGGTCCTTCACGGCCCGGTCGGTCTCGGCGGCGAGCCTGAGGGCCATCTCGAGTCGGGGAGTAGCCGCGCGGATCGCCTCGTCGACCTCGCGAACAGTTTCCGGCCTCACGAGACCACCATCAGGAACCCGCCAGGCCACGCCGCCAATCGCCTGCTCGTGCTGGAGCATCGGCGTGACCCTCGCGGGCGGGTGGCGGCGGCGGTCGGTCGCCGAGCCACCGAGCGGATCTCCGCCGGCCGCCTCCGCCTCGACGCCACCTGCGACGAGGGCGAGCGTCGCCTCGGCGGGGAGCACTTGCCCCAGCGCCCGACGGTCCGCGAGCCCCGAGACGCCGATGACTCGCACGCCAGCCTCCTCCGCGACAGCGACATACGCCTCCGCCCCGGCAATCCGCTCCACCTGGTACGCCAGCCGCATTCCGACACTCTCGACCGATTCGATGGCCTGGCCGTCCTGCACCTGGGCCAGGTCGTGCAGCACCGGTCGACGGCCGATCCCGTCCAGCAACGCCGCCAGATCACTCCGTACCGTGGCCTGGGCTTGCTGCGCGGCGTCGGCGGGAAGGAGGGCAGCCACCACCGCCCCACCCGCCGACGCGATGAGCAGCAGTCCCGCCTCGAGGCGCTCGGCACCGGCACCATCACGCGCGGCCGCCCCGCCGAGCCGCTGCTCGATCAGCCCCAACTCGGCGTCCGCCGCCGGCCAATCGGGCGCGAGGCTCTGGTACATCCGCGTCCCCCTGCCGGGACCCTTCGTCTCGATGGCCCACACGCCGAGGGCGTTGACGGCGCGGCGCAGCCACTCGAGGGCGGGATCGGGGAGGAGGTGGGGCGTCGCGGCGCCGGGCAATCCTGCACGGAGGGAGGGGCGGCGGGCCCTGCGACTGCGGCCGGCAAGCCACCCCGCCACGACGCCGGCCACGGTCCAGGCGACGGTGATGGCCAGCCCGGTCACGGCGCCCGGCTGTTGATCCGTGTGGCAGCGGCGGCCGCACCGAATCCGTTGTCGATATTGACCACCGTCACGCCAGCGGCGCAGCTGTTCAACATGCCGAGCAACGCCGCGATCCCTCCGAACGAGGCCCCGTACCCGACACTCGTCGGGACCGCGATCACCGGCACGCCGACGAGGCCACCCACCACGCTCGGCAAGGCGCCTTCCATCCCGGCGACGACAATCACGACCGCCGCCTCCTGGAGTCGGTCGCTCTGGGCCATCAACCGGTGCAGACCAGCCACACCCACATCCACCATTCGGTCGACCCGGTTGCCAAACGCCTCCGCCACGACCGCCGCCTCCTCCGCCACCGGCAAATCGCTGGTGCCGGCACAGACGACCAGCACCGTCCCCCGCCCGGTCGGCTCGGGGCGAGACTCACCCGGGAGAAACACGGTGCGCGCCAACGGATGCCACTCGAGGCCCGGAAAGGCGGCTTGCAGCGCCGCCGCCTGCTCGGGAGTCGCGCGCGTTCCCAGGAAGCTCCCTGACGCGGCCACAAGGCGCTCCGCGATCATCACCACCTGCTCCACCGTCTTGCCGCCGCAGAAGATGACCTCCGGCTGCCCCTGCCGCAGGGTGCGATGGTGATCGAGGCTGGCAAACGGAAGTTGTTCAGATGGGAAATGGCGCAACTGTTCGAGCGCCGCGGCGGGCGTGAGTGTCCCCGCTGACACCTCCGCCAGCAGCGCGGCCAGCCGCTCGGGGCTCACGCCACCTGCGCCATCGGCGCGAGATACTGGACGAAGATCTGCTCGGCCTCGGCAATCGACTCCACCTGGAAGAGCCGCTGGCGCAGCTCGCTCGCGCCGTGCAGCCCCTTGGTGTACCAGCCGAAATGCTTTCGGAATTCGACGACTGTCTTGCGGCTGTCGCCCTGCAGGCGCAACGCCAGGCGCGCATGGGTCAGCGCCAGATCGAATCGCTCTGCGGGTGTGGGGGCAGCCGGCTTCGGTCGACCCTCGAGCAATGCCCGCGCATCGCGGAAGAGCCAGGGATTCCCGAACGCACCGCGCCCGACCATCACTCCGGCGGCCCCGGTGTGCCCGCGCAGGCGCACCACGTCCTCGGGGGCCTGCACGTCGCCGTTCCCGATCACCGGTATGTCCAGCGCTTCCACCACGCGCGCGATCTCGTCCCAGTTTGCCTTGCCCGAATACATCTGGGTCCGGGTCCGGGCATGCAGCGTAAACGCCGTGGCCCCGGCGTCCTGCATCCGCAGCGCGATCCCGACCGGGTCCCGCATGTCGTCGTTCCACCCGCTCCGCGTCTTCACGGTCACCGGGAGGTGCGTGGCGCCCGACACATGCGCGGATGATGTCCGTCACGAGTTGCGGTTCCCGCAGGCACCCCGACCCGCCATTCCGCCTGACCACCTTCTTGACCGGGCAGCCGAAGTTGATGTCGATGAATTCCGGCTGGTAATGCTCGGTGATGAGCGCGGTGGCCTCCGCCATGGCCTGCGGATCGGCACCGTAGATCTGGATCCCGATCGGCCGCTCGCACTCCTCGAACTCCGCCCCTTCCAGCGTGTTCCGGATCCGACGGCGAATCGCCTCGGACGAGAGGAACTCCGACAGCACGACATCCGCCCCCATCCGCCGGCAGATCTGGCGGAAGGGTGGTTCCGAGACCCCGGCCATGGGAGCCAGGATCAGGGCGAAGTCGTGGGGAACGGGATAGGGCAGCCGCATGCCCAAAAATACGGCCGTGGCCTAAACCGAGCAATGAGAGGGATTTGACACGCGTTCCGGGCGCCGGTTAGCTTCCGCGCCATGCATCTCAGAGAATTCTTTGCACCCGATGCCGTCAAGCTGCCGCTTCTCGCCACTACCAAGGACGAGGTCCTCGCCGAGCTGACCGGCATGCTGCACGCAGACGAGAAGTCGACGGAAACGCTGCTGAAGATGCTGCACCGGCGGGAGGCCCTGGGCTCCACCGGCGTGGGTCGAGGGGTCGCCGTGCCCCACTGCCGTTCCCTGGTGGTCCACCGCCTGCAGTTGGCCTATGGCTATTCACCCGCGGGAATCGAATTCGACGCCGCCGACGGGCAACCGGTCCACCACCTCTTCCTGATCGTGGCTCCACCGAACGAGATGTCGAACCAGTACCTGCCGACCCTCGGGAAGATTGCGCAGCTCGCCAAGGAACCGGGCGTGCCGGAACAGCTGCTCCAGACTCACGTCCGCCGACGAGTTCTTCCAGCTGCTGTCCGAGAAGGGCGTGTAGGCCGGCCTACTCCCACTCGATCGTCGCGGGGGGCTTGCTGCTGACGTCGTACACGACCCGGTTCACGCCCTTGACCTCGTTGGCGATCCGGTTCGAGATGTGCGACAGCACTTCGTGCGGAAAGGGGAACCAGTCGGCCGTCATCCCGTCGCGGCTGGTCACCGCCCGGAGCGCCACAGCCTGATCGTAGGTCCGAAAATCGCCCTGCACTCCGACGGAACGGATCGGGAGCAGCACCGCGAACGCCTGCCAGATGTCGTCGTAGAGCCCGGCCGCCCGGATTTCCTCGATGTAGATGTCGTCCACCGCACGCAGGATGTCGAGCTCCGGTTTCGAGACGGCGCCGAGAATCCGGATGGCCAGCCCCGGTCCGGGAAAGGGATGGCGCCCCACCATTTCCTCGGGCAAGCCCAGTTCCCGCCCCACCTGCCGCACTTCGTCCTTGAACAATTCGCGCAGCGGCTCGATAAGCGTGAACGGCAGCCGCTCCGGCAACCCGCCGACGTTGTGGTGTGTCTTGATGGTGACCGAAGGCCCGCCGGTGGGCGAGACCGACTCGATCACGTCGGGATAGAGCGTCCCCTGGACGAGGAACCCGACGTCGGAGCCGACCTTCTTCGCCTCCGCCTCGAAGACGTCGATGAAGGTATGCCCGATGCGGCGGCGCTTCTCCTCGGGGTCGCTCACGCCATCGAGCGCCTTCAGGAACAGGTCGCTTGCCTCCACCACCCGCAGGTCAATCCCGAGATGGCGTCGAAAGGTCGCCTCGACCTGGTCGCGTTCATGCAACCGGAGGAGGCCGTGATCCACGAAGATGCAGGTCAACCGGTCGCCGACCGCACGGTGAACCAGCGCCGCGGCGACTGACGAGTCCACACCGCCCGACAGGCCGCAGATCACACGAGCGGAACCGGCCAGTTCCCGGATGCGGGTCGTCTCGGTCTCGATGAAGTGCCCGGCCGTCCAGTCGGGCGTGGCCCCACAGACGTCGAAGAGAAAGGCGCCGATGATCTCGCCGCCGCGTGCGGTGTGCGCGACTTCCGGGTGAAACTGGACCCCGAAGATCGGCCGGCTGGCGTGCTCGAAACCGGCGACTGGGCAGTTCGGGGACGAAGCCGTGACGGCGTACCCGGGGGGCGGCGTATCCACGTGATCGCCGTGACTCATCCAGACCGCCGTCTCGTCGCCGGCGGCGAATCCGCTGAAGAGCTTGCCCCCGGCCACCGTCACCACGGCTCTCCCATACTCGCGTCGCTCGGCGCCGACCACCTTGGCGCCCGCCATCTGGGCGAGGATCTGCATGCCGTAGCAGAGACCCAGCACCGGAACGCCGAGATCGAGGATCCCAGGCGGCGCGGTCGGCGCCCCGTCGTCGTAGACCGAATTGGGGCCGCCGGAGAGGATGATCCCCTTCGGGCCCCATTCGCGGATCCACTCCAGTGATCGCGTCCCGGGGTGAATCTCGCAGTAGACATGGGCCTCGCGTACCCGCCGCGCGATCAGCTGCGTGAACTGTGACCCGTAGTCGAGAATCAGGATACCGTCGTGGTGCTTGGGAGTGTCCATTCCGCTGGCTCCTCAGCCGTGGTCGGAGAGGGTGGCAAAGGGGTCGGCGATTTCCGACGCGAACAGGCTGTCGACGGACTCCCGGGGCCGCACCACTGCGTCGCGCCCCGCGTCCACGAGCACTTCCGCGGCCCGGCCGCGCGTATTGTAGTTGGAACTCATCGCGAAGCTGTACGCGCCCGCGCAGAGCACCGCGAGCAACTCACCAGGCTCGACTTTGGGCAGGTCCCGTTCGAGGGCCAGGAAGTCGCCCGTTTCGCAGATTGGTCCGACCACATCCACCGGGCCTGCGTCGCGACCACCAGGCATGACTTCCACGATCTCGTGGTGGGCGCGGTAGAGGCTCGGCCGCAGCAGGTCGTTCATGGCGGCATCCACGATGACGAAGTCCCGCCCTCCGGAGTGCTTCCGGTAGAGGACTTCCGTCAGCAGCACCCCCGCACTGCCAATCAGGAACCGCCCCGGCTCCATCGTGATCGGCAGCCCCACCTTCTCGGCAAGGGGCCCGACGACCGCAGCGAGGGCGGCAGGGTCCATCCCCGGACCGGCCTCGGGGAGGTAGCGAATGCCCAGCCCACCACCGATATCCAGCGATTCGAGTGTGGAGATCCCTGCGGAGCGCAGTTCCTCCACCAGGGTGACCAGCTTCCCGAGGGCCTCGGCGTACGGCGCCGGGTCGAGGAGCTGGCTGCCGAGATGCATGGCGACGGCGGTGAGCCGCAGGTGGGCATGATCGCGGATGTACCCCGCCGCCTGGCCGACCTGGTCATGGGGGACGCCGAACTTGATGCCGCCGTGACTCGTCGAGATGTAGGGGTGGGTGTCGGTCGTCACGTCCGGGTTCACGCG
This sequence comes from uncultured Gemmatimonadales bacterium, assembly GCA_963697435.1. Lineage (GTDB taxonomy): Bacteria > Gemmatimonadota > Gemmatimonadetes > Gemmatimonadales > GWC2-71-9 > SPDF01. The sequence goes on along the minus strand of CAVOOB010000006.1, from coordinate 41,328 downwards.
AATGCCGACCGGGGTGACGCGATCGAGGCGCGCCGCGACGGCGCCGAGCAGCTCGAGCTCCTCGACGGACTCGACGTTCACCTGCCCGATGCCGGCCGCGACCGTCTCCTCCAACTCGCGAGCCGTCTTGCCGACCCCGCTAAACACGAGGGCGCCCGGCGCAAACCCCGCGGCGAGCGCCCGGCGCATCTCGCCCGCGGACACGAGGTCGGCGCCGGCGCCCAGGTCGTGCATCAACCGCAGCACCGCCAGGTTGCTGTTCGCCTTGACAGCGTAGCAGATCCGATGCGGAATGTCGGCGAACGCCGAGTCCAGGGCGCGAAACTGACGCCGGATCGCCTCCGCGTTGTAGACGAAGACGGGGGTCCCGACCTCGCGCGCAACACGCGCGAGTGGGACCCCCGCCATGACGAGTCCTTCCTCGGACACGGCCATCCCTGCATCTGCCAAGAGGGCCTCCGGCCCCCCTGCCCCCCTGCCCTCCTGCCCCGCCCCCACTAGTACGCTTTCGCCCACACCGCCTCCGTCACGGCGTCGCGGTTGCACCAGGCGCACCTGGTTGGCGCGGGATCGGACTTGAACTCGTCGTCAGGCAGGACCCGGATCGTTGCCTTGGTCTGCTCCTTGATGTCGGCCTCGCAGGTGGCATCGCCGCACCAGCCGCCGTAGACGAACCCGCCGGGGCCGTTCATCGCCTCGACCAGTTGCTGGCGCGTCGCGCCGCGGATGGTGGCCGCCTCGCGCCGGGCGACCGCCGCGCCGAGCAGCGCCTGCTGCATCGCGTCGATCTCGACATGAATACGGTCGCCGAGTCCGGCCATCGGCACCGGCTCCTTGCCGCCGGTCCGGCGCGCCAGCATCACCTGCTCCGCTGCCAGGTCGCGGGGGCCGAGCTCGAGCCGGAACGGCACGCCGCGCGACTCCCACTCGTAGTACTTCGCGCCCGGCTTCAGGCCGTCGCGCGCATCGACGTGCACCCGGATGCCTGCCGCGTGCAGCGCCGCTGAGCAACCGCTCGGCGGCTTCGAGCACCGTCGGCGCGCTCCTCGTCCTTGCGGTAGATCGGGACGATCACGACCTGGTACTGGCGCCAGTCGCGGCGGACAGACGCAGGCCGACGTCGTCGCTGTGCGTCATGATCAGGCCGCCGACCAGCCGCGTGGACACGCCCCAGGAGGTGTTCCAGACGTGACCGAGCCCGCCGTCGGCGGTCTGGAACGTCACGTCGAACGCCTTGGCGAAGTTCTGCCCGAGGTTGTGGGTGGTGCCGGCCTGCAGCGCGCGATTGTCCTGCATCATCGCTTCGATCGCGTAGGTGCGGAGCGCGCCGGCGAACTTCTCCCCATCGGTCTTCCGCCCGGTGAGCACCGGCATCGCCATCCACTCCTCGGCGAACCGCCGGTAGATCGCCGAGCATCAGCAGCGTCTCCGCCTCGGCCTCCTCCTCGGTGGCGTGCGCGGTGTGGCCTTCCTGCCAGAGGAACTCCGTGGTGCGCAGGAAGAGGCGAGTGCGCATCTCCCAGCGCACGACGTTCGCCCACTGGTTGATCAGCAGCGGGCAGGTCGCGCCAGCTCTGGATCCACTTGGCGATACATCGAGTAGATGATCGTCTCGGAGGTGGGGCGGACGACGAGCGGCTCTTCCAGCTCCTTGCCGCCGCCGTGCGTGACCACCGCCAGCTCCGGGGCGAACCCCTCGACGTGCTCGGCCTCCTTGGCCAGGAAGCTCTGCGGAATGAACAGCGGGAAGTAGGCGTTCTGGTGCCCGGTGTCCTTGAACATCCGGTCGAGCGCCTGCTGCATCTGCTCCCAGATGGCGTAGCCGTTCGGGCGGATGACCATGCACCCGCGCACCGGGCTGTAGTCCGCCAGCTCGGCCCGGGCGATGACTTCGTTGTACCAGGCGGAGAAGTCCGCGGCGCGGGTCGTGAGTGCCTTGTCGTCTGCCATGCTGCCTCGCTGGGTGGAGCCGCGCCGCGGCCCCGGGGTCAGGAGCGCGTCGCCAGGGCGCGGCGACCGCTTCGGTCTCTGGACACCGACCGCTGCTCCTTGGCGGTCAGGTCCTTCAGCTGCACTTCGTTTCGCGCGCGATCATCCGGCCCGATCAACACGGCAATCCGTGCCTTCCGTGCGTCCGCGAGCTTGAGCTGCTTGCCCACCGCCTGCGCCGCAAGTGCGTACTCCGTCCGCAGTCCGGCATCACGGCAATCGTGCGCCAGCGCCAGCACGTGGGGCAAGTCATCCTCGAGTCACGCCCGCGATGAAGACGTCGACCGTGGGCGCCGCGGCGGGCACGAGTCCCCGTTCCCTCAGCAACTCGCCGATCACCACGTCGCCCATCGCGAAGCCGACGGCCGGCAGGTCCACACCACCGAGGCGCCGCAAGCAGATCGTCGTAGCGGCCACCTCCGGCGATGGCCCGGAGGGAGCGGCCGGCGTCGAAGAGCTCGAAGACAGTCCCGGTGTAGTACGCCAGGCCGCGGACAATGGTGAGGTCGACATCCACGAACTCGGCGAGCCCCATCGCCTCGAGGGCGCCCAGCGTCCGGCGGAGCGGTTCGAGCGCGGCCTTCCCGCCGGGCACCTTCACGAGGACCGCCTCCACATCGTCCAATCGGTGCAGCGCAGACAGATCCAGCACCCGTCCCGCGACGGCCGCGGACATTCCGCCTGTCCCCGTCCCCGGAGCATCGCCAGCAGCGCTGCCCGGTCCATCCGCTCTCGCTTGTCGATGGCCGCGTACGCCAGCGGCAGCTGTGCCTCCGTCACCCCCGCGCTGAGGAGCAGGGCAGAGAGCACCCGGCGGTCGGAGACCCGCACCCGCACATCCGCCGCCCCGAGCCCGAGGTCTCGCGCCACATCGATGAGCAGGGCGATGATCTCGGCGTCGCCGAGCGGACCGGCCTCGCCGATCAAGTCACAGTTGAGCTGGTAGTGCTCCCGCAGGCGCCCGCGCTGCTGGCGCTCATACCGGAACATCTGGGCGATGGAGAACCAGCGGATCGGCTTGCGGAGTCCATTGGCGCGGGCGGCGACCATGCGGGCCAGGGTCGGCGTCATTTCGGGACGCAGCGCCACCTCGCGGTCGCCCTTGTCCACGAAATTGTAGAGTTGCCCGACGATTTCCGTCGCCGCTCTTCTCGGTGTACAACTCCTGCGGCTCGAGCGGAGGCCCGTCGTACTCCTCGAAGCCATACCGCGCAGCCACCCGGCGCCAAGCCTCGAAGAGGTGGGTGCGCGCGGCCAAATCGTCTGGAAAGAACTCGCGGAAGCCGGGCAGGGACTGGTGCGACATGAGGAGCAAAATACTTGAAAACAAAGGATTTGGCTATGCCAGCGAGAGGGTCATTCCCCTAGGCCCACCGCCTCCATCACGTCGCCGACGGTGTGGAACGATCCGGTCACCAGGACCGTCCCGGCAGCCTCCTGCACCTCCCTGAGCGCGGCGTCGAAGTCGGGAACCAGCGTCCAGCGCGCGTGAGCGGGCGGGCGATCGGACCGGGCCAGCCACTCCTGGAGCCACCCGAGGTCCCAGCCCCGCTCCTCCGCGGAGGGGGCCACGGTGAGGACCCCCCGATCGACCACGGAGTCGAGCCACACCAGCATCGTGGGCCACTCCTTGTCCCCCAGGATGCTCACCAGTGCGTGCACCGGGCCCGGCGGCGGGTCGGCCTGCAGCGACGCAACGAGGGACTCCATCCCATCCGGGTTGTGCGCCACGTCGAAGAGCCACTTGCCTCGGCGGTCGAGCCGGCCGGCGGCGCGCGCGTCCGTGAACCCCTGGGTGATGGCCCCCAGGCTGGGCCGCCACCGTTCCGGGAGGGCCATGAGGATTCCGTGTGCGACCCCGGCGTTCCGCCGCTGGTGGAGGCCGCGCAAACCGAGCGGCCCCGTCCACTCGTAGTCGGGCGGCAGCACCCGGACATCAGATCGCGCGCCGGCGTCCCGCGCAATCCGCTGTGCTTCGCGCCGCAGCACGTTCACGAGGGCGGGATCCCGCTCCCCGATGACGAAGGGCACGCCCGGCTTCGCAATCCCGGCCTTTTCCGCGGCGATCGTCTGTCAGGTTCCCCCCAAGGTATTTCATATGGTCCAGCGCGATCTTGGTGACGGCGCTGACCACCGGGGTGATGATGTTGGTGCTGTCGAGCCGCCCACCAAGCCCGACCTCCACGACCGCGATCTCCGCCCCACGCGCCGCGAAGTCGGCGAAGGCCATGGCGGTCGAGGCCTCGAAGAACGTCGCCCCCCGTTCCTGGATGCGAGGCGCCATGCGGGTGGTCCACATCGCCACCGCCGACTCAGAGATCGGCACGCCGCCGACCCGAATCCGCTCCCGGAACGAGACGAGGTGCGGCGACGTATAGAGGCCGACACGCCAGCCGGCGCATCCGAGCGCCTCGGCCACGAGGGTCGCGACGCTCCCCTTGCCGTTCGTGCCACCGATATGAATGGAAGGGATGACCGTATGCGGATCGCCCAGCTCGTGGAGGAGCGCGGCGGTGGTCTCGAGCCCGAACTTGATGGTGGTGGTGCGGGGGAAGAGAAACGCGAGGGCTTCGTCGTACGACAGGCGGACCGAATTCACGAAAGCACGAAAACACGAAAACACGAACAAGAAACGGGCGATGCGACACGCCGACTGATCATGGCATCCACTTTCGTGCGTTCGTGTTTTCGTGAATGCTGTTGCGGGAGTCCGCTCACACGGCGTCGGCCGCGTCGTACCGCGCCCGCGCGCCCCGCATGTGCCGGAGCAGCCGGGCGGTCGTGTCACGCAACGACCCGCGGGGCACCACGTCATCCACCTGACCGTGATCCAGCAGGAACTCCGCCGTCTGGAATCCCTCCGGCAGGTCCTGACCGATGGTCTGCTTGATGACCCGCTGGCCGGCAAAGCCGATCAGTGCTCCAGGCTCGGCGAGAATCACATCCCCCTGCATGGCAAAGGATGCGGAGACGCCGCCCGTGGTCGGGTCGGTCAGGATCGTGATGAAGGGGATGCCGTGCAGCCCGAGCTGCGGCCAGCGCGGCGCTGGTCTTGGCCATCTGCATGAGGGAGTACACCCCCTCCTGCATCCGGGCACCACCCGAGGCGCAGACCAGCACCAGCGGACGCTTCTTCTGCAGCGCGCGGCGGGCAAGCCGGGCGATCTTCTCCCCGACGACCGAACCCATCGACCCACCCATGAACGCGAAGTTCATCACGCCGAGATAGTAGGAAAGCCCGTCGAGCTGCCCGATGCCGGTATAGATGGCGTCCGACGGCCCCGCCTTCGCGATCGCCCTGTCGAGCCGTTCGGGGTACGACTCGAACTGGAGCGGATCCTGGGAGCGGAGGTTGCCCCAGAGTTCGCGCCAGGACCCCTCATCCGTCAACAACTCGATGTACTCCTCCGCGCCGATCCGGCGGTGCTCGCCGCACTCCGGACAGACATTGAGGGCACGCTCGAATTTGTCCCGGATGTCCATGTGACCACAGCAGTCACATTTCTCCCAGGCATCGGCAGGAACCTCGCGACGCTCGCGGACCGGAGTCCGGGGCTTTCGCTCTTTCTTGAACCAGGCCATTACACCCCTGTTGGGGTTGAGGAGGCTCGGGGGGGACAGAAGGGGATGGGCATAGCAGCTATCAATCTGTGGGATCGAGGCGCCCAGCGCCAGACCACAAGACCTAACTCATTGCTACGTATCCGCATACCCCGAGAGCCGGGCGTCCCAGGCGGCCCGTAATGAGAGGCCGATCGCCACGCAGCAGACCAGGAAGAACGACCCGCCGTACGAGAAGAAGGGCAGCGGAATGCCGGTGATCGGCATGAGGTTGACCGTCATGCCCACATTCTCGAAGACGTGGGTCAGGAGCAACGCCAGGACACCGAAGACCACCAGGCTTGTGAACGGCTCCGTCGCCCGCCGGGCGATCCGCAGGATGACCAGGAAGAGGGCCAGAAAGAGCACCAGGGCGGCGATGACACCGAGGAAACCCAGTTCCTCTCCCACGACCGAAAAGATGAAGTCCGTGTGCTGGGCCGGGAGGAAGGCCAGCCGCTTCTGCGGCCCGAGCGTGAAGCCGTTGCCGAACCAGCCCCCTGAGCCGATGGCCACCCGCGACTGGATGGCATGGTAGCCGGCCGCCCGGGGGTCGATTTCTGGATTGAGAAAGGTCAGGAGCCGGTTCTGCTGGTAGGGGGCCAGCCGCTGCCAGAGTGGTATCGCCACCGCCCCCATGATCGAATTGACGACGTAGAGGAAGACCGCCTCCACCACGTAGGGCCGCCAGGAGAAGAGCAACAGCGCCAGCACGATCATCCAGACGCCCCACGTCCACGTATTGAACGCGAGCAGCAGGCTCAGTCCGGGGCTGGCGAGCATGAACAGCAGCGACGGCTTCACCCCGGACCAGAACAGCATCAGGAAGAGAATGCCAACGAAGACGATCGCGCTCCCGAGATCGGGTTGCTTCAGCACCAGCAGAAAGGGGACGCCGGCAATCAGGCAGGGGGCGACCAGTTCACGCAGGTTCCGCGGCGCGTCGCGAAGGCCGGAGAGGTAGCGCGCGAGCATCAGGATGACCGCGAGCTTGGCGAGTTCTGCCGGCTGGCCAATCTGGTGTCCGCCGACAGACAGCCAGCTCCTGGTTCCGGCGGCGGTCCCCTGCCCCGTCCCGACCACGAGCGTCACGAGCAGGAGCAGGATGGCCACAGCATAGGCGGCCGGCGCCAGCCACTCCAACAGCCGGAAGGAGATCCGGAAGGTGACGGCCGCCGCCACGATGCCGATGCCGAGCCAGATCAGTTGCCGCATCCAGACCCCCTGCGCCTGCGTCACCACATCCGTCTGCCCGGCCGAATAGAGAACCAGCAGGCCGTACGCGGCGAGGAACAGCGTCACCGCAATGAGGGGGCGGTCCGGACCGAGCGATCTCATGGCGCGCTCGGCGGTGGTGGAGGGGGAAGGACCGTGTCGTCGGCCACCGGATCGACGAGCCGCACGGAGTCCGGCACGATCTGGACGGCGCGCGGCGCAGAGTCGGCGGGCAGTGTCACCCGCAACGGCGCGTCCGTGGCCCCCTTCCCCAGGACGTAGCGGGCGAGGACGCGGTTCACAAACGGCGCCACGTTGGAACCGTGCTCGGCAAACTCCATGATGCTGCCGACGATGATCGTCGGCTGCTCGGCCGGCGCGAAGCCCACGTACCACCCATGATCCTCACCGTGCGAGTTCTGGGCGGTCCCGGTCTTCCCCGCCAGCTGCAGGACGAGGTTGCGGCTCCCCGCCGCTGTTCCCCGCTCCACCACCGCAATCATCGCCAACCGAAGCCCCTCCAACTGGGCCGGGGAAAGGCCGAGCTCGCGGACGTCGTCGGATCGACGCCGGACGATGTACGGCGTCGGGGCGTCGCCCCCGCTGGCCAGCGCCGCAAAGAAGCGGGTCATGTTGATGACGCTCTGGGTGTTCTCCCCCTGCCCGATGGCGAAGTTCAGCGTCGCACCCCATTTGCTCCAGCCGCGGGGCCCGTACTTCCGGTCGAAATAGGCGGCGTTGGACGGGTAGATGGGGGCGATCTCGTTTTCGAGGTCGATCCCGCTCTTCTCCCGAAACCCCATCAAGACGCCGTCACTCAGGATCGCATCGAGGCCGATCCGGAGGCCGAGCTGATAGAAATAGACGTCGCAACTCTTGGCGATGGCTCCCTCGAGGTCGAGACTGCCATGCCCTTCCGGCTTCCAGCACCGGAAGTAGCGGTTGCCCACCTGGAGGCCGCCGCGGCAGGGCTCCGGCATGCGCGTCGAAAACGTCGCGATGCCGCGCTTGAGAGCCATCGCGGCGGTGGCAAGCTTGAATGGCGAGGCCGGGGGATACCGCGTCTGGATGGCACGGTCGAGTAGCGGGATGGCCGGATCATCGTTCAGTCGCCGCCATTCCGTCGTGGAGATCCCTCCCACGAATTCGTTGGGGTCGTACCCCGGCGCGCTGTAGAGCGCCAAGACCTCACCCGACGGCGTGAGCGCCACCATCGCGCCACGAACACCCGGCGCGTCGGCCCGCCAGATGCTGTCGATGTAGCGCTGCAATTCAAGATCGATCGTCGTCTGGATCGGCTCGCCGGGAATCGCAGGCAGCGTGGGGGCGACATCCTCCTCGCGCACCAGGCGGCCCCGCGCATTCACCTCGACGTAGTGCACCCCCGGTTGGCCGCGCAGCTCGGCGTCGTATTCCTGCTCCAGACCTGACCGCCCCACCACCGTGCCCAGCTGCGCCCCCGGGAACCGGTCGGTCTCAAGCTCACGCTCGCTGACCTCGCCGACATAGCCCACCAGATGCGCGACGGCCTGGCCGTCCGGATAGTATCGGCGCGGTTCCGACTGGATGACCAGCCCGGGCAGGACCGCCCGTCGCTCCTCCAGGCGCGATACGGTCTCGAAACTGCCGGCCCCGAGGACCACGACGGGCTGATAGGGAGCCTGGCGGTAGCGCGCGAGGATGCCGCTGACCTCGACGCTGTCGAGCGGCACGACCGCCATGAAGCGGGCGAGCACCGCGCGCAGGGAGTCCACCGACGGGGCGAGGAGCTTGATCGCGTAGCCCGGCACGTTCTCCGCAATGACCAGCCCGTTGCGGTCCAGGATGACGCCGCGGGGTGCCGCCAGCGGGACGATGCGCAGCCTGTTCTTCTCGGCGCGCAGCCGAAACTGCTCGTGCTGGACCACCTGGGTGCGGAAGAAGGCAATCGTGAGGACGAGGAAGGCCGCGAAGAACCCCCAGCGGGTGATGGCCGCCCGCTCGGCGCGACGGTAGGAGTGGAACTCGTTCATTCCTCGAGCCGGATATCGAGCCAGTCGCGGAACACGGTCAGCACCACGATGCCGGTGACGGCGGTGCTGAGGGCCATGAGTGGGCTCCACACACCGAGCTGGACCACCAGCTCCCTGCCGCCGGTGCCGCTGGCCATGAGGACGAGCAAATCGCGGAGCCAGACGCCGGCGGCGATGAACCCGGCATTGACCAGCAGGTTGTCGGCGAAGAACACCGCCCGTCCCCACGCCGCCGCGTAGCCGACAAGCGTGTTGGCCAGCATCGCCGCGCCGAACCGGGCAGGGGTGAGCGCATCGCTGGCGAAGCCGATAAGGAAGCCGGCAAAGGCCGCCGCACCCGGTCGGCTCCGGATGGCGAAGATCATCAGTCCGAGCATCAGGAAGTCCGGTGCGACGTGCGGACTGCCGAGACGGGGCCGCACGTAGAACTGCAGCCCCACCAGCAGGAGCATGACCAGGCTGAACCGGATGCGGCTGGCGCGGCCGGCGCTCATGGCGCGGAATCCTCAGGCGGCGGCTGCACCCACACCGTCGTTGCCGGGAGGACCAGGGCGTGGCTCACGCGCGCCGGGGCGGCGGCAGGCCGGACCAGATAGATCCGCTCCCATCCCTCGGACTCCCGCGCCACACCGACAACCGTCCCCAATGGCAGCCCACGCGGGTAGACCCCGCCGAGGCCCGAGGTGATGACCTCGGTGCCGACCGGGACGGAATCGCGATACGGCACGCCGCGCAGCTCAAGCATCGGCTCACGCACGGAGGCGTCCGCGGTGACGCCGACGATGCCCGCGACCGAACCATCCAGCGTGACGGCGCTCGCCCGGAAGTCGGGATGGGCCCAGGTCATCACCACGGCGGTCGCGGGGCCGACCGTGAGGACCACGCCGAGGAGCCCCTCCGGGGCGAGCACCGCCTGGAACGGCGCAATCCCCGACTGGCGCCCGGCCCCGAGCAGCAGGGTCCGTCCATCGGTCGGCAGCGGTTGATGCAGGACTTCGGCGGGGATCACCTTGCGCGACAGCCGGCGCGTGAGCCCGAGCAGCGCGCGGAGCTGGTTGTTCTCGTCAAGGAGGACCGGGAGGGACTGGGCGGCGACGGTGGCCGAATCGCGCTGCGCGGTCAAGAGCTCGAACCGCGCCAGGCTGGTGCGGGAGGCCTCGGCCCGGCGCTGCAGCGCGATGAGGGGGGCGAGTGCGGTGCTCCGCGCGCTGGAGGCGATGGCGTACTGCCAGCGCTCCGGCGCGAACAAGGCGCCCACCGACAGGACGAGGCAGAGGATGAAGAGGGCGGTGTCGCGACGGGCGAACGTGCGATCCGGCGCCAGCATGCTACTTGGAAAGCACGCTTTGGTACTTCAGCGGGTCGTCGAGGATGCGGCCAGTGCCGCGCACAACGCAGGTGAGCGGATCTTCGTCCACGTGAATCGGGAGCCCCGTCTCCTGCGCCAGCAGGACGTCGAGCCCGCGAATGAGCGCGCCGCCGCCCGTCATGATGATGCCGCGGTCCACGATATCGCTGGCCAGCTCCGGGGGTGTGATCTCGAGCGCGCGGCGCACCGCGTCGACGATCTGCTGGATCGGCTCCTGCACCGCCTCGCGGATCTCGGAGGAATGCACGCGCACGGTCTTCGGGATGCCGGACACCAGGTCCCGGCCCTTGACCTCCATTTCACGCTCTTCGCCGACGGGCGCAGCCGACCCGATCTTGATCTTGATGGCCTCCGCGGTCGGCTCGCCCACCAGCAGATTGTAGTTCTTGCGCATGAACTGCACGATGGCCATGTCAAGCTCGTCGCCGCCGGTGCGGATCGAGGTGTCGGACACAATGCCGGACAGCGCAATGACCGCGATTTCCGTCGTCCCGCCCCCGATGTCGATGACCATGTTGCCCGTCGGCGTTTCCACCGGGAGCCCCACGCCGATGGCCGCCGCCATGGGTTCGGCCACCATCCAGACTTCCTTGGCGCCCGCCGTCTCCGCGGAGTCGCGCACCGCGCGCCGCTCCACCTCGGTGATGCCGCTCGGCACGCACACGATGACCTTTGGCTTCACGCGGAAGACGTGCTTGTCGATGATCGTCTTGAGGAAATAGCGAAGCATCTTTTCGGTGACGTCGAAGTCGGCGATGACGCCATCCTTCAGCGGCCGCACAGCGAGAATGCCGTCGGGCGTGCGCCCCAGCATCCGCTTCGCCTCGAGACCGATGCCCATGATCTTGCCCGTGGCCTTCTCGAGCGCGACCACTGACGGCTCGTTCAGCACGATGCCTTCGCCCTTCACGTAAATCAGCGTATTCGCCGTGCCCAGATCGACCGCGATTTCGTTGGCGGGGATAAGCGAGCTAAAGCGAAAGGAAGGCAGCTTCATCCTGTGGGCAATCTCACGGCTTTCAGTTGGGTGGGGGGCGTCGAGCCCAAAGCTAACGAATGCCGTAAATCCGGACAAGACCGAGAGTTAGGCGCTAGTGCCCGGTGCTCCCGAATCCGCCCTCACCCCGCTCCGTTGGGGGGAGGGAATCGACCTCCTCGAATGTGGCCGGCTCCACGCGGGACACCAGCATCTGAGCAATCCGCATGCCCCTGGTGACCCGCACCGAGGCGGAGCCCAGGTTGACCAGTGCCACCTTGAGCTCGCCCCGGTAGTCGCTGTCGATCGTGGCGGGGGTGTTGGGGAGCGTCAGCCCGTCCCGGAGGGCCAGTCCGGAGCGGGGCCGGAGCTGGACCTCGTACCCCTCGGGGATGGCGATCGCGAATCCAGTCGCAAAAAGCCGCCGTTCCATCGGGGCGAGCTCCCCGGCTTCGGCGCTGGCCAGGTCGAATCCGGCGGCACCGGGGGTGGCCCGCGTGGGGAGAGGCAACCCCTCCCCATGCGGGAGACGAACGATACGGATGTTCGTCATCGAATCATGTGATACAGGTCACCTGGACGGAGGTGCCGTTCACTTCAGGACCGTCTCGACATCCACCAGCGGCAGGCCGAACGCCTCCGCGACCCCCGGATAGACCACCTTCCCCTCGACGACGTTCAGGCCGAGCATCAGCGAGCGGTCGGCCTTGCAGGCCGCCTTCCAGCCGTGCTTGGCGAGCTTGAGCCCGTAGGGGAGGGTGGCGTTGGTCAGCGCCAGGGTGGAGGTGCGCGGGACCCCGCCGGGCATGTTGGCAACCGCGTAGTGGAGGATGCCATCCACGAAATAGGTCGGATTCTCGTGCGTGGTGGGCTTGATCGTCTCGACACAGCCACCCTGGTCGACGGCCACGTCGACGATAACGGAGCCCGGCTTCATGAGCGCCAGGTCGGCCCGCTTGACCAGGTGGGGCGCCTTGGCCCCCGTGAGGAGGACCGCCCCGACCACGAGGTCCGCCTTGCGGATCGCGTCGAGAATGTTGTGCCGGTTCGAGTAGCAGGTGTCGACATTCGCCGGCAGGACGTCGTCGAGGTACCGGAGCCGGTCGAGCGACACGTCGAGGATGGTGACATGCGCCCCGAGGCCCGCGGCCATCTTCGCGGCGCCGATGCCGACCACGCCGCCGCCGATGATCACCACTTCGCCCGGCGCCACGCCGGGCACGCCGCCGAGGAGGATGCCGCTGCCCCCGAACACCTTCTCCAGGTACTTCGCACCCTCCTGCACCGCCATCCGCCCGGCGACTTCCGACATCGGCGTCAGCAGGGGGAGCTCGCCGTTGGGCAGCTGCACCGTCTCGTACGCCACCGCCACGGCACCCGACGTGATGACCGCCTTGGTCAGGTCCTCGGCGGCGGCAAAGTGGAAGTAGGTGTAGATCAGCTGGCCCTTGCGCATCCGGGGCCACTCGACGGCGATCGGCTCCTTGACCTTCATGATCATGTCGGCCTTGGCCCAGACATCGTCGGCGGTCGGCAGCATCTTCGCCCCGACGGCGGTGTACGCCTCATCGGGGAACCCGCTTCCCATGCCGGCGCCGGCCTCCACGTAGACGGTGTGCCCGGCTCCGACCAGCGCCTCGGCGCCGGCGGGAACCAGCGCGATACGGTTTTCGTTGGTCTTGATTTCCTTCGGTACGCCGATGATCATGGCTCGACCCTTGGTAGATGTCGTTGATGACACTCAGTCCTCAGTCCTAGTCCTCAGTCCTCAGTCCTTCGAACCTACGCCGCCGGCCCCAATCGCACGATCGTCTGCCGCTCCGGCGCGAAGAACTCGGCGGCCACCGCGGCAAGCGTCTCCGAGGACACGGCGTCAATCTCGTCGAGCACCCGGTCGAGCGGGCGGTATGGCTCGCCCTGCAGGGTCAGGCTCGCCAGACGGTTCATCCGGCTCTGGGGGCTCTCCAGGCCCAGCATGACCTGCCCCTTCAACTGGCGCCGTGCGTCCTCGATCTCCGCGGCAGACAGGCCTTCCGTGGCCATGAGCCGGTACTCGGCGAGGATCGCCTCGACGGCCTGGTCGGCCGTCTCCGGCTTCGTGCCGATATAGACGCCCGACTGTCCGGCCGACCGGTAGAACTGGTGGTACGCGTAGATCGCATACGCCAGCCCGAGCTCCTCCCGGATCCGCTGAAAGAGGCGACTCGACATCCCGCCGCCAAAGGCGTTGATGAGCATCCCCATGGCGTACCGCCGGCCGTCGGCGTACGGGAAAGTATCAGATCCGAAGACGATATGCGCCTGGGTGGTGTCCCGGGTCTCGGTCCGCACCACCCCCCGGGCCGGCTCACCTGGAGCCGCGGGGGCCAGCGGGGTCTCGAGGTCGGGACCCTCGAACCACCCTTCCCCGGTCAGCGCCTCCAGCAACGCCTCGTGGTTCACCTGCCCGGCCGCCGCGATGACGCAGTTGCCTCGAAAATACCCGTTCCGGTGGGAGGCCTGCAGGTCGGCGGCGGAGAGGGCGCCCACCGTGTCGGCGCTGCCCAGAATCGAGTACCCGTAGGGGTGCGTGGGCCAGAGGGTCTCGGAGTGCAGCTCGAACACGAGATCGTCGGGGGTATCCTCCACCCCGTTGATCTCTTCGAGGACCACGTTCCGCTCCGGCACCAGGTCCTGTTCGCGGAGCAGCGGGCGGCGGACCAGGTCGGAGAGAATGTCGGCGGCCAGGGGGAGGTCAGTGTCCAGGACATGCGCCTGGTAGCTCGTGTGATCGCGACTGGTGTACGCGTCGAGGCTCCCGCCCCGCACCTCGAGCTCGAGGGCAATCTGCCGGGCGCTCCGCCGCTCGGTTCCCTTGAACACCATGTGCTCCAGCAGATGGGAGACCCCCATCTTCGGGCGGGGCTCATGCGCGCTCGCGGAGCGGACCCAGATCCCCAATGCGGCCGAGCGCACCCCCGGCAGCGTCTCCGTGAGGAGGACGCAGCCGTTGGGTGCGCTCGTCTGGAACAGCCCGTCGTCGAGACGGACAGTCGTCACCCTGTTACTCCTTCGGCAGGAGCGCCTTCCGGGACAGCTTCATCCGGCCGCGCTCGTCCACCTCGAGGAGCTTGACCTTGACGATGTCGCCCTTCTTGACGACGTCTTCGGTCTTCTCGGTGCGGGCGTGCTGGAGCTCGCTGATGTGCAGCAGCCCCTCGACGCCGGGAAGGATCTCGATGAAGGCGCCGAATGCCGTGGTGCTCTTGACGGGGCCTTCATAGATCTTGCCGACCTCGGGCTCGGTGCAGATGGCGGTGACCATCTCGCGGGCCTTTTCGCCCGCCTCACCGCCGACCGCGGCGATGGTGACGAGGCCGGAGTCCTCGACGCTGATCTTGGCGCCGGTGGCGTCCTGGATGCCGCGAATGGTCTTGCCCTTCGGGCCGATGAGGTCGCCGATCTTGTCGGGCTTGATTTGCAGGGTGAAGATCCGCGGCGCCCACGGCGACATTTCCGGCCGGTGGGTGTCGAGGGCCTTGGCCATCTCGCTGAGGATGTGCAGGCGGCCGGCCTTGGCCTTGTCGAGCGCCTCTTCCATGATCTTCAGGTCGAGACCCTGGATCTTGATGTCCATCTGGATCGAGGTGATGCCCTCGGTCGTGCCGGCCACCTTGAAGTCCATGTCGCCGAGATGATCCTCGGAACCGAGGATGTCGGTCAGGATGGCGACCTTCTTCCCTTCCTTGATGAGTCCCATCGCCACACCGGCGCAGGCGGCCTTCATCGGCACGCCGGCATCCATGAGCGACAACGAGCCGCCGCACACCGAGGCCATCGACGACGAACCGTTCGACTCGAGGACCTCCGAGACGATGCGCATGGTGTAGGGGAATTCCTCGTACCGCGGCAGCAGCGACTGCAGTGCCCGCTCGGCGAGGGTGCCGTGACCGATTTCGCGGCGACTGGTGCCGCGGATCATCTTGACTTCACCGGTGCAGTACGGCGGGAAGTTGTAGTGCAGCATGAACGACTTGGTCGTTTCGCGCGGCACGTCGATGTTGTCGATCCGCTGCTCGTCGTCGGCGGTGCCGAGGGTGACGGCCACCAGCGCCTGCGTCTGACCACGGGTGAACAGTGCCGAACCATGCGCACGGGGCAGCAGGCCGGTTTCGATGGTGATCGGCCGGACGGTGTCGGGGTCACGGCCGTCGACCCGCTCGCCCTTGTCGAGTACCTGGGCCCGCATGACCCGGTATTCGACTTCCTCGATCTCGTTGCCGATGGTCCGGCCGGCATCGGGAAATTCGGCCACCAGCTTCTCGATGGCAGCCGACTTGACCTTGGCGACACCCTCGGCGCGCCCGGCCTTGTCCTTCGCGTTGATGGCCTTGGCCATCGGCTTTTCGAGGAGCTCGTCGACGCGCTTGGTGAGCGCGGGATCCCGCTCGGCCTTGGTCCACTCCATCTTCGGCTTCGCCGCCTTGGCGATGATCTTCTTCGCGTGGCCGACCAGTTCCTTGATCCCCTTCTGCCCGATCTTGAGGGCATTGAGGACGTCCTTCTCGGAAATTTCGTGCGCGCCGCCTTCGACCATCACGACTGAGTCTTCCGACCCGGTGATGAAGAGGTCGAGCGCGGAGAACTCCAGCTGCTGGAAGGTCGGGTTGAGGATCCAGTTGCCCTCGACCTGGCCGACCCGCACGGCCGCGAGCGGACCGTTCCACGGGATCGGCGAGATGCTCAGCGCCGTCGACGCCGCCAGCACGCCGAGCACGTCGGCGTCGTTCTCCTGGTCGGCCGAGATGACCGTGACGAAGACCTGGATCTCGTTCTTGAAGCCCTCGGGGAAGAGCGGCCGGATGGACCGGTCGATGCCGCGGGCGGCCAGGATCTCCTTGTCCGACGGACGGCCTTCACGCTTGAGGAACCCACCCGGGATCTTGCCCGCGGCGTAGGTCTTCTCGCGATACTCGACCGTGAGGGGGAAGAAGGGGAGCGTGGAGATGTTCTTGGAGACGGTCACCGCCGCCAGAACCATGGTGTCGCCGAAGCGAACGAGACACGAGCCGGCAGCCTGCTTCGCCATCTTCCCGGTCTCGATCGTGAGGGTCCGGCCGGCGAATTCCGTTTCGATCCGATGCACAGTCACAACCTTTTCTTTTCTCAGAGCACGCAATGCAAAGAGGGCGTCCCGTCGTGCTCGGTCGGGACGCCCTCGCCCACGGGCTTCAGTTAGTGACGGAGACCGAGTTGCTCGAGGAGCGCTCGGTATGTCGACAGATCATTGCGCTTCAGGTAGGTGAGCAGGCGGCGCCGCGTGCCGACCATCTTCAGGAGCCCTCGACGACCATGGTGGTCCTTCGAATGCGTCCGGAAGTGTTCGGTGAGCGAGTTGATCCGCTCAGTGAGCATGGCCACCTGCAGGGGAGCGGACCCGGTGTCCGTCTCGTGGAGGCGATGCTTTTCGGTCACAGCCTGCTTGTCGAAGCTCATTCTGTCGATTCCGTTGGGTGCCCGCATGGGCAACGTCATGTCGTTCCAGCTACGCGAATTTCGCGATTCTTTCAAGCACAGAAAAATAACCCGCTAGTTGTGGCGTGACAAGGGGTTGGGGCACTTCCCGGTGCCGGCCTCCCTCCAATCCGCCGGGGCCAACCCGTGCCTTAACACTTGTGCCTGCAAAGCCTTAGCCCCAATTCAGGAAGATCCGGCTCAGGTCGTTCCAGAAGGCGAAGAGCATGAGCGCCATCACCAGCATCAGCCCAACCACCGTCAGCCGCTCCCGGAGCTTGAGCGACAGGGGGCGCCGCAGGATTCCCTCGGCCAGCAGGAAGAGGAACTGCCCGCCATCGAGGATCGGGATCGGCAGGAGGTTCAGCACCGCCAGGTTGATGGAAATCACACCGAGGAACCCGAAGAACACCCCCAGCCCCGCTTCGGCGGAAGCCGCCGCCATCTGGCCGATGGCGATCGGGCCACCGATGTTCCGGCCGGAGACCCGACCGGTCACCATCCCCCGGACCGACCGCACCACCGTCGTCGAGGCGCTGAGGGTGGCATCAAACCCCTCCTGCACCGCCTCCACCAGGCTCAGCGGTTCGAAGACCACCTGACCCTGGCTCCCCACCCCGATGACCCCGACGGTACGCTCCGACCCGTCGGCATCGGTGACGACCCTCGAGCCCGGCACCACCGTCAAGGTCAGGCGTTCCGCTCCCCGCGCCACCTCGACCGCCACCGTGTCGCCCTGACGCGCCTCGATCAGGGCCGTGAGGTCCCACCACTGCGGCACGGGAATCCCGTCGACGGTGAGGATCAGGTCGCCGGACTTGAACCCCGCCCGACTCGCCGGCCCGCCGGGCGTGACCGTGGAGATGGCCGGCGGTCGCCAGGACGAGAGCGCCTGCGCCGCCATCGCCCGCTCCTCGACGGCATCGGGGTGGACCGGGAGGATGATCTCCTGCTTCCCCGCCACGGCAATGGTGATCGTATCCGCCGGCCCGTTCATGATCCCGTCCATCACCTCGCCCCAGTCATGCACGGCCAGGCCGTTGACGGCGACGATACTGTCACCAGGGGCGAGCTGGGCCAGGGGAGCCAGGACCGGCAGGAAGCCCGTGGTGTCGACCTGCCCGACGCGTGTCTCGGGATCGAAGGCCCGGCCGTTCTTGATGGCCAGCCCGCTGAAGACCACCCACGCAAAGAGCGCGTTCATCGTCACGCCGGCGAGGATGATGATCATCCGCTTCCAAACGGGTTTTGCCTCGAAGTACATGTCCGGCGGCACGATGGCGTCCGGCGTCCCGCCCTCCAGCGCGCTGCTGGTGGCCTCTTCCTCGGCGGTCGCCATCTTCACGTACCCGCCGAGCGGGAGCCAGCAGATGGCGTACTCGGTCTCCCGCCACGTGAACGAGAGCCCCGGAATCGGGCTGCCGATGCCCAGCGCGAACCGGTGCACCCACACCCCCGCCCACTTCGCGGCAAGGAAGTGCCCCGCCTCGTGGACGAAGACCAGGATGCCGAGGACGACCAGCAGGGACAGGGTGGTCTGGAGTGCGATCACGTCATCTCCTCGAGAGCTCGGGCGCGGGCCCATCGATCCGCCTCACGCACCGCCTCCAGCGACGTCGCCGGCTGGACGGTGTGGGCATCGAGAGCCGCCCGGATGGTATCGGCGATGCGGCCAAACGGGATGCGTCGCTCGAGAAACGCGGCGACGGCCACTTCATTGGCGGCGTTGAACACCGCCGGTGCGGTCCCCCCGACCCGGCCAGCGTCGACGCCGGCGTCGAAGGTGCGAAAGACGTCGCGGCGCACCGGCTCGAAGGTCAGTGACCCCGCCGCGATCGGATCGAACCGCGGCACCCCGCTGTCCACCAGACGCGCCGGGTGTGTCAGGGCGTAGAGGATCGGCAGTTCCATCGTCGGGAAGCCGAGCTGGGCCAGGACGCTCCCGTCACCGAACTCCACGAACGCATGGACGATGCTCTGCGGATGCACCACGACTTCGATCCGGTCGTAGGAGAGTCCGTAGAGGAAATGCGCCTCGATGACCTCGAGCGCCTTGTTGGCAAGCGTGGCACTGTCGACGGTGATCTTGTTGCCCATGGTCCAGGTCGGGTGGCGGAGCGCCTCCTCGACCGTCGCCCGCTGCACCCGGTCGGCGGGCCAGTCGCGGAAGGGACCCCCGGACGCCGTCAGGATCAGCCGCTCGAGTTGGCTCCCCTGCCCGGCCAGGCATTGCAGAACCGCGCTGTGCTCGCTGTCCACGGGAATCAACTCACCACCGCCGGACCGCGCCGCCGCGAGCACCAGCTCCCCGGCCATCACCAGCGACTCCTTGTTGGCCAGGGCGACGCGCTTTCCGGCGCGGAGCGCCGCGAGCGTCGCGTCGAGCCCGGCCGCACCCACGACCGCATTCACCACGATCTCGACCTCGGGATGCGTCGCCGCCTCGAGAAGCACCTCGGCGCCGGCCGTGTCGGCGAGTCCCACGAATTGGGGGGTCCATTCGAGACGCTGTGATTCAAGCAGGGAGGCGTTGCGGCCTGCGGTCAGCGCGACGACCCGGAAGTGGTCCCGCTGCCGGGCAAGGACAGCCAGGGTGCTCCGGCCAATGGAGCCGGTCGAGCCCA
Organism: uncultured Gemmatimonadales bacterium; assembly: GCA_963697435.1. GTDB lineage: Bacteria > Gemmatimonadota > Gemmatimonadetes > Gemmatimonadales > GWC2-71-9 > SPDF01. The sequence goes on along the minus strand of CAVOOB010000006.1, from coordinate 22,050 downwards.
ACACCGCCACCCCACGCATCAGATGACGCCGAGGAGGCGGAAGAGGAGCGCGGCGACGGGGAGCACGAAGATCAGGGAATCGAACCGGTCGAGGACGCCGCCGTGCCCCGGGATCAGCTGGCTGGAATCCTTGACGCCTGCCTCCCGTTTCAGGAGCGATTCGGCCAGGTCGCCGACCTGCCCGACCACGCCGAGCAGCAGTCCGATCCCGGCGGCCGGGGCGATGCCCAGGTCGACGCCGGCGGGCCGGAGTGCGAGCGGGACGAGGAGCGCGCCGGCCAGCGTCGCTCCGATGAGGCCGGCGATCCCGCCGGCGCGCGTCTTTCCCGGGCTGATGGTCGGGGCCATTTTCGGCCCGCCGAACGCGCGGCCCCCCGACATCGCGGCCGAGTCGCCGACCCAGGTCACGACGAGGGGGAAGAAGACGAGGGCGGTACCGGCCCACGACATCAGGCCGTGCGAGGAGTGGCGCAAGACCAGCAGGAACGCCGGGAGCGCCGCGGCGTACAGGGGGCCGACAATGGTGACCGCGGCGGCGGCCAGCGGCTGCTGGTCCGGCGCGCGTCGGGCCGTCGCCCAGGTGAGCACCAGCAGAATCCAGAGTGCGTCGCCGTACAGCCACCACCGGCTCGCGAACGCCAGCAGATCGGGTCGGCTCAGGACCAGCCAGGTGAGCGGTGCGGCCAGCAGTGCGGCGCCGAGCCCCAGCACCGGCGACGGGTGGATACCCCGCTGCTGCGCGAAGTGGAACAATTCCCGTGTGCCGAGCCATCCGGCCGCGGCGAGGAGCGCCACGAGCGCCCACCCGCCAAACCAGACGATGGCCAGCGCGACCGGGATCGCGACCACCGCGAACGCGATCCGCGCCTGCATGTTGCGATCCATCAGGTCTGGACGCGTCCGAAGCGGCGGTCGCGGCGCTGGAACTCGAGGACGGCCTCGAAGAAATCGTGGCGCGTGAAGTCGGGCCAGAGGACCGGCGTGACGAAGAGCTCGGCGTAGGCGAGCTGCCAGAGGAGAAAGTTCGAGAGGCGGAGTTCGCCCGAGGTGCGGATCAGGAGATCGGGATCGGGCCAGGCGGCGGTGTAGAGGTGTCGGGCGAGCGCGGCCTCATCCACCTCGGCGGGCACCAGGCGGCCGGCGGCGACGTCCTCGGCGATCAGCCGTGCCGCGCGGGTCAATTCCGCCCGGGACCCGTAGGAGATGCAGATGTTGAGCGCCAGCTCGGTGCCGCCGGCGGTGGCGCGAATGGTGTCATCGACCGCGGCGCGCGCGCTCGGGACGAGCCGATCGAGGTCGCCGAGGAATCGGACGGAGACGCCGCGCGCGATCAGCTCCTCACGCTCCCTCGCGATGTATTCCTCGAGGAGCGCCATCAACGCGTCGATTTCTTGGGGGGGGCGCTGCCAGTTTTCCTGGGAGAATGCGAAGAGGGTGAGCACCTTGACGCCGGCGCTCCGCGCGCCCTCGACCGCCTCGCGTACCGCCTGCATGCCGGCCTGGTGTCCCGCCGGGCGCGGCAAGGCGCGCGCCTGCGCCCACCGGCCGTTCCCGTCCATGATGATGGCGACGTGCGCCGGGACCGCACCCTGCTGGAGGATCGAATCGAGCAGCGAATCGCTCATCCCGTCACACTTCCATGATTTCCGCTTCTTTGGACTTGATCACTTCGTCCACGAGCTTGACATGTTCGTCCGTGAGTTTCTGGACGTCCTTCTCGCCCCGCGCCTTGTCGTCCTCGGAGATGTGCTCGAGCTTCTTGATCTTGCTCAGCGTATCGGTCCGGGCGTGGCGGATGGCGATGCGCCCTTCTTCGGCGAGCTTGTGCACCACCTTGACCAGTTCCTTGCGCCGCTCCTCGGAGAGGGCGGGCAGCGGCACCCGGATGACATTGCCCTGGGACGCCGGGTTGAGGCCGAGGTCGCCGTCGCGAATGGCCTTCTCGATGACCGGCGCGAGCGTCTTGTCGAACGGCTGCACCGTGAGCATCCGGGCCTCGGGCGCCGCGACCATGGCCACCTGATTGAGCGGCACACTGGAGCCGTAGGCGTCGACGCGGATCGTGTCGAGCAGGGCGGTGCTCGCCTTGCCGCTCCGGATGCCGGTCAGTTCGCGCTTGGTACTGTCCACCGCCTTGCCCATCAGTTCGCGGCAGTGCTTGAGAAGCTCAGGAATAGTGCTCATCGGACAAGTGTCCCGACCCGCTCGCCTCGCAGGATCCGCGCGATGGCTCCGGGTTCGCTGATGTTGAAGACCTGGATCGGAAGCTGGTTGGCCTTGCAGAGCCCGAACGCATTGGCGTCCATGACCGCGTAGCCCTTGACGATCGCTTCCTGGAACGTGAGCTCCGGAATGAACGTGGCGTCCTTGTCGGTCCGAGGGTCCGCCGTATAGACGCCGTCCACGTTGGTGGCCTTGAGGATGACGTCCGCCTCCACCTCCAGCGCCCGGAGCACCGCGGCGGTGTCGGTGGAAAAGAAGGGATTGCCGGTGCCGCCCGCGAAGATGACGAGGCGGCCCTTTTCGAGGTGCCGCTGCGCCCGGCGCCGGATGTACGGCTCGGCAAGCGACTCCATCCTGATGGCGGTCATGACGCGCGTGTGGACACCGAGCTTCTCGAGGACATCCTGCATGGCCAGCGCGTTGATGACGGTGGCCAGCATGCCCATGTAGTCGGCGTTGACGCGATCAAGCCCCTCACGACTGGCGGCGGTGCCGCGGATGATGTTGCCGCCGCCGACGACGAGGCTGAGCTGCACGCCCATCGCGTGCACCGTCTTGATCTGGTCGGCCAGCGTTTCCACGACCTTGAAGTCCACCCCCACGCCCTTCTCACCGGCGAGTGCTTCGCCGGATACCTTGAGCAGGGCGCGAGCGTAGGCCAGGGCCATCACGCTTCCCCGATCTTGAACCGGGCAAACCGGCGGACCACCACGGCCTCGCCGAGCTGGCCGGAGACTTCCTTGATCAACTGGCCGATGGTCTTGCTGTCGTCCTTGACGAAGGGCTGCTCGAGCAGGGTCCGCTCCGCCACGAACTTCTTGAGCTTGCCGTCCACGATCTTGGCGCGGATGGCCTCGGGCTTCCCCTCCTCCTCGACCTGCTGCTCCGCAATGCGGCGCTCGCGCTCGATGAGTTCGGGATCGATGTCCTCCGGGTTGACCGCGAGGGGATCAGCCGAGGCGATGTGCAGGGCGATGTCGCGCGCCAGCTGCCCGAAGGCCTCGGTCCGCGCCACGAAGTCGGTCTCGCTGTTCACCTCGACCAGCACGCCGACCTGCCCGTTGTGGTGCATGTAGTTGACCACGAGGCCCTGGCTGGCGCTCCGGCCCGCCCGCTTCTCCGCCTTCGCGATCCCCTTGGCCCGCAGCAGCTCGCCAGCCTTCTCCATGTCGCCGGCGGCCTCCTCGAGCGCCTTCTTGCAATCCATCATCCCCGCGCCGGTCCGGGCGCGAAGCTCGGCCACGTCCTTCGCTGAGATCGCCTTCGTCTTCGTCGTCATTGTTGGATACTCACAGGTAGTGTTGGATAGTGAAACCGCCGCCCACGCCGGTTGGAGGCCGGGGGCGGCGGCACGCAGGGTCCCGCAGGGGCCGGACTAGGCGTCCGACTCAGCCGCGGTCGCTGGGGCAGTCGCCTCGGCCTCCCCGGCCTGCGCGGTCTCCGCCGGCTCCGCCTCACCCTTCAGCCGGGCGGCGATCGCCTCGGGCTTCGGCCGGCGCTTCCGGCGGGCCCGGCGCTTCTTCCGGTCCGCGTCGGCGTCTCCCTCGGTGCCCGAATCGGTGCTGTACGTCTCCGCATCCGAGTCCTCGCCCGCGTCGCGGGTCGGCATCTGGGCGCGGGATTCGGCGATGGTGTCGGCCAGCGCGTGCGTGATCAGGGCGACGGCGCGGATGGCGTCGTCGTTGCCCGGGAATCGGCACGGTGATCACGTCGGGGTCGGCGTTGGTGTCCACGATGGCCACCACCGGGATCCCGAGCTTGTTGGCCTCGGCCACCGCGATCTTCTCCTTCTTGGCGTCCACCACGAAGAGTGCGCCGGGGAGCCGGTTCATGTTCTTGATGCCCTCGAGGTTGCGCGACAGCTTGATGCGCTCCCGATCGAAGAGCAGCTTTTCCTTCTTGGTGTAGCTCTCGAAATCGCCTTCCTGCGCCCCCTGCTCAAGCTCCTTCAGCCGGCGGATCTGCTTCTTCACCGTCTGGAAGTTGGTGAGCATGCCGCCCAGCCACCGCTCCGTGACGTAGTGCCCGCCGCTCGCCGCCGCCTCGGCCTGCACCACGGCCTTCAGCTGGCGCTTGGTGCAGACGAAGAGGACGCTGTCGCCCTTGAGGACGACGGTGCGGAGGAGCTCCTGGGCCTTGAGTGATCTGCCGGAGGGTCTTCTGCAGGTCGATGATGTAGATGCCGGAACGTTCGGCGAAGATGAAACGGCGCATCTTCGGATTCCACCGGCGGGTCTGGTGGCCGAAGTGAACGCCGGCTTCGAGCAGGTCCTGCAGTGCGGGCTGTGCCATGCGAGTTCGTCGATCCTTCAGTTATGAGGGTTGTCCGACCACCGCCTTCGTCTTCCAACCTGACCCCTGAGGGCACCCGGGTCGGAATCCGGCGATGTGGATGATGGCGGCCAGTCGGCCGCCTGCTGCTAACGCTTGCTGAACTGGAACCGCTTCCGGGCGCCCGGACGGCCTGGCTTCTTCCGCTCCACGGCGCGCGGATCGCGCGTCAGGAGGCCGGCGGCCCGCAGCTTGGCCCGGTGCAGGCCATCGGCCTCGACCAGCGCGCGCGCGATGCCGTGCCGAAGTGCACCCGCCTGCCCGGCCTGCCCGCCGCCGTCCACATGGGCCCGGACGTCGAAGGCGCCGAGGGTGTCGGTGGCGGTGAAGGACTGCTGGATGTGCTGCACCAGCGAGGGCCGCGGGAAGTAGTCGCCGAGGGTGCGGCCGTTGATGTCCCACTTGCCGGTGCCGGGCGTCAGGTACACGCGGGCGACGCTGGTCTTGCGCCGGCCCACTGCCTGCCACCGGAATTCGGGAGAAGCCGTCATGCGCTCACCTTCTGGGTGCTGGGCTGAATCGGATAGGGCTTGGGCTGCTGTGCCGCGTGCGGGTGCTCCGCGCCGGCGTACACCTTGAGCTTGCCACGCAGATGCTGCTTGGCGAGCGAGGTCTTCGGCAGCATGCCGTAGACGGCCTTCTCGATGACCCGGTCCGGGTGCTTGGCCATCATGTTCGCGGGCGGTCGTGTGGGTCTCGTGCCCCATGTACCCGGTGTACTTGAAGTAGGTCTTGCCGTCGAGCTTCTTGCCCGTCAGGCGGACCTTCTCCGCATTGATGACGATGACGAAATCGCCGCCGTCCATGTGCGGCGTGTAGGTCGGCTTGTGCTTGCCCCGGATGAGCTGCGCCACCTCGCTGGCCAACCGGCCGAGGGGCACATTCTGGGCATCGACGATCAGCCACTCGTGGTGGATGTCGTCGGGCGTCGCGCTGAAGGTCTTCATCGTCATCCCTGACAGTTCACTGAAAACAGGTAAATCGACACAGACCCGCAAGATAGCCGGGAATATCGGCTCCGGTCAAGCCACCCCGTCCCCGGCAGGTGGAGGCCGCCGGGGCGGCCAAAACCACCAGGACCTGCCCCTTCTCGACCGCCTTGCCGGCCTCGACCCGGACCGCCTCCACCACCCCAGGCGCGGGGGCCTTGATCTGGTTCTCCATCTTCATGGCCTCCAGGACCACCAGCCCCGCCCCCGCCTCGACCTGCTGCCCCGGTTCCACCAGCACCTTGAGCACCAGCCCCGGCATCGGCGCCTTGACCTCCCCGGCCCCCACCCGCTGCCGCCCCTCGCCGGTCAGGCTCCGGATATGGCGGGTCCGCTCATCGACGACCGAGGCCTCCCACCTATCCCCCCGGTAGCCGAGCGCCCACTCTCCCCGCTCGGGGGATTCCATGGAAAAGACGAGCGTACGCTCGCCCAGGCGGAGCTGCTGGAGGGGCGTTCCCGCCAGCGGCTCGAGCGCGGCCTCGACCGGCTCGCCATCCACCCGGATGCCGTCGGGGTCGATGGCCACCTCCACCTCCACGCCACCGACCGTCACGAAATACTTCATTCGCTGCCCTCCAGAATGGCGACCGTCTCGACGTGGGCCGTCTGGGGAAAGAGATCAAAGGCGCGGAGGGCGGTGAGGCGGGGAGGCGGGGTGGCAGGGAGGCCGGAGAGCAGCCGGCTCAGGTCACGGGCCAACGTCGCGGGATCGCAACTGATGTAGGCGATGCGACGCGGGCGGGCCGCGGCGATCGCCTCCGTCACCCGGGCGTCCATCCCGGTCCGCGGCGGATTGGTGACCACGATCTGCGCCGGCTTCAGGCCAGGCACGAGGTCCTCCGCGCGTCCCGCATGCCTCCGGATCCCCTCCGCGGGTCCCCGCCGCGTCGCCTCGACCACGGCCCGTGTGTCGACCTCCACGCTGTCCACGGTGGCGCCGCCGGCGAGAAGCAACGTCGAGGTGTCCCCGACGCCTGCGTAGAGATCCCAGGCCGACATCCCATTCCACGCTCCCAGTTGTTCCAGTGCCCACGCCCGGACGCGGTCGCCCATGGCGGGGTGCACCTGTTCGAACACCGCGGCGGGGTACGGTTCCGCGGCCCCCGCCACTGCGCGCGGCGCCCCCTCCTCCGGCACCCACCAGAGCACCGCCGGCACCCCGCGCCGTACCAGGGTCGCGTGCAGGAGCGGCGCCGACCGCCAGACGGTTTGACCGCGCACCCGGGCGGTGAGGTGGAGTCCCCCGTCGCGGTCGCGCCGCAGGACCACCTGTTCCACATTCTCCGGCAGGAGCGCGCGGTGTTCCTGGACCACCGTCCAGAGCTCCATCAGCGCCGGATCGGCAATCAGGCACCGCTCGAGGTCGAAGACTTCTCCCGCCCGCCCCTGCCGATGGAATCCGATCCGGCGCCCCCCCTCGGCGACAGCGAGCGTCACCTTGTTCCGGTATCCCCACACCGCAGCGGCCGACTCGATCTCGGGATCCTCGACCTCCAGCTTCCCGATGCGCCGGAGCGCATCGCCGACCATGGCCTGTTTCGCCGCGAGTTGTGCGGGAAGGGTGAGATGCTGCAACTGGCACCCGCCGCATTGGTCCCGCACATAGTGCGGACACCCCGGTTCGACACGGCCTGGTGACGGCTCCATGATCCGATCGATCTCGGCGCGCGCAAAGGTCTTGGACAGCTTGACGCGCCTGAGGGTGACGAGGTCGCCGGCCGCCGTCCGCGGGACGAAGACCGCCCGCCCATCCTCGAGCGCGGCGACACCATCGCCGCCCGAGGCGATCCGGAGGATCCGCACCGGCGCACTGGCCTCCCCCCCCGTCAGCGGAGCCCCTCGGTGCGCGCCGCCGCGAGCCATGCGGTGCGCGCGCCGCCCGATTCGGCGATCGCCGGCTTCCGGGCGTGCCGCGCGGCGTCCTCGGCGAGCGCGGCGGCGATGGCGGCAGCGCGGGTCAGCGCCGCGTGCGGCGGCGCCCCGGCCAGATCGGGGCGCCGGTCAAGGAACTGAATATCGATGTCACCGGCCATGAACGCGGGATCGGTCACGAGCCGGCGCTGGAATCCCTGGTTGGTTGCGATGCCCACGATCACGAGCTCGTCGAGCGCGCGCACCATGCGGCGGAGCGCGTATTCCCGGTCCCGCCCCCAGACGATGAGCTTGGCCACCATCGAGTCGTAGTGCAGCGTGACCTCGTTGCCGATCTCCACGCCGCTGTCCCACCGCACGCCCGGCCCCGACGGCACGCGCAGGAACTCCACCCGCCCAGTCGACGGCATCCATCCATTCCCGGGGTCTTCACTGGTGATCCGGCACTCGACGGCCCAGCCGTTCGGCGTGCGCGGGCCGTCGGCCACCTGCATCGGGAGCCCGCGCGCGATGCGCAGCTGCTGCCGCACGAGGTCGATGCCGTACACCAGTTCGGTGACGGGATGCTCCACCTGGATCCGCGTGTTCATCTCCAGGAAGTAGAACGTGCCGTCCGCCGCCAGGAGGAACTCGCAGGTGCCCGCGCTCCGGTACCCCACCGCCTTCGCCGCCGCCACGGCGGCGGCGCCCATCCGTTCGCGCAGTGCCGCATCGACGGCGACGGAGGGCGCCTCTTCGAGCACTTTCTGGTGGCGCCGCTGGACCGAGCACTCCCGCTCGCCGAGGTGCACGGTGCGGGTCGCGTCGGCCAGGACCTGGATTTCGACGTGGCGCGGCCGCTCGATGAACTTCTCGATATACACGCCGGCGTCGCCGAAGGCCTTCAGCGCTTCCGACGCCGCAGTCGCCAGCGCACCCTCGAGGTCTTCGGCGGCCTGCACGACGCGCATCCCCTTGCCGCCGCCGCCCGCCGCCGCCTTCACCATGACGGGGTATCCCATTTCGGACGCAAGTGCCAGGGCGGGAGCCAATTCGGTGAGCGGCGCGTCGGCACCTGGCACGACCGGCACCCCGGCCGCACGCATCCGCCGCCGCGCCTCGGTCTTGTCGCCCATGGCGCGGATGGCGCTGGAGGGCGGCCCGATGAAGACCAGCCCCGCCTGTTCGACCGCCTCGGCAAACGCGGCGCGTTCGGCGAGGAATCCGTAGCCGGGATGAATCGCCTGGGCGCCGGTCTCGCGGGCCGCCTCGAGCAGCCGGTCGATGCGGAGGTAGCTCTCCGACGGCGCCGCCGGCCCGATCTCGACGGCCAGGTCGGAGGCGCGCACGTGTGGGCTCAGGCGATCAGCCGCGGAATAGACGGCCACCGCCTCGAGACCTTCCTCGTGGCAGGCGCGGATGATGCGCAGCGCAATTTCGCCGCGATTCGCGACGAGCACTCTGGTGATGGGTGTCATGGGCGTCGGGTCGGGGACAGCGGGGCGCTGAGGCAGGGGCCTAGCGGCGGCAGGCGGCGATCTGTGTATCTCCGAGGAGCGCCAGCGGGCCGTCACAGAGGCGGGGGTTGAACCCTGCGGCAGCGGCGTAGATGGCGTGCACCTCACGGAGCCAGGAGGACTTCCCCTGCCGATCGGCGCGGGCGAGGTCGGTCACGGTCACGATGCGGTCGCTCGTGGTGGTCCCGGGCCCCGACACGAGCACGAACCGCATCGGTCGGAGATCGGGCAAGGCGAGGAGCGTGCGATCGGCCAGTGGCGTCAGGCAGACCGGCCGCCGCCGCGAGACGCTGGCCAGCGCCTGCTGGACCGACATGGCCGAGTCGGTCCCCAGTGCCATGGCAATCTGGTTGCGGTAGCGTGCGTCGGTCGCGTAGAAGGACGGCACCACGATCACCACGCTCGCCGCCTGCCCCGCCGCGGCCACGACCGAGAAGATCGCGACAGCCTCGAGGTCCGTCCCCGTCGCCAGGACGCCAGAAGCCGGGCAGCTGCCAAGCAGATTGGCCCCGAGCTCGGAGATGAAGTCCGGCAGCGGAGCGACATCGGCCGGCACCCTCCAGTGACGGAGAATGCCATAGCCCTGCTGCTCGACCGCATCCAGGGCCCGTTCGACCTCGAGCATCTGGCGGAGGATGACACCGGAATCGCCGCGGAGGCGGACGGCCTGGTCCAGGGCGGCGGCGCCGAAATCGATGTAGAGGGGTCCCGGGGAGTCGGCCGGATGACCGGAGAGGTGCCAGTCGCGAATGTCGAGGAGGTAGAACCGGCCGAGCTGGATCCAGGCGGAGCCGTCGTCGGGAGAGGTGGCCAGGTAGGTGCTCAGCATCTCTGTGCCGATGCCCCGTTGGCCATTCCGCGCCAGCTCCGCGGCGCGGGGCGCCACGGTGGGATTGAGCGACCCCTGCGCCACGAGCGGTCCTGCCGCAGCCGACCCCAACAGGGTCAGCGCCAGCAGCGATCGCAGCCTGGGTCGGGTCACTCGTACCATACGGCCACCTGTCCAGAACGTGGTTTGGGTGTAGGCCCCTAAGATGGGGCGGAGTACGGAGTTTGGCTAGAGGGAAGGGCCAAATCCATCCCCACCCCCCGACCCGTCACCCCGGCTTCCGCCGGGATGACGAACATCCGCGACACTGTCCCTGCCCCGCTGCCCCCTGCCCCGCCTACAATGGTATACAGCCGTGCTTCTTCGCCGGATTCCGGTCCCGCTTGGTCCGCAGGCTCCGGAGGCCGTCGATGAGCCGCGGCCGGGTGTCCCGCGGGTCGATCACGTCGTCCACATAGCCGCGGGCCGCCGCACCGTAGGGATTCGCGAACTTCTCGGTGTACTCCTCGATCCGCGCGGCGGTCTCGGCGGCCGGGTCGGCGGCCTTGGCGATCTCGTCCTTGAAGAGGATCTCCACCGCTCCCTTCGGCCCCATCACCGCGATCTCGGCGGTGGGCCAGGCCAGGTTGAGGTCGCCCCGGATGTGCTTCGAGCTCATGACGTCGTACGCCCCGCCGTAGGCCTTCCGCGTGATGACCGTCAGCTTGGGCACCGTGGCCTCGCAGTAGGCGTAGAGCAGCTTGGCGCCGTGCTTGATGATGCCGCCGTGCTCCTGCGCCACGCCGGGCAGGAAGCCGGGCACGTCCTCGAAGGTGACGAGCGGGATGTTGAAAGCATCACAGAACCGGATGAAGCGGGCGGCCTTGACCGAGGCGTTGATGTCGAGCACGCCGGCCAGCACCGCCGGCTGGTTGGCGACGATCCCCACCGATCTGCCCGCCGAGGTGGGCGAATCCCACCAGGATGTTGCCGGCGTACTCGCGCGTGCACCTCGTGGAAGCTCGCCGTCGTCCACCACCCGCCGGATCACGTCGTGCATGTCGTACGGCTGGTTCGGCGTTGGCCGGGATCACGTCGAGGAGTGCCTCGTCGCGGCGATCGTCGGGATCGGTCGTCGGCAGCACGGGCGCGGGCGTCGAGGTTGTTGCTCGGCAGGAACCCGAACAGCTCGCGGATCGCGGCGAGGCACTGCGGCTCGGAGTCGTGGACGAAGTGCGCGACGCCCGAGATGCTGGCGTGCGTGTCGGCGCCGCCGAGCTGCTCGATCGTCACGTCCTCGTGGGTGACCGTCTTCACCACGTTCGGGCCGGTGACGAACATGTAGCTCACGCCGCGCACCATGTAGACGAAGTCGGTGATGGCCGGGCTGTAGACCGCGCCGCCGGCGCAGGGGCCGAGGATGGCGGAGATCTGCGGGACGACGCCCGAGGCGAGCGTGTTGCGCAGGAAGATGTCGGCGTAGCCGCCCAGCGAGACGACCCCCTCCTGGATGCGGGCACCGCCGGAGTCGTTGAGCCCGATCATCGGCGCGCCGTTCCGGACGGCGAGGTCCATCACCTTGCAGATCTTCTCGGCGTGCGTCTCCGAGAGCGACCCGCCGAAGACCGTGAAGTCCTGGGAGAAGACGTAGACCAGCCGCCCGTCGATGCGGCCGGAGCCGGTCACCACGCCATCGCCCAGATAGAGTTCGTCGGCCAGCCCGAAATCGGTGGAGCGGTGCGTCACGAAGCGATCGATCTCGACGAAGCTCCCCTCGTCGAGCAGGAGGTCGAGGCGCTCTCGGGCGGTGAGCTTCCCCTTCTTGTGCTGCTGCGCGATGCGGCGGGCACCGCCGCCCTGCTCCGCCTCGGCGTGCCGGCGGTGCAGTTCGTCGAGGCGCTTCCTGGCATGGTCATGAGGGGAATGTACGGCTTGGCGGGGAAGCGGGGAAGGACAGCGGGGCGAGCGGGACAGCCGGGGCACGAACACAAACGAGGGAGTGTCGGAAAGAAACCGGAAGGCCGGAGAACATGATCGGGGTGTCGAATGCGACCACCCCGACAGTTCTTCCGACCCTCCGGCTGTTCTCCGAACTTCCCTCGTTGCTGTTCTTCCCAGCCTCCGCGGCCCCGCGACCTATTCGTCGGCCGGCGACTCGTCGAAGTCGGGCTTGACCGGCGGGATGATCGGCTCATCGGGGTACCCGATGACCGCCACCACGATGCGGTGATGGATCGGATCCACCTCGATGACCTTCACGTCGAGCGGCTGACCTTCCTTCACGGCGTCGCCCGGGTTGTCGATGTTGGCGACGCCGAGCTGCGACATCGGGACGAAGCCCTCGATGTCGTTGCCGAGGTCGACGACGACGCCCTTGTCCATCAGGCGCACGACGCGGCCGCGGAGCTCCGTGCCGACCGGATAGGTCTCGCCGATGCGGAGCCACGGATCCTCCTCGGCCTGCTTGAGGCCGAGCGAGATGCGCTTGTTCTCGCCGTCGATGTTGAGGATCACGACGTCGACCGCGTCGCCCTTCTTCACGACCTCCGACGGGTGCTGGACGCGCTTGGTCCAGGACATGTCGGAGATGTGGATGAGGCCGTCGATGCCCGGCTCGATCTCGACGAAGGCGCCGAACGACGTCAGGTTGCGGACCTTGCCGTTGAGGCGCGTGCCCACCGGGTACTTGAGCGGCAGCACCATCCACGGATCCTGCTCGGTCTGCTTCATGCCGAGCGAGATCTTCTCCTCGCGCTCGATCGACCTTGAGCACCACCGCCTCGATCGTCTCGCCGATGCTGACCGATCTTCGACGGGTGCCGGACGTTGCGCGTCCAGCTCATCTCGCTGATGTGCACGAGCCCCTCGATGCCCGGCTCGAGCTCGATGAAGGCGCCGTAGTTGGTGATCGAGACCACCTTGCCCGGGACGCGCGTGCCGACCGGGTACTTCTCGGCGACGTCCTTCCACGGGTACGCCTGGAGCTGCTTGAGGCCGAGCGAGATGCGCTCGCGCTCCCAGTCGATGTCGAGGACCTTGATCTCGAGCTCGCGGCCGATCTGCGACCATCTCGCTCGGGTGCGAGATGCGGCCCCACGACATGTCGGTGATGTGGAGCAGGCCGTCGACGCCGCCGAGGTCGATGAACGCACCGAAGTCGGTGATGTTCTTGACGACGCCCTTCCGCACCTGGTCCCTGGCCAGCTCCTTCATCAGCTTCTCGCGCTTGCCGGCGCGCTCGTTCTCGAGGATCACGCGGCGCGAGACGACGATGTTGCGGCGGCGCTTGTTGAGCTTGATGATCTTGAACTCGTACGTCTGGCCGAGCAGCTCGTCGATGTTCGGCACGCGACGCAGCGCGATCTGCGAGCCGGGGAGGAACGCGTCGACGCCCATGAGGTCGACGACCACGCCACCCTTGATCTTCTTGACGAGCGTGCCTTCGACCGGCTCGTCGCTCTCGTAGCGCGACGCGGATCTTCTCCCAGACGCGCATGAAGTCGGCCTTCTTCTTGGAAAGGACGACCGAGCCTTCCTGGTCCTCGAGGTGCTCGAGGAGGACTTCGACCTCATCGCCGACTGAGGTCGGGCATGTCCTTGAACTCTTCGAGCGGGATCGTGCCTTCGGACTTGAAGCCGATGTCGAGCACGACGAGGTTCTCGCGGATCTCGAGGACCGTGGACTTGACGATCTCGCCTTCGTCGATCGAGGCCAGCGTGCCGTTGTACATCTCGAGCATCTGCTCGTACTCGTCCTCGCTGTAATCCTCGTCGTAGAGGTCGGCACGGACCAGCAGCCCCGTGGCGCCCATGATGGCGTCGGTGCGGAGCGAGTAGCGGCGGGGGGGCTCGTCGGGAGCGGTGGTGTCGGACGTCGGGGTGTCGGGGGTAGCCGCGTCGGGGGCGTCCAGATCGGACGTGGCGGCGGACAGCTCGGACATGTGGATGTGATCCCTTCGGGGGTCGGCCGCACCGGCGGGGCTGCGGGATGAGGTTTGGCCCGGCCAGGGCGGAAGTGCCCAGGCTCAGGAGCCCTTAAACGTAACCGGCCGTCCGCCGGCCTGCTAGGGGGTGGTCTGCGCCCCCCGCCGCTTGCCGCCCCCAATCCCGATCAGCAGGTGTGCCGCGTAATTCGGGGTGTCGGCGGTGCCGCCGGCGATGTCCATCTCCGCCCAGGCGGCGGAGAGCCTGAAATCGGCCGTCACGAACGCCCAGTCGACCACGTAGAACCGCCGATTGACGCCCACTTGCAGGTTGACCCCGTTGATGTAGTTGCCGGTGTTCCAGACTCCCCCCTCGTGATCCAGTGTGCGCCCCCGCACGACGGAGGAGGGGTTGGAAACGACGGGACCCACGCTGCCCAGGAGACCCCAGCCATTGATGAGGTAAGCGGCGCCGATACCGCCCAGATTGTACCCGAACGTCACCTTGAACGACTGGATTTCTGGCGGATTGTTGGTGAGGTAGATCTTGTGATGGATGAAGCCGATGAAGGCGCCCCACCGCCCCCACCACCGGGAGAGCCGGGCAGCATAGTAGATCGAAGGCTCGGTGGGGCGGGTTTCGTAGTGTGCGGTGAAGCGGATCGTGGGCTGCCCCGCTTGGTGGATCGTCAGGGTGCTCGGGGCGCTGGCGGAGTTCCCCAGGAACCCCTCCAGCGCCCACTGTGCGTGGGCCGATGACGGCCAGAATCCGCACAGGAGTACGAGAATGGTCGCAGCCTGATCATTGGTCCAGAACCTACGCTTCCGGGAGGCCTCCGCCAGCAGTACCATCGATATTTCGACGAAGCGCGCGACTACGCCTCCGGCAATCGGTACACCGTCCGGGCCAGCCGGACGATTCCATCGACCTGCTCGTCAAACGTCATCCGGCCACTGTCCAGTTCCACCGCATCGTCCGGGATGCTGAGCGGTGCCACCGGTCGGGAGCGATCGGCCTCGTCCCGCGCCTTCAGTCGCTCCGCCTCCGCGAAGATCTCCTCGTTCGGTGGCTCCTTGCCTCCCTGCTGGGCGAGCCGCCGCATGGCGCGGACCACCGACTTGGCGTAGAGGAAGATCTTGAGCCCCGCCTCCGGAAAGACCACCGACCCGATGTCCCGGCCGTCCACCACGATCGGCACCCCCGCCTCGGCGAGCGCCCGCATCCGGGCGTTCGCCCAGTCGCGAATCTCGGGCACCGCCGACACCGCCGACACCGCCGCCGTGACTTCCGGCGTCCGGATCAGCTGTTCGGCGGGGGCGCCGTCGAGCAGCGGGACGAAGTCCTCCCCCTCCGGGTCGCAGGCCCAGCCCGCGACGATCCGCCTCGTCCAGGAGGGCCGCTACGTCGAGGTTGTTGGGATCGAGGCCCGCGTCGAGCGCCACGCGGGTCAGGGTCCGGTAGAGCGCCCCCGAGTCGAGATGATGAAACCCGAGCACCCGAGCGACGGCCTTGGCGGTGCTCGACTTGCCGGACGCCGCTGGGCCGTCTATGGCCACGACACGCATCATTTCCTCCCCCTCCTTCCGCCCGCCATGGCACGGAGTGATTCAGCAAAGCCCGGAAAGCTGACGCCGGCACAGTCCGGATCATCCACCCGAACCTTGGCGCCAGGCAACGTGCCGAGCACCGCGAACGCCATCGCAATGCGGTGGTCGCCGGCGGTCACCACCCGGCCGGCCGGCATCGCCCGGCCCCCGACGACGGTCAGGGAGTTCCCGTGCGCCTCGGCCTGCGCGCCCACCGCGCGGAGGTTGCTCGCGAGCAACGACAGTCGGTCGCTCTCCTTGACCCGAAGTTCGCCGACTTCCCGGAATACCGTGGTACCCTCCGCGCGGCTCGCCAGTACAGAAAGCAGCGGAATCTCGTCAATCAGTCCGGGAATCTCTGCCGCCGACACCTCGGTGGCGGTCAGTTCTGCGGGCTCCACGATCAGGTCGGCCACCGGCTCCCCACCGACCTCATGGTGGTGTTCCACCGCGACCGTGGCGCCCATCCGCGCGAGCACCCGCAGGAACCCGATCCGCGTGGGGTTCACGCCGACACCCAGCAACCGGAGGCGCCCGCTCTCCGCCAGCATTGCGGCTCCGACCAGGAAGGCGGCCGAGGAGGGATCGCCGGGGACCTCCTGATCGACCGATTCGATGCGTCCGGTCGGGGCAAACCGAATCCAGTCTCCGTCGTCTTCAACATCATAGCCGAATGCCCGGAGCATCCGTTCAGTGTGATCGCGCGACCGGCCCGCCGGCTCGCGCACCTCGACCGGCACGCGGCCCGCGACGCCGGCGAGCAGCAGGGCGCTCTTGAGCTGCGCGCTCGAGACCGGCAGCGTGTACCGGATGCCCTCCAGCGCGCCGCCATGCACCGTGACGGGCAATCCATCCCCGCCCTTGAAGGTGAACCGCGCGCCCATCTGCGCCAGCGGGTCGGTCACCCTCCGCATGGGACGGCGTCGCAACGACGCGTCGCCGGTCAGGGTGGAGGCGAAGGGGTGCGCGGACAGAATGCCGAGGAGGAGGCGGGCGGAGGTGCCGGAGTTTCCACAGTGCAGCGGCTGTGCAGGCCGAGAGAACCGAGCCTGGCCATGAATCTCGATGTCACGCCCGGCGACGAGCGGAGAGACACTCGCCCCGAGCTGACGCAGCACACGTGCAGTGCTGCGGGCGTCGAACGACGTGAGGGCACCGCGGATGCGGCTGCTGCCGGCGGCCATGCCGGCGAAGATCAGCATGCGATGTGTGAGGCTCTTGTCGCCCGGAACCCGGAGCTCGGCGTTGACGATCACCGTGCGAGGGTCTCGGTCGGGGAGGCGGAAATCCCGAAGACAGGGGAAATGCCAGCGCACCGGGTCCGCCCCTCGAGGGGACCGGCCAGGGCATCAAGTCCAACGACCGCAAGGGAATCAGGCCACATGGGGGTTGCCGGCCAGGGGAAGAGGGCGCAAGTACAGGCAAGGCACGGGGTTTGCTAGCCTCGGCGAGCGAATCCTATCCCCGAGGCGGCGGATTCTCAACGGCGCGCCGAGGGAGGGCATGTGGCCACGATCCTGATCGTCGAAGACAGTCCCGATAACATGAAGCTCTTCCGGACCCTGCTGACCCTCCACGGCCATGATGTGCTCGGGCTTGGCAGCGGCGATGGACTGGTGCAGCGGATCCTGGATTCCCGCCCCGACCTGGTGCTGATGGATATCCAGTTGCCGGAACGGGACGGCTTCGAACTCCTGCAGGACATTCGCCGGGATGCCCCGGCCGGGCTTCCCGTGGTCGCGTTGACAGCACATGCGATGGCGGGGGACCGGGAACGGGCGATCGGAGCGGGATTCGACGAGTACATCACCAAGCCGATCGACATCCGGGCGTTTCCCGGGCAGATTGAGGCCGCCCTCCGCGGGAAGCGCCGACCCGGCTGAGGATTGCGCAACCGGCGATGAGCGCCGAACTTACTAACATCATCCGTGACGTGAGGAGTCGGAGTGGCCCCACCCCCGAAGCAAGGCAGCAGGCAGACCGGCGGCAGCAAGGAGGCGCTCTACGACGCGCTGCAGGGTGCCGTGCAGTCGGAACGCGAAAAGCGTCAGCCAGGAGGCCGGCGGCCGAGTGCTCCCGGCTCGACCAGCCGCCGCCTGATGTGGTCGTCGCTCGCCGTCCTCGCCGTGGTGGGCGTGTGGCTCGGCGTCGCCCAGCCGGACTGGCTGATCCCCAAGCCACCGACCCCTCACAGCGTGGAGTTCCAGGACGCCAGCCTGCGGATGCTGCTGTTCATGGAATCGCGGCGGATCGACAACTACCGGCAGATGCATGGCCAGCTGCCCGCCACGCTGGCCGACGTCGGCGTGCCGCCGGATGGGGTCACCTACACGATCAACCCTGACGGGACGTACCGCCTGGATGGCCGCAGCGAAAGCCTCAGCCTGAGCTTCTCCTCGACGGACAGCGTCGCACCCTTCCTGAAGAACTCCTTCGAGCTGCTCTCACGCCGGCAGGCACGGCCATGAGACTCACGCGGCGGTTGCGGAACGGATTCACCATCATCGAGCTCCTGGTCGTCATGGTGGTGCTCGGCATCCTGTCGTCGATTGCCATCCTCAAGTACATCGACCTGCGCATGAGCGCCCACGCCGCGCGGGTGGCCGCGGACTTCAACGCGATCAAGATCGCCACGTACGCGTATTACACCGACGACTACAAGTGGCCCGCCGAGGTGAGTGCCGGCGTGGTCCCGCCGGAGCTGGTGCCGGTCATGAACGCCGGAACCACGTTCATCAAGGACGTGTACACGCTGGACTACGACTACTTCCCGATTGCCGGCTCGGGTCCGGGTAGCTACATCGTGGGGGTGACCGTGACGACCAGCGATCCGAAGCTGATGACCAAGCTGGAGCAACTGCTCGGAAACACGATGCCGTTCCTCGCGTCGGGCGGGTCGCTGACCTATATCATCGTCGGAGCGGACGGGGCGACGTAGGAATGCAGCATGTTGCACGAGCTTCACACCCGGGGCCCATCGTAGTTCGGTGGGCCCCGGTTCTTGTGGAGTCCGCCGCAGAAATCCGTGGTTGCGCATCGTATCTCGACCTGTAGGTTGGCCGACTGGGTCGCCTTGGATGGAATCGGCGAGCCGAAGGAGGTGCCAGGACACACTGTTCTTCACACGCTGGTCAGGGGGCGAGCATGCATCGCAATGTTCTTCGCGCATTGTTCGTGGTGGTCAGCGTCGGAATCCTGAACTGCGGGACCACGGACCCCGTCGAGCCGACGGTGGACTCCTACGTGATCACGCCGGCGAACGCGACCACCACCATCGGCGGTTCCGTCAGCTATACCTTGACGGCGAACTGGAGCGACGGACAGAGCAATGTCGTGGACAATGTCGTGTGGACGTCCACAAGCGAAGCTGTCGCCTCGATGGCGGGCGCGGTCGCCACCGGGGTCAGCGCTGGCGTCACGCTCATCAGCGCGATCAGCGGCAGCTGGAGCGGCAGCGCAACCCTGACGGTGATCGACCCCCCGGCTTCCATCGCCATCTCTCCCGCCAGCCACGACGCCATCGTCACGGAGACCGTCAGCTACACGGCGACGGCCACCTCCACCTCCGGGGCAACATCGGATGTCACCGCTACCGTCACGTGGGGCTCGACGATCCCCGCGGTCGCGACGATCGTTGCGGGCGGCACGGCCACGGCAGTAGGCGAGGGGCTGACCAGCATTACCGCCACCCTCGGTGCTGTTTCGGACACCGCGCTGCTCAATGTGACGGATCCCGTGGTGGAGATCGACATCTTTCCACCCGGCTACAGTGCCGTGGTCGGCGACGTGGTCCCCTTCAGCGCGACCGGCGTCACGGCGGGAGGCCAGACCCCGAATGTCACCGGCACGGCCACCTGGACATCGACCAACCCCGCGGTCGCCACGATGGCGGCCAATGAGGCCACCGCGCTCAGCGCCGGCCAGACCAGCATCATCGCGACGATCGGCGCGGTCAGCGACACCGTGACCCTCACGGTGACGGCGCCCCCCGCCCCGAGCATCACCGTCACCCCGGCTGATACGACCGTGGCTGTCGGCGATAGCGTCTTGTACAAAGCGACGGACGAGACGGGGGCGGACATCACCAGCAGCGTGACCTGGACCTCGAGCAACCTGGCGGTCGCCGGGAACCCGACCTCAGTCGGCAAGGCGCTGGCGGTTGGGCCCGGACAGACCAAGATCATCGCGACCCTCGGCGCCCTCGCCGATTCCGCCACGCTCACCGTGACGGCCCCGCCCACAGGAACCCAGACCGGATTCGTCATCGCGGCGCTCGGTGCATCCACCTTTGACTTCGGCTGCATCGACAACGCCACCGGCGCCTTTGCCGGACCGGTCACTCAGTTCACGGCGTCGGGTGGCATCTATCAGATGTGGTACATGACGACGCTGGATCTGGTCGTGGCCCACACCACAGCCGGCTTCGATGCCTACCGACCGGGTGTGGGTTGCAACCTCAACTCACTCGCCAGCACTCCAGTTGCCCAGTCGGCAGAGAACGGCGACGCGGCCGTCTGGCCCGGAACGGGGACCGTCGCGTTTTCAAACCTCTTTGTCGACAATCTCATCAATGTCTGGCAGTGGCTCGCGGACGGCACCGCCACCCCCTTGCCGGGTATCCCCGTCTCGGGGTTGTCAGCTGACGGTCGTCCGGGCACTGTCGCCTGGGTCATCAACCCGGGCGCCTTCCCGAAAATCATCATGAAATTCGGCAACGGGCTGGCTGGCGGGGTGGGAGAGGGAGGGAGTGCCAGCGGCCCCCCCTGGACAGTCTCCGAGGACAACGTGACCACCGCCCCTCAGAGCACCCGTTTCATCAACCTGCCATGGAACACGCGCAGGTTCATCGCCCTCGGAACCGAGGCAAGGACCTTCGAGCTTCCGGCGAATCAGCCGGTACCGCAGGGAGCGGCAGCGGTGGCGGCGTGGAACCCGAGAAACGTGGAGTTCGACGACCGCCGACGCTGCGTGCTTGGAAATCCAGGAACGGGATCTGGCTCCACCTACCAGTTCACGATCCTCATCGGAGACGAGGTCGCCTCATCCACCTCGAGTGTGACCGTTCCCGGCATGGCAACGCTGTTCAGTTTCGCCACCATCCCAGGTGCGGCCAACCGGACCTTCGCCTTTGGACAACGCAGCGGCGGGGCGTGGGTTGCCACCGCCCAGACGATTGATTTCGATTGCCGCATGACCGAGGTTGGGACGGGCGTGTCGCTGACGATCACTGGCGCCAACCCACAGCCTGAGGCCCGGGCGGCGTTCCCGATGCACTGAGTCCGTCGAGTTCGAGGAGGTGCGCCCTCCTCCCCGATTCAGGATATGCGGCCGGGGCCCACTGCGAGCGCAGTGGGCCCCGGTTGCGTTGGCGGTCTGGGCCGCGAGTTCAAGCGGGGAGGAAGGCGTCCTTCCGGGCGGCGTCGAACATCGCGGTGACAACGAGGCCCACGATCAGCAGGACCGAGAACTCCATCCCGTTTCGTCCCCCGCCGACCACGAACCACCCTTCGGGAGCGTGGACCAGCGCGATGCCGGCCAGCAACTGCACGCGCAAACCAGGCGCAGAGCGGGCGGACCAGGAAGCCGAAGATCAGCGCCGGCCCACCCACCACTTCGATGATCGTGATGAGCCAGGCGACCGCGACGCCGAGCGGCACATGTTGGGAGGTGAGGAAGCCTCCAAACCCGTTCACGCCGCCGTCATAAATGCGAAACACGCCATGGATGGTGAGGAGGAGCCGAGGGTGGCGCGAAGGAGCGCGGTGGCGCGAACGGCGGCTGGAGGCATGGCGGGTCCTCATGACAGGGAATCGGGTGGACGGTCCATTCCCTACGGCAGGGGTCCTGGAGGTGTCAGATGCGGCTGATCCGCGGATCGGGTCGCCGTCCGGCCGTGCCAACCCCCCGCATCAGCAGCAGGGCCACGGCGCCATGGAGCGCCACCGCCGGCCAGAGGAACACGCCATCAAATTCCCCGACGGCCCCGATGTAGCCGAGGTACGCGGCCAGGATGGCATTGTATGTGAACATGCCGCGCAGTGGCCACCGCCGAGTGGGGCCGCTGCGCCGGCTGGACCAGGAGGCCAGCGCCACCGCAACTAGAGCGACGCCGAAGCAGCGGGCAATGACCACGGCGACGGAGTTCAATTCGGCACCCAACAACAGCGTCGCCACGAGCGCGGGGGCCAGCACCAGGGCGATCCCGGTGCCGGCTTCCACGATGACCGAAAACTTCAGCACATTGCCCACGCCTAGTCCGTTGCCCGGGCAACCGCAGCGGCCGCCTTGTGCTGTCGTCCTCGGACATCTGCGAGGGGCCAACCTTGATGGTCAAGGTGTCGATGGTCCCGGTGAAATCAAACGGAAGCCGATAGCGTCGGTCGTCCACCCCGGTCCTGGTGTCGACGCCGATATCGAATGTCTCGTCGATCTCATCAAGAGCGGAATCGTGTGTTTCATCTCCTTCCGCGCCACTTCCTTCCCATCGACGGAGAGCACGCCGGTCCCGCCCTTGCCGGGGCCAGGCCCGTCATACGTGAAATCGAAGGCGACCGTGTGCGTCCCGGCGCCGAGCGATGGTCCCGACCAGGTGGTGCGCTCGAGGTCCATCAGGTTGTAGGTGAAGGTGGCCTTGCCGCTCCCGAAGCCGACGATTCGGGTGCCGAAGACGACGAGCACCATGGCGGCGCCGGTCCAGATGAAGAAGCGTCCCAGGCGCGACTTCTGCTTCGCCCGCAGGCTCAGCAGCACGCCGAGCGCCAGGACCCCCAGGCCGATCTTCCGGAGCAGCCCCTCGCGGTACCACCAGTTGAAGTTCT
>CAVOOB010000005.1:0-441865 GCA_963697435.1 uncultured Gemmatimonadales bacterium | reverse complement strand
AACGGAAAGGACCGCAATCTCATGGCCAGTGTAACATCCGAAACGAAGAACGGCCGGACCTCCTATCGAATCACTTGGGCCGACGGCGACAAGCGTCGTCGACGGATTCGCGTTAGTGGCGTCAGCAAGAAGGACGCTCAGGCGGTTGCCAGCCGTGTGCAGGCGATCGTCTCTTCTCAAATTTCCGGTAGGCCGATCGACTCATCAATCGCTGCCTGGATTTCAGGTTTGGGCAACGACCTGCACAGCAAGCTCGCCGATGCCGGGCTCGTCGAACCTCGTGCCCACGCTGACCTTGGCGACTTCATCCAGCATTACCTGGACGAACATCGCCAGTATGTAAGCGAACGGGCAATCCTTAACTTGACGATCACCAGCAAGAAGCTTCGCGACTTCTTTGGCGATGACCGACTGCTCCGGACGATCTCCGTGGATGATGCCAAAGCGTGGCGACAATCGCTTGTGCAATACCGCAGCCCGAAAGGTAAGCCATTCGCAGAAGCAACGATCGCCGGGCACGTAAAGCGAACCAAACAGATCTTCGCTGCGGCAAGGGAGGCAGGCTACCTCGACGACAATCCGTTCACAAAGCTCAGGGCCGGGTCCCAAGCGAATCCCGCGCGAACGCAGTATGTGCCGCTGGAGGTGATCGACAAGCTGATGGAATACTGCCCTGACGCTGAGTGGAGGCTGCTGATCGGGCTTGTCCGGTACGCAGGTCTTCGGAGTCCATCGGAGACGCTCCGGCTTCGATGGTTTGACGTGAACTGGGCGGAGAACCGGATGACCGTACGGTCGAGCAAGACAGAACGTCAAGGCAAGCCGGCGAGAGTGGTTCCGATATTCCCTCGGCTGCTGCCATTGCTTCGGGACGCATACGACCAAGCGAAGGAGAGCTCGACGTACTGCGTCGAGCGATATCGGTCCCAGGATGTGAATCTACGTACCCAGCTTCAACGGATGATCCACTTGGCGGGCGTGCCCAAGTGGGAGCGACTCTGGCACAACTTGCGTGCCAGTGCCGAGATGGACATGGTCAAGGAACTACCTCCCCACGTCAGTGCTGCCTGGCTCGGCCACTCGCCGACGGTGGCGGTGAAGCATTATCTCACCGTCACGGAAGCCGACTACGAACGGGCGTTGACTTTGGGGGTGGGGCAACAGGTGGGGCAGAAGTTGGCGGAACCCAGGGGAAACGGGGGGAACCGAGCCGACGCGAAACCTCGAGAAAAACAGGGGTTTCCCGTTTCTCCCGAGGTTTTTGAGCCTACGCAAGCACGCCCGGTAGGATTCGAACCTACAACCCTCGGTTCCGAAGACCGATGCGCTATCCAATTGCGCCACGGGCGCGTCTGGTCGAGAGCAAGCTGCCCTCAACGCTGAACACGTTGGCCATCACTCCACGACCGCAGTAGCCAGCATGGCAAAGACTGTACTCAGTCAAGGTCGCTTGAGGTCACCTGTGCAGCCAGCTGACCCCTTGGTCGCAAGTGTATAAAAAGCTGACGTGCTCGACAAGCCTTGTCCGGGTCAAGATGGTTGCGGCGTCAAGATGGTTACCCCCGCTGGCTTCCGGCGGCGAAATCAGATATTCACGGGGGGCGATCTGGGGTATAATCGAACGGCGAAGTCGACGACAATGGCACTCGCTTGGCGTGCCCCGACAGGCTGGCCGGGGTGGCGGAATGTCAGTTTCGGAGAAGCGAAAGACGGGAAAAAACAAGCTCCGCCGGGCCTCGGGGCGGTGCTTTCGGTCACCAGAAGTTCGGCAATCCATGGCTACGATCAATTTACGAGTGCTTGACGGGGCCGATCGAGGGCGGGTCTACGAGGCATTGTCACCACCCATTACGATCGGGCGAGAAGAAGGGAATGCCGTTCAGCTAAATGACGATCGCGTTAGCCGCTTCCATGTGAAAATCCAGGAAGATAATCGCCAGCTGGTCCTTACCGATCTGGAAAGCACGAATGGGACTCGGGTCAACGGAGAAGATATCCAACTGCGAATTCTTCGGCACGGTGACCTGATCACGGTCGGTCGTAGCGTGCTACTGTTCGGCTCGCGAGACGAAATCGCCCAGCGCCTGGCGACGCTTCGGAACGAAGGCCGGCCCACCGCCGGGACCGTCGATTCGGAAGATATCGAGCGGATTCGCGACGCCTGCTCACTCGACTTCGAGCTGAATTGGGGGAGTGGTGACGACTTGCACGCCACGATGCATGTCCTGCAGCCTCCGGAACTGCCCCGGCGATTAACCCCCGGGCAAGCGGCCCAGTTGTCCGAACTGATCGAATACCTGCACCTGCGGATTCGTCGCCTGCTGGAAACTGTGCAGATCGACGAGCGGGGGAAGCCAGAACGCGTCACACTGGACATGCGCCAATGGCAGAACATGCTGGATCTGCAGGCTCGGTTGTCGTCCTACCTGTTCCAGATCGGCAATCCGCGCGATGCGGCGGAAGAGTGAGTCCCCCGTTTCCCCCACGCCGCATCGCGGTTGACGCCACTAGTCGTCTAGATCGAGCGGGCGAACCCAGATGTTTCGGAAACGCGTGGGGTTGCCGTGATCTTGCAGCACGAGAGAACCGGCGGGCGGATGTGGCACGTATTGGGCGACTTCCTTGTGCGCCACGGCACCCATCAGCTTGCGATGGTAATGCACTAACACCCCGTTATGAAATACGGTCACGTATCCTGGCTTGACCAACTTGTCGCCGTCGAATACCGGGGCTTTGAAGACGATATCGTAAACATTCCAGTCCGTGGGGGGCCGCGTTACGTCCACCATGGGCGGATACTGACCGTAAATGGCCGACGCCTGCCCGTCCGCATACGTCACGTTCCGGTAGGAGTCGAGAACCTGGATCTCGTATTTCCCCATGATGATCACGCCGCTGTTGCCGCGTTCCTGACTGCTTCCCTGCGGAGGATCGGGGGCGGACCACTCGAGGTGGAGTTGGCAGTCGCCGAACGTATCCACCGTCTGGATGCTGCCGGAATTCGGCACGACCTCAAGACAGCCGTCGACAATCTTCCACCCCGCCGGCATCAGGTCTCCGGGGGCTTCGCCGGGTGTACGCCAATGAGAGAGGTCGGTTCCATCGAAGAGAATGATCGCATCGGACGGAGCTGTCTGCGGTTCCGTGGCCACCGGTACGCTCACGATTCGAGGGCGTGGTCGATTGAGGTCGTGAACGCGCCATGGCGAGCCAGGGACGCGGGGCGAATCGACGTAGCCGATCGCCGGCAGCGGCTTCGGCTTTTCCGTTTCCGACTCGGCGTCTTGAGCGGTCGCAACTCCGGTGGTGACGACGAAGCAGATCGCCAGCGCGGCGGCCTTGCGACTTGCTCCAGTAAAATGGTAGGTGTTCCGCATCGACAACATTCCTTATCGTGATCAGTGTGGCGCGTCAGTGAGGCTGCGGCAGAATCCCGCCCTCACGACATTGTGGTGTGCGGCAAGCAGCGAAGCAAGCAGAGGACCCCGACTCGCCCCCCTCGCCGTGCCTCCGGCGGCTGTCTGCGCAGACCAATCAGAGGAATCGCGATCCCCGGGAACCGACCATCCGTCACGCCCCAAGCCCACAGCGGCCCAAATCCACAGCGGCCCAAATCCACGGCGCACCAAATCCAACGGGGCTGACTATTCGTAGTCCCATTTCACGATCCAGGGGTCGCCGGTCCGTTGCTGGAATGCTTTCAATTTGGCCTGCAGGCGGGCAAGCGTTTCCGCGTACGCGGGGTCCGCCGCAAGATTCCGCGTCTCGTTGGGATCACGCTGCAGATCAAAGAGCTCAAACTCGGGACGGTGAATGTACTGTCCGACCGTACGCTGCCCGTACATCGCATCCATTCCCTTTCGATACTGGGCCTGCCACGTCGGCGCGGCCCAAAGGTCGCTGGCGAACGGGTAGGGAAGGTCGTGTGCGATGTTCCAGATCAGCTTGTATCGTCGTTCGTGAACGACCCTCATCGGGTAGTACATCGTGATCTCGTGGAACGTGTGCGACGCGAAGACCTCGTCCCACCCTTCTGCATGCGGCTTGTCGATCAGTTGCAGAAACGACCGTCCCTGAAGTGCGAATTGCTTCTCGGGCTTCTTGGGCAGCGCGCTGGCGAAGTCGAGGATGGTGGGTGTCAGATCGACCCAGCTAATCATGGCGTCGCTGCGAATCCCGCGTTCCGCGGCCGCGGGATGCCGAATGATGCACGGGGAGTTCAGGCCCGGCTCGTAAACCGTCGTCTTGCCGCCGGGAAAGGCGATGCCATGGTCCGAGATATAGATGATCAGCGTATTCTCGTATTGCCCGGCTGCTTTGAGGATTTGGATTAAGCGACCGAGCCCCTGATCGATGCGGGACACACTTTGGTAGTACTGTGCCAACTCCGCTCGACACACCGGCGTGTCGGGCAAGAAGTCGGGGACGATACAATCGTCCGGGTCGTAGACGACGGTCTCCACGCCCGGATACCCATCGGGCCGATTGCCGAAGCGGTCCGGGCGAAGCGGATCGTCCTCGACAACACCTCCCCCTCGATGCGGATCACTTGTGCAGAAGTAGAGGAAGAAGGGCCGATCACTTGGGGTTTCGATCACGTCACGCGATCGCTCGGCCATTTGCACCGCGTTCCGCGAGTTTGCCTGCAGCATGATGTCGAACTTGTAAACGTCTTCGGGCTGGACGTGGTACTTGCCCACGATCGCTGTCCGATAGCCGGCCTCGGACAAGCGAACGGGAAGTGTCTTGAGGCGCGGATAGCTGCCGAACTTATGATAAGCATGTGCATGGCCATAATGGCCGTTCGCGTGATTGTGCAGTCCGCTCAGAATCACCGAACGACTGGCGCTACAACTGGCCGTTGTGCAGAACGCATGCGTGAAGGTGGTTCCTTCCGCTGCCAGCTTGTCGAGATTGGGGGTCCGAATGACGGGGTTTCCGTAACAACCGGCATCTTTGCCTTGATCGTCGGTGACAAACAGCACCACGTTCCGGTTGGCGGCCGGTAACGGCTGCAGACTGAATCCGATTGCCACCCACAGAATTCCGACGACACCGTGTCGGATGAATCGTCTTTGCCGCATCGTTACCTCCGGCAGATCGTCGCACCGCTCGCCACTGACGGACGATATCTTAGCGGTTTTCAGCGAGATTTGCCACGCGGCTTTCGTCTTGGGGGCCGATGGAAATGCCAATCCAGCCGTCGCGCACGACGAATTGGGTGATGCCCAGGTTATTGAGTTTCGCGTTGTTCTTGATGCGGCCATGGAGGACATTGAGGCGATGATTGCGTGTCATCACCTTGGTGAAAATGCCGCGCAAGGCAAACTGATCACGGAAGCCCAGCTGTTCACTGATCAGCTCGATGCCACCATCGCGTTCCAGGTCGAGGTGGGTCTGTCCCAAGTCGGCTCGATAGCGACCGCGGACGGCAAAATTCCGCCACGTCCTGCGAGGCGTCTCGAGTTCTTGGATCCGGATCTCCAGCACGATCCGATCGTCATCAAACTCGAAATGGATCGGGCGTTCCTTGGCCAGGCGAACAGAAACGTTCTCCGGGATGTCCTCGCGGATGTCCTGACGCCCGATTCCCAGCTTCGAGGAGAGCTCGGCAAGCAGCTCCTCCAGATCCACTCGCTGGTCCTCGAGCTTTAATTGTTGTAGCAAATTGTTGGCCGACGATTCGTGCAACTGGATGCTCAGCACGTTTGAGGGCAGGGCGCCACGGCCTGGCCGTGTAAGCGGCCAATTGATCGGCGGCCGCGAGTCGAAACCGCATTACCAGACGCTCTTCCGTCGTCCGCATCTCCATCGCCGGGGGTCCAATTTCAACTCCCGCAGCGGTTCGAGCAACGCTTCGCCAATCTTCTCTTCCGTATCATCCAGCCGCGTATGAATCGATTCGTCAAGCTGGCGACGTGGCACGGTGCGTAATTCGCCTGCTCATGGTGGAGCGTACCAGCGAGCTTTTTTCGCGATGTTCGTCCAGGGCAATCTTCCGCACAATCCAACCGAGCAGCGGGATCTGGTCGTAGTCGGTTTTCAGACGCAGTAGTTTCGAATCGCCGCGAGCCGACCCGGTTGCCCGTGTAACGTAGATGCCCTGCGGCGAAACCAGCAGGTCCTTGCCGGCTTGGAAGCGAGCGTGGTCGCGGCTGTAAAAGTGAAACGCGCCCTTGGTCGAAACCGTTTGCGATCGGCTGCGACCGTTGGCCTGGATCCGCAAGCGAAGCCGCTCGGGATCCTCGATCAGACGCACTTCCAGATCCGTCCACGTCCGGTTCTGGCCAACTACGTTCGCCCCCAGGATGTTCTCACGAATCGACTGCCGCATCGGTTCGAGCACGGGCAGCAGGTCATTCAGTAAACGACCTGCCACCGAGATCCGCACGTTCGCGTTGCGATAGTACGTATCGATTGCGCGGGCCACGCGAGGCGCTGCCGGACGTCGGCAATACTCCAGCCGCGCGAGCTGCTGGACAATCATATCCGCGAGATTCGCCGAACGCACATGCTCGTACTGCTCCAGCGTTTGAAGCAGGTTGCGGAGATCGATCGGCTGGTCTGACCAGTCGGTCAGTTGCCGCTCGAGGTCGCGGATCGCGGGGTCCTGCAGATAGACCCGCTGGGCGTCCGTTAACGCGGCCCGCTGCAACCGACTCAACACGGTTTGAGCTGCGGCCCAGCGAACGGTGGGGTCCGTGACCCACGTCTCCGTCGCGATTTGCGTTAATTTCTCAAGCATCAACCACTCTCGCCACGTGTCGGCGTACGGATTCGTGGCGACCCGCCGTTCGACCTCCTCCAGCACCGGGATCGCGTCGATGACGTTCACCAGCAAGGGGGCGGCTTCTTGTTCCATGGCCAGTTCGTGGGCGGAACCCCAGACAGCGATCCGGCGTTCCATGCCGAAACGAAGGCAGCGAATTTTTACACGGTCCGGCGGGGCAAGATACGCCTCCAGCATCTCGGTCTTCGATGCGAGCGCACTCAAGCGCCGAAGACGATCCGGCACCGATTCGTCCGTCAGCCGGTCCAGCGAATGGAACGCCGTCAGTTCTTCGGCGAGTTCCGCCTTCCACTTGGCGATTTGCCCGTTATCGGTCGGCAACTGCCCCCATAACTCATACAACTTTGTCGTTCGGGGCCATGGACCGGCTGGCTCTGCTTGTTCCGTTCGCGTTTCCGCGAAGGACAAATCGACACTCGTGTCGGGTAGCGAGGTCGCGATGGTATCGAGATCGGATCGCGGCAACTCCAGGGAGCGAACGGCCGAGTGCAAATCGTGGGCGCCTGCCGGCAACTCGGGACCAACCGCGGAACTGGCATCGACCGCGCGGGGAATTGGCTGGTCGGATTCAAGCGGCATCGTTTGCGTCGCCAGGTCCGGTGGGAACCCGGCTGTGGAGACCGTTTCCGCGTAAGCCCTGAAATCGGGCTCTACTTCGACCGCGACACGCTGTGCGACGGGTGGTTGCAGCGGCGCAAGGGCGACACGTAACCGGCGATTCCAAGCCCTCGGCAAGGGCCCCGCACCGTGAACTTGCTTCGAGGCATTCGACTCAGCCGCACCGGGAAAACCTGCGTCGCCTTGCCAGCGGGCAATTGCCCAACGTTTCGTGTGTTCCAGCGTCTCCCACGAAATGCGCCACGCCGGGTAGTAGATCGCAGCGCCAAACAGCAGGAGCACGACCGTCAGGAGAGGCCAGATTCGACTGCGGGGATATACATCCATGCCGTAATTCCGATCGCCCCGGGCAGGAACCAACGCCGACGAGGCGCCAGTTTGCCGGGTTTACGCAAG
This sequence comes from uncultured Gemmatimonadales bacterium, assembly GCA_963697435.1. Lineage (GTDB taxonomy): Bacteria > Gemmatimonadota > Gemmatimonadetes > Gemmatimonadales > GWC2-71-9 > SPDF01. The sequence continues at coordinate 434,061 of CAVOOB010000005.1, read as the reverse complement.
CGTCAGAGCCCGCCTCCCCATCCACGTGCACACCGTGAATGCCTGGGATCGCGCCCGTCTCACGTTGGATCGGATGATAGCATTGCTGCGATCGAATGCGATTCTTCAAGATCCGGCAACCACCGGGATCTCCGCTCCGCTTGATCCATGCAATCCGGTACGTTTCACTACGTGGTATGTCTGCCTGGAGCCAGCAACTAACGGTGCTTCAGAAATCGGATGCAAACGGGCACGGGCGCCGAAACGGATTGACCCATCGCCGAGAGCCTCCCGGTGGTGGCGTCAATTCGAAATATCACGATCGTGTTGCTTCCCTGGTTCTCGGCGAGCAAAAACTGACCAGTCGGATCAACCACGAAATTGCGAGGTGTCTTGCCTTGCGTCGGTTCGACCTGCACGCGTGTTAGTTTGCCGGTCTCCTGCTGAACTTGAAACACGGCGATGCTGTCATGACCCCGGTTCGAACCGTACACAAATTTGCCCGAAGGATGTACCACCACTTCCGCTGTGAAACTCGATTCGTCGTAGCCTTCCGGCAGCGTCGAGATATTCTGCAGCGAATGGAGCATACCGCTGGCCGAATCGTAACGAAACGCCTCGATCGTCGAACGTAACTCGTTGATCACATACGCGAAATCGCCCGATGGGTGAAACGCGAAGTGGCGAGGTCCGGATCCCGCGGGCAGCTCCGCCGCCGGTGGCGCCTGTTCGGCAAGCAAGCGGCCACTGGCGGCATCGTATCGGTAGATGACGATGCGATCCATCCCCAAGTCAGCGACAAAGGCGAATCGGTTGGCTGCATCCAGATTGATGGAATGCGCGTGGGGCTCACGCTGCCGTTGCGGGTTGACACTTGACCCATGATGCTGGTGGGAACTGAGTAGCGAGCCAAGCCGCCCACCGTCTTGGATGGCAATGGACGAAACACTTCCGCCACCGTAGTTGGCGACCAAGACCGCTTTGCCCGCTTGATCAACGACCAGGTGGCACGGACCGGCGCCGGCCGATGGGACGGAGTTCAGCAGCGCTAACTGGCCCGTAGCATGGTCGATCCGAAAAGCACTAACCGATCCCGTCGGCTGGTTTTGATGGTCGCTGATTTCTCCCACGCAGTAGAGATAGCGGCCAGAAGGATGAATGGCCAAGAACGAAGGGTTTCTGGCCTCCGCCGCGAGTTCAACTTCACCGAGCTTCCCCGTTTCACTGTTGAACTTGGCCACGTAAATGCCGCGACTCGCGTTCCCAGTATACGTGCCAACGTATGTCCAGTATTCCGCCGCCCGACTCATGTTATTCGTTCCCCCATGGGCCAGAATCGCGCCCAGCAGCATCCCCGCCCAGACAATCAATCGCTCTCCGCTTGTACGCATTGCTTACCTCAGCCAAAATACGAGTTAATGCGGCATGTTGATCCGTTTGCATCGGAACGGGCGAGTAAAGCTTGTTTGCTTGTGTCACGCGCGGTTCCGTGGGTGCGGGTTCGCCCACGGTGCGAGCCCTGCCGGCCTTTCGCGGGCTAATTGTAGCAGAACGATTTGGTGCGCGTACAAAGGATCGAATTCATGGTGATGCGTTTCCTGCTACGAATGCTCTTGCTCTTTGCCGCGCCGGCCTTGGTCGTCGCCGACGAACCGACCAGGATTCTGCTTGTAAGCACACCGCCAGATCATCCCTGGGCTAGTCACATGTACGAATTTGAATGTGACGTGCTCGCGCGTTGCCTTCGCCAGACGCCGGGCGTGGAAGCGACCACGGCCGCCGGCTGGCCTGTTCCTCCTGCGCAATTGGAAGAGACCGACGCCCTGGTCTGCTATTCACGGCCGGCGGGTGAGTTGCTGCTACAGCCCGATCATCGCCACTTGTTTGTCGATCTCATGGAGCAGCGGCGCCGGGTTCGTGGCAATCCATTGGGCCACCGGTGTGGGATATGGTGAGCTGGCCGACTCCCGGGAGTTCCGCGACGCCTACCGGGGCCTTTTGGGAGGCTGGTTTCGACGCCCACCGGGTGACGTCGCGATCGGGAGGCGCGGTTATTCAGCGAGTCGACCCGTCGCACCCCATCTGCCGCGGCTGGGACGCATACGAAACGTACGACGAATTCTATCTTCGCACAGAACTCGATCCTCGAGCTCGACCGCTGCTGGCGGTCAAATGGCAGGAAAGGCAACAGGTCGTGGGCTGGACATTTCAGCGCGACAATCGTACGCAAGGCAGATCGGTCGGGATTACGCTGGGCCATTTTCACAAGAATTTTCAGCACGAAGCATTCCGTCGCCTGTTGACGAATGCCATCTTGTGGTCATCAAGGCACGAAGTTCCCGACCGAGGGGCGCCGGTCGAACTTGATCCAGCGTCACTCGAGCTGAGACCCGAGAACTAAAGGCGCTACCGGTGCCGGATCGCCGGCCATTCAGGGGCTTTGGCAGGAAAAGACCACCACGCGGGAGTGAGAGTGCACAACGTTTTCAAGTCTTCAACGGACAACGGGGCGCACGCCACCCTTCGTGCTCTTCTCGTCCTTCGCAGTGCACTCTTTGCCTTGCATTAAGCTGCCGCGATCTCCCGCCAGGGAACGAAGTCCAGCGAACCCACTTGGCGTTTCGATCTGCCAGGCGATCAGTGCCACTCGCTTGGCAAAATTCTGCATCACATCGTCGATGTATTGCATTTCGTGCTGCTTCCTTTGCGACAGCAGCGAATCGTGAACCTCCAGAGGCGCAAGGCTTTGATTGATAATCCAGGCGTATGGTTCGATCCGCCGTGCTTCAAGTCGTCCTGGAGCTGCGCCGCCTCGTGGACAGGCGTGGCTTCCGGCAGGGTGACGATCAGCACACGCGTGAACCCGGGGTCACGAAGTCGAGGTAAGAGCTGCTCAACAGACTCTGGCATCTGAGTGGCCTGCCGACTCACTTCGCGGTGATAGGCAAGTGCCGCATCCAGGAGCAAAATCGTGTGGCCCGTCGGTGCCGTATCGAGCACGACAAAGCGGTCCTTGCCCTCGGCGACCACACGAGCAAAGGCTCGAAATACGGCGACCTCTTCCGTGCACGGCGACCGCAGGTCCTCCTCCAATAACGCTCGTCCCGAAGGATCAAGCTGCGAACCGGCTGTCTGCAGGACCTCGGCTGTGTACGCCACCGTTTCCTGGCCCGGATCGATTCGTCCGATCGAGAGGTTGGGCAGAATGTCCGACGCAAGTGTCGCGGCAAGATGTGCGGCGGGGTCCGTGGTCGAGAGGTGAACCTCGTGGCCGCGGTCTGCCAACGCGACAGCGATCGAGGCAGCCACGGTTGTCTTGCCCACGCCGCCTTTTCCCATGGCGAGGATGACGCCTCGCTCGGCGGCCGCTAGTTCGTCGATCAGCGAACCCAAACCCGAGGGTAAAATCGTCCTGCTGGAAGTTGATGGGGCAGCGTGCTGATCGAGCACGACGCCTTGGCCAAGTCGACGCAGCGACCGGATCCCCAGCAACGCGGCCGCCAGCAACGGTACGGTTGTGCGCGGCAGCAAGGCAAGTTCCGATGGCATGCCGGCGAAGTGAATTGCGGCACCTGGCCTGCATCGCCAAGGCAAGAGGATCGTTCGATGCGACCGATTCCAGGACGCCATTGACAACCAGATGCTGGTGGCCGACACCCCAATTGCCTCAGCTCAATACTTGTGCGGCACGCTTCCCTCAACGCAGATGGTTCTGGCCGAGTAACCAGGACGATCGTTGTGCGCCGCGCATCGGCAAGCGCCCTCACCGTTTCCTGGTAGAGCTTCTGTTGAGCCTGTAACCCGGCCAGCGGACCGAGACACGAGGTGCCGGTCGTACTGGTTTCCATGAACCCGGACCATGCCGACGGCAACGCGGCCCGAAAGGTCTTCAAGCAGGTCAAGGCGGCCCACAAGGCGTCCGCCGAGGCCGTCAAGAAGGGCCTCGGCTCGTGATCGAGGGATCCGGGTGGAACATCGGGTGGACCTGGACGACGGTTGTCCTTGGAGTCCTCGCGCTGTTCCTCCTGGTCCCCGGCGGTCGCCAGGCTCATCAGGAAGTAGTCCCTCAACGCGGACTCCGGTCCGGGAGCGTTCCATGGATGTCGTCACCTGGCTGATCGTCGGCCTGATTGCAGGACTGCTCGCGAGTTTCGTCATCGGAGGCGTGGGCTACGGCATCCTGGGGGATATCGTGGTCGGCATCGTCGGCGCCGTCATCGGCGGGTGGTTGTTCGACCGGCTGGACATCGCCGCCCCGTGGGGCGGCCTGGCCGGCGTGATCTTCGTCGCGTTCATCGGCGCGGTGGTCCTGCTGCTCGGATTGCGCGCCATACGCCCGATGCGGGCGCGATAAGCAGGGCTGCCACTCTTGGCAGCCCGGCCCACAGTCTATCTCAATCAAGGAAGTCGCTATATGGGGAAAGCATACACCACGCTCGGCCTGCTCCTGGTTCTCGTGTTCGCGTCCGTCGGCACCGCAGAAGCGCAGGACAAGGCGCTGCACCTCGGGCCGCGGCTCTCATACCAGTTTGATGCCGAAGAATTTGGCATTGGCGCACAGTTCAGCGTACCGATCGCCAGTCAGCTCGAGTTCTATCCGTCGTTCGACGTCTTCTTCACGGAGCCCAGCTCGCTGTGGAGCTTCAACATCGACCTCAAGTGGCGCGTCGCACCGGCGTCGGTGAGCTGGCTGTACCTCGGCACGGGCCTCAACATCATGGACGGCCCCGGAGATTCGAATGCGGGGCTCAACATCTTCGGCGGCATCGAATCGCGTTCTGGCAGGATTCATCCCTTCGCCGAAATGCGATTCGTGGTGAGCGACAACTCCACGGCCCAGCTTGCGGCCGGTCTCAACTTCACGCTCTAGACGTCAATCACCCAAACGAATTGTTCGATTCAGGGCGCTCCCCCATCACAGATGCCGGCGAGACAGCTCGCCGGCAAAGGAGTCCAGTATGTCGTTTCGTTCTGTCGCCTCCCTCGTGGCCATGTTGACGCTGGCACCACTCGGGCTTCTGACCGCGCAGGAGGCTGTCGCTCCGACGGGCACGGCCGCATCCGTGGAAGCGCCCATTTCCACACCGACCGCCGTCACCCCGACTCCCGCCGTCCGACAGCCCCAGGCCTCTTCGCTCTTTCAGGTGAACGACCCGGCGCCGGTGCTCGGCTCGGTCGACAACGCAACGATGGCGTCGGGTGGATCGAAGCACACCATCGTGATCTCCACACTGGTCCTGGTGCTCGCCGTCGTGATCCTGGTGCTGCTCATCTCCTGAGCCGCGACTAGAAAAACGCGGAAGCACGGAATTCTCCGCTACTTCCGCGTTTCCCGCGTCTACTCTCTCGAACTCAACTGGACCCCGGCGACCCTGCCCCGGCGAAAGCCGGGGGCCGGGGTGACGGCGGTCTCACCTTCTCGCCCCGCTTCCCCGCTGCCCCGCCGTCAGGGTGTCGCCGGCCTCGGCTCCAGCTGCGCCGCCCACAGCCCGCTGTTGAAGTCGGTGAAGAGGATGTACCCCTTCCACGGCATCGCGTTCATCACGAACGACGCATTCGCCGTGTAACCGTCCGGATCGAACGGCTTGTACGTCGCAATCTCCCGCCGCTGCTCCGCCAGGTTCCCCACCAGCTCGCCGCTCACGTCCACCACGCGGAGGCCGCCGTCGTAGTACGCCTGGTACATGACGTCGTCCTCGACGATGATGTCGTGCGACCCGAACTCCTCCTGGTGGTACTTCGCGATGTTCACCGGATGTTCCGGGTCGGTGAAGTCGACAATGTGCGTGTATCCCGCCGCCGTCTGCGGTGGCCCGCCCTTGGCGTTGAGGTTGTTGAGATAGCTGGTCCCCTCCCACGCCTTCCCCTGCCGCGACATCACCTCGTCTCCCAGGAAGAGATAGACCTTGCCGGTCGACGCCTGCACGTAGGGATAGATCTCGTGCGTCGCCCCGCTGGTGGTCTTGTAGGTGCCGATCAGCACCGGCTTCTCGATGGTGCCGCCGTACGTGCCGTTGCCGACGTCCACCGCCACGACGCCCGTTCCCCACTCCGAGGAGTAGGCGATGCCGTTCCGTACCCACACATCGTGCACCCGGCTGTCGGGGTGGTTGTACTCGCTGACGTACTTCGGGTTGTAGATGTCGCGCACGTCCACAATGACGTACTTGTCACCCCCCGAAATGGCGAAGAGATAGTCGTCCGTGGCGTAGATGTTGTGCACGCCACCGGTCAGCTGCTCCGAGAAGGTGGCCGACACCTTCGGGTGCGCCGGCGTGGTCAGGTCGAGGATGACGACGCCGTTGACCCGGTTCGAGGCCCCCTCCCGCGAGAGAACCCCGTACCGCCCGTCGGGCGACACCGTCACGTCGTTGATGGTCCGCGCGTTGACCTGGATCGAGTCCGTCTTGACCGGGTTGGCCATATCGGTGATGTCCATGACATACGCCCAGCCGTCGCCACCCCAGGTGCCCACCAGCGCGTAGTCCCGGCCGTCCGTGCCCGTCCACGGCCAGAAGTCAGAGGTGTGCACATGCGTGATCGATCCCCGCCCCGCCACGTTGATGCGCCGGACGACCTGCCTCGGCACCACCTCCACCACCTGGCGGGCCGACGCCGTGCCCGCCGACGCCAGGAGCGTGTACCGCCCCGGCACCTCGGCGGCAAAGAGCCCGCGGTCGATGACGCCCGTCGCGCCCGGTGCCGCCACGGTGTCGTCCGGCGTATACAGGTAGCTCCAGGTGATCGGCACGTCCGGCACCACGCTGCCGTTGCTGCGCGTCGCCTTGGCCACCAGGTGGAGCACGTCGCCGGTCCGCACGGTCGTCTGCGCCAGCTCAATCTCGAGGTGGGTGACGGGGTTCGGCTTCACCTCGTAGTTCTTCAGCTCGGTCACGCCCTCCGCCGTCGCAGAGATGGTGGCCTTCCCCTTGGCCTGACCGGTCACATTCCCGAAGCGGTCCACGCTCGCCACCGCCTCGTTGGAGCTGGTCCACCGCCAGGAGACTCCACTCGAGGGACGCATCGTCCCGTCGGCGTGCATCGCCTCCGCCTGGTGGGCCAGCGTGACGCCGATGTACAGCGTGCCCGGTTCCGGGATGATCACGACCTTCGTCACCGACGGCCAGGTGACCGTGACCGGCACCGTGATCGTGACCGGACTTGACGCTCGTATCCGATGGGACCGTCGAGAGGACGATATCGTACGTGCCCGCCTTGAGTCCCTTGACGCCCTCGCGGGTCAGCTGGATGCCGCCCCGCGCACCGCTGCCCCGGATCGAGGGGTTCTCCACCACGAGTCCCTGCGCGTCGTACGCGGTGAGCTTGAACGGGAGAGTCTCGCCCGCCTGGAGGGTGATGCTCGACGGTTCCGCCACCAGCCGGGTGACGGCCGGCGCGGCGTCCTGCGCGAACAGCGCGGGAGCGCCTAGAAGGGTCAGCAGGGCGGCGACCCTGACGGTGCGCCCGATCGGCGATTACGTTCATGGATGATTCCCTCGGCAATGGTCAGATGAGAAAAGGCGTCCTATATATGCTCCCGACTCCCAGAGGCTCGCAAGCGGCTCGCCCAGCTTGTCGGGGGATTCCTGGCCTGCGTTGCGCTCGCTGGCCCCCTCGCGGCCCAGAAGCCGAAGACCCCCGCGCCACCCGCAAGTACCTATTGGGTCTATGTCGGCGCGGAGTCGGCCGACATCATCCAGCGGGTCCGCTTCAACGCCGACGGCGCCGTCGTGGAGAAGACGACCACCGTGGGAGAAACTCCCGTCGAAATGGAGGGACCGCACGGCCTCCGGATTTCCCGGGACGCCAAGTGGCTCCACATGACCACCGGCCACGGCTCCCCCGACGGCAAGTACTGGCGCTACGCCCTCGGCCCCGACACCCTGGCCAGTCCCGGGCTCTTTCTTGGTTTTTTCCCCGCCACGCTCGACGTCACTCCCGACGGGCTCTACGCCTTCGTCGTGAATTTCAACCTCTACGGCGCCATGATCCCCTCATCGGTGTCGGTGGTGTACACACCAACCAGCACCGAGGTGGCCCGTGTGACGACCTGCGTGATGCCACACGGGAGCCGGATTGATGTGACCGGCACCTGGCAGTACTCCGCCTGCATGATGGATGACCAGATCGTGGAGATCGACACCCGCACCTTCGAGATTGCGCGCCGGTTCAGCGTGTCGAAGGAGTCCGAGGGGCCGATCGACACCGCGGTGGCCGGCGGGCACCAGCACGCCCACGAGGCCGGCGCGCCGATGACTCCGCCCAGCTGCTCTCCCACCTGGGCCCAGCCCTCCGCCAGCGGCGCAGAAGATCTACGTGGCCTGCAACAAGCGGGACGAGATTCTCGAGATCGACCGCGACCAGTGGGCCATCACGCGCCGCTTTCCGACCGGCCGGGGCCCGTACAACCTCGACGTGACACCGGACGGCAGGCTGCTGGTGTCGTCGCTCAAGCAGGGCGGGGGCGTGCAGGTGTTCGATCTGGCCAGCGGCAGGAGCATCATGGAAATGAAGAGCTCCACCACCGTGACCCACGGCGTCGCGATCTCCCCCGACTCCCGCTACGCCTTTGTCAGCAACGAGGGCGTCGGGGCCGAGCCGGGCAAGGTGGATGTGTATGACCTGGTCGCACTCACCCGTGTGGCGTCAGTGGGCGTCGGTCAGCAGGCGGGGGGGATTGCATTCTGGAAGATGGAGGCGGGGCAGCGGGACAGCGGGGCAGCGGGGCAGTAACAGCGACGAGATCCGGCCTACGCGTCGCTTTAGCGACATCAGCCGAGCCGCGGCTTCAGCCGCGACTCCAGGGCAGGGGCTGGTCTGAAGACACTGGACCCCCGCTTTCGCCGGGGTGACGGCCGGTCGTCCCCCTCTCCTCATCTGCAGTGGGCAGGGCGTGAGGCGAAGGAGGCGGCCTCAGATCCGCGCGTTGTAATTGTCCAACGACTCGTACTGCTTCGGCCACTTGAGCGGATGCCCCAGCGCGTACGCCGCATGCCGGGTCCAGTACGGGTCCCAGAGATGCGCCCGCGCCATCAGCACCAGGTCGGCGCGCCCCGCCGCCAGGATCGCGTTCACATCCTCGTGGCTCTGGATGTTCCCTACCGCCATCGTCGCCACCCCCGCCTCGTGCCGGATCCGGTCGGCAAAGGGGGTCTGGAACGCCCGCCCATATATAGGACGCTGGTCGGGAATCGTCTGCCCCGCCGAGACGTCCACGGCATCCACGCCGGCCAGTCCGATCAGGCGCGCCACGTCGACCGACTCCTCGCCGGTGAGCCCGTCGGGATGCCAGTCGGTGGCGGAGACCCGCGCGGTGAGCGGCTTGTCGTCCGGCCACGCCGCCCGCACCGCGCGGATGACCTCGAGCGGGAAGCGCATCCGGTTCTCGAGGGAGCCACCGTATTCGTCGGTGCGCCGATTGGTGAGCGGACTGATGAAACTGGCCAGCAGGTAGCCGTGGGCCAGGTGGACCTCGATGAGGTCGAAGCCCGCGGCGTCCGCTCGCTGTGCCGCTTCCACGAACTCGTCGCGCACCTGGTCCATCTCCCCGCGCGTCATGGCGCGGGGCACCTGGTTCTCCGGCTTCCACGGAATGGCGCTCGCCGAGATGATCGGCCAGGCGCCATCGTCGAGAGGGACGTTGTCACCCTCCCACATCAGCTTGGTGGCCGCCTTCCGCCCCGCGTGGCCCAGCTGCATCCCCATCCGGGTGTCGGGCGCATGCTCCCGCACGAAGTCGACGATTCGTTTCCACCCCGCCACCTGCGCGTCGTTGTAGATGCCGGTGCACCCGGGGGTGATCCGCCCCTCCTCGCTCACATCGGTCATCTCGGTCATCACCAGCCCGGCACCGCCGATCGCGCGACTCGCCAGGTGCTGGAGGTGCCAGTCGTTCGGCACCCCGTCTACCGCGGAGTACTGGCACATCGGGGAGACCACGATGCGGTTGCTGAGCCGGAGGCCACGCAGATGATACGGTGTCAGGAAGGGTGGGGGACTCGTCTTCCCCGACGCCGGCTTCACCCCCGCCTTGTCGGCGTACCATCGCTCCACCCGCTCCACGAATGCCGGGTCCCGTGTCCGCAGGTTCTCGTGGGTGATGCGGAGGCTGCGGGTCAGCAGGCTGTAGGCAAACTGCAGCGGCTCCAGATCGTCATACCGTTCCGTCGCCTCGAACCACTCGAGGCTCGCCTGGGCGGCGCGCTGCACACTCTCGACGCCGGGCCGTCGCTCCGTCTCGTAGGTCTTGAGGGCGGCGGCCACATCGGTCGCTCTCTGCAGCACCCGGGTCAGTTCGATGGCGTCCTCCATGGCGAGCTTGGTGCCGCTCCCCACCGAGAAGTGTGCCGTGTGCGCCGAGTCGCCCAGCAGCACCAGGCGTCCGTCGGACCAGGTCCGGCACTTTACCGTCGGGAACTGCCGCCAGATGCTGCGGTTGGCGATGAGCCGGTGCCCCTCCAGTTCTTCCTTGAACAGCGCCTCGCAATACGCGATCGTCGCCGCCTCGTCCCCTTCCTTCAACCCTGACGCCTGCCACGCGGCTTCGGTCGTCTCCACGATGAAGGTGGACTGACCCTCCGCGTACTGATACGCATGCGCGCGCCAGAGCCCGTGGGCGTTCTGCCGGAAGGAGAAGAAGAAGCTGGGGAAGGGCCGCGCCGTGCCGAGCCACACGAACCGGTTCGGCCGCATGTCCACGGTGGCGCCGAAGGCCTTTGCGCGGGATTCACGGGTGGCGCTGTTCACACCGTCGGCCGCCACGACCAGGTCGTTGGTGGCCAGCAATTCCTCCACCGGCGGCGCCTCGGTCAGCTCCAGCACCTTCGTACCGAGGGCCTTGGCGCGCTCGAAGAGGATCTCGAGCAGCACCTTGCGGGAGACGCCGCTGAAGCCGTGGCCGCCGGAAGTGATGCACTCCCCGTTGATGTGGACGTCGATGTCGCCCCATCGGTGCATGACCGCCGTCATGGCCGCATGGGTCACGTCGTCCGCCTCGGCGAGGATCCCCTCCGTGGCGTCGGAGAGCACGACCCCGAAGCCGAAGGTGTCCTCGATCCGGTTCCGTTCGTAGACGGTGACCTGCGTGGCGGGATTGGCACGGCGGAGAAGGATGGCGAGGTAGAGTCCCCCGGGTCCGCCACCGATGATGGCGACCTTCATGCGCCGCCCAGCACTTCCCTGGCAATCAGCAGCCGCTGGATCTCGGTGGTCCCCTCGTAGATGCGGAGCGACCGCACCGCGCGGTAGAGTTTGTCCACCGGGTGCGATGCCAGCACCCCGCGCCCGCCGAGCAACTGGACCGCACCATCCACGATCCGCTGCGCCGCCTCGGTGGCGTAGCTCTTGGCCATCGCCGATTCGAGGGTGACCCGCTCCGCCCCCCGGTCCTTGGCCCACACGGCGCGATACACCAGCAGCCGCGCCGCATGGAGCTCGGTGGCCATCTGCGCGATCCGGTCCTGTGTCAGCTGGAATTCTGCCAACGGCTTCCCGAACTGCTTCCGTTCCTTGACGTGGGCCACCGCCTCGTCGAGCGCGCGCGCCGCCATCCCGCAGGCGGCGGCACCGACCGTGGCGCGCAGTCGATCCAGCGTGGCGAGCCCGAGCCCCAGTCCGCGTCCCGGCTCCCCGAGAATATGCCCGGCCGGAATGCGGCAGCGCTCGAAGACGAGTTCACCGAGGGGATGCGGGGCGCTCATCACCTGCGCGCCGGCAAAGATCAATCCCGGTGCGTCGGCCGGCACCACGAACGCCGAGATCCCCTTGGCTCCCTTCGCCGGATCGGTGGACGCGAAGACGGTGTACACATCGGCGATGCCCGCGTTCGAGATGAACGCCTTCCGACCCTCGAGCACCCACTCCTTGCCTTCCAGCGTCGCGGTCGTCGTCATCGAGCCGACATCCGACCCCGCATCCGGCTCTGTCATCGCGAAGCCGCACATCACCTCGCCGCCGTCGATGCGGGGGAGCCACGCCTGCTGGATCGCATCGCTTCCGCCCAGCCGGATCGGCAGCGAGCCCAGCGCCTGCAGGGCGTACACCTCGTCGGCGAGCGGCGAGTGATAGGCCAGCCCCTCGCGGATCAGCGCCACCGCACGGAGGTCGAGTGTCACCACCGCCTCGCCCAGCCCCGCCTCGGCCATGAGCGGTACCAGTGCGCGGGCACGGGTGCGCGCCGCCTTGTCGGTGTCGGGATCGGGATGATCGGCCAGCGCTTCCTGACCGAACGCGCCGACCTTGGCCGCCACGTCGGCGTGGTGCGGCTCCAGGAAGGCGGCAACCGCCTCGGGGTCTGGTCTCATGGGAACTTCGGGTCCCGCTTCTCGGTGAACGCCGCGTACCCCTCCATATAGTCGGGGCCGAGCATCAGTTGCGCCTGCGCCTCCGCCTCGTGGTCGAGCCCCGACTCCAGGTCGAGTTCGGCCTCGAGGTCGATGGCTTCCTTGGTGGCGGCCAGCGCCTCCCTCGGTCCCCGCGCCAGCTTCTCGGCCAGGGCGATGGCGGCCGGCATCACGTCGCCCTCGACGACCTGGTGGTAGAGGCCGATCTCCTTCGCCCGCACGGGGGAGGTGAACTCGCCCAGCATCAGCATCTCGGTAGCCATGCTGTGCCCCACGAGCCGCGGCAGCAGCCACGCCGCCCCCATGTCGGCGCCGGAGAGCCCGACCCGGACAAAGAGGTAGGCGATCTTCGCCTTCTCGTTGGCCACGCGGAAGTCGCACGCCGTGGCGATGACGGCGCCGGCGCCGGCCACGGTGCCGTTCAGCGCGGCGACGACGGGGCGTGGGCAGCGGCGAATCGACAGGATCAGGTCGCAGGTGAGGCGGGTAAAGGCGCGGAGTTCGTCGATCTCCATCTCGAGCAGCGGGCCGATGATGTCCTCGACGTCGCCGCCGGAGCAGAAGGCGCGGCCGGCCCCGGTGATGACGACAGAACGGACGCCCGGTTCATCGCCCAACTGGCCGAAGGAGTCGGTCAGCTCGCGGTAGACCTCGAAGGTCAGTGCGTTGAGCTTGTCGGGGCGGTTGAGGGTGATGGTCGCCACGCCGGTGGTGTCGTCGAGGGCGTAGAGGAATGACTTCGGGGAAATGGTCATGCCGGCCTCCCGGCCCGCGGGGGGATCACGGCGGTGGTCTCCATCTCGAGCAGCGCGTGTTCGTCCAGCAGCGCCGATACCTCCACCAGTGCCATGGCGGGGTAGTGGCGCCCCATCAGCTCCTTCCAGACGGCGCCGAGTGCGCGGCGCGACGCACGGTACCCTTCCATGTCGAGCACATAGACCGTCATCCGCCCGATGTCGGCCGGCTGCCCGCCGGCGGCGCGGACCACCGCCAGTGAATTGGTCAGCGCCAGCTTGAACTGGGTGACGAAGTCGGCGGGATGCACCTTGCCCGAGGCGTCGCTCGCCGTCTGGCCTGCCACGAAGAGGACCCTGCCCCCCTCCCGGGAGAGAAGTCCGTCATTCCAGCCTTGTGGTGTGCCGCGGGGGTTGATGATGTCCAAGCTCACGCTACGCCTCCCTGCCGTCGATGATGACGGCCTCTCCGTTGCGGTCGCCCGCTTCGTCGGTGATCTGCGCCAACACCACCGCGGCGACCTCGTCCGGCGATATGATCCGTCCGCCCGGCATGGTGGCGAGCAGGGCGGCGCGCGCTTCATCAGCGGTCTTCCCGGTCTTCCGCACGATGTTCGCGATCGTGGTGTCGGTCATCGGCGTGTCCACGTACCCGGGGCAGACGGCGTTGACGGTGACGCCGCTTCCCTTCAGCTCCGCCGCGGCGGCGCGCGTCAGCCCCACCAGCGCGTGCTTGCTCGCCACGTAGGCGGCGATGTAGCGCGCCCCCTCGAGCCCCGCTACGCTGGCCACGTTCACCACCCGTCCCCATTTTCGTTCCAGCATGTCGGGGAGGAAGGCCTGCAGGCAGAGGAACGGGCCGGTCGCGTTGACGCGGATCATCTTCTCCCAGTCTTCCAACGAGGTCCGCGCGAGCGACGCCGACTCCGCGATGCCGGCATTGTTCACCAGGATGTCTACCGGCCCGAGCTTCTCCTTGGCCACCGCCGCGAGGCGGGTGATGGCGGCGGGATCGCTGACGTCGCATGCCGCGCCCCAGACATTGCGGCCGTCCTTGCGCAACTTGTTCGCAAAGACCTCGAGCTTGCTGAGTGTCCGGCCGGACACCAGCACCGACGCACCGGCGTCGGCCAGCGCGCGAGCGACCGCCGCGCCGATCCCCTGGCCCCCGCCCGTCACCACCGCCGTCTTGCCTTCGAGTCGCATCAGGGTACTCTCTCAATCATCGTGGAGCAGGGGAAGGGCCGCTTCTTCGAGAATGGCGCCCAGTGCCTCGATCAGCGCGTGGCCTTCCTCGACGGTTGCGTCGGCGGGCCAGCCGAAATAGGCGCGCGGCCCTCCCGCCTCGGCGAAGGTGTGCCGGCCGGCATGGATGGCCACCGAGAGCGAGTTCGGGTTCGGCGGCAGTTCTGTGCGGACGCCACGCACCAGCTCCGGCCGCTCGGCCATCACGATGGACGTCTCGAAGCGGCCGGCATGGCAGGCGCCGGTCTGGAATTCCTCGCCCAGCCGCAGCGACCATGGTTTCCGCGCGAGGTTGGGGAACGCCACCCGCATCCCGTCGGCACGGATCGTCTCGATCGCCTCGGTGACCGCGCCGAGATGCACCGGATCGAGGTGGGCGCTCGCCACGATCATCCGGGTAAACCCTTGGGCGGCGAGCCCATCGGCCACATCTTCAAGGAGGGCCACGAGCGTCGCTGGCCGCACGCCGAGGGTGCCGGGAAAGGCCGCGGCGAAGGGCGCTGGGGTCAGGGCGACAGTGGGGAGGACGACCGCCGTCGCCCCCTGCCTGGAGAGGCGCTCCGCGCCGACCCGGGCCATCGCCTCGACGATGATCACGTCGGTCGAGAGCGGCAGGTGAGGGCCGTGCGCCTCGGTGGCGCCCAGTGGCACGATGGCCACCGCCCGCGAGCGGTCCAGCGCCGCGACCTCTTCGTATGTTGCAGTGGCGAGCCAGCACACCGTCATCCGAACCTCGTTCCATCCGGGAGTCCGCTCGTGACGTTTGAACCGCCGGAGCGCTTCAATATCGCCGATCACCTGCTCGATGCGCGCGTCCGCGAGGGACGGGGGTCGCGTGTGGCGCTGGTGACCGATCAGCGGACCTGGAGCTATCGGGACGTGCAGGACATGGCCAACCGCTACGGCAACCTGCTCAGGGAGGCGGGGGTGATGCCGGAGCAGCGGGTCATCATCGCCCTGCCCGACGGGCCGGAGTTCGTGGCGGCGCTGTTCGGCATCTTGAAGATCGGGGCAGTGGTGGTGATGGTCAACCCGGACCTCAAAGCCGACGCCATCGCCTATTTCTACCAGTACACCCGGGCCCGCGTCGCCTTCGTCCACCAGGGCAACCGCGAGGCGTTCGAGGCGGCCCGCGCCGAAGCGCCCCTCCTGGCCGAATTGATGGTGGTCGGCACCGAGACACTCGACCGCCGGCTCGAGGCACAGTCGCTGGAGCTGGAGCCCTTCCCCAGCCATCGGGACGACGCCTGCATCTGGCTCTTCTCAGGCGGGACCACGGGGCAGCCGAAGGCCGTCTTGCAGAGTCACAAGAGCTTTGCCCATACCACGGCGTGTTACGGACAAGGAGTTCTGGAGCTCACCGAAGACGACATGACCATCTCCGTGCCTAAACTCTTCTTCGGCTATGCCATGGGGACCAACCTCTTCTTCCCCTTCTCGGTGGGAGCCCGGAGTGTCCTTTTCCCCGACAAACCGACGCCCGAACTCCTCTTTGAGGAAATCCGGAAACACCGTCCCACCGTCCTGGTCAATGTTCCGACCATGGTCAATCACATGGTGAACCATCCCGCCGCGACCGACGCCGACCTCTCCTCGCTCCGCCTGGCGACGTCAGCGGGGGAAGCCTTGCCGGCGGAACTCTACGCGCGGTGGAAGGAGACCTTCGGAGTCGAGTTGCTCGACGGGCTGGGGACGGCGGAGATGTGGCACATCTTCATCTCGGCGCGGCCGGGTGCGGTGCGGCCTGGCACCATGGGGACAGTGGTCGAGGGGTTCGAGGTGCGGGTCACTGATGACGACGGAAACCAGCTTCCCGATGGCGAGGTCGGCTGGCTCCGGGTACGGGGGAACGCCCGCGCCATCGGGTACTGGGAGCAGATGGAGAAGACGGCCCAGGCCTTCCAGGGGGAGTGGTACGTCTCGGGGGACATGATCCGGCGTGACGCTGATGGATACTTCACCTACTGCGGCCGCGGCGATGACATGCTCAAGGTGGGCGGGCGCTGGCTGGCGCCGCAGGAGGTGGAGAACTGCCTTCTCCAGCACCCGGCGGTGAAGGAGGCGGCGGTGGTCGGTGTGGTCGATCCTCAGGGACTCACCAAGCCGCACGCCTTCGTGATCGCCAAGGAGCGGAGGCCTGGCCTCGACGAGGAGCTCAAGGCCTTCGTCCGCGAGCGGCTCGAGCCCTACAAGGCGCCCAGGGGAATCGTCTTCCTCGATGACTTCCCTCGCACTCACCTCGGCAAGGTGGACCGGGGAAAGCTTCGAATCTTGGGGTGATGACGGGTCTCCCGACGTGGACCCGGGCCCGCCCGGCCGACTCGGGGTGGTCCTCCGGGCGCAACAGGTCGCGTGCCCTCCGCGCCACGGTCGCTCCGGGCATCGCGACCTGATTGCCCTCCGGACCATCCCCTGCGTCGGCCGTGCACTCCAAGTGGCCGCCAGCGAAGGGGATGCGAACCGCGGCCCCGGAGGTCCACGCCAAGCCGGCGGCCATGCCTGATCGATTACGTCGAGCGGGCCACGGACAGAAACCTGTTATTCTTCACGCACACCGCCAGGGGCATCCCCGCGCACGTCGGCGCGACGGATTGAGACGATACCCTTGGAACCTGATCCGGCTCATACCGGCGAAGGGAGCGCGGCATGACTGCCACCTCTTTTTCTGACGCCTTTCCCAACTCCCGCAAGGTCACCCTCAAGGGCAGCCGCGGCATTCACGTGCCGGTCCGGGAGATCCTCCTCTCCGATGGCGAGCCGCCACTTCGCGTCTACGACACCAGCGGCCCGCAGGGCTGTGACGTCCGGCAGGGCCTCCCCAGCCCCAGGTTGCCGTGGATTGTGGAGCGTGATGTAGAGCGGCGGGTCGTCACCCCCGCGGAAGCGGGGGTCCGGAATGACCTCATTCCGGCCTCCCTGCAGCGGCCCGTCTATCGCGGCCACGGCCCAGTGACCCAGCTCCACTATGCCCGCCGCGGTGAAGTCACCCCTGAAATGGAATTTGTGGCGCTTCGGGAGGGCATGACGCCCGAATTCGTCCGGAGCGAGGTCGCGCGCGGCCGGGCCATCATCCCGGCCAACATCAATCACCCCGAGATCGAGCCGATGATCATCGGCCGCGGCTTCGCGGTGAAGATCAACGCCAACATCGGCAATTCCGCCGTCAAGAGCGTCATCGAAGACGAAGTCGAGAAGCTCCGCTGGGCCACCCTCTGGGGCGCCGACACGGTCATGGACCTCTCCACGGGCAAGAACATCCACGAGACCCGGCAGTGGATCCTCCGGAACAGCGCCGTGCCCATCGGCACCGTGCCGATCTACCAGGCGCTGGAAAAGGTCGGCGGGGTGGCCGAAGACCTGACTTGGGAGGCGTACCGCGATACCCTCATCGAGCAGGCGGAGCAGGGGGTCGACTACTTCACCGTCCACGCCGGCGTGCTCCTCCGCTTCGTGCCGATGACGGCGAAGCGGCTGACCGGCATCGTGTCCCGCGGCGGGTCGATCATGGCCAAGTGGTGCCTGTCGCATCACAGGGAGAATTTCCTGTACACTCACTTCGAGGAGATCTGCGAGATCATGGCGGCGTACGACGTCTCCTTCTCGCTGGGAGACGGGCTCCGTCCCGGCTCCATCAAGGACGCCAATGACGAGGCGCAGTTCGCCGAGCTGAAGGTGCAGGGGGAATTGAACACGATCGCCTGGAAGCACGACGTGCAGGTGATGAACGAGGGCCCCGGCCACGTGCCGATGCACCTCATCAAGGAGAACATGGACAAGCAGCTCGAGTGGTGCGGCGAGGCGCCGTTCTACACCCTCGGGCCCCTGACCACCGACATCGCGCCGGGCTACGACCACATCACCTCAGCCATCGGCGCGGCGATGATCGGCTGGTACGGCACCGCCATGCTCTGCTACGTGACGCCGAAGGAGCACCTCGGCCTCCCCGACCGCGACGACGTGAAAGCGGGCGTCATCGCCTACAAGATTGCGGCGCACGCGGCGGACCTGGCCAAGGGGCACCCGAACGCGCAGGCGTGGGACGACGCGCTCAGTAAGGCGCGCTTCGACTTCCGCTGGGAAGACCAGTTCAACCTGGCGCTCGACCCCGTGACCGCGCGTGCCTTCCACGACGAGACACTCCCTTCGGACGGCGCCAAGGTGGCGCACTTCTGCTCGATGTGCGGGCCGAAGTTCTGCTCGATGAAGATCACGCAGGATGTGCGGGAGTACGCCGCCGCCCTGGAAGAGAAATCGGTCGAGTTTCGGCGCCGCGGCGGCGAGATTTACGTGAAGCAGGAGCAGGAGGCGTAACGGGAGGCACCATGTCCGGACGGATGGATGCCCAGGCGCGGGCCGATCGGGTCCGCGCGTTCCAGGAGGAACTGGCCGAGCTCGAGTCCGAGCTGGGCGGAGTCCTCGACGATGGCCAACGCGAGCGCATCACGCAGCACCACGACCAGCTCATCACCACGCTCGCCGAGCAGTACGATGTCTCCACTACCACCACCGACCGGCAGCTCGCCCTCGGCCTCCGTTTCGCGTCCTTCCTTGGCGCGCTCGCCCTCTGCATCGCCGTGGTGCTCTTCGTCGAGCGCTTCTGGGGCGGGCTCACCACCGGCGTGCAGGTCAGCCTGCTGACGCTCGGGACCGCCGCGGCGCTCGGCCTCACGGCGTTCGCCGCGCGGCGGGAGAAGACGCTCTACTTCGCCGGGCTTGCGGCGCTGGTGGCGTTCGCCGCCTTCGTCACCGACGTCTCCATCCTGGGCCAGATCTACAACCTCATCCCCTCTCCCCACGCCTTCCTCCTCTGGGCGGTCTTCGCCGGGGCACTCGCCTACGGCTACGGGCTTCGGATGCTCCTCCTCGCGGCACTCGTCACCCTGGCCGTCTGGATCGGCGGTGTCTCGGCCTCGCTTCTGGGGTTCCACTGGCTGGACCTCTTCGGCTGGTCCGAACTCTTCCTGCCCACCGCCGCACTGGCGGTTATCCTCGGCGTCACACCGCACCGGGGCATTCGCGAGCAGTTCTGCTCGCTCTACCGGCTCTTCGGCCTGGTTCTGCTGTTCTGGGTCGTCATCTGGATGGCCGTCAACGGAAAGGGCAGCCTCCTGCCACTCGCCAACGGGAGCGTCGAGGCGATCTACCAGGTGTTCGGGTTCGTGATGGCCGGGCTCGCAATCTGGTACGGCATCCGGGAAGGATGGAGCGAGGTCACCAACACCGGCGTCGCTGCATTCACGATCCTGCTCTACGTCAAGGCGACCGACTGGTGGTGGGACTGGATGCCGCACTGGCTCTTCTTCCTCGTCCTTGGCGGCATCGCGGTGGGCGTGATGCTCCTCCTCAAGCGCCTCAAGACGCGGATCGGGGAGGCCACATGACCAACCGCGGCGTACTCGTGGCGGGGGCCACGCTGGTGGTCGCCACCGTGCTGATCCTCGGCGGCGTGATGCGGAACCGCGTCGGCAATCCCGATGCGGTGGCCCGCCTCGGTGAACGTGAGCTCGAGAGCTGGGGAGACCAGTCGGACGGCGCCGAGACCTTCCTCAACCTGAAGCTGCAGTGGACCACGGCGACGGAACCGGACGGGAAGTCTTGGTTCGACCGCGCCAAGCTGGAAGCGCTCGGCAACGCGGGGATTCCGGCGGCGGAAGACACCGCAGCCCACCGCGAGTGGTCACGGGGAACGAAGCAGGGGTACGTGGTGCTGGAGTTGGCGGGGCCGGCGTGGGAGCGGTGGTGGGCATCGAAGCAGGCGGCAGCCGACTCGACCGCGGCGATGCGCACGGTCGCGATGGCTGTGCTCCCGACAGCAGCGAAGCCGCTGCTGACGCTGGATACCACGGCAACGCGCCTGATGGCGATTGATTTCGGCCTCGACCCGCTGGCACTCCGTGAGCAGTATCCCGAACGGAGCCAGTACCTGATTCTGCCGGCGACGTACCGGATGGTGGTCATCGACGCCACGAAGGACTCGGTCGGCAACATCACCGAAGCTGCCCGCATCGAGGGGCGTATCGACCAACTCCTCCCGGGGAGCGTGCACGTGCCCCGGCCATTGCGGGATTCGCTGCTGGGGCTCGGCGTGACGCGGAAGGATTCGAACACGCACTTTGAAGTGACGTTGAAGGTGGGAAAGAAGTGGGAGGCGTGGATCGAGTAGGAAGGCGATCGTCACCCCGGCGCAAGCCGGGGTCCATCGTCGGCCCGGGAACATGGATCCTGGCTTGCGCCGGGATGAAGACCTACGGCCCCGCTGCCCCGCCTATTCTCCCCTCTTGTACTTCTCGATCTCCCGCCGCTGCTTCTTGTTCGGCTTCCCCTTCTCCTGGAACAGCGGCGGTGGTTGCGCCTTGAGCCGGAGCGCCATCGCCTCCCGCGCCGAGCGGCTCGCCGGAGTTTCCTCGTAGAGGGTGACGGCCACGCTCGCCGGGCCCCGCCGTTCGCTGAGCCCCCGCACTTCCACATCCCATTCATAGGGGGGCTGCCGGAACTGGACCCGGTCCCCCACCCCCACCGCCTTGGAGCGCTTGGCCCCCTGGCCGTTGAGGTCCACCTTCCCGCCGTCGATGGCCTCGACGGCCAGCGCCCGGGTCTTGTAGAACCGCGCCGCCCACAACCACTTGTCGAGCCGGACCGTCCCCGGCGCCTCGCGTTCTGGCATAGCCCAAAGATATCGCCGTGCCGGCCCGAGATGGCTTCGTCGGCCCCTGGCGGGCCTCCTCGCAATGACGGCAGAGGGCGCCGGTCCTCAGTCGCAGGTCTCCTTGACTTCCTTTATATTCAACTATATAGTTGTAAACTACTGAAAGGGCGTCGACGTCCAACCGAGGACACCACCGCATGCTGAGATCCCTCATCCCTGTTGCCCTGGCCCTCGCGCTTGCCACACCGGCTCGTGCGCAGGAGCCACTCTCCCTCGCCGACGCCTTTCGTCGCGCCGATTCGGCGGCCTACGCCAACCGGATCGCGGCCGGCGGTGCCCGCGCGCAGGGGGCCCAATCCACCGCGGCCCTGCAGGGGATTCTCCCCACGGTGCGTGCCGAGGCCGGCTATTTCCAGACCGACAACCCGCTGGGCGCCTTCGGCTTCACCCTGCAGCAGCGGGGCGTCTCGATGGCCTCCTTCACCCCGGCAAGCCTCAACTATCCCGACGCGGTCACCAACTGGAACGGCGGACTGGTCGCGGAGGTCCCGCTGATCAATGCCGACGCCTGGTTCGGCAAGGCCGCGGCGTCGAGCGCCGGCGCCGCCGCAGATGCTGGCGCCGGGTGGACCCGGGAAACCACCCGGGTGGACGTGACCCGCGCCTACTTCGGCGCCATCCTGGCCCGCGAGCAGGTCCGGACCCTCGAGGCCGCCACGGCAGCCGCCAAAGCGCACGTGAAGCAGGCGGAGTCGATGGTCACCAATGGGCTGGCCACCAAATCCGACGCGCTCCTCGCCGCGGTACAGGCGGGGCAGGTCGAAGCACAGCTCATCGGCGCCCGCGGCAACGCCGGCATCGCCGTCGCGAAGCTGGCGCTGATGCTCGGGCAGTCTGGAGACACTTCCTTCGTCCTGCCCGACGCGCTGCCGTCGGCGGGGCAGATCCGCGATCTCGTCGCCCTGCCGTACGGTGATTCGCTCGCCGCGCGCCTCGACGTGACCGCCGCGCGGCTCGGCGTGCAGGCCGCCGAGCGCGACGTGCGTCGCGCCAATGCGGTGTACATCCCGCGCCTCAACGGCTTCGGCCGCCTCGACTGGAACAGTCCCGACCAGCTCTTCGGCGGTCAGAGCAGCTACACCGTCGGCATCATGGCGTCGTGGACCCCCTTTGCCGGCGCCTCGGAAATCGGCGGGCGGCAGGCGGCACAGGGCCGGGCCGACGCCGCCCGCGCCATGGCCGAGGCCGCCACCGCCGGCGCCGCGCTCGAACAGAACGCCACCCGCACCCAGCTCGCCGTGGCCGTCGCCCGGCTCGACATCGCGGAGGTGTCGGTGGAGCAGGGGACCGAGGCCCACCGGATCGTGGCGAAGAAGTACGCCGGCGGCCTCGCAACGGTGGCAGAGCTCCTCAGTGCCGCTGCCGTAGAAACACAGACCCGCCTCGGCCTCGCCGACGCCCGCTACCAGACCATCACCGCCGACGCGGCGGCCCGGCAGGCTGCCGGCGCCGACCTGATGGTGCTTACCGTTTTGGAGAATTGAGATGCGGAAGCTGATCCCCGTCACCGGCATCCTGCTGGCGAGCCTTGCCCTCGGTGCCTGCGGTTCCGATGCCGAAAATATTCCCGGCGAGAAGTTGCCACTCGGCGGCGCGGCCATCGCGGTCACCGACACCGTCGTCGCCGACGCCTTCGAGGCGGCCGGCACGGCCGATCCGATCCGCGCCGCGACGCTCAGTACCAAGCTGATGGGTTCGGTCACGTCGGTGCCGGTGCACGAGGGTGACCGCGTTGCCGCTGGCCAGATCCTGGTCCGCCTCGATGCCCGCGACCTCGACGCCAAGCGCGCGCAGGTCGAGGCCGGCCTCGCCGAGGCAAACGCGGTGTACGGCGATGCGACGGTGCAGGCGGGCCGGATTCGCGCGCTCTACGCCGACAGCGCCGCCACCAGGGCGCAGCTCGACCAGGCCGAGACCGGCCTGGCCCGCGCCACCGCCGCGGTCTCCAGCGCCAAGGCGATGGCCGCCGAACTCGCCGCGACCGCGTCGTACGCCGACGTGCGTGCGCCGTTCGCCGGGGTGGTGACGCATCGCTTCGTCGATCCCGGTTCGTTCGCCGCGCCGGGCGCGCCCCTCGTCACCGTGGAAGACGCCGCTACGCTCCGCGTTACGGTCTCTGCCGCTCCCGACGCCGTGCGCGGCCTCAAGGCTGGCACCTCCGTCACCGCCATCATCGGCGACGTGGCCGCTGACGCGAAGGTCGAGGGCGTGGTGCCCTCCGGGCCCAACCTCTACACCGTCAACGCACTCGTTCCGAATCCGAAGGGGCAGTTCCTCAGCGGCAGTTCCGCCTCGCTGGCGCTCCCACGAGGGACGCGCCGCGCCATCCTGGTGCCGACCGGTGCGGTCATCCGGCAGGGCGACCTGACCGGCGTCCGCACCGTCACCGACGGCCAGCCTGTACTGCGCTGGGTCAAGCTCGGCCGCACGGCCGATGGCGTGACCGAGGTGCTGTCCGGCCTCGCCGCGGGTGACACCGTGGTGGTGGCCGGCGGGGAGCGCTGATCATGGGCATCGCCGGACGGATGGCGCAGGCGTTCCTGCGTTCGAAGCTGACCCCCCTGGTCACCATCGCATCACTCGCGGTGGGGACGCTCGCCATCCTCGCCACGCCGCGTGAGGAGGAGCCGCAAATCTCGGTGCCGATGATCGACGTCATCGCCGTGATGCCCGGCGCTTCGCCCGAGGAAGTGGAGAACCTGCTGACCCGTCCCATCGAGAAGCTGATGTGGGAGGTCCCGGGCGTGGAGTACGTCTACGCCATGGCCAGCGAGTCGATGACACTGGTCACGGTGCGCTTCAAGGTCGGCGAGAACCAGGACCTCGCCACCAGTCGCGTCTTCAACAAGATCGGGTCCGCGGCGGACCAGGCGCCTCCAGGCGCCATGCCGCCGATGATCAAGCCGCATGGCATCGACGACGTGCCGATTCTGGCGCTGACCCTGCATGGCGGCCGGTACGGTTCCGACGAACTGCGCGCCATGGCCACACACCTGGCCGACGAGCTCTCCACCATTCCCGACCTTGCGCGCATCGACGTGATCGGTGGCGAGCCGACCCAGCTGCGCGTCACCCTCGACCCGGCCCGGCTGGCGGGGAGCGGCGTGACGCCGGGTGAGGTAATGCAGGCGCTCCGCGCCGCCAACGTGCGCCTCCCCGCCGGTGAGTTTGCCTCCGCCAACGAGGTCTTCCTCGTCTCCGTGGGCGCACCGATCCGCTCCGCGCAGGACGCCGGCGACGTCGTCGTCGCCAACCGCCAGGGGCCGGTCTATCTCCGGAACGTCGCGACCGTCGTCGAGGCCCCCGCCGAGGCGACCGACTACGTGACCCACGCGGCGCGGGGGGAAGGCGGGGAGCAGGCAGTGACCATCGCGGTGGCCAAGCGCCCAGGCGTCAACGCCACCGACATCGCGCATGCCGCGCTGGAGCGGGTGGACGAGGCGCGGAGCCGGCTCCTCCCCGCCGACGTGCTGGTGGACGTGACCCGCAACTACGGTGAGACGGCCAGCGAAAAGTCCAACGAATTGATGCTGCACCTGCTCATCGCGACGCTCTCCGTCACGATCCTCATCGGCCTCTTTCTCGGCTGGCGTGAGGCGCTGGTGGTGCTGGTGGCGGTGCCCGTCACGCTCGCGCTGACGCTCTTCGTGTACTACGCGTTGGGGTACTCCCTCAACCGGATCACCCTCTTCGCGCTGATCTTCTCGATCGGCATTCTGGTGGACGACGCCATCGTGGTGGTCGAGAACATCTATCGGCATCTCCAGATGGGCGACCGCGCCCCCGACGTCGCGGCGGTGGAGGGCGTGGACGAAGTCGGGAACCCGACCATCCTTGCCACCTTCACCGTCATCGCGGCCATCCTCCCGATGGCGTTCGTGTCCGGACTCATGGGTCCCTATATGCGGCCGATCCCCGTCGGCGCCTCGGCGGCGATGCTCGCCTCGCTCGCCGTGGCCTTCATCATCACGCCGTACCTGGCGCTCCGGCTGCTCAAGGGGCACGTGGCACCCGGCCCGAAAATGCCCGACCGCGCGCACGAGCCGGAGGAGCTGTCCGGTTTCGCCAGGTTCTACACCGGGATCATGACGCCGCTGATGGATATCCCGCGCCGGAGAATGGTGTTCTACGGCGGGATCGTGGCGCTGCTCCTGGTCTCCATGGGGCTGCTGGCGGTCAAGCTGGTCGAAGTGAAAATGCTTCCCTTCGACAACAAGTCGGAGTTCCAGGTGGTGCTCGACCTTCCTGAGGGGGCCACGCTGGAGACCTCCAACGCGGCGGCTGGTGCGGTTGCCGCCTATCTGCGGACCGTGCCGGAGGTCATCAGCACCGAGACCTATGCCGGCACCTCGGCGCCGTTCAACTTCAACGGCTTGGTGCGGCACTACTTCATGCGCCGCGGCGCCAACGTGGCCGATGTGCAGGTGAACCTTCTCCCTAAGGGAGAGCGGAGCCGGCAGAGCCACGACATCGCGGTGGCGGTGCGGCCCGCGGTGGATTCCATTGCACGGAGCTTTGGCGCCAACGCCAAGATCGCCGAGATTCCCCCCGGCCCGCCGGTGCTCTCCACGCTGGTGGCCGAAGTCTATGCGACCGACGACAGCACCCGCCTCGCCGCGGCCACCCAGGTCAAGGCGGTCATGGAGTCCACCCCCGGCGTGGTGGACGTGGACTGGACCGTCGAGGCGCCGCAGGCCAAGCGCGCCTTCCGCGTCGACCGGGTCCGCGCCGCCGAGGCGGGGGTCACCGTCGAGCAGGTGGCACAGGTGCTGACGGTGGCGCTCGCCGGCGCCGACGCCGGGCTGGCCAGCGTGCCGACCGCGCGCGAAGGCGTCGCGATCGTGCCGCGACTTGGCCTCGCCAACCGGAGCAGCGTGGAGGCATTGCTGGCGGTGCCGGTGGCGACGCCAAGGGGCCCGACGCCGCTGGGCCGGTTCGTCACGGTGGATTCCACCACCCGCTCGCCGCTGCGCATGCGCAAGAACCTCCGCCCCGTCATCTATGTGACCGGTGACGTGGCCGGCACCATCGAGTCGCCGGTGTACGCCATCCTCGCCATGAACGAGGCCCTCGACACCGTGCAGGTGAACGGGGCGTCGATTGCACGGTACAACGCGACGGCGCCTGACCGGCTCGACGAGACGGCCATGAAGTGGGACGGGGAGTGGCAGGTCACCATCGAGGTCTTCCGCGACCTCGGCCTCGCCTTTGCCGCGGTGCTGGTGCTGATCTACGTGCTGGTGGTGGGGTGGTTCCAGTCGTTCAAGATCCCCCTCGTCATCATGGCGCCGATTCCGCTCACCCTCATCGGCATCCTGCCGGGGCACGCCCTGACCGGCGCCTTCTTCACCGCCACGTCGATGATCGGGATGATCGCACTGGCGGGAATCATCGTGCGCAACTCGATCCTGCTCGTGGATTTCATCCAGCTCGCCGAGGCGCGGGGCCGTCCGCTCCGCGAGGCGGTGCTCGAGGCGGGCGCGGTCCGGTTCCGGCCCATCGCGCTCACCGCCGCGGCCGTGGTCATCGGCGGCCTGGTGATGGTGCTCGACCCGATTTTCCAGGGCCTCGCGGTGGCGCTGATGAGCGGCGCCATCGTGGCCACGCTGCTCACCATGGTCGTGGTGCCTCTCCTCTACTGGGAGCTCCGGCGCCGCGAAGGAGCTACGTCATGAAGATGATCATGCTGACCTACAGTGGCGCCGAGCCGGCGCGAATCTCTGCGCTGCTCGACGGGGCTGGCGTCCCCGGTCATACCTGGTTCGAGGGGGGCCACGGGCACGGGCTCACGGGGCCGCGGGCGGGCACGCGAGCTTGGCCCGGCGAGGTAACGGTCGGATTTGCGGTGGTGGAGGACGCGGTGGCCGTGACCGCGGCGGCACAGTGTCGAAACGCGGAACTTCCTGCGGGCGAGCGGCTGCATGTGGCCGTGATGCCCGTCGATTCATTCTTCTAGGACTGGAGGCAGGTGATGTGCAGTGAATCAGTGATCCGGCGGATGGCCGGGCTCTTCGTGATGGCGTCGCTGGCGCTGGGTTACTGGGTGCACCCCGCCTGGTTCCTCTTCACGGCGTTTGTCGGCTTCAACCTGGTGCAGTCGAGCGTTACCGGCTTCTGCCTGCCCGAGCGGGTGTTCGGGAAGCTCCGGCTCTTCGGGTGCGAGCCGAAGAACGCCTGAGCGCTACTTGCGGCGGCGGAGGAGCTTCTTCTTCCGGTCGAGCTCCTCCTCCAGCCCGCCGCACACCAGTTCGCACATCGTGAACACCTGCGGGTCGGTGATCCGGTACCAGCTGGTGGTCCCTTCCTTCCGCCGGTCCACGTACCCCTGCTGCAGCAGCACCTGCAGGTGCTTCGAGACGTTGGCCTGGCCGCCACCGGTCCGCTCGGCCAGTTCGCCCACCGAGCACTCCCCGCCGCGCAGCGCCTGCAGCAGCCGGAGCCGCATCGGTTCGCCGAGGGCCTTGAATCGCTCGGCAATGGCCGAGGCGTTGGAATCGCTAAGCTCGAGCACGTCGCCTCCGTGGAAATCGCTATACAACTATCTGGTAATATAGTAATTCCGACCCCGACGCGCTACACGTGCTCAGTCCCCAGCCCTTTCTCCTTCCGCCTTCCGCCCCTCCAAGTCCCCAGTCCTCTTTCTCGTTCCTCCCGGTAGATTCCCCGCATGCCCCTCCTCGGACTCTCCCTCGCCCTCGTCATCGGCATCTCCCTCGGCCTCCTCGGCGGCGGCGGCTCGGTCCTCACCGTCCCGATCTTCCACTACATCCTCGGCTACGGGGTCAAGTCGTCGATCGCCATGAGCCTCGCCGTGGTCGGTGTCACCAGCGCCGCCGGCGCCCTCGGCAGGCTCCGGACGGGCGAACTCAACGGGCGTGCAGTGCTCACTTTCGCCCCGGTGGCCATGCTCGGGACGTTCCTCGGTGCGCGGCTGGCGCTGCTGGTCCCCGCGGTCGCCCAGCTGGTGCTGTTTGCCGTGACGATGCTGGCGGCCGCCTTCTTCATGTGGCGGGGCCGGCCCGCCGATGCCGCCGCGCCCGCGCGCCCGCATGTCCTGCTGGTCGCGCTGATCGGCGGCGCCGTCGGAATCCTCACCGGGCTGGTCGGCGTGGGTGGTGGGTTCCTCATCGTGCCGGCGCTCGTCCTCCTGCTCGGCGTGCCGGTCAAGGAAGCCGTCGGCACCTCGCTGGGTGTCATCGCCCTCAACTCGGCATCTGGGTTTGCGGGGTACTGGGGGAAGGTGGAGATTGACCTTGGTTTCATGGCGGCCTTCACGGCGCTTGCCATCGTCGGAGTCCTCATCGGTACGCGACTCGGTCGGCAGGTGAGTCCCGGCAACCTCCGCAGGGGGTTTGCCGTCTTGCTGGTGGTCGTCGGCTCCGCCATTCTCCTCACGAGCCTGCTCGGGCAGGCCTGAACTTTTCCTGGAATCCACATCATGTTCTTTCAGCGCTTCTATGACGACACCCTCGCCCAGACCAGCTACCTGGTCGGCTGCGCCGCCACCGGCGAGGCGATGGTGATCGACCCGAACCGCGACGTCGCGCAGTATGTGCGCGCCGCAGAGGATGAGGGGCTCCGCATTACGCATGTGACGGAGACCCACATCCACGCCGACTTCCTCTCCGGCACCCGTGAGCTGTCGCATGTTACCGGGGCGGTGATGTACCTCTCGGATGAGGGTGGGCCCGGGTGGCAGTACGCCTTCGCGAGGGAGGGCGGGGCGGTGCTCCTCCACGACCAGGACCATTTCATGGTCGGCAACATCCGCTTCGATGTCCTCCACACGCCGGGGCACACTCCCGAGCACATCTCGTTCGTGGTGACGGACACCGCCGGTGCCACCGGCCCGATGGGCATTGTCACCGGCGATTTTGTCTTCGTGGGTGATGTCGGCCGCCCCGACCTGCTCGAAAAGGCGGCGAAGGTGGCGGGGTCAGCGGATGGTGCGGCCCGGGCGCTCTGGAAGAGCCTGGCCAAGTTCCGGGATCTTCCGGACCACCTGCAGGTGTGGCCGGGGCATGGCGCCGGCTCCGCCTGCGGCAAGGGTATGAGCGCGGTTCCGCAGAGCACTGTCGGTTACGAGAAGCTCTTCAACTGGGCCTTCGGCGCCGCCACCGAGGATGCGTTCGTGGCGCAGGTGCTTGCCGGTCAGCCGGAGCCACCGAAGTACTTCGCCGAAATGAAGCGCCTCAACCGCGACGGGCCTCCGATCCTCGATGGCCTCCGCCAGCCGCCGCGAATCGAGGGCACCCGTCTGCCGGAACTGCTCGCCGCCGGCGCCACCGTCGTCGATGCCCGCCCCAGCGAGGCGTTCACGGCTCGACACATTCCGGGCACCATTCATATCCCGCTGGACCGGTCGTTCACCACGTGGGCGGGATGGCTGCTCTCGTACACGGAGCCGTTCTACCTGCTGGTGAGCGGGGACTCCCCCGAGCGGCTCCACGAGGCGCTGCGCGACCTGGCGATGATCGGGCTGGACGGCGCGGCGGGGTGGTTCGGCTCGGACGCCATCGCGGCATGGGGCAAGGAGGGGCGGGCGTACGGGAACACGGCGTTGATTGCACCGGCAGAACTCGCGCACCGGCGGGCGCAGAATGGGGTGGCGGTGCTCGACGTGCGCGGGCAGGCGGAATGGGAAGCGGGTCACCTGCCAGAGGTGGGCAACATCCCCCTTGGCTACCTCCTCGACCGGCTGGAGGAGGTGCCGGCGGGCCGGCCGCTCGTGCTGCACTGCGCCAGCGGAGCGCGGTCCCTCGTGGCAACCAGTCTCCTCGAGTCCCGTGGCATCACCGATGTCATCAACCTGACCGGCGGCATCAACGCCTGGGAAAGGGCGGGGCTCCCGGTCGAGCGGTAGCTTCTCGGTCCCCCCGGCGCATGCCGGTCTCCAGTCCCCCCCCGGGCGGCGGCGTGAGGGGATCTTCATCCAGCCTTGGTCCTTTTCGTCGTACTCTGGACTTCCCCAAGTGGTAGACTGTCTTGCCGTATCCCGTCCGAGCGTCTCCGCGGACTCCCGGCGCTGCCAGCGCACCGCCGCCAGAACCCTGGATGCCGAATCGCTTCGGATCGACGGGGCCGAGTGCGCCGCCCGACCACCGCCTGCCAGCCCGACCCGGCTCGATCGGCGCACCTCCGACGGAGGGCCCGATGTCGTTCCGACGCGCCGTATCCGCCCTGCTCCTGGCCGCCTACCTGCCGGCCTGCACCAGCTTCCAGGCCACTAGCCAGCCGCTCACCGAATTGACCGCCCCGCCGAAGCCGGTGGACAAGGTTCGTGTCACCACCACCGCCGGCGCACAGCTCGAGGTCGACGCGCCTCGGGTGGTCAACGACACCCTGTTTGGATCGTCTTGGACGGCGGAAGCCGGCGGGAAGCAGACCACGGAGGCCGTGGCCCTGCCGCTGGCTGATATCCGGACCGTGGAGGTCAAGAAGTCTGACGGCACGACGACCCTTCTCGTGATCGTCGGGATCGTTGCGGTGGTTGTCTTGCTCGGGGTGGCAGCCCACAACACGACACCGGAGACCATCCCGCTTCCGCCACTCGACTCACGGCGATGAGGGCTGAAGTCCTTCGCTCCAGGATCCGCGTGTTGGTCGCATTCGCTTCCCGTGAGGGCACCATGTCAATTCGAAAGCTCGTCTCCGCCCTTCTGCTGCTCGCCTACCTGCCGGCCTGCACCAGCTTCCAGGCCACCACGCAGCCGTTGTCCGAACTGACCGCCCCTCCCAAGACGGTGAAGAAGGCCCGGATCACTACGACCAGCGGTGCACGCATCGAGCTAGGCAACCTGCGCGTGGCGAACGACACGCTCTACGGCGAGCCCGCGGTGCCACGCCCGGAGCCCGGGCCGATGGCCATCCCGCTTGCAGATATCAAGAAGGTGGAGGTGCACAAGGCGGACCTCGCGAGCACGGCCGTTCTCATTGGCGACATCGTGCTCCTGGTGGTTGGGGGAGCCATCGCCTACGCGAACGACGATTGGAGCCAGTAGCCCGGTGAGGTCGGCGAGTTGCAGGCCGGTGGAGGCAGGTACGCTGCTCGGGTTAGATTCCGTCTCCGATAACCGCCCGGAGTCCCTCATGGAGTCCCGCCGTATCGAAGCCCTGGTCGATGGCGTCTTCGCGATTGCGATGGCGCTGCTGGTGCTCCAGGTGCCTCTGCCCGACCTTCCCGAGACGCTGTCGGAGGAAGGCGTCGTTACGGCGCTTGTGGCGGTGCTCCCGG
Organism: uncultured Gemmatimonadales bacterium; assembly: GCA_963697435.1. GTDB lineage: Bacteria > Gemmatimonadota > Gemmatimonadetes > Gemmatimonadales > GWC2-71-9 > SPDF01. The sequence goes on along the minus strand of CAVOOB010000005.1, from coordinate 402,822 downwards.
CCGTCGGCAGTTACGTGCTGAGCTTCCTGCTCCTGGCCACCATGTGGATGGGGCACCACACCCAGTTCAGCTACATCCGGCGCGTCGACCGCACGCTGCTGTGGATCAACATGCTCTGCCTCGCGTGCATCGCCTTCGTGCCGTTCGCGACGGTATTTCTGGCGAGGTATCCGCTCAATCCGGTCGCGTTGCTGGTGTATGGCGGGACGTTTCTCCTGAGCGGGGTCTTCCTCTTTGCGCACTGGGGCCATGCCGTCGGACATGAATGCGTCGGCGAGGACGTGACGCCGGAGGTTGCGGAAACCGTGCGCGAACGGCTGTCGATGGGCATGGTGGCGTATCTCGTGGCCACGATTGCAGGTGGGTTCCTTCCGAAGGTCGGCCTCGTGCTGTTTGCCTGCGTGCCGTTGCTGCACATGCTCCCCGGCCGCATCGACCCAAGCATGATCGATGAGGCCGCGATCGAAGAGTAACCGGACGGGTCCAGCGCCTGCCCCGCCGGCGTCAGAATGACCGGCAGTGTCCGCCCCGCTTGTCACGGTGACAGGCGGGGCCTTTCGTTTCTGTCAGGATGGCAAACGGACGCTGGCACGCCGGCTGCATTCCTCTTCCCGGATGGATCACCTCGCGTGATCCTGGGATCACCACCAATCTCAATTTCTCGGAGGAGTGCACCATGTTGACCCTGACTCGCCGTCCCGCCCGCATGCTCGACGACGCCTTCTTCCGTGCCTGGCCCTTCGACCAGGAGGCCGATGGGGCCCTGACCGCCAACTGGGTTCCGGCGGTCGACGTGTTCGAGGACAAGGACGCCGTGCGCATCACGGTGGAAGTGCCCGGAGTGAATCCGGACGACATCAAGATCTCGCTGGAGCAGAACGTCCTGACCATCAGCGGGGAGAAGCAGCAGGTCAGCGAGGAGCAGACCGAGCGCGTGCACCGCTATGAGCGGGCCTACGGCAGCTTCACCCGCAGCTTCACCCTGCCGTCCTCGGTCGACGCGGAGCGGATCGAGGCCCAGACCGACAACGGGGTGCTGTCGATCATGATCCCCAAGGCGGAAAGGGCCAAGCCGCGGCAGATCCAGGTCAAGGCCGCGCACAAGTAAGGAGTCTTGCCTGACACGACGCCCCTCCCCGGCCATGCCGGGGAGGGGCGTCGGCGCGCGGAGATGCGCCGCCGCTAACTGCTGCCGACGTCCAGCCCCGCCTCCATGGCGAACCGCGTCAGCCCGGCCACCGTGCGGATGCGCAACTTCCGCATGAGGCTCTCACGGTGCGTCTCCACCGTGCGATGGCTGATCCCGAATCGTGCCGCAATCTCCTTGTTCGTCTCCCCCTTCACGATCCCGAGCAGCACGTCGCGTTCGCGTCCGGTCAGCGCGTCCAGCGCCTGGCCACGCTGTGCTTCCTCGAGCTCGCCGCGCACTGCCGTGGTGAGCATCGCCGCGATCTTCTGGCTGTAATACGATTCGCCGGCGTGCACCGCGACCACCGCCGCCCGGAGCTCGGTGGCGGCCAGGTCCTTCAACAGATAGGCGTGGGCGCCCGCCCGCACCGCCTCGAGGACGTACTCCGGATTGTCATGCATGCTGAGGATGACGACACGCACCCCGGGCAACTCCTCGTGCAGCGCCGCCGCCACCTGCAGCCCCGTCTTCCCCGGCATCGTGATGTCGAGCACCGCGACGTCCGGCACCTCCTTCCGCGCCATGGCCAGCGCCTGGTCACCGTCCGGCGCCTCGGCGACAACCTCGAACCCCGGTTCCTGGCGGAAGACGTGGCGAATCCCTTCCCGCACGATGGCGTGGTCGTCCGCGATCAGGATGCGAATGGGTGTGGTGTCGTCGGTCATGCCGTCAGTCCTTGCTGTGTGGTGTCGGGGCCCGCTTCGGCGATTGGGACGGTGACCAGGACCCGTACTCCGGTCCCTGCCGGGGCCTCGACCGTGACCGTCCCACCGAGCGCACCGATGCGCTCGCGCATGCCGGTGATGCCCATGTGCCCCGGGCGTTCGATGGTGTCAGGGGTGATGCCCGCCGGGAGGCCGCGGCCGTCGTCCTGCACCGTCAGCGCGAGGTGCGCGGTGTCCTGCCGGATCGAGACGGCGATGGCCCCGGCGCCGGCGTGCCGCGCCACGTTGGAGAGGGCCTCCTGCAGCGCGCGGAAGAGCGCCAGTTCGGCATCCTTCGAGAGCGGGACAAGCGCCGAGGGGGCGTCGAGTGTCACTGCCAGCCCGCTCCGTTGCGTGAACTCGGTGATGAGTGACCGGAGCGCCGGGAGGAGGCCGAGGTCGTCGAGCAGCGATGGTCGGAGCGAATGGACGACGCTCCGGATACCGCGGATGCCGGTGTCGACCAGCGCCAGCGCATGGTCGATCCGTTCCGCCGCCTCATGAGGCACCGCCTCCCGCAGGACGCCCAGTTCCATCTTGACCGCCGAAAAGACCTGCGCGGTTTCGTCGTGCAGTTCCCGGCTCAGCCGGCGCCGTTCCTCCTCGTGCTGTTCGACCATCCGGGCGGAGAGGCGGGCCAGTTCAACCGAGCGCACATGGAGGCGCCGGGTGAGGTCGGCGTTGGCAAGGCCGGCGCCGACCTGCTGGCCGAGGGTCACCATGAAACCCTCATCAAGTGCCGCGAACGGGTCGCGGGCGTTTCCGGTGAGGACCAGCGCACCCGAGGCCTCCGTCCCGCGAAAGACCGGCAGCACCGCCTGGAAGAGGTGTTCGCGGCCCCGCCGAGGGCTGGATGTGCCCAGCTGCGGCCGCCCGGTGGCCATGGCCTGGTGCAGGGTGCCCGCAAGTTCCGGCGAGGGCGTCGGGGGCCACTCGGCACAGGCCCCCGCGCCGCGGACACAGTGCACGCCGTCGTCGCGCCGCATGAAGAGCGCGGTGCCGCTCACCCCCGGCAGGGCGAGTGGCCGCTCGAGGAGTGCCGCCAGGACATCCTGGTCTTCTCGTCCGGCGCGCTGCAGGTCGCCGGACAACGCACCGAGGGCGCTGAGTCCGCGGCGCAGGTCATCCAGTACCAGGAGGAGGATCCCCGTCCCGACGGCCAGTTCGAAGAAGATGTCGAGGTAGTAGCCCCAGGGATTCCACGCGCCCTGCGCCCGGAGAATCAGGTAGTCGAGGTGGTGGACGCCCCAGAGGAGAAACGCCCCGGCCAGGAGGCCGGCGCCGGCGCCGCCGACCCGGTCGAAGTGCCGAAAGAACACCCAGCCGGTGGCCAGCGTGGCGAACGAGAGAAAGAGCACGGCGGGCAGCGCCGCCCACACGAAATGGTCGAGTCGATAGATGGCGATGTACGACCAGACGGGCGGGAAGAGCGCAACGAGGAAGTACAGGTGATTCCACCGGGGCTGCCGGACGAACACCAGTGCCGCCCAGAGCAACGCCAGGGCGGTCCACCCGGTGAACACCTGGTGCCAGTAGAGCCACTCCGGGCGCGCGGTCGTCAGGAAGCTGAGGATGGCCCACATGCGGAGCACATACATGGCCCACGCCGCCGCAAACCAGGCGAAGTACGGCTTGCGGTACCGCCGGTACAGATGCAGGCAGAGCAGGGCCAGCGCCGCGAGGATGACCGCCTCGAGGATGCCTGCCGCGCGTTCCAGCCCGACCGACGGGAGGGGGAGTTGCATGGGGCAAAAGATAGCGGATTTGCGCCGTCGCCCTGCCCAGTCGCCCCCGGGAGCGGTATCTTCGCTTTCTCCCGTCGTCCCCGCGCAGGGAGGGGTCCAGCCGCATGACCACTGGATTCCCGCTTTCGCGGGAATGACAGCTTCCCTTCAAGCCGGATCCCGCCTGTGACCGCATCGCCACCGATCGTCGAGTTCCGCCGCGTCAGCAAGTCGTTCGGCGACACCCGTGCGGTCGATGCCGTCTCGTTCGCCATTCGCGCCGGGGAGTTCTTCTCCCTCCTCGGCCCGAGCGGCTGCGGCAAGACCACCACCCTCCGCCTCCTTGCCGGCTTCGAATCCCCCGATCCCGACGGCGGCGAGGTCCGGATCGGCGGCGAGGTCGTCAACGAGCGGCGACCCTACGAGCGGCGCGTCGGGATGGTCTTCCAGAGCTACGCCCTCTTTCCCCACCTGACCGTCGAACGGAACGTCGCGTTCGGTCTCGAGGAACATCGCGTGCCCCGCACCGAGATTCCCGGGCCGGGTCGAGCGCGCCCTCGGGCTGGTGCGGCTCGCGCCGGCCACCTTCGCGCGCCGCCGCCCGCACCAGCTCTCCGGCGGCCAGCGGCAGCGCGTCGCGCTGGCCCGCGCCCTGGTGCTCGATCCGCGCATCCTGCTGCTCGACGAACCGCTCGGCGCGCTCGACCTGCAGCTGCGAAAGGAGATGCAGCTCGAACTGAAGGCGCTCAACCGCGCGCTCGGCATGACCTTCGTCTACGTCACCCACGACCAGGAGGAGGCGCTGGCGATGTCGGACCGGATCGCGGTGATGAGCGAGGCGCGGGTCGCGCAACTCGGCACGCCCGCCGACATCTACGAGAATCCACGGACGGAGTTCGTGGCGGGGTTCATCGGGGAGGCGAATCTGTTCAGCGGGACAGCGGGGCAGGGGGGCAGCGGGGCAGGCGAGCCACGGGACGGTCACGGCGAGACCGACAGCCAGACCTTCCTGGTGCCCGGCTCACCCGGCCGTCGCGCCCGGCGGCCCGGTGAGCGATCGCAGTGCGACCGGAGTGGCTCGACCTCTATCGCGCCGGGCGACGTGCCCTCCGGGGAAAACGCGCTTCCCGGAACGATACGCGACGTCATCTACCTCGGCGAGACGATGCACGTCGTCGTCACCCTGTCCGACGGCGCAGATGGTGCGGGTGGCGCTCCGCAACGAGGGGCAGCTTCTCAACCCGCTCCCCTGGCGCCGCGGCGACGCGGTCATGGTGGCGTGGCGGCCCGAGGACTGCCAGGTGCTGGAACCGGAGTGAGCGACTCGCCGCGCCGGCGGCTCCTCGCCTGGTTCTGCCCGCCGGCCCGCGGCGGGGTCGTGGGCGCTGCTGACGCCCGGCGTCCTCTGGCTGGCGCTCTTCTTCGCTCGTGCCGCTCGCCGTGCTGCTGACGTACAGCGTCATGCATCGCGGCACCTACTGGCGGCGTCTCCCCCGGCTTCACGCTGGAGCACTACCGGCGCTTCCTCGATCCCCTCTATCTCGCCATCGCCTGGCGCACGCTCTGGATCGCGCTCGCCAGCACCGGCGCTCTGCCTCCTCCTCGGCTACCCGGTGGCCTACGTCATCGCGCGCGCCGGCCGCTGGCGGAACGCTCCTCCTCTTCCTCGTCATCCTCCCCTTCTGGACCAGCTTCCTGGTCCGCACCTACGCCATGATCGTCCTGCTGCGGGGGGGCGGCGTCGTCAACACCGTCCTGATGGGGCTCGGGCTGACCAGCGCGCCACTCGACCTCCTCTACACGCCCGGGCGCCGTGCTCGCCGGCCTGGTGTACGGGTACCTGCCGTTCATGGTGCTTCCCGATCTACGCCTCGCTCGAGCGGCTCGACCTCGACCTGCTCGATGCCGCCGAAGTGCTCGGCGCGCGCGCGTTCATCGCGGTTCTGGCGGGTCACCCTGCCGCTCTCGCTGCCCGGCGTGGCCGCCGGATCGCCTGCTGGTGTTCATCCCGGCGCTCGGTGCCTTCCTGACGCCCGACCTCCTCGGTGGCGCGAAGACGATGATGCTGGGCAACCTGGTCCAGAACCAGTTCGGCCCGGCGCGGAACTGGCCGTTCGGTGCGGCCGTCTCGTTCGCGCTGATGGGCGTGGTGTTCGTGGGTCTTCTCGCCTGGCTCCGGGTCCGCGACGCCGAGGCCGCGGCGTGACCCGCCGCCTCCCGCCGCTCCTGGTCGCGCGTGGTCGCGGGGATCTTCTTCCTGCTCTGCACCTCCCGATCCTCGTGCTGGTGGCTCTACTCCTTCAACGGCTCGCGCTTCGCCGCCGGCTGGTGCGGGTTCACCCTGCACTGGTATGCCCGCCTCCTCGAGCGACCCGACATCCTGCGCGCCCTCCGCCTGAGCCTGACCGTGGCCGTCGATCAGCACCGTCGTCGCCACGGTCCTCGGGCACCCTCATCGCCCTGGCGCTCGCCCGGCGCCCCTTCCGGGGCCGGCGCACTCGTCGAGAGCGGGCCTCTACCTGCCGATCGTCACCCCGGAAATCATCGTCGGGCATCTCGCTGCTCATTCTCTTCGTGGCGCTCGCGTGTGCCGCTGGGCGTGGGCACCGTCATCGTGGCCCACGTCGCGTTCACCATCCCGTTCGTCGCGGTCGTGGTGCTGGCCCGGCTGCGCGGGATGGACCGCTCGCTCGAAGAGGCGGCGCTCGTGCTCGGCGCCGACGAGGCCACCGCCTTCCGGCGCATCACCCTCCCGCTCCTGGCGCCGGGGATCCTCGCCGGGGCGCTGCTCGCCTTCACGCTCTCGCTCGACGACTTCGTCATCACCTTCTTCGTGGCGGGACCCGGGCTCCACGACCCTGCCCGTGCTGGTCTACTCGATGGTGCGCCGGGGGATCGAACCGACCATCAACGCCGTCAGCGCCGTCCTCGTGGTGCTCACGACACTGCACCATCGCGCTGGCGTCGCGGGTGGGCGGGGACGCGGGGCGCGTGAGGTTCGCGGACCCGGCGTTCGGCGTGTAGCTTAGGGCGGTCCCCCTCTTCTCCCCGGTCCCCGCGACGATGCCGCCAGACCCTCCGAGCCATCCACCGCCCTCGACCGCCGCGCCCGTCCTGTCGCGCCGGGACTTCGTGCGCGCGGCCGCGGCGGCGGGGGCCGCGGTCGGCCTCGGGCCCTGGGTGGTCGGCCTGCGATCGGCGCCCGCGTCTCAACCTCTACATGTGGTCCGACTACATCGCCCCGGAGACCGTCCCCGAGTTCGAGCGGGAGACGGGGATCCGCGTGACGGTGGACACCTACGAGAGCAACGAGGAGATGCTCGCCAAGCTGCTTCGCCGGCGCGCAGGGCTACGACATCATCATCCCCACCAGCTACCTCCTTCCCTCGCTGGTGGACGCCGGGCTGCTGCTGCAGATCCCGCCGGGTGCGCTCGCCAACCTCGACAACATCGCGCCGATGTTCCAGAGCCCGTCGGCCAATCCGCATCCCGACTATGCCGTGCCCTACGAGTGGGGGACCACCGGAATCGCGTGGCGGCGCGACAAGGTCGCCACCCCGCCCGACTCCTGGGGGGTGTTCTTCGACCCGGCGCTACGCCGGCACGATGACCATGATGGACGACGCGCCGGGAGGTGCTCGGCGCGATGCTGCGCTATCGCGGCCACTCGGTCAACTCGACCGATCCCGGCGGAACTCGCGGCAGGCCAAGGCGGACGCGCTGGCCGCCCGCGCCGAATCTGCTGGCCTACATCTCCTCGCCGGTGCGGGGCCAGATCGTGGCGGGAGACGTCTGGGTCGCTCAGATGTGGAATGGCGACGCTGCCCAGGCGGCGGTGGAGGCGCCCGAGATCGCCTACCTCGTGCCCCGGGAAGGGTCCGCTCGATCTGGATGGACACGCATGGCCATTCCCTCCAACGCGCCGAACGTCCGTCGAAGCGCTCCAGTTTCTCGACTACATGCTCCGGCCGGAAGTCGCGGCCCGCAACGCCGCCGTCACCGGCTACGGCACCGCCAACGCCCCGCGAACCGCCCTCCTGGCCGAGCCCGTGCCCTATCCCACGGCCGAGGAGACTCACGCGGCTCGAGTTCTACCGCGACCTCGGCGAGGAGACACAGCTGTACTACCAGATCTGGACCGAGGTGAAGGCCGCGTGACGCCGCCTTCGCCCTTCGCGACGGCATACGGACGCCTGGTCGCCGCCTATCGCGCCGGTCCGACACGCGGCGCCGAGGCCGGCGCCCTGCTCGCCGAGGTGGTGGCGCTGGTGGCCACACGGCCGGTCACGGTCGAGGCGGGGCTCTTCCTCTCCGGCGAATACGACATCGCCAACCTCCGATCGCACCTCCTGCGCCGGCAGGTCGAACGTGCTGTCCGTGGCGGCGGGGGCGCCGGCCGAGGCGCTGGAGTCGCTTGCGCGCGCGCTCGGCGGCGACGCGCCGCTCCCGGAGCACCCCGCGCTGACGCTACGAACTGGTGACACAGGTCGCTCCGGTGGCGCGGGCGGCCGCGCACCCCGGCGGCCAAGACCGCCGCCGAGTCCCGCCGCCGATGATCCTGATGGGTGCCGAACGGTTCGCGGACGACGATGATCGCGCCCCCTCGGCGTTCGGCGCCGAGGTGGCCGCGCTCACCGCGGAACTCGGCTCCGCCCGCGAGCGCGGGGCCTGGATGGAGGCGCTGCACGCCGCCCAGGCGCTGGTGCGGCTCAGCGGCCGGGTCCCGGAGATGGACCGGCGCACGGTGGCCATCAGGGCCAGGCGCGCGCTCTCCCGCCCGCTGCTGATCGGGATCATCGAGCACGCGATCCGCACTCCCGGAGGAACAGGCGCGCGCCGCCGAGGTGCTGCAGTGGCGCGGGGGGGAGGCGGCGGAGCTGATGCTGGAGGCCATCCGGAAGACGGAGTCGCCCGAGCCGCATCGGTTCCTCCTCGACGCCCTGGCCCGCATGCCCGACGCCGTCCCGCTGCTGATTCCCGATGCTGGCCAGCCCGCGCTGGCACGAGGCCCGGCACGCGGCGGACGTCCTCGGCCGGCAGATGGTCCCCGAGGCGCTGCCCCCGTTGCGCGCCCTGCTGGCCCACCCGGAGGCGCGGGTGCGTGGGGCGGCACTCGAGGCGCTGGCGCGCTACCCGGCGCAGTACGGGACCGAGGCGTTGCGGGAGGGGCTGGCGCACCCGAGCCCCGAGACCCGGCAGGACGCGGCCACGGCCATCGGGCGGCGCGGCGGCGGGGCGCTGGCGATGCCGCTGCTGGCCGCCATCGAGGCCGAGCGGGACCACGCCACCTGGCGAGCGATGCTCACGGCGCTCGCGCGGATCGAGGCCCCCGAAGCGGCGGCGGCGATGAGCACGCTGGCGCTGCGCAAGCGGAGCTTCCTCTCGCGCGGAGGGTTTTCGCTGGCGCAGCGGCTGGAGGTGGTGTCGGTGCTGGCGGCCTCCCCGACCAGGGCGGCCAGGCAGGCGTTGACGAGAGTGGCGCGGGAAGCGGAGGGGGAGGTCGGTGCGGCGGCCCGTGGGGAGCTGGACCGCCGCGCCTGACCGCGCTACATGCGGTGGACTTCCAGCTTCTCGAGGTGGATGCTGAGGTTGTGGTTGATCCGCACCCCGACGACGCCCTTGGTGTCGACGTCCGCGGCGCTGGCCGAATGGACTTCCTTGCCGTTGGCCATGAACGACACCTTTCCGCCCTTGATCTGCACCGACAGCTCATTGCTGGACAGCCCCTCCGCGTCCGCCGCCTTCACGGCCTCGTTGGCCGTCCAGGCGCACGACGCGTGGTGGTCTTGTCGCCCATCCGCCGCTTGATCATGAACTTCCCGTCGGCGCGGATGAGGAAGTAGGTGTAGGCCTGGTTCGGCTCCCTGCAGGTCCTGTCCGCCGATGAACATGCCGAAGGACTCGGGATGCATCGGCTTGGGCGGGGTCATGTGGAGGAGGGCCACCAGGTGGGCATTGCCGCTGGCCGTATCGGCCGGCCGATAGAAGATCGCCGCCGGGCCGAGGGTGATATGCCAGCCCGGCGCCATGTCCACGAACTTCACGTTGGTCATGGCGGCGCCCTTGTCGGTCCGTGCCATCCAGCCGGTGGGGAGCGTGCCGCCCCCCGCGACGGCCTTGTCGGGATCGGCCTGGTGATCCTGCGCCATGGCCGGGGCGGCCAGGGCCACGCTGAGGGCGGTGATCGCAAGAAGACGTCGCATCGGAACCTCGGATGTCTGGGGGAAGTGTATGAGCGGGCGCCAGTTGCGAGGGGCCCCCAACCTGTATAAGCTACTGCCGTGGTCGTGGGATGTTAACCCCGGGGAGCTCCAGATGTTCAACTTCGTCGAGATGGTGCTGGCCGGCGTCGGAGCCGGATTGATCCTGGTCGCCCTCACCTTCGTGTCCGCGCTTATCGGGGTACTGGTCAACGCCATGATCGCCCTCTTTGCCGGCCCGGTCATCGACCAGGTGCTCGCCAGGAAGTCCGCCTCCTGAGCCTGTAGTGGTCGGTCGTCCGATCCTGCCGCAGTCGGAATCCTTTCCTTCCCGCGTTCGTACGTATATCCTAGAACCCGCGCCGGTGGCGGGAACTTTTCGTAACTCCAAGCCGTACAGCCATCTTCGCCATGTGAGCCGGGGTCCGGAGTCCACCGGAGTCCCCGTGCCACCGGCCCGCTCAGGAATTCGGCCCCATGTTTCTCTCGGATATGTCAGTCAAGCGGCCCGTGCTCGCGACGATGATGAGCCTCGCCATCGTGCTCTTCGGCGCCATCGGGTACACCCGGCTCAGCGTCCGCGAGTACCCCGACATCGATCCCCCGATCATTTCGGTCTCGACCTTCCTCCCCGGCGCCAATCCCCGGGTCATGGAGTCGGCCGTCACCGACATCCTCGAGGAAGAGCTGAGCACCGTGGAGGGGCTGCGGACCCTGACCAGCACCAGCGGGGAGCAGTCCAGCAATATCACGCTCGAGTTCAACCTGAACCGGAGCGTCGAGAGCGCCGCCCAGGACGTGCGCGACAAGGTGAGCCGGGTCCGGGGACGTCTCCCGCGCGAAGTGCTCGAGCCAGTCATCGCCAAGCAGGACGCCGACGCCCAGCCCTTCTATTGGCTGGCCCTCTCCGGCGCCAACTACACCCTCCTCGACCTGTCCGACATCGGCGACCGCATCGTCAAGCAGCGGCTGCAGACCATTCCCGGCGTCGGCAATTCGTTTATCGCCGGCGAGCGCCGCATCTCGATGCGGGTCTGGATCTCGGCCAAGGAACTCGCCGCCCGCGGCCTGACGGTCCAGAACGTTGAGGCGGCCATTCGCAGCCGGAACGTGGAAATCCCCGCCGGCCGCATCGAGTCCGACAACCGCGAATTCACCGTCCGTTCGCTGGGTGAACTCAAGACCCCCCAGGAGTTCGGCGACCTCGTCGTCGCCAATCAGGATGGCCAGCTCGTTCGGCTCAGCGACCTCGCCAAGGTGGAGCTGGGTCCCCGCGACGAACGCAGCGTGCTCCGGTTCAAGGGCACGTCGGCTGTGGCGGTCGGCATCGTCCGGCAGTCCAAGGCCAACATGGTCGATGTGGCCGACTCGATTCGCGCCGCGCTGCCACTCATCGAGCAGGCCCTCCCGGCCGGCGTGAAGTTGAGCACCGCGTTCGATCAGTCGGTGTACGTCAAGCGCTCCATCAGCGAGACGATCGATACCCTCTTCCTGGCGTTCGGGCTGGTGGTCGTCATCATCTTCCTGTTCCTCCGGAATTTGCGCGCCACCATCATCCCCGGTCTGGCGATTCCGGTGTCCATCATCGGTGCCTTCGGCGTGATGTACTTTCTCGGCTTCTCCATCAACACCTTCACGTTGCTGGCGCTCATCCTGGCCATCGGGCTCGTGGTGGATGACGCCATCATCGTGCTGGAGAACGCCTATCGGCACCAGGAGGAGCTCGGCGAGACGCCCGAGAACGCGGCCATGCGGGGCACCAGCGAAATCGGGTTCGCGGTCATCGCCACCACGGTCTCGCTGGTGGCGGTCTTCGCGCCGCTCGCCTTTCTGCAGGGGACCACCGGCCGGCTCTTCAACGAATTCGGCGTGGCGCTGGCCGGTTCGGTGGTCATTTCCGGGTTTGTGGCGCTGACGCTGACGCCGATGCTCTGCGCCAGGATTCTCCGGGTGCCCAAGAGCCACGGTGCCGTCTACCAGAGCCTGGAGCGGGGCCTCAACTGGCTCGCGGTCACCTACGCGGCGACCCTGGCCTGGGCCATCCGCCACCGGGCGTTTGTGCTCGCGGGCGCGGCGGTCTCGCTGCTGGTGGCCTACGTGACGTTCAACGTGCTCAAGCGGGAGTTCATCCCCGCGGAGGACCGGGGCTGGTTCATGGCCGCCGTCACCGCTCCGCAGGGGGCCACGGTGCAGTACACCGACGGGTACCAGAAGCAGGTCGAGGCGGTGATGGCTGGCACGCCCGAGATCAACTCCTACTTCAGCGTCGTCGGATTCGGCGGCGACGTCAGTGGCGGCTTCGTCTTCGTGAACATGAAGGACTGGCGCGACCGGGTGCGCACGACGCAGGAAGTGATTGGCGGGATCATGCCGCAGCTCTTCGGGATGCCAGGCGTCCAGGCGTTCGCGTTCTCCCCGTCGCCGATCGGTGGCTTCGGGAGCCCGGTGCAATTCGTGGTGCAGCACCCCGACTTCGATTCACTCACGGCGGTCATGCCGGCGTTCCTGGCCCGTGCCAGCCAGATCAATGGCCTGGTCAACGTGCAGTCGAGCCTCAAGGTCAACAAGCCGGAACTGACCGTGCGCTACGACCGCGACCGCGCGGAGGATCTCGGCGTCTCCGTGTCGGACGTCGGGTCCACGCTCGAGACGATGCTGGGCGGGCGGCGGGTCAGCACCTTCACCCGCGACAACAAGCTCTACGACGTGATGGTCCAGCTGAGCCCCGAGGACCGCGCCACCCCCTCGGACATGACGTCGCTCTACGTGCGGGGCCGGGACGGCCAGCTGGTGAATCTCGCCGCCGTCACCACGGTCATCGAGGGGGTCGGTCCGCAACGGCTCTTTCACTACAACCGGGTGCCGTCGTTTACCATCAGCGCCAATCCTCTGCCGGGCTTCACGATGGGTGAGGCGCTCGACAGCCTGAACGCCGTGGCCGCCGAGCTGCTGCCGCGGGGCGGCTCCACCGCCCTGAGCGGCGAAATGCGTGAGTTCGCGGAGAGTGGCACCGCACTCTACTTCGCCTTCCTCCTGGCGCTGCTGGTGGTGTACATGGTGCTCGCGGCACAGTTCGAGTCGCTGGTGCACCCCTTCACCGTCCTCCTCGCGGTGCCGCTGGCGGTGACCGGCGCGCTGGTGACCCTCTTCTTCACCGGGGCCACCCTCAACCTCTACAGCCAGATCGGCATGATCCTGCTCATCGGCCTCGCGTCGAAGAACTCGATCCTGCTGGTGGAGTACGCCAACCAGTTGCGGGAGCAGGGTAAGGGCCTCCTCGAGGCCACGCTCGAAGCCGGCCGCGTGCGGCTCCGCCCGATCCTGATGACCGCGTTCGCCACCATCTTCGGCGCCCTGCCGATTGCGCTCGGTCTCTCGGCGGGCTCAGAGAGCCGCCAGCCGCTCGGATACGTGATCGTCGGCGGCATGTTCGTCGCCACCTTCCTGACCCTGTACCTCGTGCCGGTGGTGTACGTCCTCCTCGAAACGGTCCGCGAGAAGATGGGTACCCGCCGCCACTCCATGGCCGAGTCCTCCGCGGGGATCGCATGATGCTGCTCCCGCTCCTGACCGCGCTGCAACTCGCTCAGGCTCCGCAGGCCTCGCCGGCCTCCCGGGTGCCGCACGTCGATTCACTGCCGCAGGTCACCCTCACCGAGGCGCTCCGGGAGGCCACCCGGTACGACCCGAACTACGTCCAGGCCGCCGGGTTCGTGGCGGAGGCGACCTGGGTCCGCCGCGCGGCCATGCTCGTCTTCGTGTTGCCGTCCATCACGGCCTCCACCGACTTCACCGGCTCCACGACGCCGTCGTTCAACTTCGGCACCAACAGCCTCTCGAGTACGATCGTGACGGCGCGCCTCGATGCGCGGTACGAGCTCTTCACCGGCGGCCGCAAGATTGCCGACTACCAGCGCGCCACGGCGGCGCTGCAGGGTGCGGTCGCCAACGAGGCGGGGGCCAGCTTCCTGGCCGCAGCGCAGACCGAAGCCACCTTCTACGATGTCGTCGCGCGGAAGGGGCTGGTCGGCGTGGCCCAGCGCCGGGTGGAGCGGGCACAGTCGCAGCTCGATATTTCACGGGCCCGCGTCCTTTCCGGCGCCGCGGTGCAGACCGACTCGCTGCAGGTGCTCCTCGAGTTCACGCGGGCACGGGTCGACCTCCTCCGCGAGGTCGCCGGCCTCGAGGTGGCGCGCGCGGAACTGGGACGCCGGGTGGGCTATTCGACGGCGGTGGATGCCGCCTGGGCGGACACGACTGCGGCGCCGGCCCTCCCGGTCACGCTGGAAGAAGCGGTTCAGATCGCGCTCGCCCAGGGTCCCGAGATCCGTGTGGCGGAGGCGCAAGCGCGCGCCGCGGCCGCGACGGTCCGTGCCCGGAAGGCGTTCTACCTTCCCTGGGTGACGCTCTCGGGGAGCGTGGCGGCCTACGATGACAAGTTTTGGCCATCGGCCGCCGACCGCACCTCCGGGTCATTGACCATCACCCTCCCGATCTGGAACAACGGCGTCCGCGAGATTGCCCTGGCACAGGCCAAGTCGGCGAACGACGTCGCCATCGCGATTCGCGACGACCTGCAGCGCGGCGCGCTGGCCGACGTGACCCGCAGTTACAGCGCCTATCAAACGGCGGCGGCTGCCGCGGAACTCGCGGCAGAGGCCGTTGTCGTGGCGCAGGAGAACTACCGGGTACAGGACACCCGCTACCGCTCCGGCGCCGTGGACATCATCGAATTCCTCAACGGCCAGGTGGACCTGGCCGACGCGGAAGCGGGGCTCGTGCAGGCCCGCTACGCCACCAAGCTTGCGCTGGCCGGACTCGAAGTGATTCTTGGCCGCCGCCTCTTTCCCAGTGAGAGCCCCCAGTGACCCGTACTCCGACCCTCGTGCTTCTCGCCTGCCTTGCGACAGCCTGTTCCAAGGGTGACCCCAGCGCTGGCGGCCCAGGCGGCGGGCACGGTGGCGGCCCCCCGTCCGCGCTGGTGGAGGTCGCCATCGCGTACACCGACACGGTGGTCGACGCGATCGCGGCCACCGGAGAGATCGAGGCGATCCAGTCCATCAACCTCCGCCCGGAGGTGGACGGCCGCATCGTCGGCATTCTCTTCCGCGAGGGAGACGAAGTCGCCGCCGGTACACCCCTCTTCAAGGTGGACGACGCCGAACTCAAGGCGCAGGTGGCGCGCGCCGAGGCCGACCGCGACCTCGCGGCGCAGGCGCTGGCCCGCACGCGCCAGCTGATGTCGGAGAAGGCGTCTTCGCAGGCCGACCTGGAGCGCGCCGAGGCGACCGCGCGCAGCACCCAGGCGGCGCTGGATCTGCTGCAGCTTCGCCTCGCCCGCACCACGGTCCGTGCGCCGTTCGGCGGCGCCACCGGGCAGCGAATGGTCAGCCTCGGCGACTATGTCACCTCCTCGACGCAGTTGGTGTCGTTGCAGACCGTCAACCCGGAGCGCGCGGCGTTCCAGGTGCCCGAGCGGTACGCCGAGCGCCTTCGCCGCGGGCAGGAAGTCACCTTCCGCGTGGCGGCGCTGCCCGGCCAGGAGTTCACCGGCGTGGTGGACTTCGTGGACCCGGTGGTCCGGCTGCCGGGTCGGACCATCACCGTCAAGGCGCTCGTCCCCAACCCGAAGCGGAGCCTGCAGGCGGGGATGTACGTCGACCTCCGCCTCGCCGCCGAAGTGCGACCAAACGCCACCGTCGTGCCGGAGGAGTCGATCGTGCCGCTGCAGGGTGCCAATTACATCTACGTGGTGCGGGACGGGAAGGCATCGCGGCGCCAGGTCGGGCTCGGGATTCGGGCGCCTGGCATCGCCGAAATTCGAAGCGGTCTCGATTCCGGTGACACCGTCGTCGTCGGCGGCCAGGAGCGGTTGCAGGACGGCATGGCGGTGACGATCAAGCCGCTGCCGGAGATGGCCGTGCCGGCCCCGGGAGAAGGCTCCTGACCCACGCCGTGCGGGGCTCCCGCCAGTTCGTTGCAACGTTCCTTTCCCTGCTTGGCATCGCGGCCGGGAGCGTCTCCGCTCAGGGGCCGGCCACCGGCCGCTGGCACATGCGGCTCTCGACCGGCAGGGAGATTCTCCGGGGCGATCTCCGCCTCGACCAGCGTGGCGCCATGCTGACGGGGAGCCTCGCGCTCGAGACGAGTGACGGCCCCCCGGTGGCCATCAGGGATGGGCGCCTGGCGGCCGACGGGACCCTGGAGTTCGCGGTGGACGCCCCCGAGGCGATGCGATTCACCGGCCGGAGGAACGGGCCGAGCCTCTCGGGAGAGGCGAGGCTCGACCGCGGGCGGGTCTGGCGCTGGACCGCGCAGCAGCTGCCGGAGGGGGCGGAGTTCTACGCCGCCCTCCCGCGGTTTCGTGCGGCCCAGCTGATCGTCGGACGCAACGCGTCGGAGTTGCGTCTCCCCGGGGCCTGGCTCACGGCCGCGGCAGAGCAACCGGCGGCACGCGGGCGGGCGGACGCACTCGCCACCGCGGCAGGCCTTGCGCCGATCCCAGCTGACTCTGTCCAGGAATACGGGTTCCTCCCAGTCCTCGGGCTGGCCCGGCGGGATGAACTGGTCCCGGCGCTGATCGAGGCATTCGTCGCCATCCGTGTGCGGCTCCCGGCTGGGGAACGCACTCGATTTGATGCCATCTTCCGCCCCAGGGGCGAGTGGCTCGTGGACGTGCACGCCGCCGCGCTCAGCGAAGCGCGCCAACGCATTCGGCGTATCACATGGGAAGATGCCCGGCCAGCGTTGGCGTCGGCCGGGCTCCTGCCCACCGACCTCCCCCGCGGCGCCGCGGTCATCCCGACCGCGCTCTACCGGATGGCCGTGCTGCGTACGCAGGACAGTCTTGCCTTCCAGGCGGCGCGCGATCGGCTCTCGCGGGGTGGCTCCGCCTCCGCCCAGATGACCTCCGCGTTGCTGGATGGCTACCGCGCCGGTGCGGACTGGCAGGCAGAGGCGCTGGCCTTCCTGTTGGGCGCCAGTTGGGTGGAGGGTTCCGCGGGCCTCACCTCGCCCGCGGGACTGATGCGGGAGGCACAGGGTCGGCCCGACTTGCCGATGCCCGCCATCCGCCCCCGGTACTTTGGAATTCCCGAGGCGGTGCCCCGCGTCGGTGTGCCCGCCGAGGCGGTCGGAAGAATCGTGACGGCCGAGAATTGGGCGGCGGAAGAGTGGTCGGAGTACCGCGGCGCTGCGGCGGTACTCGATGTGCTGCGCCGGCTTCGACTCGACATCGGGATCAACACGACGCTCGAGACCGATGGACCGTCGATCGTGACCAGTGTCGCCCGCGAGGCTGCTGGTGGCCCGGCGGGGTTTCTCGAGTCCGCGGACACGATCGTCGAAGACCCCGGCGCACCGCCCCTCTTTGCCGTGGCCACGGCGCTGCACGAGTGGCACCATCTGCTCATGGAGCGGCACCGCCTGGCGCTCGACAGCGGGGGCATGATCCGGCGCGACGGGGCCGGGCTCCAGTACGTCCCCTCGGATCTCTTCCTCGCCGAAGGGCTCTCGGAGTGGGAAACGGGACGCCTCCTCGCGCCGCTGTTCGCTCAGCACCCGATCGTCGGCGTCGGTGACGCCTGGAAGCTGGCGGTGCTGGAGTCGGCCAATCCCGCGGACCCTCACGTGCTCGGACTGCAGATGATGCGGGCGCTGGCCCTGGCGCTGGGCAGTCCAGCCCGGGTTCGCGCCCTGGTGCTCGCTCATGGCGACGATCCGTTTGCGGTCGCCGCCGCGGTCCCGGCGTGGAGGGGAGCCGATCTCCCCGACCGGGTGCTTCCTGCGCACGGCCAGCGCCGCCTCATTCCCGAAACGACGTTTACGATTGAAGACGGGGTGGGTGACGTCGTCGGCACCCGCATCGTGGTGGTAGCCGACACCACGGCACGGAGGTAATGTCCGTACCATGCTGCTCGGGCATTCCTCGACGACCGTCCGCAAAGACAGGAACCACTGATGGCAACACCCTCGACGACTCTCGTCCCTGGCGCCAAGGCGCCCGCGTTCAAGGCGCTCTCCGACAGCGGCGCGCCCGTGGCGCTGAAGGACTTCAAGGGGCGTCCAGTGGTGCTCTATTTCTATCCGAAAGACGACACCTCCGGATGCACCACCGAGGCGTGCGGGTTCCGCGACAGCTGGCGTGCCGTGCAGGCGGCAGGCGCCGTTGTCCTCGGCGTGTCGCCTGATGGCGTGGCAAGTCATCAGAAATTCAAAAAGAAGTATGAGCTTCCGTTCATGTTGCTCGCCGACGAGGACCATGCCGTGGCGGAAGCGTACGAGGCGTGGGGAGAAAAGAACATGTATGGACGGAAGTACTTCGGGGTGCTGCGCAAGACGTACATCATCGATGCGCGGGGGAAAATCACGCACGTCTTTCCGAAGGTGAAACCGAAGGGTCATGCCGCCGAGGTGCTCGCCGCGCTCACGGAGTGACCGGGGGCGTCCGTAGTCCTACGGATTGCCCCCGCCACGGCGGCGTTCGTACTCTGGTGTGCCCAAATACCTGGAGAACCCCATTCGTACCGCATCGTTTCTGGCCCTGCTCGCCGCCGCGCCGTTGCTCTCCTGCAGCTCCTCCGTCAACGTCGTGGCCACGCCGGCCATGCCGGTGGAGGCTCTGCCGGGAGAGACCCATCTCCGCAACATCCAGCAACTGACACACGGGGGCAACAACGCCGAGGCGTATTTTTCGAAGTCCGGCCGCCAGTTGATCTTTCAGCGTCAGGAAGACCTGGCCGGCGGCTGCGACCAGGAATACATCATGAACATCGACGGCAGCGACATGCACCTGGTGTCGAACGGGCTCGGGCGCACGACCTGCGGGTACTTCTACGATAACGACAAGCGCATCCTGTACAGCAGCACCTTCGAGTACGATGCGGCCTGTCCGGTCCGGCCCGACATGTCGAAGGGGTACGTCTGGCCACTCGGCCACTTCGAGATCTACTCGGCGCTGAACAACGGCACCGAACTGACCAAGCTCACCGATGACCAGGCGTACAACGCCGAGGCCACGGTCTCGCCCGACGGGAAGCGGATCATCTTCACCAGTACCCGCGACGGGGACATCGATCTCTACAGCATGAACATCGACGGGTCGGATGTGCGGCGCCTCACGTCGCGGATCGGCTACGACGGCGGGGCCTTCTATTCACCCGACGGGAAGCAGATCGTGTGGCGTGCGTCGTATCCGGTGACCGCCGCCGACTCTGCCGATTACACGGACCTGCTCCGGCAGCGCCTGGTGCGGCCCGCCGCGCTCGAGATCTGGGTGGCGGATGCCGACGGCAGTCATCCGCGCCAGGTCACGAACATCGGGGGCGCCAACTTTGCCCCGTTCTTCACGCGCGATGGCAAGCAGATCATCTTCACGTCGAATCACCTCGACCCGAAGGGCCGGAATTTCGATCTCTTCCTGGTCAACGTCGACGGGACGGGGCTCCAGCAAATCACCTTCGACCCCGATTTCGACGGGTTTCCGATGTTCAGCCCCAGCGGCAAGAAGCTCGTCTGGGCCTCCAACCGGAACGCGAAGAGCCGTGGGGAGACCAATGTATTCATCGCCGACTGGGTGAAGTAGCCGCTCGGCGTCGCGCTGACGCAGAAACCGCGGGGCATCGGCGCTCGTAGTGGGCGCCGATGCCCCGCGATGCGTTGGCCCTTCACCACGTCCGCCGCAGGGGTTAGTTTACCGCGCCCTCCCTCTCTCCCGGACCTGACGACGCCCATGGCTCAGTCCAAGACCCCGCCCGCGCAACCCGCGTTCCTCCTCTGGCTGTGGGAGTGGGCCAAGTCCATCACCGTCGCCCTGCTGGTCTGGCTGGTGCTCCGGACGTTCCTCGTGCAAGCGTTCCGCATTCCCTCCGGCAGCATGGAGAACACCCTGCTGGTGGGCGACTTCCTCTTCGTGAACAAGGCGCTCTACGGCGCCGAAGTCCCCCTCGTGCACAAGCGGCTCCCGGCGTTCCGGGAACCGCAGCGAAACGACATCCTGGTCTTCGATTCCGTCGAAGAGCCGATCGACGTCGTGAAGCGGATGGTGGGGATGCCGGGCGACACCCTGGCCATGGAGGGGGGACAGCTGATTCGCAACGGGGTCCGGCTCGACGAGCCCTATGTGGTCCACGAGGCCCCGCTTCCAATGGCCGGGCCCGAACAGCGGTTCATCATGCGGCAGTGGCAGGTCAAGTACCTCGTCAAACGCGATACCGCCACCTACAATCCCGACCTGCAGGACTGGGGGCCCATCGTGGTCCCTCCCGACTCGTTCTTCATGATGGGCGACAGCCGGGACAATTCGCACGACAGTCGCATGTGGGGGTTTCTCCCGCGCGAAAATGTGCGGGGCCGCCCGATGTTTGTGTACTACAGCTATGACGCCAAGAGCTGGAAGCCACTCCCGTTCCTGACCGCGATTCGATGGGGACGGACCTTCAGCCGCCCGAAGTAGCTCCGGAGCGTCCTGCGGGGCGGTTCCGGCGGTGGTGGCGCTTCCCCAGGAGCTGGGCGGAGGTGCGCCGCCTCGGCTGGCGGGCGGTGGTCGCGTTCATCGTCTTCTATCTCGTCCGCGACCTGCTCCTCTACGTGCTCCTCCCCTATCTCGTGTACCGCCAGGTCGTCACGCCCTAACCGGCGTCGGGTGGGTGATATGGGGACTCGGGCGAACGGGATGGATCAGGCGCCCGCGGCAGGTAGGCTGCGCTTCGGCCGCACTTGGTGCAGAGCAGGGCAATCTTGGCGAGTTCGGGCGCGGCACCACGAGCGGGGCGCTTGGGGGTGCGGGTGATGGACTCGGTCCCGCAGGATGGGCACACCAACGGCTTCCCGTCACGGTCTGCTGCGACCAGGGCGAGCGCTTCCGGCGCGCGAAATTCCTTGATGCCCCGACGGCCCATGGGCAGTCCTTCCTGAAGGGGTGACTCCCCTCCCCGTCCTTTCAATGTATGGTTCGCCGGTGGAGCATGCAAAGCAGGCTGACTCGCGTTATCAGCCAGGAACAGTTGGAGTATTTATAGTGTCGCGAAAGTGCTACGACACTGCCTGTACTTGCCGCTAACTTGGCCACTCCCTCGCGCGATTCCTCCCCGCACCGACCCGCATCGGCTTGACTGGGCCCTGCGCCTGTGGTACGTTGGCGCCGGCAAGGCTTACCGCGACATAGCGTTACGCCATCTGAAGCCCCCTGATGTCCCGGTCCGAAGGAGTATCTGTGGTGTCTGAACTCGGTGGCGCACAAATCTCGACCTTGCTCGAGAGCCTGCCTGGAATCGCGACGGTGCTGCGAAGCCCGGTCGCCGACGCGCTTGTGAATGTCATTCGCGCCGCGGCGCGGCTCTCCGAGTTCGACATCGCAGATGCCGATGAGTTGGTCAAGTACGCCACGCGTCGGGGGCTCCTCGCCGAAGAGGAAGGCGACCGGCTGATGACCGATTTGCAGGCGGCACATCAGAAGAAGCTCGACCGAATCGCCGCCCGGCCCAAGTCCGGCAAGGCCAAGGGTTCCCCCGCCAAGTCGAAGGCGAAGCCCAAAGCGAAGGCAGCGGCGAAGGCGAAGGCGAAGCCCAAGGTGAAGGCCAGGCCTGCTTCTCGACCAGCCAAGAAGGCGCCCGTCAAGAAGGGCTCCTCGCGTTAGACGACGCTCCCTGAATGTGCAGCGCCCCCCGGCCACAGCCGGGGGGGCGCTTTTGTTCCGGGTCCGAGCGCGGGTCAGGTGCGGAAGGCGTTCATGGCGTCGGTCAGGCGCGTCGCCCCCTGCAGCAGGTCCCCGGCGGCGGCGGCCATCTCCTCGGTCGAGGCGCTTTGCTCCTCGGCCGCCGCCGTCACTTCCTGGCTGGCCGACGCATGCTCCGAGGCGGAGGCGGCCACCTCTGCGGTCTTCCCGCCAAGTTGATCGACGATGGTACGGTTGAGGGCCGCCTGCGATGACACGACCGCGGCGGCCGTCCGCACTTCCTGCACGGCGGCACTGATGTCGTCGAGGGCGCGGGCGGCGGCGCTGGCGACGCCTTCGATGCCGCGCACCTTGCCGGTCCCGATCTGCATGGTGCCGGACACCTCGCGCACCTGGTTCCGGATGAACTGCACCGTCTTGGTTACATCCTCCGCGGCACGCGCGCTGGAATCCGCGAGGTGCCTGACCTCCTCGGCCACCACCGCGAACCCACGCCCATGCTCGCCGGCCCGCGCCGCTTCGATGGCCGCGTTCAGTGCCAGCAGGTTGGTCTGCGAGGAGATCTGCTTGATGAGGTCGATGAACTCGGTAATCGACTCCGACTTGCGCGCCAGTTCCTGGACCTGCTGGGCGGAGGTCTGCACAACTTCCCGCACGTCGAGCAGGGTCTGGCCCGCGGCGGCCACGTCGGTCCGGTGCCGGACCGCCAGGTCCCGGATCGTGTCGCCGAGGGCGACGACGCGGGTCGATGCCTCGTCGGCCTCGGCGGCGGTGGCACGGAGCCGCCCGAGGAGTCCGTCGGCGTCGCGCATGCCGTGCACCTGCGTTTCGGCGCTGTGCGACATTTTCACCATGGCGGTGGAGATTTCTCCGCTGCTCGCCGCGAGCTCCTCGCTCATCGCCGAGAAATCGCTGGCGCTGCCGGAAATCTGGTGGGACTCCTTCACGACGATGCCGACCACGTCCCGCAGCCGGGCCGCCATCTCATCCATGGCGCTGGCGAGCCGGCCGAGTTCGGTCGGCATGTCGCCCAGGGTCGCCGGCCGGAGGTCCCCACCGCCGAACCGTTCGGCCGCGCCGACGAGCCGGCGGAGGGGCTTGTCGATGGTTTGGACGGTGTAGACCGTGGTGGCCACGCCGAGGACGAGCGCCAGCCCGAACAGCGCCCAGACGTTTCGCTCGCGCCGGCCGGCGTCCCCGCGCAGCGCCTGGACCCGGATGAGCGCCCGGGCGCTCTGGGATCGGGAGAGGGCGCGCACATCGGCCACCAGGGTATCGGCGGGCGCGCGCGCGGCGTCGGCGAACCGGCGCGCCTCCGCGTCCCGGCCGAGGTCGGCCAGGGCGTGGGCCAGCGAATAGGACACCTCGATGGCCGCCTGTTCGTCGGCGATCTTGTTCGTGATGTACCGGTCCTGCGTCGAGAGGCCGCTCAGTTGCCGAAACGTCTGCTGATAGGCGTAGGCGGAGTCGCCGCTCGCAATGAACTCTCGCTGGAGGGCCACCGACGGGTCGAGCAGGTACTGCTCGGCGCTCCGGATTTCGTTGAGCACCGCGCCGACGAGGCCGCTGCCGGCCTCGGTCCCGGCCATGAGCGCGCCGGTCTCGACTTCGACCGCCTCGCTGATCAGCCGGATGGCGCGTGTGGAACTGAGGGCGATCAGGAGCACCAGCGTCACCAGCACGACCATGCCGACGATGACCTGGCTGCGGAGGCTTTTGAAGAGGTTCATTGTCCCTCCGCCAGCCACATCACGCCGTCGCGGACTTCCCCGACGTAGATCTTGAGGCTGGGAACATCACCGTTGGCGTCGAAGGCGATTGTGCCCATGGCGCCCTCGTAGGCCGGCGTGGTGGTGCCGATCCCGGCGAAATCGTCACGGATGGCCTTCCGCTCGGTGCCGACGCGGAGCATCGACTCGCGCAGCATGTACACCGCGTCATATGCCGCCGCGCCCGAACCATTGGGGTCGCCGGCCGCGGGGAACCGCGCGCGGTACGCCTCGACAAAGCGCCGATTGGCGGGGGTGTCGGTCTGGGGGAAGTACGACGACGTGACGTAGGTGCCGTTCGCCACCGGCCCGGCGAGGGCGATCTGCTCGAGCCCGTCGCCCCCCATCGCGGGAATCTGGAGGTCCTTCGTCTGCGCCTCGGTCAGGATGGTGCGTGCGTCGGGGTCGTACCCGGCAATGACCATGAACTGCGCCCGCTTGTTGCGCGTCAGCAGGTCAATGTAGGGCGCGACGTTCGGCGTATCGCCGAGATAGGGGTAGGCGCCGATGACCGTACCCTGCAGCGACGTGAACTCCTGTTCAAACGCCGAGCGGATGCCGCGGCCGTATTCGCTGTTGGTGTAGAAGACCGCCCCGCGCAGCAGCCCCAGCCGTTCCCGCGCCCAATGCGCCAGGGCCGAGCCGTGCGCCAGATCGCTCGGGCAGACTCGGAAGGTGTAGGGGCCGGCGTCGGTCACCGCTGGGGCGGAGGCGGCCGGGGCGATTTCGAGGAGGGGATTGGTCCCACCGTTGTACACCGGCGCGGCGGCCAGGGTCGGGCCGGAGAACCCGTGGCCGATGACGGCGACGACCGTGGAGTTGTAGAAATCGGTGGCAACGACGACGGCAGAGTCGGCGTCGTCAGAATCCTCCCGCTCGACCAGTTCGATGAGGCGGCCGTTGACGCCGCCCGCGGCGTTGATCTCCTCGGCCGCCAGTTGCGCACCATAGCGAATCGGGAGGCTGAGTGGGTCGGTGAAGTTGGCCGCCACCCCGATCTGAATCGGGCTGCTGCCACCTCCACAGGCACTGAGAGCGAGTAGACCAAGTAGGACGGTGCCAGCGCGCGTCCCACCCGACCGACGAGAAAGCAGGACCACGTCAGGCTCCGGGTGTCATGCGGTGGAAATCCGCGCGTGCGGACAAGTGCTCAGGGGAGATACCGTAGGTTAGCCGGGAGGGCGGGGCTTGGCAATCCGCGGCGAGGCGTCCCCGCCGAGGGTCCACCCGTCGAGGACGGGGCCGTCGACGATGCTGACGGAAGTTTCGATCTTTCCCGTGCCGGCACGCCAGGTCAGGCGCAGCATCTGGGTGCCGAATATCCACTGCGCCATCCCCTGAGCTCCCTGGACCGTTGCGGGCCGCGGGCCGTACATGTCTTCGAGCTCATCTCGCCAGCGCACGAAATCGGCGGTGGGCAGGGTGGCGGACACCGTCACGACGCCGGTCAGACTGTCGATGGCGGCGAGCCAGATGGCCACCGGCGTCTCCACCACCGGATCGGCCACCGTGGCGCGGCACTCCTGCAGGCGCGGATCCGCCTTGCTGCGCTGGCAGGAGAGCCCGGTCCCGAGGAGCAGCTGGACCTGCGCATCGGTGGCCGCGAGCGTGACGCCGGCCCGAAAACCGTAGAACGAGAGCCCGGCACCCTGCGCCCCCGCGGGCGCGGCCGCGCAGACGCTCGCCAGCGCGACGACCAGTCCCCGCAGGGGGGAAATCAGGACTTCCGGACGTTGGCCGCCTGGAGCCCCTTGGGGCCTTCGACGATATCAAACTCGACGGCGTCGCCTTCGGCCAGGGAGCGGAATCCCTCCATGGTGATGGCGGTGTGGTGCACGAACACGTCCTTCCCCCCCTCCTGCGCGATGAACCCGAAGCCCTTCGCGTCATTGAACCACTTCACGGTGCCCTTCGCCATTGCCGGAACCTCGGTTCAGCGGAAAAAAAATGGCCGATCGGAGCTGAGGCGTCCGAACGGCGAGAGCTGCGTCGACTCCATCCTGCGACTGCCATGCATGATGCAAGCTGTGAAAGGCGGGCAAATCTGTCAATATGCCGGGGGCGCCGAGAGCGTCAGCCCCACCGACCGCAGTTCGTGGTCCAGCAGCCATCCCTTCGTTTCGAGTCCGCCGCCGTACCCCACCAGACCGCCATCCTTCCCGACGACACGGTGACAGGGGAGGAGGATGGCCAGGTGGTTCGATCCGTTCAACTGCCCCACCGCGCGCGGGTGAATGCCGGTGGCGGTGGCGATATCCTCGTAGGAGCGTGTTTCGCCGAAGGGAATCGTGGCGAGCGCGCGCCAGACCGCCGCCTGCGAGTCGCTGACGCTCAGGTAGCTGGTGAGATAGTCGGGGTACGCGAAGGGGCGGGGGCGGCCGGCAAAGTAGGCGGTGAGCCACGAGGTGGCCTGCCGGCAGGGGCCGGTGTCGATCACCACGCCGGGGGCGTGCTGCCGCAGTCGTTCGGCCAGGTGCAGCCGCCCGGTGCGCTCGGCAAACTCGACGATCAGCGGGCCTTCACGCGCCTCGAGAATCGTCAGCACGCCGACCGGCGACTGGTAGGATGTCCATTCAATGCGCATCGCGCTTCTCCCCAGCACAATCTATCCGTGGGCGAGAGAGATGGCCACGCGGGGCCGGATCTGGACGCCGATGTCCGCCGATGTAACTTGCACGATCACTCTTGCGGAGATCTTCGATGCTGCTCGCCCTCGCGATGATGTTCCAGCAGGTGCCCACCCCCACACCGGTCGCCTCCGTCACGATCCGCCCCGCCGAGGCGGCGGTGGCGGTGGGGGACACCCTCCGGCTCACCGCACAGGCATTTGATTCGGCGGGGCGCGAACTGACGGACGTCCGCATCCGGTGGTTCCAGGCCGGAGGCCAGTTCGAAGGGACGGTCGATGAGACCGGGCTCGCCACGGCAGGCGCCGTGGGGGCGCTGCGGGTGACGGTGCTCGCCTCCTCGAAGGGTGGGGGCCGGGCCAAGACGGCGTTTGCGGTGATCACCATCGTCCCGGGGCCGGCGTCGGCTATTGCGGTGCAGCCGGCCCCCAGCCGGCTCTATGTCGGCCAGTCGGTTGCCGTGGACGCCACGGTCACGTCCGCCGCCGGCGACACGCGGCACGATCCGGTCAGCTGGACCTCCGATCAGCCGGGCGTCGTGTCGGTGTCCAGTACCGGCATCCTGACCGCGGTTCGACCCGGACGGGCGACGGTGACGGCGCGCGCGGGACAGGCCAGCAGGACGCTGCAGGTGGCGGTAGCCGCCAACCCGGTCACCACCGTGGAGGTGAAGCCTGCCCTCGCGACGGTACGCACCGGCGACGTGGTCCGCTTCACCTTCGAGGCCCGGGACCGCGCCGGTGCCGCGGTGGCCGACGTGCTGCCCGAGTGGCTCGTGACGCCGGGCTCGGCGTTGATCGAGGCCGACGGCGGGTTCGTGGCGAGCGATCCGGGGGTCTATCGCGTCGTCGGGGCGTTCGCCGGGCGCGCCGCCACCGCCACCGTCACCGTGGTCCCCCGCGACGTCGTCCGCCCCACCTCGCTGGTCGGCCGGGTGCCCGTCACGGGGTTTGCCTCCGCCGAATTCTGGCTCCACCCCGACGGGCGCCATGGCTATCTGTCGACCATTGGTGACCGGGTGTACGCCATCGACCTCTCCGATCCGGCCACACCGGTCATCACCGACTCCGTGGTGGTGGACGCGCGCGTGATCAACGACATCATGACCACCGAGGACGGACGCTATGGCGTGATGACCCGCGAGGGCGCCTCCACGCGGAGGAACGGCATCGTCGTCCTCTCCTTCGCCGATCCCGCCCACCCGAAGGTGATCTCGGAGTTTACCGAGACCGTCACCGGCGGGGTGCACAGCACCTTCATCTACCGCGGGTACGTCTACCTGACCGACGATGCCACCGGCTCGATGCGCGTCATCGATCTCCGGGATCCGATGGCCCCGAAGCAGGTGGCCCGCTGGGAGACGCCGGGCACCGGCGCGGGGCGGATGCTCCACGACATCGATGTGCAGGACGGCCTGGCCTACCTGAGCTACTGGAATGACGGGCTCATCGTGCTCGACGTCGGCAACGGGATGCGCGGCGGGACCCCGGAGAACCCGCAGTTCGTCTCCCAGTACAAGTACGATCTCGAGTCGCTCTACCGCGATGTGGCGGCGGTCGGCGGCCCCGGGTTCATTCGCGGCACCCACACCGCCTGGCGGAGTGGCCAGTATGTCTTTGTGGGTGACGAGGTCTTTGCCGGCAAGCCCCAGGTGACCGCCGGCCCCAGCCTCCTCGGCCTGGGTCGGGCCTACGGCCGGTTGCATGTCCTCGATGTCTCCGACATCACCCGCCCCCGTGAGGTGGCGTGGTATGAGCCGAAGGATGGCGGCACCCATAACGTCTGGGTGGCCGGCGACACGCTCTACCTCGGGGACTACCAGGGAGGCCTGCGGGTGCTCGATGTCAGCGGCGAGATGCGGGGTGATCTGCTGGCGCAGGACCGCGAAATCGCCCATGTCTACACCGGCGACTCCAAGGGGAACTTCCCGAACGCGGCCATGGCCTGGGGCGCCATCTACCGGGACGGGCGCATCTACGTGCCGGACGTCTTTTCCGGACTGTGGATCGTCACGGTGGAGCCGAAGAGCGAACTGACCCCCTAGCGGGAGCCGCGGTGGCCGCAACGGGGACAAGGCTCTATCTTTCCCCGTCTATGACTACTACCCAGAACCTCGTCGTGCGGAACTTCAACGATCGCGCCGAAGGGCTCGCGCATTTCATGCTTCGGGCCGGAGCGGCGCCGCGCTTCATTGCCATCGATGACCAGGCCGGTTGCCCGATGGATACGGCCCTCGCTGCGCTGGAGTGGACCCGGGTGGTCGGTATCCTCCGGGATGATGACCTCCTGCATGCCGGCCGCCTGACCAGTGAGACAGCCGCCGCGGTCGTGGAGCGCAAGTCCGACCGGGGACCACAGTTCGTCTATTTGGGTCCGCGGCTCGACGCCCCCCCGATGGATGTGTTCGAAGGGGCGGTGCTCTACGATGAACCGGGCGTCAAGGCCGTCGAATTCAACCAGCGCGCCCATGCCCTCGCGCACTTTCTTCGGGCCACTTCTGGCGTCGGCGCCCTCATGGCGCTGCTCGGCCGGCGCGCCCCCGAGCTCCGGCATCTCCGGCGGTGGCTCGGCCCCATCCTGCAGGAACTCGACTCGCCACGCCCGCTGATGGCCGGGTGGTTTGCCGCGTCGGCGGGAGGCTGCCTCTTTGCCTACCCCGAGGGCGATATCGTCTGCCGCTACATCGAAGTGGGACTCGACTCATGAGCCGCAGCGCCTGGTGCGCCATCCTGATGATCGCGCTGGCGGCGCCCGTCCAGGCGCAGATCGGGCGGGAGTACTTCACGTCCCCGGATACCGCGCTCGACGCTGCCCACGCCCCGCAGCAGGAGGCGTTCGTGTTGCTGCGCGACTCCACCGCCTCCATCAGCGCGGCCGGCGCCAAGCTCATGAGCGACATGAGCCCGTCGAGCTCGCTGGCGTGGATGCAGGCCCGGGCCCAGCGCGTCGTGGCTGCCTGCGCCCGTTCCGTGGGCCCGCTGGCCAATGCGCGAGTGGTGACCAAGCAGGGAGACTGGCCCCAGGCCTCACAACAGAAGGCCCAGTCCGACCTCCTCAAGGCGATGACCTCCTTCGCCGGCGACCTCACCGATTGTCAGACACGGTGGACCGCCCTTGCGGCCGACACCAGCAATGTGTCGTTCCGCGAAAACGCGCCGTATCAGATGAAGCTGCTCCAGGACAAGCTCGACGCGTTCAACCGCACCGCCCAGACCTACCTCCGTTACATCAGCGTCAAACTCCCCCCCAAGGGCAGCTAGCCCTCCCGAGAGGGCGCTCCCCCGGCGGGGAGCGGTCGGCTCGGCCGTGTGGACGTGTGGATACACATTTCCACACTGAGTGGATAAGCCTGTTACAGGGCTGTCCAGTCATGGTTTAGCACTCCACATTTCACCCACACGAAATCTCGTAACCCGAATAAATACAGGCACTTGCGGGATTCTTGGTGCTCCGTAGCTTTGGGGAGCATCTGGAGGGTCTGGGACGGCGCTGTCACGGCGCTCGACTGACGATTCAGGTGAGTTCGGACCGGAGGAGCAGGGGAGGTGGCCGCCGCCGTAATGGCCCGGTCGCTGGTGATCCTGGACCAAGGCCGGCCGAACGGGTGGAGCCAGTCGCGCGCTCTGCCCACCCCGATCTGGCGCCTCGGGGTGCCGTGCGAAGGGACGGTCCGCGACCCGACCCGACTCGCAGCGCTCGCAACGACGACCTCGGCCGGTCTCCGTTCTGGCCGGGGCCAATACCGACGGGGCTTCGCCCCGAACGGGTCCTTGTGTGAAACGGCCGCCCGGTGAAGAACCGGGCGGCCGTTTCGGCGTCCGGCACCTCCCGTGCGGTCTCAGCCCCCCCAATCGCTCCGTCCCCGGTAGGCGCGCCGACGATCGAGTTGCCAGATCGTCCGGGCACTCACCAGGCTCTCACCCTCGAAGTGCTCGGGATCGGCCAGCGCCTCGGCCATGCTTGCGGTCTTGGCGCTCGCGTTGTCGGCGTAGTGCAGGACCTCGGCCTCGAGCGTCATCGGCGGGACGGCGGCCCCGAACTCGAGCCGGCCGTGGTGCGCCAGCACCAGGTGCTGCAGGATGGCAAGTTCCTGCTCGGTGCATGGCGACGGCTCCGCGCGCCGCACCGCGCGGTCGAGCATCAGTGCGCCGAGCACCACATGCCCGTGCAGGGAACCTGCCTCGGTCATGGTGAACAGGCCATCGTCCCAGCTGTACGACTCCAGCTTGCCGATGTCGTGCAGCAGCACGCCGGCCAGCACGAGGTCCATTTCCGCCTTGCAGACACGCGCAATGGCGCGCGCGATGCTGGCCACCTCCACGGTGTGCTTGAGGAGGCCGCCCAGCAGTGCATGGTGTCCGGCGAGGCTGGCAGGGCAGGCTTCGTAGCGCAGGCGAAAGTCATCGTCGGCGTAGAACAGGTTGATCGTGGCGGCGAGTCGGGGCCGGGTGATTTCGGCTCGCCACCCGTCGAGGGTCTTCCAGTATGCGGCCGGGTCGCCGATGGAGGGAACCAGCTGGCGCAACTCCACCGCCCCCTTCGGAAGGGGGCGGAGCGACGTGACCTTCAGTTGCCGGTGCCCGCGATAGAGCGCGACTTCCCCGATGACCTGCACCACGTCACCCGCCGCCAGCCCGGCGATCGTCGGCTGATCCTCCAGCCAGAACGGCGCGCTGGCGAGCTTCCCTGTGGAGTTCGCGAGCGTCAGGATCGTGT
Organism: uncultured Gemmatimonadales bacterium; assembly: GCA_963697435.1. Taxonomy (GTDB): domain Bacteria; phylum Gemmatimonadota; class Gemmatimonadetes; order Gemmatimonadales; family GWC2-71-9; genus SPDF01. Next base: position 372,219 of record CAVOOB010000005.1, on the reverse strand, counting down.
GCGGGGTGTCGCCTCCACGGCGGTCCACCCCCAGGATCAGCAGCGGATCCTGGACTCGCTGGCCCGGAGAGAGGCCGGGCAGGTCGGTGGGGTGGCTCATCGGTGCGACTCGGTTCGGGAAAAGGGAACGGAGCAAAGGTAACAGCCTTTGGCATCCCGACGATCCTTGCCCCGGAACGCCTGAGGGATACCTTCTCCCCTCATGAACGCCCAGCCGCTCTTGCTCGTGTCGATGGACCCTGAGCGTACCCAACAGCTCGCTGCCACCTTGGAGGCCGCGGGCCATCAGGTGGTCTCCGCGAGCGATGGCGGTGCCGGCGCCGAGGCGCTCGGGGTGCCGGGGTTGGGGGGCGTGGTGGTGGACCTCGCGCTTCCGGGGCTCGATCTGGCCGCCCTCCGCCGTTCGCTGACACCCGCGAGTCCCGTTCCGCCCGACTCACTGGCGGACGCCGAGCGCCGGCACATCGCGCTGGCCCTCAACCACACACGGGGGAACAAGCGACAGGCGGCGATCCTGCTCGGGATTTCCCGCTCCACGCTGTTGCACAAGATCCGGAAGTACGGGCTCGAGGCGATCGCGGTCCGGGGGCGACCGGCCGGCTGAGCAGCCCGCGTGGCCCGGAGTCGTCTGGACCTCCGGACCCGGCCCCCGCCGGTGCCGTCTTCCGGCGTTGACCGCGCGGTTTCCCGTTCGCTCGTCTGCTCCGCTTCGCTCATCGCTCGATCCGCACCCGGCCGAGGCGGGAAATCACCACCCGCCGCGTTGCCGTGCCCTTGGTCAGGGTCCAACTGGCGTTGGACAACCCCGTGGAGATGCCGGTGGGTGCAAAGGCCAGGGTGCGCGCGGCGCCGGCCATGTTGACCGCAAACCGGTGGGGGCCTGGCATGCTCCACCGGCGCACCGGACCCGCCGAGTCGATAGACTCCATGGTCAGCGAGTCGGGCCCGATGTGCAGCACCGTCATGCGCGACTCGACCACCGCCGCCACGCGCGCTCTCGCGTGGGCCCCTGCGATTTCCCCGGCCGCATGCTCGACCGCCAGCATGTCGAGCGGCTCGGAAAGCCTGGGCGTGGCGATCCCGAGCACGAGTGCCACGATGCTCAGGGCGACGAGGAGTTCGAGGAGGGTGGCGCCGCGTGTCATGGCTGCACGATATCGCCCCGCGGCCGGGCTCCGTCATCCTGCGACGGCCGGCGTCATCCTGCGCACGCGGACGGCCCTTGCTCCGGCCTCGTCGCCGAGGCATACTGCGAGTCCTTCCTGCCCCCCGACGATTGGTGGCGTATGACCGCGCGCGTCCTCGTCGTCGATGATGAGCCAGCTATTCGGCATGCGGTGGGCCGATTGCTGCGCCGGGAGGGGTGGGAGGTGGTGACTGCCGCCACGGCGGGAGAGGCGCTTGCCGCGCTTGAAACGGCGCCGGTGGACGCGGTGCTGCTGGATTACCATCTCCCCGGGATGTCAGGCGCGGACCTCGGCGCGGAAATCGCCCGGCGCTGGCCGCGGCTGGCCGGGCGGCTGGTGTTCGTGAGCGGCGACCCCACGCTGGCGGTCGAGGCGTTCCCGGCGGCCTGCCGGGGAGCGCGCCTGATCCCGAAGCCATTCGATCTCCTTGAGCTGGTGGCGCTCTTGCGGGGGGTGCTCGATGCCCCGCCGGACCATTCACATTCCTCCGGGAATCCTGCATGACACTTCCTTCCGGGCTGGCCTCGCTCTCGGGTGCCGACCCGCTGGTTGCCCTCCGCGCCTATCGCGCCCTTGCCCCCTGGAGCCTGCGCGACCTCGCGTCGCTCGCCGGGGCATTGCTCAGCGCGTCCAACATCGTGCCCGTCAACGCGGCGGCGCGCGCCCTGCCCGGGGAGCGGACCATCCGGTTCTACGTGGCGCGCGGCCTGGTGAGCCCACCCGAAGGGCGGGGGACGGCCGCGACGTACGGCTATCGCCACCTCCTGCAGGTGCTGATCATCAAGTTGCGGCAGATGGAAGGCGCCACCCTCGATTCGCTCGGCAAGGAACTGGCGGAGCTGGCCGGCGACATGATGGAGCGCCGGGTGGCGAGCGCGCTCGGCCCCGCGCTGCCGATGCCGGACCGCGTCCTGGCGGGACCGGGCACGCACGAGCCACGCGGTCGCGTCGCCCGCGCCATGCAGTCGGCGTTGCCGGCACCGGGGCAGGCGCCCCGACCCACCACCTGCCGGCGGGTGCCCTGCGGGCCCGGCGTGGAACTCCTGCTCGACGAGCGGCACCCCGCGCTCCAGGTGCCCGGCGCCGAGGCCGCCCTCGCGCGCGATATCGCGCGGCTGCTCGACCAGGCGGGGTCCGGCCCCGCGCCAACGCCCTGAGTCCGTCACTCTCTCTCCGGAGTCTGGCATGACGACAATCCTCTTCCTTGCGGTCCTCGCGGCGATCGTCCTCTGGGGCGTCGGTGCGTACAACGGTCTCATCAGCCTCAAGAACCAGGTGAAGAACGGGTGGACCCAAATCGACGTGCAGCTCAAGCGGCGGCACGATCTGATTCCCAACCTGGTCAATACCGTCAAGGGGGCGATGGAGTACGAGCGCGGCACGATGGAGGCCGTCATCAACGCGCGGGCCAAGGCGATGGGCGCGCAGGGCGTGAAGGCCACCGCGGAGGCCGAAGGTCAGCTGACGCAGGCGCTGGGGAAGTTGTTTGCGCTGATGGAGAACTATCCGGATCTCAAGGCCACCAAGAACGTGCTCCAGCTCCAGGAGGAGCTGACCAGCACCGAAAACCGGATCGGGTTCTCCCGGCAGCACTACAACGACGTCGCGACCGAGTACAACACCAAGCAGCAGCAGTTCCCCACCAACCTCGTGGCGGGTATCGCGAAGGCGACGCCGGCGGATCTCTGGGTCATCGTCGACGACCACGAACGCGCGGTGCCCACGGTCGACCTGTCCACCCGTCCACCGGGCGCGTGAGCGACGCGAATCTCTTCGCCCAGCAGGAGGCCAACCGGCGTCGGTCGGCCTGGTTGGTCGCCGGTTTCGTCCTGTTCTTCGCGTGGGTGGGCTTCGGCGGCGACTACGCCTTCTACCTCCTCACCGCCGGCGCCCCGGCCGGCGCGTATCGTCATACCGTCCCGTTCATCGGGCTGCTGACCACGACGGCCGCCGCCGCCCTCTGCTATTTCTCCTGGAAGACGGGGCCCCGCCGCGTGCTGCTGGCGGCCGGGGCGTGGGAAGTCGTGACGCCGGCGTCACCGGCGCAGCTGCAGCTGATGAACGTGGCCGAGGAGATGGCCATCGCGGCGGGGCTGCCCACGCCGACGGTCTGGGTCATCCCCGACCCCGACCTCAACGCCTTTGCCACGGGGCACGACCCACGCCACGCCAGCATTGCCGTGACGGAGGGATTGCTGGCCGCGCTCGACCGCGATGAACTGCAGGGTGTCGTGGCCCATGAGATGTCGCACATCCAGAACGACGACGTGAAGTTGATGACGCTGCTGGCGGGAATGCTCGGGTCGGTGGCGCTGCTCTCCGACGGGATCGGCCGTTACCTGCGGATGGGGGGCCGGGTCGGCGGGACGTCGCGTGGAGGCGGCCGAAGCGGCGGGAAGAACAACAATCCGCTTGGTGCCGTCCTCCTGGTGCTCTGGGTGTTCACGCTGCTGATCGCGCCGGTCATCACCCGCCTGCTCGCCATGGCGGTGAGCCGCAAGCGAGAGTACCTGGCGGACGCGAGCGCGGCCCAGCTGACCCGCCACCCCGAGGCGCTTGGCCCGGGCCCTCGACAAGCTGGACGCCGCGTCGGCGCCGACCCGGAGCATCGCGCAGGGGGCGGCGCATCTGTGTATCGTCGACCCGGCCGAACGGAAGATGAGCGACCGCGAGGGCATCGTGGGGGACATCTTCGCCTCCCATCCGCCGATTCGCCTGCGGGTGGCACGGCTGAAGGCGATGGCCTTTCAGCGCGCCAAGCGCGACGAGGGTGTGCTGCCGGCCTAGGCGCCGTCGGGGCGGATGATGGCCGCGGCAAACCCTTCGGGGTCGAGCGGAAGCCCCAGGACCTCCGTCGGCTGCACGGATCGGGCCGCCGTGCCGTCGCCGTCCTGCAGCACGAAGAGCCGGTAGGGGCGCTCGCCCGCCGGCGGCAGGTTGGCCGGGAGCGAGCGCTCGGCCACCAAGACCAGCGAAACATCGAAGCCCTGCGCGGCCGGCGTGAGGGCGCCCGGGCCGGCGACGCGGTGAACGGTGTATCCCGCCCGGCGCAGCAGCGACTCCACCACCCGGGACGTTCCCTCCTCCGGAACGAGCACCAGCGCGCGCCCCCGCGGCGGGGGCTCCGGTCGGACGCCCTCTCCCAGGTCGATCATCTGCAACCCCGGCATGTATTCCGAGGTCGCCGCCCGCCGCAGTTCGCCTGCCCGCTTCACGATGTCGCGAATGCGCTCCAGCATGCCCCGGATGGTCTCCAGCGACTTGCGCTGGGCGTCGTTCGAGCGAGGCCTGCCCGCCGAGGAGCAGGTCCATCTCCGCGGACGCCGCCATGAGCGGGTTGTTGATCTCGTGGTGAAGGGTCACGGTCATTTCGCCGACCGCGGCCCGCCGCTCGACCTGGACCAGTTCCCGTTCCGCGGTGGCGAGCGCCTCGCGGAGCGAGCGCATCCGCCGCACCCGCTCGACGACCTCGGGCAGCATCGCGGCGAGCGAGCCATCCTTCACCAGGTAGTCCTCCGCCCCCGCACGCAGGGCGTCGGCGGCGAAGGTCTCGCTGCCGTGTGCCGTCACCATCACGACGCTCGGCGGGTCCGGCCAGGCGCGCAGCGCCAGGAGCACCTCGCGCCCGGCCAGGTCCGGGAGGTTCTGGTCGAGCAACAGCACGTCGGCCCGGGCCGCGGCGAGGAGCGCCTCCGCCCGGTGGCCACATGCTCGAGGTCGGTGAACCCGTGCGCGGTCAGCGCCGCGGCCGCCAGCCGGACCATCGCCGGATCGTCGTCCACCACCAGGATGCGCAAAGCGCTCCGTTCAGCCACGTGCCGCCTCCGTCTCGGTCCGGAATCCCACCCGCGCGAATTTTTCCCACGTCGTCTTGCCCCGCCAGGCGTCGAACAGGCCGCGGAGCCGCCAGTACAGTGTAATGTGGCGGAAGCTGAAGGGCACGTTTTCCAGGATGGCGTACCCCAGCAGGACCAGCACGTCCCGCCGCCGCCCGAAGGGGAGCAGCCCCCGCTGGAGCCGGTCCGCCAGGCCGAACCGGAAGCGCCAGGCGCCCACCAGCACGGCGAAGAGATTCACCAGCATGCCGTAGCCGAACGCCGCCAGGAAGAAGGCGATCGCGTAGGGCCAGTTGATCAGGTGGATGTCGAACAGCCCACTGCAGCAGCAGCAGGAACGAGAAGAAGAAGTACCCCGCGATCTCGATCATCGGGCCGTAGTACTCGAAGAACCAGAAGGCCGGCAGCGCGAAGGATCCGATCCGGCCGAACCGGCGCCGGAGGAGCATCGCCCGGTGGTAGAAGAGCGACTCGCGGAGCCCGCGGTACCACCGCCCCCGCTGCTTGCGCAGGGACTCGAGCGATTCCGGCACCTCGGTCCAGGCCACGGGGTGGGGCAGGAACGCGATGCGGCGGTCGAGGTGCTTGTCGCGGATGTACCGATGGAGGCGCACCACGATTTCCATGTCCTCGCACACGGTGCCTTCCCCCTCCGTCGACGTATTCCCTGACGATCCGGTGGCGCACGAAGGGCGTGAGGTAGCCACCCGCTCGGATGACGGTCTCCTTCTCGAAGACCGCGAACACGCCCGAGAGAATCAGGATCGAGTCGAGCCGGTCGAGGCCGGTCCGACCGGTGGTGAAGGAGCGGAGATACTCGACCATCTGGAAGCGCGCCAGCGGGTGGCGAGGGAGCCCAACGCTCACCACCCGGCCGTTGCGGATGGTGCAGCCATTGGCGATGGCGACCTGCCCGCCCACCGCCACCACGCGCGGGTCTTCCTGGATGACCCGCATCATCTCCTTGAGCGCCCGCTGGTCGAGAATCGAGTCGGCGTCGAGGCAGACGAAGTACGGGGCCGTCGAGGCGTTGACGCCCACGTTCAGGGCGTCCGCCTTGCCGGCGCTCTCCTTGTCGATGACGATCAGCCGGAGCACGCCCTTCGGCAGCGGGCCGCGCGCCTCGTAGAGGGCCTTGACCCGCGCGGTGCCGATCGCCTCGCGATAGGGGAGGTCGGTGCGGCGGAGCTTGAACGCCTGCTTCAGTCGCTCCAGCGTCGCGTCGCTCGAGCCGTCGTTGACCACCACCACTTCGAACCGCGGGTAATCGCAGTGGATGAGGTTGGTCACCGAGTCGACGATCGTCACCTCTTCGTTGAACGCAGGCACGATCATCGTCAACGGTTTGGTCGAGCCGCTGTCATCGATCAGGTCGAGGTCTTCGACGAAGTGGCCCGCCACCTTCCGCCGGACCTGCCGGGCCGAGAGGGCGATCAGGATGCAGGGTGTAGCTGTTGTACAGGATGAAATACGCCAGGAAGAACGGCTGCGCCGCGATGGCAATGACGGTGAGCGCGGCGAGGACGGACTGTTGCATCAGGCGTCCGGCAATGCGGCGCGGACGGCGCTGCGCAGCGCCGGTGCGGGGTCCTCGATGGCCATCCGGTGGGCCATCGGATCGTCGAGCAGCGCGAGGACGATCCCCGCCTGCATCCGCCGGCCCATGTCGGTGCTGGCGGCCCGCCGGTGCAGCTCGGACACCGGCAGGGCCGTCGTCGCCGCTTCCGTGAGCGCAGCGCGAGGGATGTCCGGGGGCAGTGAGGCCGACAACCCGGTCAGCAACCCGGCCACGGCGGCCATGGCACGGACCTCCACCGCCGGATCGGCGATTAGCGCGGACAGGCTCCGCCGTGGCGCCACCGGCGGCACAGGCGGCCGCCACCGCGACCCGGACCGACGCCACCGGGTCGCCGGCCATGCGCTCGAGCGCGTCGCATCGACCAGGTCGGGGTGGTGCCACCAGAGGCGAACCAGCGCCGCCCGCACGGCAGCGTCCGGGTCGTGCTGGAGGACGCGCAGGGCCGCGGAGGCGGCGGGTGCGCGCACCTCGGCCACGGTCGCGATCACCGCCAGCTTGCTCTGCAGGTCGCCCGGCTCGACCAGCCGGTCGAGGAGGGCCGGCACCTGTGCGACATCGAGTCGTGTGACGGCGGTGGCAATGGCGACGCGCACCTCCGGCGTCGCCTCGTCCAGGCATCGAAGGAGGGTGACGGCGGTCGACGCATCGCCCACGCGTCCGAGCGCCAGGACGGCCTCCCGCTGCACCGCGTGATCGTCGTCGGTGAGAACGTCGAGCAGACTCTCGCCGACCGCGCGCGCTCCCGTCAGTCCCGAGGGCGGTGGCCGCCGCCGTGCGGACTGCGGGATCGGTGTCGTTGATGCGGGGGAGAATCCGATCGGCGAATGCCCGGTCCGCCGAGCTCTCCCGACCAGGAGCAACGCCGCTGTCCGCACGCGCTGGTCGTCGTCGTCGAGATGGTCGAGTGCGACGGCGATCGCCTCGGTGACCGTGAGCGCGCGCAGGACCTCGAAGGCGTCGGCGCGGAGGACGGGGTCGGTGTCGCTGCGGGCCACTTCCACCAGCTCCGCGGCCAGGTCTCGCCGGCCGGCGCGCCGGATCGCCTCGACGATGGCCGGCGCGGACCGCCACCGCGGGATGGGCCAGCCCCTCGGCCAGCAACTCGCGGGCGCCGGCGTAGCCGAACCGGGCCAGCGTCTCCGTCGCCTCGGTCGCTGTTCTCACCACGCTCGATGGCGGCGATCATCCGGGCCGGTACGCCGAGTCGCTCCAGCGCCACCGCCGCGCGCATGCGGATCTCCGGGTCGGCGTCGTCCAGCGCCAGGAGGAGCGGGCCCTCGGCCTCGGCGCCGACCTGTTCGAGTGCCTCCACGCTGCGCATGCGCACCCACCATGCCGGGTCGCCGAGCGCGCGCACCAGCCGGTCGATCACGTCGGGCGTGTCGAACTGGCCCAGCGCCTGCGCGATGCGCGCCCGGACGAAGGGCGCGGGATCGCTGAGCAGATGGTCGAGGAGGTATCCGACCGCACGGGCGTCGCCGATGTGCCCAAGCGCGCTGGCGCTCTTGGCGCGGACTTCGTCGTCGAGGTCGTTGAGGGCGTGCACCAGGGAGGGAAAGGCGCGCGCCGCGCCGACCTCGCCGAGGACGCTCGCTGCCCATGCCCGCGCAGGGTGGCGGTTCCGGGTCTTCGAGGAACCTGATCATCGGGTCCACCGTCGAGTGCGCCATGCCTGGTCAGGATGTCGGCAATGCGCGGCACGAGCCACACCTCGGAGCGCTTGAGCGCCTCGACGAGCGGCGGGACGGCGCGCGGGTCGCCGATGCGCGCCAGAGCGCGGAGGGCGATTTCCGCGGACGTCGGCGTCCTCGGTGCGCGTGGCGGCGACGGTCTCGAGGAGTGCGGGCACCGCGTGCGCGTTGCCGACCCGCCCCAGGAGTTCCGCGGCAAAGGCCCGCTCCCGCCACTTGGTCGCGGAGCGAAGCCGCGTCACGTACTTGTCCACCAGACCGAGCCGGTCGTAGGCGTCGAGGAGCCACCCCGGCCGCTCGGTCGCGCCGCGCGCCTGCTCCTCCAGCACCGCCTCGAGCGCCTCGAAGTCCTTGAGTGTCGTCAACTCGCGGAGCTGGGGCTCGAGGAGCGTCCGGTCCCGCTGCGCGAGGCCGGTGACGAGGTCGCGATAGAGGCCCTTGCGATAGGCCAGGCGTCGCTCGAGGCGGTTCAGGTAGGAGGTGTAGACCAGCCACGAGAGCACCGCCACGAGGCCGATGCCCGCCATCGCCACGGCCACGCCGAGGATGATCGGGAGGGTGATCATCGGCGCGCTTCGGGACTGTCATTGATGACCATGCTCAGCGTCGCCATCTGGTGGTCTTGAACTCCAAGATGTTTAAGGACAATTGGTTACGCGGCACGGCCGGCGGCGTCGCCGCCGGTGTTGGGCGGGGCGCAGCCGGTCGTGGGGGTGCACGAATCGCGCCACCGGGTGGCGCGACTTCGGCTCAGGCGGGGTCGTTGTCTTCGAGGAACACCAGGGTCTGGCGGCGGGCCATGACCGCCTCGAGTCCGGCGAAGACCGCCGGGTCGACGGCGACGCCGGCCAGATCGCGGAGGCGATCGACGGCGAAGTTCGCCGGCATCTTCTCCTGGTAGGGTCGGGAGGTGGTCAGGGCGTCGAAGATCTCGGCGATGCCGAGGATGCGGGCACCGAGGGGGATATCCTCACCCTTGAGGCCGTCGGGATAGCCCCCGCCGTCCCACCGCTCGTGGTGGCTGCGAATGCAGGTGATGGCGTTGTGCAGGTGGGCGAGTGGCGCGAGGATCTGGGTGCCGATGATCACGTGATCCTTCACGTGCTCGTACTCGACCGGCGTCAGGGGGCCCTGCTTGGCGAGGACCTCCTCGCGAATGCCGATCTTGCCGATATCGTGCAGCCGGCCCGAGGTCCGGATGATCTCGATGTCTTCGTCGGAGAGCTGCAGTTCGGCCGCGATCATCGCGGACAGGTCGGCGACCCGCGCCGAATGCCCGCGGGAGAAGGGGTCCTTCGCCTCCAGCGCGTTCACCAGCACTTCGAGAGTGGCGATCGTGACCCGTTCCAGCGTCGCCCGTTCGCGCCGTACCTCGGCCGCGCGAATGGCGACCTCTTCCTTGAGCCACTGATTGACCTGGGCGGTTTCCATTTGCGTGGCACGCCGGCGCATCGCCCGTTCCAGCGCCCGGCCGAGGTCCACGAGGTCGATCGGCTTGATCAGGTACTCGAAGGCGCCCCGCTGCATGCAGAGGGCGGCGGTGGTGGCGTCGGTGACGGCGGTGAGCATCAGGATGGCGAGGTGGGGTTCGAGTTCGAGCGCCTGGGGAACGAGGTCGATCCCGCTGATGCCCGGCATGCGGACGTCGAGCAGCATCCCCGCAATCTTCTGCCGGCCGAGGATCTCGAGTGCCTCCTCCCCGGAGGAGGTGGTGCTCACTTCGTAGCCCTGCTGGGTCAGGTACCGCGCGAGCGCGGTGCGGATCGGCTCTTCGTCGTCAACGACCAGCAGTGACGCCGGGCCCTCGGGCATCGACACGGGCATCCTCCGAAACGGGGGAACGCACGAAAGTTAGCTTATCCGACGAACTCCGCCACAACCCGCTCCGGGATCAGGCCCGCTTCGAAGGCCCGGTCGAGGAGCAGCTGGACCGCCTCGCGCCCACGCGGGCCGTAGTCCACCGTCCATTCGTTGACGTACATCCCGACGAACGTGTCGGTGCGCTCGTCGCCGATGCCGCGGTTGTACTGCTTCGCATGTTCCAGGGCGGGGCGCCGGTGGGCCAGGGCATACTCGATGCTCATCCGGAGATCGCGAGCCACCTGGGCCGTAAGTGCGTCGCCGAGATCGCGCCGCACCACGTTCCCGCCGAGCGGCAGGGGGAGGCCGGTCTCCTGTCCCCACCACGCTCCGAGATCCTCCCAGAGCTGGAGCCCGTCGTCGGCGTAGGTCAGCTGTCCCTCGTGAATCAGGAGGCCGACATCCACGTCGCCCCGGTGGACGGCGTCCTCGATCTGGTCGAAGGGGATGATGACTTCGGTGACGGCTGGCTGGTACAGCCGAAGCGCCAGGGCCGCCGTGGTCATCGTACCTGGAATCCCGACGCGGAGCCCGCGCAGCGCCTCACGCGGATCGGTCGGCGCGGCGGTCTGGCTCACCAGGCGGGGGCCGTAGCCGTCGCCCATGGAGGAACCGCTGGACAGGAGGGCGTAGGTCCGGTGGAGGTAGGCGTACGCATGGATCGAGACCGCCGAGACTTCAAGTTCGGCCTTCAGGGCGCGGCGGTTGAGGGACTCGATGTCCGAGAGTTCATGTTCATAGCGCAGGTCGCCGGTGTCGAGTTTCCCCTCGGCGAGGGCGTAGAACATGAATGCGTCATCGGAATCGGGGCTGTGGGCGACGTGTATGGTCCGGGTCACTGAGTCTCCGCTGCCTGCTGGACTTCGGTGAGAAGTTGTCGGTGTTCGACGTATTCGGGTCGGTCGGTGCGGGCCAATTCATCCGGGGCCCGCGCCCGAAACCGGTCGAGTGCCCGCCGGTAGGCGGCGGTATCACCCTCCAGTCGCGCGAGGGCGCCGACCAGGATCGGGCCGAAGAGGTGCCCGGGATCGCGCGTCTCCAGGGTGTCGGCGAGTGCGTGCGCGCCCTCGAAGTTCCCGATCTGGATGGCGATCAGCCCCGCGTGGAACCGGGTGTCCGCGTCCACAGAGTCGAGCTCGGCGTACGCCGCGACGGCCAGGGGCGAGAGGGCTGCCACCGTCGCGCTGTCCCACGCCGTACCGGCCCGCATCAGTCGATCGAAGAGTTCGGCGAACCGCTCCTCCGGGCTCAGCGCGCTCAGGTCGGGCAGCGGGGCGATCCCGGCCGCCGCGTTGCCGGCGTTGGCCATGCCAGGTGGAACCGTGCCTGACTCGGTCCGCAGAACGCCCACGACGACTGCCCCGACCGCGGCGGCGGCCACCAGCCACGCGACGGTCCAGGCGCGGCGGTCCTGCGGGCGGTGATTGCTCCCCGGCACGACCGCCCCGCATTGAGTGCAGAAGGCCCCCGTGCTGCGGGTCCCGCACTCGGTGCAGTAGGGAGTCGGTACCATGGTGGCCCCCAATCTAACCGGGCCAGCCGGAGAGGGGCACCGTGCGGCCGCTGGCGTCCGCTGGCGGAAGTCGTTACCGTGAAGGCATCTTGGAGGGAACCATGGGTCAGCCTCAACATCCGCTGCCGGCCGCGCTCCCCGACGCGCCGACGGCGCGTCACCTCGGCGATCTCGGCCGGGCGGACGAGCGGTGGCAGGTCTTTCTGGAAACCCGGCCACAGGGGAAGACGGTCGGTGGTCGGGTGCACTTTCTCCAAGGCGAAGACACGCGCAGCTCCGCGTGGATTCTCCTCGAATGGAGTGAACAAGACGTCCTCCATCGCTTCAACGAATTCAGCGCCGTGGAGCTCTGGCGCCTGTTGGAGAGCCTGGGGTAGTTTCCGTCCCGTTCCGCGGGACTGTCCGGCCCCCTCACATCCGATTGAGCTCCCGGAGTCTCTTCTGGTCCGCCGCCTCACCCTCGTGTTTGCCCTGTCGTTCCTGCCCTCCGTCGCTGTCGCCCAGGCGACGGGCGATTCGACGCGCGCGCCGATCATCCGTGCCATCGAACTGAACCGGCAGGAAATCTTCGATTCGGCGGAGGCCACCCACTGGACCCAGCGCCTGGTCAACGACCTGCATATCCGTACCCTGCCCCAGGTCATCCGCCGAGAGCTTCTCTTCCGGGTCGGCGATCCGTATGACTCGGTGCTCGTCGCGGAGTCGGCCCGCAACCTTCGATCGCTGGGAGTCTTCCGCGACGTCCAGATCGATTCCGTGCCGACCGACAGCGGGGTCACTATGCAGGTCGTCACCCGCGATGGCTGGACGACGCGACTGGGCGGCCGTCTGCGGACGACGGGAAACCAGGTGTCGATCGGCCTCGCCTTTTCCGAGGGCAACTTCCTCGGCACCGCTTCCCAGGCGGGCGTCTCGTTCTCGGCGGATCCGGTGCGCACCACCTTCGCCCTCGAGGGGTGGCAGCCGCGATTCCTCGGCAGCAGCGTCGGGGTCGGCGGGCGGTGGGAGAATCGCTCGGATGGCACCGTGCTCTTTGCGCGAATCCAGCGCCCGTTCTATTCGATCCAGGATGTGCGCGGGTTCCTGCTCACCGGGGAGTATCGGGACGAGACCGTCGACCAGTATCTGGACGGCAGTGACGTCGCGGTGGACTCGCTGGATCACATGCTGGGCGCCTTTCGTGGGAGCATCGGCTGGGCGCTGCGCCGGGAGGGCAGGGGATATATCCGGGGTGGCGTGCTCGCGCAGGTGATCCGCAACGACTACGCGCCCGTGGTCGATTCGGCTCCGATTCCCTACACCGTGAACGCGGCCGTCGGGGGCTACCTGGAATGGTCGCAATCGCGCTACGTCGCGCGGACAGGGTTCCAGACTTTCTCCCTGACGGAGGACATCGACCTCAGCACGACGCTTTCCGGCGGGGTGTACGCGGCGCCGACCTTCCTGGGTTATGACAGCGCCGGGGTCGGCCTCTTCGCCACCTTCCGCACGGGGGCGACGTTCAAAAACGGTCTGTTCCTGATCAACGGAATTACCGACGGACTCATCACGGCGGCAGGCGTCGACTCCGGCGGCACCGTGCTGAGCGCCACGGTCGCCTGGAATCCTGACTCGAGCTCACTCCTGGTGCTGCATGGGAGCGGGGGGGTCCTGACCGACCCCGCGCCGGGGTACGAGTTCGACCTGGGATTGAACAGCGGTCCGCGCGCCTTCGGGGTGCACAGCTTCACCGGCAACCGCGCGTTCTTCACCACGGCGGAGGTGCGACGCCTGCTCTGGCCGCGGCTCTTCGGTGTGATGAGCCTCGGCGTGGCGGCCTACGTGGATTATGGCGGGGCGTGGTGGAGCACCAGCCCGTCGCGGACCGGTACGGACGTGGGCGTCGGGCTGCGCATCGGGCCGTCGCGGTCGTCGCAGGGCATCATTTCGCGGGTGGATCTTTCCTGGCGCTTCGCAAACGATGCGGTGGGGGCGGGGTGGGTCATTTCGCTTGGTCGAGGGTTCGCCTTCAGCCTCAACGCCCAGCGCCCGAGCTATTGACGCTGTTGCGCGGTCGGCCAGACGCCTACCTTTCGGCACTCTCGACTCTCCTGGAGCACCCATGACCGAACCGGCGCCGGCGTCTCCCCATCGCGGCCTGAAACGGAAGACCAAGCTGATCCTCTTCGGGATCATGCTTGCCCCGATCGCCATCTTTGCGCTCTACACGTGGGCGGCGTTGACCTGGAACTACTCGGAGGGCGAGCGCGCGGGCATCCTCCAGAAGTTTTCGCAGAAGGGGTGGATCTGCAAGACATACGAGGGGGAGCTGGCCATGACCCCGGTGGCCGGTGTCATGCCGATCATCTGGGACTTCAGCGTCCGCGATGATGTGGTGGCGCAGCGCCTCCGCGAGGCGATCGGGAAGCCGGTCGCGCTGCACTACACCGAGCACCGGGGTGTGCCCGGCACCTGTTTTGGCGAGACGAACTACTTCGTGGACAGTGTGACGGTGCGTTGATCCGGGAGCGGACGGGCGAGGATGAGGATGCGCACGTACTGCCCGAGTACCGCGAGGACGCCCGCCAGGTAGAGTGATGCTCCGGCAAGGACCAGTGCCCGGTGTCCGGCCAGCGTACCTCCGGCCAATCCCCAGACGCCGAGCGCCAGCAGGGCGAGCGAGAGCCGCACCATCGCGGTGGAGGTGAGGTCCTCCTGCGTCGGAGCGCCGGCCTGCGCCGCGCGCGGGCCGAAGAGGTTCATCCACGCCAGGAACGGCAGAATCTTGTAGAGCACTCCCACCACCAACAGGACCAGCCATCCCACGATGGCGAGCAAGCCGTAGGTCGTCCAGCTCCGCATGCCGTCGTTCCCCACCAAGATCGTCGCCCCCAGGATCACCGCCACCGCAAAGTGCGCCACGCCGAGCGCGACGTGCGCCATGGCCGGGTCCATCGGCCGCCGCTCCGCGTACCGGAAATAGAGCGCCAGCTGCAGCAGGTAGAGGAGGGCACTGGCCAGCACCAACGCACCACCGATGTGGGTGACGATGCTCCAGCCACCGAGCGCGCCGGTGGTGAGAATGGCCAGTCCGGCCAGTCCGACGGGGCCGATCCACCGTAGCGGCCAGGTCGGCGCGCGTGCGGCGAGCAGAAACATCGGCAGCATCCAGCTGCCGACGCCGACCGCCGTGAAGACCACGAAGCCGAAGACGGCGAGATGGAAGTGGCTGGCGATGACCGCCATCCGGTCGACCGGCCACCAGCCGAGACTGTTGCCGATCCGGGCAAGGGCCACGAGCATCGCCGTGCCGAACGCGATGTGGCCGGCGGAGACGTAGCGGCCGACAAGGAGGCCGCGCGGTGCCCGGCGGCGCTGCGGGAGGAGGTTCCAGCTGGAGCCGAAGACGCCGGCGAAGAGGAGCACCCAGCCGACGCCGAGCAGGGCGGGGTGCCAGAACCAGAACCCCGTCACCAGCGCGAGGGTGCCGGCGGTGTGCAGGAGGTATGTCCAGTGGGCCAGGCGCACGCTGCGGATTTCGATGCCGAGCGCGCCTGGGAAGAACTGGTTGAGGGCGCCGTAGATGGTGGTGGTCAGGACGCCGAGGGTGAAGATGTGGGTGACGGCGAGGAGATGCGGTGCCAGGAAGTTGCCGGCGGCGAGGTCGCCCGCGCCGGCGATCAGGCCGAGCGCCCCGAGCAGCAGCCAGAGCAATGCGGTGGCGAAGTGTTCGGCGGTGAGCCAGAAGGGGGGCGGATGTGCGGGTCCTGCGATCGGGAGGCTGCGGCCCGGGGCTGTCGGTGTCATCCGACCAATACTAATTGCCCTGGCAGACGGCCGCCTCGAAGGGAAATGGGATGACACGCTCCCCATTGGGGCCGGGGCCCGCGATTTCCGCATGCAATCCCGCCGGGCCAGACCGTCGATAGGAGATCCGGGTCGGGAAGTCATGGGCGGGATTGGCGAACGTCACGCTGCTGTCGGTGACGGCGGTGGCGGCGAAGGTTGCCACGGACTGCCCCGACGGATCGGCGGTGTAGCGCAGCGAGTCTCCCTGGCCGGTGATCCGGACGGTTTCCGTGCCGACGACCGTGCCCCCCCGGAGGGTGCGACCCCGGCCGTCAAGCGACCCGTCGGGTGCAACGGTCCAGCGCTCCTCGGTGGTGACATCGTTGCGGGCGCGCGCCCAGCAGCCGATCAGCCAGGGGAGGGTGGCTTCCGGTGTCCGCGGATTGAGCCTCGCCATGAAATCGGCGGACTCGAATTCCGTAAGGCCGAGATAGAAGAGGGCCACCAGGTCGTTCATGCGGCGCTGGCTGCCCAGTTGGGACTGCCAGGCGCTGGCGGGCTGGGCGGCCTGCGCCGCCTCCAGCGTGGCACCGCCGTTCACCTGTGCGGCGACACCGCTGCCCACGCCGAGGAGCATCTGCCGGTACCCGACCAACTCGGCCCGGGTGCCGACGGGGCCGTGGCCGGGGACGATCCGGGTCGCGCTGTCGCTGTGCGCGAGGGCCCAGTCGACACCCGCCAGCATTCCTTCCAGCCGCCCCCCCACCCACCAGTCGATAAATGGCGGTGCCAGGTGCTCGAAGAGGTCACCGATGTGGATGACGTTCGCGTCGGGAAGCCAGACGATGGCGTCGCCGTCGGTGTGGGCGGAGGGGATGTGGGTGACGATGACGCGTTGGCCGTTGACCTCCAGCAATAGTGTGTCACGGAAGGTGCGGGTCGGCATCGCGGCTGGCTCGGCGGGCGTCCGGTGCCAGTCGCCCCAGGCGGCGATGGTGGTGTCCTTGGCCATCTGCATCGGGAGCTGTTCCTGCCCGATGATCTCGGCGCCGCGACCGTGGAAGAGGGCGTTGCCCTCGGTGTGGTCGCTGTGGTAGTGGGTATTGATGACCCAGCGGACGGGAGGGGCGCCGAGGGTGGTGAGCACCGAATCGGCCAACCCGACCCGGCGGGCGCTCTGGGCGTCCACCAGCAGGGTGCCCTCGGGGCCGGTCAGGACGAGGATGTTGCCGTTGGCGAAGCCAGAGATCACGGCCAGGTCGGGGCCGAGTCGTTCGGCCCGCATGACCATCACGTCCTGCTGGGCGGTGGCGGGGTTGGCAAGGACGGCCAGCAGGCAGAGGGCGCCGATCGGGGTGCCACGGATCATCGGGGAGCTCGGTGGTTGGGATTGGGGAGCCCTACGAACATCGCGGACTGGGAGTTCCGCCGGACCCCGCCTGAACCTTGAGAATTGGCTCTCGCGTAGCGAACTTAACCCTCCCGGCGCCGTAGCCAAGTGGTAAGGCAGAGGTCTGCAAAACCTCTATTCGCGAGTTCGATTCTCGCCGGCGCCTCTTGCCCCGCAACAACTTAGGCCCTCCAGGTGGAGGGCCTTTGTCGTTTTGCGATAGATTTTTCCGCAAAGTCCATCGTATGCCATCCAATTTTCAGTCGGTGGACTCCTCGGGTTCCGATCCTGTGGGGCTTTCAACCACCCCTCAAACTGATGTGCCACGGATTCTCCTGGCGTTCCACCATGAGGGTTGCCTTCTACCTCATCTGGCACATCGTGTGGGGCGGTGTGCGGCTGGAGTTCGCTTCGCCGGAATGCTGCTGGCCGCGTAGCCTGTCCGCGCTCGCCGCACCGGTCCCCGGGAGCGTTCAGGGTGGGTTCACACTCCCTTGTAACCCCGCGGTGTACCGTCAGACAGGCTGCAGATGGGAGGTCAGCATGAAGCCCATCGTTCTCGGCCTCGGCGTCGTGCTCGGCGGTGGGGTTGCTGGTCCTTGGCGTCGTGGTGGAGCGGGAGGGCCCGTACGTGTTCGAGACCCTCGGTCCCGGTGCCGGCCCCGGTCGCGCCCTTGTTCTCTACCACCCGAGCCGGGACGCCCACTTCAGCGATGATCTTTCGCTCGCGCTGGCGCAGGGCCTGATGCAGGCGGGCCTGGCCGTCGACAGAGCGACACTCACGGCGAACACCCCGGCACACCCCGCGGGATACGCCATCGTGGGCGTGGTGAGCAACACCTATTACTGGACGCCCGACCTGCCGACGCTGCGCTATCTCCGCCGCGCGCAATTCGACAGTGCCCTTGTCGTCGGCCTGATCGGCGGTGCGGGCGCCACGGGGCGATCCCAGCAGATGCTTGACCTGGCGCTTCGCACCAGCGGGGCCACGGTCCTCACGACGAAGGCGTTCTGGCTCTGGCGCCCCAACGACGAGACCCGCATGGACGAGCCCAATCGGGCGGTGGCGCTCGATCTGGCCAGGAGGCTGGGTCGGGCAGCAGCAGAACATCTCCAGCCCGGATCGAATCAGTCCCCGTAGGCACAAGTCCCTCCTCGCGCAGGCAGCAGGGGTGGACGCGGGCGCCCTCTTGCGGCGGCGGCCGCCGCGCCCAATACTGACTCCAAGGTCCCCCGGGCCGTCCAACCACTCCCTCCCGGAGGTGTCTGATGTACCCAAACCACGCGCAGAGACCCACGGTGTGGCAGTACGTCGCGATCCTGGCTCTCGTTGGCCTGGGTAGCCATGCGTGCGCGAAGGACGTGGGCGTGACGACGACGCCGGACGAGAACAAGGAGATCGTCCGTCGTGCCATCGCAGAGGGTGTCAATACGGGTGACCTGCAGACCTTTCGTGACATGCTGGCTCCCGACTACGCGAGGCACAGCCAGGCCACAACGGAGATGCCGGAAATCCATGGGGTCGAGGAGATGCTGGCCTTTCTGCAGGCGCAGTTCGCCGCTTTTCCGGACTATCATGAGGAGATCGAACTCATGATCGCCGAGGGAGATAAGGTCGCGTACATCACCAACGGTACTGGCACGCAGACGGGTCCGCTTGGGGGCATTCCGCCCACGGGGAAGAGGATGGAGGTGGTCAACTACGCTGTACAGCGAATCCAGGACGGGAAGATCGCCGAGACGTGGATCGGCTGGGACAACCTGGCTGTTCTTTTGCAACTGGGGCTCTTCCCGCCACCCGGAGGGAGCCCCGAGTGAGGGTCAAGGCGCGAGGACATGGGTGCCCAATCGTCGGCAGGGCGGTCTGAGAGGCCGATGTTGGTTGCGAGGTCGTGTGGCGTCTGTTCAAAGCGCCGTTGCAGCTGTGCGCGCCATTCGTTCGTTCCCTATATATGACTGAAGCTGAGCTTCCCGTTGACGAGTTTTGCGTGATCGGAAGATTGAACTATTTAGGATGCCTGTTGGGGCGCGGTGTACCCCCTCACAGCCTGCCGCCGATGAATCCCGTGGATACCATTCCTGCGAAGAGCAGCACCCAAAGTCCCATGTGCACCAGGTTCACCTGGCCTGCCGCCGCCGGCGCATCCCAGCGGCGGCCGAGACGATCGGGCAGTACGCCGCGAGACGCTCGCTCGACCAGCGGCACGGCGAGGTTCAGCAGCGGGACCGGGAGCAGCTTGTCCCAGAACAATGGAAGCCCCGCCCTACCTAGCATGTCGAACAGCACCAGATATCCCGCGCCGTAGAGCATACCGAACAGGACGCGGCCCGCGTTGGTACGGGGCGACGTGGCCGGGTCGGTCACGAGCAGGTGCATGCCCAGGAATACCTGCGCACCGATGCTATAGGTTGAGAAGAAGTAGAGCTCAGTAGCCTGGGTGTAGGCCATGTCGAACAGCCAGACCGTCGTAACGGCTGCCATCGTCACGAGCGTAACCCGGAACCGATACTGAACGATCAGGCCAGCGGCAAAGATCACGAAGAGCATGTGGGGCACGTCGAACGACGCGGCAATCTCGCGGCCGTGTGTGAGCCGATCCGAAAGGCCCAGCGCGAGCAGGACAACTCCGAACAGGCTCTGGCTCAGCGCGGACGGATTGAAGATGTGGGAGCGCCGCCCGTCACGGGATCGGGTCAGGAAGTGTTTGCCGAACGCTGCCACGGCCACCATGGCGAACTGCAGCGCGAACCACTCGTCCCTGAACCAGAGGAAGAGATTCGTGCTCAGGATTATCGGGAATGGGCCGAAGCCGATGCGCCACGTGTGGCCGCGCGTCCACGACAGCAACGCGTCCACCACGTAGAGGAATAGAAGCTGGCCGAGAATCAGCGGAAGTTCCGTGTAGACACCCGGTGCGTACCAACCCCAATAGAGCAGGATGCTGGTATGGACGCAGGCCTGAACATAATGGGCCGGCGCCAGCGCAACGGTGGCGGCGACTGCTTGCTGGCTCCGTGCGGCCCGCATCCAGATCGCCACCTGCCACAGCAACAGCGCGGCGCTCGCCGTCAGGAATGCGGTGAGGAGCGCGGGCGTCCCGTGGACACGCGGGAGGGCGACAAGCGCCAGCAGGGCGCCCGTGAGGCCGAAGGGGATGGCCGCTACCGGGACCAGCGCGACGCCTGCTTGCGCGCGGCGCGCCCGTGGCACGACCTCCCCCAGGGTGACCGAAATGACGAATGCCTATCGCAGGGGCACGAGCACGACCAGCGGCCGCACCTGGCTATCCTCCTGCAGGCCGACAGGTACCGCAACCACGAAGAGCGCCGCGTAGAGGCTCCAGTCGATGCCCCTCGGCATGGCCGCACGCACGCTCGCGGCCGTCCAGTCGCGCACATCGCGATCGCTTGCCGGCGGCCGCCCGCCACCGAACAGCTCCCCCGCGGAGAGCGCGGCGCCCTGGCGGACTTGCCTCGACGTAATGAGGCTCGTGCTGGACGGCGCGCCGTCCACCGGTGGCCGCCGGAACAGCAGCACCGCGCCCCCGGCCCCCCCGCCGTAGGCACCTTTGGTGCTCGGCAGGACACCCTCATTGGTGGGCGCTCCGCTTCTGGTGGGCGCTCCGCCGCCATAGCTGCCACGAAGCCCGGCTCGTCCGGTTGGGCCGGGCGACCCATTCCGGACCCAGACCGAGAGCGACACCAATCGATCTACCCTGCCATCGACGCGTGCGATCCAGTCCTGGATGTCATCGAACTGCAGGCCCTCGGCCAACGCGGCTTTGGTGCGATCCGACAGGTCCACCGTGACGGTGGTGGATTGCGGCTGCGCGGGGAGCGCCTCCGGCTGGCCGGAAGCCGTGCGCCAGGCGATCTGGTAAGTGGGCTGGGTCCGGAGGGATGTCTGGAGCACTTCACCGGCGTCCTGCTGCACACTGACAGGGACAGCGGCGACGATCATCAGAGCGAAGATGCTGAGCATGCGGATTGTCCTCCCACAGTAGAAGTGGCGTGCCCGGGCCGAGGCCCTCGTTCCAACTCCTTGGTACCGCAGCGAAGGCGACGGCCCACCACCCTCCACCAACTGGTCCATGTGATCGAAGGCCTCGCCTTCGGAGGCCTCCTTGGAGCCAGGGCTGACTGGGTTCCAGAACCGTGAACGAATTCCCGGGCCAAACCCCGCCACCATTGCCTGCACCAACACCTCCGACCCAGCTGCCCCGGGGGAGGCGGAGTTGATGGCCACCCAGCCTGGGAACCCCCTTCCTCCGGCGCTCAGCTCGGAGGCGTGGGAGTCGCCGCCTGGCCCTCAGGCGCCGGTGAATGGCTGACGTTTGTCCATGTGGGACGCGTGTTGGCCGAAGAGGAGGGACTCCCGCTTCACCCCAACCAGCGCTAGCAGGCGGCGAGGGCGCGCCCTTGCAGCGGCAGCGGCCGCGACCGATACTGATCGGGACATCGTTCACATCTGGGCAACTTGTAATCCAGGCACCATAGGCGGCAGCCACGATATGCGTGACAGAATCCTGCAACTCGAAACAGCCTCGGCCGCGCTCGAACCCACCCCTGCCCGACGGGCTGAATGGACGGATGCGGTCCAGTCGCATGCCTTCGACTTCATCGACGGTTTGCCCCACGCCAAGGCCTTCGTCGAGAACGCCCCGGCCGGATTGGGCATCCTTGAACTTCCCCTTGATGGCCAGCCGAAGTCGATGGAGGCGGTGCTCGCGGTACTGAAAGCCAACGTCCCGCACGAGGGGCTGAACCCTGCATCGGGCGGGCACCTCGGCTACATCCCTGGCGGTGGGATCTACCCGACAGCGCTGGGGGACTACCTCGCAGCGGTGAGCAATGAATATGCGGGGGTGTTTTACGCCGGCCCCAATGCCGTTCGGATGGAACACAGCCTCATTCGCTGGATGTGCAATCTGGTCGGCTACCCGGAGAGCTCGTTGGGCAACCTCTCCAGCGGGGGCTCGCTCGCCAACCTCATCGCCTTTGTGACGGCGAGAGATGCCAAACGTATCACTTCAGACAAGGTGACACGGGCGGTCATCTATCTGACCGAGCAGGTGCATCACTGCGTGCATAAAGCCATCCGCATCGGTGGCATGGGCGAGGCCATCGTCCGGGCGGTGCCCATGGACGACCACTTCCGAATGAACGCGAACGCCCTCGCTGATTTGGTGGAACGCGATGTCGCCGATGGGCTGCACCCATTTCTCGTGGTCGCTTCCGCCGGCACTACGGAAACGGGGGCGATGGATCCGCTCAATGACGTGGCTGATATTTGCGAGCGACACGAGCTCTGGTTTCATGTGGACGCGGCCTATGGCGGCTTCTTCCTGCTGGCCGATGTCGAGAACGCCGACGGGACGACCATCAAGGACCTGTTCAAGGGCATCGAACGCTCCGACTCCGTGGCAATCGACCCGCACAAGGGGCTGTTCCTTGCGTACGGCCTCGGCGCGGTGTTGATCAAGGATGTACGAGCCCAGATGGAGAGCCATTACTACCGCGCCACGTACATGCAGGACACCCTCGCCGCCACCGAGGAGTACAATCCAGCCGATCTCTCTCCAGAATTGACGAAACACTGGCGGGGCCTGCGGATGT
Source organism: uncultured Gemmatimonadales bacterium (assembly GCA_963697435.1). Lineage (GTDB taxonomy): Bacteria > Gemmatimonadota > Gemmatimonadetes > Gemmatimonadales > GWC2-71-9 > SPDF01. Next base: position 349,779 of record CAVOOB010000005.1, on the reverse strand, counting down.
GGCTGCCACTGCAGCTCTATGGCATCGCACCGTTCAAGGCGGCGTTAGAAGAGAAGATCCTGCTGTGCCGCTATTTCCATGAGGAGATACAGACGCTCGGCTTCGAGGTGGGGCCGTATCCCGAACTGTCCGTGTGCCGGTATCGCTATGTGCCGAAGTACCAGGAGGACGCGAACGCGTTCAATGCCCGCCTCCTGGAGTATGTGCGGGCGGACGGACGCATCTTCATTTCCTCGACGACTATCGACGGGGTGTACTGGCTGCGGGTCGCGGTCCTCTGTTTCCGGACGCACGTGCGGGAAATCGATATCCTGCTTGACGTGCTCAGGAGAGGCGCGACGGAATTGGAGGGATGAGGGCGGGGAGTCTGTGCAGCGACCTCGGAGGCGGTGACGATCTGACCGGCTCATGCATCTGAGAAGGCAATCTCATTTCCGGAGACGAATCGTGAGCCCCATGGTCGCCCGCGCTGCCGGTCTTCTCGCACCCATCCTCGTCGCGGCCTGTGTCGGCGATCGCCCCGGCGTGGATGAGACCGTAATCGTTGATTCCGCCGGTGTCGAGCTGGCCATGGCGCCTGCCGTCGATCGGCCGCTGGGCTGGACGCTGACGGAGCGGTTCCGGCTCGGTGGAGCCGACGAGGGTCCGGGCAGCTTCACCGCCGCCAGTGCCTTCAATACGGGGACGGACCAGGCCGGCAACATCTACGTGCTGGATGCACAACAGTTCCGGGTGGAGGTGTTCTCGCCGTCGGGCGAGCACATCCGTTTTCTCGGGCGGAAGGGCGGGGGCCCGGGCGAGATCGAGTTCCCCATCGGCCTCTTTGTCAGCCCGGCGGGGACCGTCCAGGTCTTCGACGTGGCCAAGCGGGCACTGGTGCGTTGGGATGCCGACGGCGAACTGCTGCCCTCCATTCCGTTGCAGGGGCCCACGGCCCAGTCTCCCCGCGCCTATGGCGATACCCTGATCTTCGGGGTGAATGAGGCCGCCGACACCGGGCGCACCACTCGGCTCGTCATCGCGATAGGTTCCGATACCACGGAACTGACCTCCTACTCCAGGCCGATCGGCACGATGGTCGAATTTTCATGTGTGAGTTTCCTCCAGCCGCCGGTGTTCACACCGAGCCTGCAGTGGGCCACCAATGGCCGCGGCGTTGTGACGACCCGCCAGACCCCGTACCAGGTGGACTACTATCAGGGCGCCGCCCTGGTCCGCAGCATCCGCCGGGCAATGCCGTCGAAGCCGACATCCGTCGATGATGTGGCGCGACTCTACCCCGAGGGGATGAAGATGCGCTTCGGCGGCGGCGGAGGCTGTACGATTCCGGCCGCGGAGATCATGGACAAGCAGGGCGTCGCGCCGACCGTGCCACAAATCCGCGCGCTGGGTCTCGATCCGCCGGGACGGTTGTGGGTGGAGCGTTACACCTTCGAGGACGAGCCGGCGCTGGTCGATCTCTTCGACGCAGCGGGACGTTACCTGGGCACCCTCTCGGGCAGGGGGCGGCCACTCGGTTTCATCGGCGCCGACGTGATCCTGTTTGCCGAGGAGGACCCCGACACGGGGGTGCGGCAGGTGGTGGCGTACGAAGTGGCTGGCCGGTGAGATTTCCGGCACGCAGCACTGCGTTCGGGTTGCCGCAGGAGCCCATTGCCAAGAGGACTCTCGTGACCGAGAGTCCCGACCTGGAGGTGCCATTGTCTATCCCCCCACCACGCGATGCCGCCAAGGTCCGGATCTTCCCGCCCGGCGCCCCGCTCCTGACCGTGCTCATCGGTGTGGGCCTGAACCGCCTCTGGTCAATTGAATTTCTCGCCGTGCTTCCCCGGCCCTTCCGGATTGCCCTGGGCGTGGGAATCATTGCCGCTGCGCTGTTCCTGCTCGGGCTTCGCGCCGTTATCCGCGTTCGCACATCCGGACAGAGCGAGAATCCCTGGAAGCCGACGACCAGGATCATCGAGGATGGACCGTTTCGGTTCACCAGGAACCCGATGTATCTGCAGATGGTCATCGGATGCGTGGGCTTCGCGATCGCGCTGGCCAACGCGTGGATCCTGCTCCTCACGCCGGTCTGTGCCTGGACGCTCCAGCGGTTCGCCATCCTGCCGGAAGAGGCGTATCTTGAGCGGAAGTTCGGCGCGGAGTATCTCGCCTACAAGCGCCGCGTCCCTCGCTGGCTCTGAGCGCCGACGGGCCCCTCACCCTTCGGCCACATTGGGGAGGAGCGCACACCATGTTGCTGCTCGCCGTGGCACTCGTTGGACTCCTCGTTCCCAACGGGCTCTTCATTCACTGGCTGATCTACGAGTTCCATGGCGTTGGAGCCGTCATCCAGGACAAGCTGGCGCTCGCCTTCATGATCGACGTGCTCCTCGCCCTGATCCTCTTGAGTGTCTACTTCGCCCGCCATCCGATCGGACGTGTGCGGTGGCAGTGGTTTGTCCTGTTGTCGCTGGTGGGAGGGCTCGGGTTCAGCCTGCCGCTGTACTACTGGCTCAATCGGCGCGGGGCTGGACGAGCGACCTGACTAATCTGGGGACAAGGGACCCGTGTATCGGAGACGAGATCGGGGCTGGACGGGCACGCGTTGCGCACAGAGATACCATTCGGAGGACATCATGAAACCAGCCACCTTGCTGACAACTGTTCTGCTGATTTCGGTCGCCGTGTTGCACCTGGCGCGACTGATCGGTGGCATCGAGGTCACCGTGGGCACGGCCGTGATCCCGATGTGGCCCTCCATGGCGGGGAGTGTCGTGACTCTCGGTCTGGCAGTCGGGTTGTGGCGGGAGCACCGCGCTTCTGGTGGCACGTCCGCGTAGCAGCTCTCTCGATCGGCGGTCCGTTCGCCAGGGGGTGACGCAACCGTCAGCCTCACATCACCTTGAATGGAAGGAGGCACTGCGTGGATCTCTGGTTCAAGCTGCTCCATGTCGTGTCCGTCATCGCCTTCCTCGGCAACATCACGACAGGACTGTTCTGGCACGCCCACGCGGCGCGCTCGCGGGATGCCGCCCTCTTGGCCTTTACCATGGCGGGGATCATTCGCAGCGATCGGCTCTTCACCATCCCTGGGGTAATCGGCATCCTCGGGAGTGGTGTGGCCATCGCCATGCTACGGCAGCTCCCGATTCTCGGGACTCCCTGGATCTTGGTGACTGTGATTCTCTTCTCAGTGTCGGGTCTCATCTTCATGGCACGGGTGGCACCCTTGCAGCGTCAGCTACTCGCGCTGGCAACAGCGGACGAGACGTCCGGCTCGTTTGATTACTCGCGCTATCATGCGCTGGCATTCCGCTGGGAGCTGTGGGGGGCGGCGGCGCTGGCGACACCGGTCGCCGGGTTGGTCATCATGGTGCTGAAGCCGACGATGTGAGGGACGCTGGCACTTGACCATCCCCGTTACGGTGACGGGTCGGTTGGTATGAGGAGGGCAATCCTGCGGTGGGGGGATGACTGCAATGACTGCGAACGTGCTCGAATCGGTCGCGAGAGCGATGGAGACCAACGTCCAGCTTCTCCCAGTCCTGCCGGACCTCCTCGCTGACCTGTGGGAACTGGGCACCTCATCCGAGCAGATTGTATCCGCCTTTCAGTCGGTCGGCGTGGAACCAAACTCCCGTATCCTGGACCTCGGCTGCGGGAAGGGCGCGGTGGCGGTCGCCCTCGCCGAACGCCTCGGCCTTCATGTCGAGGGGATCGACGCCTTTCCACCGTTTCTCCGGTCCGCGCGCGCGCGAGCCAAGGAGCGCGGCGTTGCTGCCAGATGTCGGTTCAGGCAGGGCGACATCCGCGCGCTGCTCGGACAGGAGGGTCAGTATGATTCGGTGCTCCTGTTGAGCGTCGGCCCCATCTCGGGCGATCACGAGCGGACCATCGCCGGGCTTCGAACGTTGGTTCGTCCTGGCGGGTACATCGTGATCGAGGATGGCTTCCTGGCGGATGGTGTTGCGGAAGTCCCAGGGGCCGATGGCTATGCTGGCCACGCGGAGACCATTCGCCGTCTCACGGCCCATGGTGACCAGGTGCTTTGGCAGGAGGTGGGCTCGGCGGAGGTAACCCGCTCGCTGAACGAGAGGAACACTGACCTGATCAGGCGGCGAGCGCAGCTAGTCAAGGCAAGGTACCCTGGCATGGCCGCACTCATTGACGAGTATGTAGCGAGACAGGAGCGGGAGACCGAACTCCTTGGCACCGACCTGATGTGCGCCAGTTGGGTCTTGAGACGAGTCTCAGGGGCGAGCCGGTGATCTATCCTTTGCTCGGGGCAGGATGAATGGGCTTCGCCAACACTCAGGGCCAGGAGATCTTTTTCGAGGATGTGGGTGCCGGCCCCGCGGTCGTGCTGGGCCACAGCTTCTTGTGCTCCGGCAAGATGTGGCGCGGGCAGGTCCCAGTCCTTGCACAAGAATTCCGTGTGCTGAACCTCGACTTGCGGGGACATGGGAGGTCGGGCAGGGTGACGCGGCCGTTCTCCCTCTATGATGCCGTTACCGATGTGGTGGCGGTACTGGACCAATTGGAAATCAAGGAGGCGGTGTGGTGTGGGTTGTCCATCGGTGGCATGGTGGCCCTGCGGGCGGCGCTGACTCATCCCGAGCGGGTCAGGGCGCTCATCCTCTTGGGCACGGACGCCGGCGCCGAAACGCCGATCCGAACCTTACGCTACTCGGCGATGGGAATGGGCGCCCGAGTCTTGGGAATCACTCCATTTCTTTCACCGATTAGCCGGCTCATGTTTGGCGCCACGACTCGGCGGCTGCATCCGGAGCTCCTGCGCGAATGGAGGCAGGAATTCTCGGGCCTCCACGTTCCGTCGGTGCTGCAGGTCCTGCGTGCCCTCATGCGCCGGGACTCCCTGCTCGCGCGTCTGCCCGAGATCAGCGTACCGACGATGGTGCTGGTCGGCCACGAGGATCGCTCCCTTCCCCCGCCTCTCTCGCATCGGATTCATGGATTGCTCCCCGACTCCACACTGGTCGAGATTCCGGCGGCGGGACATCTCTCGGCCCTCGAGCAACCGGAGGCCGTGACGACGGCGATGTTCGAGTTCCTGGAGGCGCTCGAAGCTTGCTGACGGCAACGTTCCTGATGCCGGAATGACGCAGGCCCTCCAATGGGAGGGCCTGTTGTCATGCGCTCATTGTCTCCGCCGCTGGCTGAGGCGGCCGCGGCTCAGAACGCTTCCACCGGTGTCCAGGTCGAGTCCGGATTGTACAGCTCCATCGTGCGGTAGGCGTCGAGCGTCGTCTCTCCCAGGTCCTTCTCGTACACCACCCCTTCCCAGCCGACGAGGAAGCTCTGGATGCCGGTCACGCCGTACTCCGCAGGGGATGCGACCAGGGCGAACCCCCCGAGCATCGCCCCTTCGACCAGGAAGTCCATCGCGCCGAGCGGGGCGTCGGGTCCCTGACCTTTCAGGATCTTGAAGTAGTACCCGTGGAACGGCTTGGCGCGGTCGGTGTAACCCTCCGAGATATACCCGGCAATCAGCTCTCCGAGCGGGCCCGCGACGGTGCCGTCGGCGGCCCTCCAGGCCAGCCCGTCCTGCTTGCCGGGCGAGCTGAGGACCCGCTGCGCGTACTGGTTCACGATCGATCCGTCGTGCCGCTCGAGCGAGTAGGCCCACTGGGCGTCGACGTACTCCCGGGATACCTGGATGGCGTTCAGTTCATTCGCGCCGATGCGCCGGCGGAGGACTTCCTCCTGTCCCGCCGCGACGTCGAAATACCACTGACCGTCCCGCTGGACGACCGGGATCGGGACCGGCCACTCGTCCGGCCCGATGCTGAGCACCGCGGATGTGCCGGCGCTGTCGAAGTCGAGCCGCTGGCGTGCCCGTGCCTGGCCTGCGAAGGCGATGGCCTGGTTCCGGTCCATCACGGTATCCTCGGAGGAGACGAGGACCTCGCCGTCGGGGCCGAGGATCGTCTTCAACTCCGGCACATCATATCGCTCCGCCGCGGCCACCAGCGCCTCGACGGCCTCCTCGGCGCTGCCAAAGGCCTGCCCGAATGCCTGCGGCGTCGGCTGCCGGTCGCCGCACGCCGCGACGAGCCCGCACAGGGCCATGACCAGCCCGATCCGATACGCCCGTTGTCCTGTCGAGTGTCTCATCACCGCCGCCCTCCGCCGCCCCGTGAACCACCGCCACCACCGCCTCGGGAACTCATGCTCGACGCGCCGCGCGAGCTGCTTGCCCGGGCGCTCGCCCCGTTGTATCCGCTCGAGCCGCCGCTGAATCCGCTGGAGCGCGAACCACCCGCCGGCTGCGTGCTGGCGCTCGGGACCCGGTTGCTCGCGCCGCCCGACTGGCCGGCACTGCCGGTCGGCCTCGTGCTCGCGGTCGGAGCCCGCCCGCCGGCGCTCCCCGCCTGGCCCGTGCCCGCAGTCGGCCTGGTGCTCGCGCTCGGGGTCCGCCCGCCGGCGCTCCCCGCCTGGCCCGTGCCCGCAGTCGGCCTGGTGCTGGCACTGGGGCTCCGCCCGCTGACGCCGCCGGCCTGGCCGCCGTACTTGCTGGCGGTCGTGTTGTTCGGGTAGGGCGTTCCGCCCCGGTGCGACGGGTTGTGCTGCCAATTGTTGTTGCCGCTGCCACCGCGGTGGTTAATCTGATTGAAGTTGTTGTTGTTGTTGATGATGACCGTGTTGTTGCTGTGCCCCCAGCCGGCGTAGCAGCAGGAGCCCCCCCAGACAGCCGACCGCCAGACCACGCCCACCGTGAACGCGACGAAGTACGCGCCCGGCGGCGGCGGCGGCGGGTAGTAGATGGGGGGATAGGGGTAGACCGGCGGCCCATACACGACCGTCGGGGTGTACACCGGGACGTAGATGACTTCGGGGTTGGTGGGCTGCACCACGATGACGGTCTGCTTCTCAACGACCTGGGTATCAACCTTCTGCTGCTCGTTCGAGGTGAGAGCGCCCTTGTCCACCGCCTTCTTCCGCATCAGCTGCACGGCATCCATGACGTCGTTCTGTTGCGCCAGAAAGGCGTTGCCGAGCTCCGTGGTCCACTGGATATCGTCGGCCAGCCGCTTGACCACGTCGGGCACGACGGCCATCGACTGGATGCTCGGGTCCCAGGGCTGCTTCGCCACCGAATCGGCCAGCGCCTTGTCCTTGAGGTCGGGGTGCCTGGCCATCCACTGCTGCAGCTGGATGATCTCCAGCGGGTAGGTGGATGCGACGAGCGTCTGGGCCAGGAGGGGGTCGGGATAGAGGGCAATAGGGGCGACGAGCGCCTCGAGTTGTGCCATGGGGAGCATGGACGTCTCCGCGGCAGTGGCCGCTGCCGTCGGCTGATCCTGCGCCGCGGCTGCGCGTGGGCCCGGCCCAAGCAGGCATGCACCGGCGATCGACAGCAGCCATCGCGCACGCCGCCGCCGCAATAGAATTCGAAACACCATTTGACTCCTCACGATGTGCTTCCGCATGGTCCCACATATGTCCTCGCGCGGTACCGTATCGCCTGCGCCGAGGGACAGGTGTACCTTAACCAGCGAGAAGGTATTAGTGAAGATCGGTCCCTCGCCTGCGCGTCTGGTGCCGCCCACTGACGCATGCTGCTACCACTCCTGACGCGGAGCATCCGACCCCTCCTGTGCCCTTCCAGCTCCCTCCCGACACGCCCCGCCAGCCGCGCACTCGCTTTGCGCCGGCGCCGACCGGCTACCTGCACCTCGGCCACGCCGCCAGCGCGGTCTGGGTGTGGGGAGTCGCGCGAGCGCTCGGTGGAAGGGTAGTGCTTCGCATCGAGGACCACGACCGGGGCCGTTCCCGGCCGGACTATGAACTCGCACTCTTGGAAGACCTCGAATGGCTGGGCCTGGAACCAGAACTGGGCCTCCCGGCGCAGTATCGCGCCGGCCCGTGCGAATACCGCCAGAGTGACCACCCGGCGTTGTATGAGAAGGAGTTGATGCGACTGAAAGAGGCAGGAGTCGTCTTCGGCTGCGATTGCTCGCGCCGCCGCCTGCGGGAGTCAGGAAGTGATATCCCGAACGTGGAGACCCGCTATGACGGGCGTTGCCGGCACCGCGGCAGGGCGCTGGAGAGGGGACGGGGCGTTCGCGTACGGATGGAGCCGGGGGAAGAACAGTTCGTGGATCTCAGGCTCGGCGCGCAGAGCCAGGCACCGGCAGAACAGTGTGGCGACCTGCTCGTTCGTGACCGCACCGGCCAGTGGACCTATCAGTTTGCCGTCACCGTTGACGATTGGGAGCAGGGGATTGACCTGGTGATTCGCGGCGCCGACCTGCTCGATTCCACCGGTCGCCAACTGCGCCTGGCGCGTCTGCTGGGCCGGAATTCAATGCCGCGCTATCTGCATCACCCGCTCATCATGGCCGCCAGCGGCGCCAAACTCAGCAAGGCGAATCGTGATACCGGGCTCCGGGAGCTTCGCGCGGCAGGCATGACCCCCGGCCACGTCCTCGGTGCAGCGGCGGCCGCGACGGGGCTGTTGCAGAAGCCGATATCCATTTCGGCAGCCGATCTGGGTAACCTCTTCGTGGTGACGTAACCGGCCCGCGCGCCGACACCATCTTTCTGCCCGCTGCCCCGCTGCCCCGCTGCCTCCCTGCCTAGCTGTCGCCTGCCACCACCGCCGGCGCCATCCCTTCCATTTCCCGGTCGATGCGGTCGATGTAGACCGACGCCGAGATGTCGCCGCCCACGTTGAGCGTGGTGCGGGTCATGTCGAGGATCCGGTCCACCCCGAGGATGATGGCGATCCCTTCCGGCGGGACGCCCACGGTGGCCATGACCAGCATCATCAGCGGGAGGGAACCGCCGGGGACGCCTGCCGCACCGATGGCCGTCATGACCGACAGCACGACGACGATGATCTGAGAGCCGAGGGAGAGGTCCACGCCGAACACCTGGGCCAGGAAGAGGACGGTCACCCCTTCGAAGAGCGAGGTGCCGTTCATGTTCATCGTGGCGCCGAGCGGCAGGACGAAGCCGGCGATCTTCGGTTGCACGCCGAGCTCGGTCTCGGCAGTGGCGATCGAGGTCGGGAGCGTCGCCATGCTCGAGCTCGTGGAGAAGGCGGTGATGAGCGGCGCCTCGATGCCTTTCCAGAACCTCAGCGGGCTCATCCGGCCGAAGACCTTCACCAGGAAGGAGATGCCGACGGTGGCATGCAGGATCAGTCCGAGCAGCACCACCATCACGTACATGGACAACTGCTGCAGGATGCCCCAGCCGAACTGGGAGGTGATCACGAAGATCAGCGCGAACACGCCGTAGGGCGCCAGCTTCATGGCCAGGTTGATGATCGCGATGACCGCCTCGCCGATGCCCTCCAGGACATTGATGACGGGCTGGGCCTTCTCGCGGGGGATCATGGTGAGCGCGGCGCCGAAGATCAGCGAGAAGAAGATCAGCGCCAGCATGTCCATGTTCGCCGCCGCCGCCACCGGGTTGCGCGGGACGATGTTCACGAAGGTGCCGACCCCGAAGTCCTGGGCCCCGGACTGGGCCAGCCCCTGGGCGCCGCTCGCGAAGCGGGCCATCAGCTCGTCGCGTGTCTCTGCCGGCAGTCCCGCCCCCGGCTTGATCGTGTTGACCAGGGTCAGCCCGATGACCGCTGCCATCAGGGTGGACAGCGCGAAGTACCCGATGGTGCGCCCACCCAGGCGGCCCAGCGTCTTCATGTCGCCGATGCCAGCGACGCCGATGGCGATCGAGGTGAAGACGATCGGGACCACCGTCATGAAGAGGAGCCGGAGGAACACCTGCCCGACGGGGTACGCCACGTTGTCGGAGACGAACAGGAGCCAGGGAGCCCCGGCGAAGAACCGGTTGCAGAGCCCGCCGACCAGTGCGCCCGCCACCAGCCCGATGGCAATCTTGGTGTGCAGCTTCACGCCAATCTCCTTCGGAAGGGAGCGGGCCCCTGCACGTCGCCTAGCCCGCCGGGGGGACGGGCCCGGATGGGAGCGCCGGGTTCATGCCCGTCAGTTCACGGTCCATGCGATCAATGTACGTGCTGGCGGCAAGGTCGCCAGCCACGTTGAGGGTGGTCCGGCTCATGTCGAGGATGCGGTCGACGCCGAGAATGATCGCGATTCCCTCCGGCGGGACGCCCACCGTGGCCATGACCAGCATCATCAGCGGGAGGGAACCGCCGGGGACGCCCGCCGCGCCGATCGCCGTCAACACGGACAGGATCACGACGATGACCTGCGAGCCGAGGGAGAGATTCACGCCGAACACCTGGGCGAGGAAGAGGACGGTGACCCCCTCGAAGAGGGCGGTGCCGTTCATGTTCATCGTGGCGCCCAGGGGCAGCACGAATCCGGCGATCTTCGGTTGCACCCCGAGTCGGTTCTCGGCGGTCGCGATGGACGTGGGCAGCGTCGCCATGCTGGAACTGGTCGAGAAAGCGGTGATCATCGGCGCCTCGATCGCCTTCCAGAACCGGAGCGGGCTCATGCGGCCGAACACCCGCACGAGGAGCGAGACCCCCACGGTGGCGTGGATGAGCAGGCCGAGCAGCACGACGATCACGTACATGCTCAGCTGCTGCAGGATGCCCCAGCCGAACTGGGAGGTGATGACGAAGATGAGGGCGAAGACGCCGTAGGGGGCGAGCTTCATGGCGAGGTCGATGATCGCGATGACCGCCTCGCCGATGCCCTCCAGCACCTTGATGACGGGCTGCGCCTTCTCGCGGGGAATCATGGTAAGCGCGGCGCCGAAGATCAGGGAGAAGAAGATCAGCGCCAGCATGTCCATGTTCACCGCCGCCGCCACCGGATTGCGGGGGACGATGTTCACGAAGGTGCTGATGCCGAAATTCGCGGCGCTCGATTCGGCCAAGCCCTGGGCCCCGGTGGCAAACCGTGCCATGAGTTCGTCGCGGGTGTCGGCGGGGAGCCCCGCGCCGGGCCGGATCGTGTTCACCAGCGTCAGGCCGAGCAGCGCCGCCAGCAGCGTCGACAGCGCGAAGAATCCCATGGTGCGTCCGCCGAGCCGGCCCAGCGTCTTCATGTCCCCGATGCCCGCCACGCCCACGGCAATCGAGGTGAAGACGATCGGCACGACGGTCATGAACAGCAGCCGGAGGAAAACCTGCCCCACCGGGTAGGCCACGTTGTCGGAGACGAAGGACAGCCACGGCGCGTCTCTGGCGAAGCGGTTGCAGAGGCCGCCGACCAACGCGCCCAGCACCAGGCCCAGCGCAATCTTCGTGTGAAGCTTCACGCGAGGCTCCCCGTCTCAGTGGTCATGGATCCGGCGAAGGCCCCGCCGCGGTGGGCTCGGCGGGGCCGGAGGGTCAGCTGGCGAGCGCGCCGGCCTTGGCGTCGATGCCGGCGAGGAGTGACCGGAACGAGGCGGCGAACTTCTCGACGCCCTCCGCCTCGAGCTCGTCGGTCGCGCGCCCAAGGTCGATCCCGGCGGCGGCCAGCGCGGCGAGCCGCGGGGCGGCGGTGGCGGCGCCCTCGGCGATGCGCACGGCCGGGTCGCCGTGGTCGCGGTACGCGGCGAACGTCTCGGGGGGAAGGGTGTTCACCGTCTGCGGGGCGACGAGCGCCTCCACGTAGTACACATCTGGCAGGGCGGGGTCCTTGGTGCTGGTCGAGGCCCAGAGCGGACGCTGCACTTGAGCACCCTGCGCGGCGAGCGCTTCCCACCGCGGTCCCTGGAACACCCGCTCGAAGGCGGCGTACGCCAGGCAGGCGTTCGCGATGGCAATGGTACCGCGAATATCGCCGCGCCCAGCCGCGTCCAGCATGGGATCGACCTTCGTATCCACCCGGCTCACGAAGAAACTCGCAACCGAGGCCACCTGGCCAAGTGGCTGCCCGGCCGCCGCGCGGCGCTCCAGCCCTCGGAGGTATGCCTCCATCACCGCCTCGTGCCGGTCGACCGAGAAGAGCAGCGTCACGTTCACGTTGATGCCGTCGGCGATGCACCGCTCGATGGCGCCGAGCCCCTCCGCGGTGCCCGGAATCTTGATCATGAGATTGGGGCGGTCCACCGCGGCCCAGAGCCGCCGCGCGGCCGCTTCGGTAGCCGTGCCGTCGCGCGCCAGCGTGGGCGAGACCTCCAGGGAGACCAGCCCGTCGCGCCCGCCGCTCTTCTGGTACACCGACTGGAAGGCGTCGCACGCGGCGCGCACGTCCGAGATGGCCAGGGACTCGAAGATCTCCTCCGCGCCACAGCCCTCGGCGGCGAGCCGACGGATATCGTCGTCGTAGTCCGCGCTGCCCGCGATCGCCTTCTCGAAGATCGTGGGGTTGGAGGTCATTCCCAGCAGGCCATCGTTCGCTATCAGCGCCCGCAACTCGCCGGTGGCAATGAGCTCGCGGGTGATGAAGTCGTACCAGGGGCTCTGCCCGAGGGCACCGAGCCGGACGAGGGGGTTGTTGCTTGCCATGGAGTCTCTCATGCCGAACGGGTCAGGACGCGCCGGAGAGTCTCCGCCACGTGACGCGCAGTGAAGCCGAATTCCTCGAACAGTCGCTCGCCAGGCGCCGACGCGCCGAAGTGGTCCAGGCTGACCGCTTCGCCACCGTCACCGAGCCAGCGATGCCAGCCGAACGAGGTGGCTGCCTCGACACTGACGCGTGCGCGGAGCGACGGGGGGAGCACGCTGTTCCGATAGGCGTCCGGCTGCGCGGCGAAGAGCTCCCACGAGGGCAGACTCACCACCCGCGCGCGCACCCCGTCGGCCAGCAGCGCCTTCGCCGCGTCGAGCGCGATGGAGAGCTCGGAGCCGGTGGCCAGGATGATGGCCTGCGCGCCACCCGGCGGATCGAAGAGCACGTAGCCGCCCCGGCGCACGCCATCGGCGGCTCCCAGCGTGCTCCGGTCGAGCACCGGCAGCTTCTGGCGCGTGAGCGCAAGCAGCGTCGGTCCATCGCGCCGCTGAACGGCCGCACGCCACGCCTCTACCGTTTCGTTCGCGTCGCCCGGCCGGAACACGACCAGGTTCGGAATGGCGCGCAGCATCGCCAGGTGCTCGATCGGCTGGTGGGTCGGTCCGTCTTCGCCGACGCCAATCGAGTCGTGGGTGCCGAGATAGATCGTGGGGAGTCCCATCAACGCCGCCAGGCGGATCGACGGTTTCATGTAGTCGCTGAAGACCAGGAAGGTGCTGCCGTAGGGGCGAACCCCGCCATGCGCGGCCATCCCATTCATGCACGCGGCCATCGCGTGTTCGCGGATGCCCCAGTGCACGGTCTGCCCCACGGTGCCGGGCCCAAAATCGCCGCCCAGCCCATGAGCGGTACCGGTGCTGCCTGCCAGGTCCGCGGAACCACCGACCAGATTCGGAAGCGACGCCGCCAGCACCTTGAGCGCCGCCGCGGACGCTTTCCGGGTTTCCACCGCCTTGGCGTCGACGCCGAAGAGCGGGAGCTTCGCGTCCCATCCGGAGGGGAGTTCGCCGGAGAGCCACTGTTCGAATTCGAGTGCCTTGTCGGCGTGGGCCGCGGCGTATGCCGACGTTCGCTGGGTCCATGCCGCCTCGGCCTCGGCGCCCCGGGTCGCAACCGCGCCCATGTCGGCCCGCGCGCCTTCGGGCACAAAGAACGGCTCGTCGGGCCAACCGAGAATCGCCTTGGTCGTGCGGATTTCTTCGGCTCCCAGTGGCGCGCCGTGGGCGCCGGAGGTGTCTCGCTTGGTGGGGGCGGGATCGCCGATGACGGTGCGGAGCACGATGAGTGTGGGCTGTTCGTCCTGCGCCCCCGCAGCCGCGAGTGCCGCGTCGATGGCGGTCAGGTCGTTGCCATCGTCCACTCGCAGCACTCGCCAGCCGTATGCCTCGAACCGGGCGCCCACATCCTCTGAAAAGGCCAGGTCGGTGCGGCCGTCGATGGTGATGCTGTTATCGTCGTAGATGACGGTGAGCTTGCCAAGACGGAGATGGCCCGCCAGCGACGCCGCTTCAGATGCCACTCCCTCCATCAGGTCCCCGTCGCTGGCCAGCACCCAGGTACGGTGATCAACCAGGGTGGCATCGGGGCGGTTGAACCGTGCCGCCAGGAACCGTTCCGCCATCGCCATGCCGACCGCGTTGCCGACCCCCTGGCCGAGGGGGCCGGTGGTGGTCTCCACGCCGGCGGTATGCCCGCGCTCGGGGTGGCCGGGTGTCCGGGACCCCCATTGGCGGAACTGGCGGATGTCGTCGAGGGAGAGGTCGTATCCGGTCAGGTGCAGCAGGCCATACAACAGCATCGAGGCATGGCCACAGGAGAGCACGAATCGGTCGCGGTCTGGCCAGTCCGGGTGCCGGGGGCTGTGCTTCAGGTGCCGCGTCCAGAGCAGGTAAGCGGCAGGTGCCAGCGCCATCGGCGTGCCGGGGTGTCCGGAGTTGGCCTGTTCGACCGCCTCCATGGCGAGGACGCGGATGGTATTGATGCTGGTCCAGGCGACATCGGGCTGGACGGGAGGAGCGGTCGGGACGGTGGCACGAGGCGCGGCGGTGTGAGGCGTCAGGACCCGACTCCGATGTGGTCTGCTTCGGTGGCATTACGGGGTGAGATGACGCAGGGAAAATAACACCGCGTGCCACGGACCGTCACCCGCGCCCCCGCGGGCCCCGGATTGCACCGGCGCCGCGGGGACCTTTCTCGCAATCGGGGGTATCATGACCCGTACACCCTTGTGACTCCAAACCTTTGACATCCTTCGCCCCGGCAGGCATCTTGTCGCCCGTGACCGATTCAGACCGCACCTACGAAATCCAGGAAGTGGCCGAGCTGACCGGGCTCAGCACGGCCCGGCTTCGTGCGTGGGAACGGCGCTACGATGTGGTGCGTCCCGAGCGGCAGGACAACGGGTATCGCGCCTATACCGCATCCCAGGTGGCGCTCCTCCGTGCATTCGCCCGGCTGGTCAGAGGGGGAGAGCGGATCGGCGACATTGCCGCGCAGCCACGGGACGAGGTGCTCGCGCGGGCCGAAGTGACCGTCGGCGACGCCTCTCCCCTGGCGCCGTTCATCGAAGCGGTCCGCGGCTACGATCGGACTCGTCTCCAGGAGTTGGTGGCCGATCACCTCCGGCGCATGGGCCCGGCGCGATTCGCCACCGAGATCGTCCTCCCGCTCGCCACGCAGGTTGGCGATCTCTGGTCCCTCGGCAAGCTCCCGATCGCCTCGGAACATCTCGCGAGTGAAATCATTGTCCACGCCCTCAAAGGCGTACTCAGCGAGGGCAACGGCCAGGGCCCGCTCCTCCTCGCCGCCGCCCTGGCAGGAGAACGACACGAATGGGGGATTCTCGCCACGCTGGTCCTGGCGCAGGGTGCGGGGTGGCAGGTCCAGTATCTCGGCCCCGACCTGCCCCTCGACGAGGTCATTCAGGCGGCGTGGACCGTCCGTCCGGCAGCTATCGCATTGAGCGGGAGCAGCCCCGACCTCCTGGAGCGCCACCTCCCGGCGCTGAGTCACTTTGTCTCCCACCTTCCCCCCGGCGTCCGGGCCGTCATCGGCGGTCGGGGCACCGCCTCCGCAGGGAACAATCTCCTTCGTCACGGGTTCGAGATGGAACTGGGGCGCCCAGCGCCCGCCGTCCGCCGCGAGCTCGGCCATTCGCCGGTAGAACCCGGCAATTCACCGCCGACTCGGCAGTTTCAGGAGTAGACCGTGGCCACTCTGTTGGTTGAACCCCGGCGCGAATCCGCCGGCCCGCGAACTGCTTCCCCTGCGCTCCTCTGACGCGCGCGAGGTGCTGGTCGTCGGCGCCGGCCTCGGCGGGCTCGCCGCCGCCGTGCGCCTCGCCGCTCAGGGCTATCGGGTGCGCGTCCTCGAACGGCATGCGACGCCCGGCGGGCGCTGTGGGCTGTGGGAGTCTGAGGGGTTCCAGTTCGACACCGGCCCCACCCTGCTCCTGATGACCGACTACCTGCGGAAGGTGTTCACCGACGCCGGGCGCCGGCTCGAGGACTACCTGGACCTGCGCCAGCTCGATCCGAACTACCGGGTCTATTACGCCGACGGCACCTCCCTCGACGTGACGAGCCGGATCAACCGGATGCTCGAGGGAGTGGAGCAGATCGAGCCGGGTGTCGGGCCGCGGTTCCTTCGCTTTCTCTCCGAGACGGCCAAGCTGTACACGATCGGCCTCGCGGCCTTCGTCGACCGGAACGTCCACCGCCGCCGCGACTTCTTCAACGTCCGAAACGGCCTGCTCCTCCTCCGCGCCCGTGCCATGGAGCGGCTGCAGAAGATGGTCGGCCGCTACTTCAAGAGCGAGCGCCTGCAGCAGGCGTTCAGCTTTCAGTCGCTCTATCTCGGTCTCTCCCCCTACGAATCGCCGGCCATCTACAGCCTGCTGCCGTACACCGAAGTGGCCGGTGGCCTCTACTTCCCGATGGGCGGCATGCACGCGATCCCGCGTGCGCTGGCGCGCCTGGCTGAGGAACTGGGCGTGGAGTTCGAGTACAACACCGAGGTCGCCGGGCTGGAACGGACCGCCAGCCGGGTCACCGGGGTCCTGCTGGCCGACGGGCGGCGCCGGGAGGCCGACATCGTGCTGGTCAACGCGGACCTGCCCTACGCCTACGAGTCGCTCTTGGGCGAGCCCTACGAAGGGATCAAACGGTTCGACTTCAGCTGCTCGGCGTTCCTGATGTACCTCGGCGTGGAGGGCACGTACCCCGACCTGCCGCACCACAACCTGATCGTGCCGGGCGACCTCCGACGTGCCTGCGACGACATTTTCGACCGTCACCAGGTGCCGGCTGATCCCGCCTTCTACATCTGCAATCCGAGCAAGACCGACCCCTCCCTGGCGCCCGAGGGGATGGAGAACATCTACATCCTGGTGCCGGTGCCGAGCCAGGACCCCGGCAAGCCCATCGACTGGGCGATTGAGGGCCCGCGGTTCGAGGCCGAGATGCTCGAGCGCCTCGAGAAGTTCGGTCTCACGGACCTTCGCCGTCGCCTGGTGACCAAGCGGACCTTCACCCCCGCTGACTTCCAGGTGCAGCTCAGTGCCACGCGGGGGGAGGCGTTCGGCCTGGCGCACGGCATCGATCAGGTCGGCTACTTCCGCCCCCACAACCGTCACGCCGAGTGCACCAACCTCTTCTTCGTCGGGCAGAGCACCCATCCGGGGTGCGGCGTACCGATGGTGCTCATCTCGTCCCGGTTGGTGGTGGAGCGGATCGTCGCGGAGCAGGGAGTGGTGGCGTGAGCTCGGCGGCGCTGGAGCGAAGCTACGCCAGGGCGGAGCGGGTGACGGCCCACTGGGCCAAGAGCTTCTACTTCGCGAGCCGCTTCGTGCCGCCGGCCAAGCGACGGTCCATCTTCGCGTTGTACGACTACTGCCGCTACGCCGACAACCTCGTCGACCTCCGCGGGGAGCGCCCGGTCGAAGAGGTCCGCGAACAGCTCGCCCTCCTTGCCGCGACCGTGCGTGGGCTGCACGCGGGGGGAGAGTCTCACGATCCCCGCTGGCTCGCCTTCGCCGACACCCTTCGGCGGCATCCCATTCCGCTCCGCCCACTCCTCGAACTGCTCGATGGCGTCGCGACCGACCTCGATCCGGTGGAGATGCGGACCTTTGCCGAGTTGGAACGCTATTCCTACCAGGTGGCGGGTGTCGTGGGACTGATGCTCGGCCCCGTACTTGGGGCGGAGCGCACCGGGTACGATTCCTATGGGGTCCAGCTCGGCATCGCGATGCAGTTGACCAACGTACTGCGCGACGTCGGCGAGGACCTCGCCGAGGGGCGGGTGTACCTGCCGGCGGACGAACTCGCGGCATTCGGGCTCAGCCGGGCGGCGCTCGAGCGCCGGGTCGTGACGCCGGAGTTCCGGCGCTTCATGGCGTTCCAGGTCCGGCGTGCACGCCAGCACTTTGCGGCGGGTGACGCCGTGGTGGATCTCTTTCCGCCGGATGGGTCACGGATGACGGTGCGCCTGATGCAGCGGACCTACGCGGGCATCCTCGACGCGATCGAGCGGCACGACTACGACGTCTTCCGGCTCCGCGCGCACGTGTCGTCCCCCCGCAAGCTTGCCATCCTCGGGCACGCGCTCTGGCAGGAGTATGCGCCGCTCGCGGCCCTTCCGAGGGAGCAGTCCGCCTGAGCAAAGCGATGCGGCCGACCATCCCGCCGCGCCGGTGGGTCGCGGCCGGGTTCGAGCGGTACCTCCGGCGGCTCGCGAGCCGGCACTTCGCCGCGGTACACCTCCATTCCCCGGCCGCGCCGCCGGCCTCGCTTCGCGAGGGGCCCACGATCTTCGTGGCCAACCACACGAATTGGTGGGACGGATTCCTGGCCTACCTTGTCGGCCGGGAGCTCGGGACCACCTTCTACGTGCTGATGGAATCACAGCATCTCGCCCGGTACCGGTTCTTTCTCCGCGTCGGCGCGCTTCCGCTCGACCGGACCTCGGCGCCGCGGGCCTACGCCGACCTTGAACGCGCGCGCGAGGTGCTCGTCCCGGGTGCAGGGTTGTGGGTCTTCCCTCAGGGAGCTCGGCGGCCCGCCGCCGAGCCACTTGGGACTCTTGAGGCAGGAGCGGCGCAACTGGCCCTGCGGGCGGGCACGCCGGTCCGACTTTGCCCCGTCGGCTTCCGGTATGGCTATCTCGGGGAACAGCTTCCTGAGGCCGTTGCCTGGGTGGGGTCCAGCTGGATGGTCCAGCCGGGCGCTGGCAATCGGCGCGCGCTGTCTCGGGAAATCGGCGCGCGGGTCACCGAAGTCCTTGCCGATCTGGATGCGGCGCGCGGCCGCGAGGAATTGGGGGCGTTTCGGACCCTGGTGCCGGGTGCCCGTTCGTTGAACAAGCGGCTCGACCGGATCCGGCACCGCCTTGGATGGCTGGATGGACCCTACGA
The DNA here is from genome assembly GCA_963697435.1 of uncultured Gemmatimonadales bacterium. Classification (GTDB taxonomy): domain Bacteria; phylum Gemmatimonadota; class Gemmatimonadetes; order Gemmatimonadales; family GWC2-71-9; genus SPDF01. The sequence continues at coordinate 330,975 of CAVOOB010000005.1, read as the reverse complement.
GGAACGCAATGGTTGATCTCGGAACCTGGCGGGCGATGCACGTCCTCGGCGCCGTGCTGCTGGTCGGCAATGTGACGGTGACGGGGTTCTGGGCGGCCTTCCTGTATGCTCAGCGCGCGGCGCTGCCATTTCGGCCGGTGGCGCGGGCCATTCTCTGGACGGACCTGCTCTTCACGATCGGAGGGGCAAGCCTGCTCACCTTCTCCGGGATTCAGATGATTCTTGCCACTGGAATCCCTTTTTGGGCCACGCCGTGGCTGGTGAAGGGAGTCGCGTCGCTGGCGGTGGCGACCCTGCTCTGGCTCCTCATCCTCATTCCGGATCAATTCCGCCTCGAGCGGCTGTCTCCCACCGACTCGGCGGGGCTCCGGCGCGTCTTTCTCCGCTGGAGCATCGTCGGCTGGGTCTCGACCGCGATCCTCGTCCACGGACTCTGGGTGATGGTTCAGAAGTAGAGCTTCCTGGGCGTGTCACCGGCACCGAACAACGGGTCAATATCTTTGGTAGTAACAGGTTACGTTGATTTGTGCCTCCAGGTGTGTGGGGGCGGCCCAAACGACCGCAGGGTCGGGGGGCTGTTGTGGAAAGGTCCCGTGTGGTACTTTTAAGGGTTGAATTGACAACGCATTAGGCGGCCCGGATGGTCCGGACCGTGTACGACACTTCAGGCAGGGTTTGTGGCACGAACATCCAGACGACGCAGTAACACCAGCTCGAACGCCGCGGCAATCGCGGCCCCCTCCTTCCGCCGGTCCGCCGGCCGTTCCTACTCCGGTCATCGCGAGTGGCTCCTCGCCGAACACGGCTCGATTTGCGCCTATTGCGGCATCGAGACGGCACCCGAGGCGATCACCCTGGACCATGTCCGACCGCGCCGCGGCCAGGACGCCTACGACCGCCCCGACAACCTCGTCCTCGCCTGCCGTGATTGCAACGCGGCCAAGGCGGACACGCCCCTCGTCGCGTTCCTCATGCAGAAGCGCTCACGGGGCGTCTTCCTCCTCCACTACGGCGAGCATCTCTCCGGGCCGCTGAAGGAACTGGCGCGCAAGGCGTCCGAGAGGCCGATCCTTCCCGCCTGACGGCGGGAGGCGGGGCCGGGGGGCAGCGGGGCAGGGCGGCAGACAACGAAAACGGGCGCACAGCAATGCGCCCGTTCTTACGTTCTGCCTCCCTGCCTCCCTGCCTCCCTGCCTAGCCGCCGACCGCTTCCCCCACAATCCTCGCCTGTTCCGCGATATGCACCGAGGGATACCCCTCCGCCGGGCTCGCGCGCTCGGGCCGCCCCGCATACCGAAGCGTCACACCCTCGGGCAGGACCTCCAGCAGCCGCTCCTGCACGAAGCCCCACGCGCCCATGTTCTTCGGCTCCTCCTGCGCCCAAACGACTTCCTGCAGCGCCGGATAGCGGGCGAGCACCGCGCGAAGCTCATCGGCGGGGTAGGGGTAGAGCAATTCCTGCCGGAGAATGGCTGGGCGCGCGCCCCCCTCCGGGATGCCGGCCAGTAGCTCGTAGTAGAGCTTGCCGGAGCAGAGAACGACACGCGTTGCATCGACCGGGCGCGCCGGATCGTCGAGCACCGACCGGAACGCGTCGTCCATCAGGTCGGTCAGTGACGAGGCCGCAGCCGGCAGCCGAAGCAGGCTCTTCGGGGTCATGATGATCAGCGGCCGGACCAGTCCGTTGTGCGCCTGCTGCCGGAGCAGGTGGAAGTACTGCGCCGGGGTCGTGCAGTTGGCCACCCGCATGTTGCGCTCGGCACAGAGCTGGAGGAATCGCTCGAGCCGTGCGCTCGAATGCTCCGGCCCCTGGCCCTCGTAGCCGTGCGGCAGGAGCAGGGTCAGCCGGGTGCGCTGCCCCCATTTCGATTGCCCCGCGGCGAGGAACTGATCCAGGAATACCTGCGCACCGTTGACGAAATCTCCGAACTGCCCTTCCCAGAGCACCAGCGTCTCGGGCGCGGCCACGCTGTATCCGTATTCGAACCCCATCGTCGCCAGCTCGGAGAGCGGGCTGTTGTGGATCTCGATCGGCGCCTGTGCCCCCGAGAGCCGCCGGATCGGTGACAGGGTCGCCCCGGTCTTCACGTCGTGGAGGACGAAGTGCCGGTGGCTGAAGGTCCCGCGCTCGGTGTCCTGACCGGTCAGGCGGATCGGTACCCCCTCCAGCAGCAAGGAGCCCATCGCCAGCGCTTCGGCGTGGCCCCAGTCGATGCTTGCCGGAGTCGTCAGATCCTTGCGGCGGCGCTCCAGCTGACGGGCCAGCTTCGGGTGCGCGGTGAATCCCTCGGGCCAGGTGAGGAGCTCTTCGTTCAGCGCCGTCAGGAAGTCCGCTGGCAGTGCGGTCTCGACGTAGGGGACTTCCTCGAGCACCTGGGGCTGTCCATCGGCGCGCGGCGCCGCGGCCGTCTTCATCGCCTGCTGCACCTCGACCAGCCGCTGGTACGCCTGCTCCGATTCGGCGTCCGCCTCGGCGGCGGTCAAGACGCCATCGCCGACCAGCTGTGCCGCATACCTGGTGCGCACCGTCTGCTGGTCCCGGATGGTCTGGTACATGATCGGCTGGGTGTAGGCCGGCTCGTCGCCTTCGTTGTGCCCCCACCGCCGATACCCCACCAGGTCGATCAGGACGTCACTCCGGAACTTCGCCCGGTACGCCATGGCCAGCCGCACCGCGCTCAGGCACGCTTCCGGATCGTCGGCGTTGACGTGGATGATGGCCACGTCGAATCCCTTGGCCAGGTCGGAGGCGTGCCGCGTCGAGCGGGAATCGCGCATGTCGGTGGTGAAGCCGATCTGGTTGTTCGTGATGATGTGGAGGGTTCCGCCCGGGTCGTAGCCCTCGAGATTGGCGAGATTCAACGTCTCCGACACGACCCCCTGTCCAGCGAAGGCGGCATCGCCGTGGATGATGATGGGCAGCGCCTCGGTCGGGTCGTGTTCGATGACCCGGCCCTTGCGCGACGTCTGCCGCGCGCGAGTGCGGCCGTTCACCACCGGGCCGACGAACTCGAGATGGCTGGGGTTGGGGAGGACGCTGACCCGGACCGTCTTCCCGGTGGAGCTGCGGATCGCGCCCTCCGCGCCGAGATGGTACTTCACGTCGCCGGTGCCGGCGTCCGGCTCTCCCGGATGCGCCTTGTGTCCCTCGAACTCCGCCATGATGGACTCGTATGGCCGACCGACCGTGTGGACCAGCACGTTCAGGCGGCCACGGTGCGCCATGCCGATGGCCACTTCCCGCGCCCCTTGGTCGGCGGCGAGGTCGTTGGCCAGGTCCAGCATCGGGACCAGCGCATCCACTCCTTCGATGGAAAACCGCTTCTGCCCCAGGTACGCCTTGTGGAGGAACCGTTCGAACGTCTCGACATCCGTCAGCCGGGCCAGCAGGCGCTTCCGTTCCTCCAGGGCCAGGGGCCGGCGGTAGGTCCCGGATTCGATGGCATTCCGGAGCCAGACGCGTTCCGCATGGTCGGAGATATGCTCCACCTCGTACGCGATCGTGCCGCAGTAGGTCTCGCGGAGGCGCGGCAAGGCCTCGGCCAGGGTATCGCCTGGCACCGCGACCCGGAGTACCCGTGCCGGAATCCGGGCCAGAATTTCCGGGCTGAGCCCCAGCTGCTCCGGGTCGAGGGCCGGGTCGCCGATCGGCTCGCTCCCCAGGGGATCGAGTCGGGCGGCAAGGTGGCCATGGGTCCGGAACGCCTTGACCAGCCCCATGGCGGCAGCCACCTGCGACAATTCGTCGGGGGACGCCGCCCCGGCCGACGCCACCGCGCGTGCCGCCGGCGCCACGGCGGTCGTGGGGATCCCGGAGGGAGCGGGGATGTGGAGGCTCTCGGCGATCGCCTCGTAGAACGGCTCGGTGCCGGAGAGAAACCGCTCGATCGTCCGAAGGAACGTGCCGGACTCAGCGCCCTGAATCACGCGGTGATCGTAGGTGCTGGTAATCGTCATGACCTTGCTGATGCCCAGCTCACGGATCCGCTCCGGCTCGACGGTGGAGAATTCCGGGGGGTAGCTGATGGCACCGACCGCCACGATGGTGCCCTGGCCCGCCATCAGCCGGGGCACGGAAGCCACCGTGCCGAGGCCGCCCGGATTGGTGAGCTGGATGGTGCCGCCCGAAAAATCGTCGGGCATCAATTTGTTGGTGCGCGCCTTCTCGATGAGCGACTCATACGTGGTGTGAAAGGCCGTGAAGTCCATCGTAGCCGCGGACTTGATGACCGGCACTACCAGGCCACGGGTGCCGTCCTTGCGCTCCATGTCGACGGCGATGCCGAGTCCGACCGATGGCGGGGTGACCCGATGCGGCGCGCCGTCGAAGACCGCCAGGGTCTCGACCATCGACGGATGCACCTTGACCGCTTGGATGATGGCGTATCCGATGAGGTGCGTGAACGAGACCTTCTCGCTCCGCCCCGCCGCCGCCAGCGCCGCGTTCAGCCGCGCGCGATACGCTTCGAGGGCCGCGACCGGCAGCTCCCGAAAGGTCGTGGCCGTCGGGACGGTCAGGCTCTCGTTCATGTTGGCCACGAGCCGGCCGGCCGGTCCCTTGAGGAGGGCGGCGTTGGGGGGCACGGGTGTGGTGGGAGCCTTGCGCTCTGGCGTCGCCTCAGCCGACGTGCCGGAGGGCGCGCCGTTCCCGGCGGCGACTGCTGCCGCTGGCGGCTCGCCGATCACGCCGCTCTCGAAAAGGCGGCGCCATTCCTCGGAGACCGCTGTCGGGTCCCGCAGGTACTCCTCGTACACGGCCTGCGCAAACCCGGCGTTGGCCGTCTCAAACACGTTCAAGTCCACGAACCACTCCACTGCCTCGGGAAATCTCGGTCGCGGGACAGCTGGCCCCGGAGCTCAGGGGGAAAGATAATCGCCCGGTCGCGGCCATACCTGCGTGCATGCCCGGCGGGGTCCGACGTCACTAGACATAGCCCCTGGGCGCGATGAACTTGCGACGGCGGTTCTCTGATGGGACTCATGTTGAGGAGCACGCAATGCGATATCTATCCGCAGTCACCCTGCTCGGCGCGGCCATGATCATTGTCGCCGGGTGCGGCGACGATACGACCAGTCCGCCGGCAGTCGTTGCGTTGTCCCTGGCTCCGGCGGCGAGCGGGAATGGCCAATCCGGAACGGTTGGGACCCAGTTGGGGCAAAATCTCCGGGTCCTTGTGACCCGCAACAGCCTGCCGGCGCCCGATGTATCGGTGCAGTGGGCCGTCGCGGCAGGGGATGGCGCCCTCCCGGCCGCGACCACCACGAATGACGATGGCATCGCATCCGCCATCTGGACGATGCCGACAACCTCGGGGAGCGCCTCGGCGACCGCCAGTGTGAACGGCGCGGAGGGTTCGCCTGTCGCCTTCACGGCCACGGCCGTCGCGGGGCCGGCGACGAGTTTCGATCTGCTTGCGGGCAACAACCAGGTCGTGGCTCCCGGCGGGACGGCCGGTGAACCCCTCACGGTGGTCCTCGAGGACACGTACGGGAATCCCGTTGTGGGCGTCGCGGTCGGCTGGACCGTCATCTCCGGTACCGCGACGCTTTCTGCTTCGTCCGTGGACACCGGACCGATTGGGACGGCGTCGGTGACCGTGACGGCGGGGGCGACGCCGGGGACCGTTGTTGTCCGCGCCATTCCTGCTGTGACCTTGCCGAGCGTCGATTTCAATGTGACGATCACGCCGTAGTCGGCGTTCCTCTTCCCGCCAGCGTTCCTGCGCCCAGGCCCCGACCTCCGTCGGCGCCTGGGCGGTCTTGCCTCCCTCTACCCGCTTCGGTAACCTCCCGGGAACACTCCTGGCCCTCTCTCTTACATCACTCCGCCATGCGATTCTGTGCGCCGATGGTAGTCCTGGTCGTCACGGCAGCGTCGGTCGCCTGCGAGCCACCGAGCGGTGCGGCGGTCATCGGCTATGCTTTTCCGAGGGAGGGCCAGCGTGCGGCCCTCGTGGCGGCGGCGGCGTTTCCCTCGGACACGACCCTCGGCGCCATCCGGGTGGTGGGCGACTGGGACTCTGGCGGCACCGAATCCACGGTGGAGATTGCGCGCGCCCGCCGCCTGGTGGCACTGCCCGGAGTGATGGGCGTTGTGGGGCATGCCGGCAGCCGGGGGACACTGATCACCGCGCCCATCTACATGGACGCTGGCGTCCCGCTCGTCGTGCCGACGGCCACCAGCAGCCGGCTCTGGGAAGTCGGGGAGTGGGTGTTTCCCCTGGCGCCCACGGATTCGGTCGAGGCGGCGTTCCTGGGAGAGGCCGCCGTCGACGGGCTCAAGGCATCCCGGATCGCCGTGTACTTCGTCAACACCGCCTACGGCACGGGGATCCGCGGAGAGCTCCGCCGGTGGCTGGCCACCCGGAACCTCCGGCCGGTGGACGAAGTGCCCTACGTGATCGGCGCGGACCTCGCCACCCTGCTTGAGGCCTCGTTGCGGCGCAGCAAACCCGATCTCGCCGTCCTGGTGGGCCGGCGGATCGAGGTGGCCGAAATGGCGGCGCTCATCTTCGAGCATGATCCTTCCATCCGCCTCCTGGCCGCCGACGGCGCCTATGACCAGCTCGCGGACCTGATCCTGGCCGCTGGCCCCGCCGCCGACTCCCTCTACCTCACCACGTTCTGGGTGGCGGATACGACGGTTCCGCTCCAGCGTGATTTCATTCGACGGTACCGCCTGGAGACCGGCCGGGAGCCTTCCGCGTTCGAGGCGATGCGCTATGACGCGGTGATGGTGCTGGCCCAGGCCATCCGGGAAGTGGGCCCCGATCGGGCGGCGGTGCGGGACTGGCTAGGCTCGCTGGGTGGCGATCGGCCGCCGTATACCGGGGTGACCGGGGATATCAGCTTTCGGCCCGGCGCCCGACGCAATCTCGTCCTGGTCCGTCTGCGGGAGGGTATGCCGGTCACGGTTCCGGAAGACGGAGTCTGGTGATGGCAACGGGCAGCCACCCCGTCGCACCCCGCTGGCGGCGCGCACTGAGCATCAGGACCCTCTTCCTGTTGCTCGTGGGTATGGTCGGGCTGTACGTCCTGGGCGTGTCCATCTTCCTTGCGGCCCGCATGCATCCAGGCGCGGTGCTGCTGCGGCGGGACACCGAGCCGGTCGTCGAACTCTTCGGGGTGCTGAACGGGCGCTCCCAGCGGCTCGAGGCCGAGGTGCGCGACCTCCAGGGGCTCGTGGCACTCGGCCCCCCCGGCTATCCCGCAGCGTTGAACCGCCTTCGGGAGCAACTGTCGGAGGCGCCTGATGAGCGGAGCACGCGGGCCTTCACCGCGGTGCCGGAGGCCATGCGCACCGCCATGGCCACAGCCGACGAGGCAATCGCGCAGTTGGAGACGGGGGCCCTGGAGGTCGTCAGCCTGCTGGAACTCGGCCGATACGAGGCCGCCGCGGCGCGGATGATGGCGGTCAACGTACGCGTCGGCGAAATGAACCGGCATCTGGCGGAGGCGGAGCGCCGAGGTCTCTCCGACCTGGTGCGGCGCGAGGATGAGCTGTCCCAGGCCACCGGCCAGGCGCTGCGCGCGGTCGTGGTGTGGCTGGTGATCGGGCTCTTCTTCCTGCCCACCGTGCTCTTCCTGGCATATCGCCGGCTCGGTGCGCCGTTGCGCGACCTCGAAGAGGGGCTGACCCAGGTGGCCGAGGGCGACCTCCACGCCCAGGTGCCGGTCCGGCACGCCGACGAGATCGGGCGGCTGGCAGATCATTTCAACCAGATGACGTCGGTGCTCAGGGAGCGTGCGGAGGAGCAGGGGCGGTTCGCGGCGGCGGGCGAACTGATCGCGGGCGTTGCCCATGAGGTGAACAATCCGTTGATGGCGATTTCCGCCATCGCCCAGCAGCGCCTGGAAGACAACGACCTCCGCGCCGACGACCGACAGGACCTGCAGCAGATCCTCCGACAGTCACGCCGGGCCGGAAAGCTGCTCTCGGGGCTGCTGCGCTTTGCGCGGAGCGGCAGTGAGCCACGGGCGGAGACCGCCGATCTCGGGAAGGTGCTGCGGGAGGCGATCGACCTGGTGTCGTACCAGTTCGGCGTCGCCGAAATCACACTCGATGCGCGCATCGATCCCGAACTCCCGCGGGTCTTTGGTGATCCTGCGCGCCTGGAGCAGGTGTTTGTGAATCTCCTGAGCAACGCCATCCATGCCGTGCGCCAGGTGGTGCCGCCCCGGAAGATCACCATCGAAAGCGGGCACGATGAGGAGGGCGTCTGGTTGGTCCTCTCCGACAACGGCCCCGGGATTCCGGACGGCCTGCGCCGACGGCTGTTCCGCCCCTTCGTGACCACCAAGGGTCGCCAGGGGACGGGACTCGGCCTGTATATCTCTCGCCAGATCCTGCGGGATGCGGGTGGGGAGGTCGAGGTGGAGGAGGCTCCCGAAGGGGGCGCGCGCTTCAAGCTGCGGCTCCGGTCGGCTGGGGAGGGCGACTGGCTCATCACCCCGCGCGACCAGGTGCGTCCCGGCCTCCCCACGAGCCTTCAGGGTGTCCGCATCCTGCTCGTCGACGACGAAACGGCGCTGCGTCGACCGATCGCGCGGTTCCTCGCGCGCCGCGGCGCGACCGTCGAAGAAGCGGGAGACGGCATCGAAGCGTTGGAGCGGATTGCGGCGCTGAAGGGCAAGCTCGACGTGCTGTTGGCGGACTTGCGCATGCCGCGGATGGACGGCTTGGCGCTGCACGCTGAACTTCGGAAGCGTTATCCCGCGCTGGCCGACCGGGTGGTGTTCCTGTCCGGCGACCTCTCCCACCTGACGAGCGGGTCACGTTCGATGCGGGCGGGAGAGAGCACGATTCCCGCCGACCGCATCCTGCTCAAGCCCGTGTCGCTGGAGGAGGTGGAGACGCGCCTCCTCCAGGTGGTGCAGCAGGCGCAGCCGGCGAGCTGAGCGGGTGCCAGGCGGCCAGCTCATTTCTCACACGGGCCTCATCCCAGTCCAGTTCCCGACCCAGGAGCGCGGCGACCCTCGGTGCCGCTTGCGCGCCGTGATCGGCGGTCTCGTAGTGCAGATGAATGCGGCGGACCAGCACATCGTCGATATGGGTGGCGAGCTCCCGTCGTGCGTGGTGGATGACCTCCGCCTCGATGGCGGGGTGGTCCGGGTGCAATCGCTGCAACAGCCCGCGTTCGAGGCGTCCCAGGTTGCAGATCGCAGCGGCCTCCGTGCCGTAGTGCAGCAACAGGTGGTCCGCTGTTTCGGCGCCGAGGCCGAGGTCCAGGACGGTCTGCCGCATCGGATCCAGGTCGGCGGCCTCTCCTCCGGGCAGCGATTCGGTGTCGGTGGCGGCCGGGGCCGGGCGGGGTCGACCTTCCCGTCGCGTGAGTTCCGCGGCCACCTGGTCGACGAGCTCGGCGGCCATGGACCGGAACGTGGTCAGCTTGCCGCCCGCGATGGTCAGCATTCCCGCACGCCCCCGCAGAATCACGTGCTCCCGGCTTACGGAAGATGCCGCGCCCGGTTCCCCGGAATCGATCAGGGCGCGCACTCCGGCCCAGCTTGAGACGATGTCCTCCTCAGTGAGATGGGCCTGCGGGAAGCAGGCGTTGGCCGAGCGGAGGAGGTAATGGAGATCGTTCTCGCTCGGGGCGGCGGCTTCGGGGGGGCCGGGCTCGTCGGTGTCGGTGGTCCCGATGTAGGAGAACTTGCCCCAGGGGAGGACGAACATCACGCGTCCGTCGAGGGGACTCGTCAGGGTAATCGCGGCGGTGTGCCCGAGCCGGTCGCGGCGAACCATGACGTGCACCCCTCGGGTCCGGCGCAGCACTGGCTTGGCGCTGGGGTCTTCGAGCAGGCGGAGGCCGTCGGACCAGGGGCCCGTCGCGTTGACCACGACCGCGGCCCGGACCTGGGCCTGCCGCATGTACTCGTCCTCGACGACCGCCCCGCGCACTTCGCCACCACTTCGTTCGAGCCCGATCACCCGGGTGTAGGTTGCGACGTCGGCGCCGTGCAACATCGCCGAGCGGGCGGTGGCCACCACCAGGCGCGCGTCGTCGCACTGGGCGTCATAGTAGCGCGCGCCACCGACGAGCCCCCGCTCGCGCAACATCGGCTCCTGGGCGAGCAGGGAGCGCTTGCCGAGGATGCGGTGTCGGCGCACATTCCGAAGCGGGGCCAGCAGGTCGTAGAGAAGCATGCCAGCGGCGAGCTTCCAGAGTGGCACACGGTCGCCGGTATGCACGGGGAAGACGAACGGGAGTGGGCGTACCAGGTGCGGGGCAATCGTGAGGAGCGTGCGGCGCTCCCGTGTAGCTTCCCGGACCAGGCGGAACTGGCCGTGTTCGAGATAGCGCAGGCCGCCGTGAATGAGACGGCTTGAGAGCGAGCTGGTGCCCGAGGCGAGATCGCGGGCTTCGATGAGTGCCGTGCGGAACCCCCGCATGGCGGCATCCCGGGCGATTCCCGCGCCGGTAATGCCGCCTCCGATGACGAGCAGGTCGTACGGCCGCGCCGTCAGCCGGTCCAATGTGGCACAGCGGAAGGAAACGTTACGAGTGTCCATGGCTTCCGAGGGCCGGCTTCCCCTGCCCAGTACCTGGTTCACGTGGCACGATTACCTCGTTCGTCCGGGGATGCGTGTGCTCGATCTCGCGTGCGGCACGGGCCGGCACAGCCTCGCCGCCGCCGCCCGGGGCGCCGAGGTCACCGCCTGGGACCGCAGCGCCGCCAAGCTGGAGGAGGGACGGGCGGCGGCAGCGGCGCGCGGCGTCCAGATTGACTGGCGGGAGGTCGACCTCGAGGGCGAGTGGCCCGAGGTCCCGCCTTTTGATGCTGTTCTCCTGTTCAACTATCTTGACCGGGAGCGCATGGCGCTCGTCCGGGACTCCCTCGCCCCCGGTGGCACGCTCATCATGGAGGCCTTTCTGAGCACCCAGCGGGACCTCGGCTGGGGGCCGACAAACGAGAAGCACCTGCTCGACCGGGGAGAACTGGCCCAGTTGATCGCGCCGCTGGAGGTCCTCCATGGTCGCGAGGTGCTCGAACCGGTGGACGTGGAGCGTTGGCGCGCGGTCGCGAGTGTCGTGGCCCGCCGGCGCCCTGACGAACCTTAACAGACGAACGATAACATGCTGACGATCCCAGCCGGACGACGGGCAGCCGTTGTCGCCGGCATGCGGACTCCCTTCGCGAAGAGCGGCACGGCGCTCAAAGACGTCAATGCCGTCACCCTGGCCCGCCACGCCACGAGGGAATTGCTCTACCGGCTGGACCTGTCAGGTGCCGAGGTGGACGAAGTCATCTTCGGGCAGGTCATCCCCTCGGTCCTCGTGCCGAATCTTGCCCGCGAAGTGAGCCTCCTGCCCCAGTTCCCCAAGACCATTCCTGCCTACTCGCTCAACCGGGCCTGTGCCTCCGGCGCCCAGGCCGTGGTCAATGCCGCCGACCAGATCATGCTCGGCCGGGCCGACGTCGTCGTCGCCGGCGGGGCGGAATCGCTCTCGGACATTCCGATTCTACACTCCCGGCGGTTCAGTGCACTCCTGCTCGAGGCCAGCAAGGCGCGGAGCCTGACCCAGCGCCTCGGTGTCCTCGCCAAGGTCCGGCCCCGGGACCTCGTGCCGGTCACCCCCGCCATCGCGGAGCCGTCGACTGGCGAGTCGATGGGGCAGTCGGCCGAGAAGATGGCCCAGGAGAACGGCATTCGCCGGGAGGACCAGGACCGGGTGGCCCTCCTCAGCCACCAGCGCGCCGCCGCGGCCACGGCCGATGGCCGGCTCACCGCGGAAATCGCCCCCTGGTTCGGCGGCCGGGGGATGGACGAGGTCCTGACCGGCGACAACGGCATTCGGGCCGACACCTCCCTGGAAGCCCTCGCCAAGCTGAAGCCGGTCTTCGATCGGCGCTACGGCTCCGTGACCGCCGGCAACGCCTCGCCGCTCACCGATGGCGGGGCGGCGGTGGTCCTGATGGCCGAAGAAAAGGCCCGCGCCCTCGGCTACACACCGCTCGCCACCGTGCGGAGCTACGCCGTCGCGGCAGTCGACCCCGGCTGGCAGCTCCTGATGGGTCCGGCCATCGCGGTCCCCCGCGCGCTCGAGCGCGCGGGCCTCACGTGGAACGATCTCGGTCTGGTTGAAATTCACGAGGCGTTCGCGGCACAGGTGCTCTCCAATACGCAGGCATGGGGCTCGAAGGTGTGGGCCGATCGCCTCGGCCTCCCGGGCCCGGTCGGTGAGGTCAACTGGGACGTGACCAACGTGCTCGGCGGCTCCATCGCCATCGGGCATCCCTTCGGCGCCACCGGCGCGCGCATCGTCACCACCCTGGCGAACGAGATGCAACGGCGCGACGTGCAATTCGGGCTGATTTCCATCTGCGCCCAGGGTGGAATGGGGTTCGCGATGGTTCTGGAGCGCGCATGAGCACCTTCACGCTGATTGAGGAGCGGGGCATCGCCCTCATCTCGATCGACCAACCCGGTTCGCCGGTCAACATTCTCACGGCAACGGCCAAGGCGGAGTTCGAGACGATCCTCGAGCAACTCCGCGAGGACAAGGCGGTGCGTGCGGTCGTGCTCATTTCGGGGAAGCCGGACAACTTCATTGCCGGCGCCGATATCGAGCAGTTCGTGGCCCTCCCCAACCAGGCAGCCGCCGAGGCGCTGTCCCGAGACGGGCAGGCCACGATGGACCGGGTGGCGGCATTCCCCAAACCGATCGTCGCGGCCGTGCACGGCAGTTGCCTGGGCGGCGGTCTCGAACTGGCCCTCGCATGCCACTACCGCCTCGCCACCAATCACCCGAAGACGCAGCTCGGGTTGCCCGAGGTGCAGTTGGGCATTCTCCCCGGCGCGGGAGGATGCCAGCGGCTGCCACGCCTCATCGGCGTGCGGGCGGCGCTCGACATCATCCTGGCCGGCAAGTCAGTGCGTGCCCCCAAGGCCTTCAAGCTCGGCATGGTCGATGAGCTCGTTCCGCCCGCACTGCTCCGGAGCGTGGCGCTCGCCGCCGCCCTCAGGCTCATCGAATCGGGAGCACCGCGCCGTCCGCGTCGCGGTGGCATGGCCGGCCTCCTGCTCGACGCCAACCCGCTCGGTCGAGCCCTCGTCTACCGGATGGCCCGGAAATCTGTGCTGGCCAAGACCGGTGGCCACTATCCGGCACCCCTCTCGGCGCTCGCCGCGGTGCGCACCGGCATGGAGCGCGGCATGCGCGCCGGACTCGAAGATGAACATCGCCGCTTCGGCGAACTGGCCGTCAGTTCTGTCTCCCGAAAGCTGGTGCAGATCTTCTTTGCCACCACCGCGCTCAAGAAGGACAACGGCGTGGCGCCTGGCGCGGCGACGCCGCGTCCCGTCCGATGGCTCGGCGTGGTCGGATCGGGGTTCATGGGCGCGGGCATCGCGGGCACCGCGGTGGCGCAGGCGGGGACGGAGGTCCGGATGAAGGACGCCGACCTCGCTCGGGTGGGGAAAGGACTCAAGGCCGCCACCGGGATTCTCGATGGGCGCCTCAAGCGGCGGCGCATCACGAAGCAGGAATACCAGCGGCTCTCGGCGCTGCTGTCGGGGACGGCGGACTTTTCCGGCTTCCCGCGCACCGACCTGGTCATCGAGGCGGTCTTCGAAGATCTGACCGTCAAGCGCACCGTCGTGGCCGAACTCGAGGCGATCGTCGGGGAACATGCCATCATCGCCACGAACACCTCGACGATCCCGATCACGGAGATTGCGAGTGGCGCCCACCATCCCGGGCGGGTGCTCGGCATGCATTTCTTCAGCCCGGTGGACCGGATGCCGTTGCTGGAGGTGATTCCGGGGGAAGCGACGGCGCCAGAGGCCATCGCCACGGCCGTGCAGTTCGGGCGGCGCATGGGCAAGACGGTCATCGTCGTGGCCGATCGTCCCGGATTCTGGGTCAACCGGATCCTGTCGCCCTACCTGAACGAGGCCGGGCATCTCCTGATGGAAGGGACGCCGATCGAGGCGATCGACCGGACGATGACGAAGTTCGGATTCCCGGTCGGCCCGATCGCGCTGCTCGACGAGGTTGGGCTCGACGTCGCGGCCAAGGGGGGTGGCGTGATGCACCAGGCCTTCGGCGAACGGCTGAAGCCGGCCGACGCCATCGGCAAGATGCTGGCCGACAACCGGCTTGGCCGAAAGAACGGCCGGGGGTTCTACCGGTATGAGGGTGGGAAAAAGGCGGGGGTGGACCACCCGGTCTACCGGCTGCTCTCCATCACGCCCTCCGACCGGGTCAGCCCCCAGACGATTGAGCAGCGGCTGGTCTACGCGATGCTGAACGAGGCGGCGATGGCGGCGGGCGAGGGAGTCGTTCGTTCGCCGCGTGACGGCGACATCGGCGCGATCTTCGGCATCGGGTTTCCCCCGTTCCGCGGCGGCCCACTTCGGATGATCGACGACCTCGGCGCGGCGCAGGTCGTGTCGACACTTCGCGCGCTGATGGTCGAATTCGGTCCACGGTTCACGCCGGCCGGCTCCCTCGTGGCCGTGGCCGAGCAGGGGGGCAAGTTCTACGACGACGGTGGCTCACAGTAATTCTCACGTACAGGAGCAGAGTGATGCGCAGATTGTCCTTGTTGGTATTGTTGGCGGTCCTGGCCATGCCGGCCGCATCCGCCTGGGGCCAGAGCTTCGCCTCCGATGACCCGATCATCCGGCAGATCTGGTCGATGGGGATGGACAACTCCCAGGTCGCGGCCCTGGCCCAGGTACTCGACGACTCGATCGGGCCACGGCTCACCGGATCGCCCGGCATGAAGGCGGGCAACGACTGGCTGGTCAAGACGTACGCCGGGTGGGGCATCGGTGCCGAAAACGTCACATACGGCACCTGGAAGGGATGGCAGCGCGGTGTCAGCCATCTCGACCTCATCGCTCCCCGGGTCCGTTCGCTGGAAGGGATGCTCCTGGCCTGGAGTCCCGGCACCAAGGGCAAGCCGGTCGACGGCCCCGTCGTGATCCTGCCAGACGCCGCCGATTCAGCCGCGTTTGCCGCGGGCATCGGCTCCGTCAAGGGCGCCTATGTCCTCATCAGCGCGCCGGAACTCACCTGCCGCACCGACTCGACCTACAAGGAGACGGCGCTTCCCGAGGAGTGGGACCGGCTGGTCAAGGAGCGCGACGAGTATCGGTCGGCCTGGTCGGCACGCGTCAAGCGCACCGGACTGAACAACAAGGGATTGCAGCTGGCGCTGCAGGCCGCCGGCGCGAAGGGCGTCCTGACCAGTAACTGGTCGCGTGGGTGGGGCTCGTACCGGATCTTCGATGGGAAGACCACGACGGTTCCCGCTGCCGTGCTGGGCTGCGAGGACTACGGGCTCCTCTTCCGCCTCGCGGAGAACAAGCAGGGGCCGGTCTTGCGGGTCACGGCCGAATCGAAGGACCTCGGCGAGGTGCCGGTCTTCAACACGATCGCCACCATCCCCGGTACGGACCGCGCCAATGAGTACGTGGTGCTTTCGGCGCACTTCGACAGCTGGGACGGCTCCTCCGGTGCCACCGACAACGGTACGGGCACCGTCGTCATGATGGAAGCCATGCGCATCCTGAAGACCGTCCTCCCCCGTCCGAGCCGGACCATCATCGTCGGCCACTGGAGCGGCGAGGAGCAGGGACTCAACGGGTCCCGCGCGTACATGGCCGACCACCCCGAGGTCGTGGAGGGGCTGCAGGCCCTCTTCAACCAGGACAACGGCACCGGGCGGGTGGCCTACGTCAGCGGGGCAGGCCTGATGGACGCCGGCGGATTCCTGGCCGGCTGGTTCTCGAACGTGCCGTCGGAAATCACCGGGAACTTCAAGGTGTTCAGCGTGCCGGGCACGCCCGCCGGCGGCGGGTCTGACAATGCCTCGGTGGCCTGCTACGGTGCGCCCGGATTCGGCCTGGGCTCGCTCTCGTGGGACTATTTCTCCTACACCTGGCACACCAACCGCGACACCTATGACAAGCTGGTGATGAGCGAGGTGCGGAACAACGCGACGCTCACGGCCATGCTGGCCTACCAGGCCGCACAGGATCCGAACCAGATCCCGCGCGATCGCCGGATCATGCCGACGAGCTCCCGCACGGGAGAGCAGATGACATGGCCGGAGTGCCAGCCCGCCGCGCGCTCCTTCTCGGAGTACACGCGCTAGCACTCGACCTTCCGCAGTCTCAGCAACACGAGGCGTCCCGTTCGGGGCGCCTCGTGTTGCACGCAAGACTGAGCGGGAGCGGCTAGCGCGTCAGGGTCGGGATGAGCTCCGCGTTCGTCTTGGCCCCGCGGAAGAGGGAGAGGAGGTCCTGCATGGCGTTGATGGAGGGCATGCCGGCGGTCCGTTGCCGCAGCGCGTGCGAGGCCGCCAGTGCCTCGGGCGAGAAGAGCAGCTCCTCCCGGCGCGTGGAGCTCGCCGGGATGTCGATGGCGGGATAGATCCGGCGCTCGGCCAGTTCGCGGCTCAGCACGAGTTCGCTGTTGCCGGTTCCCTTGAACTCCTCGAAAATCACCTGGTCCATCTTCGAGCCGGTGTCCACCAGCGCGGTGGCGATGATGGTCAGCGACCCGCCGCCACGCGAGGGATCGACGTATCGGGCGCTGCCCAGAAAGCGCTTGGGCTTCTCCATGGCGTTGGCGTCGAGGCCGCCGGAGAGGGTACGACCGGTGCCCCGCTCCAGCGTGTTGTACGCCCGGGCGAGCCGCGTAATGGAGTCGAGAATGATGACCGAGTCACGCCCCAGCTCCACCTGGCGGCGGGCCCGCTCCAGCGTGAGTTCGGCGACCTCGGCGTGGCGCTCTGCGGGCTGGTCGAAGCTCGATGCCACCACCTCGCCCGCCCCGGCCATTTCCATTTCCGTGACCTCCTCCGGCCGCTCGTCCACCAGCAGGACGAACAGCTGCGCCGCCGGGTGGTTGCGTGCCACCCCCTCGGCCACCGCCTGCAGCACCGTGGTCTTGCCGGCCTTGGCCGGCGCGACGATGAGCGCGCGCTGCCCCTTGCCGAACGGGCAGAGCAGGTCGATCAGCCGCGTGATTTCGTGGGAGGTCCGCTTGGTGCCGGGGGGCACCTCAAGCGTGAGCATTTCCTTGGGATGCGTCGCGGGGAGCTTGGAGAAGTCGGCGCGGCGCGCGAGCTCTGCCGGCGCCAGCCCGTTGATGGCGGTGATCTTCTGGAGGCTCGGACCCCGGCCCTTGCCGCCGCGACCGCCCTCGCCGGAGATCTCATCGCCGGTGCGGAGGCCATGTTGCTTGACGAGATGGGGCGGGACGAAGAGATCGCCGTCGGCCGCGGCATACCCCGACTCACGACGACGTACGAAAGCGGTCCCGCGGTCCGTCAGCTGGAGGATGCCGAGGGGGGTATCGCTCACTGCGCCCCGGCGTCCCAGGAATCCCACGTCAAATGACAGCGTGCCACGAAGTACTCCGGCGGATGGCCTGTGCGCTCCAGCAGGTCGTGGAGCATCTCGTGACGAACGACCATTTCGTTCCCCACGTAGTCGCCGGCGATGGTGATGCGGGAGACGTTACCGACCCGCTCCCAGAGACCCACCTTCTCGCCGATGCTGGTCTCGAAGGTAGCCACATCGGGCACGACATACCACTCGATGGCGTCCGCATTCCCCCGCAACTCGGCGCAGGCCTCGGTACGGGCGTACCAGGTGGCATATTCGACGGGGGCGGTCATCAGGACGGCGCCTTCGGGCGGCGCACTCGGTTCGAGCCCGGTGCACGACGCCGCGACCAGCCAGATGGCCAGGACGGGAACGAAGCGATGAGGAACAGTTGCTGGGCGCATGGTCTCTCCACAACGCCCGATAAGCTCAAAGCCATGGAATCACATCCCCGGGGGGACGGTCGCATCTGGCTCCGCTTCTCTGCCTGCCTTCGGCACCGAGCTATCTCCGGCCTGTTCCGGCCTGAGACCTCAAGTTTTGCGGCCCCGGATCACTCCGGGTGTGCTCTTATCGGGCGGGTCGTTGGTGGCCTGCGGGAGGGGTAGAACGCAAGTCCGGGGCCGATCATGCCAAATCAGGCGTAAGTCGAGCCAGCGACCCCGGTTAGCCGTCGTCGATCCTCCGGAACTTGTTGTCCTGACATAGTTTAGCTACCTTCGTGGCGGTGCCCGGATTGTCGTTCCGGGCCGTCTTGGACCCCCGTCGAGGAACATCCGCTCATGATGCGCACCTTCCTACTGTGGCTGTCGGAGCAACAGGGTGTGTTCAACTTCCTGCGGCGCAACGGCCTGGCCCGCCGGTTTGCCAGCCGCTTCGTGGCCGGGGAAACCAGGGAGACCGCGACCGCCGCCGCGATGGAGTTGAAGCCCCTCGGCATCATGACGACGCTCGACCTCCTCGGCGAGAGTGTCAACGAGCCCGCCGACGCGGTCGCGGCCCGGGACGAGTACCTGCGCATGCTCGACGGGCTCGCGGCGGGCGGCGCCGACATCAATGTGTCCGTCAAGCTGACGCAGATGGGATTCGATATTGACGAGGCGCTGTGCCTCGACAATGTCCGCCAGATTCTCGACCAAGGCGCGCGACCTCGGCGGGTTCGTCCGACTCGACATGGAGAGCTCGGAGTACACGCAGCGGACCCTCGACTTCTTCGAGCGGCACCTCGTCGCGGACTTCGGGAAGCACACCGGCGTGGTCATCCAGTCCTGCTTGCGCCGCTCGGCCGCCGATGTGAAGCGGCTCATCGCGCTCGGCGCGCGCGTCCGGCTCTGCAAGGGCGCCTACCTCGAGCCGCCCGACGTCGCCTTCCCGGACAAGAAGGATGTGGACCTCCAGTTCATTGCGCTGATGGAGGAGCTGCTTCGGCACGGGAACTATCCGGCCATCGCGACCCATGACAACCGGATGCTCGAGCATGCGAAGACCTTCGTGACCCGGGAGGGGATTCTCGCCGAGCGATTCGAGTTCCAGATGCTGTACGGCGTGCGGCGGGACCTGCAGGAGCGGCTCCGGAAGGATGGCTTCAATATGCGGGTCTACATCCCCTTCGGCACCCAGTGGTATCCCTACCTGATGCGACGACTGGCGGAACGCCCGGCCAACATCGTCTTCATCTTCGGCAACGTGGTACGCGAGACTCTCGCCTTGAAGCGCTGATGGAAGCGACCCTCGGCGGATACATGGCCCGGCACGGGCGGGCGGCCGCCTTCGGCGGCAGTGACGGGCATGCCTATTCGGTCGGCCTCTACGTCGAGGATGACCCCGATGCGCGCGGGCGCTATGGCGCGGCGCTGCTCTTTGTCCGCTGGGACGCCGCCGGGGCCGCGCCGGTGGGGCACGTCGAAACTGACTTCCTCGCCTGGGGGCGCAGCGTCGGGGAGGCCGAAGATCGCCTGAAGGCGCTCTCCCTGTACGACGTCAAGGCGGCGCTGGACGAGGCCATTGCCAACCAGCCGGGGGAGTGGTGACGGGGTTGTCCGGGACGGTGCTCGAGCGGGACGGGGCAGCCTACCGGGTCATGACGGACGAGGGCGAAGTGCGCGCCGTGCTGAGCGGCAGGACGAAGCGCGACACGCCCCGGGTCGTCGTGGGAGATCGGGTGAGCCTCGTTCCCGACCCCGTCGGCGGGCTCTACGCGATTGGCGATGTCGCGGAGCGGAAGACGCTCCTCGAGCGGCGCGTACCCCTGGGACGGGGCGCCCGACCGATCGCGGCCAACATCGACACCGTCTTCGTCGTCACCTCCAATTGCGATCCTGCCCCGGTGCCCCAGCTGATTGACCGCCTGCTGGTCGTGGCCGAAGCGAACGAGATTCCCGCCGCCGTCGTGATCAACAAGATCGATCTCGATGCCGGCGCCTGGTTGGAGGAGCGGTGCCGGAAGGCGGGGTACCCCGTGTTCCGGACCAGCGTGAAGACCGGGGAGGGGTTGGATGAACTGCGCGCCGCGATGGCGGGGCGCGAGTCGGTGGTCACCGGCCCCTCGGGCGCCGGCAAATCGAGCCTGCTGAACGCGCTGCAGCCCGGACTCACCCTGCGGACCGGCGCGCTGAGCCAGAAGTCGCGACGGGGGCGCAACACCACCGTGTCCGCGCTCATGGTGCCCTTCGAGGGCGGGTTCCTGGTCGACACGCCCGGCTTCAACGAGGTCGGATTGTGGGGCATCGAGCCGCGGGAGCTGGCCAGCTGTTTCCCGGAGTTCCGGCCGCTCATCGGCGAATGCCGATTCCAGGACTGCCGGCACGTGA
Organism: uncultured Gemmatimonadales bacterium; assembly: GCA_963697435.1. Taxonomy (GTDB): domain Bacteria; phylum Gemmatimonadota; class Gemmatimonadetes; order Gemmatimonadales; family GWC2-71-9; genus SPDF01. The sequence continues at coordinate 310,818 of CAVOOB010000005.1, read as the reverse complement.
GCGAACCGGGATGCCGGATCCAGGCGGCCGTGGCCGATGGCACCATCGCGCCGGACCGGCTGGAGAGCTATCGGATGCTGCTGGGGGAGACGGAGTCGGAGCCGGAGGAGTGGGAGTAGGGACGGCGAAGGCGGGCCGGCCGGACCTTAGCCCCGCTTCCTGGTCCACCGATCGGCGTCTCGCCCCTCCACCTTGGCCATCATCCGGTCAAATGCCTCCTGCAGGTCAATGCCCTCGCGGTTGGCCATGCAGATGAGCACGAAGAGGATGTCGGCCATCTCCATCCCCATATCGCCCTCGGCCTCCCCCTGCTTCTTCGTCTTCTGGCCGAACCGGTGATTGACCTCCCGCGCCAGCTCGCCGACTTCCTCGGCGAGGCGGGTCATATTGGTGAGGGGGTCGAAATAGCCTTCCTCGTACTGGCTGATCCAGGCATCCACGCGCCGCTGGGCGTCGGAGAGAGTCATCGGGGGGTCCGGTGGAGGTGGCACGGGGCAGGGGAGATCCCCCTCGCCAATCGCTCCGGATTATAGCATCTTCTTCCCACCTGCTGCACACGGTCTCCCCTCGATTCCGGCATGACGATGCGCTCACGTGAACGAATCCTCGGTAACCTCGAAACGCTCTACCGCGAAACCTTTGAACGCGCCCGCGCCTCGGGCGACGAGCGCCGCGTCGAAGAGCTCGACGCAGCCTACGTCCGCGATCAGCTCATGCTGGAAATCCTCCTCGACATCCGCGATCTCTTCTCGGTGACGCCCGCCGCACCATCGCAGGGCGGCTCCGCGCTCGAGAAACTCGAGGCACTCCGCCGGCTCACTTCTCTCCGATAGGACTGGCTCCACGATGGCTTGTATCCCCGCTTCCAGAGTCCGGTCTGTCGTGCTCCCGTCGCTCGTGGCTGGTCTGCTCCTGGCCTGTGCGCCCCCTCCCCGGCCGGCAACGGTCGTGGCGTTCGGTCGGGTCTGGACCGGCAACCCCGACCAGCCCTGGGCTGGTGGTGTCGCCCTGCGCGGCGACACGATTGTCGGCGTGGGCGACAGCAGCGACGTGGCGGAGTTCATCGGGGAGCAGACCGAGGTGATGGGTGCTCCCGGCGGACTGATCGTCCCCGGCTTCATGGATGGGCACACCCATTTCCTCGACGGCGGCATCCAGCTGGTGAGCGTCGACCTGCGGACCGCGGACACACCGGAGGAGTTCACCGCCCGCATCGCGGCGTTTGCCGCCGAGCGGAAGCCCGGGGAGTGGATCATCGGCGGCGACTGGGACCACGAGCGGTGGCCGGGCACGCCCCTTCCGACCAAGGCGTGGATTGACTCGGTGACGCCCAATAACCCGGTCTTCGTCAACCGTCTCGATGGGCACATGGGCGTCGCCAACAGCGCGGCGCTCCGGGCCGCGGGGATTACCAGGGCGACGAAGAACATTCCCGGTGGAGAAATCGTGCGCGACCCGCGCACCGGGGAGCCGACCGGCGTCCTGAAGGACAACGCGATGAGTCCGGTGTACCGGGCAATGCCGTCGCCGAGCGAGGCGCAGCTGGACGCCGCGTTGGCGCGCGCGCTGGCGTTTGCCGCGAGCAAGGGCGTGACCGCCACCAACTACATGAGCGCTCCCCCCTCCTGGCTCGGGGCGTTCCAGCGCGCCCGTGCCGCGGGGACGCTGACGGTACGCACCAAGATGTTCTTCCCGATCCAGGCGTGGCGCTGGGTGGCCGATACCGTGGCCCTGATCGGTCCCGGCGACGACTGGCTCCGGATCGACGGCGTGAAGGGGTACATGGACGGCTCGCTCGGTTCGACGACGGCGCTCCTCTTCCGCCCCTACCTCGACGCACCCAACACCCGCGGCCTCGAGACCACGCCGCTCGATGCGATGCATCGCTGGGTGCAGGCCGCCGACTCGGTGCAACTCCAGGTGGCCGTCCACGCCATCGGCGACCGCGCCAACGCGCTCCTGCTCGATATCTTCGATTCGGTGTCCGTGACGAATGGTCCCCGGGACCGCCGCTTCCGTATCGAGCATGCCCAGCACCTCCGTCCGGAGGATATCACGCGCATCGCCAGGATGGACGTGATTCCCTCGATGCAGCCCTATCACATCATCGACGACGGCCGCTGGGCCGCCAAGCGGATCGACACGCTGCTTCTCCAGACGACCTACGCCTTCCGCACGCTGATCGACGACGGCGCACACCTGGAGTTTGGTTCCGACTGGACCGTGGCCCCGCTCGATCCGTTGCTGGGCGTCTACGCCGCCGTCACGCGGCGCACGCTCGACGACAAGAATCCCAACGGGTGGTTTGCCGCGCAAAAGGTGACGGTCGAGGAGGCGCTGCGCGCCTATACCGTCGAGAATGCCTACGGCGTCTTCGCCGAAGGCCGACGGGGTGTCTTGAAGCCCGGGGCGCGGGCGGACGTGGTGCTGCTGGACCGGGACATCACGGCCATCGACCCGGTCGAGATCCCGAATACGCAGGTGCTGGCCACGGTGTCCGGCGGGCAGGTGGTATACCGGGCGCCTTGAAGTTTGGTCGCCCTGCTTGGTTCCCCGGTTGGAGGCTCGTCCCATGGGTCGTCGAGTCGCAGCAGGAATCGTGGCCTGGAGCATCTTGGCCGTTCCCGGAGCCCTGCGGGCACAGTCATCATCCGCTGCCGCCACCTGGGACGACGCGTACGCCGCCGTCCAGGGGATGATGCCCGCCACCGGCAGGGGCGCCGCGGTCAACGGCCTGGTGCTCCGGCGGGAGTCAGGCACCTTTGCCTTCGCGAGCGGGAACATCGTGCTCATGGCGCCGGTCGGCGGGCGCGTCATGGGAGCCGCGTTCCGGGGAACCGGGACGTTCACGCTTGCTCCCACGACAGAAGTCGAGCAACAGCAACTCACCCGGCTGCACAAAGGCACCACCTACCCGGTCCCCTTCGACGAGGTGGTGTTCTTCTTCTCTGATACCACGCTCCAGGAACTTGAAGGCCAGCTGACGTTCGCGCCCGGCCTCGCCTCCGGTATCGGGAACAACCGGCTCTCGCAGGCGCTCGACTACCTGGGCGACGAACACGATCACAGCATTGATCCCGACGTGATGTTGGACCTTCTCAACGCGGCGCCCGGCGGGATGTTCTACGCTCACATCGTCCCGACCAGGGGCAGCCCGGTGATGTTCATGGTCTCGTCGCGCGAAGGGGAAGGGGTCGAGCTCCGTGAACGCGAACGGACCGCCCTGACCTCCGGGTACACCACCGCCACCGTCAAGGAACGCGCCGTGGGCGACGGTGCCGCGGGGGCCGTCCGCGACCGCCAGGGCGATGTGCTGGTCCGGCACTACGCGCTGGAGGTCTCGCTCCCCAGCACCGGCTCGGGGGATATCGGCTTCTCGGCGTCCGCCCGGATGGTCATCTTCGGCGAGGTGCCGCTCGGCCCCTGGGTTGCGTTCTCCCTCTTCGGGAAGTTTGTCGTCGATTCTGCGCGCTGGGGGGATGGTACTCCGGCGGTGGTCGAAAAAAAGAAGGACAGCCCCTATCTCTGGGTGCGCCTGCCGGCCGTGTTGCCCGCCGGCGAGGCGACCCAATTGACCGTTTTCTATCGCGGCGACCTGATCGACCGCTACGGCGATTTCTTCTTCATCAAGGGGGCCACGGCGTGGTACCCCCGGCCGCTCAGTGGACGCAGCCTCGCCACGTTCGAGATGATCTACCACTATCCGTCCAACTATCTCTTCGCCAGCGTCGGCGAGATGATGGATTCGAGCACCACCGACCGCACCACCACCAGTCGGTGGGCGACGGCACGCCCGATCCGCAATGCGTCGTTCAACATCGGCATGTTCAAGCCGTATGTGCCGGTCGAGCCGGGCGCCCCGCCGGTGACCGTGCTGGTCTCCGAGAGCGGCCATCGATCGGCCGGCTCGAAAGCCTATTCCGCGGATGAGGTGAGCAAGGATATCGCGCGGAGCATGAAGCTGTTCACCACGATGTTCGGCCCGCCGCCGGCAGACAACTTCTACGCCACCGAAATCCCGGCGGGACACGGGGAGGCCTTTCCCGGGCTCATCCATCTCTCGATGGCCACCTTCGGCGTGACGACGAGCAAGGGGCACAACGAGGTCTTCCGCGCGCACGAGGTGGCGCACCAGTGGTGGGGTATCGGCGTCGACTTCGCCACCTACCGCGACCAGTGGCTCAGCGAGGGGTTCTCGATGTTCGCCGCGCTCTGGTACCTGCAGGTGGTCCGGGGCGACACCAAGCAGTACTTCGCCATGCTCGACGAGTGGAAGGCGGACCTCCTGGTGAGGGGCGCGGAGGCGGCCCCGATCGGCCTCGGGTACCGGACGCGGGATGCCGACAATCCCGGCGACTACAACCTGATCGTGTATGAAAAGGGCGCCTGGGTCCTGCACATGCTCCGGGCGATGATGATCGACCTCAAGACGATGAATGAGGACCGCTTTTCAGGCATGATGAAGGACTTCTACCAGACGTATCGCGGGAAGCAGGCCTCCACCGCCGATTTCCAGCGCACGGTTGAAAGACACACCGGGCAGGAGATGGGGTGGTTCTTCACGCAGTGGGTCTACCGGTCGGCCCTGCCGACCTACCGGACCTCCTACCAGGCGGTGGACGGCGCGGACGGCACGTACGTCCTCCGGCTGCGGGTGCGCCAGGAAGGGGTCCCGGACGACTTCGTGGCGTACATGCCGGTGGCCATCGAGATGGGGAAGAACGAGGTGGTGCGAATCCGGATGAAGGTCACGGGGCCCGTCAGCGACATGGAATTCCCCCTCCTCCCCGCCAAGCCCAGGAGCGTGAAGTTCAACGACCTCGATGGCGTCCTGGCCGACGTCAAGGTAGTGGGCTGGGGGTCCTGAAGCCGGCCGCTTTCTCCCCTCCGACTGGGGAGGTATCTTCCGAGAGCCGGTGTTGTCCGGCCACTTTCCGTCTCCACCGAGGGTGAAACCCAGATGGCCACACGCACCTCGGCGCCCACGAAGAGCGCACCGTCCTCCCGCCTCGACAAGGCGGAACTCCTCGAGATGTGCCGCCTGATCCTGCTCTCCCGCCGGATCGATGACCGCGAAATCCAGCTCAAGCGGCAGAACAAGATCTTCTTCCAGATTTCGGGTGCCGGACACGAGGCGGTGCTCGTGGCCGCCTCCAAGGTGTTCCGCCCCACCTACGACTGGTTCTACACCTACTACCGCGACCGGGCCCTCTGCCTTGGCCTCGGCATGACCGCCACCGAGCAGTTGCTCTCCGCCGTGGCCGCCGCCGACGACCCGAACTCCGGCGGCCGCCAGATGCCATCGCACTGGGGGCACAAGGACCTCAACATCGTGTCCGCCTCGAGCCCGACCGGCACGCAGTTCCTGCAGGCCGTGGGCTGCGCGGAGGCGTGGTTGCGGTCGACCCAGACACCGGGCATCGATACCCCGGACACGCCGTACCACGGCGACGAGGTGGTTTTCTGCTCGACCGGTGACGGGACCACCAGCCAGGGGGAGTTCTGGGAATCGATGAACACCGCCTGCAACCTGAAGCTGCCGGTGGTCTACCTCGTCGAGGACAACGGCTACGCCATTTCGACACCCGTCGAGGTCAACACCGCCGGCGGCTCCGTCTCCAAGCTGTTGAGCGGATTCCCCAACCTCTACATCCAGGAAGTGGACGGCTGCGACGTCCTGGCCTCGTACGACGCGCTCACGCGGGCGGTGGAGCACAGCCGGCAGCGGAAGGGCCCGGCGCTGGTCCACGCGCATGTCATCCGGCCCTACAGCCACTCCCTCTCGGATGACGAGGTCAACTACCGGACGCCGGCGGAACGGGAGGCCGACGCGGAACGCGATCCGGTCGTGACGTTCCCGCGCTGGCTCGTGGCGCAGGGGATCGCCTCCGAGGCGGAAATCGAGCGCATCCGGGCCGAGGTGATCGAAGAGGTCGATGTCGCCACGGACACCGCGCTCGCCGCACCACAACCTGGCACCGACACCATTTACGACTTTGTCTATTCCCCCGACGTGGATCCGACGTCGGAGCAGTTCGACACCGAGGACGACCCCCAGTTCACCGGCGAGCCGACCACGATGGTGGACCTCATCAACGGTTGCCTCAAAGACGAAATGGCGCGGGATCCGCGCATCGTCGTCTTCGGGCAGGACGTGGCCGACGTGAGCCGTGAGGCGTACCTCGGCGACGTGAAGGGGAAGGGCGGGGTGTTCAAGGTGACCTGGGGGCTGCAGAAGATGTTCGGCAGCGATCGGGTCTATAACTCACCGCTCGCCGAAGCGAACATCGTGGGCCGCGCCATCGGCATGGCGACCCGCGGTATGAAGCCGGTGGTCGAGATCCAGTTCTTCGACTACATCTGGACCGCCTACATGCAGCTCCGCGACGAGCTCGCGCTCATGCGGTGGCGGTCCAACAACCACTTCAGCGCCCCGGTCGTCGTCCGCGTCACCTATGGCGGCTACCTCAAGGGCGGATCGATCTATCACTCCCAGACCGGTGCCGCCATCTTCACCGGCGTGCCGGGCCTCCGCGTGGTCTGTCCCTCCACCGCGCTGGATGCCAACGGGTTGCTGCGCACGGCCATCCGCGGCGACGATCCGGTGCTCTTCCTCGAACACAAGCACCTCTACCGGCAGACGTACAACAAGGCGCCGAATCCCGGCCCGAACTTCATGATTCCCTTCGGCAAGGCGAGGGTGGTGAAGGAGGGGACCGACGTGACCGTGGTGACCTACGGGGCGGTGGTCCAGCGGGCGGTCGTGGCCGCCAAGGAGCTGGAGGAGACCTCAGGGGTCAGCGTGGAGGTGATTGACCTGCGCACCCTCAGCCCGGTGGACTGGGAAACTGTGTACGCCTCGGTTCGCAAGACCAATCGGGTCATCGTGGCCTATGAGGATTCATTGTCGTGGGGCTACGGGTCGGAAATCGCGGCCCGGATCGCCGACGAGGCGTTCGAGTGGCTGGATGCGCCGGTGCGGCGTGTGGCGGCCACCGACACCTTCGTGGCCTACGCGCCCGAGCTGGAGGACGTTATCCTCCCGCAGGTGGAATCGTTGCGTCAGGCGATGGCGTCCATCGCCGCTTTCTAACGAATCGTGGAGCGAAACATGAGTTCGATATGTGGATGGTCGGGTCGCCTGGCACTCCTCGCATTGGTGGCGCTGGCCGCGCCGCGGCTTGTCTCGGCACAGGACTCCGCCGAGTACAAGAACCACTTGTACGACAAGTGGCAGGTGGGCGTGGCCTTCACCACGGTTCTGAACAACTCGGACGTCCGGGTGGACGGGTCCGACGGGAACGTCGGGACCAACATCAACTTCAAGGATCTCCTCGGCGTTTCCGGGAGTACGGTACAGCCGGCGCTCGTGCTGGCCTGGAAGCCGGGGCGGAAGACCGAACTCGACCTGGGCTATCAGTTCCTCAACACCAGCGGGAGCCGTGCGTTCTCCGATACGCTGGTCATCGGCGATGACAGCCTCTCTGGTGCCATCAACCTGAACACCAAGCTTGGTTCGGACAACGCGACGTTTCAGTTCAAGTATTCCCTCTTTGCCAAGGAACGACACAACATCGGCCTCGCCATCGGGATCGGCGCCATCTTCTTCAGCGCGGAATTCGACGGCTCGGCCAGCGGCTGCGTTGGGGACGCCTGTGACGGCACCGCTTTCAGCCTCAAGAAGAAGCTCACCGGCCCGACGGCCACGCTCGGGGCGTTTGGCAACTGGAGGCTGGGCGACCGCTGGTACGTGGGGGGAGACGCCCGCGGCCTCGGCGCCCGGGTGGACCGCTTCGACATCTCGATCTTCGAGGCCGATGCCAACGTGCGGTACTACCTGTCGAACCGGTGGGGTGTGGGGCTGGGGTGGTATTACACCAATGTGAGCGTGGACGTCGGCGCCAAGTCCGACAGCCAGCTCGCGGAAGACCTCGTCGGCAAGCTCGCCTACAGCTACACCAGCCTGCGATTGGGCGTCGTTGCGGCCTTCTAGGGCTCGATCGCTTCCTTCACCTCGCTCGCCGCGGCGATGGCACCGTCCACGTCGCGGCTGAGCGCCCGGGCCTGCTGGGTGGCGTTGGTCAGGTCGCCCAGCACCGCCCCCACCCCCGCCGACTTCAGCCGCAGCAGGTCGAACCGCACGTTCTGCATCGCCAGGATGCACGACTCGAGGTTGGCCGACACCTGGTCCCGCCGGCTCCGCAGTTCCGTCAGCTGATTCTTCTGCCGCTCCAGTAATCCGATCCGGCGCGCCCGCTCTTCATCGTCGGGCTCCCGCATGATGGCCTCGATCCGCTCCTCGATGCGACTGAACCCGCCCGTCTCGAGATTGGCGTCCATGGCGTGCAGCGTCTTGCCGAGGTCGGTGGCCCGTGCGAAGAGGGCGTCGGCCGTCTGGGCCACCTCCGGCAGCATCTTCTTGTCCGAGGCCGGCAGCCGCTCGATCAGGCCAAGGATCGCCACCCGGTCGCGGTAGAGCTGCTGAATCTGTGGCAGGCCCAGTCCGTAATCCGCGGCTGTCGGGGCGGGGAGGAGGCGCGGGAGCTTGCCGCCGCTGCTGGTGAGCTTGGTCTCGGCGGAGTCGTGCGCGGCCGGCCGGCTCAGGACATCCCGCCAGCTGTACCCTGACTGCCAGAGCGTTGCGTAGCTCCGCAGCAGGGGGATCCCCATGCCGCCCGCCACGAACAGAAACCACGGCTCGCCGATGCCCGTGGCGATGTTGATCAGCAGGACGCCGCCGGACACCGCGGCCCAGCGCGCGAAGATTGCGCGCGTCTTCTGTACGATTTCGGGTTCACCGGTATCGACCGGGGGGCGGACCTTGTTGTCCTGGTCCGCGTCCCACCGGGATTTGCGGTTGGGGCGCAGCGACCGGCCATCCCGGCGCGCGAGGCCCCGCTCGCTCCGTCGCGCGGGGAGGGAACCGGCCAGGGGGCGCAGCGGGCGCTCCGAGGTCGGCGAACGGGATGCCGCTGCCCTGCCCGCCGTCCGCGCCGCCTTCCAGCCCGTTCCGGTGGGCCGGTACCCCGTCACGGTGCGGGTCTCGAGCGCACGCCGGAGGGCATCAGCGGTAGGCCACCGGTTTTCCGGATCCTTCTCGAGGCAGCGGCTGATCGCGAGCGCCAGGTCTTCCGGCACATCGGGCCGCTTGAGCGTGACCATCGGCGCGGCCTCGGTGATCTGCTTCATCAGGATGCCGGCCACCGTCGGTGCCTGAAAGGGCAGCTCGCCCGTCACCATCTGGTAGGCGACGATCCCGAGGCTGTAGACGTCGGACCGCCCGTCGATTTCCCGCTCCCCGGCAGCCTGCTCCGGGCTCATGTAGGCCGGGGTCCCGATGGCCACGCCCGCGCCCGTCAGCGTCGCCCCTGAGCCCGCGGCGGACAGCGCCTTGGCGATGCCGAAGTCGGTCACCATCACGCGACCCCGGGTGCCCTCGAGGAGGATGTTGTCTGGCTTGATGTCGCGGTGCACCACGGAAAAGGCGTGGGCGGCGCTCAGCGCGTCGGCCGTTTCCTTCATGATGCGCCGGACTTCTTCGGCGGGGAGGTGGCCGCGCCGCTTGATGCGGGCGCCGAGCGACTCGCCGTCGACGAGGCCCATGACGAAATAGACCAGGCCGGCGCCTTCGGAGACACCATGAATGGGGACGATATGCGGGTGTGACAGGCGTGCGGCGGTCTGCGCCTCGCGCATGAACCGCTGCCGGATTTCATCCTGGAAGGCGAGTTCGGGGGGGAGCACCTTGATCGCGACGCGGCGCTGCAGCCGCTCGTCGCGGGCCCGATAGACGACCCCCATGCCACCCCGCCCGATCTCGCCCTCGATCGTGTACGCGTCTCCCAAGGCCTGGCCGAGCCGGGAGGCGAGAGGTGTGTCCTGGAGTTCGCTCATCGAAGCTCAAGTCCTCGCTGCGGAAGTGCTGGTCGACCGGGTTCCCCGGTAACAAGACAATCTGTCGCCCTTCAACCGATTGGGCAACAATGCTGGCGGAAAAGCCCCCGCGCTGCCGAGATCGCGCTGGGCCTGTCTCTTTGGCAGGGAGAGAGGTTGGCCGGACCCGCTTCGTTCCGAAATGCACCCGCGAACCCCATACGGAGGATCGTTCCAAAGAGATTCTGCCGCTTTCGGATGGCACAGGGGGTGCATTCTCGGTACTATCTGAGAGTTCCGACTGCCATTTTCGCCCCTCGAGTTGGGGGCATGCGAGGAATACTGATGTCCGAACGCCTGACGATTCCAGTTCTTCCCCTGCGGGACGTGGTCCTCTTCCCCGGCGTGACTGCGCCGATCGGGGCAGGTCGCCCCGGGACGTTGCGTGCCATCGAGGCCGCCCTGGCCACGCCCGAGAAGCTCGTGTTCGCCGTTTCCCAGCGAGAAAATGTGGAGCAGGTCCATCCGGAGAACCTCTATACCATCGGTACCATTGCCCGCATCGGGCAACTCCAGCGCGGCCTGGCGGGAATGCAACTCCTCCTGCACGGCGAGCGGCGCGGCATCGCCATGCACGTGGTCGAGAAGGATGGGTTCCTGCAGTCGGTGGTCCGCGACGCCGAGGAACTCGCTCCGCTCAACCCCGAAGATCCGGCGTTCCTGGCGCTCCACCGCGAGGCCCGGAGCCGGGCTGCCGAACTGGGCCAGAAGTCAGGACTGCCGGAGGAAGTCATCCAGCAGGTACTCGCCGGCGTGCACGACGCGGCTCGGTTTTCCGACCTCGTCGCCGGCTACGTCGACATCACCCCTGTCCAGCGCCAGACCCTCCTGGAGACCCTGTCGGTCGAGGATCGGCTTCGCCGCCTGCTCGTCCACGTCCAGCGCCAGATCGGACTGGTCGACGCACAGGAGGACATCAAGTCGCAGGTCCAGGAGGAGCTCGGCGAGCGCCAGCGGGAGATGTTCCTCCGCGAGCAGCTGAAGACCATCCGCCGGGAGCTCGGGGAAGACAACGAATCCGACGACATCGAGGAGCTGCGCACCAAGCTCGCCGAGCTGGAGCTCCCCGAGGACGCCCGGCGCGAAGTGGACCGGGAGCTCGGTCGGCTCGGTCGCATCGCTCGGGAGTCGATGGAGTCGCAGGTCATCCGGACCTACCTGGAGACCATCCTCGAGTTGCCCTGGTCGGCACGCAGCGACGAGCACCTCGACCTGGCGGAAGCCCAGCGCATCCTCGACGAAGACCACTATGCCCTCAGTGACGTGAAGGATCGGGTGCTGGAGTTTCTGGCCGTACGCCAACTTCGGGCAGGGCAGGAAGGCAGCGGGGCAGCGGGGCAGGAGGACGGGAACTCGCCGACGGAGGAGATTGCCTCCCCGCCCGGCGGCCCCCCGGCCCCGCCTGAGCGCAGCGATGGCGCGAAAGGTCCCATCCTCCTCTTCGTCGGCCCGCCAGGCGTGGGCAAGACCTCCGTGGCCAAGTCGATCGCCCGGGCCATGGGGCGTGAGTATGTCCGTATCTCGCTGGGTGGTGCGCGGGACGAGGCCGATATCCGCGGCCACCGGCGCACCTACGTCGGCGCCATGACCGGGCGCATCCTCAACGGGATGCGGCAGGCGGGCACACGGAACCCCGTCTTCCTCCTCGACGAGGTCGACAAGCTGAGCGTCTCGTTCCAGGGCGATCCTGCGGCCGCGCTCCTCGAGGTGCTCGATCCGGCGCAGAACGACTCGTTCGTCGATCACTACCTCGGGGTGCCCTTCGACCTGAGCGAAGTGCTCTTCATTGCCACGGCCAACTTTCCCCAGAACATCCCGGCCCCCTTGCTCGACCGGATGGAGACGGTGGAATTCAGCGGCTACACCGAGCGGGAGAAGCTCGTGATTGCCCGCAACTTCCTCATTCCACGCCAGTTGGAGGAGAACGGGCTCTCGACCGAGCAGATCGAGCTCACCGACAACGCCCTGCAGGAGGTCGTCTCGAGCTATACCCGCGAGGCGGGCGTCCGGCAGCTGGAGCGTGAACTCGGAAAGCTGGCTCGCAAGGTCGCGCGCCGGATTGCCGCGAAGGAAGTCGAGCGGGTGACGGTGGACCAGCAGGTGGTGGACGACCTGCTCGGGCGCCCGCGGGTCTTCCCCGAGCGCGCCGCACGCGAGGACCAGGTCGGCGTCGCGACGGGGATGTACTACTCAACCACCGGTGGCGACATCATGTTCGTCGAGGCGTCGGTCATGCGCGGCAAGGGAGAGCTGACCCTGACGGGGCAGCTCGGTGACGTCATGAAGGAGTCGGCGCGCGCCGCGTGGACGTACGCCCGGTCACACGCCGCGGGGTTGCACATCAAGGAGGACATGTTCGAGCGGGACCTGCACATTCACGTTCCCGCGGGTGCCATTCCGAAGGACGGGCCGTCGGCCGGTGTGACGATGGCCACCGCGCTCGTCTCCGCGATGTCGGGTCGACCGGTGCGCAATGATATCGCGATGACCGGCGAGGTCACCCTGCGGGGGCACGTGCTGCCGATCGGCGGTGTGAAGGAGAAGGTGCTCGGTGCGGTGCGGGCAGGCATCACGAAGATCGTCCTGCCGCGCAAGAACGAGCCGGATCTCGAGGACCTGCCCGAGGAGGTCCGGAAGGTGATCGAGGTCTTTCCGGTCGACAGCCTCGGCGAAGTGCTCGCCCTGACGCTGCGCGGTGCGTCGCTCCGGGAGGGGCGCCTCCTCTTCGGGGACGAGAACCCGCGCGATGTGGCCCCGCTGGTGGAGCGGTTCGCGCACTAGTCCCCTACGCGGAGCGCCCCCCGTTGAAGGCGTCGGCGATCTCCTGGATCCCCGCATCGACCTCCGCCAGTCGGGCGGGGGTCCAGTGCGGTTCACTCCGGACCAGCCGCTCAAGCTCCCGCGCGGTGACGCTGACCTGCGGGAATCCGTACGCCCCACCCGATCCCGCCAGGCGGTGCAAGAGAACCGCCAACCCGGTCTCCGCGCCGTCCTCCCCCGCCGACAACGCCGCCAGCCCGCGCCGAAGTTCCTCAACGCGTGCAGGGCTCTCCGCGTGATACTCCCGCCGCAGCTCCCTGAGCGCCTCGGCCACCGGATCGCTCATGGCGCCGACCCGAACCGCTCGAAGGCGAGCGCCGCGGCCGCCACGAACGCGGGCGCCGTGCTCCAGTGACCCCGCACCTCGGCGCCGTCGCGTGCCGCCATGACGGCGCTCTGGCCATCCACAACTGCCACGAGCGGCTGCCCCGGCCACGCATGCCCGGCGTGTGCCTCGCGGACGGTCGCGAAAGGGAGCGCCACCGGTTCGAGCGCACGGAGGTCGAGGGCGACACCGGTGCCCGCCGCCTTGCGGAGCGACGGCGTCAGGATCGGATAGGCATCGGCCGGCGCGAGGAGGCGCACGGAAGTGGTCGCACGTCCGATATCGTGGGCAATGAGTTGCAGGGACCCGCGGGCAGATTCGATTTCGACGAGGGTCGGAGATTCGGGTACTGAAATCTCAGCGAGGTGGTCCCGCAGCGCGTCGAGCGCCAGTCCGTGCTGGCTCGCGATCCGGGCCACGAGGGCAGTCGGAGCCTCCGGGCGGTACCGTTTTGGACGGGTGCCCTCGACCCGAGCCGCCCCCTTGCTCACCAGGCCCTCGAGTGCGCTGTAGGCGTTTGCTCGCGCGAGACTGGCTGCCCGGGCAATACCGTATCCTGTTCCCGGCCCTGTGGTTAGCAGGACCTGATAGACGAGACTCTCCGTCGGCGTGAACCCGAACGGCACCAGATTGAGGGTACGCATGGAGAGTAGTATGGGATGGGACTACGTTGAGGACAAGCCCGCTCGGAGGTGAACTCAGAGGTTGTCGGCCGGCTTGGGTTGCTCCTCCGAGGAGGATGGTTCGCCCCCGGCCGGAGAGTTGGCAACATCTCGCAACCGCTCACCAACTCCTCTCCGGAGCAACCCCTTCACCGGCCTCCAGGACGTACGTTCGGATCGCTTCCCCGCCTAGACGATCTCCAGCTCCCATCCCAGGTGCTTGGCAATCAGTGCCAGCCGGAAGGTCAGATCGACCTGCCGCGATTCCATGGTCTTGGTTTCCGTGGCAAGCGGGAACATGTGATAGGCGATCCGGTTGGTGCCCTTGGGCAGGCTGCGGAGCCCCTTCGGGTGCCAGACGCCGTTATCGTCGCAATCCTTGAGCAGGCGGCCGAGTACCTTGGTGGCCACCGGCGCCGTGTGGAGCGCGCCGATCCGTGCGAGGAGCTCGATGTAGTGCAGGGCCAGCGGGACGTCTTTCGCGACCCCCTTGCCGTCGGCCTCGATCGGATCGCCGAGGAGGAGATGTTGTGGCTTGAAGGTCTTCTTCCCGACATGGAGCCAGTACGATTTCTTCGGCGCCGGTTGCGCGAGATAAGTCCCCAGCCGTTCGGTGAAACCGGCCCGCTCCCGCTGCAGCGAAGGCATCGCCGCCACCATCGCCACCGAGTACCAGCTGGGTGGATACGCCTCGGGGTGCAGGATCGTCTTGGCGCCGGCCTTGACGAACGGCTTCTCGGAGAGGGGGCTGCGCAGGAACTGCGACACGGCACTGGCCACCTTGTGGGCAGAGCCCCGGAGCCGAGGGTCCTCGATGTGGCCCGCCTCCGCGAGCGCTGCACAGGAGGCCTCTCGGATGACCCACCGGGACCAGGACTCGGCGTGGGGATCGCCGATACCCATCTTCTTGAACTCGAACAGGAGTTCGGGGTCGTCGTCCCGGGAGAGCAGGCGGAACAGAAGCCGGTCCGCAAGCTTGAACGAGCGCCCGGTGAGCGGATAGCCCATCTGGAGCAGGCGGCGGTACTGCGGAATCGTGCCGATACCCTTGATGCCCGTGGTCTTCGATGGGGCAAGGCCGAGCAGATTGTCGGCCCAGACGCCCGAGTCCTTCTGCTTCTTGACGACGGCGATGACCGGCTTCGTGAGGAGCACTGCTTCCTCGGCGGCCTCAAGAGCCGCCGGGTCGACGCTGCCGGCTGGCGCCAGTTCCTTCAGCGCGCGGAGGCGGATGATCTCACCGCCGTTCTCGACCAGCCAGGTGAGTGGGACGCGGTGCTGCGTTGGGAGTTCCAGAAGGGCTCCAGGTCGGTGAAATTCCGGGGAGGAACGCCCGCGAAACTACACCGGATGGCGCTTGAGGTCTAGGGGGAGCCCCGCAGTCGGGCCGGCATCCGGGCCCTGGAGAGGCGACCCAAGCTAATACAAAACAACGACTTACACGCGCATCTATCGGCGCATGATACAGCCTGTGAGGGAAGTCGTTTACTGTCGTACTGACGTGACAGTGATGTGATGCTGTAGTAATACTATTTGGAGCTTGGTGGCTTGACCCGCTCCTCGCCTACAGCCCGGAATTCGGAGTCGACATCCCAGGTCGGTTGCGCCGAGGCGTCCGCGGCATAGACCGCCACCCGGAGTCCCACACGGGTCTCCGGTATCGTGCCCTCCAGCGAATACCAGGGACCGAACTCATCCTGGGGTCGGTGGTAGCGCGTGGTGGTGTATTCCTCCTGCATCCGTCTGGCGTAGTCCTTCGGCTGGCCCACGTAGTTGCTGCCCGGTTCGAACGAGAGGGATGGGATCCCCGCCCTCGCGAAGGGGAAGTTATCCGATCGGAAGAAGGTGCCGCGATACATCCCGGCAGAGTCTTCGGTCACCTGCAGGCCCTCCAGTCGTGCCGCCGCCTGGAGGGCACCAAGGAGCGATGACTGGTCGGAGCCGTTGGCGGCGATGTCGCGGGTGCGGCCGAAGAGGTTTGCACCGTCGAAGTTGAGCATCGCGGCTACCTTGCGCAGCGGCATGAATGGTCGGTCGATCATCGCCTGGGAGCCGAGGAGGCCGGACTCCTCCCCGCCGAACGCCGCGAAGAGGAGGGAGCGCTTGCCCTGAAAGTCCGCCCGGTTCATCGCTTCCGCGATGGCAAGCATTTCTCCCACCCCGGCGGCGTTGTCGCGCGCGCCGTTGTAGATCGAATCGCCGTCGACCACCTTGCCGATGCCCAGGTGGTCGTAGTGCGCCCCGAGCACGACGACTTCCTCGGCCAGCGATCCGCCGGTGCCCGGCAGGCGTCCGAGGACGTTGTAGGTGGTGGTCCGGGTCATCGGCGCCCGCACCGAGGCGATGACACGGGTCGGCAGGTCGTACCCTGCAAACCCCTTCCTGCCTGCCCTCGACATCTCCTCGTCCAGGTCCTTCCCGGCCGCCTTGAAGGCATTGGCCATCACCCCCTGCTGGACCCATCCCGTCACGAGCAGCGATGTCGGCGCGGTCTCGAGCCGCACCTGGACGCCGCTGAAGCTTCCCTCGACGACGGCCCAGGGATAGGTCGCGCTCTCGGTGGTGTGGATCAGGAGCACGCCCGCGGCGCCCTGGCGCGCCGCCTCCTCGTACTTGTAGGTCCAGCGTGCGTAATACGTGAGCACCCTCCCCTTGAACGTCGACGGATCATGGAGCCCGGGGTCGTTCACCATCACCGCCACGATCTTCCCCTTCACGTCGAGGCCGGCGTAGTCGTTCCATTCGTATTCCGGCGCCACGATACCGTGCCCGGCGAACACCAATGGGGCGTCGATCGTGACCAGCGAGTCCCAGCGCATCGGTCCGAGCACGAAATCCGTCGGGTACGCCAGCGCAGCAGTGCCGAGGGCCAGCGTGGGTTCCGGAGTGAACGAGACGACGGGCACCTCGAAGAAGTAGGTGCTGTCATCGCCCGCCGGCTCGAGCCCGAGCCGGACATACTGCGCGGCGATATACCGGGCGGCAATGTCACCACCACGGGTGCCGGCGCCTCGACCTTCGAGGGCGTCGCTGGCGAGGAACTCGATATGGGCCCGGATGACATCGGCCGACACGGCCCGTGCCGCCTTGTCCACGGCCGTCTGGGCGTGCGCGCCGGGTGTCGCAACGAGGAGAAAGAAGGACGCGAGGAGCACAGTCAATCGTCGCATGGAGGTCACGTGGGTTGGAGATGGGAAGATCTGGTCCACCGCAATGGCGAACGTGTGCGTCGTCGCTACGGCTGGCCGCACTCGAGCAGGTAAAGTGTGCCGCGGCGCTTGGAACTCGATTCGCTGATCAGGAGGAGCCGGCGCGCATCGAGCCAGGTGATTCCTTCGCCTTGCGGCTCCACCAGCCCGAAGGAGCACTCGCGTCCCTGGTCGGGGGCGAGGCGGCCTCCCGGCTCGACCACAAAGAAGAAGACGGCCGAGTAGGTGCGGACGGCCACACGGTGGCCATCCGGTGACAACGCCGCGTCGGTCACCCACTGCCCGATGCTGATGTCGGGTGTGATCGGCAGCGAGTCGACAAACTCGGGCACCGCTGCGCCGCCGGCCTTCCACGCCGCGGCGGGGAGCCGGAACAGGAGAATGCCCTTGGTCCGCCCCTTCGTCACGAAATAGAGGTCGCCGGACGCGTCGGCATAGATCGCCTCCGTGTCATGGGGTCCGTCGGGGTACCGGAGGCTCAGCGTATCGGCCTGCGCCGTGACCCCCAGCTCGCCCGTAGGCAGCCCCGCGACGTTGGGTTCGGGCACCCGGTAGAGCATGACGCTGGGCCGTGTCTCGGGGTTGTCGCCGATGTCGCCGATGAGCAGGCAGCTTCCCGCCGGACAGGGAGCGGTGGTCAGGGTCTCCCAGTCGAAGTTATTGGCCCCTGCGACGCGGAACGTCCCCAGCGAGCGGCCTGCGGAGTCGACCGCGAACAGCCACGGGGAATTCCCAGAGTCGTTCAGGGTCCAGATGACCCCTGGCTGCGTGCGACTCGCCGCGGCGGCGGAGGCCTCCGAAATGAGCGTGTCTTCGAAGGTGCCCAACTGCTCGATCCGGGTGGGTGGGGCGCTCGTCCAGGGCGACTGTGCAGCCGCAGGCGTCGCCGCGAGCGCGGCGAGGAGGGTGAGGGTCAGGGGGCGCATGGCCTGTATTCTACTCCGCCTTTCGCCCGGCGCCAACAATCCTTGCTCCGGCCCACCCGCATGGGCATCTTGAAGCAACCAGGAGAATGCCCGCCCATGCTCGAGAGCCTCAAGACCCGTCCGATCACCAAGCTGCCGGACGCCATCACGTTCGACGGCCGTATTCTCTACCTCACGGTGGACCCCGACCTCGTCCGCAGCCAGCTGGGGGGTCAGGACCTCGACTGGACCCCGGCCATCGCGCTCCGCGACGACATTTCGACCGACGAGATTACGCCGGCCTACATCTGCTACTACTACGATCAAACCCTCGGCGACTTTCCCTACCTCGGGCTCAAGTGCGGCGAAGAGTTTCCGATCACCCGGGGGTCGGTGCGGCAGGGGGGCTTCGTCGCCTCCGTCAGTGGCAAGCGCCGGGGGAAGGGGTCGAGCCGCGAACAGTCCCCGTACGCCGAACTGATGGCCGGCATCAAGCTGGTGGTGGCGGAGAACATCGAGCGGATCTACCGGGAAAACTGCCAGAACCTCGGTGTGTTCACCAGCACGGACTTCACCGTCCTCGACCGAGTGCGCCGCGGCGAGGCGATTCCGCTTGCCGTGTTCACCGAGGGCGAAGGGGGCATCACCCGGGGTATCATCGAGCACGGCGGGCTCTTCCAATACAACGTGGCTCGCCTCCAGGGCAAGGTGCATGTGCCCGAGGTGACCACGCCGGCCCGGCCGATGACCCTGGCGGAAAAGGTGCTGGCCCGTCGGTGGGTCACCGACCTCTCCGGCAATCGCGTCGGCGTGCCGTACGTCAAGCCCGGCGACGAGGGATTTGTCCGCACCGATATCCGGTTCAGCCACGAGTATGTGACGCCGATGGCCGCCATCTTCTGGCGCGATTTCGTCGGTGCCGACGAGAAGGTGGTCGATCCGGAGTCCATCTTCTTCTTCCGCGATCACCTGACCTTCCTCGAGCTGGCCATGACCGATGCCCGCAAGGCGGAGGGCTTGCTCGACGTGGCGCTCGAACTGAAGAAAAAGCAGGAGGAGTTCTCCGAGGAGCAGGGCATCAAGCTCTATGGGGAACTTCCCCGCAACGCGCTGAACAGCATCGTGCAGGGGTCGGAGGCGATCTGTCATTCCAAGATGCTGGAGCGGCACGTCCTGCCGGGGCAGGTGGTCATCGGCAGCGACAGCCACACGCCCCACAGCGGGGCGGTGGGATGCGTGGCGTTCGGCGTCGGCACAACCGCCATCTTCAATTCCTGGCTGACCAAAGATGTTCGCCTCAAGGTGCCGCCGTCGGTGCTCATCCGGGTCAACGGGTCCAAGCCAGCCAACGTGACCGCCAAGGACTTCATGCTGCAGATCCTGCGGCAGCCCTACGTGAAGACCGGCCGGGCCATCGGCAAGATCGTCGAGTACGCCGGCGACGCCGTGCGAGGGCTGTCCATCGACGAGCGCGCCACGATGACCAACATGGCGGCGGAGGTCGGCGCGTTTACGGGCATCATCGCGCCGGACGCAGTGACGGTGGAGTACCTCGCGCGGGAACGGGGCCTCCCACGGGCCGTGGTCGAGGCCATGCTCGACGGACTCTTCTCCGATCCCGACGCCGAGTACGAGGAAGTGATCGACATCGACGCCTCCTCCCTCCAGCCGATGATCGCGCTCCCCGGCGATCCCGGCAACGGGCAGTTCATCAGTGAACTCGGCGAAGAGGTGAGGCTGGATATCGCCTACGCCGGGAGCTGCACCGCCGGTAAGAAGGAAGACATGGACATGTATGCCGCGGTGCTCCGTGAGGCCGCCGACGCCGGGGAGCGGATTCATCCCGACGTCCGATTCTACATCCAGTTCGGCAGCCAGGACGTGAAGCGGTATGCGGAGCAGCAGGGGTATGTGCAGATCTTCGAGGCGGTGGGCGCAGAAATCATCGAACCGTCCTGCGGGGCCTGCATCAACGCGGGACCGGGCGTCAGCTACGATCGAAAGACCGTCACGGTCAGCGCCATCAATCGCAACTTCCCCGGCCGGTCCGGTCCGGGGCAACTCTACCTGGCCAGTCCCTACACGACGGCGGCCAGTGCGCTGGCCGGCTACATCACCGGCTGGGAGCCCAAGGCCAGCCTGGCGGGTGCCAGTCCCGATTCGCGGTAGTCGCTGCGGGGGTTCCACAGCACCCAGCTCTCGATGCCGACGTCCGCCGCGGCCTGGATCTGTGCGCGGACGTGCTCGCCGGTATAGCGTGGCGCACCGAGAGTAAACGCCTGCAGGTACGGGCGGATGCTTGCCGGACTGTCCAGCGGCGCACTCCGCTTCAGCCCGTCCTCCAGCGCCCGTCGAACCACGAGATACGGCTCGGCATTGGGCGTCTGCGTGCCGTACATGCCCGGTGCATAGTGGCTCGGGTACACCATCGGCAGCACCACGTCTGACAGCCCCACCAGATCTTCCCATACCTGCCCGATTCCCATGTCGCCCGTCATCACGGTCGTCATCCCGAACACGTCGAGGGTGACGGGCACGTCATGGGGGCGCATCCGCTCTCGCAGGAGGACCAGGTTGCGTCGCACGCCGGCGCGGGTGGATTCGCCGGCGCGCCGCGACGGAAAGACGGCGGTGGCCATCCGGCTCCGGGGTTCGTCGGGGAACCGCACATAGTCGAACTGCACTTCGGCGAATCCCATCGCCACTGCCTCCGCGGCGAGTTGCGCGGCATAGATCCACACCGAGTCGTTGAAGGCATCCACCCAGGCCGTGCCGCGGCGGTCGCGCCAGAGGCCGCCCCCGGTGTCCTGAATGGCCCATTCCGGCTTTCCCTCGGCCAGCAGCGGGTCCTTTGCCACCACAATGCGGGCGATGGGGTAGATGCCGTGGGCCAGCATCTCGCGCACGCGCGCCTCGGTGTCCCGCGCGCGCAGTTCCTTGTTCGCGCCGATGGCGACGGCGGTCGGCACGCTGGACCGATAGGTGAGGTAGCCGGTGTCGTCCTTGAGGTCGACGACCAGCGCGTTGACCTCGGTCTCGTCCGCGAGTCGGATCAACTCGCGAAACCGACTGCCGCCGAAGGCCCATGCGTTGACGTACAGGGCGCGGACCTGGTCCGGCTGCCGCACCAGCGGTGGGCTGGGCCACGGGGAGTGCAGGCGCGACGGAAGCACAGGGAGCGGCGCCAGGAAGTCGATGCCATAGGACGCCGGGAGTTCCCGGTGCCACTGCCCGCCCTGGGCGGCCAGAGGGGTGCTGAGAATTGCACTCAGCGCAATGATGGTACGCAGTCCTGGACCATGCACAGGAACGCTCCGGCCTTGAGGGCCATTGCAGGACGCCAGTGGTCGTGCAGGGGGTCAGGGCGGGCGGGAACTAGGAGCCGATGATCCGGATGTCGACTCGGCGGTTCTGCGCGGGTGCCGCATTCGGATCGGCCCCGCTGGAACCTGCGCCGCGTGCCTGCAGTTGCTGAGGGCTGAGGCCCTTGCTGAGCAGGTAGTTCCTGACAGCATCGGCGCGTGCGGTGGAGAGCTGGGTATTGGCCGTCTCGGAGGAGGCGTCGTCGGCGTGGCCGACGATCTCCACCACGAGTCGTCGATTGGGTTTGAGCGCGCCAATCACCGAGTCGAGGACGGGCAGTGCAGCACTGCCGATGGTGCTGCTGAGGGGGGCAAACGCCGTGCCGGGCACCGTCCAGGGCCCCGGGGCCGGGGTCGGCGACGCGGCGGCTGCGCCAGCGGCTGCACCTGCCCCGACGGCCCCGGGCGGAGGGGTGGCGGACGGGGGACAACCGAAGCTGTTGACCGTCTCGCCGATCGGGGTGGTCGGGCACTGGTCGATGCCGTCGGGCACCTTGTCGTTGTCGGAGTCGCCCGGGCAGCCGAGCGCATCGACGGTGGCACCCACCGGCGTGGCGGGACACCGGTCCAAGCCGTCGGAGACCCCGTCGGCATCGGCGTCGGTGGGGCACCCGGTGGCGTCGACCTGCGCGCCAGCCGGTGTCTCCGGGCACTGATCGACCCCGTCAACCACGCCGTCCTTGTCGGTGTCGCTGGGGCAACCGGCGGAGTTGACCGTCGCGCCGGCCGGAGTGTTCGGACACCGGTCGAGGCCGTCGGGCACGCCGTCACCATCGGTGTCAGAAGGACAGCCCTTCTTGTTGACGATGGCGCCCATCGGGGTGTCGGGGCACTTGTCCTTCCGGTCGAAGACACCGTCCCGGTCGGTGTCGATCAGCGGGCGGCTGCCCACCATGAACGCGAGGCCGAGCGTCCCGACGAAATTGGCAAAGGTGGGGGTGTAGCTGACGCTCTGGTAGTCGGCATCGCCGCGGATCATGATGGTCGGGGAGAGCGCGGCCCGAAAGCCGGCACCGGCCACGACGCTCGACGCGGTGCCGCACGGCCCCGATCCCGGGATGGACACCGTGGGACAGTCATCGAACTTGGTCGTCCCGAACCCCACCTTGAGGAAGAACGAGCTCGACTCGCCCGAGCGGATATTGTAGAGCAGCGACGCGGTGCCCGTGAGGACGCTGGTGGACGACCCGTTGGCCGCCTTCGGGTTGGAGCCGAGGCCCTCCAGCTCGATGCCCAGGTTCATCGGCAACCAGAACCCGACGCGCAGGGCTCCGCCAAAGCCGGCGTCGAGGTCGGTCACCGACGCGAACGAGGTGACGGCGCCCGCCGCCCCCAGCTCCAGCAGATACTGGCGCCGCTGGGAGAGCAGCGGCGTCGCGGTCAGGAGCAGCAGGGCGGTGAGCGCCAGGGCGCGCGGTCGGAGGGTTGGCATCTGTATCATAGATACGGGCGGAAGGTGAGCGGGGCAAGCGTCCCACGCTTGGAAAGCGTCCGGCTCCGCGCTACGATTGGAGGAGGTACGAACTGTCCCTCCCCTCCGGCCGCGGGATGTCCACGTGAATTTCACGATTCAGTTCTGCGTTGTTTGAAACTACCAACCGCGGGCTGCCAGTCTGGCGGCCGAGTTGGAGACAGCATTTCCTGGTGCCCGCGTCCGGTTGATTGAGTCGTCCGGCGGGCTCTTTGAGGTGACGATGGACGGGACGCTCATCTTCTCCAAGAAGGCGCTGAAGCGCCACGCCGAACCGGGCGAGGTGCTCCGTCTGGCGCGTGAGGCGCGGGGCTGAGCCGCATGCGCATCGCGATCTCTACCGGTGGCGGCGACGCGCCGGGACTCAATGCCGTGATCCGGGCCGTGGTCCTGGCGGCACATCAACGCGGCTGGCAGTGCTATGGCATTCGACGTGGTTTCGGCGGACTGCTCGGCAACGACGGCATCATGACGCTCAACACCGCCGCCGTCCGCGGCATTACCCACCTCGGCGGCACCATCCTCGGCACGACGAACCGCGGCAACCCGTTCCGCTGGGCCACCCCGCAACCCGACGGCACCGTGATCGAGGTCGATCGGTCTGGCGACCTGATATCCGCCTTCCGCGCCAGCGGCTTCGACGCTCTCGTCTCGATCGGCGGCGATGGAAGCCTGAAGATCGCCCACGATCTCTGGACGCAGGGGCTCCCGGTGGTCGGTGTGCCGAAGACGATCGACAACGACGTGGCGGGAACCCATCTCACCTTTGGGTTCGACAGCGCGGTGACCACGGCGACCGAGGCGATCGACAAGCTCCACACCACTGCGGAGAGTCACGATCGGGTCATGGTCGTGGAACTGATGGGGCGGGACGCGGGGTGGATTGCGCTGCACAGCGGGGTGTCGGCATCGGCCGATGTCATTCTGCTTCCGGAAATCCCCTTCGACATCGAGCGGGTCTGCGACGCCATCCGGCACCGCGAGGCCACCGGCCGTCACTACAGCATCGTGGTGGTGGCGGAAGGAGCGCGCCCGAAGGGGGGCGACGCCACCCTGCTCGAGCGGCGCGGGGCGGGCACGGTCGACCGGCTCGGCGGGATCGGAGGTCGGGTCGCGGCCACGATCGCGGAGCGGACCGGGAAGGAAACCCGTACGCTCGTGCTCGGTCACCTGCAGCGGGGCGGGAGCCCCACGACATTCGACCGCCACCTGGCGCTCCGCTTCGGCACCGCGGCGGTGCGCGCCATCGCGGCGGAGAAGTTCGGCTGCATGGTCGCCTACACTCCGCCGACCATTTCTACGGTTCCGCTCGCCGACGTGATCGGTCGCACCAAGCACGTCCCGCTCGACTCCGACACCATCCAGACCGCTCGTGATATCGGGATCAGCCTCGGCGATTGAGCGGCCGGTCCCGGTTCGCTACCAGCCCCCCTCCAGGAACTGTCCGACGATCCGGTGTCCGTGCTCCGTGAGCACCGACTCGGGATGGAATTGCGTACCGACGACGGGGTGGGTGCGATGGCGGATTGCCATGATCTCCCCATCTTCCGCCCTGCCGGTCACCTCCAGCGCGCCTGGGAGCGTGGCGCGCTCCAGGGCCAGGGAGTGATAGCGGGTCGCCTTGAAGGGGCTGGGAAGCCCGGCGAACAGCCCGGTCCCATCGTGGGCGATGTCCGATGTCTTGCCATGCATCGGACGGCCGGCGCGGACGACCCGCGCACCGTATGCGGCACCGATCGCCTGGTGGCCGAGGCAGACGCCCAGTGTGGGCACCGTGGGCCCGAAGCGGCGGATCATCTCGACGGCGATCCCAGCCTCGGCGGGGGTGCAGGGGCCTGGCGAGATGATGATATGCGTCGGCGCCAGTGCGGCGATGTCCTCGACCGTCATCGCATCGTTCCGGCGGACCACCGGCTCCCGGCCGAGTTCGCGGACATACCGGGCCAGGTTCCAGACGAAGGAGTCGTAGTTGTCGAGGAGGAGGATCACGCAGGCCTCCCGAACGCGCGCCGGATGCCGGCGGCCTTGTCGAGCGTTTCCTGGTATTCCATCGCGGGGTCCGAATCGGCGACAATGCCGCCCCCGGCGTGGAAATAGGCCCGGCCGTTCCGCAGAGTGACGGTCCGGATGGCGATGCTGGTGTCCATGGCGCCGGTCAGGCTGAGCCACCCGATCGTCCCGCAGTACACCCCGCGCGCCACCGGCTCGAGTTCGGTCAGGATTTCCATGGCACGCACCTTCGGCGCGCCGGTGATCGACCCCCCTGGAAACGCGGCGCGGAGGAGGTCGACCGCGGTCCGCCCCGGTTCAAGGCGCCCCGTCACGATCGACTCGAGATGGTGAACGGTGGGATGGCTTTCCAGGGTACAGAGCGCGGGAACTTCCACCGATCCCGGGCGGCAGACCTTCGACAGGTCGTTTCGCAGCAGGTCGACGATCATCACATTCTCGGCGCGGTCCTTAGCGCTCGCGAGCAGTGCGTCGGCGAGTCGTCGATCCTCCGCCGGAGTCGCGCCGCGGGGCCGAGTCCCCTTGATCGGGCGCGTCTCAACCTGGCCCGCGGCATCGACCGACAGAAACCGCTCAGGCGACGCGCTCGCGATCGCGAAGCCATCGCCCTGGAAGAATGCAGAGAATGGGGCAGGGTTCGAGGCGATGAGCCGTTGGTAGAACTCGAACGGCTCGCCGGTCCACGGTGCCACGAACCGCTGGGAGAGGTTCGCCTGGAAGATGTCGCCGGCCAGGATGTACTGCCGCACTTGCTCGACGGCCAGAGATACTCCCCCCGCGTGAAGCCGGAGTGGAATTCCGCCGATGGTGGACTTTGCCGGTGGATCGCCTCCACGGCGGTCGACGACGCTCCGCTTGGACGATGTCTTCGATCCTTGATGCGCAGACCTCCCCGCTTCCCCGCTGCCCCGCGTTCCCGCCTCCCTTGCCACCACCCACGTCTTTCCTTCGAGATGGTCCCACGCAATCACCCAGTCGTATGCGCCGAGCCACGCGTCCGGCAGCTTGAGATCGTCCGCGCGTGGTGCCGGCAGGCGTTCCAGCCGCCGGCCGAACTCGTAGCCGAGGAAGCCGGCCACCCCGCCCTGGAAGGGAGGGAGGCCGGCGATTGGTTCGGTGCGATGTGCGCTGAGGTAGTCGGCCGCCTGCTGGAGCACGTCCGCGAGTCGTCGGCTGACTGGCCCAGATCGTTCCGGGATCGGCGGTGAGGTAGGAGTATCGGCTGAGCGCCGTGCCGCGGGCCGAGCTATCGAACAGGAGCGGGATAGGGGAGGTCGAGCAGCCGGGCACAGGCGTCGGTGGGCGAGGGCGCGTCTGCCAGCTCCTCGACGAGGACCGGCTGCGGAATCTCAGCTCTCCTTGCACGAACTTGCGTGTCGTGCCGCGGAGCGCCGACTCCTTGCCGGGGCGCCAGAGCACAACCTCGTCGATCTTGCGCGCCAATTCGAGGTCCTTGTCGGTCACGCCGTCGGCGGTGTGCGTGTTCAGGCGGACGCGACAACTTGCCCCAGCTGACGGTCAGGTCGGGGTGGTGGTCGCCGGCCTCGCAGAGGAAGCCGATGGCGTTGACGGCCATGAGCGTGGTGGGCCAGCCGTCGGTTTCATAGAACCGGATGATCGAGTCTTCCTGGAACTCCCAGCCGGCCGGGAGGCGATCGCCGATGTTGGTCAGGTCCCAGGTCCGCTCTTTCGCCGCTCATCGGTCAGTCCTTTCCGTCGAAGCGCACGCTGAACCCGGCCGACTGCCCCGGGCTCTCCTCCACTTCGATGTCGAGCCGCGTCAGGTGGCGTATGCCCCTCGGCCAGCAGCGCGTCCCGCACCTGGACCGCGAAGTACTCGGCGAGCATCTCCACCGTGGTGTTCTTGACCGGGACCAGCGCCACGTCGGACTTGGGAAAGACGAATCGGCCCTTCCCGAAGTAGTCCACGATGACCGCGTCGTGCTCCTCGCGCAGGCCGATCTTCTCGTTCTGCGTGGGGAGGAGGACCTTGTGGTCCACCGCGTCCACCATCGGCTTGATCAGCTGCTTCAGGACCGCGAAATCCAGCACGAAGAGGCACTCGGCGTCCACGTCCCCCTCGATCACCACCGCCACGCGGTAGTTGTGGCCGTGAAGCGACTCGCACTTGTGGCCGCGAAAGGTGATGAAGTGGGCCGAGGAGAAGGAGAGATAGTCCTTGGCGACGGAAACCCGGTAGGAACGCACGTGCAGAGTCCTGGTCGAAGTGGAAGGTCGGCCCAAAGGTAGGTCGCTGGCGTGCTCGAGTCGAGGGGAACGTGCGCCGCATCACGCGGATTCCAGCGCCGAGTCCTGGATCGTCCTCCAGCGCGGACACTCCGGGAACCGGTCCTCGAGCGTAAATCGTTGTGCTGCAACTCTTTCCGGAATTGGCACGCGCCTCGCTTTTCTGAGAGCCGTCTCCAACAGAGAAGCTCGGAGGTTTCATGTCCACCAACATTCGTCGGCCCCTGGCCGCGTCAATATTCGGTTCTGCGTTCGCACTCGTTGCCCTCTCAACCTCACCCCTCCCGCCGCCGCGCAGGTATCCGGCGCGGTCGTCATCAACAGTGGTCCCGTGCGGGGGCGGATCGCCGTCGGCGAACCGGTCTTCGCTGCCGCGCCCCGTCGTCATCTATCAGCCGGTGCGCGGCCGGCGCGTCGGCGGTGGCGCGCTACGCTCCGCAGGTGGTGTATGTCGAGCGGAGGCACGGCAAGCACGGCAAGTCCGCCCGATGGTATCAGAAGCACGGGTATCGGCCGGTGACCCTCTTCTATTCGCAGGGCCGCTACTTCACCCAGGTCTACTCGGCGCGCGGCTATCGCGGAGGCCCGCAGTTCATCGCGGTGACGGCGTGGGAGCGGCGAGGCCGGTTCTATCTGGCGTCGGGCGGGCGTCCGGACCGGTATGGCTACACCAGCAGCTACACGAATTCGTCCCACGGGTATGTGTACACGGATGACTACTCGAACGGCGACGGCCGGGACTGGGACGATTAACCGGGGCCGCGAGGTCCCACTTCCCGCCTCCAGAGAGGCGTTCATATAGATGCAGGACCAAGGGGCGGATTCCGGTGAAGTTGCCGGGGTTCGCCCTTCTGGCGTGGTGCGTGGACGATCCTCGCCAGCCGTTCGATCTAGTTCTCGGTGGTCAACAGCAGCGCCATTCGCTCGAGGGCGCTGACACGGATTGCCTGTGACGCGGGAAAGTCCGGGTGACTCATCATCGCCAGGAACTGCGACTTGGCCTGCCAGCGCACCAGCCAGACCGCGTCCCAATCGTTCGGCGCGGCGCCGATGATCAGGTGCCGGACGGATCCCTTGTAGATGGTCACGCCTCCCGCTGCTTCCATGAGCGGGGTCACCGCAGGTGCGTATTCCTGCCAGTATCGACGGGCCCCGTCGGGTCGGGCGAACTTCAGGAGGTTCACCATCACGAACGGAGAGCTGTCTGGGTAGGCGGCGACGAGCGCGATCTGTTCGGGCGTGGGGTCGACGGTTTGGTCAGTGTGCACGGGGGCTCCGCTTCTTCGGTGGCCAATGTGACAGCTCTTCTTCCTCGATTTCCACCTCGACGGCGCGCAATTCCGTCATGAAGGCCTCTGCAGCCGGCGACAGCGTCCGGTCCTTCAGGTAGATGAGGCCATAATTGGTGTGTAGCCATGACGGCCGATAGCTGAGCGCGACGATTTGGCCGCCCGGGGCGTATGAACGAATCACTGAGAGTGGCGCAATGCCGACTGCGTCACTGAAGGCCACAGCTTCCATCGCGAGGCGCAAGGTATTCACCCGGATGGCGGGGGTGAACTCCCCCGTGGTGGCCTTGATCGGCCCCGCCGTTGGAGGAGGCTGCAGTTTCGTAAGGGCCCGGGCCGCCAGCTTTGGCCCGGCGAACGGGTACTGGAAGATCTTCTCGAGAGTTATCTCGCGCTCCTGGAGCAACGGATGCCCGGCCCGGCAGAAGAACGCGCCCGGATGCCGTGGCAGCGGTTCCTGGGTCAGCCGCGGATCTTCGGCGGGTCCGCTCAGTTCGGCGACGGTGAGGTCGAGCGACCCGGAGAGCACCTGTTCGACCATGCTCCGCCAGTCTCCCGCGATCACTTCGATCTCGAGGCCGGGATGCTTCGCCGACAGACGGCCGAGCGCCCTGCCCACCGAGAGGAACGCCGGGTATACCCCCGCTCCGATAGCGAGCTTCCCCACCTCCACCCCCCGCAGCATGGCCACCTCGCGTTCCAGGCGCTGCGCGTCGGCGAGCAGCGACTGGGCCTGATCCAGCACCTCCTGGCCGAGCGCCGTCGGCACGGCGCCGGAACGACCGCGGTCGAAGAGGCGGATGCCCAGTTGCTGCTCGAGCGAGGTGATGTGCCGTGAAAGCGTCGGCGGCGTCACACCGAGTTCATCCGCGGCACGGGCGTAGTTCCCGTGACGAGCGATCGCGAGCGCGTGGGAGAGCAAGGTGAGATCAAGCATTGATGCATAAAACGTAATGAAAACCAGCTATAAGTGCAATTTACAAAAGCGGATCTTGCTAGTAGACTTGGGGTATCCATCACGAGAAGACTCCCGATTCACCAACCGCAGGCGCATCGAGTTCCCTTACCTCGACGGCAGTGGCCCCGTCGTCCCTTCATCCCTCTGGAGACGCTGGCAATGAGACTTTCCTCCCTTGCGGTCCGAATGGCGGGCCTCGCGCTGGCCGTGACGGCCGTCGCTGGTCCGACGACGCTCTCGGCCCAGCAGCAGGCCAAGAAGCCCAACATCCTCTTCATCATGGGCGACGACATCGGCATCATGAATGTCGGCGCGTACCACCGCGGGCTCATGGTCGGCGAGACGCCGAACATCGACCGCATCGCGCGGGAAGGCACCTTGTTCATGACGGCCTACGCGGAGCAGAGCTGCACCGCTGGGCGCACCTCGTTTATCACCGGGATGAATCCGTTGCGGGCTGGCATGATCATGCCGCAGCTGCCGGGTTCCAGCACTTCCCTGTTGCCCGGCACCCCGGATCTCGCCGTGTTTCTGCGGGATCTCGGCTACAACACGGGCGAGTTCGGCAAGAACCATCTGGGCGACAAGACGAACTCTCTGCCAACCGCCCACGGCTTCCAGGAGTTCTGGGGCTACCTCTACCATCTTGACGCGATGCAGGGCGTGAGCTTTCCGGACATCAACAGCAGCCCCACGGTGCAGGCTGTCGTGCCACCCTGCAAGAACACGCCGGTCCCCGGTCTCTCCGATCCCGTGGGTGCCGTGGATCCGACCACCACGTTGTGCATGACGCCGCCCCGGCCTGTCATCTGGTGCACCTCGTCGGACGGCACCGAGAAGAACCAGAGCTGCAAGGACGAGGGGCCGCTCACCCTGGAGCGCTCGACGACCGTTGATGAGGAAATTTCAGCCAAGGTCATCGACTACCTTGATCGCAATGACCCGAAGAAGACCAACAAGCCATTCTTCGTCTGGTACAACCCGGCCCGCATGCACATCACCACGATGCTCTCGCCGAAGTACCTGGCGATGCTGGGTACCGAGGGCGGCAAGGACTGGGGCATCAACGAAGTCGGCATGAAGCAGATGGATGACAACATCGGCCTGGTGCTGGCCAAGCTTGAGGCCATGGGCCAGCTCGACAACACCATCGTCGTCTTCACGACCGACAACGGGGCCGAGGTCATCACCTACCCGGACGGCGGGGTCACGCCCTTCCGGGGCGGCAAGCTGACCACCTGGGAAGGCGGCATGCGCGTCCCGATGATGGCCCGTTGGCCCGGACACATCCCGGCGGGTACCACCAACGACCAGATCTTCTCGATGTTGGACTGGTTGCCCACCCTCGTCAACATCGCCGGTGGCCCGACTGGCGACGGACTGAAGAAGCAGATCGAAGCGGGCAAGTATCCCGGCATCATCAAGACGACGCTCGATGGTTTCGACCAGCGCGCCTACCTTGAGGGCAAGGCCGAATCCGCGCGCGACCACCTCTTCTACTACAGCGGGACGCATCCCTCGGCGGTGCGATACAAGAACTGGAAGTTCTACTACGCCATGGCACCCTCGGACGCCACCGGCGGCCTGTTGGGGGTCCAGTCCTATCACTGGACGCAGGTGGGCA
Source organism: uncultured Gemmatimonadales bacterium (assembly GCA_963697435.1). Classification (GTDB taxonomy): domain Bacteria; phylum Gemmatimonadota; class Gemmatimonadetes; order Gemmatimonadales; family GWC2-71-9; genus SPDF01. Next base: position 280,003 of record CAVOOB010000005.1, on the reverse strand, counting down.
ACCTCAAGCGGGATCCGTTCGAGGCGGCCGTCGGCGCCAACCAGTTGACTCTCCTGGGCATGGGTGGTGCCTTGGCCGCGCCGAGTACGGCGTATATCTACGACTGGAACCTGCTGCCCATCGGCCAGATGCTGTGGATGAAGGAGCTGATGAGTTACAAGCAGTTCCCCGCGCTCCAGACTCCGTCGAGCTACAACCTCGATCAGATCATCCAGGAAATGCAGGAGTCGAAGACCGGTAGCCACGCAGGCGAATAAGCGCTCTCTGTTTGACTGAAGGAGTGGACGGGCGTCCGAATTCCGGGCGCCCGTCTGCCTTTCATCCCACCCCGCCTATCTTTAGTCGTGCATCCCACCCGGAACCACTTCCTCCCTCCCGATCCCGACGCGTTCAAGCGGGAGCGCCCCGCCCATGGGCGCATCATCGTCATCGCCCCCACCCGCGCCGCCTGCGAAACGATCGAGTTGGCGCTCGGGCTGAGCGGCGTGGACACCGTGCTCGAACGGGAGCATGGCGTGGAGCTCCGCGACTGGGCGCTCGGCGGCAAGGGATTCGGCATCGTGGCCGGCACCGGGACCGGCAAGACGCTCGGCATCCGGCCAGTCGCGGAATCGATTCTCGGCGAATCGCTTCGGGTCGGCGTGGTCAACCGCGAGCGCGAGGCGACGCCGGAGACGCCCACCTGGAACGTGGTCATCGTCACCACCGGCATTGCCCGACGCTGGTTCCAGGACGATCTCATTACCCGGCACGACACGGTGGTGGTGGACGAGATCCACCAGACCTCTGCCGAACTGGAACTCTGCCTGGCGCTCGGCAAGCGAGCCGGCGTGCGCTTCATCTGGCTCAGCGCCACCGTGGATCCCGCGTTCTACGCCAGGTACCTCGACAGCGCCAACGTCCTGGTGACGGAGGCGTTCGATCCGGCGCTCCGGGCCCGGGTGCGGGTGGAGGCGAAACAGGCTGAGGAGTTCTTCGACGAGCGCTTCATGCGGCACCTGATCCAGCAGAAGCGCGGCGTGGCGGTCTTCGTGCCGACGCGGCGCGAGGTGGAGCAACTCGCGGCCGACCTCGGCGCGCGGTACCCGAAGCTCAACGCCGCGTTCTATCATGGCGGCGAACCGATCCGCGTCATCCGTCAATTCCTCGAGGGCGATCCCCCCAAGCCCTTCCTGCTGGCCATGACCGCCGCCGGCCAGTCCGCCATCAACGTGCGCGGGCTCGACACCGTGGTCATCTACGACGCCCGCTACGGCAACGTGGTGGAGCGGGGCCGGAACGTGCTGCATCGGCTCTACCTCGGCGCCAACGAGATTCTCCAGATGGCGGGGCGGGTGCACGGCCGGGTGGCCAAGGGAGAGGTGTACATCCTCTCCGACCGCCGGATGAAATTCGAGGAACTGGTGCCCGGTCCGCCCGAATTCCAGCTGGCGGGCGACGCGGAGCGGGTGGCGATTACCTGCGCCTCGATCGGGGTGGACGCGGCCGACCTCGAACTTCCGGTGCCGCTCGACAAGACGGCGTATCGACGTGCGATGGCGACCCTCATCGACCGGGGCCTGATCAAGGACGGGCGCCTGACCAGGTACGGCCGCGAAGTCGAGGCGATGCCGGTGGAGCGGCCATGGGGTGAGCTCCTGGTGCGCGCCGATCCCGATCTCGTGCCGCTGGTGGCCACCGCGGCGAACATCGACTCGCTGCATCGGATGACCCGCGAGGAGCGGGACCTCCACGGGCTGATCGCCAATGGGAGCGATCATCTCACGGCCGCGAACGTCTACGCCGAGGCGGTCAACCAGCACGGGTATCTCGGCGAAGTGTACGGACTGCCGAGGCACCTCTTCGAAGAGGGGCTGACGGAGTGGGCCGAGAAGCGTGGCGTCCTGGTCAAGTCGGTGGAGGACACGGCGCTCGGCGTGGCCGCGGTGTACCGCGCGCTGGAGCCGCCGCTGCCGAAGACGATGCCCTATGCCTCGAAGGAATTGCGGACACGGTTCGTCGAGCTTGTCGCGTACGTCATGCCGTTCGACCTGGTCATCGACGAACACACGGTGGACGGGACCGAGGCGCGGATCTCGAAGACCTCGATGGCCGGCAGCTGGGGCGCGGTGGCGGGGAATCTCCGCTTCTTCGGCGACCGGAACGGCGTTGCCCGGGCCGGCATCGAGGGGACCACCATTCCGTACGACCTGATCCGGAAGAATGCCCGGAAGGGGCAGCCGATCGTCTCCGTGGGCGGCGCACGGAAGCACCGGCACCTGATGGTATCCAGGCGGCTGACCTACTTCGGCTTCGAACTCGAAACGGTGGTCGAGGAACTCCGCGGCGAGGTGCCGCCGGCGCTCGCAGGAGCAGGCCCGCGACGCGCTGACCGACGCCCTGATGTCCGGCGATACGCCGCACCCGGACCAGGGTCGGATCCGGCGGGCGCTCTCGGAACTCGGCGAGCTGTGGCGCCGCTCGGGCGGGCACGCTGGAGCAGGCGGCGACGGCGGCGCTGCGACCCCGCATCCGGAGTGCGCTGGCGGAGGTCACCAGTTGGCAGGAGTTCCTGGACACGCGTGTGGCGCTGGATGCCGACGCGCTCGTGGACGGCGCCACGCGTGCTCGCCTGCTGGAGCTCCCGTCGATGGTGCGGCTCCTGGGAGACGCGGTGCCGCTGGACTACGAGGTCGAGGATGGGGAGGGGGTGGTAGTGCTGCGGCTCCGGGAGGGGCAGCTGCGCCGACTCACGGAGGAGGAACTCCCGACGGTCGATCGACCGTTGCGTTTCGCCGTGGTACGTGGGTCGAAGCCCGCCCTGCGCGGACGTACCCTGGATGAGCTTCGGGACGCCATCCAGAACGAGCCGCGCGAGCGGCGGAGCCGGCACACCGAGTTCCGTGGCCCGAGGCGCGGAGGGCGCGGGGGTGGCCGGGGGGGCGATCGACGAGGGGGCGGTGGGGGCGGTGGGGCGGCGGGGGCAGAGGCGGGCGACCGGGGCGAGGGGGGAAGCGCCGCCGCTAGTCAGGGGAGGAGCGCGAGCCAGAGGCGGTGATACGCCTCGTGGACCGATTCCTCAGGTACGCCGAGATGGAGCGAGAGCTGGAATCCCTCCAGGGCGGCCTCGGCGAGGCGTCCCTCATCTGGCCTGAGTGGTCGGATGCCGAGTGCGTGGCCAATGGCGACCGAGAGCGCGTCCAGTTGACCGGGCGCGTACGAGGGAGAGGCGATCGTCGGCTCGGCGACCAGCGCGGCCCAGCCGGCCCACTCGCCCGATCGGACCTCGCGAACGATGGCCTCCCAGAGGCGGTCCAGGGCCTCAGCGCCGGAGCCCTCGAGGGCGGCAAGTCGGAGAGCCGTGCGGCGCTCGTGGAGGTCTGCGGCCACAGTGGAGAGCAGCAGCTTCTTGCTGCCGTGGTGGTAGGAGACCAGCCCCTTGGCGCATCCGGCCTCCGCCGCGACGCGGTCGACGCTCCATTTCTGGAACCCGTCCCGGAGCAGGACAGTGGCGGCAGCCGCAGTGATGGTGTCTTTCAACTTGTTGCTCCAGAGATATTTACAAACTGACTGAACGGTCAGTCATAATATTGGACAGAGGGCCATTCTTTGCAAGTCGCCGTCCACCTGCTGCTGTTCGTGGTTCAGATCCTCTTTGCCAGCCTCGCGATTGTCGGGAAGATCGTGCTCCGGGATTTTCCTGCGACGTCGATCGTGCTTTTCCGGGTCGTCGGAGCGGCGGGGGTGCTGCTTCTCGTCAATCTCATCTGGACCCGGCGCTGGGTCCGGGACCGACGGGACCTGCTAGGCTTGGCGGGGCTGGGGCTCCTGGGCGTCGTGCTCAACCAGACCCTCTTCCTCCTCGGCCTCAGTCATACCACCGCCATCAACGCCACCATTCTGGTGACCACCATCCCGGTCTTCACCGTCCTCTATTCCGTGCTCAGCAAGCGGGAGCCGCCCTCTGTGCTCAAGTTCGGCGGCATCGCCGTGGCCGGGGCCGGGGCCATTTACCTGATCGGCCCCGACCGATTGTCGCTGGCGCCCGACCTCGCCCTCGGCAACCTGCTGATTGTCGTGGCCATGTTCTGCTACTCTCTCTACCTGGTCCACTCCAAGGCGATGGTCCTCAAGTACGGTGCGGTGACGGTCAGCGCCTACGTCATGATGTTCAGCGCCGTCGGGACGCTCCCCCTCGGCCTCTCAGGGCTGGCGACCGTCGATCTCGGCGCCATCCGCCCGATCACCTGGATGTGGGTCGCCTACGTGGTCGTCTTTCCCACCATCGTGGCGTACTTCCTCAACATCTGGGCGCTCAAGAAGGTCTCTCCCAACCTCGTGGCGGTGTACATCTACCTGCAGCCGCTCTTCACGGCGGCGGTGGCACCCGCCGTCCTGACCGGCGAGCGGGTGACAACGCGCGCCGCCATCGCGGGGGCCGCGATCTTCCTCGGCCTGGCGCTGGTCATCATCGGTGAGCGGGTCCAGAATCGTGCGATACCCGCGACGGTCCTGCCCGGCGAGTAGTCGGCGGCGAGGGGAATTTGGGGGTGAAGTGAAACGTGTCGAGCTGGAGAAATTGAGTTAACACATTGCTACATAATCTGTTAGGTCAGTTTACGGTCTGACTCCTCGGTGTCCCTGATTGAAACCTTTTTCGGGCCGTTGGCGTATCCCTCCTTATGAACGCCCCACAGACATCCCATCCGACCCCCCTGCCGTCCGTCTTTTCCCCGCTCGCCAAGGCCCTGCTCGATGGCTTCAGTGAGGGAGTCGTCGTCTTCGATGCCTCCGGACGGGTGCTCTACGCCAACAGCCAGGCTCGCGCGCAACTCGAGGGCGAGACCGATCTCGGCACCGAGACCGCCGAGGACCTGCAGCCGAGGCTCGCCGCCATCGGCGGGCGGATCCGGCCCCTCCGGGTCGGTTCGCTGGAACTCGGCGAGGCGCTCTTCCTCCCCCCGGTCGAGGGCCCGACGACGCTCGCCGCCCGCGAAAAGGAGGCGATCGTCGCCTCCCTCGACGCGCACAGTTGGAAGCTGGCCGAGACGGCCAAGAGCCTCGGGATCAGCCGCACGACTCTCTGGCGCCGGCTGAAGGCCTACGGCCTTCATCGTGACGGGCGGAGCCGGTGGGCCTCGGCCTCCTGATCGTAGCGGTCGCCCTCTCCACCCCCGCGACCCGAGCCGTTCCACCCGCTGCATCCACCGACACACTTCCGACCTTCTCGTCCGAGGCGACGCGTGCGCTCATTCACCGCGCCCAGGAGCGCCACGCCGCCGACGACACCACCGTCTCCGACTACACTGCCAGGCTCCGCTACCGCGTGTCCTTCTCGCTCGGAAAGCGCAAATGGGCCCGGGTGCCGACCTACGCCGTCGAGGAGCAGGAAGGAACGGTGCACTGGCAGGCGCCCAACGACCTGCGGCTCGACATCCTCGGGCGCCGCACGGCGAGTCGTTCCAAGGACATCACGCTCTCCAGCGATTTCAGTCGGCCCTGGTTCGTCCCGCGGGGCCTCGGCGACTCCGTCCGCATCTTCGGGAACGACTTCCCCACGCGCGCGGCGCTCCATCCCCTCGCGGCCGACGGGCCGGAGTGGTACCGCTACGAGCTGAACGACAGCATCGCGCTCACGACTGCGAGGGGCACGACGATTCGCCTCTATGCGGTTGAGGTCGTTCCCGCCCGTCCGGGGCCGTCCCTGGTGGCCGGCACGATCTGGCTCGACTCCGCCTCCGCTCAGGTCGCCCGCTTCACATTCCGGTACGTCGGCAACGAGCTCTGGGTCGATCGGGACGACGACGATCCGGACATCGACAAGATGGGTGGCGCCAAGAAGGCCAATTCATTCATCAACCGGATTCTCACGGTAGACTCCGACCTCGAGTACGGTCTGCAGGACGAGAAGTACTGGATGCCGTCGCGGCAGGTGCTCTCCGGCACGCTGCAGATCCCGATCATCAGCGACATCATCATCCCCTTTGAGGCCATCACCACCTTCTGGGACTACGAGATCAACAGCGGCCGCCCCGTCGTGTTCGACACCCCGGCCCCCGACTCCGGGGCGAAGCGCACCGTGGATCGTGAGTCGGATTCCCTCGCTCCCGTCATCCGGTCCGGGACGTGGGCCGACGGCCGATACGAGGTCCATCGCCCTCCGGCCGACTCGATGAAGAGCTACGCCCAGTGGGGCGACTCGCTGAAGCTGGACCTCAACCCGCAGGAAGACCAACAGGTGCGCGACGTGCAGGCGGAACTCGCCATCCTGGCGGAAGGCCTGCCGTCAGACATCACCGGCATCAAGCCGGGCGGCGTCAACTACGAAGCATTCGCCGACATTTTCCGCTACAACCGGATCCAGGGCCCGTCCTTCGGGTATGGATACGCCGTCGATGTGCCCGGGTGGGACTTCATCAGGGCGCAGGGCACGCTGCGGTTCGGCCTTTCGGACGCGCGACTGACCGGGCAACTGGGCCTGATTCGCGAAGCGCCCTCGGGGCGGTGGCGCCTCGAGGGGTATCGCTCCATCGGGGAGGTCGAGCCGTTCTTCACGGTGAACACCTTCGGCAACTCGCTGAACGGTGTGTTCGCGGCGCATGACGACGCCGACTATTACCTGGCGCAGGGCGGTCGTATCGGGTACGAGACCTCGGTGGGGCGTGGGCTCGAGCTCGATGTGCGGGCACGGTTCGAAGATCAGCAGAGTGTGGAGACCGATGCCAGGAGCGCCATCAACGACTTCCTCGGCGGCACCGGCGACTTCCCGCCGAACCCGGCTATAACCGAAGGCTTCTTCATCGGTGTGACAGCCACGCTGAGTGGGGTGGCGGGAACCGGCACCTGGCGCATCGGGGCCGAAGGACTCGGGGGCGAGGGAGAGACCACGGGGCGGTTCATGGCGGAGCTGCGACAGCGGGCGTTCGGCATGCGGGGCGTCACCCTCACCGGCCGCGCCGGTGTGGCCACGACCGATCCGCTGCCACAGATGGCGTTCCGACTCGGGGGGCTGGAGACCGTGCGGGGCTTCAACTACGGCACGTATCAGGGTCAGGCCTTCTGGTCGATGCAGGGTGACTGGACCCCGCTCAAGGGGAAGGTCCGCCCGGTGCTCTTCGCCGACGTGGGCCAGGCGGGTGAACTGGGGAGTGTCCTCTCCCAGAAGCCGCTGGTCGGCGTCGGGGCGGGGCTCTCGTTCTTCAGCGGCATCGTCCGGTTCGATTTCAGCGTGCCGCTCCAGGGTCCGGCCAGCGGGTTGCGATTTGATATCCAGTTTGGGGCGCCGCGGTAACAGCGGGGCAGGTGGCAGCGGGGCCGGGCGGCAGTAGACGGTCGGCCTCCCTGCCTCCCTGCCTCCCTGCCAAGCTATCTTCAGATATGCCAAGCCCATTCATCATCGAGGAGTACGTCCGCTGGTCCGACGTCGACTTCGCCGGCATCATCTTCTACGGCTCCTACGTCCGGTTCTTCGAGCTGGCCGAAACGGAGCTGTTTCGCGCCGCGGGGCTGCCCTTCGGCACCGTCTTCGATCAGTACGATGTGTTCCTTCCGCGGGTGCAGGTTCACACCGAGTTCCATTCCCCTCCGCGGCTCGACGACCACCTGGCGGTGGCGGCCTATATCGGGCGGGTCGGCCGCACGTCGATGACGATCGAGTTCGAGGTGGTGCGTCGGCCCGACGGGACGCACTGCGCCGACGGACACATGGTGCTGGTCTGCGTGGACCGCAAGCACCTCAAGCCCTGTCCAATACCCCCGGCGTTCATCGCGCAGCTGGCGCCGTACACCATGCCCCGCGCCGAGGCGCGGCGGCAGCTCGGCATTCCGGCGGACGGCAAGTGAGGCGACCGCCGGTTGCCGTGGTGCTCCTCCTCCTTGCGGTGGGGTGCAATCCGCTGGACGATACCGGCACCCTGACGGCGCACTGGACGGTCCCGGGAGATACTGCCGCCACGACTCGTTCGATGCCGGCGACCGGGCGGTGGTGCGTCGGGCCGGGTCGACTCGACATTCGTGCAACGTCGGGCGACACCGGACTCGGCATCGCGCTCTACGCCTCAGACAGCTCGGCGATGGCAGGGACGTACACTGTGCTCGCGCCGGGTGGTCAGCTGCAGGTACGTCCCAGTGCCGGCGTGGCGCTCCGCTGGGTGGGCAAGGTGCTGGTGCAGGGATGGTGGGGGGACTCAGGCACGGTGACGCTGTCCGGTGGCCCGGTGCGCGGCCTGTCCGGTAGCGGTGCTGTCTCGCTGGTTTCCGGTCGGGATCAGGACTCGGCGATCGCGCTTGCATTCCAGTTCCGTGGCGTGCGTGTGCAGAACGACGCTCTCTGCGACCGGTCGGAGGCGGGGGCCGCCCCGGATTCCAGCGGAACACTGACTGGCGATGGGGTAGATTAGGCCATGGACCAGACCTACTTCCGCAAGGGCTTTGGGCTCAAGAAGGACATCCGGGGGACGCTGACGTCCGACTATGCCAGTGGCGTGGTGGACGCCTTCCTCAAGGGGGGCCACACCCTTACCGCGGGGCCGCTGACCTTTCGGCTGGCCAAGGAGTTCGGCTTTTGCTACGGTGTGGACCGGGCCGTGGAATACGCCTACGAGACGCGGGTGAAGTTTCCAGACCGCCCGATCGCGCTGGTCGGGGAGATCATCCATAACCCGCACGTCAACGCGCGGCTCCAGCAGATGGGCGTGCGGTTCCTGCAGAACGGCCCCGACGGCCACTTCGACTTCTCCGGGCTTACGGCAGAGGACGTGGTCATCATGCCGGCGTTCGGCGTGACGATCCGGGACTTCGAACGGCTCCGCGCCGTGGGGTGTGTGCTGGTCGACACCACCTGCGGGTCGGTGCTCAACGTCTGGAAGCGGGTGGATTCGTATGCCCGCGACGGATTCACCGCCATCATCCACGGCAAGAGCTACCACGAAGAGACGAAGGCAACGGCCAGCCAGGTCACCAAGCACCCGGGGGGCGCTACCTCGTGGTGTATGACATGGCCGAGGCGCGGCTGGTCTGTGACTTCATCGAAGGGCGCGGTGACGCCGCTGCGCTTGCGGAGCGGTTCGCGGGGAAGACCTCGCCCGAGTTCGATTTCGAAACCGACCTGCAGCGCGTGGGCATCGCCAACCAGACGACGATGCTGGCCGGGGAGTCGCTGGCCATCGCGGCGGAGTTCGGCCTGAGCATGGGCCGGCGCTACGGCGAGGCGACATCGCGACGAGCATTTCCGGAGTTTCGATACCATCTGCTCGGCCACGCAGGAGCGGCAGGACGCGGTGCTGGCGCTGCTGGAGGAGCCGCTTGACCTGATGGTGGTGGTCGGCGGGTACAACTCGAGCAATACCTGCAACCTGGCCGCGATCTGTGCGGCCAAGGGCGTCCGGACCGTCCATATCGAGGATGCCGACTGCATCGACGTGGCGTCGGGGGCAGTGCGCCACCAGCCGATTCGGACCAAAGTGGAGGAACGGATCGAGGGGTGGCTCTCCGGCGCCCGCCGGATAGGTTTGACGGCAGGCGCCTCGACCCCCAACAACAAGATCGGCGAAACCGTCGCGCGGATTTGTGAGAGCGCCGGCGTGATTACCGAACTTCAGGAGACGCTGACTCCGAGTAGCTGAGGTACCTGATGGCCCTCCGCACCTCCCATCCCTTCCCATGTGCGGCCGTCCTGGTCGCCGCCACCCTGACGGCCTGCAACGACCCTTCGAGCGTCGATTCCCCCTACATCGTGACGCCGGTGACGACCGCGACGCTGTCCGGAACCCCCGGCTGGACGCTGACCGATACCCTGGTGGTGGAGGTGCGCGACGTCGAAGGCAACCTGGTGCCGGGTGCCAAGGTGACGTGGTCGCTGCCGCATGGGGGAAGCTGGCGGTCCAACTGGCGGATGCCGACGACCGGATGACGGGCACCACGGACAGCAAGGGCCGCAACTATGCGGTGTGGACGCTTGGGTTGGATGAGGGGACGCAGGTGGCGAAGGTCGCGGCCGGATTCGGCGAGCCGAACACCTTCTCGGCTACTGTCACCGTGCTCCATGCGCGCGCTGTCTCGACCGGCAAAGGGTATGCCTGTGCAATACTCGAGGGCAATCGGCCATTCTGCTGGGGTGCGAATCCGGATGGTCAACTGGGCACGGGTGACACTTTGGCTCGCGTGGCGCCTAGTCCGGTGGTGGGCCTGCCCACGGTTCAGGAGATCCTGGCTTCGATCGACAACCACACCTGTGCACGGGACCTCGCGGGCGATGTCTGGTGCTGGGGGAAGAATGTGTACGGGGAGGCCGGCCCCGCGGCCAGCCAGCCGATGCAACTGACTCCGGTACGGGTACCCGGCGCGGAAGGGGCGGTCTCCCTTTCCCTTTCTGGCGACTACTGGAAATCGCACACCTGCGCGATCGTGGGTGTCGGTGGTGCACGGTGCTGGGGATTCAATGGATCGGGACAACTGGGCACCGGCGATCTGGTCAGTTCCGCCCAGCCGCGGCCAGTGGTAGGGAGCGATGATTTTCAGAGTGTCTACTCTGGGGGCGACGCCCGGAGCTGTGCACTCGATTCAGATGGGGAGGCCTGGTGCTGGGGTAACGCCCGGGCGGGAGAGTTCAGCCCACTGCCCCTAGAGGTCTTCACCGTCCCGGCCCGCCCACTGCCCGGCAAGCGGTACCACTCGTTGGGGGTCGGCTATTGGCGTACCTGCGGCCTCCAGTTTGACGGCCGGATGTCCTGCTGGGGCCAGTTCAATCCGGGGACCGAATTCCCCTGGCCGGTCCAGATCGATCCCAATCTCGCGCAAGTCGTCGGCAATGGATGGGACGCGGTCTTCGCCCGTTCCCGGTTCGGGGAGTTGTACGCCTACGGAGAATACGGCAATTACTCGGGCCAAGCGGTGCTTCCCATCGTGCAGCACCCGAGATTCGATGAGATATCGGGGGCGGATGACCAATTCTGCGGCATCTCAGAGTCGGGAGGTGTCTATTGTGGAGAGGTCGGGACGTGGTACAACGGCTACGCAGCCACGGTCTCCGGCGTCCCCGCTTTGGCGGGCCCATGAGGGGCCCGGACCTCACCCGCCACGCCTTGCTTCTTGCGGCCGCCACACTGCTGGTCGCCTGCAACGATCCCTCCAGCACTGATTCTCCCTACATCGTGACACCCGTGACGACCACCACGCTCTCCGGTACGCCGGGCCGGGCGCTGACGGATACCCTTGCGGTAGAGGTCCGGGACTACGAAGGCAACCTGGTGCTGGGCGCCAAGGTGACGTGGTCGCTGCCTCAGGGGGAAGGCTCGGGGTCCAACTGGCGGATGCCGGCGACCGGATGACGGGCACCACGGACAGCAAGGGCCGCAACTACGCGGTGTGGACGCTTGGGCTGGGGGAGGGGACGCAGGTGGCGCGGGTGGTGTCGGGGCTTACCGGGGTCCCGGTGGAGTTTGAGGCGGAGGCCACGGCTTTGCACGCAGTTCAGGTGGCGGCGGGTGGAAGCTATGCGTGCGCGATCCTGAGTGATCAAAGGCCGGTCTGCTGGGGCAGCAATCGGGATGGGCAGTTAGGCACCGGGGATTCACTCAGTCACTTCGCGGAGACACCTGTGCCTGTTGCAGGCCTTTCCGCGGCGCTCGAGATCCGTGCGTCCAACGGTGGACTCACCTGTGCACGCGACCTGGCGGGCGATGCCTGGTGCTGGGGTCGAAACGACTTTGGCCAGGCAGGCCCGGCGGCATCGATACCGATTCAGCCGACACCGGTGCGGATTTCTGGGGCCGAAGGGGCGAGCTCGCTCGCCATCGAATCAGACTACCTCGGCCACGCCTGCGTCCTGCTGGGGGTCGGTGGCGCAAGGTGCTGGGGGGCGAACTGGAGTGGACAACTCGGCACTGGTAACAGGGCCAGCTCCGCCGCCCCGATGCCGGTGCTTGGGAGCGAACGGTTCATCCAGATAGCGGTGGGCGACGATAGAACCTGCGCGCTGGATGCGGACGGTGAATCCTGGTGCTGGGGCTACGGGTACGGCAATGGCTTCGCACCGCTCCCGTCTGACCTCTACCTCGTCCCGACGCGTCCCTTGCCGGGGTACCGGTATCTCTCCCTGGCAGTTGGGAAGAACTCGGTGTGCGGTATTCAACTTGGCGGTGAGGTCACCTGCTTTGGAGATGATTGGGATGGCGGGTTGGGGACGCAGCTCGGTTATCCGAACTGGACAACCGTTCCAGTGCGTCCCGACGTTCAAGAAAACTTCGGCGCCCTTTCCTCCGATGGATACGGCTCCTTCTTCGGGACCACCCGCTATGGCGACGGCTTCATGTGGGGCGGCGAGTACCATTCCGGAGTCACGGTGCCGCCAAAGGTCGTCACGCCGAGCTTTCGGGTCATCGATATGTCTGCGAGCCCGAACCAGTACTGCGTAGTCTCAGAGTCGGGCGGTGTGTACTGCGGACGGCGCAACGGCGAATACGGTTGGCGCGGTGAGGAGCGGTTGGTCGGGGTTCCAGCGATCATCACTCCGTGACCGTCCGCCAGCTCTCCCTCGGCGGGATTCCCGCCGTCTCCCTCTCCAATGACCTGCTCGAGCTGGTGGTCGCCCCCACCCTCGGCATGAAGATCACCAACCTGCGCCGGCGCCGGGGCCGCGAGTGGCTCTGGCGCAATCCCGCCATCCCGTACGCCCCCGGCGTTCCCGGCAGCTCCTACGTGGAGACCGCCGACAGCGGCGGCTGGGACGAGTGCTTTCCCACCGTCCTCCCCTCCCGCATCCCCGGCGCTCCCCCCGAGACCCCGCCCGCTTCCCGATCACGGCGAGCTCTGGTCCGCCCGCTGGGAATCCCGCATCTACGAGCACGCCGAGGGGACCGTGATCTCCGGCACAGTCCGCGGCATCGCGCTGCCCTATGAGTTCACGCGGGAGATCTCGCTCTCGGCCGACGAACCGATGGTGGTGCTCCGCTATCGGGTGCGCCACACCGGCGACGCGCCGTTTCCGTGGATCTGGGCGGCGCACCCGATCTTCGGTGTGCGCCCGGGGATGCGGATCGTCCTGCCGACGGTGAGCCAGGTGCGGATGTTCTGATGTGATCGGACGGAGCGACTGGCAGGGCGGGGAGGTCCGGCTCCTGGCCGCTCGAGGGGAAGGGCGACGCCTTCGTCTTTCCGGAGGAGTCGGGGTGGGCGGCGATGGCCACGCCGACATCGGCCCAGTCCGGGAGGATCCTGCTGCAGGACCCCGAGGCAGGCGAGTGGCTGGACCTCCTGGTCGAGCCGACGGAGGTGCCCCAGGTGGGGCTCTGGCTCAACTGTGGCGGCTGGGCCCCGGGAGGGATCGACCCCTACTACAACTGCGCCATCGAGCCCGGCATCGGCGCCCCGGGGCGACTGCAGGAAGCTGCAGGCGACTGGGGGGTGGCCCCGACCTTGCACCCCGGGGAAGAGCGGGCGTGGCGGCTGACCGTGGGCCTCTGGAACGAGGAGGACTAGCGGAACGGCCGTTCGCGCTGCACCTTAGCTGCCCCCAGTTCCCCGACCCGGGATGATGGCGCGATGGCCCGACCGATGTCCGATGCGTACCGCCTGGTGCAGGCCGCGATCAGCCGACCTGCCCAACGTCACCACCCGAAAGATGTTCGGAGCGGAGGCGTACTTTCACGGGCGGCGCATGTTCGCCTTCCTGCGCGAGGACCTCGTGGTGCTCAAGCTGCCGGACAGCCAGCGCGAGGAACTGCTGGAGGCGAAGGCGGCGCGGCCCTTCCTGGTGAACGAGAACGCCGGCTTTGGGCGGTGGGTGGAAATCCCGGGGACGGGCGAGGCGGCCGATCGTGCAGTGCTGCTGGTGCAGTCGGCCTACGCCGCGGCCAAGCGACCCGACCGGGACGGTCCGCGGCGGAGACGCAGACGGCGCGCCACGAAGACCGAAGCGTGATGTGACCGGCCCACTCCTCACGAGTGGGCCGTTTCGTTTGCCTGCCGCTCAGCCAGCATGCGCGCCACCGCCGCGATCGTGAGCGGCGCACTCCCCTCCGCCCGATTGTTCACCAGCACATAGGCCGGTATCCGCGCCTTGACCGCCGTCTCGATGAGGCGGGCCAGATCGGCGCGCAGTTCGGGGTTCTTGTCCTGGATCCGGTCGTACGGCTGGAAGGCGTCGACCGCCGCCGCGTAGTACCGCCCCGGCCGGAGCAGCGCCCGCGCCACCACGAACGGCGCGCCGATGGCGCCCGGCAGGTCGAGCTGCTCACCGATGGACGGCATGCGGGTCCAGGAGTTGAAGCAGTGGGCCACGTTGTGTTCCCGCAGCACCGCAAAGTATGCCGGCGTCAGGTACTCCTCGTTCCGGATTTCCACCGCGTAGGGCGCCGAGCGGGGCAGGGCGGAGAAGAACTGGTCGAGTCGATCGGCGAACGCCTGCGGCGCAAGCTTCGACTTGCCCCTCAGCGCCTGGAACTCGAAGACAAACGGCCCGATGTGGTCAGCAAAGTGCCGCAGGCAGGGGTCGAGCACCGCCTCGACGAACAGTTCAGGGTTCAGGAAGTCGGGGTTGAGCTGACCGGCGTGCGCCTTGTCGCGCATCTTGGAATGGGTGTGGACGGTAATGCGGTCCCATACCTTGCTCACGCAGCGGAAGCCGGCCGGCAGCGCCGCTGCGTACTGGGTCAGCGTCTTCTCCGACATTGGATTGTAGAAGCTGGAATCGATGCCGACGGTGGAGAAGAGCGGCCACCGCGCGTACTCGGCGAGCATCTTCCCGCTGGCGCCGCTCTTGGGGTACTTCTGGTGATAGATGAGCCCCTGCCACCCCGGGTAGTTCCACGACGACGTGCCGAAGTGGACGCCCGGCGGTAGCGCGGCGCGGAGTCGCTGCAGTTCTTCAGGTGCGGTCGCGTCTTCTTCGGCCACGTCAGCTGCCCGGGGCGATCCGGTAAATCGTGCCATTCGAGAGGACTACGTAGAGCTCGCCCCGCGCGTCCTCGCCGAAACTGGTGATCAGTTGCTTGGTGTCGAGCGTCGGGCCAGGAGGATGGCTTGTCGGGAACCCCATCCCGGTACACGAAGCTTCGAATCCAGCCCTCACAATAGTCACCGTAGAAGTACGTGCCCTTGAGTTCCGGAATCGCCTCGCCCCGGTACACGTACCCTCCGGTGATCGAGCAGCCATCGCCGATGGCCGTACTCCATGACGGGCCTGTCAGCCCGGTCTTGTTGCAGGTGATGCTCTTGTAGCAGTGGTCGCCCTCCATGATGGCCCAGCCGTAGTTCTCGCCGCCTGCACTCGCAGCGGGCTGCACGTCCACCTCCTCCCATTCGTTCTGGCCGACGTCGGCGATGTAGAGGTCGCCGGTGGCGCGGTCGAAGCTGAAGCGCCAGGGATTGCGGAGCCCCCAGTTCCAGAGCTCCCCGCGCATGCTCGGCTGACCGACGAACGGGTTGTTCGCGGGGATAGTGTAGGGGAGCCCGTGGTCGATGTCGAGCCGCAGGAGGGAGCCGAGGAGGTCGTCCCGGTCCTGGCCGTGGCCCTGGGGGTCGCCGCCACTCCCGCCATCGCCGTAGCCGGCGTAGAGATAGCCGTCGGGGCCGAACGCCACATGCCCGCCGTTGTGGTTGCCGTAGGGCTGCTTCACCTCGATGACGACCTGCTCGGTGGCGGGGTCGAGGACATCCGGATTCGACGCCGGTCGTGAACGTGGCAATGCGGCTGGTTCCGCCGCCCGTGCTCCCTGCCACGGTGAAGCTCAGCACCACCCGGCCATCGGTGGGATGGAACGCCATGCCGAGGAGCCCCTGCTCGCTGCGGGTTGTGACGCGGCCGCTGAGGTCGATGAACGGCGTGGGGAGGAGGACACCGTGCTTGATGATGCGGACCGTGTCCCGCCCTTCTCGACCACGAAGAGCCGGCTGGTGTCTCCGGGCGCGGCGGTGACCGAGCACCGGGAAGTCGAGTCCGGTGGCGACCTCCTCGAGCTGCACGATCGATCGTGGCCGGTGGCAGGACGGTCGGCGCGGATTCGCCGGCGCAGGTGAGGCCGAGGCCGAGGAAGGCGCCGGCAGACGGTCGAGGGTACGGAGAGCGAGCGTGGCATCTAGGTGGGTCCTTCCCTGGTTCGTCGGACCCGCGCAACTGCGCGGCAGCCGGGCGCGTCGACGCTGCGGAGGTGGAGGTCGCGCTGCGGGAACGGGATCTCGATGCCCGCGGCGACGAGCGTGTTGTTGACGGCGGTCGTGACATCGCTTCTCAGGATGAGGACCTGGCTGATGTCGGAGATCCAGAAGCGCAGCTCGAAGTTCAGGGCGCTGTCGCCGAATCCGGTGAAGAGGGCGAGTGGCGCCGGCTCCTTCAGGATGCTCGAGTACTGGGTCGGCACCTGGCGCAACAGCTCGAGCACCCGGGCCGGATCGGTGCCGTAGGCGACGCCCACCTGAATGGTGAGCCGGCGTAGCTGGTCGGACAGGGTCCAGTTGACCACATCGTTGGAGATGAGCGAGGCGTTCGGCACGATCACCTCCGCCCCATCGTACGTGCGGATGATGCTCGCGCGGAAGCCGATGCGCCGAACTTCCCCGCTGAGATTCTCGCCGGCGTTGGTCTGGACCTGGACGATGTCCCCTTCCCGGATCGGGCGTTCGAAGGCGAGAATGAGGCCCGCCACGAAATTGCTGACGATGGTCTGGAGCCCGAACCCGACGCCGACGCCGAGCGCACCACCCAGGATGGTCAGTTGGGTGAGTTCGAGGCCGGCCACAGCAAGCGCGAAGACAAACCCCAGCGCAATCAGCGTGTACCGGGTGAGGCGTCCGATGACGCTGGGAAGCCCCTTCGGCATATCGAGTCGGGAAAGCACGTCCATCTCCAGCACGCTGGAAATGGCGCGACTGATCAGGATGCTCACCCAGACGGTCGTGATGAACAAGAGGACCCCGCCCAGGGAGATGTGCAGCTCACCCAGCGTGAGAGATGCACTCAAGGCGCCCTGCAGGAACATCCAGATGGGGTCCATCACGTCGAAGACCATCAGCGTGATCACAACCCACAAGAGCACCGACACAAAGGTGACGAGCCGGAGCCCGTCCCGCACCAGCTTGTCCTTCTGGTCGGTCACGAATCGCGATGTCCCCGCGGCTTCGGAGCGGGTCACGACGATGAGGATGCCGTCGAAGATCTGCACGGCGGCCAGGACGACGAGGAGGAGGTAGGCGCTCGTTACCGTGCCGCCGGTGAGGAAGAAGGCGAGCGAGGTGTTGCCGATGATGTTGGACCCCGCGGCGACGATGAGCGTCCCCGCCGAGAGTCGCGCCCCGAAGCGCGCGGCGGTCGCGTACCCATCCGACCCAAGCGCCTCCAGCTGTGCCCCCTTGCGGAGCAGCCGAAGGAGGATCACGGCCCCCACGATCGCGATCATCAGGCTGCCCGCCCGCTGCCAGACCGCTCCGGTCAGCAGGAGGGCGCCAAGTCGCTGCACGGCAAAGAGGACTGCCCATGCTGCGGCAGGTCGGGTCAGGGTGGGCGGGAGAAAGGCTGGCAGCAGGCTCAGCAACGCCGGGACGCCGGCCAGCATCGAGAGGTCGTAGACGGACAGGGGTGCCCGGGGATAGAGGAAGAGTCCGGCGATGGTGACGATGAGCCAGGCGCCCGCCGCCGGATGGTCGAGGATGCGGCGCGCCGTTGCTGCCGGGTGTTCTGCCGTATGCCGATCGAGCTTGCGGCGGAACCAGACGACGGCGAACAGGATGCCGAGGGTGGACGCCAGGTGGAAGTAGATCGGCAGCCGGTACGCCTCGTGGAAGTACCTGAGTTCTCGCCGTGTCTGCGCCGCGCCCGCTCGAACATCGGGGCGCAGGTCCCGGGTGGTATCCGTGCGGGTCAGCGCCTTCCACAGGGGCGGCGCATCCAGGCTGAAGAGATCGCGGCGCATGGAGGCCAACTGCTCCGTGCTCTGGTCATCCACCTGTTGCAGCAGGCCGATCGTACGAGTGATCTGGGACTGCAGCCTGACCACCTCCACGATTCGCGCTTCGACGGTGTCTTGCAGCACCCGATTGCGCTGGAGGATGTTGTCCACCAACTCCGTCACATCCGGCGGGGCGTTCGCTTTCGTCGCCTCGGCTCGTGTCAGTCGCCAGGTCGTGTCCCGGCGAATCAGTTCGGTCTGGATGACCGCCATCGCGTCGGTGCGGTTGGCGATGCCCTGCTGCCAGCCGCGCATCTGTTCGAGCCGCCGGCTCCATTCGTTGTGCAGGTCCGTGAGCGAGCGCTTGGTGAGGTGCTCCTGTCCCTGGCGCTTCTGTCGCTTCCAGGACGGTACTGATCGTGTCCCGGGCCGCGGCATAGTCGGTGGCGATACGGGCGATCGATACGATTCGGGGGAAGCGTCTGCCAGATCTCATCGAGGCGGGCCTCGGTGGCCGCGGCCCGGGTGGGAATCTGGGGCACGGGCACGGCGGCCGGCGGAAGCGTATCGGCAGCAGGCTTCGGGGGGGCCTTCTCGGACGGTATGGTCTGGGCGGCTGCCGGAGCGGCGAGCGCCAGCAGGAGCAGGGCATAAGCGAATCGGGAGTGGCGCATCCGGCTCTCGGCAGAGGGAGTTGGCGTCTCTCCAAGATACGCGCGCCGCTCCGGAGCGGCACCCCGGTCAGGCCCCGAGCCGCGCCAGCATCCGCTCCACCCGCTCCAGATGGGTGACGGTCACCGTGATGGCGCCGAACTCCTCCTCCACCTTTCCGCGGATGAGGAAGGGCCCCTGGTCGAACAGCACGTGCCCTCGCGTCCGGTACACCTCGGGAAAGAGCACCGCCTCGACCAACCCATCGCCATCGTCGAAGGTGGCGAACTGCATCGGCTCGTCGGTGGCGGTATGCACCGGTTTGGCCGTGGTCAGCATCCCCGCCAGAATGACGCTCTGGCCGACATGCTTCGGCAGGTCGGGGCTCTTCACCAGCCGGAAGCGCCGCAGCCGTTCGCTGTAAAGCGCCATCGGATGGCTCTCCGTGAGGAAGCCGAGGGCGGAGTACTCATCCTGGCGCTTTCGTTCCGGCGACGTAGTCAGGTAGGCGAGGCAGGGAGGCAGCGAGGCAGGGAGGCAGTAGATCGACTGCCGCCCGGCCGCCCGGCCGCCCGGCCTCGCTGTCTACCATCCACAACATCATCGGCCGGGTCATCCCGTTGGCGATGCTGTCGCAGGCGCCGGCCTTGACGAGGGTGCGGAGGTCGTCGTGCGACAGGCGCGCGCGAACGCGGAGATCGGAGAGGTCGGAGAACGGTGCGCGCAGCGGGGCCGCGGGGCCGCGGGGCAGTTCATCCGCGCAGCGCGCCGATGTGATCGCCTCGGCGCCATGCGCTGACAGGCCCGTGATGAATTGCAGCCCGATCCGCAATTCGCGCCCGTTGCCCGTGGTGCGGATATCACTGGCATTCACGTCCGGCGGCAGGATCGTGATCCCCATCCGCCGCGCCTCGGCGACATACGCGAACGGATGGTAGAAGCCGCCGCCGTTGGCGAGCACCGCCGCCATGAATTCCGCGGGGTAATTGGCGCGGAGGTAACAGGCCTGCTGCGCCACCTGGATGTAGGACGCCGAGTGGCCCTTGCAGAAGCTGTAGCCGGAAAAGGACATCACCATCTGCCAGACCTGCTCGGTGACGGCGTCGTCCCGGCCGAGGGAGCGGGCGCCGCGGAGGAACTCCTGCGCGTACGACGCCAGCAGCTTGGCGGGCCGCTTCTTCTGCAGTGACTTCCGGAGCCCGTCGGCGTCGGCCAGCGACATCCCGGCATACGCCTGGCAGACGTGCACCACGTCCTCCTGGTACACCATGATGCCGAAGGTCTCGGCGAGGGTGTCGCGCAGCACCGGGTGGAGCGGCTCGTAGGGCTCGCCGTGCAGCCGCGAGAGGTACTGCCGGATGAAGCGGTTCGACGCGGGGCGGATGATGCTGGTGTTGAGCACCAGCAGCTCGAAGCTGTCGGCGCGGGACTTGGCGCAGAGCTGCCGCGACGCGGGGCTCTCGGTGTAGAAGACCCCCATCGTCTGCCCGGTGCGGAAGAGCGCCTTCGTGGCGGGGTCGTCTCCGGCCTCCTGCGAGGTGTAGTCGATCTGGCGGCCGGTGTTCTCGCGCACGGCGCTGATGGCGTCGCGGATGACGGCGAGCGAGCGGTTGCCGAGCAGGTCGATCTTGACGAGGCCGGCGTCCTCGGCGCCGTCCTTCTCGAACTGGATGACGGGGACGGTCAGCTCCGGTGCGCCATCGAGCTTCTTGACCGCGCGCTCCAGCGGCACGTGATCGGTCAGCGCCGTCGGCACGATGACGACACCGCCCGGATGCAACGACAGATGCCGGGGCACACCGACCAGCGGTTCCGCTTCGCGCGCGAAGCCCTGCCACGCCTTCGGCAGGTCGAGTCCCTGGAAGTTGGGATGGGTGGCGAGGAGGCTGTCGAGTGGCTCCCCCTCGTGGTACCAGGGAATGCGCCGGGTCACCTCGCGGATTTCACCGGCGGGGCGGCCGTGCACCTTGGCCACCTCGCGCAGCGCGCCGCGGAGTCGGAAGCAGTTGTGGTTGGCCACCATCGCCGCGCGGGGAAAGGGATAGCGGCGAAAGACATACGCCAGGACCCGGTCGCGCTCATCCCAGGGGAAATCGAGGTCGATGTCCGGCGGATCGGTGCGCGCCGGATTGAGGAATCGCTCGAAGAGCAGCCCGGCGCCGAGGGGCTCCACGTGGGTGATGCCGAGGCAGTAGCTCACCACCGAATTGGCGACGGAGCCGCGGCCGCAGTGGGTGGGGCCGTGGGCGACGATGTCGTGCACCACGAGGAAGTAGTCCGCGAACCCCTTCATCCCGATGATGGCGAGTTCGTGCTCCAGGCGGTCGCGGGTGACGGGCGCCACCGTGCCGTAACGCCGTGCGGCACCGGCATAGGCGAGCGCGCGGAGCTGCTCGAAGGCGTCGGTGCGGTCGGTCATGCGCGGCGGCACGACGCGACCGAGGGGAATCCGCCAGCGGCAGCGGTCGGCAATCATCCTCCGCGGCGGTGAGCGCCTCGGGGCAGTCGGGGAAGGCGTGGGAGCAGGTCGACGGCTTGGCGGAGCCAAGCCGTCGACGGCGAGGCTGCGGGGCCGCGGGGCTGTAGGGGCGCAACGCGTTGCGCCCCTTCCAATGCCGTCAGTGTGGTGTTCTGGCCGATGGTAACCAACAAGCGATGGCGGGCCCAGTCTTCGGGGTTGGCGAACGCGACGGCGTTGCTGGCCACGGCGGGCAGGCCCATCCGCCGAGCGGCGGCGAGCACACCGTGCCGTTCCCGGCCCGGCACCAGTTCGGCGTAGAGATCGGTCGGTCCGCTCAGTGCGTGCACCTGCTCAAGGAACGAGATCGAGCGGGAGAGGAGGATAAGACCGTTCCGGTCACGGGCGACAATGACCGCCAACGACCCTGCCTCCCTGCCTCCCTGCCCCGCGGCCTCGCTGTCCTCACCCCCTGGCCCCCTCTCCATGAAATGGAGAGGGGGGAGCCAATGGATTTGTGTTACGGCGCGACAGAGCGCTCCCCATCCCTGTTCATCCATCGCCAGCGCGATCGCGTCCTGGTCACCAAGCCGCAGGTGCACACCGAGGATGGGGCGGATCCCCGCCGATTCGGCGGCCTGCTGAAATTCCACCGCGCCGTACACGCCGTTGGTGTCGGTGCAGGCCAGGGTGCGGAAACCGCGCGCGATGGCGGCCTCGACCAGCGCCGCCGGGCTGGAGGCGCCGAAGCCGAAGGAGAAGTGACTGTGGACGTGCAGGTGAGTAAACACGGATTGTCTCAGGAGGTACGGTTGTGTGGTCGGCGGATTCGTCGGCTCCGGCAGTTCTCTAGCCTTTCCACCCCACTCCCCTGCGAACTGCCTGCGTCGACGAACCCCGCCTCCCTCCTCGCTCCGTGAAGTAGGCTCGCGACTACGTCGCTCGCTTCCACGGCGGGTTCAGCTTCAGGATCCGCTTGTATGCCGGGCAGTCCGGTGTGTGTGCACCAGGGAGATATCCCGTGCTGAGGAGGAACTCACCGGTGATTTCACCGCCGGTGAACCGGAAGGTCTCCTTGAAGAGCGTGACCCACTCCTCTTTGGTGCGCGGGTGGTGCACATCGAGCCAGGCGGCAAAGCCGCCGTGAGACTTCCGGAGCGCCAGCACCTGCCGGGCGTTGTGGATGACGGCCGCGACCTTGAGACGGTTGCGGATGATGCCGGTGTCGGCCAGCAGGCGGTTGGTGTCGCGCGCGCCATAGCGCGCCACCGCCTCGACGTCGAAGCCGCTGTAGGCTCGCGTGAACGCCTCGCGCTTCTTCAGGATGGTGAGCCAACTGAGGCCGGCCTGGTTGATTTCCAGGATCAGCCGCCCGAAGAGCGCCGACTCATCGGTGAGGGGGACGCCATACTCGGTATCGTGGTAGGGGCCGTGCCATTCGTGGCCCTTTGCTATGTCGCAATACGATGTGCCCATGAAATCCTCGTCCAGTTGTACGGTCGGCGGGTTCGTCAGCTCCAGCAGTTCTCTAACCACCCCACTCTGCTCCCCTGCGAACTGCTTGCGCCGACGAATCCCGCCTCCCATTGTCCTCAGTCCTCAGTCCTCAGTTCTCAGTCCTTGTCCCTGCCGTCGCCGACGATCCCCTTCCTCCCTCATCGTTTCGCGGCCGTCCCCCGTGCGATACCTTGTGTTCCCCAGCGACTCCGAATCTGGTCGATCGCGTTCTGTATCACGACTTCCGGTCCTCCTTCCCCGCTTTCCCGCTTTCCCGCCTCCCCGCCATTCATGCTGTCCCACAAGTCTATCTGGACGTCCATCTCCACCAACTGTTCCGCCGCGATGGCCACGGTACGGACGGCGATGCGTTTGGTGTTGGCGAGGGTGAAGGCGCGGCGGGCGGCGTCGAGCAGCGCCACATCGAGTGCGGCGCCGGGCAGCGTCACGATACGGCCGCTGGTGCTGTAGTCGGCGTAGGCCAGGTCGAGGCGGAGCCGGCGGGTGACGAGGTGCCGGGTCCGGAGCTTGGTACCGAGCCGTTCGGTGAGCCGGCGCAGGAGGGTGAAGAGCAGACCGAGGTCGTTGGTGTCGGTGGCCAGGGTATGGGCGGCACGGAACTCCCGCCGGATGGCGAGGGGGAGGACGGGGCGCGGGTCGATGCCGCGGGCCTTGGCGTGGAGTTCGGCGCCGGCGCGGCCGAAGACCTGGCCGAGGGCGGGGGCGCCGACGGCGGCGACGTCGCCGATGAGTTCGAGCTGGTAGTCGTCGAGCCGTTCGCGGATGCGCTCGGCGACATCGGGGAGCAGCGCCACCCGATGAGGTGAGAGGAAGGCGGCTTCGCCCCCCTCGGGTACGGGGACGACGGCATCGCGACTGCCGCTGCGGTCGGCGTCGCGCTGTCCGGCGGCGACGGTGGTCACCAGCTTGTTGGCGCCGACGCCCACGGTCACAGGAAGGCGGATGCCGCTGCGTGCCTCACGATGGATGCGGAGCGCCACGTCCACCGGTGGACCGAAGAGGGCGCCGGTGCCGGTCACGTCGAGGTAGGCGTGGCCGTAGCCGCGTGGTTCGATGACCGGCGTGTAACGGCGAAAGATGTCGTGCAGCGCGGCGGAGGCGCGGGCGTAGAGCTTCGGGTTGGGCGGCAGGAGGGCCAGGTCGGGGCAGCGCTTCTGTGCCTGGCGCACCGGCATGCCACGGGTGATGCCGGCGGCGTGGGCCTCGGGAGAAAGGGCCAGCACGGTGGCGCGGTCGGCGCCGGGTGCGGCGACCGCGACGGGGCGCCCGCGGAGGGCGGGGGCCACGAGCGCCTCCACGGTGGTGCAGAAGGCGGGGGGGTCGATAAAGAGGACGGATCTCGGCATAAGGAAAGAAGGACTGAGGGCCGAGGACTGAGGACTGAGGGCATCTCCCTCTCAGTCCCCAGTCCCCAGTCCTCAGTCCTGTATGAAACCAATCTCCTTCCGAATCGCATCCACCCTCCGGGCCAGCGCCGTCGTGTAGTCCTTGCCCGCCGATTGCCGGTGTCCGTAGCGGCGGGCGTAGCGCGCGGCGAGGTCGGGGAACTCGCGGGCCAGGTGCGGAAGGAAGTGGCGCCGCGCCGCGGGACCGAGTCGGAGCGCCTCCCCGGCCACGCGACGGGCACCAGCTTCCTTCGCCGCGCGGAAGAGCGCGGTCAGTTGTGTCCGGCTGTCGGTCACGCCGGGAATGATGGGGGCCACGAGGAGGCCGACGTCGAGGCCGGCAGCGGCCAGGCGGCTGAGCGCACGGAGTCGGGCATGCGGGGCGGGGGAGCGGGCCTCGATCCGCCGGACCAGGCGTCCCTCGAGAGCGGTGAGCGAGATATGGATGCTCACGACGTGTCGTTCGGCAAGCTGCACCAGGAGGTCGATGTCCCGGGTGATCAGCGGCGACTTGGTGATGATGCCGAGGTGGAGCCCGCGGTGCGGGAGCAGTGTTTCGAGCAGCCCGCGGGTGATCCGGAAGCGCCGTTCAGCCGGTTGATAGGGATCGGTGGCGGTACCGATGACGATGGGCGCGCCATCGATACGAACTGGATCGAGCGTGCGCTGGAAAATCTGTGGCGCGTTGGTTTTGACAAGAATTCGTTTTTCAAAGGCGTCGTCCGCAGTCCTCAGTCCTCGGCCCTCAGTCCTCTCCATGGTCCATCGGTGCGTGTCCCTGGCGTAGCAATAGGTGCAGCCGAATTCGCAGCCGATATAGGGATTGACCGACCAGAACGGCATGTGGGTGGCCGCAGGGCTGTTGAGCACGGAGCGGGTCGGCACGGCTTCGAAGGTGGTCTTGCGACCAAGGGCGGTCGCGAGGATTGGCAGGGCGGCCGGGTGGCCGGGGGGCAGGAGGGAGAGCTGCATTTTCTGCGGCCTCCCTGCCTCCCTGCCTCCCTGCCTCGCCACTAGCCGCACTTTCCCCAGCCGCAGGCTCGGCAGGTGATGCAGCCGGAGTTGTGGATGACGGGACCGGCGCACTCGGGGCAGACCCGTATGCGTGAGTAGGCCAGGGGGTTGGCTCGAGAGGACGAGCCATGGGCTTTGGGGGACGGGCATTGCGGCCGCGGAGGCGGAGGCGGAGCGGGGGGCATGGCACCCTCTTTCGGCTTTTGTTCGGTATCGTTGACCGAACATATACCGAAGATAGGGCGAGTGTCAAGCATGGTTCATATTGGCACTTCAGGTGCCGGGTCCCGTAGGGAAAGTGCTGTCCTGTGGGATAGGTGGGCAGCCCTCCCTGATGGTGACGCGGGATGCGCCGGCCTAGATTGCGTCAGGCGCTCTTTGTCCGGGGAGGCGTCTCAGCGGGAGTGCTTCTGATGTCGAACCAGACGCTGCAGCGTGGTATTGTGTTCGCGGGGTATTCGATCCTGGGGGAGCTGGGCCGGGGCGGAATGGCTACGGTCTATCTGGCGGAAGATCCCAAGCATCACCGCCAGGTGGCGCTGAAGCTCCTGAAGCCGGAACTCGCCTCCTCCACCGAAGGGGCGCGCTTTCTCGACGAAATCGAGATTGCCGCCACCCTCACCCATCCCAACATCCTTCCACTCTACGATTCCGGCGACGAGGCCGGCCAGCTCTACTACGTCATGCCGTACGTGGATGGCGGGTCGCTCCGGCAATGGCTTGACCGGGAGAGGCAGCTGCCCATTGAGGACGCGGTGCGGCTGGCGCGGGATGTGGCCGATGCGCTGGCCTATGCCCATGACCGGGGTGTGGTGCATCGCGATATCAAGCCGGAAAACATCCTGCTGGAGCAGGGGCACGCGGTGGTGGTGGACTTCGGTGTGGCACGGGCCCTCTCGCGTATTGGCAAGAAGTACTCGACCGGGGCCGGGAGGGTCGTGGGTACGCCGGCCTACATGTGCCCTGAGCAGGCGAGTGGCGAGGGCAACGTCGATGCGCGGGCCGATCAGTACTCCCTGGCCTGCGTCCTCTACGAAATGCTCGCCGGCCATCCGCCGTTCGTCGGCGGAGGGACCCGGGCCATCCTGGCGCGCCACGTGGTCGACCCGCCACCACCGCTGTCGACCGTACGTCCCGGCGTCCCCCGCGCGGTCCGCGACGCGCTGCACCGCGGATTGGCCAAGGCGCCTGCAGACCGCTTCGCCTCGACGCGGGAGTTCGGCGACGCGCTGATCGCGCCGGTACTCAAGGCGGAGTCGGGTACCTCCATCGCGGTGCTTCCGTTCGTCAACCTGAGCGCCGACCCGGACGATGTGTACTTCGGCGACGGCATGGCGGAGGAGGTCATCAACGCCCTCACCCAGATCGAAGGGCTGCACGTCGCCTCACGCACCTCGTCGTTCGCCCTGAAGAGCAAGAAGCTGGATATCCGCGCGATCGGGGAGCTGCTGAACGTCACAGCCGTGCTGGAGGGGAGCGTGCGCCGGGCCGGCAACACCCTTCGCGTGACCGCACAGCTGGTGAACACAGAGGACGGGTACCATCTCTGGTCGGGGCGCTTTGATCGCGAGCGGAAGGATGTCTTTGCGATCCATGATGACATCGCGGCGAACATCGCGCGGGCGCTGCGCGTCGTGTTGCGGGAAGATCGTCGGCACGCGATTGCCAAGGCGCCCACGACCGACCTCGAGGCGTACGACTACTACCTGCGCGGGCGGCAATTCTTCCACAAGCGTCGCAAGAAGAGCGTCCTGTTCGCACGTCAGATGTTCAGGCGCGCCACACAGTGCGACCCCGAGTATGCGCGGGCCTATGCCGGTGTCGCGGATGCCGCCGCGTTCCTGGCACATCATTACCAGGACGACGATACGGATGCCGCGCTGCAAGAGGCGGACGCCGCGAGCCTGAAAGCACTCGAGCTGGATCCTGATCTCGCGGAAGCGCACGCCTCTCGAGGATTCGTGCTCACACTGCTCGACCGGTTCGAGGATGCGGAGGTGGAGTTCCATCGGGCGATAGAACTGGATCCGAGCCAATTCGAGGCGAGGTATTTCTACGCCCGTGCCTGTTTCCAGCGGGGCGACCTGGAGAAGGCCCTCCAGTTGTTCGAGGAGGCAAGCCAGGTGCGGGAGGATCACGAAGCGTTGTACTTTGCGGCACAGACGCTGTCGGCGCTCGGGAGGACCGATGAGGCCGTGGAGGCATACCGTCGGGCGCTGCCGGTCATCGAACGGCTCCTGGAACTGAATCCCGACGATGGCCGGGCCTGCACGATGGCGGCGGTCAGCTGGAGCAGGCTGGGCAACCGGGAACAGGGACTGCAATGGGCCGAGCGGGCCACGGGCGTGGATCCGGACGACGCAAGCGTCTGCTACAACGTGGCCTGTCTCTTCGCCCTGGAAGGCGAACTGGATCGGGCATTGAAGAACCTGGGATGCGCCTTCGAGGTGGGGTTTGCCCATCGGGACTGGATCGAACACGACCCCGACCTGGCATCGCTCCGGGACGACCCCCGGTTCCAGGCGCTGGTCCGCGAGAAGTAGACTCGACACCCGTGCCAGACTGAGGCCGATGGGAATCATGCGAATCCAGCGGGGCCTGACCTGTCTCGCTGTCGCGGTCGCCTGCGGTGCGCTGCCATTGGCCGCCCAGGCCCCACGTGCCACGGTGCGCGAATACCGGCAGGTCTTTCCCACCTATCCCTTCAGCGATCCGAACCCGATCCCGACCGTCGGCCGGATCTATCCCTACTTCCGCTTCGACGGCTTCACCGACGTCGCCGAGCCGCGGGCCTGGAAGGTCGTCGAGCTGGAGAACGCCTATCTCAAGGTGATGATCCTTCCGGAAATCGGCGGCAAGATCTGGAACGCCGTGGACAAGCGGACCGGCCGGTCGTTCATCTATTTCAACCAGGTGGTGAAATTCCGCGACATCGCCATGCGGGGCCCGTGGACCAGCGGTGGCATCGAGGCCAACTACGGGATCATCGGCCACACGCCGAACGTGGCCACACCGGTCGACTACGTCACCCGGACCAACCCCGACGGCAGCGTGAGTTGCATCATCGGCGCGCTCGACCTGCTGACCCGCACCCCATGGCGGCTCGAGATCCGCCTCGGCCCCGCCGATGCGGCGTTCAGCACGACCTCCTTCTGGTACAACGCGTCGGACCTGGAACAGCCGTACTACTCGTGGATGAACGTCGGGATCCCCGTGCGCGGCAATCTCCAGTTTGCCTACCCCGGCACCAGCCGGCTGGGTCACGCTGGAGAGCACGCGCCCTGGCCGATCGACACCACCGGTCGCGACCTCTCCTGGTACGAGCACAACAACTTCGGCGGGTACAAGTCGTACCATGTCTTCGGCCAGGCGACCAATTTCTTCGGGGCGTACTGGCATGACGAGAAGTACGGAATGGTTCGCTACGCCCCCCGCGACGAAAAGGCGGGGAAGAAGATCTGGATCTGGGGTCTCTCCCGGCAGGGAATGATCTGGGAAGACCTGCTGACCGACACCGACGGGCAATACGCCGAGGTGCAGTCGGGCCGGTTGTTCAACCAGACCGCGGCGCAGAGCACCTTCACCCCGTTCAAGCACTTCGGATTCACGCCGCGTGTCGCCGACCGGTGGACCGAGTACTGGTACCCGGTCGAGGCCATCGGCGGCATCGTCGCGGCCAGCCGCCTCGGTGCCATGAACGTCACAATGCGCGGGGACCGCCTGGTGATCGCGATATCGCCGGCGGAACCGCTCGCGGACACCGTCGCTGTGTACGCGGGTGGGCATCGCCTCTACAGTCGGTTCGTGAAGCGCCGACCGCTCGAGGTGTTTGTCGATTCCGTCTCGGTGGGTGATGCAAGGCCGGACAGTCTCCGGGTGACGGTCGGGGGGAGCAGGCTCCAGTACCGGCTCGATCCACAGTCGGGCGCGCTGGCGCGACCGCTCGATGCCCCGCCGGATTTCGACTGGCAGTCGGCCTATGGTCAGTACCTGCGAGGCAAGGAGTGGCTGCGGCAGCGGGAGTACGGGCCGGCGACCGCGCATCTCGACAGCGCGCTCGCGCGCGACCCGTACTTCGTGCCCGCGCTGGCCGACCGCGCCATGCTCGCGATCCGGGCGCTCGAGTACGAGGCCGCGCTGAAGTTCGCGACCACCGCCCTCCGGGTCGATACCTACGATGGGGCCGCCAACTACTACTACGGCGTCACCAACCGCCAACTCGGCCGGCTCGCCGACGCGAAGGACGGCTTCGAAATCGCCACGCTGTCGGCAGAGTACCGCGGGGCAGCGTGGACCGAACTGGCCCAGATGTCGCTTGCGGCCGGCGACATCGGTGCGGCGATCGGATTTGCCGACAAGGCGCTGATCGTCGAGCCGGACAACCTCGACGCGCTCGGCGTGGGGGTCGTCGCCGCGCGGCGGCGAGGCGACGGGAAGGCACACGCGCGGTGGCTGGGGCGGCTCGAGACCGCCGACCCGCTCAGCCACCAGGTGCGGCTCGAGCGGCTCCTGGCGCAGGGCGACGCGGCGCTGCCGGTCAGGCTGGCTTCCGGCATTCGGAGCGAGCTCCCCGAGCAGGTCCTCTTCGAACTCGCTGCGTGGTATGTCGACGTGGGAGACACCGCCGTAGCCGGGCGCGTCCTGGAGGCGGCGGGCGACGCACCCCTGGCGCTGTACTGGCGCGCGTACCTGCTCGACGCCACGGCAGCTGGCGCCGCGCTGCTCACCGGTGCGAATGCGTTGTCGCCCCGGTTCGTCTTCCCGTTCCGCCGCGAGGTGGTCCCGGCGCTCCAGTGGGCCGTCGCACATACCCCGGACTGGAAGCCGCGCTACTACCTGGCGCTGGCGTATTGGGGGAGCGGACGACTGGACCTGGCCGATTCTCTCCTGGCCGAGCTCGGCGACACGCCGGACTACGCGCCCTTCTACGCCGCCCGCGCCGCCTTCCCAGGACGATCGGTCGCGCTCGCGCGGAGCGATCTGGAGCGGGCGGCGGCGCTCGTTCCCGTCGAGTGGCGTTACGGCCGGCTTCTGGCCGAGCAGTTGCTGGCGACGGGCGACACGGCGGGCGCGGTGGCCGTGGCGAGGCGGTACGCCTCTCGGTTTCCC
Organism: uncultured Gemmatimonadales bacterium; assembly: GCA_963697435.1. Classification (GTDB taxonomy): domain Bacteria; phylum Gemmatimonadota; class Gemmatimonadetes; order Gemmatimonadales; family GWC2-71-9; genus SPDF01. The sequence goes on along the minus strand of CAVOOB010000005.1, from coordinate 250,010 downwards.
GCCAATTACATCCTGGGCCTTACGCTGGCGACCGCACTCGTGGCCCACGGGGAGTTCCAGGCGGCCGACTCGCTACTCGCGAACCTCGAGGTGCTCCCCTACGAAGGTCGCCACGACGGGCATGTGCTCTATCGACAGGCGAAGTTGATGCTGGCGCTCCAGGCGATCGAGCGCGAGCAGTGGGATTCGGCCACGGCGCTGATCGAGGCGGCACGCCTCTGGCCCGAACGGTTGGGGGCCGGGAAGCCCTATGCCGCCGACATCGACGAGCGGCTCGAGGACCTCCTCCTTGCGGACGTGCGCTACCGGAGCGGCGCATCGACGGAACGACCGCGGGAAGCCCCCGCGGCGCCCACCCTTACGGACGGCGATGCCGCTGTGCTGCGCGCCTGGAGGGCGACGACCCCAAAGCGGTCAGTCGGCGGGTGGCTGACCTGGCTGGGTGTCGGCCTTGGGGCGGTGGCCGTGGCCCTCCTCTTCCGCCGCGTGCAGGGCCCCAGCGGGATCGCCTGACGGCAGCCGAGTTGGGCCCGGAACTTGTGCTCTTCCGCAGAAGGTGTATTGTCTCTCCATCCCGACCTGCCCCCATTCATCTCGATTTGTGAGGAATTATGCGTAAGCTCCTGCTGCTCCCTCTCGTTCTCTGGGCCTGTGCCGGTGAGAAGGCACCTCCGATGGATGACGCCGCGATGGCCGCGCCAGCCGCGCTCAGCGCCGCCGATGTCGTCGGCAACTACGTTGGCGAGACGATGGCGGAAGGCACCGATACGCTCACGTACTGGACGTCGATGGCGATGACCAATGCCGAGGGTGCCATCGTCGGAGAACTCGTCCAGCAGGCCGCGCCCGATGTGGCGGTTCCGATGGTGGGCGAGATCTCCGGTGACAGCGTTATCTGGGTGGGCGGCCCCTTCACGCCGATCGGTGCGGCGGCGGATGCCCCGCAGATGGCGTGGATGGCCGTCGGCCGCGTGACCGGCGACACCTGGAAGGGCACAGTGGTGTGGATGATGGCTGGCTCCGACAGCGTGACGCAGCGCGGGACCTGGACGGCGACTCGCACGCCCTGAGGGACGCCCAGTTCTGGCAATAACGAGGGCCGGCGATGTTTGCCGGCCCTTTGTCGTGATGAGGACCCTTCGTCGCATCGCCGGGTAGTGACGGTACCTCGGTGAGGGGGCCGCGCACACTACGAGGAACGACCGCAGCCGTATCGGAAGATCCATGACCCAGCGCGACATCGATTCAACGGAGGCACGGGAAGGCCTGGCGGTGCTGCTCACCGGCGCCACCGGCTACGTCGGGGGGCGGCTGCTGCCGCTTCTGGAAGCGCAGGGGGCTCGCGTGCGGTGCCTCGCCAGACGGCCGGAGGTGTTGGCACCGAAGGTGGCCGCGTCTACCACCGTCGTGGCGGGCGACGTGCTGGATCGCCCGACGCTCGACGCCGCTCTGCGCGGCATCGACGTCGCCTATTACCTGGTGCACTCCATGGGTGCCACCGGGTCGTTCGAGGAGGCCGATCGCCAGGCGGCACGGAACTTCGGACAGGCGGCACGGGCGGCGGGCGTAAGTCGGATCATCTACCTCGGTGGCCTGGGGAACACGGAGGATAAGCTTTCCTCGCATCTGCGCAGCCGGCAGGAGGTGGGGGAGGTCCTCCGGGAGTCCGGGGTGCCGGTGCTCGAGTTCCGGGCGTCCATCGTCATCGGATCGGGAAGCCTCTCCTACGAGATGATCCGTTCCCTCGTCGAGCGGCTGCCCGTCATGATTACCCCCAAGTGGGTGAATGTGCCGGCGCAGCCGATTGCCATCGACGACCTGCTCGCCTACCTGGTCGAGGCGCTCCAGCTTCCGGTGTCCGCGTGCCGCATCTACGAGATCGGCGGTGCCGACCGGATGTCGTATGCGGACATCATGCGGGTCTACGGGAGGCTCCGGGGCGGCCGGGTCCGGATGATTCCCGTGCCCGTGCTCACGCCCTACCTCTCCAGCCTTTGGCTCGGCCTGGTCACGCCGCTCTACGCACGGATCGGCCGCAAGCTCCTCGACAGCATCGTGCACTCCACGGTGGTCCGGGACGAGACCGCGCTCAGGGTGTTTACGGTCCGCCCGGTGGGGGTGGAGGACGCCGTCCGACGCGCCCTCGTGCGGGAGGATCAGGAGATCGCGGCCACGCGCTGGTCCGACGCGCTGTCGGCCGGCGGGGAGCAACCCTCCTGGGGCGGCGTCCAGTTCGGTCCGCGCCTGGTCGATTCCCGCACCATGCGGGTTGCCGTCCCCCCGGAGTCCGCGTTCCGTCCGATCCAGCGGATTGGGGGGAAGACGGGGTGGTACGCCTGGGATTGGCTCTGGCACGTACGCGGCTTCCTCGACCTGTTGGTCGGCGGCGTGGGCATGCGCCGCGGCCGTCCCTCACCGACGGCGCTGCAGGTCGGTGATGCGGTCGACTTCTGGCGCGTGGAGGCGGTGGAGCCGAACCACCTGCTGCGACTCGCCGCCGAGATGAAGTTGCCCGGGCGGGCCTGGCTGGAGTTCGAGGTGACGCGCGACGATGGCGGATCCATCATCCGTCAGACGGCCAGCTTTGATCCGGTGGGGCCGCTCGGCCGGGCCTACTGGTACGCCCTGTATCCGGTGCACCAGCTCGTGTTCGGCGGGATGCTGCGGGCGATTTCGCGGACGGCGACCCGCACGGCCTGAGCGACCGCGCGTCCCCGCACCAGCAAGGGCCGGCGAACATCGCCGGCCCTTCGGCGTCTGGGGGGGGGCGCCGAGCAGCGGCCCCTAGCGGGAGGGGCGGACAAGCGATTAGTTCCATAGTCCGACCTCCGTTTCTTCCACGCAGGAGATTCTCATGTCTGTCGCCAAGGTCACCGAGATTCAGTCGTCGTCCACCAAGAGCTTTGAGGATGCCGTCGCTACCGGCATCGCCCGGGCGGACAAGACGTTGCGCAACGTCAATGGCGCCTGGATCAAGAGCCAGAAAGTGATCGTCGTCAAAGGGAAGGTCACGGAGTATCGTGTCCTGATGAAGGTGTCGTTTGTGTTGCAGGACTAGCGCCCGCACGTCTCGCCGAGCCGTGTCCTGGCACCATCGCCGGAGTCGATTTCCCATTCCAGGAGGATCTGATGGCGAAGGGTCGTCGTACCACCCACCGCAGTGCTTCGGGCAAGAAGCTCTACGCCGTTCGTGACGCGAAGGGACGCTTCTTGGACATTCAGACATATGAGCGCGCCCATCGTGCGGACCTGCGGAAGAAGTCGAAGGCCGAAAAGAGCAGCAAAAAGAAAGGGAAGTAGCGGCACGGCGCCTCCGGTCGGCCTGCCGTCGCAGGGTGCCCGCAGAGGCAGGCCGTGCGGGAGGGTCGGGCTCTCCCGTTGACTGCAGTGGCAACAAGTGGATGGACTGGTGGACTGGCAAGCGTCAACCTGGAGCAGGCACGCCCATGGCAGCAGCGCAACACCAACCAGACCGCCGCGCGGCCCAGATGGTCCTGACGGCCATCGGCGCGCTAGGCCTGCCGGCGCTCATCCTCCCATTCGCATGGGACACCACGCCGCACGAGGCCCTGGTCGATGGGTGGCTGTGGCAGCTCGCACTTCCCGCCTCCCTGGCGCTCCTGATCCTCCCGGCCTCGGCACGGTGGATCGCCGCCGGTGCGCTCACGCAAGTGGAGAATGCCGCCGCGTATCTGGCTGCGGCGGCGGCGCTCGCGTGCATTGCCCTCTCCTATACCCACATCGAGTCGTGGCCAGACGGTGTTGTCCAGTGGGTGGCGGTCGTTGGGCCGGTGCTGATTCTGGGGTTTGGCGCGGTCGCGTTCGTGCGCAACCTGCGGGCGGGGCGCCCCAGGTCGTACAGCCCGATCCTGGCGCTCCAAGTGGTCTATATCGCCAATGCGATGCTCGCGCTGGCCAGCTTCTTTCCCTACTGGCAAGTCGGCGCCTACGCAGTCGTGGTCACGATCATGGCCTACGCGATCCAGATCGACCTGGTGCGGAAGGCGCCAGGACAGCCCCCTCTGTCCTAGGCCGGAGTCACATCACGTATGCTCCCTGCCCGCCGCGAGGCGATTCCGGATGTGCTGGTCCGCGTTGACGCCCTTCGAGAGCTCGACCGGGATGTCCTGCTCCGGGTTGGACTGTCCGACGGAACGGTGCAGGAAGGCTCGCTGATCGCTGCCACCCGCAATGACCTCGCGATTCGGATGAAGGGCTCCCGCATCGTGAACTTCCCGGCCGAAGAAATCCGCTCGCTGGCGCTCGGCAAACCGAGGCGTCTCCGGAAATGGAGCTTGATCGGACTGGGGGTAGCGGGGGCGAGCGGCCTGGCCGAGCTGGTGAACTCACTTCCCATCTTCGGGTCCGTGCATGACCAGGTCATGGACCTGACCTTCCATGCCTTCCTCTGGGGCGGGGTCGGACTCGCCATCGTGTTGCTCGGCACGACGCGGCTGCGGGAATGGCTCACCAAGTGGGAGGTGGTCATCGACGGCGCAGAGTGATCCGCGGGGGCGCCGCTGGAGCTTCGGTTTTTGTTTGGTATCCAGTTCTAAGGATATCCATAAGATCCCTTGATCCCCTCAGGTCCCTCACCGCGCGCTCCCGCAGGAAGCCGGTGGGAAGTGCCCTCCCGTGTTTCGCGATCGACTGCGAGGATCGTCATGCCAGACTCAGCCGCCGCCCAGGAATCCCTCGAAGCCGTCCTCAAGGACGAGATCATTCGCATGTACCAGGATGTCGCCGACAATCCTGACGGCGAGTTCCATTTCTATCATGGCCGGGAAGCCGCAGAGCTGTTTGGCTACGATGCCGACCTGCTCGATCGCGCACCGATCGGGGCGGTAGAGTCGTTCGCGGGGGTGGGCAATCCCCACCTGCGCAGCCACGTGCAACCTGGCGACACGGTCCTGGATCTCGGCAGCGGGGCCGGGCTCGACGGGATCATCGCCTCCTGGAGCGCCGGACCGACCGGAAGGGTGATCGGCCTGGACCTCAACCCGTCGATGTGCCTGAAGGTCCAGGCAAACGCCGCGGCATCGGGTACGAAGATGGAGTGTCGAGAGGGGCGGATGGAGGAAATTCCGCTCGAGGACAAGTCGGTGGATGTCGTGATCTCCAACGGCGTGGTAAATCTTTCCTTCCGGAAGCGGCAGGTTGTCCAGGAGCTCTTCCGGGTGCTGAAGCCGGGCGGGCGGCTCTCGATGACCGACATCGTCAGCGCGAAGCAGCTGTCGCAGTCGATTATCAACGACCCCAAGCTCTGGGCCAGTTGAATCGGAGGCGCTCTCCTGGAAGGAGAGATGTTCAAGTTGTTGGAGGAATCCGGGTTCACCAAGGTGAAGTCGGTGGTCGTTCCGAATTTCCGTTTCAAGAAGGCGGCCACCCAACACGCCGCGGAGGCGTACGGGGTGAAGGCCGTGCTGTTTACGGCGAGTCGACCGACCGCCTGACCGGAGACCGCACGACAGAAGATGCCACGAGGTGACGCGCCTCGTGATGGCGACAATCACCCAGAGGGAGACAGCTATGCCGGCGTTTCAAGCCAAGCAGGTCGAGGCACTGAAGAAGGGCATCAGCGGAGCCGTAATTCAGCCGGGCGACGCGGACTATGACGCCGCGCGGACGATCTGGAATGCGATGATCGACAAGCGGCCTGCGATCATTGTCCGGTGCCTCGCGACCGCCGATGTCGTGCAGGCAGTGAATTTTGCCAGAACGCACAAGCTGTCGCTCGCGGTGCGGAGCGGCGGTCACAACATCGCCGGCAGCGCCCTCTGCAATGACGGCCTGGTCGTTGACCTCTCCCAGATGAAGGCCGCCAAGGTGGACAAGGGCGCTCGGCGCGTGACCATCGAGGCGGGAGCCACGCTGGGGGACCTCGATGCGGCGACCCAGGCGCACGGCCTCGCGACCCCTGTGGGCATCAACTCCACGACCGGCGTGGCCGGGCTCACGGTTGGCGGCGGCTTTGGCTGGCTGAGCCGCAAGCATGGGCTCACCATCGACAATCTCGAGAGCGCCGAGGTCGTGACGGTGGCCGGTGACGTCGTCCGCGCCAGTGCCACCGAGAATCCCGACCTCTTCTGGGCCGTCCGCGGCGGGGGCGGCAATTTCGGTATCGTCACCCACTTCGAATTCCGGCTGCATCCCGTCGGGCCCGACCTGTTGACCGGCTTGATCGTCTATCCCATCGCCGAGGCCAAGTCGGTGTTGCAGCAGTACCGTGCGTTCGCCGCCAAGGCGCCGGACGACCTGTCGGTGTGGGTGGTCCTCCGCAAGGCACCGCCGCTGCCGTTTCTCCCCGAGGCGGTGCACGGCACGGAGGTCGTGATCCTGGCGCTGTGCTACGCGGGCGACCCGAAGCAGGGGGAGGGGCTTGTCGAGCCGCTGCGGCAGTGGGGCACGCCGGTCGGTGCGTTCGTGGGGGTCCAGCCATATGCAAACTGGCAGCAGGCATTCGACCCGCTGCTCACCCCCGGGGCGCGCAACTACTGGAAGTCCCACAATTTCACGAAACTCGAGGACGGCTTGTTTGATACCGTCCTGGCATCCGTCGCCACGTTGCCGTCGCCGCAGTGTGAAATCTTCTTCGCCGGCCTTGGGGGAGCGACATCGAAGCCCAGTGCGGACTCGACTGCGTACGCCGCGCGCGACGCGCAATTCGTGATGAACGTCCACGGACGGTGGGATGATGCGGCCGATGACAAGCGGTGTATCGACTGGGCCCGCGCGTTCTTCAAGGCGTCCGCGCCCTTCGCCACCGGCGGGGCATACGTCAACTTCATGACGGCGGACGAGGGGGAGCGCGTCCAGGCCGCCTACGGCCCGAACTACCAGCGCCTGGTGGCGCTGAAGCGCAAGTACGATCCCGACAACCTCCTCGCGACGAACCAGAACATCAAGCCGGCCTGAGTGCGGAAGCGCGCCTCAGAGGTGGTGACGGTGACCCGGATTCAGAAAGGCGACTCGGCATGACACACCCGACTGAACTCGACATCTTTTGCACTATCTGGGACGAAGAGGCTGGCGGCGCCATTCGGCTGATGGAAGCGCTCCCGCCAGATCAGTACGACTTCCGGCCTGATCCCGAGGGCAGGTCACTCGGCGAACTGGCCTGGCACCTCAGCGAAATCGACGCCTGCCTCACCTTCGGCATCGCGGAGGGGCGGTTCAGCTTCGCCGACGAACCGCCCGACCTCAAGCGTCCGCGGGAGGTTCCGCTGCTGGCGCCGGGATACCAGAAGGTCCACGAAGCCGCCGTGGCACGGGTCAAAGCACTCGATTCGGGAGCCATCAACCGTTCCGCAACGTTCTTTGACGGTCGCACGCTCACCATGCGCCAGATTCTCTGGGGCCAGCTCTTGTATCACCTGATTCACCACCGGGGGCAGCTCGTCCTGATGTGTCGCCTGGCCGGTGGTGTACCGCCCGGCTTGTTCGGGCCGAACCGGGAGGAGATGCGGGCGATGCAGGAGAAGATGAAGGGAAACGCCGGCTGAGCGGCGACGGGACACGCGCGCCAAATGGATGGAACAGGAACTGTCACCGAAGGAGAGAGCCATGGACATGCCCACGCCAGCCGCCGGACACAAGAAGTTTGAATCAATGGCCGGAACCTGGGAAGGCGAGGAGACGATGCACCCCTCGCCCTGGGACCCGAAGGGGGGCACCGCCGTCGGCCGGACCGAGGCGAGGATCGCGGTCGGTGGGTTCGCGCTCGTCATCGACTATCGGCAGACGCGGGGCGGCGTCGAGACCTTCTCCGGCCACGGGATCTACACCTTTGACCCGAAGGCAGAGCTGTATGCGATGACCTGGGTCGACTCGATCGGCTCACCGCCCGAGCACTTCATCGGCAACTTCATCGGTGATGTCCTGGCCCTCGGCCACGGCGGGCCGCCGATGCATGTACGGATGCGCGCAGACTACTCCCAGCCCGACCGTATCGCCTCCTCGATGGAAATGTCGGAGGACGGCCGCACCTGGAAGACGCTGTTCGACGGCGACTACCGCCGTGTGGGGTAGGATGTGAGCCTGCCGGGCACACCCGCCATCGCGTTCCTGATCGTCATCGTTGTCCTCCTCCCGTGGGTGGCGCTCCGCAGCGGGCGCCGCCTGGCCGCGGCCTTCGACGGAGTGGATGGGACAACCGCGCCACCCCGCTCGCAAGTCTGGATGAGCAGTCTCCTCCTCCAGGGCCTTCTTCTCCTTATCGCCTGGCGGGTCGGCAGCGGTTTCGAGTTGCGGATCTTCGCGATGCCCGATGTCGACGGAGTCGCGTTCCTGTACGCGGGAGGCGCGTTTCTCGCCTGCCTGGGGATTCGCGCGCTGGCCCGCCTGGGGCTCTCAAGCGACGACCGTCGAACGATGATGGTGTACAGGCTCTCCCCCGATCGGGGCGGGAGCGGGTGCTGCAGCTCGCCACCATCGTGGTGGCCAGTGTGGCTGAAGAGGCGGCCTATCGCGGGGTGGGATTCGCCATTCTGTGGTACGCGCTGGGCAACGGATGGGTAGCCGCCGTGCTGTGCGCCGTCGCGTTCGCACTCGCCCATACGGTGCAGGGCTGGCGGAGTGCGGGGTGGGTCTTCCTCATCGGTCTCGTGATGCAGGGCTTGGCGGTCCTCGCTGGCACGCTGGTGCTCGCCATGCTGGTCCATCTTCTCTATGACCTGGTTGCCAGCACCCTGATCGCCGCGGAGGCCCGGCAAATGGACAGGGCATCTGGGGTCCCGGAGCGGGCCGCCGTTGCGTGAATGTGTGTCGCTCATGCCCGCGCGGCGTCCCCATGCATCACGGAACCGTGCCCGCTTTGTCACGCTTTGCCCGGAGGCTTCTCGATGCGCCGTCTGACCCTCGTCGCTGCCCTGCTCCTTCCCGGTCCGTTTGCCTCGGCCCAAACCCCCGCCGAGCCCACTCCGATGGAACGCTCCGTCGAGCAACTGCGCAATACGGTGGGTCGGTGGGCCGTGACCACCGAGTTTCTGGGGGAGGATGGCTCCGTCGCCCGAACTGCCACCGGCACGTACGAGTTCTCCTGGGTGGTGACCGATCGGGTCGTCTCTGGGGTGAGCACGATTCCCGAGATGGCGCAGACCTCCGGGATCCTCTTCTTCATCAACGAGCAGGAGCAGGTGATCGAGATGGTGGCTGTCGGCGCCGACGGTCGGCTCTGGCGAATGATCGGCCCGCTCGGCGGGGAAGTGCGCACCACACCCGAGTTCGAGACGGCGGACGGTGGCAGGGGCCAACTCCGCTTCACGCGGTACAATGTATCGGCCGACGCCTTCGAATCGAAGATGGAATACACGGTGGATGGCGGGAAGACGTGGACGCCGGGGAATCATCAACAATTTCGGCGGGAGGCTTCACCGGCCAAGTGAGCGTGGCATCCGGCTGACCGGGGCGGCGCGGGGGCGCCGCCCCGCTTGGCAATAGGACTATCTTTCATCCGATGATCGTATCACCACCCCCCGCGAGTGCCTCCCCACCCCCGTCTCCCCCGGCCGGAATGCCTTGATGCCGTCTATTCGAAGGCGCATTCGAAGCGCCCTGCGGCGCCCGACGGACGCGGCCGAAGACCTGCTGACGGGTCCCATCCAGGGTGACCTGCTTGGGGCGGAACACCTCGCCGAGCGGGCACGGGTGGTCGCGCGGGGCCAGCGACTGGCCTCGCCGCCGCCGAGGCGCCGTCGCGCGCGACTGCTCGCGCGACTCGACAACACCAGGAAGCTCCTCGAGGGGGCCTACAGCCGCATCGCCCGCGACGTGGCTGAGGGCGGCGAACCCGACCCCTCCGGTGAATGGCTGCTCGACAACTTCCACGTCATCCAGGAACACATGCTCGAGGTCCGCGCCGCCCTGCCGCGCGGGTACTATCGCGAGCTGCCGGAGCTCTCCCACGGCCCCCTGACCGGCTATCCCCGCGTCTACGAACTTGCCATCGCCCTGATCTCCCATTCGGAGGGGCGGATCGACCTCGACAATGTCGATCTCTTCGTCCACGCATTTCAGGAGGTCGAGCCGCTCTCGATCGGAGAGCTGTGGGCCATCCCGGCCATGCTCCGCCTCGGGCTGATCGAGAACGTGCGCCGAATGACGCTGCGGACGGTGCAGCGCCTCGACCAGATTGCCGCCGCCGACCGCTGGGCCACCAGGATCCAGGAGGCCTCGGAGCGGGATGGTGAGGCGCTGACCAACGCGATGCGCGACGTCGTGGACACGCGCCAGCAACTGACCCCGATCTTCGTCTCGCGCTTTCTGGCGCAGCTCCGTCTCTCGGCCGGCGCCTCACCGGCACTGGCCTGGCTCGAACGGTGGATGCATGACCAGCAATGGCGTCCCGATGACGCCACCGCGCGCGCCACACAGCGGGTGGCGCATACCCAGATCATCATGGCCAACAGCATCACCAGCCTGCGCACCATTGGTCGGCGGGACTGGCGGCGGTTCGTCGAGGGGCAGAGCCTCATGGAGGCGATCCTGCTCACCGACCCCGCCGGGTTCTACGGCCGGATGACCTTCGGGACCCGTGACCTGTATCGACATGTGGTGGAGAAGGTCGCGAGGCGAAGCGGCAAGCCGGAGCCGACGGTGGCGCAGCTCGCCATCGATCTGGCCGGCGCCGAGCGTGGCGAAGGAGCCGCAGCCGCGCGGCGGCATCATGTCGGGTACTTCCTGATTGACGACGGGTTGTCCGCACTGGAGCGCGCTGCCAAGAGCGTGCCGGCGCTGCCGGAGCGGACCCTCCGCACCGTGCGCAGGCATGCGGACCTGGCCCTGGTGGGCGGCCTCGGCGTCCTGACCGCCCTGGCGCTGGTGGCGGTGGTCCTCCTCGCCGGGGCGGACTCGGCCGCGGCGGCGTTGCCACTCATCCTGCTGTTCACATTCCTTCCCGCCTGGGATATCGGGGTCAGCGCCGCCAACCAGCTGGTCACGGCCATCATTCCCCCCCGAGTGCTTCCGAGTCTTGATCTTCTCGAAACCGGGGTTCCCGGGGAATTCCATACCGTCGTGGTCGTCCCCACCCTCTTCGGCAGTGTCGAGGACGTCGGAGACGCCCTCGACAACCTTGAAGTCCTTTACCTCGCCAACCGGGACGGTCATCTCCACTTCGCCATCCTCAGCGACTTCACGGACGCAGCCACCGAGGCCACGCCGGCCGACGAGGCCATCCTTGCCGCCGCGCGCGAGGGGGTTCAGGCGCTGAACGCGCGCTACGCAGGCACCACGGAGGCGGACGAATTCTATCTGTTTCACCGGCCGCGCCGATGGAATGAGCAGCAGGGTGTCTGGATGGGGTGGGAACGGAAGCGGGGGAAGCTGGCCGAATTCAACAGGTTCCTGCGTACCGGCGCGTACGACGCCTTCAACCTGGTCAGCCGCGACCCGGCACCGCTGCGCAGTGCCAAGTACGTCATCACGCTCGACGCGGACACGATGCTCCCGCAGGGAGCGGCGGCGGCGCTGATCGGGGCAATAGCGCACCCGCTCAACAGGGCGGTGTACGATCCCCGTCGCGGCCGGATCGTGGAGGGGTACGGCATCCTCCAGCCACGTGTGGGGGTGACCCTCCCGAGCGCGCTCAAGTCACGCTTCGCGGCGATTCACTCTGGGCAGCCCGGGGTGGATCCGTACACGACCGCCGTCTCGGACGTCTACCAGGACCTCTACGGTGAGGGGAGCTTCACGGGAAAGGGGATCTATGACGTGGACGCCTTTGCCCAGGCGACCCACGGGCGGTTCCCCGAGAACACGCTGCTCTCCCACGACCTGATCGAGGGCAACTACGCCCGGGCGGGGCTGGCGACCGGCATCATCGTCTACGACGACTATCCCTCGAGTTATGCGGCGCACGCGCGGCGCAAGCACCGGTGGATCCGCGGCGACTGGCAGCTGCTCCCCTGGCTCCGGGCCAACGTACCCGGCCCGGACGGACTGGAGCCGAACCGGCTGTCGCTCGTCTCCCGGTGGAAGATCCTGGATAACCTCCGACGCAGCCTGGTCGAGGTGGCCCAGCTCGCGCTGATCCTGGCGGGTTGGACCATCCTCCCCGGTTCGCCGATTCGCTGGACCCTCCTCGGCATCGGCGCCATCGCCGCGCCCTGGGTGATTTCACTCCTGCTGGCGGCGGTTCGACCGCCGGGCGACAAGTCCTGGCGCGCCTACTATGCTGCCCTCGGGCGTGACGCGGGGAATAGCGGGAATCAAATCGCCTTGGCGGTCATTTTCCTTCCGCACCAGGCCTGGCTCTCCCTGGACGCGATTGGACGCACGCTGGTGCGCCTGTATGGGACTCGGCGGCATCTGCTGGAGTGGCAGGCGGCCGCCCAGGTCCAACGTGCGACGGCCGGGACGTACGCCGAGCACTGGCAGTCGATGTCTCGCGCCGTTGCCCTCAGCGCCGCCGTGGCGCTCGCCATCAGTGGGGTGGCGGCGTGGAAGCTCATGGCCGTCGGGGGCTCGGTGGCTGCGCTCTGGCCACTCGAGTTCGCGGTCTGGCCGCTCACGCTGCTCTGGATGCTCTCGCCGGTGGTGGCGACGCAGCTGGCGACCCCCGTCACCACGGAGGACCGTCTCCCGACGGCGACCCGGGGGCTTGCCCAGCGCTACGCCGAGCGGCATTGGCGCTTCTTCGATCGATTCGTCGGCGCCGAGACGCACTGGCTCGCCCCCGACAATGTGCAGTGCGACCCGGTCGAACAGGTCGCCATGCGCACCTCACCGACCAACATCGGGCTGCAATTGCTGGCGACGGTGAGTGCCCATGACCTCGGGCTGCTGAGCCTGGAGGAGATGGTGCAACGCCTTGAGCGCGCCTTCGACACGCTGGGGACGCTGCCCCGGTTCCGTGGGCATTTCTACAACTGGTATTCCCTCGAGGACCTGCACGTGCTCGAGCCGGCATACATCTCCACCGTCGACAGCGGCAATCTGGCTGGGCACCTCGTGGCGTTCCGGCAGGCCTGCCTGGGTCTCTCCGCTCAGGTGTCGACGCCGACCGGGCCGCCTGACGAGGAGCTGGGCGCAAGATTACAGGCGCTCGCGGAACGGGCCTACCGCTTCGTGATCACGATGGAGTTCGGATTCCTCTTTGACCCGGCGACCCGGCTCTTCGCCATTGGGTATCACCCCGACTCACACTCCCTCGACGCCTCCGCCTACGACTTGCTCGCCTCCGAGGCGCGATTGGCCGTCTTCCTCGCCATCGCGAAGGACGATGTGCCGGTGGAGGCGTGGTTTCGCCTCGGCCGCAGCCTGATCCGCCGGGACGGCATGCCGATGATGGTCTCCTGGAGCGGGAGCATGTTCGAGTACCTCATGCCGCTGCTCGTGATGGAGTCCTTTCCGGGGACGCTCCTCGATCAGAGTGACCGGGGTGCGGTACGGGCACAGATCGCGTACGGGCTGGAGCGCGGCGTGCCATGGGGGGTGAGTGAGAGCGCCTACAACCTCCGCGATCAGCACCTGACCTATCAATACCATGCCTTCGGCGTGCCCGACCTGGCGCTCAAGCGAGACGTCGGGCGGGACCTGGTGGTCGCGCCCTACGCTTCGACGCTGGCCGCGATGCTGACGCCGAGTGTCGCGCTCGCCAACCTGGCCGCACTCGAGGAACTCGGGGCCTTTGGTCCGTACGGGTTCTGGGATGCGCTTGACTTCACTCGGCGGCCACCCGGGGCACGTTTCGCGATGGTCAAGACGATCATGGCGCACCACTGCGGGATGTCGCTCGTGGCCCTCACCAACCTGCTGCACGAGGATGTCTGGCCGCGGCGGTTTCACCAGGAGGCGATGGTCCGGGCCGCCGAGCTCTTGCTCCAGGAACGGGTTCCCCGGCGGCTGGTGGTGCAGGAAACGCCGGGCAAACGCCTGGACGACGCGAGCATGGACACCGAGGACGAACCGACGGTGGTCCGGCAGATTACGTCGCCCGAGAGCCCGCAGCCGCGGGTGGCGCTGCTCGGGGACCTGCCGTACACGGTCATGGTCACCCATGCCGGCGGCGGGTTCAGCCGCTACGAGTCGCTGGCCGTGACCCGCTGGCGCGCCGACGGGACCACCGATGACACCGGGCAGTTCTGCTATGTGCGGGACATCGCGACCGAACGAACCTGGTCTGTGGGCTATCAGCCGACGGGGGTGGAGGCCGACCAGTATCACGCCCACTTCGCTCCGGACCGGGTCACCCTCCACCGCGTCGACGGCGATATCGAGACGCGCACCGAAATCGTGGTCGTGCCAGCTGACGCAGCGGAAGTGCGGCGGGTCACCCTCACCAATTACGGCAGTGCGGCCCGCGAGCTCGAACTCACCAGCTACGGTGAAGTCGTGATGGGGGCTCCAGAGACAGACGCGGCGCATCCTGCCTTTGCCAACCTGTTTATCGAGACCGAGTGGCACGAGTGGTGTGCCGCGATCACCGCCCGGCGGCGGCCGCGCCGGGCGGACGAACCGGCCCCGTGGTGCGTGCACCTGGTCGATGCCGGCACGGACCGCGTGGGGCCGGTCACCTGCGAAACCGACCGGGCCCGGTTTATCGGGCGCGGGCGCACCTTGCGCACCCCCGCCGCACTGGATGACGAGGGTCCGCTTTCGGGAACGACCGGCGCCGTCCTCGATCCCATCATTGCCCTCCGCACCCGCGTGCGCGTCGCCAGCGGCCAGTCGGTCACCGTGGCGTTCACGACGCTGGTCGCCGCCACTCGTGCCGCAGCCTTCGAACTCGCGGACCGGTATCACACGCCGCACGCGGCGCAGCGCGCGCTCGACCTGGCGTGGATGGTGACGCAAATCGACCTGCGGCATGCGGGCATCGACAGTGCGCAGGCCGCCGTGTTCCAGGAGATCGCCGGACACCTCCTGTATGCCCGGGAGGCGCTGCGACCGCCTCCCGACGAGTTGCGCCGAAATCAGGGGCCCCAGTCCCGGCTCTGGACGCATGGCATCTCCGGCGACCAGCCGATCCTGCTGGCGGTGATCGACGCCGTGCGGGGCCTGCCGACGCTGCGGCAGGTCTTTGCGGCGCATCGGTTCTGGCGACGCCATGGGCTCGCCGTCGACCTGGTCGTCGTCATCGGCCAGCCGCACGACTACCTCCAGGAGCTGCGGCAGGCGATTACGGACGAGATGTTTGCGGCGAGCGGTACGACGCTGGTCGATCAGCCGGGCGGTGTGTTCATCCGGCGGCGCGACAGCTTCAATCCCGACGACTACCTCATGCTCTCCGCCACGGCGCGGGTGCACATCCCCTGCGACGGACGGCCGCTCAGCCGTATCGTGCCGGCTGCCGCGACGCGTACACGATTGGATGCGGATGACACCCTGGCTCCCGTGCCGTCCGAGCGCCGAATCCGGCCGCGGGCGCCCCTGCCGGCGCCGTCCTCCGACGGGCTCGAGGGGGCGGACGTGACCGGCAATGGGATCGGCCGGCTCGCGGCCGACGGCGACTATGTGATCCAGGTGGCGGGGGACCGCCTGCCGCCGGCTCCTTGGGCCAACGTCATTGCGAACCCGGCAGGCGGGTTCCTGGTCACCGAACGGGGCGCCGGCTGCACATGGGCCGGGAGCTCATACTTTTTCCGCCTGACGCCGTGGCACAACGACCCGGTCGCCGACCCGATCTGCGATGTGATCTACCTGAAGGACGAGGAGAGTGGTGCGCAATGGAGCGCCACACCGGCACCGGTTCCGTCAACCGGTGGCTGGGAGGTCCGCCACGGCCCGGGCCGCTCCACCTTCAGGCACGAAGAAGATGGGATCACCACCGACCTCACGGTCGGCCTCCCCCGGAATGCCGCGGCGAAGTTGTCCGTTGTCCGGGTGACCAATCGCTCGGAACGGCGACGGACACTGACCGTGACCGCCTATGCGGAGTGGACCCTGGGTGTGCGCCGGGAGGCGACCTGGCACCACGTGCGGACGGCGTTTGACGCCACGCACCGGGCGATCCTGGCGCAGAATCTCTACGATCAGACCTTCGCCGAGCAGAGGGCCTTTCTGGCAGTGACGGAGCCGGTCACCACGCATACCGCCGACCGCCGGGAGTTCATCGGCCGCCACGGAACGTTGGGCGATCCGGCGGGGCTGCGTCGCGGACAGTTGGATGGGCGGACAGGGCTCGAGCTCGACCCCTGCGCCGCTCTGCAATGCGTGCTGGTGCTTGAGCCCGGGGAGACGCGGGAGTTCGCGACGATCCTGGGTGCGGCCAAGGGGGAGGAGGCCGCGCACGATCTCCTCGCACAGTTCTCCTCGGCGAAACTCGTGCGCGAGGCCATCGACGCGAATGTCGGTGACTGGAACCAGCGGTTGTCCACCATAACGGTGCGCACACCTGATCCTGATTTGGACGCGATGCTGAATCGCTGGTCGCTCTACCAGGCGCTGTCGAGCCGGATGTGGGGCCGGATGGGGTTGTATCAGAGTTCGGGGGCGTTCGGCTTCCGCGACCAGCTGCAGGACGTGATGGCCCTGCTCTACGCCGAGCCGGGGCTCGCGCGTGCGCATCTGTTGCGGGCCGCCGCGAGGCAGTTTGTCGAGGGAGATGTGCAGCACTGGTGGCATCCTCACACCGGCCGCGGTGTACGAACCCGGTTTTCCGACGATTTGGTCTGGCTGCCATTTGTCGTCGAGCATTACGTCCGAATCACCGGAGACGAGACTGTGCTCGGGGAGGACGTGCCGTTCCTGGCGATGCGCCCGCTGCAGCCGGAAGAGCACGAGATCTACGACGCGCCGCAGGTTGCGGACGAGCGCGCGAGCCTGTACGAACATTGCCTGCGCGCCCTGCGGCGTGCCTGCACCCGTGGTCGGCATGGACTGCCGTTGATCGGCACCGGCGACTGGAACGACGGCTTTTCCCGCGTGGGGATCGAGGGGGAAGGGGAGAGCGTCTGGCTCGCCTGGTTCCTGATCACGACCTGCCGGGCCTTTGCCGGCCTGGCGGCACGGCGGGGCGACGAAACCACGGCGGCAAAGCTGCGGAAGGAAGCCGATCGCTACCTGGCTGCGGTAGAGGAACATGGCTGGGACGGAGCCTGGTATCGGCGCGCCTACTACGACGACGGAACGCCCCTGGGCTCGGCCGGCGCCGACGAGTGCCGGATCGACTCACTCGCCCAGAGCTGGAGCGTCATCTCGGAGGCCGGCGACCCGGCCCGGCAGGCGCAGGCCATGGCCTCACTTTACGTCCATCTGGTCCGCCCAGACGCCAACCTGGTCATGCTGCTGACGCCGCCGTTCGATCGCGGCACACACGATCCGGGCTACATCAAGGGGTACCTCCCCGGGGTGCGCGAGAATGGGGCGCAGTATACGCACGCAGCGCTCTGGGCCGTCCAGGCGGCGGCGATGCTCGATGACGGCGAGCGAGCCTACGAACTCTACCGGATGCTCAACCCGCTGACCCACACGACCACCCCGGAGGGTGTCGCGACCTATCAGGTCGAGCCGTATGTGGTCGCGGCGGATGTCTATACCGCGGAGGAGCATGTCGGGCGAGGCGGGTGGACGTGGTACACCGGATCGGCGAGCTGGATGTACCGAGTCGGCCTGGAATCGCTGCTCGGCTTCACGAAGCGTGGCGACCGGCTCACCATCCGGCCCACGGTGCCGGCGACCTGGCCCAGGTTTGACATCGACTACCGGTATGGCCGCACCGTCTACGCGATCCGTGTCGAGAGGCCCGGGGATATCAGGGCGCACGGTGCCGACGTGACCGTCGATGGCAGGCCCGCGGCGGACGGCCAGATCCGGCTGATCGATGACGGAGCCCGACACGAGGTGGTGGTGGCAGGCCGCGAAACGGCGCGTTCCACATCGTGACTGTGTGACTTCCCGCCGCCCGCTCGTCACGATGGGTAGACCATCCACTGCGCGCGGGAGTCGGGAATGCGGGACCAGCATCGCAGCAAGCAGGAACTCATCAACGAAAACACCGACCTCCGCAAACAGGTGGCCGACCTCAAGCAGGCCGCCGCGGAGCGGCGCAGGGTGGAGGACACCCTTCGGCATCACAGCGAGCTTCTCCGCTCCCTCCTCGACCAGGCGCCCCATCCGCTCTGCCTCCTCGACAGCAATGCCTCCCCGATTCTTGCCAACCGCGCATTCGTCGAGTTGTTGGGGTACCAGTCGCCCGGGGAGCTGGTCCGCCTGGGCGGCGAACTGGGCCTGATCATCGGCGACACCTCGCGCGGGAATGGGGATCGGAGCGCGGGCTCCAGGGAAATCACCTTTCGCCGAAGCGACGGCGCCGGCCTGACGGCACCCGTCCTCTCCACTGTCGTGCCCCGCACGGACTACCTCGCCCTCACGGTCCTGACCAACCCGCAATTGGCCTGATCACTCCCGGTCACGCCGCCGGGTGGTACATTGAGGCGTGACTATTTCTTCGCGTCCCACGCTGGTGCGCGCCCTCGGGCGGCGCGACCTCACCGCATTTGCCGTCAACCGCGTCATTGGCGGCGGCATCTTCGGCATCCCGGCGGTCCTTTTCATCGCCGTCGGTTCCCTGAGTGTCTGGTCCATCGTGCTCGCCGGGCTCATCGTGCTCGGCATTACACTCTGCTTCGCCGAAGTGGGGAGCGCGTTCAAGGACACCGGGGGGCCCTACCTCTACGCGTACGAGACCTTCGGCCCCGCCGTCGGATTCGAAATCGGCTGGCTGATGTGGGTGACCCAACTGGGTGGGTTTGCCGCGGTCACGAACCTGTTCGTGGACTACCTCGGCTGGTTTGCCCCGGCCCTCTCGACGGGCCCCTGGCGGATCGCCATCATCGCCACGATGGTGCTCACGCTGACCACCGTCAACATCCTTGGTGTCCGGCGGGCCGGCACCGTCAACAACGTATTCACACTCGCCAAGCTGATCCCGCTCGCACTCTTCATCCTGGTCGGGTGCTTCTTCATCGACTGGGCGCAGCTGGCGCCGGCCACCGTGCCGACCCCCGGGGCCCTCTCCGGCGCGGTGCTCCTGGCCATTTATGCCTTCAGCGGGTTCGAGGTGCTTGGTGTGCCGAGTGGTGAGGTCCGTGAGCCGGAACGGACGGTCCCATTCTCGCTCCTGGCCGGCCTGGCGATCGTGGCCCTCGTGTACCTGGGAGTCCAGCTGGTGGCCGTGGGGACCCTGCCGGACCTCGGGAATTCCGCGCGGCCGCTCGCCGATGCGGCGGAGCGATTTATCGGGCCGACCGGCGCGCTCGTCATGGTGGTCGGTGCGTTGCTCTCGACCCTGGGCGTGGCACATGCAATCCTGCTCGGCGCCGGGCGCATGCCCTTCGCCATGGCGGAGCGCCACCAGCTTCCCGCGGGGATTGCCGCAGTCCACTCGAAGTACCAGACGCCGCACATTGGGCTCGTGGTGTCCGCCGCCGCGATGCTCCTCTTCACGATCGTGACGACATTCGCTTCTGCGGTCTCAATTACGGTCGGCCTCCGCGTTATTGTCTATATCGTGACCTGCGCGGCCCTGCCCGTGCTGCGGCGGAGAGTCGGACGGGTACCCGCCTCCTTCCGCGTCCCGGCCGGTGGGGTGCTGGCCATCGCCTGTGTGCTGGTGGGGATCGGATTGCTGGCATCCCGGCCGTGGGGGGATATCATACAATTGGCGGTCGTGCTGGTCATCGGGTGGCTGGTATCGCTCGTCGCTTCCCGAGGCAATCACTGACCCTTGCCAGGAGGGCCTCATGGGCCGTTCGATTCTCGGTACTGTCGTCGGACTGGTGCTTGCGATCCTCCTGATCGGATTGGTTGAGACCCTGGGCCATCGCTTGATTCCGCCACCGGCCGGCATGGACCCGACCGATCCGGCCTCGATTGCCGCGGCAATGTCCCTGATACCAACCGGTTCGTTCTTGTTTGTCCTGGCGGCCTGGTTTCTCGGAACCTGGGTCGGCGCATCCACTGCCACACGCATCGCCAGGAGTGACGCCCGGTGGCCCGGGCTCACGGTGGGCGGCGTGATCCTGGCGGCGACCCTTTACAACCTCTGGCTGATTCCGCACCCCGTCTGGGTCGCGGCCGCCGGCCTCCTCGGCATTGGCGGCCTCACTCTCCTCGCCTCTCGACCGCTCGGTGCGACCGGCTCTCCGGGGCAATCCCAATGACGCTATTCGCCCTCGTTGCCATCGCCGTGGTGGCGTATGGTGTCTTCACCTTCAACGCCCTCACCCGCCTCCGTCAGTTGACCGAGAACGCCTGGGCCGACATCGACGTCCAGCTCAAGCGGCGCCATGACCTCATCCCATCGCTGGTGGCCACGATCAAGGGGCACGCGGGCTATGAGCGGGGGACGCTTGAGGCGGTGGTCGAGGCGAGGAACCGGGCGGTCAATGCGGGGGGGCCGGCGGCCGCCGGGGAGGCCGAACGGGTGCTGGCCAGCGCCGTTCGGCAGATCTTTGTCCTGGCGGAGGCGTACCCCGAACTCCAGGCGGGCGAGAGCTACCTGACACTGCAGAAGAACCTCACGGAGATCGAGGATCACATCCAGAACGCCCGCCGGTACTACAACGCCGTGGTGCGCGACCGGAACACCAAGGTCCAGCAGTTCCCTTCGAACCTGGTCGCCGGAATGTTCACGTTCCAGGAGGCGGAGTTCTTCGGGTTGAGCGATCGTGGGGAGGGTGCCGTGCCGACCGTTGATCTGGATGCCAAGCCGTGAGGCGGCTCGTGATCGCTCTCGGGCTCCTGCTGATCGCGGTGCCGGTGGCGGCGCAGCGCTCGCTGGCCATCAAGCAGTTCGACGCTCGCATCACCGTCAACACCGACGGCGCGGTCGATGTCACCGAACAGATCACGGTGGCGTTCAGCGGCCAGTGGAACGGCGTGTACCGGACCGTCCCCGTCAAGTACCGCACCCCGCAGGGGTTCTCCTGGACCCTGCGGCTGGAGGATATCCGCGCGACGGACGGTGATGGCAACGCGCTCAAGGTGGAGCGTTCACGCGAGCGTCACTACCTGAAGCTGAAGATCTGGGTCCCCGGTGCCAACAACGCCACGAAGACCGTCGTCCTCCACTATCAGGCGGTGAACGGACTCCGCTTCTTCGAGGACCACGACGAACTCTACTGGAATATCACGGGCGACGAGTGGGATGTGCCGATCGAAGCGGTCTCCGCGCGCATCGACTTGCCCCCCGCTGTCTCCGGAGTCAGGGCCATTGCCTTCGACGGGGCGTACGGATCCACGTCGCAGAATGCGGATGTGGCCATCGACGGGGCATCAGTCTCGGTGACCATGGCCCAGCCGCTCGGCTTCCACGAGGGTGTGACGGCCGTCGTGGGGTGGGACAAGGGGGTGATTCCCGAGCCAACGTCGGCAGAGCGGGCCGCCGGGTTCTTTGCCAGCAACTGGCCACTCGGCCTGCCAATCCTCGTGTTTCTGGGGATGTACACACTCTGGCGCCGTGTCGGACGCGATCCGGAGGAACGCCCCATCGGTGTGCGGTATGATCCGCCGAAGGGGCTGACCCCCGCCGAGGCGGGTACGATGATCGACGAATCGGTGGACATGCGGGACATCACTGCCACCATTGTCGACCTGGCCGTGCACGGATACCTGAAGATCGAGGAGAAAGAGGAGAAGGTGCTGTTCGGTCTCTTCAAGCATCAGGAGTACGTGTTCCACCGGCTGGACCCGAACCCGGGCGCGCGGGCGCTGGAGCGGCACGAAGAGTATGTTCTCGCCGGGATGTTCGAGCATGGCGCGCGGACGGTCGAGCTCTCCGATCTTGAGGACGAGTTTTACACGCATCTCCCCAAGATCAAGAACGCTGCCTTCGACCGGCTGGTGGCGCGCGGACTGTACCGGTCACGGCCGGATCGGGTGCGTTTGTGGTGGAAGCTCGGGGCCGTCCTCTTGACGATTCCAACCGCGGTCATCGGCGCTGTTGTTGGTGACAACCTCGGCCTCTCACCCGTGCCCTTCCTCCTTGGGGCAGTGCTAAGTGGTGCAATTGTGATGATCTTCGGGCACCTCATGCCGGCCCGCACGGTCGCGGGGGCCAGGGCCTACGAGGACACCCGCGGATTTGAGGAGTTCCTGCACCGGGTGGAGAGCGACCGGTTCGCGCGGGTCGTCAAGACGCCGGAGATGTTCGAGAAGTTCCTGCCGTATGCCATGGCGTTTGGCGTGGAAGCCAAGTGGGCCAAGGCCTTCGAGGATATCTACCGGGAACCGCCGACCTGGTACGTCGGGACCAACATGTCAGGCTTCAACTCACGGACTTTTTCGTCGCGCATCTCCGCGCTCTCGACTCGGGCGGGCAGCACCATGAGCTCCGCGCCACGGAGCTCGGGCGGATCGGGGTTCAGCGGTGGTGGGTCCTCAGGGGGTGGCGGTGGTGGGGGCGGTGGCGGTGGGTTCTAGGGAGGTGCATTCGATGCCAACAGTGACATTCACGGAGAACATTCAGCGCCACGTGGCGTGCCCGCCCACGGAAGTCGCCGGCCGCACCGTGCGAGAGGTGCTCGACGTCGTCTTTGCCGGTAACCTGCAGGCCCGGGGCTACGTCCTGGACGAGCAGGGCGAGCTGCGGAAGCACATGGCCATCTTCCTCGACGGCAGGATGATCAGGGACCGCGCCGGCCTCAGCGACGCGGTGCAGCCCGACTCCAAGCTGTATGTCATGCAGGCCCTTTCCGGGGGCTGATCCCACAGGGACGGAGGAATTCCCCAATGAGCACGCGCCTCTTCGCCGCCACCCGCAAGGGTCTCTTCCAGATCGAGCGCGGAAAGACCCGATGGACCGTGAAGAAGACCCACTTCCTCGGCGACAACGCCACGCTGGTCCTGCCGGACCCTCGCGACGGCACGGTCTACGTGGCGCTGGGCCACGGGCATTTCGGCGTCAAGCTCCACCGCCTGCGCAAAGGGGCGCGGAAGTGGGAAGAGATCACCCCACCGGCGCTTCCGGCTCGGGCAGAGGGCACGGCGCCGCGCGTGGATCCCATGGGGCGCACCATCCCGGACACCGTGCAGTTGATCTGGGCGCTCGAGGCTGCAGATCCCGCCCGCCCGGGGTCGCTCTGGTGCGGGACCATCCCCGGCGGCCTCTTTCGTTCCGACGACGGGGGAATGACCTGGGCACTCAACACCGCGCTCTGGCACCACCCGAAGCGGCTCGAATGGGTCGGTGGCGGGGCGGATTACCCGGGCATCCACTCGGTGAGCGTGGATCCCCGCGATCCGCGCCGGGTGGCGGTCGGCGTCTCGACCGGCGGTGTCTGGCTTACGGCCGATGGGGGCGCCTCCTGGAACATCAGCAGCCATGGGATGCGCGCGGACTATTTCCCCCCGGAACAGACGAATGATCCCCACGTACAGGATGTGCACCGGCTCGTGCAGTGCCCCGCACAACCGGCGGAATGGTGGGTGCAGCACCACAACGGGATCTTCCGGTCCACCGACGACGCCGCATCCTGGCGCGAGCTTGAGGTCGCGCCGTCCTCGTTCGGGTTCGCGGTGGTGGTTCATCCACAGGACGGCGGCACCGCGTGGTTCGTGCCCGGCAGCAGCGATCAGCGCCGGATCCCGGTGGACGGGCGCGTCATCGTGAATCGCACGCGAGACGGCGGACGGACCTTCGAGGCCCTCACGAAGGGCCTGCCCCAACGCCACGCCTACGACATCACCTACCGGCACGGACTCGACATCGATACCAGCGGTGACCGGCTCGCCTTCGGCACCACCACGGGGTCGCTCTGGATAACGGAGGATCAGGGTGATTCCTGGAAGGCGATTTCCGAGCATCTCCCACCCATCTACTGTGTGCGCTTTGCCGTCTCGGAATAGCGGATGAGGCGAGCGCTCGCAGCCGCGGGGGCCGTCCTGCTGGCAGTGTCACGGCCGGCCGCCGCGCAGGAGACCACCGGCGCGCCGGCGATCGAGCTCGAGGTCGAGCGTATCGCGGGGGAAGGTGTCCTCTGGCCGGGGTTCGACCCCCTGGCCATTCCACTCGCCATCTTCGACGGCCGGCAGACCTGGCTGTTCCGGCACCCGAATCCGCCTGCCGGGTTTGTCCCCGTTGCCGACGCCGCCCCTCCGGCGCGCGTCTTCCCCGGCAGGTATTCCGCGGTCACCGCGAACTCGAGTGCCGAGATCGGCGGCATCATGTCGGCCACCCTGCAGTTCGATGTCGCACGGAATCAAGGCCCGCCCTCGGAACTGGCGGCGGTGGCGCTGCACGAGGCCTTTCACGTGTTTCAGCGCGAGCACCATGCCGGGTGGTCAGGGAACGAGGGAGATCTCCTCGTCTACCCCGTCACCGACGCCGACCTGCTCGCCGCACGCCGGCTTGAATCGGAGGCGCTGGCACGCGCCCTGGCCAACGTCGAAGACGGCGGGGCCGCCTGCTGGGCGCGGGTGGCGTTGGCCTACCGCCGGGAGCGGTTTGCGGCGATGGACTCGGCGTTCGTCGCCTACGAGCGGTTGACGGAACTCAACGAGGGACTCGCAGCCTATGTCCAGCTGCGCGCCGGTGGCGGCTCAACGGTGACGATTCCTGCCGATGAATTCCTGCCCGAGGCGGTTCGCTACCGGACCTACTTCATCGGGCCAGCCTGGGCGCTGCTGCTGGATCGGCTGAGCCCGGGTTGGCAGCGGGCGTTGGAGGCAAACGACCGGCAATCGCTGGACGGTTTGCTGGACGCGGCGCTCAACGGCCCGAATGCCCCTGCCGCCGTGCCCTGTGGCTTCACGCCGGTGCAGGTCGGCGCCGCAAAGCGGGACGCGCGAATCGACGCTGCGGCGGTCCACGAAGGCTGGGCGAAGCGGCAGCGCACCTTCGAGATGCTGGCGGGGTGGCGTGTGGTGATTCAGTCGGCGACCGGGCAGCCACTCTGGCCGCAGGGCTTCGATCCCCTCAACATCGATCGTGTGGACGGCGGGCTGATCCACACCCGGTTCCTGAAGCTGGGAAACGACGCCGGGCAGATGACGGCATTGGACGAGGCTGACGGAGATATCGAGGCGCGCACGGCCGGCATCGGCCCGCATCCGATCTTCAACGGCATTTCGTGGGTGGAGGTAGTCCTGTCGGCACAGCCCGTCGTGACCCGCGCCGCGGGTTCCACGACGATTCGCGGTCCGGGGTTCCTGGCCGAATTCAAGAACGCCACGGTGGATGAGAGTGGACGCCAGGTTCTCGTGCAATTGAACTAGGGAGCACCGCATGCGCTGTACGCTGCTGACATTGGTCTCGCTTCTGACGGCACCGGTGGTTCTGGATGCCCAGGCCGTGGCACCGGGCGCCGCCCGTGTTGCCGCCCGTGACTCGGTCGAAGCCGTGATCCCGGCCCGCATGCGGGAGCTCGGGATACCCGGGGCATCAATGACCGTCCTCCGGGACGGTCGCGTAATGCTCAGCCGTGGGTTTGGCCTGGCCGACGTGGAACTTGCTGCCCCTGCCCGGTCAACCACGCGGTACCGTGTGGGGTCGATCGCGAAGCCGTTTACCGCGGTCGCGCTCGGCATCCTGGTGGATGAGGGGCGCCTCGACATCGACGCCGAGGTGCAGCGGTACGTTCCCACCTTCCCCAGGAAGCCCTGGCCGGTCACCGTTCGCCAGCTGGCGGGACATCAGGCGGGCATCCGACACTACAAGGCCGGAGAGTTCGAAAACCAGCGGTATTACCCGACGCTGCTCGACGGGCTCCGGATGTTCGAGGACGATTCGCTCCTCTTCATGCCGGGTACTCGTTACAGCTACTCGTCGTTCGGGTACAACCTCCTTGGCGCTGTCATCGAGGGCGCCTCGGGGGTGCCATACCTGCAATTCATGCATGACCGGGTCTTCGCGCCGATCGGAATGAACGCCACCGTGGCCGACTTCCCTGACAGCATCATTGCGGGTCGTACCAGCTTCTATTCCGGACCCGAGCAACGGCGGGCCGCTTCTCAACGCGCCATACGTGGACAACAGCTACAAGTGGCCCAGTGGCGGCTTCCTGTCCACGACGGAGGATCTGGCCCGATTCGGCCAGGCGATGCTCGATGGGAAGTTGCTGAGCGACGGCACGCGGCAAATGATGTGGACTCCGATGCCGCTGCGCGACGGCAAGCGTACGACCTACGGCCTTGGCTGGGGGATCGGCACGGACCCGCAAGGCCGGCGGCGGATCTCTCATACCGGTGGCTCGATGGGCGGAACCACGATCCTCGCGCTCTACCCGGACGAGAAGATCGTGGTGGCGATCGCGGCCAATACCGACAAGGGGCTCAACGCTCTGGCAGGGCGGGTGGCCACCTGGTACGCCGCTGCCTGGGCCGGACAATGAGTACAGAGCGACAACCGGCCTGGGTCGATCTTGGCGCCGTCGACGAACTGAAGCAGACCCCCCTGCGACAGGTCAGCATCGGGAAGCTGAAAATCGCGCTGAGTTACCAGCAGGGCGAGTTCGGGGCGGTGTCGGGAGTGTGCAACCACGCCGCCGGGCCGCTCGGAGACGGCACGCTGGATGGGGAGTATATCGTCTGCCCGTGGCACCACTGGAAATTTCATCGTGCCACGGGCGAAGGGGAGCCGGGGTATGAGGAAGACCGCATCCCGCGCCACGAGCTTCGGGAGGAGGGAGGCCGGCTCCTCGTCAACACCACCCCAGTGACGAAGCGGCACAAGGCACCGCACGAACGGCATCCGCTCGAGCGGCCAGTCGTGCGTGAAC
Organism: uncultured Gemmatimonadales bacterium; assembly: GCA_963697435.1. GTDB lineage: Bacteria > Gemmatimonadota > Gemmatimonadetes > Gemmatimonadales > GWC2-71-9 > SPDF01. Next base: position 223,353 of record CAVOOB010000005.1, on the reverse strand, counting down.
CTGGCCCCATCCGACGTCCTCGGCCTTTCCACGACGGCCATGGATGCCAGGTTCCCCCGGTATTCCACCTCCGATGCCCTGCTCGAGATCGCGCTGGCGCACGCTGGCACGCTGGGTACCGAAACCCGGCTGATCAAGGCGAACGACCTGCGGGTTCGCAACTGCGAGGGGTACTACTCCAAGAGCGCGCACGCCTGTACCTGGCCCTGCTCTATCACGCAAATGGATGCTGAGGACCAGATGGTCGAGGTCTATGAGGGGCTCGTCTTCTGGGCCGACGCCGTCATCCTGGCGTCTCCCATTCGCTGGGGGAGCGCCAGTTCACTCTACTTCAAGCTGATCGAGCGGATGAACTGCATCCAAAACCAGGTCACGATTCGGGACCGGGTCCTGATCCGGAACAAGGTGGCGTCATTCATTATTACGGGGGGGCAGGACAACATCCAGGCGGTGGCGGGGCAGATGCTGATGTTCTTTGCAGAGCTCGGCTTCGACTTCCCCCAATTCCCGTTCATTGCACACAGCCGTGGGTGGTCGGCAGAAGACATGGAGCGGAATGTCGCCGTGGTACAACAGAGCGAGGAACTGCAGGAGGGGGCGCGAGCACTCACCGCACGGACGATCGAGAAGGCGACCGTGCTGGTGGCCGCGGGGCAGGGGACGGAGCGGACACCGCGCGGCGGCCGCAAGGCGCACAAGATGTCGGCGGGCGACGCGGGTTAACCGTCCCCGAGAAACACCTCCCGCCGCGCCGACCACCTTGCGCCCAGCACCGTGAGTCCCGCAGCCCCGAGAATGCTCTCGGCGAGGGGAAAGGCGATCTGTTCCTCCTTGGAAAAGTGATCCCTGGCCAGGCTCACCGCTTCGAGCAGCTCCTCCCGTGCAACCGAGACGTCTTGGGATCCCTGTGCGCGGGTCAGCAGTCCGGCGATCTCCGAATGCTCCGCTTCCATCGTGCTCAGCAACCCCTCGTCGCCCCCGGCCGCCCGCATCCGGTCGAAGAGCAGGGTGTCCTCCAGCTGCGCATGAGACACCAGCGCGGCGGCCAGCAGCGCGGCCTGTTCCCGGACCTCGCCGACCGATGACGTGTGCGGAATTGTCTCCTCGAGCCGGTCGAACTGCGCATAGAAGGCGCCGTGCTCGCCGAGGAGCGCATCGGTAATCTTCATGGCGTCACCACGACGCGGATGGCATCGCCCCCCCGGAGGGTGTCGAGTGCCTCCGCGATCTGTTCGAGTGGAAAACGATGCGTCACGAGATCCATGAGGCGCACCTTCCCCTGCCGGACGAGCTCGATGGCTCGCGGGTAGTCGACCGGGCGGCAGCCAAGCGAGCCAATCACCTCGATTTCCCGGAACATGACGCGGCCAGCGTTCAACGGAAGTGTCTCCGGGCTGTACCCCACCAGTACGAGGCGGCCGCCGGTCGTCAGGCAGTTCAGGGCGGCTTCCTGCGTCACGGCCTTGCCGACCGCCTCGAACGCCACGTGGACACCACCGCCGCTCAGCGCCCGGATCTCCTTGTCCAGCTTCTTGGTTGTCGCCGCGTTGAACGTGGCGGTCGCACCGAAGCGAGTGGCGGTTGCCAGCTTCGTGTCCTTCACGTCGACCGCAATGACCCGGGCCCCGACCGCCGCTGCCACCTGCACCAGGGAGAGGCCCACCCCTCCGCAACCGAACACGACCACCCAGTCCCCCGGCGTCACCTTGCCGCGGCGGACCACCGCATGGTAGGGTGTCGTGACGGCGTCGGCGATGATCGAACCCTCAACCAGCGGGACGTCGTCCGGCATCGGGACCACATCCTTTGCGGGGATCGCCACGAACTCCGCATAGCCGCCGTCGATGTGATTGCCCAGCATCTGGCTGTTTTCGCAGATATTTTCGCGTCCGGAGCGGCAGAGCGTGCAGTGTCCGCAGGAGAGCACGGCCGGGATCAGCACCCGCGCCCCGGCGGCGAGGGTCGTCACGCCATCACCGACCTCCGCCACTGTCCCCGCGACTTCGTGCCCCAGGATGATCGGCGGAGGCTTGAAGGTCGGGGTACCGTGGTCGAGGTAGTGCAGGTCGGTGTGACAGACGCCACATCCCGCGACCTTCACCAACACCTCTCCCCGCTTCGGTTCGGGCGTCGGGACGTCCGTGAGCTCGAGCGGCTGGTGTGCGGCGTGGAAGACGGCGGCCTTCATGCGGGTCTCCTGGTGTACACGATCCGATAGAGTTGCAGGGCGGCATGACAGTCACCGCACTCCTCGCGCAAGTCGCTGTCGGTCGGGGGCTCGAGCCGGACGTCGAACCCGAGTTGTTCATAGAGGGCGACCGACTCGGTCAGCCTGGCGCCGACGGCGATGAACCGGCGCTCCCATCCCTCTGCCTCGAGCGGATCGGGGCCGTCGTTGCCGGGTTCGAGGATCGGAAGCGCTTTGCCCATCAGGCGGCCACGTGCTCTGCCGCGCGTTTGGCGAGCCGTTGGTGCCCCAGCACGGCAGCGCCGATGGCGGCAGTGAACTGCGCGAGCGGCTCCGGCGGGACGTTCACGTCCTGCCCCAGCTCTTCCCGGAGGACGCGCACCATGGTGGGAAAGCGCATGATGCCGCCGACGAGGGTGATTTCCGGCTCGAGGCGCACCCGCTTCATCAACTGCACCGAGCGGGCGACGAGCGAGACCACCGCGCCGTGCAGGATATCGCCCGGCGCCCGGCCGCTCGAGACGTGGTTGATCACTTCCGACTCGGCAAAGACCGCGCAGACGCCCGAAATGGAGGCGGCGTCCGCGGAGGCCGCGGCGATGGCGCCGATTTGCTCCGTCCCGAAGCCCAGGTAGCGCGCAGTCTTCTCGAGGAACGCGCCCGTACCGGCGGCGCACTTGTCGTTGAGCCGGAAGGCCGCCACACGGCCCCGGTCGTCGAGGCGGCTCGCCTTCATCGTCTGGCCCCCGACATCGAGCACCGTACGTGTGTGCGGAAAGAAGTGGCGGGTCCCGCGGCCCTGGGCCGTGAGGTCGGTGGCATGCAGGTCACGAAACGCCACCTGGTAGCGGCCGGCCCCGGTGCTGACCACGTACCCGACTCTGTCCCGCGATACATCGGCGTGGCGAAGCAGGGTGGTGTATGCCTCGTTGGCGGCGACGTCGAGCCGAAACCCCGTCGGAATCATGGCGGTGGCCACCAGTGTTCCGGCGTCGTCCAGAAGTGCGGCCTTGGTATAGGTCGATCCGACGTCAATGCCGGCGGTGAGGTTGATCATGAGGCGGCTCCTGCCGGCGCAGCCTGCCCGGCGACAATGCGGTCCATGGCAAAGAGCGCTGCGCCGAGCGCACCCATGTAGTGCGAGTCCTCTCCGACCTGGAGGGGGATGCCGAGGAGCTCGTTCAGCACCGCGACCATCGCTTCATTGCGGGCGACGCCACCGGTAAAGGTGACATTCTCTTCAATGCCGACACGGCGGAGCAGGGACACCGACCGGGCGGCGATGGAACGGTGCACGCCCATCAGGATATCCTCGATCTTCTTCCCCTTCGCGGCCCAGCCCAGCACCTCCGACTCCGCGAAGACCGTGCAGGTGGTCGAAATCTTCACAGGCCGTGTGGCGCGCTGCGCGACTCCCCCGAGTTCTCCGAGGGGGATCTCAAGCGCAAAGGAAGCCGCCTGGAGGAATCGTCCGGTGCCCGCCGCGCACTTGTCGTTCATGCAGAAGTCGAGGACGTCTCCGGTTTCCGTGACGCGGATGGCCTTGGTGTCCTGCCCCCCCATGTCGAGCACCGTGCGGGTGCCGGGAAAAAGGTGCGCTGCTCCGCGGGCGTGGCAGCTGATTTCGGTCACTTGGTCATTCCCGAAGGACACCTTGTACCGGCCATATCCCGTGCCGATGACGTATCCCACATCGGCCTCGCGCACGACACCGTCGTCGAGCGCCGCCTGGAACGCCTCCTGCGCCGCCACGACCACATTGGCGCCGGTCATGATGAGCGACCGCCCCACGATGCGCCGCGCCTCGTCGATCACGACCGCCTTGGTCTGAGTGGACCCGACATCTACTCCGCCCGCGTATCGCATGATGTCTCCGATCAGGCTGAGGCCGCAGTGGTGCGAAGCCGTTGTGAGCCGAGGCCTTCGAAGAAGGCGTCGATCCGGTTCTTGAGCTGTGCTTCTGACACGACCCTGCGGTCCATCATGTCCGATTCGATGAACAGACACTGGACGTCGCGGGCCTTCATGAGCGCCTTCCGGCTCCCTGCCAGGCTGGTGGATACCGTGCGGCAACTCTTGACGGGGTGGTAGACGACGCCGTCGGCCTCGAATTGGTCGACCTGCTCGATGAGCGATTGGTCGTGGAAGAGCATCGCGTCGCCTGCGTGGCGGACGCCCACGAGGACCCCTTCGGCCAGGCTCTCGATCGGGCGTTCCAGGTCGTACTGGAACCCGAGGTCGAGGCCGCCGGCCGCAAACCAGAGGTAACTCGATGCCACGAAGACGCCGCCCTGGTCGGCGAACATCTCGTGGAACCGCCGGAAGATCGGGTAGCAGGGAACGCCCACGAACAGCAGCCGGTACTTCTCGTCCTGGATGGTGCCCATGCCGTGGGCGGCCTTGTATTCCATCTCCTCGACAAGGCGCTCGAAATACTCAGCACCTTCCCTGGTGCCCCGAAGTGCGTTGAGCACGCCGAGGTAGATCGTGCCATCCACAAGGGCGTTGAACATGGCGGGGCGGCTCTGGTTGAGCTCGAGGACGCGCTTCCAGGCGGCCGCCATGCGGTTGGTGTAGTCAAGGACTTCGCGAAGTCGGGCCATGTCGAGCGTTGTGCCCGTGAGCCGTTCACATGCCACGATCAACTCACGAAGCTGGATCTCGAGGTACCGTCGGTCGCTCTCGAAGGCCGCGGTGCCCACCGGTGCGCCACCCGCAGCGGTCCGCGACCCGGGAATGTCGAGCGTCACCATGGGGATCTTGTAGTAGCGCTCCCAGAATTCCGCCCATTTGACGTAGGTGTTGCAGGCGTTGGTGGCGATGGCCAGCGCGGGCTTGGGGAGCCGCCCCATCGAGTGCTTGCCATCCTGCAGCTGCATGGCCACGTCCGCCTTCACGTAGCCGCAGACGTCCGGCGAGTAGCCGTAGTCTTCGGCCATGCCGAGGTACTCATGCGCCACATGGCGGACGGCCGTCTGCAGGGAGTTGATCTCCGGGAAGACCAGGTGCATGTCAAAGGCGCGGAGGATCTCGGCCAGGCTCCCCATGACGAACACGTAGGCGGCCGTTTCTTTCCGCTCGGCGGCAGCGTCAAGCCGCGCAAACCAGTCGCGCATCAGTTTGGCGCCTTCGACGGCGCCTCGGCCGACGATGTCCTGTTCCGCAATCATGGTCTCTCCTTAGTCGAACAGGATGCTCTCGATGAACGTCTCGAGCTGCAGCTGCATCTGGTCGAAGCCAGACATCTTCTCTTCGAATTCGGTCACGAAGTAGGGGATATGTGCCTCGTCCAGGGCCTTTGTGTAGGCGACCTGCTCGTCCAGCCCCGGCTCGCACATCTTGGCGGCGGACAGGATCGCCGCCTGGGCGTTGGCCCCGTGGAGCCGGTCGAGGAGCATCTGCTCTTTCGGCTTGCGGGTGTCGTGCTGGACGGGGCTGTACGACGAGCCGTTGATGTAGGCGTCGGCGAGCGCCGTCAGGGGATCACCCTCCTGGTCCACATCGCGGACCAGGAAGCGGAGCCCGATCAGCAGGTCGTCGTCCACCACGTAACAGGACTGCCCGATGACAGCCAGCAAGTCGAGGGGCGGCTGCTCGCAGAAGCCCCCTTCGAGCACGATGCGAATCTTGTCCTGTGACTTGTCTGTCCGTTGGCGAATCTGCGGGATCATCGCATGCAACAGGGTGTTGTGGTCTTCCCCGCGCAGGATGGCGCCCAGGGCCACCATGACGTATGCCTGGTCGACCGGCAGGAGCCATGGCGTCTCGCGCTTGATGGCGTACACCTCGCGGAGGAGGCGCCGGTTCTCGTTGAAGACGGCAATCGACCGCCGCAGGTCGGCTTCGCTGACCGTCCGGCCCGCGACCGCCTCGATATCGCCCAGCATCCGGGCATACTCGTCGCGGAGGTACGTGATCGAGCCGGCGGAGTTGACGTTCTGGGGCAGGTAGAGGATCTGGGATGAATAGGGGAGATTGCGCGACCAGACGCCCGCCAGGTTGCGCGCCGCGTCACAGATCGGATGGGTGACGAACATGTCGAGCGGCAACCGGCCGTCGAGGCAGACCTCAAGCGAGCTCCGGATGATGGAGCAGAGGTACGACCCGAAGTGGGAGTCGGCCTGGCGCATCTCGACCGGGGCGCCGCGCACCTTGACGGGCAGCATGCCGGCCGCGTGGACCAGTTCTTCCGGGAAGTACACCTGGAAGTGGCCGAGCACCTTGCCACCCGATTCCTTCCACGCGTGCACCGTGGGGAACTCCGGGTCCTCCAGCAGGTCCCGGCAGGCGCCCAGGGCGTCGTCGAGCGGGAGCGCCGCGACGGCGGCGACATCGAAGGCGGTGGCCGTGGCACTCATGGGGCCTCCTTCCAGACCGGCGTCCGCTTTTCCATGAAGGCGGCGAGTCCCTCATGCACGTCGGCGAGCTGCATCAGGTCGTTCAGGTAGAGCGCTTCCGCGCGTGCGAGCGCTGGCTCGAACGGGAGGTCGGCACCCTCCAGCACCGCTCGCTTGGCAAGCCGCAGCGCCGGACCCGAGCGGGAAGCGATCTCGGCCAGGGCGGCCGCCGTCCCGGCGTCAAACTCCGCGGCGCTGAACACGCGGCTCACGAGGCCCATGCGCAGGGCCTCGGCGGCACCGATGGTTCGTCCGCTCAGGATGAGGTCCAGCGCCCGCTGCCGCCCAATGAGCCGGGGGAGCAGCGCCGCGGCGACGGGAGGAAAGACCGCGAGCTGGATCTCGGGCTGGCCGAGCTTCAGGTCGTCGCGCGCGAAGATCATGTCGCACGCGAGCGCCAGCTCGCAGCCGCCGCCGAGCGCCGCCCCGTGGACGCGCGCCACGACCGGCGCCTCAAGCGCCATGAGTTGCCTGATGGCGCCGTGGAACAACGCGAGCATGCGACCCACCCGGTCCTCGGTGTGGTCGGCGACGTCGACGCCGGCAGAGAAGGCCCGGCCGGCTCCCGAGACCGAGAGGAGCTTCAGGCCCGGATCCGCGGCCGCCTCGGCAATCGCCGATTGCAGCGCCACCATCGTGTCGAGGTTGAGCACGTTGACCGGGGGACGGTCCAGCACCAGGTCGTCCGATGCCCCCCTCACGGGTGTAGCGCGCAGCGCTCGCGGTGGCCGGCATCAGGGCTTCGCCGCGATTGTGGCGTCCATTGCCCCGCCGCATGCCCCGCAGAAGGCGAAGCCCGACGGGATGCCCTTGGCGCCGCATGTGGTGCAGTCAGCGGCGTACGGGCCCCAGAGGAACTCGCTTGACTTGTCGTTTGCCGCCTTCTCGCGGAGGCCCATGTAGTCTGCCGGCCGCTTCTCGACGAAGGCGCGCATTCCCTCCCACGGCTCGACGCCGGTGTAGTGCGTGGAGAGCCAGTCCCGCGCATGACCGATCGTCTGGTGCCAGGCCAGTTCTTTCCAGAAGTTGACCTGCTGCTTGGTGTACCGCTGGCATTCCGGGAACTGCTTGAGGAGCTGGTCCACGAGATCCTGCACCGCCTCGTCCAGCTTGGAGAGGTCGATCGCGTAGCCGTCCTTCCCCTTCTGGGCCGACTTGATCTGCTCCGGCGTCGCTCCCGTGATGAACTTCCCGTCCTTCGTGACGGAGGGCACGACGCGGTTGACGAGCCCCCAATCCAGGCACTGGGCGGCGGGGATCCGGTTGTTCAGCAGGAGGATCTCGCGGGCACGGCGGTCGCCGACATGGATCGGCAGCCACTGGGTCGAGCCGCCGGCCGCGACACTCCCGACCCGCGTGCCGACCTGCCCGATCCAGGCGTGCTCCGCCATCACGGACAGGTCGCAGGCAAGCTGCGATTCGTTGCCTCCACCGGCCGCCATGCCGTTGAGCCGGGCGATGACCGGCTTGCCGGCGTTGACGAGGCTCTCGATCCAGGCGCGGAAGAGCCCCATGTACTTCCAGTAGTCGCGTGGGCGGCTGGTGTACGCCTCTTCGTATTCCTTGACGTCGCCGCCGGTGCAGAAGGCGGCCGTCCCGGCGCCGGTCACGACGATGACGCCGATCTTGTCGTCGAAGGACGCATCCTGGACGGCCGTGGCCAGTTCGCGGAGCGCCGCGGTGCTGTAGGCGTTGTAGTTGTGCGGCCGATTGATGGTGACCGTGGCCACCCAGTCCGCTTTGCGATACAGGATATCGGTGAAGTCGAACGACGCGGCATCCCGAGAGTCAAATTCACGCATTGGCAGATCCTCGTTAGTGGAACACGCCTTTACGCGGCGGCGACAATCTCGTCGCCCTCTGCGCAGACATCGGCGACGTAGCCCTCGGCGGGGCCCGCCAGCACATCGTGATAGCGTTCGAACAGGCGAGCCGCCTTCTCCCCGTTCCAGCCGCTCGGGAGGAGGGGACGGGGGAGATATGGATCTTCGAGTGGGAAGGCGCGATACTCATGCACGAGAAGGAACCGGCGCCTGAAGCAGTCGGCCGGAGCGGTGCATGGTTTGTGAATACCCGCCCGGGCGCCTGTCATGCCGCACTGATTGCAGTGCTCGAACTCCTGACTCCAGCGGGCAATGAAGGCGGCGTAGCGCCGGTCCAGGCCGGCCAGATCCCAGCACTGTGCGACAAGCTGTTCCGGGCGGGAGTGCGCCAGATGCTCGCCGCGGAACATCTCCAGGTTTTTGCCCAGCTTCAGTTCCGCTGCACTCTCGAGCACCTCCGCGCGGACATCGTGCGGCGAAATCCATACGCCGCTCGTGAGAGGGCCACAGCCCAGCCAGGCCAGTCGGACCCGGAGTGCGTCCCGGAGCCGGCGTCGCGTTTCAGGGACCGAGAAGACCACCACCGTCCATTCGCCGTCCCAGGTCGTCTCGGTGGTCGGGCGGTAGATGCGCTCCCGCCCCGACTCGAGCAACTTCCTACCTCTGGTGGTGAGTCCGTACCGGCTTCTGGTTCCAACCCGTTCGGCGCTGAGCCACCCCTTCCGGGTCATCCGGGAGAGGACTGTCCGTACCGCCGTGGGGGAGAGCCCGAGGTCGCCGAGCAGGGTGATCAGGCCTGTGGTCCACACTGGACTCTCCCGCCCCAGCAGGTAGTCGCCGAAGAGGGTGAAGACGAGGTCCTGGGAGCGGAGGCTGGGGGCCGACTTACGTGCCATATTACAAACGCTCGTCGAAAGAGTGACATATAACACTCTTGCTACGAACGATAATGCAGTGACATACTGATCCTGTCAAGGACGACGTCCAGGGCCCTTTTCACGCGCAGGCGCGAAGAACGCGAAATCAGGAGCCACCGATGGGCATGTACTACGAAGACTTTGAGGATGCTGGCGAGTTCGTGACGGCCTCCCGGGTGATCTCTGAGGCCGATGTGCGGGCGTTCGCCGAGCTGTCGGGGGATCGGAATCCCATTCATCTCGACCCGGGTGCGGCCCGCGCCGCCGGTTTCGAGGGGCCGATTGCCCACGGCGCCCTCGGCCTGTCGGCGGCCACCGGCCTGGCGAATCGATTGGAGCTCACCCGTGGCACGCTGGTCGCCCTGGTCGGCATCTCCTGGCGATTTCGCGGAGCCATCCATTACGGAGACACGGTCACCCTCCACCTGCGAGTGGCCTCGCGAAGGGCGACGGGGAACCCCGCACGCGGTTTGGTAACGCTGGCGGCCGAACTGAAGAACCAGCGGGGCGAGGTCGTCCAGGAGGGGGAGTTCGTGGAGCTGATTGCCCGCCGTGCTGTGGAGGAATCACGATGAGATCCTCCCTGCCCCTGGCAGCAGTGGTGCTGCTGGGCGTCCCGTCGCTCGCCCTTGCGCAGACCCCCTCCGGCTGGCGCGCCCACGATCTCACCCGACCGAGACCACCAGTTGTCGTGCCGGGGCAGGAGGCGGCGCCGGTGCGGCCTCCTGCCGATGCGGTCGTGCTCTTCGATGGATCCGGGGTGAGCGCCTGGAGGAATGCCAATGGGGAGCCGGCAGGATGGGTAGTGCGCGACGGAGCGATGGAGGCGGTGCCCGGGGCGGGGTACGTGTTCTCCGAGGCAGGAGTTCGGCGATGTCCAGCTGCACGTGGAGTGGGCAGCGCCGACCCCGCCGAAGGACACGGGGCAGGGGCGGGGGAACAGCGGCGTCTTCCTGATGGGTACGTACGAACTGCAGGTGCTCGATTCCTACCACAACGACACCTACCCGGACGGGCAAGCCGGCGCCGCCTATGGCCAGTATCCGCCGCTGGTGAATGCCTCGCTCCCCCCGGGGGAATGGCAGTCGTACGACATCGTCTTCCACCGGCCACGGTTCGATTCCGCCGGAGCGCTCCTGGCGCCGGCCCGGATGACCGCCTTTCACAACGGCGTGCTTGATCCAGGACAATGTGGTGCTTCTGGGGACCGACCAACTGGTTGCAGGCCAATCCGTATGTCGTGGGCCCGCCGCGTGGACCGATCGCGCTGCAGGATCACGGGAACCCGGTTCGCTATCGAAATATCTGGGTGCGGGAGCTTCCGGATGGCCCGCTGCCGGTGCCGCCTCCGCCCCCGTCAGCCGTGAACGTAGCCGCCCCGGTTCTGGACGAGCTTCTCGGCACCTACGGGAATGGAGGGATGGTGCTGGTCATCGCAAAGGCTCGGGACGGCCTCCGAGCGCATCTGCCCGAAGGGCGGTGGCAGGTGCTGATTCCGTTGTCTGCCACCGAGTATGCCTTTGCCAGCACGGCGGCGACGCTCACCGTCACCCAGGGACTCGATGGACGGCCATCCAGGCTCACGTTTCAAATGGGCGAAACGGCGTTCGATCTGACCCCCGTGACAGACCCTTCGAGTGGAGGCAGTCCACCGCGTCAGTGACTCAATACCGGGCATCAAGATGATGCGAGCGTGCGCTCACTCGCAGACTTACTAATATAGTACTTGAAGTAAAGTGATGTATATCTCTGCTAGGTAATAAGATAGCAGTTCGGCGCACGGAGGTTGACGTCGATCTGTCCTGTCGCCCTGAAGCGAATGGGCCCCCAGAAATCAATGTAAATGAGCAAATACTCACATGACTTGACCTGTGAGTCTATCGCCTCGTCCCCTCCCCCCACTCAGGGCGAGGGTCGGGGGTCCATTCTCACGATCTTTCCCCCCGGGCCGACCAGCCACCCCCGACCGCCCTTACCCATCCCGACGCTCCAGAAGTTCCCGGTATCGATCAATTTCCAGGAGCGGGCATCGTCCCAGGAGATTGCGACCCCCTTGGGGCCGACGGCAACGAGGACCGCCTGACCGTTGTCCAGTGAGTACGAGGAACCGTAGACGGCGCCGGGGAAGGGAACCGGCGTGCCTTCCTGCCAGGTGACCCCGCCATCTGATGTGACCGCGACGTTCATCGAAAAGGTGTCTGGCTTGGCGATGTTGCCTCCCATGGCCACGCCCTGCTGGTCGTTGCGGAACGCCACCGTGGCGATCCCCGCCGACGCGCTGGCGATGATCGGCGTATCGGCGCTCTTCCAGTTTCGCCCCTCATCTGTGGTCCGGATGACACGCGCGTAGCCGTCGACCGCGGCGCCGGTGCCAAACCAGGCGAGCTTGTCGCCGCGGGTGACCAGGCAGGTGCCGCTGGCCGCAAACGACCCCTCTCCTGGGCGCGCCTGGGGGCTGGCCGCCTCCGAGAGGAGCATCCAGCTCTTCCCATTCCGCGTGGCGAGCACCGGAAAGATGCCGTCCACACCGTCGCTCAGTGCGATCCCATGCTTGTCGTCCCAGAAGCCCATACAATCGTAGAACGCCTTCGAGCTTCCGTTCCGGAACTGCTGCGTCCAGTTCTTCCCGGCGTCGCCCGAGTACCAGATCTGGGAGGCCGGCGCCGGTGCCGGCGCTCATGAGCCAGACCCGCTTGGCGTCGAGCGCGTGGAGGTCCCGGAACTGGAGCGAGTCGGCTCCCGGCACGACGCCGGCGGTCCAGGTGGCGCCGCCGTCCTCCGTCCTGGCCCAGGTGCCTCCATGCCCGCTGACCCACACCACGTCATTGTTCACGACGCTGACCGCCTGGAGGAGTTGGCGGGTGGCCACGCTCTGCGGTGGTCAGCACCGGCAGGGCCATCCCGGCGGGGGCCGACGTTTTCGGGCACGGAGGAGGAGCAGGCCGAGACGAGGCCGGACACCGCGGCGAGGGCGAACGGGAAGAGTCGCATCGGGACTCCGGGGCGGTGGGTCACGCCCGCCGGCGTGCGGCGGGCTCCGATGGTGCGGAGAAATCCGCCTCCACCGGGGGACGAAAGCAGAGGTCGAACGCCAGGAAAAGCACCTTGGAGAACGGTAGGAACAGCAAACGGGATCAGGAGCATCAAGACGACGCCGCCAACCGTGATCAGCGTCCAGGGCGGAGTCGGCCAGGTCCGCGACCACGACGGCGATCGCCGGCGCGCCGCGAAGCAGCAGCTCCGACGCGACGATGTTGAACATGTACGAGCCGACCCAGTAGCCCTCCTCCCCGCGCTCGAATCGCAGGCCGCAGGTCGGGCAGCTCGGGGCCAGCCGGAACCACGACAGAAACACGGGCCCCCCGCCGCAGGCGGGGCACCGGAGCCGGAGTGCCCGCCGAAACATCCGCCAGTCTTTCACGTCGCCTCGTCCCGCACCACCATGATGGGTGCGTCCTCCGGAAGCCAGACACCCGGGAAGGCGCGGACGTCGGCGGTGAGGATCGCGCGAGGCGGGCCGGCGGCCACGCGCTGCAGGCCATCGTGGCCGAACTGCAGGTAGTAGAGGGTCGGTCCCGCGTTGCGCGCATGCTCGGCGACGAACGCCGCGAACGCCTTCGGCCAGTGACCAGCCGGGCGCGCTCGTTGTTCGAGCGCGCGGCGGTGCACGTCCAGGGCGCGGACGACCTGGTCCCGGCTGTATCCGAGCTCCCGATACCGCGCGCGCAACCGCGCCTCGTCCTCGCTCGCCGGGGTCTTCCGCTCCGTCACGAGGTCGCAGGAGCAGCCGCCCTGCAGCACCCGGGCGATGGTCTGGGCATCGGGATGAAGCGCGCGCAACTCTCCCTGCTCGGTCGGCGGGAGCAGGTCCGCCGTCAGCCCCTGGGGGAGCATCGAGCGCACTTCACTCAGGGTGAGCGGGCTCGCGATGTAGAGGAAGAAACACATGGGGGCCCACTGGAAGCGAGAGGTACAATGTCAAAGAGGGCTCAGGCCGTCGTATCGGGGTTGGCCTGCCGACGCTCCGCCCTCCCTTGAAGAATAAACGTGGCGGCCTCCCCTGCCTGCCCCCCACCACGGACCAGCTGCTCCAGCGTGGCGGTCTCCTCGTCCCTGAGCTTCGCGGCCAGGATGACGATCATCTGGCCGCGCTCCGCCGCATGACGCTGCGCAACAATCCGGTGCCTGGTGTGCCAGGCGAGCAGGGCGATCAGCACCAGGAAGGCGACGAAGAGCGCGAGCCCGAGGAAGGCGAACTCCCCTGGAATCACGCGGCGAAAGCCGGCCACCGCCACCGCAAGCGATAGCGCCGCCGCGAGTGCCGCCAGTCGGGTCAACCACCGGTTCGGCGTGTGCGCCATCGCGGTGCAGCTAGATGGGGAGGTCCTCGCGCACCAGCACGAGGATGGCCGCGAGCGGGACGACCAGGTACTTCCGCTCTTCGAACGTGATCTCGACGGCGGCCTTGCGAAAGAAGATCGCCGTATCGCCCACCCGGGCCTGCATCGGACGATGGCGGGTCTGATCTCGCTTCGCCGCCTTCCACGGTTCCTCATCCAGCGAGCTGAAGTCCGGCATCGGTTCGCCGGGGCCCGTCGCCACGATCAGTCCGGCCTGCACCTGCTGCCCTTCCATGGCCGACGCAGGCAGGTACAGCCCGACGCGGGTGCGCTCCTCCCCCTCCTCGGGGGTGATGAGCACCCGGTCGCCAACGACCAGCAACTGCTTCTTGGGAAAATCCATGGTCACTCCCGGGAGCGGGCTACACCTGGTGAGCCGTCACCAGTTCAGTGACGCGGAGCCGGCGGGTCATGCGGGGGAGGCGGAGCTCCACCTCATCGCCGACTCTCCTGTCCACCAGCGCCCGCCCGAGCGGCGAGGCGAACGAGACATGGCCGTCCTCCAGGTCCATCATCTCGGCGAGCACCAGCATATAGGTGTCGGTTTCCTTGCTGTCGAGGTCCAGCACCGTCACACGCGAGCCGAGGCCTACGCGGTCGGTCGGCGTCTCCGTGCCGGCGAGGTCGTTCAACTGGCTCAGCCGGTGGTGAAGCTGCCCGAGTCGCGCCTGCACGAACTGCTGCCGCTCGAGCGCGGCCTTGTACTCGGAGTTCTCGCGCAGATCCCCCATCTCGACAGCCTGGGCGATGGCCTGCGGCAGGGTGACGGTGAGCTCATGCGTAAGCGCCTCGATCTCATGGCCGAGCTTTTCCCGCATTTCGGTGATCATGGGCGGTTCCGACAAAAAAAGGACGTGCCCGAGAGAAGGGCTCTCTCATCGGGCACTTGCGATATTCTACCATCAAAGATGCGACACTCGGCTGAATTTGGACAGGTGTGCGGGTAACTACATGCTCCACAAAGTGTTGGCTCGATACTCCGAGCGTCACCCCGGCGAAAGCCTGGGTCCAGGGTATGCCGACGGCCCAATGCAGGCCGCCTCCCCGTGCGCGGGCACGTTTACCGGGGTGGGCGGACGCCGGGGCGTCCAGATGAATCGCATTCGCGGGCGCACCCACCGGCGTGGGCATAAGCCCACCCCTATTCAAACGAGTTCAACCCAACGTGCCAGATGCCAGAAATCCCTGCGGTTGAACGGTGCCGTGAGGCTGCCTGTTGACGCAGTCGGTGAACGTTCGCACCTCCCTGCCTCCCTACGCGGCCATCTCCTGCAGCAGTGCCAACGCCTTGTCCACCTCGTCAGGCGAATTGTAGATGTGGCAGGCGTGCCGTACGCCGACGTCGCCCATGCTCCGGACCCGCACCTTGCCCCGCTCCCAGAGATAGTCCTGGATCTCCGCGCCGGTCTTGCCATTGAGCCCATAGACCGTGGTGGCGCAGGTGAGATCGGGGTGGGTCGGCGAGACAAACGTCGCACCCGGTATGGTGCCCAGCCCGGCTCGCAGCCGGTTGGCCAGTGCGAAGTCGCGCTCTTGAATCTTCATGGAGCCAATCTGGTTGTGGAAGTCCACGGCGACGCCGAGGCCGAGGAGGAGGCTCAGGTTTCCGGTGCCATACTGCATCAGCCGGAACATCGGGTCGGCCTGGTCGTCCCATGCGCCGGAGGCGAGGGTGGTCCAGAGCTCCTGCTGGCGCTCGGGGCGTACGTAGAGGAGGCCGGTGCCTTTGGGGCCGAGCATCCACTTGTGTGGCGAGGCGAAGAAGGCATCGCAGCCCATTGCCGGCACGTCGACGGCCAGGTGCCCGAGCGACTGCGCCCCGTCGATGACGCTCCAGATGTCGCGCTCCCTCGCCAGCGCGCTGAGCTGGGCGACCGGATACCGGATGGCACGGGAACTGGAGATGTGCGGGATGGCCCAGACCCGGGTGCGCGGCGTGGTCGCATCGAGATAGAGCTGGATCAACTGCTCGGGCGACTCGGGAGGGGTGGGGACGGTGACGACCTTCACCACGATGCCATCCCGCTTGGCACGCAGGTCGTATCCCATCCGCCCACCCGCATGGGCCTGATCAGTGACGACGACTTCGTCCCCCGGCTTCAGGTCGAGCCCATTGGCCACGAAGTTCATCCCGAAGGTGGCGTTCATGGTCAGCGCCACGTCGCGCCCGCTGCAGTTGAGCGTGGTGGCCACCTTGTCGCGACTCGGAATCTCGGGATAGTAGCCGGTGAAGAAGTTCTCGTGGCCGGCCTTGTAGTCCCACGCGGCGATGTCGCGGTTGACGTGCTGGATGCTCGCGATGACCGTCTCCTGGACCGCGCGGGGACTCGACCCCAGTGTGGCGGTATTGAAGAAGGCCTCGTCGGGCGGGATCGTGAACTGGGTGCGGAGCGCGCGCCAGTAGGCTTCGTCGTCCAGAGCTCCCAAGTCAGCGGGCATCAGCGGCCGCGCCACAGCGGGCTGGGGAGAGCCGACCTTCGGAAAGGGCAGAGAGGCGGCGAATGGAACAGAGAGGAACCCGAGGAAAGAGCGGCGAGTCGTCACGGGGACACCAGTTGTGAGGGATCCCCCAGAATCGGGTCCGGACCGCAACTCCGCAAGCCCCCCTCTCCCGGACCGCCGCTGCCGGGCTTACTCTCCCCTGATGCGATACACGCTGCTCCTCCTGCTGTCCGGCCTCCCCTCCGCTCTCGGCGCCCAGGCGGCCGTGGCCAACGCCGATTCGCAGGCGGTGGCGCCGGATATCCTGGCGGAGCAACTCCTCGTCGATGTCCGATCCCTCGACAGCACCATTCGGGTGGATGCCAGGTACGCCGGACCCGACAACTTCACTGGCGCCCCCCTCCCGGGCTACAACGCCAACCGCGCGCTGCTTCGCATTGAGGCCGCCGAGGCGCTGGTGCGGGTGCAGCGACGGCTGGCGGCCGACGGGCTCGGCCTCAAGATCTGGGACGGGTACCGGCCGGTCCGGGCCACCCAGGCGATGGTCGCCTGGACCGAACGCACCAACCAGACCTGGCTGCTCGATTCCGGGTACATCGCCCGGCGGAGTCGGCACAACCAGGGGGTGGCGGTAGACCTGACCGTGGTGGATCTGCACTCGGGGGTCGAGGTGCAGATGGGTACGCCGTACGACACCTTCGGAGACGAGGCCCATACCGCCAACGCGGCGGGCGCCGTGAAACAGTCCCGGGACCATCTCGTAGAGGTGATGGCTCTGGAAGGCTTCACCAATTATTCAATGGAGTGGTGGCACTTCTCGATCGTCGTCGAGGACCCGGTGCCCTTCGACCTCGTGATTCGCGCCACTCCGCCCACCTCCGAATGATGGGTCCCGCCATGTCGCATCCCGCTCCTGTCGCGCTGTGTGTCGCATTCCTCGTGTCCATCCCTGCCGTTGCGCCGGCGCAGGTCGGCTCGCCCGCCGGCCCGGTTCCTGTGGAGTATCTCACCGCACGCCGCGCCGATCTGCTCAAGCGCATGGGGAACGGCGTCGCCATCATCCGGTCATCGGAACAGCGGAGCATCGAAGGGGACTACCCGCAGGACAGCGACTATCGCGAGAACAACGACTTCTTCTACCTCACAGGCCTGGAGACGCCCTCCAGCTGGCTGGTGCTCGTGGCCCGCGACACGCTGGCGCCGCAGGTCTATCTCTATCTTCCCGCCCGCGATTCGATGGCCGAACGCTGGACCGGCGAACGCCTTGGGCCGGGCCCCGAGGCGACCGCCCTGACCGGCATCGAGGAGACCCGAACTGCCGATCTCGCCGAGCGACAGATCAGGGGGTTCGTCCGCGGCCGCAGCGTGCAGGGCGGGGAGCTGTACCTGCTGCTCGGCAAGGAGGCGGAGAGCGACACCTTCTTTCAGCAGTTGGCGCTCGGCACGGGCGCGGGCGTCACAGACCTGCGTCCGTTGCTGGGCGAGATGCGCCTGGTGAAGGACGCCGACGAAATGCGCCGGATGCGGATGGCGGCCGAGATCAGCGCCAAGGGGCATGTGGCGGCGATGCGCGCGGCGCAGCCCGGGGCGTGGGAGTATGAACTGGAGGGCGACGCCGAAGGGACGTTCCGGCGGTTGGGGGCGGAGCGGCTCGCGTATCCGAGCATCGTGGGCACGGGAATCAATGCCACCACCCTGCACTACGACCGGAGCCGCAGCCAGCTGCAGGCGGGTGAGCTGGTGGTCATGGACATGGGGGCGGAGTACGGCTTCTATGCCGCGGACATTACGCGGACCATCCCGGTGACCGGGAAGTTCACGCCGCGACAGTTACAGATCTACAATCTCGTGCTCGCGACGCAGCAGGCGGCGCTCGACTCCATCAAGCCGGGGATCACGCTCGGGAGGCTGGGGCAGATCGCCCGCGAGTACATGAAGGGGCACTCCGGCGACCTCTGCGCCCCTGGCACCTGCGATCGCTATTTCGTCCACGGACTCGGCCATTGGGTCGGGATGGACGTCCACGATGTGGGCAGCTACCGGACGCCCCTCGCGCCCAACATGGTCTTCACGGTCGAGCCCGGGATCTACATCCCGGAAGAGAAGCTCGGCGTCCGGATCGAGGATGAGGTGGTCGTGACGGCCACCGGGTATCAACTCCTCTCAGCGGGCGCCCCCCGGACGGCGGCGGCCATCGAAAAGACGATGAAGAAATAGGACCTCGGTCCTCAGTCTTCACTTCATTTCGTTCCCCCCTGCCACGCCGCCAGGTTGCGCGCGATTTGCCGTGCGTGGACTTCGAGGTGTTCCGCGTAGATCTGCAGCCACTCCTCCACGCCATAGGTCCCCGACTCGCTGTGCTTCCCACGGCGGGACCAATGTTCCGGTGTCAGTCGCCGGAGCAGGGGGACGGTATTGGCGCGAGCCGCCGTCACTGCCGCCATCGCCGGGGCAATCGGGTGGGCATGGTAGTCCATCGCTGCGGCCCACTGATCCTGGTCGTAGCCCATGATCGTCGGGCTGGGCTCGCCGATCAGGTATCGGATACGCATGTGGCTGTTGGTCTCGCTGTCGGCGCAGTGGACGATGACTTCGTGGACCGACCACTTGCCGGGCGCTGGGCGCCATTGGAGGGCGGCCTCGGGCACGGCGGCCAGGGCGTCGGCCAGCAGGGCCGGGCCTTCGGCATAGCGGCGGATGCAGTCTTCTCGTTCGGCGGGGGTCATGGGTCGCTCCTCGAAGTGGGCCCGGTCCTCTGAGATAGTCGTCGATTCGTCCCAAATATGCCCCGATTCAGCCCAAGGGCGACTCTGGCCGCCGGGATTCGCGAGGGCTGGTTTCATTGACGCCGGGCCCTTCGGACGGTAAAATTCTGGCTGCTTGGCCAATCATCCCCCGCATTTTTCGCTGAACAGGACGAACGGAATGGCCCTCAGGATTCCCTCCCTCCGGCGCGCTGCCCGGTGGGTGCCCGCACTGTGCGTCACGCTGGCCATCCTTGCGCTGGCCGGCTGCTCGACGGACGGGTACCCGCAGACCACGCTGGCTCCCAAGGCTGACTTCGCGGAACTCCTCGATCAGGTGTTCCGCCGGTCGTTCCAGCTGGCCACGATCGTCTTCTTCCTGGTGGAAGGGGCGCTGGTCTGGGCGCTCTTCCGGTTCCGCGGGAAGCCGGGCGACGCCGAGCCGGAGCAGAATCACGGCAACACGATGCTGGAGGTGGTCTGGACCGCCATTCCCGCCATCATCCTGGTCTTCATTGCCGTTCCCACGATTCAGACGATTTTCAAGACCGCCGAAACCCCGACCGACAATCCGCTCGTGATCGAAGTGACCGGTCACCAGTGGTGGTGGGAATTTCGCTACCCTGAGTACAACCTCGTGACCGCCGGGGATATGCATGTGCCGACGGGCCGGACCGTCGATCTCCGGATGACGACCGGAGACGTGGTGCACAGCTTCTGGACACCGCAGCTGGCCGGCAAGCGCGACGTCTTTCCGAAGCGCGAGAACCAGCTCTGGTTCAAGACGGAGACACCGGGCATCTATCCCGGGCAGTGCGCCGAGTTCTGTGGTACGCAGCACGCCAGGATGGCCTTCCAGGTCATCGCGCAGGACGCGGCAGCCTTCGATGCCTGGCGCCTGGGGATGGCCGCGGTGGGCGTTCCTCCGGACTCCGGTGCGCCCGCCCCTGGGGCGCTCGTGGCGCAGGGACAGCAGCTCTTCGCCACCAAGGCGTGCGTCGGATGCCACGTGGTGACGGCGGTCGGGGCCCCGTCGATGGTCGGGCCGAACCTGGCCGGTATCGGGACGCGGACAACCATCGCTTCTGGCTGGCTGCCGAACACCGATGCGAACCTCGCCCGTTGGCTGAAGAATCCCCAGGAAGTGAAGTCGGGGGTGCTCATGCCGAATCTCGGGCTCACTGATGAAGAAGTCACTGCGCTGATTGCGTACCTCCGGTCGCTCAGCGTCGTGCCTGCACCGGGGGCGGTCGCCAACACCGCCGCCGGGAACTGACGAGAGGGTACGCGATGTCCACGATTGCGATGGAGCACGCCGGGACCGAGGCCGCTCCTGCCAAGAAGAAGGGGCTCTGGAGCTGGATCACGACCGTCGATCACAAGCGGATCGGGATTCTCTACGGGGTCACCGCCTTCCTCTTCTTCCTGCTGGGCGGGCTCGAAGCGCTCCTGATCCGCTGGCAGCTTGGGGCCCCGGACAAGACCTTCCTCTCCCCCGAGGCGTACAACCAGCTGTTCACGATGCACGGCACCACGATGATCTTCCTCGGGGTGATGCCGCTCTCGGCCATGTTCTTCAATTACTTCATTCCCCTCCAGATCGGCGCGCGCGACGTCGCCTTCCCGCGGCTGAACGCCTACAGCTACTGGGTCTTCCTTTTTGGCGGCCTGGTTCTGAATGCGAGTTTCCTGTTCAACGCCGCGCCCGACATGGGGTGGTTTGCGTACGCCAACCTGACCTCGAAGCAGTTCAGCCCCGGCCTGAATGTCGATTTCTGGATCATCGGCCTGCAGATCCTGGGCATCGCCTCGCTGGCGGCGGCGGTGAATTTCTTCGTGACCATCATCAACCTGCGCGCGCCCGGCATGAAGATGATGCGCATGCCGATGTTCGTCTGGATGAGCCTCATCACGCAGGTGCTGTTGCTGCTGGCCTTCCCGATCATCACCGTCGCCCTCGTCCTCCTGATGCTCGACCGGAACTTCGGGACCCACTTCTTCGTACCCTCGGGCGGCGGCGACCCGGTCCTCTGGCAGCACCTCTTCTGGCTGTTCGGCCATCCCGAGGTGTACATCCTCATCCTGCCGGCCTTCGGCGTCGTCTCCGAGATCCTGCCGGTCTTCTCGCGGAAGCCGCTCTTCGGTTACGCCGCGATGGTCTTCTCCGGCTGCTTCATCGCCTTCCTGGGCTTCGGGGTGTGGAGCCACCACATGTTCTCGACGGGCATGGGGCCGATGGCGGACACGGTGTTCTCCCTTGGCACGATGCTCATCGCCATTCCGACCGGCGTGAAGATCTTCAACTGGATCGGCACCGTCTGGGGCGGCTCCATCCAGTACAAGACCCCGATGTATTTCGCCCTCGGCTTCGTGGCGATGTTCATCATCGGCGGCCTGTCGGGCGTGATGCACGCCTCCCCGCCGGCCGACCTTCAGCAGACCGACAGCTATTTCATCGTGGCGCACTTCCACTACGTGCTCTTCGGAGGCAGCATCTTCGCTCTGACGGCCGGCGCGTACTACTGGTTCCCGAAGATGACTGGCCGGATGCTGAGCGAGGGCCTGGGCAAGGTGCACTTCTGGCTGATGTTCATCGGCTTCAACCTGACCTTTGCGCCCATGCACATCCTCGGCCTGAACGGCATGCCGCGCCGGGTGTACACCTACTCCGCCGGCATGGGCTTCGAGTTCTGGAACGCTGTCGAGACCGCCGGCTCGCTGATCCTCGGCTTCTCCTTCCTGGTGTTCATCTGGAACATCCTGAAGTCACTCAAGAGTGGCGACGTGGCCTCGGCGGACCCGTGGCATGGCGCCACGCTGGAGTGGTCGATTCCGTCGCCGCCGCAGGAGTGGAACTTCGCGGTGGAGCCGACGGTGGACAGCCGGGATCCCCTCTGGGAGCTGCGGCGCGCCAACGGTGGAACGTTGCCGGAGCCGGCCCTGGTCAGCGGCAAGGGGATCCATCTTCCCAGCCCGTCCTACTGGCCGATCGTGACCGCCTTCGGAACCGCGCTGACGCTGGTCGGCTTCCTGATGCACGTCACGCTCTGGGTCATTCTGCTCGGCCTGGCGATCACCATGGTCGGCATCTTCGCATGGGCCTTCGAGCCCGCCGATCACTAGACTTCTCACGACTGCGACGGACGGTCCCTTGGCGCACGACACCGCACACGCGATGCATCCCCCGACGGCCACCGGGCTCGACACCCGGAAGCTGGCCATCTGGACGTTCATCGGGTCGGAATGCCTCTTCTTCGCGACGCTGATCTCGAACTACCTGGTCTACAAGGGGCACAGCCTGGTCGGACCGCTCCCCCACGAGGCCTCGCAGTGCATGCTGCACGGCGAAATGACCACCTGCGAGCCGATCTTCGAGATTCCGCTGGTGACGTTCGGGACCGCCGTGCTCCTCTTCAGTTCGTTCTTCGTGGTGCTGGCCCTCAACGGCGCCCAGAAGGGGAACCGCAAGCAGTTGATCGGGTGGCTCTCCGCTACCGTCGTGTGCGGCCTCTTCTTCATCGGAATGCAGGTGTACGAGTTCTATCACTTCTTTCACAAGGGGCTCGGGTACACCACGAACCTCTTTGGCTCCTCGTTCTACACGCTGACCGGCTTCCACGGCACGCACGTCACGCTCGGTGTCATCTGGCTGGCCACCGTGCTCGTCCTCGCCATCCGCGGCAAGCTTCCGCCGGAAAAGGCGCTGAACCTCGAGATCGCCGCGCTGTACTGGCACTTCGTTGACGTGGTCTGGATCGTGATCTTCCCCGTCGTCTACTTGATGAGGTGATCGGCATGGACGCTCAAGTCGCCACGCACGAACACGCCCATCCTGGGCCCGCGCTCTACCTGCGGGTCGCCCTCATCCTCTTCGTGATGACGGCGCTCGAGGTGCTCGCGTTCGAAGTGTCGCACCGGGCCGGGTGGCCGCTGCACGGCCTCGTGGAACCGCTCCTCAATGAGATCCTCATCATTCTCTCGGCGGCCAAGTTTGCACTGGTGGCCATGTTCTACATGCACCTGAAGCAGGACAGCAAGATCTTCAGCGGGTTGTTCGTCTTCCCGTTGATCATCGCGACCGTCATCATCGGGGCGCTGCTCATGCTGTTCGCCTATCTGCGGAGCCTGCACCCCATGGGGTGACCGGCCGCGCGCTCGTGGTCCCGGCGGCCCCGCTTCGGCGGGGCCGCTTCGTCTTTCGCACCCGAGGTCCCATGCGCATTGCACTCGCACTCCTCCTGGCGGTTGCCGGCACCGGCAGCGCCCGGGCCCAGGGAGCCAATCCCCCCGATTTCGACTCCCTTGCGGCCGAGGCCACGACCTGGCTGCAGGAATACCTCCGCATCCGGACCGTAAATCCGCCTGGGAACGAGACTGAGGGCGCCCGGTTCCTGCAGGCGGTACTGGCCCGGGAGGGGATTCAATCGGAGATCTTCGAGCCCGCGCCGGGGCGCGGCAACCTCTATGCCCGGCTGTCGGGCACCGGTGCGCGGCGCCCCATGGTACTCCTGCACCACATCGACGTGGTGCCCGCCGATGCTGCCCGGTGGGAGTATCCGCCCTTCAGCGGCGCGCTGGAACAGGGTGCGGTCTGGGGCCGCGGGGCACAGGACACCAAGGGCCTCGGCATCATTCAGCTCGCGACCATGGTGGCACTCAAGCGGCGGGGCATTCCGCTCAGCCGAGACCTGATCCTCGTGGCCAATGCTGACGAGGAGGTCCAGTCCGAAGGATCGCTCTGGTTTACGCAGCACAAGGCCGACCTCGTCCGCCACGCGGAGATCCTTCTCAACGAGGGCGGCGAGAACGAGATGGGCCCCGACGGGAAGACGGTCTTCTACGGCCTGGATGCCACCGAGAAGGTACCGTACTGGCTGCGGCTCACGGTCCGCGGCGAGCCGGGCCACGGCAGTCGGCCAACTGAGGGCAACGCCGCCCTTCGGCTTTCCCGTGTCCTCGGACGCATCGCCGATTGGCAGACGCCGCTGCTGCTGACGCCCCCGGCCGAGGCGTACCTGCAGGCTCTGGCCACCCGGGAGACCAATCCGACGCACCGTGCATGGCTGGCCGATCCGGGAAGAGCGCTCCACGATTCCGCAGCGGTGGCCTGGCTCACCGCCGATCGCTATCAGAACGCAATTCTGCGAAATACGGTATCCATTACCGTGCTGCACGGCTCATCCAGCACCAATGTGATTCCGGCCGAAGCCACGGCGGAACTCGATGTGCGGCTGCTGCCGGGCCAACCGCCCGAGGAGTTCCTGGCGCAGCTGAAGGCGGTCATCCGGGACTCCACCGTCGAGATCACCCCCCTCTCCAAGGCGCGCGCCGCGCGCTCATCGCCGGTCCAGGGCCCGGTACTCGATGCCTTCACTGACGCCGTAGGCGCCATGGATGCTGGCGCTCTGATCCTGCCGAAGATGCTGACCGGCTACACCGACAGCTACGACTACCGGGCGCTCGGCATCGACGCGTACGGCGTGGAGGCCTGGCGAACCACCGAGGCCGTGGCCGCGACGATTCACGGCAACGATGAGCGGGTGCCGGTGCAAGAGATTAGGTTCGGGGTGGAGTTCTACTACCGCATTGTGGAGCAGCTGGCCAGATAACTGGCTGGCGGCCGAACGCCCCCCATCCGGGAGGTTCCATGGCACGCCTGCTCTGGTATCTGGTCATTGGGGCATTTGTGGGCGCCTTGCTCGTCGGCGCGTCGTACGCGGCGGCCTATTCGGCGGTCGGCACCATGCTGGGAGCCCCGCCCCCCAAGATGGGGGAGCGATCGGCGGAGTTGTTGTGGAAGGGCGCACCGGAATTGCCCGGACACCCGCGGGTCTGGAGATTCACATTCGGCCCTACCGCCATCCCCGGCGCCCGCGACGTCAAGATTTGGGTATCGCCCACGGGCAAGGTGGTCCAGACGGAGCCGGCGAACCTGCCGGGGCGCCTCGCAGGGTTCCACGACCGCGGTATTTGATCGGGGGTCAACTTCTTGCAACGCCCCGCAGCATCAACGCGACGGTCGTTTCATAGCCGGTTGCCTCCACCGTCTTGAACAGCGCGAGGCCTGCCTCCACGAGGCAGGCCGCTTCCGTTGTCTCGAATGCCGGCAGGTCGAACGACTGCGCGGGCAGCGCCTGGTAGGCTGGAAACTCTGATTGGATCGGGCACCCGTTGGCCATCCTCCGGTCATCCGGAGACTCCAGCCCGAGCCCCATCATCCGACAGACCGTCGGTCGTCCCTCGTACACCACGCAGGCGCCGTCTTCCAGGCAGGGGCAGGGATCCTCGGCGAGCGCCTCGCTCAGGCTGTCGAACCTCTCCTCGCCCAACTCCCGCACATCGAAGGGTGCCTTCCAATCAGGGGCGACTTCCAGTTGCCGCGAGGCAGCCAGGTTGGCGCGGCCGAGGAGCCGTGCGCGCCGGTCGGCCGGCAGGTCGGCCACCGTCTGTTGCAGGAGGAGGGCATCGGCGACGGAGATGTCGAATGGGCCATGGCAGCAGGCAGTGCAGCCCTGCCGGCACGGAATGACCCCGGGATGGCGTTGATGCGCGGCGGCGCTCCAGGCATCGAGCGATCCAAGCAGCGCGCGGTACCGACGCGCGGGCGACGTCACGCTTCGCGGCGTGCCGCGAGCGCCAGGCAAAGCCAGCCCGCAAGGAACGCCGCTCCGCCCAGCGGTGTGATTGCGCCAAGGGCCCGGTGCCCCGACAGCGCCAGCGCGTAGAGGCTCCCCGAGAAGAGCAGGGTGCCGGCGATGAAGCACCAGCCCGCCATCAGAGTGAGCCTTCCCGGCCACCGCCCGGCTGCCCAGGCCACCGCCAACAGCGCGAGGGCGTGATACATCTGGTACCGGGCGCCCGTTTCGAAGGCCGCGAGCATGGAGGGGTCGAGGCGGGCGCGCAATGCGTGCGCCCCAAATGCTCCCGCTGCGACGGCGATGAATGCAGAAAGAGCGCCGAGCGTCAGGAATCGGCGGTCCATGGCGCCCGGCCTACCGTGCTTTGGTCGGCTCGCGGGCGCGGTCCACCCACCCCGCGACGGCCGCCAGCGTAATCATGAGCGCGATATCGCTGATCCCGATGGCGGTGACGCTCGGCGGCGGCGGACCCAGGGTCACTCCCACGTACATCGCGGCGAGCACCAGCACAAACCCCACTGCCCAGGCCGGCCGGACCGCGTGCTTGCGGCTGCCACCCCCGAGGTAGAGTGCGAGGCCAAGTCCGAGAAGGCCCAACTCGACCGTGTAGGTGAGGGGGAAGCTGTTCCAGAGGCCGAGCCCGACCTTCAACGACTCGTTGTTGGTGAGGGGGAGATCGGGGATGTGTACGACGGCGTCGAGAAACCAGTGGGAGGCCACACCCAACGCCACGATCATGGCCGCGCGCCCGTGTCGGCTGGTGTCCTTCGTCGGCCAGGTGTACCAGGCGATGGCGGCGGCGGCGGCCCAGAGGCCTGCCGCCAGCAGGCTGTGTGTGATCGGGTACGAGACAAACTGCAGTGGGGTGACGGCAGTCCAGCCTGGGTGGATGATGACCCGCTCCCACCCCAGCAGAATGGTGGCACCCCACGCGATGTCGACCAGTTGTGTCGCGATGAACAACGTGCCGAGTGAGATCCTCGGTTCCACCCGCTTGAGCGCGAGCGCCATCCCGTAGTGTCCGATGAACATCGCGGTCAGCCCTCGAGAGTCGCGAGCGACTCGGGTGACACGGCCATGCCCATGGCGTGGTAGCCGTTGTCCACGTACACCACGCTTCCGGTGATGGCCGCTGCCATCGGGCTGGCCAGAAAGGCGGCCGTGTTGCCGACGTCCGCCGCTTCCATCTTGCGGGTCAGGGGTGCGTTGCTGGAACAGTACTCGATCATCATGTCGATGAACCCGATGGCCGAGGCCGCGCGAGAGGCGTACGGTCCAGCGGAGATGGTGTTGATTCGGACGCCAAACCGACGCCCCGCCTCATAGGCGAGCGTCCTGGTGTCGGCCTCGAGAGCCGCCTTGGCGGTGCTCATCCCGCCGCCGTACCCGGGAATGGCGCGCTCCCCGGCCATGTAGGTGAGGGACAGGAACGATCCCCCCTCGCGCATGAGCGGACCGAAGTTCCGGATGAAGGAGACATTGCTGTAGGCGCTCACGCTCACCGCCGAGAGGTACCCCGCCCGGGAGGTGTCGAGCAGCGGCTTCTTGACCTCGGGTCCGTTGGCCAGGGAATGCACGACGATGTCGAGCGGCGTATCTCCAAAGTCCTTCTGAAACTGTGCCACCACACCCTGGATCGTGAAATCACCGTGGTCCTTGTAGCGCTTGCTCTCACGAACATCGGCCGGGACGTCGGCCATCGAGTCGTAGGCGGCATCCAGCGGGTAGATCTTCTCGAATTCCATCCTATTGCCATCGGCCAGGGTCATCGACTCGTTCATCTTGCCGCGGTCGAGGAGCTTCTGGAAGATGCCAAGCGCGGGAGGCCAGGAGCCGAGGCAGACCGACGCGCCTGCTTCGGCAAGGCACTTGGCGATGGCGAAGCCGAACCCGCCGTCATCGGAGACGCCGGCCACGAAGGCACGCTTGCCGCGCAGGTCGATTGGGAGCATCCGGAAAGGCCGCCTGTTTGAGGATGCTCGTAAGATACTGCGGCCCGGTGGGCGGGGTAAGAAGCGGGCTATTCGTTCCGCAGCGCATCGAGCGGTGTCCGCCGGAAGAGGTCGACGGAGCTCCAGAGCCCGACGCCGACCGTGAGCGCCACGACCCCGGCCGCGAGGAGCAACATCGGGCCCGCCGGTACCGCGAATCTTGTCTCGAAAAGCCAATGGGCCAGCGCCCACCCACCGCCCAGGGACAGCACTAGTCCGGCCAGGGCCGCCAGTGTGCCCAGCGCCAGGTATTCGGACGTGGCCACCCGGATCACCTGGGCTCGACTCGCGCCCAGCGTCTTGAGCAGGACCGTCTCCCGCAATCGCTGTGCACGGCTGGTGGCGAGCGAGCCGAGCAGGACCACGAGCCCCGCTGCGAGCGTGAAGAACGCCATGAACCGGATGGCGGCTCCGACCTTGCCGAGAATGTCGTCGAGCGCGCGCTGGACCGTGGAAAGGTCCAGCGCGGAGATGTTCGCAAACCGCTCGACGACGGCTCGCTGAACGAGACCTCGCTCGGAGGCGCTGTCGACCCGGACCAGCGTCACGAGTGTCTGCGGGGCCGCCTCGAGCGCTCCTGGCCGAAAGACGACGAAGAAGTTCGTTTCGAACCGCGCCCAGTCCACTTCGCGAAGGCTGGTCACCCGGCTCGGGATCGGGACGCCCTGCACATCCCAGGTGATCTCGTCGCCGAGGCTGACGCCGAGTTCCTCGGCCAACCCGACCTCCACCGAAATGGACACCGGGGCACCGGCTGAATCGGCACCCGGGCCCCACCAATCGCCGAGGACGATCCGCTCGCTTCCGACGACCGAATCCCGATACGTCGAGCGGTATTCCCTTCTGAGCGCCCATCCGGCGGGACGGCCGTCCACCTCGGTGGTGTCGCGAGAATAATCCTGCACCGTCTTGCCACCGATCGACTGGACCCGCATCGGCACGATCGGCACGGCAGGAGTCGGGTCGAGCGTGCGGGCCCGGAGGATGGAATCCACCCCGGCAGTCTGGCCGGGCTGGATGTCGAACAGGATGAGGTTGGCACGCCTGGAACTGCCGTCCACTCGCAGCGACCGCAGCAGGTTGTGCTGTACCAGCAGGAGCGTGGCGAGCATGAAGGTGCCGAACCCGAGCGACAGCACGACTGACACCGTCTGGTTGGCTGGCCGGTAGAGATTTGCCAGACCCTGCCGCCAGACATAGGCGAGTCGGTGCGGAAATGACTTCTTGAGGCTCCGGACGAGGGCGAAGGCAGAGAGCCAGAGACCCGCGAGGGCCAGTCCAATGCCGGCGGCGAAGGCGCCCCCGCGGAACGGATCTCCCGCCTGCACCATTGCCATGAGGACCACGCTCACCATCAGCGTCAGGACGGCCACGATGGTCCAGCGGTCGCGCTGATGGCGCGGCTCCGACTCGTACGGGCGGCGAAGCGTTGCCAGGGGTGAAATCTTGCGGATGCCCAACATCGGGATGAGGGCAAACGCGACCGCCGTCCAGAGCCCCAGGCCCAATCCGGTGGCGAGCGCAGGCCACGAGACGGCCGGCGTCACCGTCACGGGCAGGAAATCACCGAGGACACGCGGAAGCAGTTGCTGGACAGCAAGGCCGATCGCGCTGCCGAGGGTGCTGCCGAGGAGTCCGATGCCGGCCGCCTGCACCAGGAAGAGGGCGAACACCTGTCGGCTGCTGCCGCCGAGGCACCGCAGGACTGCGATCGTCTCCATCTTCTGCCGGATCAAGACGTGCACGGCGCTGCCGACGCCGAGCCCGCCAAGCAGGAGCGCGACGAGCGCTACCAGTCCGAGGTAGCGTCCCAGGCGCTCGAGCGCATTGCCGAGATTGCGTTGCTCGTCCTGTACCGTACGCACCCGCACCCGGTCGGGGCGGAGCCTAGGCTTCAGGGTGTCGGCCATCGCCTGTACTTCGGTCCCGGCCGGGAGTCGGAGGTAGGTCTCGTACTCCGCGCGCGCACCGAATCCGAGGAGCCCGGTCTCGGCGATGAGATTGCCGGGGATGAACACGCGGGGGCCGAAGGCGGTGGCGATGCCGACGTCACCAGGGACATGGTCCACCGTCCCGACGATTGGGACCCGGAGGTCACCGAGCGCCAGGGTATCGCCGATGGAGGCGCCGAGCGCGGTCAGGAACGCCGGATCGACCAGTGCGATGCGGTCCAGCTGCAGCCGGGGCCATGCACCGGTTGGCGTTGTCTTGATGGCGCCATAGAACGGCCACGCCCCTTCGACGGCTGTGACGCGGACCAGTCGCACGCCGGCGCGGGTGGGGATGTATCCCATCGCGCCGAACGTGGTGACGGTGGCGCGGTTGCCGCAGGGGATCACACCGGCACAGGCGAGCGAATCCGCGAGAGTGCGCAGCGCCTCGGTCGGGGCCGAACGGGAGGTCAGGTCGAGGTCGGCCCCGAGCAGACCGCGCGCCTCCGCCGTCACGGCGGTGCGGAGGTTGGCCGTGAAGGTGTTGATGGCCACGAGCGCCGCAGTACCGGTGGCGATCGCCACAACCAGCAGCAGCAGGCGGCGCCGCGAGGCGCGGCCATCGCGCCAGGCGAGCCGGAGCAGTGCGTACAGCGTCACGTGGTGGTGTCCGATTCCAGGCGACCGTCGGCGAGGCGGAGGATCCGGCGCGCCTGACCAGCCAGGTCGGGGTCGTGGGTCACCAGCACCAGCGTTGTTCCGGCCTCGCGGTTGAGGTCAGTCATCAGGTCGATGATGCCGGCCCCGGTGCGCTGATCCAGGTTGCCCGTTGGCTCATCGGCAAAGAGAATCTTCGGGCGGGTCGAGAAGGCGCGCGCCAGCGCCACGCGCTGCTGCTCCCCGCCGGACAGCTGTGCAGGATAGTGATCGGTGCGATCGCCAAGCCCCACACGTTCCAGGAGCGCGCGGGCGCGGCTGGGGTCGGACTCCCCCCTGAGCTCAAGGGGGACCTGGACGTTTTCCAGGGCGGTGAGAGTCGGGATCAGCTGGTATGCCTGGAACACGAAACCCACCTTGGCGCCGCGGAGCGCGGCACGCTGGTCCTCGTTCAATTCGCTGAGCCCCACGCCGTCGAGCCAGACCTCGCCGGCGGCGGGTCGATCGAGTCCGGCGAGCAGTCCGAGCAGCGTCGTCTTGCCGCTGCCCGACGGTCCGACGATGGCGAGGAACTCGCCGGGCTCCACCGCGAAGCTGATATCTTGCAGGACAGTCAGTGTCCCGGTGCCTGATCGGTAGGACTGGGTCAGATTCTCACAGCGCAGCATGTGAACTCCAATGACGGTTGCCATGTCCCGAATGATACAGCACTCTGCCGCGAGCGCCGCCGTTCTTGTCCTCCTTGCCGGGTGTACTGGCGGTGATACGCCGAAGGTGGAAGACAGTTCCCCCGCGACACCATCAGTCGCCCCGTTGATTCTCGCCGTGGGGACCAGCCTGACGGCGGGGCTCGGTCTCGACCCCTCTGCGGCCTACCCTGCCGTGCTGCAGCAGAAGATCGACTCGGCGGGGCTCGACTACCGGGTGGTCAATCGCGGCGTGAGCGGGGAGACGTCCGCAGGGGCCCGGCAGCGGGTGGACTGGCTCATGCGGCAGCCTGTCGCGGTACTGATACTGGAGACTGGCGCCAACGACGGGCTCCGCGGGCTCGCCCCCGACTCCGTCAGGGCGAACATCGAGGCCATCGTCCGGCGCGCGCGCCAGCAGAGTCCGCCACCCGCCGTCCTCCTGCTCGGGATGGAGGCACCTCCTAACCTCGGGGCGGACTACACGACTCGTTTCCGGTCGGTGTACCGGGAGGCCGCGGCGGAACTCGACGTGCCGCTCGTCCCCTTCCTCCTCGAAGGAGTGGGAGGAATCGACTCCCTCAATCAGGCCGACGGCATCCACCCGACGGCGGAGGGGCAACGGCGAATCGCCGACCTGGTGTGGGTAGCGCTGTTGCCGCTCTTGCAGGAGCCGCCGCAGCAGTAGCCGGGCCCCGGCGGAGTCAGGGTTGACGCGAGAGCGCGAGGTGATCCGTGGAGGCAGGCACGCTCAGGGTGCCGAAGGACGCGTCGGGGGAGCGTGCGTACCTGAGGTCGATGAAATGCACTACCGGTGTGCCGCCGGTGCGATCGACGACATAGGTCGGGTACCGGGCCCACCAGAGGAACGTGGTCGCCGCCGCCGTGGAGGCAGCCAGCGAGACCGCGGGGTCGTCGGTGTCGCCGAAGGGGTCCCGTTTCGGCCAGTGGCTGACCGGCTCGAAGTTGTTTCCGACCCGGATACTCCCCACCAGGTAGCCGTCGCCCTCGTCCACCACCACGTCGCGAACGATCGGGGACACCGGTATCGGTGAGGCGAGCACGCGCTGCACGGGCACGCCGCCGGCCTGGAGTTCGAACCGCACCTGGGACGCAGCCAACCGGCCCACCGCGAGCATCCCCATCGTGTAGAGGACCGCCCCGCCCAGTGCCGCTCGCGCCGGGTGCCGCCAGTCAGGCCTCCCCGCCCGCTCCCGCCGAACGCTGATGAACACGCCGAGTCCCAGCAGCAGCCACACCCAGATGTCGATGATGAACAGGGTATCGCCGTAATACCATCTGCTGGAGAAGGGCATCAGCCATCGGACACCATAGGTGTTCAGGAGGTCGAGGAGCGGGTGGCTCACAACTCCGATGGCCGATAGCGCAACCAGGGGCCAGAACCGGGCGCCTCGACGCTTCCCCGCGCGGTCGAAGCCAACCATCGCCGCCGCAAGGAGGAAGGGCCAGATGGAGAGCGCCAGTACGCCATGGGTCCAGCCTCGCCGGAAGGCCAGCCCGGCGGTGCTGCCCCAGGCCAGGCTGAGGACATCCACGTCGGGGAGATTGGCGGCGATGAGCAGCGTGGCGGTGCCGAGGAGAGAGCGCTTCTTCAGTCCCGACTGCGCGAGAGCGGCACCGACCAGCGTATGGCAGAGGTTGTCCATCAGTGCGGACGCTGGGCGCTGAGGGCGGTCCGGGTGGGAACTGGCATCTGTCTCCGAGTCCAGAGCGTGAGCAGGGAACCCCCATTCTAGCCGGGATCGGCGGGCGCGTCACCTGCGGCCCTCAACGACAACGCCACCCCGCGATTCGAGGTGGCGTGATTGGATCGGGGCCGTTCTCAGCTGCGTCGCCGCAATGCCATGACTCCCACCGGGAGCACCAGCAGCCCGCCCAGCGCGAGCGCCAGGTTCCGATGAGCATCGTTGTTCGCTTCTGACGATGCCAGGCGGGTCAGCATCGCGTTCACATCGGCCTGGCTCACCGCCCGCGGAACGACCCACCGGCCCTGTTTGGTCGTCGGCACGTCAACCGAGCGGACGGCGCCATCGGAGCCGATTCCGACCAGCGCCGTGGCCCCATCGGGATGGCCGCCGGTGGTGATGACCAGCACCCACGTGCCCTTGTCGGGCCAGTTCTTCTGGAGTGCCCGCACGAAATCGCGGGAGGTGTCGGTGAAGGTGAGTGGAATCGTCTGGCGCCGGCCATCGACGATGCCCTCGGCGCGGCCCTCGAGCACCTGCCTGAGGGCGATGTCGTGGTGGAAGCTGTGGACCAGGAGGTAGGCGCCCCGGGTGGTCGTATTCATGGGGTTGGCAGGCAGTTCGATGGAAATCCAGGGGGGCCCGGCGTGGGCGGGGGTGGTGGCACTGACGGTGGCGGCGAGCGCCAGCGCGGCTGCGGCGAGAAGGCGGTGACTTGGCATGGAGGACTCCTTGGTTCGTTGGTGGCACGGAAATCGGTCGCACCACCTTCGATGCCGCCAGCTACGGATTGGTTTGTGCCCCCAGCGCAATGCCTCCCTTGAAGGTCCGGGCGACGAGCTCGGCGGTGGCCTTCCCTCCTGAGGTTGCGAGGGACTCACCGCGACCCTGATTGGTCTTGTCGACTCGGCTGTTCGTAAGCCGGTTGGCCACCTTGCCCTCCAGCGAGGTCAGCTGGAGGGCGCCGTTGAAGTCGGCCGGAAGTCGGATGTCGATATCGCCGGAGTGACTCTCGAGGGTGTAGTTGCCGCCGGGCCGAAGCGTGGCGTCAAACGTCAAGTGGCCGCTCACCGTTTCCATCCTGGCGCGCTCCGCGCCGGCTACGACCATCGTCGCCGCTCCGCTCACCGTGCTCAGCGTGGCGTCGGTCGCCGTTCCGCGGAGGGCGATGGCGCCGCCCGCCGATTTGAGCCTGACGACGCCGGCGTTGACCTGCACATCGATGCCGCCGTCCATCGACTCGGCCGAGAGTTGTTCGATGGCTCCAGTGACGACCACCCGGCCGCTGACGCTCGACACATCGGCCGACAAGGTCAGACCGTTCACCAGGATCTCGGCGCTTTCGGTCTTGATCCAGACTCTCGCTCGCTTCGAGACCCGCACCTCGATCAACGATCCGGGATAGTTGATCTCCGCGCCTGGGGGGTCGATGGCCAGCTTCACCCCCATGGAGCCTCCGCCGAACATCAGCCGGCCACCGCCCTTGGGGACGACGGCGGAGACGTCGATGCTGTCCCGGTCCCACCCGGTAACCCGCACCGTGCCGGCCAGGTTGAAGATCCGGACCGCGGCATCGGGCGCGATTGCGCGGCCACGGTGCGCAGGCGATTGTGCGCTGCCGGCGGCTGGCCAGATGAGTCCGAGGAGCAGGAGGTAGATCGGCATCCGTCGCATGAATCAGCTCCGTGTCAGGCGAGTGGCCCGGTCCAGCAGGTCGAGTTTCTGTCGATGCGCGCCCCAGAGCAGGGCGCGCAGGTCGGCGTTTGCGGGGTCAGCTTCCAGCGCGGCGCGCGCCTCGGTAATCGCGGCATCGATCAAGGCGAGGTTCCGTTCAAGCAGTTCCACGGTGGAGGGCGCCAGTCTTCCGCGCCCCTCCGCGAGCACGCGCTCGAGATCCTCGGCGGCCAGGACGTACTCCCTGTCGGCGGCGAACCCCGCGACTGCCACGGGGGCAGTGGCGACGCCCACGGGATCGGGCACTGTCGGGCGAGCGAGTCGATAGGTAACGGTCGCGGTCACGGCAATGAGCAGCAGTGCGGCTGCCGCGAGCGGCACCCATCGAGACCACGGGGCGGATTGCCGGGCCTGAACAACTCGCCGCGCCGGCAATCGTGCGGAGATCTCCGCCCACAGGTCGCGCGGTGGCATGATGCTCCGCGGCAGCGCCGTGGCCGCTGCGAGGACTGCGCGCATCTCGGCGGCGTGGGTGCGGCACGTCGCGCACCCCGCCAGGTGCGCGTCCATCTCGTGCTGTTGGACGGGGGCAAGGCCCCCATCGAGAAAGGCGTCGAGCCACTGGTCGAACTGTTCGCATGTCATCGGGACAAGGCCTCCCGCAACAATCGGCGGGCTCGAAAGAGTTGGGTCTTGGAGGTGCCTTCGGCAATGCCGGTCATCTCGGCGATCTCGGCATGCTGGTACCCCTCGACGTCGTAGAGCAGGAACACCGCGCGCGCCTTCGGGGGCAGGCCGGCGATGGCCTCCTCCATGTCGATACGGATCCCCGGGTCGTTCGATCGCCCGGCTGCGGGCAACGCCTCGGGGTCGGCGACAGTCCCGATGCGCGCCTCGCGGCGGCCGGTGCTCCGCCGGTCGGTGAGGGCCACGTTGACGGCGATCCGGAAGATCCAGGTGCCGAAGGCACTCTCCCCGCGAAAACCAGGCAGCTTCTCCCACGCCCGGACAAATGTGTCCTGCACCAGCTCCTCGGCTTTCGCCGGGTCACCGGCAAGCCGAAGGCAGAGGGCGTAGATGCGCCCCACGTGGCCTTCGTACAGGATGCGGAAGGCATCCGGGTCGCCAGCTCTGGCGCGCTGAATCGGGTCGGTCACTGCAGGCTCAGATGCCGCTCGGGGGTCGAGGGTTTGGATGCGTCCGGTAAGGTGGCCTCGGAGGGCACGGCTGTCGACCGCTATTGACAGCCCAGGGGCAAAGACTTAGTGTATTGTAACACCAACACACTGGACACATGTTCGACCACCTCGATCCGGCCCTGCCGACACCCCTGTACGCCCAGCTCGCGGAGCGGCTTCGCGCCGCCATCGCAGCGGGGGAACTCATTGCAGGGGAAGCACTTCCGTCTGTCCGCCAACTCGCTGGCAAGCTGCGGCTGAATCCGGGCACGGTGGTGCAGGCCTACCGGGATCTGGAGCGGGCTGGCCTGGTGGAGCTGCGGCAGGGATCCGGGACCTTCGTGCGAGAACTGACCTCGACCCGGCGGGCCGCCGAGCAGGCGGCGGTGAGCACTCGGCTCGCCAACGAGATGCTGGAGCGGGCAGTGGGGTTGGGATTGTCGGGGGAGGATCTGCTGAAGGCGCTGCGAACCGCGCTTGGGGAGGACGGTCAATGACAGACACGATTCAGATTCGCGGGCTTTCGTACCAGGTCGAGGGCTTTGCGCTCAGGGATCTGAACCTCACCGTTCCTCAAGGTGCGGTCTATGGCTTCCTCGGCCCAAACGGGGCTGGCAAGACCACCACCGTCCGTCTGCTGCTCGGCATGTTGCGCCCGGCTGGTGGATCGATCAAGGTGTTCGGCGAGGAGGTGTCGCGGGACCTCGTCTCCATTCTCAACCGCGTTGGCTACGTGCCGGAGCGACCGCACCTCTACCCCAACCTGACGGTGGCGGAGGCCGTGCGCCTGCATGCCGCCTTTCACCACCGGTTTGACCACACGGCAGCCAACAATCTCGCTTCTCGGTTCGGGTTGCCGATGAACCGCGCGCTTTCCCGACTCTCGAAGGGCGAGATGGGCAAGGCGATGATCCTCCTGGCGCTCGCGCAGCGATCCGACCTGCTGGTCCTCGATGAGCCGACCGACGGGCTCGACCCGGTCGTCCGCCGCGAGGCGCTCCACGCCATTCTCGACTACGTGACCGAAACCGGCGCCACCGTGCTCATCTCGAGCCACCTGGTGCACGAACTCGAGCGCTTCTGCGACTGGATCGGGGTGCTCGACCAGGGGTCGATCGTCGCCGAGCTGCCGATGCAGGAGTTCAAGTCGGGCCTCAAGCGGCTGCGCGTGGCCGCGGGGGCGTCGGCGGCCGAGGCACCCTTTTCGGTGATCGCGCGGGGGGAGGCCGGGATCGGCGGCGAGGTGTGGACGGTCCGCGGGTGGCAGCCGGAGATGTCCTCCTGGTTTGGTGAGGCGCATCCACTCAAGGAAGTCGTTGACCTCGATCTCGAGGAAGTGTTTGTGGAGCTGCTTCGCAGCGCTCGTCATCCAAGCGGACGGGGGGCGTGATGTTCAGAGCCATCCTCTGGAATCAGTGGCGCGAAAGCCGGGTTGCTGTCTTGCTGCTCGGGGCGCTGGCCTTTGCCGCCCCCCTGCTCTCGTTGAAGGGATCGGAGTCCTACACCGGTCGCTGGGCCGCATGGGATCTGCTTGATGCATCCATGCGGTGGAGCGCCACATACCCGATCGTGGCGCTGATGGCC
The DNA here is from genome assembly GCA_963697435.1 of uncultured Gemmatimonadales bacterium. Taxonomy (GTDB): domain Bacteria; phylum Gemmatimonadota; class Gemmatimonadetes; order Gemmatimonadales; family GWC2-71-9; genus SPDF01. The sequence continues at coordinate 186,397 of CAVOOB010000005.1, read as the reverse complement.
GCCCTGGCCCTGGCGGCCGGGGCGTGGCGCCCGGATCACCGTACCAAGCACGTGTATGCCCTGACACTCCCCGTCGCACGCTCCAGGTATATCCTCCTTCGGTTCGGCGCGGGGCTGACTCTGCTCCTCGGGATCGGGGCCGCGCTGCTCTCGGGTGCCACACTCGCGTCTCTCCGGCTGAGCCTGCCTCCCTTGCTGCACGCCTATCCGATTGGTATCACGCTTCGCTTCTGCGTGGCGGGGCTCTTCGCCTACACCCTCCTCTTTGCGCTCAATGGGCTCACGCCGAAGGCGGCGCGAATCCTGGCTGCCCTGTTGCTCCTGCTGGTCATTCTGGCCCTCGTCGTCGACCTCCTCGCGCTTGGATGGAATCCGATGGAGGCCGCCGTGGACGCCCTGCTCGGCCCCTACAGCCCGCTCTCGATTTTCCGCTCGCGGTGGATGCTCATCGATGTCTAGGAGCTGGATCGTCCTGCCGCTGATGACGATGTGCTGCGTCGGCGCGGTCGCGGCGCAGGATTCGGCCGCCGTCCTGCTCCGGATGGAAGCCCGGCTCGATTCGATGCAGCGCGTTCTCGAACTGCGCGACAACGCCTACGCCCGTGCCAGTACCTCTGACACCGTCGTCGTTGGCGGACTGAGGATCGCCACCTCGCCGGGTTATCGCGCGCTGGCGCTGGCCGCGGCTGAGGATGCGTGGCCGCGCTCTCCTCGCTCCGCTTCGGGCCTGCGGTCATGGAGCGGACGGAGATTCCGGTCCTCGACTTTGGCGTCGCGTACTCCTCGGCACCCTCGGAGGCTGATACCGCTGAGGCTGCGCGTGGCTTTGAACAAACCATTTCCCGGTCGATTTGGCGTCAGCAGGACGTCGTTTCAATGCCATGGCTGAGGGGAAATCCCCCGGGCGATGAGTTCTCGGTCAGTGATCTCCGCATCGTCGCCCTGGAACTCGTTCAGCGCCCTGCACGCTCGAACCAGGGCTGTTTCGAGGGAGACCCGGCCGCTTGTGCCACCTCGCTGGGGCTTCGCCTCGGGCCGGACACTCTCGCCGACTGGTACCCCCCGGAGACCTGGCCCCGGCTTGCGACGCTCGTGGGCGGGTACCTGCCGGGGGCCGAGACGATCGCGAAAGAGCGCTGTGCGCGCTCGGGGGAGGAGTCCGCCTGTCGCACGATCCTCACACCGTCCCGCGTGACGCCGCCAGTCAGCATCGGCGGGCGCCGTTTCCTCGCCCAGCTCGCGCTCGAGGCCGGAGCCGCTGAATCCTTCCGGCGATCGGGGGGAGATGGAGGCCTGTCATTGGAGGATCAGCTTTCGAGCACCGCCGGTGTGTCGCTCGATACCCTGCTGTCCCGGTGGAGCGCGGCCGTCCGGACCGCGCCGCTCCGCGGTCCCGCGAGACCGGTGTGGGAGTTGCTGCTCGGCATCGCCTGGTCGGGACTGCTGCTGCTGGTTATCGTCGGAGCTCCCCGATGGCGGTGAGCAATCGTTCGCTGGTGCTGCTGGCCCTGGTCGCCGCCGGGTTGCAGTGGTGGCACATGATGGATGTGGCGAGCACCGTGGCGCACTACCGGCGACGGTCGGTCGCCGAACAGGCTGCGGTCACCGCCCTGCGGGACTCCGCGTATGCTTTGGGGCTCCGGATCCGGAATGCTGCCGTCCGCGATCGGATCGACTCAGGGGTGGCGACCTACGCGCCACAGGCCGTCCCAAGAACCATCGTTATCGGCAGCGAGGCGCCCGCGGCAGCCGCCTTGGCAGAGAGCCTCTTCGCGACGCTGCCGGTTCCGGCCGATCCCATTCACCCATGGCGATTGGCGGTGGTGGAATTCCCGGCGGTGCCCAGGTGGCCGACGGGGCTGTTGGGATCCTTTGCCATCCTTCCATCGGCGGACCGAGGGGACGCATGCACCACGGTCACCATCGAGTTTCCAGGCGATAGCGTCCTGACCGGGTACGCGAGGAAGTCCTGGCATGACTCGCCGTTTGTTGGCGCCGCCGGGCCCTGCTGGTTCCTGGCGCGTTTCGGATCCCCAGGCCCTGAGATCAGGGCGTGGCTGGATGCTCGCTACTGGGATGTCGCGGGGAGCATTCCGCCCAACGACCAACCGCTGGTGTACTCCGGAACTGATCTCGGCCGAGGCCGGGGTGCTGGATCGTGTATTCGGGAATGTGGCGGCAAAGTTCTACCGGGAGTCAGTCACGCTGGAGGGGTGCGCGGGTCGCCGGCCGGAATTGTGCGAGGAGTCATTCCTCGGCACACCCTCCCAGCCAGGCCTGCTGCCCGAGGGGATCGTGGGCAACAACCGCTTCACCAGCTACCTCCTCTACAAGAATGAAGGGTACGTGAGCCTGGGCGCGACGCTCGGGGTTCCCCGCGCCGCATCGGAGGCGCTGCTCGCGATGATGGTGGACGACCTCGGGCCGGATCGGTTCGCGGAGTTCTGGACAAGCTCGGCGCCGGTGTCGGAGGCGTTCAAGGCGGCGGCCGGGATGTCGCTGGGTGACTGGTACCGCATCCAGTTGCGGCGCCAGATGGCGGCGGCTGGCGTGTCCCGAGCCGCAGGAGGCCACCTTCTGGCCTTCGGCCCTCGGCATCCTGGCCCTGGCGCTTGGCGGCGTCCTCTGGCTTGCCGGGCGACGGCAGGTGCGCTAGGCGCTACTTCGTCCCGGGATGGCTCAGCGTCCACACATACGCCGCCACCGCCTTCACCTGCGTCTCGTTGATGGCGCTGCCTCCCTTCGGCGGCATCGGGCACGCCGTTCTTCGACTGCTTCGCGGTCACTCCCGTCGTGATCTGCTGGACGATCTCGTCGTAGCTCCCCTTCGAGTGAAGCCAGGTGCCGTCGGTCAGGTTCGGCCCGATCCCACCCTTGCCGTCGATCCCGTGACAGACGGTGCACATGCCCGGGCCCTTGAAGACCGATGCGCCCTGGGTAACCATGGCCGGCGTGACTCCTTCGGGGAGTGTCGTCGGCGTCTGGGCCTGTGCCGCACCGGCGGAATGCACCACAGATGAGGAATGTCGCGGCGGCGGCCAAGCTTGCGATAGATAGACATGCGGACCATCCTCAGAATGCCGTCGTGAATCCGGCGGTCATCCGATTGAGTTCGTTGTTGAAGTCATATCCATACTCGCCGTAGAGCCGGAAGTTTCGGTAGACCAGATAGCCGCCGCCGACGGCGATCGACTCATACTCGGACACGTCGATCGGGACGAACATCTTGACGTTGAGGACCGGCGCGTTCGCCTCGACGTAGTTGTAGAGCCCGTAGCCGTACCAGCGGCTCCCCACCGGGCGCACCAGCAGTTCGGCGAAGCCCCCTTTGGTGTCCACCGTCGGCTCGTCGGGGTTGAACTCCGCCTCCGTATCTGTCCGGGCGATGTACTGCAGGTTGAGCTGGAAGATTCCTGCCCCGAACGTCGCGTCCACTCCCCACATCGAGATGTCGTTCGTCTGGTCCGGGAACCCGTAGACGTCCCCGTTCTGGTGGCCGGTGTAGCCCATCAGGCCGAGGCGGGCATGACTGCCGAGATCGCGGGAGATGTGCCCGAAGAGATTCTTGTTCGCGTCGTTGTCGTACTTGAAGGCAGGGTTGATGGCCGGGATCCCGTCGCCGTTCACCACGGTGCCCGTGATCGTGAACCCGGCCAGGTCCGCCGAGGCCATGAAGCCGCGGTCATAGGTGAGGTTGGCCGGCTGCAGCCCGACCAGCACCTTGTAGATCGCGTAGTCCATGACCTCGAGCCGCAGCTCCCGCTTGAACATCGGGTCAGACACCTGGAACTGGCCGACCGCCAGGTCCACCGGCGCGCCGCCGATGTCGTTCCAGTAGATGAACGCATCCTCGACGCCGGCCACCTCGCCCCGCTCCGCCAGCAGGAAGTAGATGTAGTACGACAGCTTCTTCCCGAGCGTCCCGCCCGAGAGCAGCTTCAGGTTCCACGGCATCTGGAAGTCGGTGGCCGCCTTGCCGTCGGCGTAGAGCTGCGCGTAGGCGTCAAGGCGAAGGGCGAGCGGCAGGCTGGACGGGAGGGTCAGGAGGTCGTCGCCGGTGGCGATCGTGTCACGCGGCTCCTCGTCGAACGCCATCCGGAAGCCGTTGCCGGCAAACTGCTCACCGAACGCCGTCAGGGCAGGGAAGGGGTTGTGGCAGAGGTTGCAGCTGACCCGGTACTTCCGCGCGAACACGGGAATGGCCGCGGCGTCGGTCGAGCGAGCGCCCGCCAGAGCCCGAGGGTCGAGCAGGATGCCGAGGACGAGAGTGCGGGAGAATGGCATGCCCCCTCCATAGCGGTCCGGACTGCCGGCAGGGCGGTCCCTCCGGGACGCGCGCGCGATCGACTCTACCGGAACAATGGCAGGGCGAGAGTGAAGGAAGTCCAAACGTCAGTTGAAGAGTTGTGTGGGGAGCCTGCCCCGGCGGCCGCTTACCGGCGATCAGTCGAGCGGTCGCAATTCGACCCGCCGGTTGAGTTCCCGCCCCTCGGCAGTTGCGTTGCTGGCCACCGGATCCGCGGGGCCGTACCCGCGCGCCGTCAAGCGATCCGCCGGAATGCCCGCAGGGATACGAGGAAGGCGCGCACCGATTCGCGCACGCGCCAGTGAGAGTCGCTCGTTGACGAGGCGTGAGATCCGGTATCGTCGGTGTACCCGGCCACCTCGAGACCGGACCGCCGGCTCGCTGAGCAGCGAGGCGGCCGTGGTCCGGAGGGACGACTGCGCGGCCGGAGTGAGCGTCGCGCTGCCGGTCGCGAAGGTCACGTCGTGCAGGACCGTGCGTGTGGGAGGCGCCGGGAGCGGCGGGGGTCGGGGGCAGCCGAGGGCGTCGACGGCAGTCCCGGCGGGTGTGCCGGGGCAGCGGTCGCCGCTGTCGGAAACGCCATCGGCGTCGGAGTCCACCGGTGCGGTGGGCGCGGGGCAGCCGAACTGGTCCGTCCCCGTCGCCGGGCGGAGTAGTCGGGCATCGGTCGAGTGCGTTCGGCACGCCGTCGCCATCGAGATCGGAATTGCAGCCGGTCAGGTCGACCCGCTGACCCTGGCGGAGTTCCCGGGCACCTGTCGCCGCCGTCGAGCACCCCGTCACCGTCGGTAGTCCTTCGCGAGCGGACACCCCGTGGGATCGACGGCCTCGCCGCGGACGGTCCGGGGGCAGCGGTCCTCCTTGTTCGGCACGCCGTCGCGATCGCTGTCGCGCGCGCCGATTGGTCCGGCGTACATCGAGAGCCCCAGCTGGACACCCAGGTCCCATACCCGGTCGCTGTCACCCCCTGGTGGGGCGACGTAGTCGGCAGTCCCCTCCAGCCGGAGCCCGACGCGTGGGCCGAACCCGAAGCGAAATCCGACCAGTCCACCGACCCCCTCCTCCTTGGCATCCAATCCCTGGGAATAGCGATTCTGGGTATACCCGAGGCCGAAGAGGGCGCTGGTCTGCCCCCGCAAGGGCAGGTGCACCAGGAACCGGCCCGTGAGACCCCGGACCTGCACCGTCGCAGAGTCGGGCAGACTGGTGGCGGCGTAGCTGCCCGCGATTTCGAGACTCAGCGTCCTGGTTGACGAAGAGCCCCAATTCCCCTCCGACACCAAACCCGCTGGCGAGCGCCAGCGAGTCGGGGAAGAACGAGTATCGGCCGAACGGCACGAGCTCGACGGTGCCGCCCCGCTGCGCCGAGGCCGTGCACACGGAGCCGGCCATCAGCGCGATGGCGACTGGGAGGGCGCGTCCGGTGGTGAGTCGCATTCCCGAAAGATACCGCCCCGCAGGGGGGCGGGCCACGGAGCGAGCGGCTAGATTCCAGCCTCGTACTGCAGAACTTCCGAGGAGTCGTGTCATGATCAATGTGAGTACCCGCCAGGGCCGAGCCGCCGTACTGATCCTCCTGCTGGGCCTGGCCATCCTCGTAGCGCTGGCACCGTTTATCTCCGGACTCCTCGCCGCACCCGTCTTTTACGTCATGTTCGAGCCGCTCTATCACCGCCTTCGGCAGAGACTGGGTTCACCCTGGGCGGCAGGCCTCACCGTCGTGGTGGCGGTGCTGCTCATCATCGTGCCCGGGTCGTGGCTGATCACGATGATCGTCGGGCAGGCGCAGGATGTGGTCTCACACCTGGTACAGAATCCCTCCCTGGCCAAGCTGCAGTCGTTGACGATCGCTGGGTATGCCGTGGGTCCGGAACTCGCCAAACTGGGGCAGACGGTCATTGGCGGGATCGGGCGCGGCGCCTTCGCCGCGGTCGGCACCGTGACATTGATGGGGTTCAATCTGGCCATCGCCTTCTTCGTCCTCTACTTCATGCTCGTCACCGAGGGTGTGGCCTGGCTCGCCATCCGCCCCTATATCCCCTTCAGCGCGTCGAGCGCGGAACTGCTGCGCGAGCGGTTTCGCGCCGTCACGATTTCGACGATCATCGGGACTGGCGTGACGGCAAGCATCCAGGGGACCATGGTCGGGGTCGCCTTCGCCCTCAGCGGCCTCCCGAACGCGGTGTTCTGGGGAGTGGTGACGATCGTCTTCGCCATCCTGCCGGTCGTGGGCAGCGGGCTGGTTTGGATTCCCGCCGCGGTGATCCTGTACCTGGAGGGCTCGCACCTCGCCGCCATCGGGATGGTGGCCTTCGGCGCGATCATCGTCGGCAACGTCGACAACGTCATCCGGCCGATCGTCTTCCGTCGCTGGGCCCAGACGCATCCACTCATCACCATCCTCGGCGCCTTTGCCGGGGTACGGTACCTCGGCCTGCTCGGGCTCTTGATCGGCCCCCTCGCGCTTTCCTACTTCTTTGAGCTCGTCCGGATGTACAACGAGGAGTATGTGAGTCTGAGTGGGGAACCGGGCGTGCCGCCGTCGACCACCGCTTGACCGAGGCTGAACGTCCGCCGACCCTCCACCTCGTCCTGGCGTGGGCGGCGGTCTACCTCATCTGGGGCTCGACCTACCTCGGAATCCGGTTCGCGATCGAGTCGATTCCACCCTTCCTGATGGCAGGGTCGCGCCACCTCCTCGCCGGCCTGCTGCTCTTTGCCTGGAGTCGCCTCCGGCAGGCGGCGCCGCGGCCGACGCGGCAGGACTGGGTGCGTGCGGCTGGCCTCGGCTTCCTCATGCTCGTCGCTGCGAATGGGGCCACGACCTGGGCCGAGCAGCTGGTGCCGAGTGGCCTGACCGCCCTCATCGTCTGCACGTCCGCACTTTGGCTCGTGCTCCTCAATTGGCTCTGGCTCGGTGCGGCCCGGCCCGGAAGCCGGACCGTCGTCGGAATCGTCGCGGGGTTTGCCGGGGTCGCGCTCCTGGTCATTCCCGGGAACTTTGCAGGGAGTGCGCATGTCGACCTGCTCGGGGCCGTCGTCCTGACCGGCGCCGCATTGAGCTGGTCAGTCGGATCCATCTACGCCATCAAGCTCCCCCGGCCACAGCATCAGACGCTCTTCGTCTCCCAACAGATGATTGTCGCCGGCACGCTCCTCCTCCTCATTGCGGCACTCACCGGGGAGTTTCGTGAGTTCACGTTCGCGGGCGTCTCCACGACGTCGGCCACCGCCTACGTCTACCTGGCTGTGTTCGGCTCGCTCATATCATTCTCGGCGTACTTCTGGCTGATCCGGCATACCACGCCAGATCGCCTCGCCACGATTTCATATGTGAATCCCCTGGTGGCGGTTCTCCTGGGCTGGGCGCTCGCGGGCGAGTCGCTCAGCCTGCGGATCCTCCTCGCCGCCGCGGTGATCCTCCTCGCGGTCGGCCTCATCACCACCACCCGGATGCGGCCCCGCACCTGACCACGACTTGCGTCAGGGCAGGGAGCGTGCACTTTCGAGAGGCGGCGCTCCGCCGTGCACGACTTCTCGAGAGGACGGCCCAATGCGATCCCCCCGACTGCACATCGAACTTCCTCCCTGGGTCGACGGGCTCGTCGATTGGCAGCGCCGCTATTCCCGCGCCGAGGATCGGATGGCGCTCGTCGTCGAACTGGGGCAGGAGCAGGTACGCCGGGCGACGGGTGGCCCCTTTGCGGCCGCGGTCTTCGAGCGAGACAGCGGGCGACTCGTGGCTGTCGGGGTGAACCTGGCCGTGCCGTCGCACAACTGCGTGTTGCACGCGGAAGTCGTCGCGCTGATGATGGCGGGAGCGCTGCTTCACAGCCACTCCCTGAGCGCCGAGGGGATGCCCCCACATCAGCTCGTGTCCTCCTGTGAGCCATGTGCCATGTGCCTCGGTGCCGCGTTCTGGAGTGGTGTGGCTTCCCTCGTAACGGGAGCGACCAGGGAAGACGCGGAGGCCATTGGCTATGACGAAGGCCCGGTGTTTCCGGAGAGTTATGCGTATCTCGAGCGAACGGGAATGGCGGTCATCCGCGAAGTGATGCGGGAGGAGGCTCGCGGCCTCTTCACCGCCTACCTGGCCGCCGGAGGAGAGATCTACTGATGCTCGAGCTTCCGCGCCGCCGACTGGGAAAGAGCGATCTCCAGGTCACCGCGCTCGGGCTCGGTACCTGGGCGATCGGGGGTCCATGGGCGTTTGGCTGGGGTCCGCAGGACGACGCCGAATCGATGGCGGCGATTCATCGGGCGGTCGAGCTCGGCATCAACTGGATCGACACGGCCGCCGTCTATGGGCTCGGTCACTCGGAGCGGGTCGTCGGCCGGGCCCTGGCAGCCCTTCCCGCAGGGAACCGGCCGCTCGTCTTCACCAAGTGCGGGCTGGTCTGGGACGAAGCAGACCGGATGGCGGAGCCGAAGCGAGTGCTCAAGCCCGAGTCCATTCGCCGGGAGTGTGAAGCATCGCTGCGTCGATTGGGCTTGGAGCGGATCGACCTCTACCAGTTTCACTGGCCGGACGAGACGGGTACGGCCGTGGAGGACTCCTGGGACGTGATGCTCCGGCTGGTCGAGGAGGGGAAGGTGCGTTGGGGAGGAGTGTGCAACTTCGATGTGGCCCTGTTGGCGCGCTGCGTCTCGCGCGGACCGGTGGCGTCCCTTCAACCGCCCCTCTCACTCATCCGCCGAAAAGTCGCCGCGTCCGAGGTCCCGTGGTGCAGCGCACACGGCGTCGGAGTGATCGCCTACAGTCCGATGCAGTCGGGGCTGCTGACCGATCGGTTCTCGACGGAACGACTCGCGGCCCTTCCCGCCGACGACTACCGGCATCGGGGGTCGGAATTCACACCGCCCCGGTTTGCCGCAAACCTCACCCTGCGGGACGGGCTGCGCCCCATCGCCGAGCGGCACGGGGCCTCGGTCGGAGAGGTTGCGATCGCGTGGGTCCTGGCCTGGAAGGGTGTGACCGGTGCCATCGTGGGGGCGCGTTCCGCCGCCCAGGTGGATGGCTGGATCGGGGCGGCGTCGGTGCGATTGTCGGACGCCGACCTCGACGAGATTGCCGGGGTCGTCATGGTGACTGGCGCGGGAGAGGGGCCTTCGACACCGTCACGCGATTGCGCCTAACGCCCCGGTGGAAAGATCGACACCTCCGAGCCTACGGCCAGGTGCGTCGACATCGGCTGCCGCCCATTGAGAACGGACCACTCGGGTCCGTACAGCGCCCCGTAGTCCACGTCGAAGTCCAGCGTCCTGACCTTCCGCAGCGCCCACTCGGGGTGTTCCACCCGGAGCACTCTCGGCTCCCCCCGCCTGCTCTGCCCGTACGCCCAGCGGCGGCCCAGCAGGTGGTGGGCCGGTGCCTCCGGCGCGGCAGGAACCGAGGCCTGGTCCGAAGTCATCCGCACGAAGTACCCCTGGTCTTTCCATCGCCAACGGTGCTCCACCACCAACTCGTCGCCCATGCTTGCCGTGCGGCTTTCGATCGGTGTCGCGCGGAACGGTTCATTGAACCGGAGCCGCCCGACGGCCGCTGCGAGCGGGCTCGGGACCAGTTCGCGGATGGCAACGACGCCCTCCCGGTCGCCCGCTCGCACGTACGTGCGAAAATTGATCTCCGGAAAGTCCACGAACCCGGGAATCCGGCGGCCGCGCACACGGGTGTCCAGAAAATCAAAGGCAATCAGGGAGACGAGCGCGCGCCCCTCCACCAGGTCCGGTTGGACGTCTGTCGGCAACCAGGGCGCGACCAGCGATGCGTCCACGTCATAGGTCAGGAGGACGAGGTTGCTCCAGCGCGCCGTGAGTGAAGGGCGCCGCCGCTCGGGAAGGCCGGGAGGTGGGGATGCAGTCATAGGCAGTGTCAATAGTATACTCCGGTCATGGCCGTCGCGCGGAGCTGCCGCGCGGCCCAGGGGGTCGCATCGTCTCGTGCACATCGGGAGGCAAAGCGAGTGAGTGGGCCTGGGAAGATGTCCGTGGGGCGACGGATGGGCCGGTGGGTCTGGGGCGCGATTCGACGCAGCCTCCGCCCCTCGGGAATCGTGCTGATTTACGACCCCCAATACGTGGTGCAGCTCGGGTCCATCCCGATGGATCCCCTGCGCGCCGAAATGGTGCTCGCCTTCCTCACCGATGAGGGGCTCATTCGGCGCCGGGAACTCCTCCGCCCGCACTCGGCCTCGATGAAGAACCTCCGCCGGGTGCACACCGACAAGTACCTGGAGTCGCTGGAACGCACCGAGGTGGTGGAGCAGATCGTGGGCGCGCAGCTCACCGACGCGGAAGCCCAGGGTCTCGTTGCGTTTCAGCGCCTCGCCTCGGGCGGGACCGTCCTCGCGGCGGCCACGGCGCTGCGCACCGGGCTGGTGGCCGTGAATCTCGGCGGTGGGTTTCACCATGCCGCGTCCAATCGCGGCATGGGATTCTGCGCGCTCAACGACCTGGCCATCGCCGTCGCCCGCGTGCGGGCGCGCGGATTCGACGCGCCGATCCTGATCATCGACCTCGATATCCACGACGGCAATGGAACCCGTGCGCTCTTCGAGGAAGACGCTTCCGTTCATACCTTTACGATCCACAATCAAGACTGGGCGCCGCGCGAGGCCGCCGCGGCCACCGTTATCGCGCTGGGCACTGCGGTAAACGATGCGACCTACCTCAAGACCATCAAGGAGTCGCTCCCCCGCGTCATGGCGTCGGTCGATCCCGGATTCGTCATCTACGTCGCCGGGGTCGATCCCGCCTCTGACGACATGGTGGGCGATTGGAATATCACCGCGGCCGGAATGCTCGCTCGCGACCAGTTCGTCATTGCCCAGGTGCGCCCGGAAGGCGCCGAGATCCCGCTGGCGGTCACGTTGGGTGGCGGATACGGGGGAAACGCCTGGCGGTATACGGCGCGGTTTCTTGGATGGTTGGCGGCAGGCCGCCCTGTCGAACCCCCGACCAATACCGACATGCTGATCAGGCGCGCGCAAGAGCTTCATCGCCTGCTCCAGGAGGGGGCACGGCGACTCCCCCCTGCAGCGGACTGGGCACTCACGCCGGAGGATCTTGCCGCGTTCGCGCCCGGCGGCGCGAGCGCCCCGCGCCGCCTGCTGGGCCGCTACACCGCTCAGGGGGTGGAGCTTCTCCTGGAACGGCTCGGCGTGCTTGCGCAGGTTCGCACCCTTGGGTTCGCCCAGCCCACCCTCGAACTCGATTTTCATCTCGAGGATTCCGATACGGTCCGGCTCTTCGGCGACGCGGCCAAGACCGAGTTGCTGATGGAAATCCGATTCCGGCGTGATCGGACCAGCCTGCCGGGGATGGAGGTACTCTTCCTTGAGTGGGTACTGCTCCAGAATCCTCGACGCCATTTCGCATCCGGCAAGCACTCCATTCCCGGTCAGAAGCATCCCGGCCTCGGCCTGCTGCGCGATGTCATGGCCTGGCTCGTGGTGCTCTGCGGCGAGCTCGGGCTGGACGGGCTGATGTACATGCCGGCCGGATACTTTGTCGCCACCTTCGGCAGCCGCTTCGTCGATCCCGCCCACCAGGCTCGCCTGGAGGCCATGCGGCGGGCGCTTTCCAGCCTTCGCCTGGTCGACGCGACGCGTGCGGTGGAGGAGGGGAGGGTCGTCCATGCCGCCACTGGCGCCGCGGTCCCCTGGGAGCCGTTGCCGATGGTCATTCCGGTCTCGCAACGGCTCCGGGAATTGGTGGAGGGGCCCGAATACGAGGCGGCGGTGGATCGGGAACTCGCGGCCCTCTCGTATCGCCTCCGGTTTCCGGAGGAGCAGGAGGAGCGCGACCGCACCAAGGCAACCGGCTGATCCTCGCGGGGGAGGGACGTCGCTTCAGCGACATCAGCCGCGAGCCCCTTGCGGTCCTCCAGTTCTGTAGTGCATATTTACCCACTATGCAAACTTCACCCGGCGTCATCGCCCTGGCGTTCTCGGGCGGACTCGACACCTCCTACTGCGTCCCGCGGCTCGCCGAGCAGGGTTGGGCGGTCCACACCATCTACGTCAACACTGGCGGGGCCTCCCCGGATGAACGGGAGGCTATCCGACGCCAGGCGGAGGCCGTCGGGTCTGTGGGGCATCACGAAGTGGATGCCCGGGCCCTCGTCTTCGATCGCTTCGTGCGGTACCTGATCCAGGGAAATGTGCTTCGGGGTGGTGTCTATCCGTTGAGCGTGGCGGCCGAGCGCACCCAGCAGGCAATCTCGGTCATCGACGTGGCGCGCGCGATCGGCGCGACTGCGGTTGCCCATGGCTCGACTGGTGCCGGTAATGACCAGGTCCGCTTCGATGTGACCCTCCGCGTCCTCGCGGCCGATCTCTCGATCGTCACTCCCATCCGCGATGAAGGGCTGACCCGCGGCCAGGCCATCGGCTACCTGGAGGCGCTTGGTCTTCCCGTTCCCGCCAAGGCAGGAGCCTATTCGATCAACGCCGGCCTCTGGGGCACGACCTGGGGCGGCGGGTGGACCCATGACGCCTGGGCCGGCCCCCCTTCGGAGTTGCTCGACCCTCCCGCCGATGCCCCGGCGGCCCGCGAAATCGTTATCGGGTGGGAGGGTGGACTTCCGATCTCGATCGACGGCAGTTCCCTGGCGGGGGTTGATCTCGTTCAGGCCCTGAATGATCTCGCGACCGCATACGGATTTGGCCGGGGTATCCATGTCGGCGAGACTGCGCTCGGCATCAAGGGCCGCATCGGCTTCGAGGCCGGGGCCGCGCTGGTCCTGGTTGCCGCACATCGGGAGTTGGAGAAGCTCGTCCTGACCAGGTGGCAGGTGTTCTGGAAGGATCAGGTCTCGACCTTCTACGGCGACAGACTGCACGAGGGGCAGTACTTCGACCCCGCTCTCCGCGACATCGAGGCGCTGCTGGCCCATTCGCAGCACCGTGTCATCGGGGAAACCCGGGTCCGGCTTGCCCCCGGCCGCTTCCAGGTGGTCGGGGCACGGAGTCCGCACTCCTTGATGGACGCCCGCGTCGCCACCTACGGCGAAGAGAATCGTCTCTGGACCGGCGACGAGGCGCGGGCCTTCGCCAGGGTCGCGGCGATTCCCGCCCTCCTGGCCGCACGTGCCGGCAGCGCCGACTGATGGTCACCACGACGCGTGTCCGGCTCGACCGGATCAGTTCCTCCACCAAGAACGCCCACCTCGCCTCGGAGGTGATTGTGGGCCGGGACATCGTGGCCGCGGAGGGGTATGTGCTGGCGGTCCGTCTCCTGACCGACAAGTCCTCCTACAACACCGTCGAGGACCTGGCTGGGCGGCTGGTCTCGATCCGGAAGGGGGATATCCTCGCCGGCACACTGGGGAGCCGCCGGGCACTCCGCGGGTACGCCGGAGAAGTGCCCGCCCACATCGCGGTCGGCGATACGATCGACGTGCTCAACCTCGGAGGCGTGCTGGGCCGGTGCACATCGGCCAATCCAGACATCGGCCCCCCCTTTTCCGCCGAGGTGCTTGGCGCCGTGCTCGCCTTCCCGGCGCTTGGCGACCGGGTCGGCCGGCCGGCGCACATTCGGGACGGCGCGATCCCAGGCAGCGATGTCCTCGATCTCCAGGCGCCGGTGGTCTATATCGCCGGGACCTGCATGAACGCCGGCAAGACCGTGGCGGCGACTGAGTTGGTACGAGGTCTGACGCGCCGTGGCCTGCGGGTCGCGGCGACCAAGCTCACCGGCGTCAGCCTGATGCGAGACACCCTCGCGATGCAGGACGCCGGCGCCGTGGCCGCGGTCACGTTCAACGATGCCGGTGCCGCGAGCACCCACGCCGGGATGACGGTCGCGGTGGCCAAGGGGCTCTTCAACCACCTGCAGCAGACTGTCCGGCCCGACGTGATCGTCTCGGAGCTCGGTGACGGCATCCTGGGGGAGTACGGCGTACAGGACATCCTTCGGGATCCCGAACTCTCGGGAGCGGGGCGTGCATGGGTGATGGCGGCACCCGATCCTGTGGGTTGCTGGGGGGCCGATCAACTCATGCGAGGCACCTACGGGCTGCCGATCACGGTGCTCACCGGTCCGGCCACCGACAACCAGGTCGGCCGCGACTACATCAGCGCCGCGCTCGGCATTCCGGCCCACAACGCGCTGCGCGACGCCGACGGACTGCTTGGCGTGGTCGCCGCAGCGCTGGAGTCAATGTGAAGGTCGCGGTCGTCGGCGCCGCCGGATACGTCGGCGGAGAGCTGCTGCGTTTGGTCCTGCAGCATCCCGACATCACCGAGGTGGTGGCAACGAGCCGCAGCCAGGCTGGTCGCCCCATCGCCGATGTGCACCCGGCGCTCACCTCCCTGACCGAGGCGCGGTTCGCCGGCCTGACCGCGGCGGAGGCCGCCCGCGGTCAGGACGTCGTCTTCCTTTCCCTGGAACACGGCGAATCGTCGAAGGTGGCGGGCGAGGTCTTCGACGCGGATCCCGGACTGGTGATCGACCTCGCGGCGGACTTCCGCGTGCGCGACCTCCGCCTCTACGAGAAATATTACGGAGCCCATCCGGCGCCCGACCTCGTCTCGAGATTCATCTACGCACTTGCGGATGTGCGTGGCACGGAGCTCCGTGGCGCGGGGGCGCTCGCGGCGCCCGGCTGTTTCGCGACTGCGGCGCAGCTGGCGCTCTATCCGCTCAGATCGGCCAGCTTCTCCGGGATCCCCGCGCTCTTCGGCGTGACCGGATCGAGCGGCGCCGGCGTTCACCCGAAGCCCACGACCCATCATCCCGCGCGCGCCAGCAACCTGTTTGCCTACAGCGTCCTCGGCCACAGGCACGACGCCGAGGTGCTGCAGGCATGGCGAGCCTGGACGGAGCAGCCCGAGACAATTGCGCGCTTGATGACCCACTCCGGTCCCTTTGTGCGCGGAATTCACCTGACGCTGCATGCGACGGTGTCGCCCGAAACCGCGGCGCGGGTCGGCGAGCACTTTGCGACCACCTACGCGGCACGGCCGTTCGTTCAGGTGCTCGACGCGCCTCCCCAGCTGACACACGCCGTGGGCACAAACCAGGCCCTGATCCACGCCGTGGGCGATGCCACTACCGGGGAAGTGCAGGTCATGGTCGTTCTCGACAACCTCATCAAGGGGGCGGGCGGCCAAGCGGTGCAAGCAATGAACCTGGCACTCGGACTCGATGAGGTGGCCGGCCTTCGACTCGCAGCCCCCTTCCCATGCTGAGTACTGGAGCCCAGGCCCTGCTGCCCGTCTATGCGCAGATGCCGATCCGACCGGTCTCCGGTCACGGTGCCTGGCTGGTCGACGAAGACGGCGCGAAGTGGCTTGACGCGTACGGTGGCCACGCCGTGGCGTCCACTGGGCACTGTCACCCGCGCGTGGTCGAGGCGATTGCCACGCAGGCAGCACAGTTGGTGTTCTACTCCACCGCCGTGCCGTATCCTCTTCGCCTCCAGCTGGCCGCGGCGCTTGTTGCCCGGTGCCCCGGAGACCTCGGCCGGGTGTTCTTCTGCAACTCCGGCGCGGAGGCCAATGAGAACGCGCTGCACCTGGCGCGCAAAGCCACTGGCCGGTCGTGCGTGGCCTCGGTGACAGGCGGCTGGCACGGGCGCACCGTGGCCACCCTTGCGTGCTGCGACGGCGCCTCCTACGAGGCGGGTGCGCTGCGAGCCGGAATGCCACTCTCCTCCCGCGTCACCTTTGACGATGTCGCCTCCCTCGACAACGTGCTCGATGAGACAATGGCGGCGCTGATTGTCGAGCCGGTGCAGGGAATGGCCGGGGCAAGGGATTGCAGCATCGAGTTTCTTGCGGCAGCACGCCGACTCTGCACCGAGCGGGGCATCGCGCTCCTCTTTGATGAAGTGCAGTGCGGAGTGGGGCGAAGCGGGACCTTCACCGCGGCCGAGGGCTATGGCGTGGTGCCGGACGGCCTCACGCTGGCCAAGGGGCTCGGCTCGGGATATCCGATCGGCGCGCTCGTGGCGGGCCCCATGCTGGCGGAGGGCGTCGGTGTCGGCGACCTGGGAAGCACCTTTGGCGGTGGCCCGCTCGCCTGCGCGGCGGCGCTGGCCACTCTCGCCGTTGTCACGGATGAAGACCTTGCTGGGAACGCCGCACGCGTCGGTACGCACATTGCCGCCGGTGCCCGCGCGCTCGGTGCACGGAAGGTCTGGGGCCGCGGGTTGTTGCTGGGGTTGGACTTCGGCCGCCCGGCAAAGGCGCTCCAACAGGCGCTCTTTGCCCGCCGCATCCTGACCGGCACGTCCTCCGATCCACAGATCCTGCGGATCATGCCTCCCCTCACGCTGTCGATTCAGGAAGCCGACTTTCTTCTGGCTGGGGTCGGAGAGGTGCTGACGTGACCAAACGTGACTTCCTCGCGGTCGAAGACTGGTCGTTCGCCGAGATCCAGGAATTGCTCACGCTGGCAGCCCGGGTCAAGCGGGGCGACGTGCCCGGCGGTCTGGAGCGTAAGATCCTGGCCATGGTATTCCTCGATCCGAGCCTTCGGACCCGGACCAGTTTCGAGGCGGGGATGTTCCTTCATGGCGGGCACGCCGTGGTCCTGGAGCCGGGCAGAGGGAGCTGGGCGCTGGAAACCGAGGAAGGCGTCGTGATGGACCGGGATACGGTGGAGCATGTCACGGAGGCGGCGCGGGTGCTGGGCCGCTACGCCGACGCCCTGGCCGTCCGGTCGTTTCCCCGTGGGAGTGCGTGGGCCGCGGCGCGCCAGGACACTGTGCTCCGGCAGTTCGCCCGGCACTGCGAGAAGCCCGTCATCAATCTGGAGTCCTCCCGTCGCCACCCCTGCCAGGAGCTGGCGGATGCCTTCACCCTGCGGGAGAAGCTCGGTGAGACCCGCCGCAAGAAGTTCGTGTTGACCTGGGCCTGGCACCCCAAGGCCCTCCCGACCGCGGTACCGGTGAGCGCTGTGCTCGCGGCCGCGCGAATGGGCATGGACGTCACGATCGCGGCGCCCGAGGGCTGCGACCTCGACCCCGAGGATGTGCGCCGCATCCGCGAACTCGGCGCGGAGGCCGGGGGCGGCGAGCTGACGTTTGTCGGCGACCAGGCTGCCGCTATTGCCGGGGCCGATGCCGTCTATGCCAAGTCGTGGGGTCCCGTCTCGATGTACGGGCAGGCTGAAACGCAGCGCGCCTGGTTTGACCGGTACCGCAACTGGCGCCTCACGGCACAGCAGATGTCCACGACGCGGGATGGCAACGGCATCGCGATGCACTGCCTCCCTGTGCGCCGGAACGTCGAGATCGACGATGCGGTCCTCGATGGACCGCATTCGGTGGTGGTGGATGAAGCGGAGAACCGGCTGCACGTGCAGCGGGCGCTCCTTCTCACGATGATCGGGAGCACACGGTGAGCATTGATACGTCGAAGGGGATCACGGGGCTCAAGGGCGCGCTACGATACGTGCGCGCCTATCGCGACCAGGTCTTCGTGGTCAAGCTGGGTGGCGAAGTGCTGGCGGATCCGCGCGCGGTAGATGGGATTGCGGCCCAGGTATCGCTCCTGTCGAGCCTGGGGATTCAGGTGGTGGTCGTGCATGGCGGCGGGCCGCAGGCGACGGCGCTCAGCCGGCGCATGGGACAGGAGCCGAGAATCGTGGCAGGGCGCCGGGTCACCGACGATGACGCGCTTGCGATCGCCAAGATGGTCTACGCCGGGCAGCTCAACGTGGACCTCCTGGCCTCGCTCCGCGCCCACGAAGCGCAAGGCGTGGGGCTGAGCGGTGTCGATGCTGATCTCATCGCCGCCCACCGCCGCCCTCCGGTCTCGATGGTGGACGACGATGGCAAGACCCAGATGGTGGACTACGGGCATGTCGGGGACCTTGACCGTGTGGATCCGCGCATCTTGCGCACGCTCCTCGATGCGCGCTTCGTGCCAGTCGTGGCGAGCCTTGCCGGCGACGAGCACGGCAACGTCTTCAACGTCAACGCCGATACGGTCGCGGAGTCGCTGGCAGTCGCCCTCCGCGCTCAGAAGCTGATCTTCCTGACCGGGGCACCCGGCGTGCTCCGCGACCGGGAGGATCCGTCGAGCCTCATCGCCTTCGCTGATCCGGATGACTTGGCCGGCCTGCTTGCCAGCGGGGCCGTCGCCGGCGGGATGCGCCCCAAGGTGGAAGCGTGCATACGCGCCGCCACCGGTGGC
This sequence comes from uncultured Gemmatimonadales bacterium, assembly GCA_963697435.1. Classification (GTDB taxonomy): domain Bacteria; phylum Gemmatimonadota; class Gemmatimonadetes; order Gemmatimonadales; family GWC2-71-9; genus SPDF01. Next base: position 167,947 of record CAVOOB010000005.1, on the reverse strand, counting down.
GTCGAGCGGACCCACATCATCGATGGGCGCGTGGCAGACGCACTTCTGCTCGAAGTGTTCACCGGTGCGGGGTGTGGAACCATGATCGTTGGCCGAAAGGAGAAGGCGACCTATCTCGGCGTCGACCTGGCCGACTGAAGTCGAACTCCTCCGGGAGCTCGTGGCCGTGCCCTCCGTCAGTGGTGAGGAGGCGGCGGTGGCGAGCCTCGTCGAGGAAACCGCTGTCCGCTGGGGTCTGCCGGTTGTCCGGGACGCGGCGGGTGTTTCCATTCGTGTGCCAGGGAAGACCACTGGGCGAACGCTCGCCCTGGTGTCACACCTCGACGTCGTGCCACCTGGATCCGGGTGGACTCGCGACCCGTTCGTTCCCACCATCGAAGCTGGCCAGCTGTTCGGGCGCGGTTCCGGCGACGCGAAGGCGTCCGTCGCGGCCATGCTCAGCGCCGCACGGGATGTCGCCGGCGCTGGGGGACCCGCGCGCGGCGACCTGCTGGTCCTCCTGGGCCTGGGCGAGGAGACCCGAAATACGTCGATGCCGGAGCTGGTGGCTCGAGCCGGTCCGATCGATGCTGCTGTCATCGGTGAGCCAACCGACCTTCAGTTCGCCGTCGCCCAGCGGGGGCTCATGATGGTGGATCTGATCGCAGCGGGGGACCAGCGCCATGCCGGTCGAGTGAGCGAAGATGGGCCCTTCACCAATGCCGTGACCAGCTTGGCGAGGGATCTTGTACAGTTGGAGGCGCTCTTTACCGGGCGCCCGCACCCGATCCTCGGGCATCCCACCGTCACCGCGACGATGCTTGCCGCGGGGGTGAGTCGTAATGTGACCCCGCCCTCGGCGAAGGCCGTTCTCGATGTTCGGAGCACGCCGTCGTGGACCCACGCAGAGCTGGCAGAAGCGCTGCGGGCCGCGCTTCGCAGCGAGGTGATCGTCACCTCGGATCGTTTGGTCCCCTGCGAGACGCCCGGGGCGTCGGCGCTTCTCACGGCCTGCACATCGCTCTGCCCAGCGGCCGCCCGGTACGGCAGTCCGACCTGCAGTGACTGGGTCTTCCTGCGGCATCTCGATGCCGTCAAGTGTGGCCCAGGCACGAGTCGGCGGTCGCACACCCCCGATGAATGCGTAGATTTGGAGCAGGTGTCTGCCGCCCGCCGCTTCTATGCTGACCTCGCAGGGGAGTACTTGCAATGACCCCTCGTTCATCGACGCCACGGACCCTCTGGTCGCCTTCCGACGACCCCGACCGCCTCATGCTCGACTACACCGTGGGGGAGGACCGCCTCTGGGACATGCGCCTCCTGCCGTGGGATGTATACGGGAGCCTGGGGCACGCGGAGGGGCTTCGGGCCTCCGGCCTCCTGACCGCCAATGCACACACCAAGCTTCGATCGGCCTTGCGCCGTGCCCTGCGTGCAGTAGAGGACGGTGTGCTCGTGGTGGATCTGGTACACGAGGATGCCCACAGTGCTGTGGAGGACTGGATCACGCAGCGCCACAGCGCGTCCGGCGAGCAACTGCACGCCGGCCGATCGCGCAACGACCAGGTGGCCTGTGACCTGAGGCTCTATCTGAAGAATCAACTGCTGGAGTTGCACGAGGCCGCCGAGGATGTGGCCGAGGCGCTCCTCGCGTTTGCGGCGCGCCACCGCGACCAGCTCTGGCCGGGCTACACACATTCCCGAAAGGCAATGCCTTCGTCCATCGGGCTCTGGGCGGCGGCATACGCCGAGGGGTTGCTCGATACGCTCGAATCATTGCCGGCGCTCTGGGCGCGGGTGGACCGCTCGCCCCTGGGGAGCGCCGCCGGTTACGGCGTCCCGCTGCCGCTCGATCGCGAAGCGACCGCCAAGGCGCTTGGGTTTGCCACCGTCGAGCACAATGTGGCAGCGGTGCAGCTCGGTCGCGGGAAACTGGAGGCGGCCGTCCTCGCCTGGTGCGGGGAATTGGGGCACGACCTCGCTCGCTTTAGCGCCGATGTGATACTGTTCAGCGCGGAGGAATACGGGTATCTCGTCCTCCCGGCCCGCCTGGCCACGGGGTCGAGCATCATGCCCCACAAGCGCAATCCTGATCTCTTCGAACTGACGCGTGCCCGTGCCGCCACCGTCCACGGCGATCACGCCGCCTTGATCCATGTGGCCTCTCGCCTCACGGGAGGGTACCACCGCGACTTCCAATTGTTGAAGGAGCCGCTCTTCCGCGGCCTGCAGCGGACGCGGGAGATGCTCTTGATGCTCTCGGTGGCCGTTCCGTCACTCGGCACGGATGCGAAAAGGTGCACGGCGGCCATCGCCGGCGACGCCCTGGCCACTGACGAGGTGATGCGCAGGGTGGAGACCGGCGTCCCATTCCGGCGAGCGTATCGCGCAGTGGCTGCGGAGCTCAAATCCGGAGCGCAGTTTCCGCCGCCGACACGGCGACAGATCCTGACGCGCCGTCGCTCCACCGGAGGCCTTGGCAACCTCGGGCTTCCTGCTGTGCGAGCGCGCCTGCGCGCCCGTCGCCAATGGAGTCAGCGTCAGCGGCAACGGTTCGAGCGGGCGCTGCGACGGCTGGCGGGCCGGGGCCCGGAGAGGAAACTGTGAGCACCGACCGGCGGAAACGGCACCTGAAGATCCTCGAACTGATCAGCACCCACGTGCTCCGGACGCAGGAAGAGGTGGCGACGGCGCTGGCGGAGGAGGGCTGGAAGGTCACCCAGTCCTCCGTGAGCAGGGACATTGCGGCCCTGCGGTTGGTGAAGGTGAACGGTGTCTACCGCCGACCGGTCGTCGTCGCGCGGCCGGTGGATGACCCGGACCTGCGGCGGATCGCGGAGGCGCTGATCGGGGTGGAGACCGCCGGCGACGCCCTGGTGGTTCTGCGGACACCGCCGGGCGAGGCGAGCCCGGTGGGCGCGGCGCTCGATCGGCTCTCCTGGGCCGGTGTGGTCGGTACGATCGCTGGGGACGACACTATCTTCGTGGCGGTGCGGGACGCCGCCGCCCAGCGCGCGGTGATGCGGGAGCTGCGCAAGGTGGCCGCGCTGCAGTAGACAGGCGCTGACTGAACAACCGGGGAGCCAATGGCCAGTACGACGTTCATCGAGCACAAGGGTGTCCAGATCGCCTTCCTGGACTTCGCCAATGTCCACTCGCACGAGGAGGCGCTCGTGGCGATCGAGGAGGCGGGGCAGCTCGTGCAGTCGCAGCCCTTCCGGAGTGTGCGTACCCTTACCTATGTGGCCGGCAGTCGGTTCAACGGCGAGGTGCTGGAGGCCATCAAGCGATTGGCTGTGAACAACCGGCCCTACGTCATCGCCGGTGCGGTGGTGGGGCTATCGGGGCTGCAGAAGGTGGTCTATACCACGGTCATGCGGTTTTCCAAGCGGAGTATTCCAGCGTTCAGCGACCTCGAGGCGGCCAAGGAATTCCTGATCGCCCAGAGCTGAACGCTCACCCCGTGCGCCGGGTCACGCCGGCGCCATAGCGTACGGCGGTGATCTCCGAGAGAATGGCCAGGGCTGTTTCCGCGGGAGTGCGCCCTCCCAAGTCGAGACCGATCGGTCCGAACAATCTCCCTAACTCCATATCGGTCAGCCCCGCCGCGCGCAGTCGCTCCCGGCGGGCCGCCTGTGTCTTCTTCGACCCGATCGCTCCGACGTACATCGCGGGGGAGCGGAGCGCAATCAGCAGTGCGGGGTCGTCAAACTTCGGATCGTGTGTCAGGACGGCCACGGCGGTGGCGGCATCGACGCCCGCCTGCGCGAACGCCTCGTCCGGCCACCCCAGGATCAACTCATCCGCTGTCGGGAAGCGCTCCCTGCTGAGGAAGGCAGGGCGGCCGTCGGCGACGATGGTGCGGTAGCCGAGGGCATGCGCCATCGGCACCAGTTCGGCGGCCACGTGGACACCGCCGAAGATGACCAGTCGGAGTGGCCGGGGAAACACCTCGAGGAAGACGGCGGTACTCTGTCCTTCCACCGCCAGTTGTACCTTTCGCGAGCGGCCGGTCCGCAGCGCATCGGCCACGACCTGTGGGAGTTCGGAATCCCCGGTATCGCCGGAATCATCATAGGTGAGGCGGCGCCCGACGCGCGGCCCTTCCAGGACGGTCCCGATCACCACGCCGCCGGGCCCCCGTGCGGCGTCGAGGACTTCGGCGGGCACTGCCGGTTCCACCAGCAGCTCCAGCGTCCCGCCACAGGAGAGGCCGACTTCCCAGGCGCGCGCATCGCTGATCCCATATCGAACGACCTTCGGTGCCCCCCCCGCAATCGCCGCTTGCACCTCCTCGGCGGCGGCCGTCTCGACGCACCCCCCCGACACGGACCCGGCCATGGCGCCGTCGGCGGAGACCAGCATCGTGGCCCCTTCCGCCTGTGGTGCTGAACCCCACACCGAAACGACGACCGCCCGTCCGACCGGGCCAGTGGTCTGCATCTGTGCATGGGCCTGCAGGAGGGCGCGCATCATGGCGCTACCGGTTCCGCCCGTACTGCTCGTGACTGGACACCCAGTCCGACGATGAGATCGCCGAGGCGAGCGAGATTTCGCCTGCCAGCACGACCCCGGCAATGATCTCGGCGAGCTTGTTCACCTTTCCCTTGCCGCGGCAGCCAAGGATATCGAGGCTTTCGCTCTGCGTCGGCAGGCCCGTGCCGCCGCCGTGCGTGGCGATGATCAGCGATGGGATGGTGATCGACAGGTACATGTCGCGGCTCTTGGTCAGCTCCGCGTAGAGGATGGCCGCGGATGATTCTGCAACATTGGCCACGTCCTGCCCTGTTGCGATGAAGAGGGCGGTAATACCGTTGGCCGAATGTGCGCCGTTGTTGTTGGCTCCGCTGATGAACGCGCCGACGTTGGCAACCCCATGGTGGTACACAAGGCTCTCCGGTTCCACCCGCATCTGCTGGATCAGAACGTCGCGCGGAACCATGACTTCAGCGGTGACGCGTTTCCCCCGGGTGCGCATGACGTTGATCTGCGACGCCTTCTTGTCGGTGGCGAAGTTCGATTCCAGGTAGAAATGCGCGATGCCGGCGTAGTTGTCGAGAATCCAGCTGCAAGCGGCAAAGGTCGCGCGTCCCACCATGTTCTGGCCGGCGGCGTCGCCCGTGCTGTAGTTGAACCGGAGGAACACGAACTTGTTGGACTGGTAGGGATCGACGTACTGCAGCTTGGCCACGCTGGAGGTCGCCTCTGCCTCCTCCCGGATCTTCGGCATCTGCTCGCCCACCCACTTCACGAACTCCCGGCCGTCTCGGGCATCCTCGAAGACGAAAACTGGGGCGCGTTGCATTGCGTCGCCGACCACGGTGCACCGGGCGCCACCGGACAGGTTGATCACCTTGATGCCGCGGTTGTACGACGCCACCAAGGTGCCCTCAGAGGTCGCCATCGGGACGAGGAAATCGCCCTTGGCGTGTTCACCATTAATGGTGATGGGGCCCGCGAGGCCCATCGGGACCTGGGCGACGCCAATGAAGTGTTCGCAGTTCCCCTGCGTCAGGTGGGGGTCGAAGGAGTGTTTCCCGATGTGGTCCAGCTTGGCGCCGGTCTCTTTTTCGAGGAAGGCCTGGCGTGTCCGGATGGCGGCGTCGCTGTAGTCGTCCTCCGCGTCGCGGGGAATGCGGACGAGGGTGTGGGACTCTTCCTGGATCGAATCCTCGACATCGAAGCTGAGCTTTCCGAAGGTCTTGGTCTTGACCGAGAGGGCAATGGTGTGCTTGCCGGCCCCTACCGGGGGATGCTTGGCGACCAGGGAGAGGATGGCACCGACGGGGAACTCGAGCGGGGTGCCGCCCACGACCGAGTCGGCCGTCAGGATCCGGCCTCCCGGCAGGTGCACGGCGATCTGGTCCAGCGGGATTGTCGTCCCGTCGATGGAGACGGCCAGGATGGCAGTGATGTCGACGTTACTCAGGCGGTTCTTGATGCCGAACCGGACGCCCTGCTCCACGTTCGTCAGGCTGCCGAGGGTATAGAGCTTCTTGAGCAGGAGGGTCGGGATGAACATTCGGGGATTCTCCGGGATCGAGGCCGTGCGGATACGGGTCACTGAATACCCTGTATCTATCACGAAATCAACGGCTTCGCCAGCGGCCCTTCGGGGGCGGGGCCGGGGGGCCGCGGGGCGGGCTGGCGGCGCGGGACCGACGAAATGCCGCGGTGCGGCAAATGGTGCTTGACATTTTGCCGCAGTGCGGTATATTCCAGTCACTTCAGGAGGCGGACGTGGGACGACTGGTCAAGCGCTATGGCGGGGGAAGCCGCAAACTCTACGACACCGAGGAGAGCCGGTACGTCTCGCTCGACGAGGTCGCCGGGTGGGTCCGCGAGGGCCAGGAGGTGCAGGTGCTGGACAGCGGGAGCGGGGAGGACGTGACGCGGCAGGTGCTGGCGCAGATCATCCTCGACGGTGAAAAGCAGGGCAAGTCACTCCTGTCGGTCGACCTCTTTCACGAAGTCATCCGGCGGGGCGAGGCGGCCCTCCATGCGCGGGTCGAGCAGTTGCAGGAGGGCGTCGACCGGCTGGTCAAGGCGTCGGTCGATCACCTGCCGCCGGTCCGGGGGGCGCGCGACGAAATGGAGGCGCTCCGCGAGGGGATCACCGACCTCGAGCAGGCGCTGCGTGAGCTGGAAGCACCCGCGCAGAAGGCGAAGGCAAAGAGGCGCAAATCAGGGAATACCACCCGGCGCCGCCGGGGTGAAGGATAGAGCAGCAGTAAGCACAACCATTCACGAACCAACGGACCGCTCCGCGGTCTGAACCCAGGAGGAAGTTATGGCACGCAACAACCGCAGCAACACGGCGCTCATGGTCAAGGACAACGCCCAGCACATCTGGCTTGCCGGGCTCGGCGCGCTGGCCACGGCCGGTGAAGAGGGCAACCGGGTGTTCGAGGACCTCGTGGAGAAGGGCGCCAAGCTCGAGAAGACCGGCCGCGCGCGCCTCGAAAAGGTGCTCAACAAGGCGCAGGGCCGCGCCCGCTCGCTTCGCGGCAATGCAGAAGGCGCCATCGGCCGCGTGTCGGCCCCGATCGACGCCGGCGTCTCGACCGCGCTCCACAAGCTCGGCATCCCCACCCGCAAGGAAATTCTTGCGCTGACCCGCCGGGTGGAAGAGCTGACCCGCTCGGTCCAGAGCGCCAAGAAGGCGCCCGCCAAGAAGCGGACCGTCAAGAAGGCCACCCGCCGGGCGGCCAGGTAAGGAACCGCGCCATGCCCACCAAGGCACGGCGCAGCAGGAAGCGCCGCCGGATCGGCCTAGCGCTGGCCGGCGGCGGCCCGGAGGGCGCGGTCTACGAGATCGGCGCACTCCGGGCGCTCGATGAGGCGCTCGACGGATTCACCCTGCACGACTTGGACATCTATGTCGGAGTGAGTGCCGGCGCGTTTATCGCCGCGTCCCTCGTCAACGACCTCACCACCGCCCAGATGGTCCGTGCCCTGGTCAAGCATGAGCCCGGCGAGCATCCCTTCGTGCCACAGACCTTCTTCACACCCAACTATCGCGAATGGGCCAAGCGGAGCCTCATGCTTCCGCGGCTCTTCACCGATGCCATGCTGGAGTTCGGGCGCGGCCCCGAAGAGCAGACGCTGTTCGAGTCGCTCACCAAGCTGTCCAAGGCACTCCCGGTCGGTCTCTTCGATAATGAGCCAATCAGGCGCTTTCTGGAGCACAGCTTCAGTATCAAGGGCCGGAGCAATGACTTCCGGGAACTCCGCCAGCGGCTCATCGTCGTCTCCACGGACCTCGAGAGCGGTCGACCGATCCTCTTCGGTGCTCCCGGCTGGGACCATGTGCCCATCTCCACCGCCGTACAGGCCAGCACGGCGGTTCCGGGCTTCTATCCACCGGTCAAGGTCAACGGCCGGTACTGTGTCGACGGGATCCTGCTGAAGACGCTGCACGCCTCGGTCGCGCTCAAGGACGGCGTGGACTTGTTGCTCTGCGTCAACACGCTGGTGCCGGCCGATCTCCGGGACGCCGTGGAGGCCGGGCGATTGAAGGAAGGGGCCCTGCTCAAGAAGGGGCTGGCCACGGTATTGAGCCAGAGCGTGCGGACGCTGATCAATTCGCGGTTGGAAGTCGGCATGGCCGCCTACACGACCCGCTTCCCCGATTCCGAGGTCTTGCTCTTTCAGCCGGAGCGGAATGAGTTCGATCTCTTCTTCAGCAACATCTTCAGCTTCCGCTCTCGCCGCCGGGTCTGCGAGCTGGCGTACGACGCCACGCGCCGCAACCTTCGGGCGCGGCGCAAGACCATCGGGCCCATGCTCAAGCCCTACGGGATCACGCTGCGCGAAGATGTGCTGGATGAACCGCGGGATATCTGGACGAGCGTGGGGTTGGATGAGTTCAGCGCCCGGGACCCGGTGACCAGCGAATTCTCGACGGCGCTTGATGAACTCGAGGTCGCGGTGACAGGCGAGATACCGGTGGCGCCCCCCTCAGGCCGGCGGGCGCGGGGGTAACGGCCGGTCTGACAGCCGCCACATGAACGCCCCCTGGAGTTTGGCCCGCTCCGCCCGGGGGATGCCGCGGTAGCCGTAGGGCGGCCGGCGGAACATGCGGGTCAATGTCAGGAAAGGCCACCCGAACGGCAGGTAGAACCCGATCAGGTCCCAATCGCGCAGCATGCGGTGGAGCGCGTTTCGCGCGGGCGGCCGGTGCAGGTCACGAGACCGGCGCACGAACGAAATGGGCCACCCCGTCGGCAACACCCACCGCAACGTTCCCCATCCTGCCTTGAGCGCCTCCCAGAGACTCGGTGCGTCGTAGGGCCGCCGGCCATGAATCTGGACCAGGGAATCCAGCTGCTCCTGCATCTCCTGCCGCACCCGTTCTGCCGTCCGTTGGAGGGTGGGCCGGTCCGGCTCCTCAAGGTCCGTCATCCCCGCCTGGCGCAGGTACGCCCGCATGTCGAGGGGCTCTCCGAGCACGAAGATCGTCCGTGCCGGGAAGGCGAGATACCAGATCCATGGAAAGATGATGGCCAGGATGCCGGCTGGGAGCGGGAGGAACGGTACGCCAAAAAAGCGCTGCATCAAGCGGTCAAGCGGGGGAAAGACGTACCCGAAGGGGTTGATCCACTCCGCATTGATCATGTAGACCGGTACGACAGGCGCGCGGTGCCGGGCTGAGAGCAGCACGAAGCTGGTGCTGAAGCGCTGCAGCTGGTATCGGCGGTTGAAGCCCTTGCCGATGCCCGGTACCCCCTCGGGGAAGTAGAGGATCCGGTCGCCGCGGGCGAGCAGGCGGTCGAAGTTGTCGAAGAGCATGTCCACGCCACCGCCGCGGCGCCAGAAATTGTCCAACCCGAACGGCCGCATCCACCAAGTATAGGAGAGCTCCTTCTCGTACACAGAGCGGAGCTTCCGGCTTGCCTGGAAACCATCCTCCCGCCACAGCGTCGCGTCCAGGATGATGGCGTCGTACGGAAAGGCGTTGCCACTGTGGTTGGCGGCGAGCACGACCGGGCCTTCCTTGGGGAGGTTCTCTCGTCCGAACACGACGGGCCGGAAATAGTGATCTAGCATCGGGCCGAGCACGTCGTCCATCATCATCCGGCTGAACTCGGGCTCGAACGGCTCCCACGCTTCCGGGGGCTCCGTCGGCGGTTCAGTGGATGAGGGCACGGGTCGGCGCATCGCGTCAATTCCCCTTGCGGACCGCGAGAACAAAGGCGATCACGAAGAACGGGACGTAGAGCATCCAGGCCTGCGGACCTACAAATCCCAGGATGATCGCGCCGGCCACCAGCGAGAAGCCGGCGATGAGGGTGCCGCGGAGCCCGGCGAATGGATTCTCGCTGCTGCGCTTGGCCGTCTTCTCCATCACCCGGAGTCCCTCGGTGATGAGGAGCGGCATCTTGACCAGCGCGTCGACCAGGTCCGGAGCGCCGCGGAGACCCTCCTGAGCCAGCCGCACGGGACTGAACTGCTGAATGAACACCCGCCGCACATGCCGCTTGGACACTTCCGCCACATCAAAACCTGGCAGCAGCATCTGTCCCACTCCCTCAAAGGTGACCAGGGCCTTGACCATCAGCACCATCTCCACCGGAAAGAACATCCGGTATTCCGCCCCCCGGCTGACGGATTCCAGGATCAGCTGCCCAAGGGAGAAGCTGTCGAAATTCGAGTTGCGCCGCCACCGGGTGGAGATCTCCGCTACGTCCCGGCGGAACCCGGCGGGATCGCCCCCACGACCAGGCTCGGCGGCCGCCGAGAGGTACCGCGCCGCGTTCTCCGCGTCACCCATGACGAGCGCGTAGTAGTAGTACAGGAGCGTGCGACGGAGTTCGTCGTGCATCCGCCCCACCATGCCCAGGTCGATGAACCCGGCCTTCGGCCCCGGTAGCACGATCAGGTTGCCCGGGTGGAGGTCGGCATGGAAGAAGCCGTCCTTGTAGATCATCCGGATGATCGCCTCGGCGCCCAGGTCCACCAGGCGCTCACGGTCCTCCAGGGACATCGCCTGCACCTTCCGCGAGTCCGGCCGGCTCCCGTCGAAGAACTCCATGGTCAGGACGCGCTCGCCGCTGAATTCCCGGTAGATCTTCGGGAAGACGATGTCCCGTTCGTCCGAGAAATTGGCCGCAAACGTCTCGGCATTGTCGGCTTCCCGTCGCAGGTCCACTTCGCGGAGCGTGTACTCGGAGAACTCGCGGATAATGCGCTTGGGGCCGTACTGCGGGAAGACCAGCTCCAGCATCCACCCCGCCATGCTCAGGAGCTTGGCGTCGCGCCGCAGGATGGCCGGGATGCCGGGCTTGACGACCTTGATGATGACCGGGTCGCCGTCTCGCGTGGTGGCGCGGTGTACCTGGCCGATCGAGGCTGACCCGAGGGGGACCTCATCGATGCTCAGGAACATCTCGCCGAGCGGCCGACCGAGCCCCCGGACAATGAGCTCGCAGAAGACCGGGTAGGGGACCGCCGGAAGGGTGGCCAGGAGGTGCTTCAGCTCTTCGGTGATCGACTTCGGCAGGATGTCTTCGCGCAGGCTGAGGATCTGGCCGAGCTTGATGTAGGTCGGGCCCAGCATCTCCAGCCGTCGCCGCAGCTGCACCGGGAATGGAAGGCCCCGCAGGTTGCGGTCGAGGAAGGGGCGCGTGAAGAAATTCAGCAGTCGGGCCACGACGAATCCGACGCCCCGGCCACGCGGCGTTCCTTTCCGCTCGGCCACGTCCACGGCCAGGGCGCCGAAGACCAGCCCGAGGAGATGACGCTCCGTGGTCAGGAAACGTCGAAAGAGACTCTGCCTGGGCAGGGTCTGGTACACCTCGAAGGAGGTGACGGTGCGGGGCTCTTCGGCGACAGTGGAAGGCGACATCAGGCTCTAATAACCCGCTTCACGAGGGGGAGGTCAAGAGGCGCCTGGTTCGGGCAGATCCCGGGCGTAGGCAGGAAACCGGGACCGCATCTCCCGTCCGAGAAGGCCGCCATGTCCCATGGGGGCGATCGATTCGGGCGTGAGCACTTCACCGGTCATCAGGCGCGGGAGCAGGAGATCGGCGGCCGTGGCCATGCCGAAGGCCCCGCACCGGGGCAATCCGAGCAGTTGAGTGCCTCCGATATGACCCAACCAGAGCATGGATCCGGGATGGGCCGGCACGCCGCGGCGGAAGACTTCGCCACCCAACGCCTCGATCGCCGCGAAGAGCGGGGCGAGTGGGTCACCCGCCGAGACGCCACCGACCAGCACCAGCCCGACACGCTGGCGAACCGCGAGCTCCTCCAGGGCGTCCCGAGCCCTCTCCAGGGCCACCGCTGGTTCCGTTGCGCCGAGCTCCCGGACTCCCACGAAGCTTCCGTCCAATGACTCCGCCCGCAACCGCGAGGCCGACACGAACCGATCGAGTGCACCGGGCGAGAGGGACTCAGCGACGATGCCGGCCACGGTTACGCCTGCATAGGGCTGCACCGAAAGAAGAGGAGCATGCGCCGTGGCCAATCGCACACCCTCGGCGACGGCGGCTCGTTCAACGACGTGCGGGGCGGTCTTGACGCTCGCCACCGTCTCGCCCGACTCGACGGGCTGGTGATTCCAGCGGGTGAACATCTCGAGCGGGTCGATGGTGTTGATGCGGTCGAGACCGTCGAGAGCGATGGTCAGGACGCCGCGATGGGTGGCAACCAGGTCGATGCGCCCCTGCCGCACGGGGCCGACCGCGACGCCCGGCCCGGCGGCCGCCGTGCCGAGCAGGGTGGCTGCCTCCACCTCGTGTATTTCGTGCGTACCGATCCAGGCCAGCCGAACGTGTCCGGCCAATCCATCGGCCGCGGCTGCATGCAGCGCGGCGGCCTCCCCGTCGCTGAGTCGATGGCCCTTTGGCCAGGTGTGCCCCCCGACTGCACAACTGGCCAGGAGTACCGCTCCCGAGATCGTGTCTGCGGAGAGCGCGCGCAGCGCGCTCGCGTCCATGAGGTACGCCCCGCTCCGTGGGGCAGCCGCGATTTGGGTGGCGACGTTCGACCAGAACTTCTCCGTGAACTGCCTCAGCACATCCTCGACCATCCCCCGCCCAAACCCGGCCAGCATGCCGTGGACCCCGGTCACGGAACTCCAGGCGAGCCGGGTGCGCTGGCCGTCGACCGGCTCCAGGCGCACCAGGGTGTCAACATCGAGCGTCGAGCCAGGCGCGGTGCCGGTGGCGCGGAGCCGGAGGCTCTCCGGATGTCGGAGATCGTGCAACTCGGCTTCGAGGACGGCATGCACTCGCACCAGGCCGGAGCCCACGCTGCATGTGACGGAGTACTTCCCAGGTCCGCGGACCTCGAACGACTCGGTGCCGGGAGTGCAGGTCGCCAGGAGGTCGCCGTCCTGCAAGTGTCGCCAGACGGCCTCGCGCGGAGAGGGCAGTTCGGGGGCGCCGCCGAATTCGAAGATCATCGTGGAGGTGATTCGAGGCGGGCGAGGTCATCTGGGGTGTCCACGTCGGGGTTTGTCCCGTCGACGTCGACGTGGACCACCATACCGGGCGCCTGCGAGAGCCTGCGACCGAGGCCCTGGTCGCCGGTCAGGCTCTCGGCAAGCCCCCAGGCATCTCGGTCGAGCAGCACCGGGTGCCCGGGCTGGTCCGGCGAGTGGGCGTAGCGGGGTCGCACCACGGCGCTGCCGCCGAGCTGCCAGGCGCGGACGACCTCCTCGGCCGCCTCGACGGGGGCGGAGGGTTGGTCCGCGAGGAAAATCAGCGCGGCATCGGGTTGAGGAGCGAGCACCGTGAGCGCGCGGAGGCCGAGCTGGAGCGAGCCCGCCATTCCGCGATCGGCGTGCTCGTTCCAGATGACCCGCACACCCGCCTGCCGGAGCAGGTCGGCCGACGGTTCATCCCCGTCCCGGACGACCGCGGTTGCCCCAGACACCACACCCCTGTCACGCAGCGTCGTGATGCCGGCGATGACGTGGCTGAGCAACGGCCGGCCACGCCAGCGCGCGAGCAGCTTGTTGCTGCCGAACCGGGTGGAGGAGCCCGCGGCGAGGAGAAGGGCATGCGGACGCATGCTGGAACAATAGCCGGGAGCCGCGCGATCTCGCGCGGTGGCGGTTCAGCGAAGCGCCAGGTAGGTGAGCCCGGCGATGGCGGCACTCATCGGAATAGTGAGGATCCAGGCCCAGACGATCGTACCGGCGACGCCCCAGCGCACCGCGCTGAGCCGGCTGGCCGATCCGACGCCCACGATCGCGCCTGTGATGGTGTGGGTGGTGCTCACCGGGATGCCCATGGAGGATGCGATCATGACGGAGATGCCGCCCGCCGTTTCCGCGCAGAATCCGCCGAAGGGGCGGAGCTTGGTGATGCGGGTCCCCATCGTCTTCACGATCCGCCAGCCACCCATCGCCGTACCGAGTGCAATAGCGGTGTGTGCGATCAGGACGATCCACATCGGGATATGATCGGCGTTGGGGAGGTAGAGATGCTGCAGCCACCCGGTCTGTTCCAGGAAGAGCGCCTGTGTGGCGACGAGGAGGCCGACGATAATGCCCATCGTCTTCTGGGCGTCGTTGGCGCCGTGACTCAAGGAGTAGAGGGCCGCAGAAAGGAGCTGGAGGCGGCGGAACAACTTGTCCATCGGGCCCGGGCTCTGGTTCCGGAGCGCCCAGGAGAGCGCGACGGTGAGTCCGAGCCCGAGGGCCATGCCGAGCATCGGCGAGATGACGATGAAGAGGATCGGCTTGACCCATCCCGAGGCGATGATGGCTCCGGCGCCGGCCTTCGCGACGGCCGCGCCGCCGTAGCCTCCGAGGAGCGCGTGGCTCGAAGAGCTCGGCAGCCCCAACCACCAGGTGATGAGGTTCCAGACGATCGCGCCGATCAGGGCGGCAAGAATGACGTTCGCGTCGACCGCCGACGGATGAATCAGTCCCTTGCCGATCGTCTTGGCCACGGCGGTGCCGACCACGAAGGCGGCGATGAAATTGAAGAAGGCAGCCCAGACAACGGCCACGCCTGGCGACAGGACGCGGGTGGAGACGACGGTCGCGATGGAGTTCGCGCTGTCGTGGAACCCGTTGATGAAGTCGAAGACCAGTGCCACCCCGATGATGGCGATGACGAACCCGACGGACGCCTCCACGGTCAGGCGTGCTTGATGAAGATGGACTCGAGCACGTTGGCGACATCCTCGGCATAGTCGAGGGTCTTCTCCAGCGTGTCGTAGATCTCCTTCCAGCGAATGACGAGGAGTGGATCAGGATCGCCTTTGAACATTTCGCCGAGCCAGTGGTGATAGATGGCGTCGCCGTCTTCCTCCATGCCCTTCACGGCGATGCAGGCCTCGAGCACCTCGTTGTTCTTCGACTTGTCCAGGTGCTTCACCCCGACCAGCAGCTTCTCGGTGGCCCCAACGATCGTCTCGGCCAGCAGGATCGCGCCCTTGGGCGCGTCCCCTGCGTGAAACACTTGCACCTTGCGGGCGCAGCCGTCCATCAGGTCCATCACGTCGTCGAGGCGGGACGCCAGCGTATGAATGTCTTCGCGATCGAGGGGGGTAATGAAGGATCGGTCGAGGCGGGTCACAACCTCATGGGTGATGAGGTCGGCCTCGTGTTCCAGCCGCTTGATCGATTCTACAATCGGGAGCCGCCGGTCCATTTCGGTGCCCAGCAGGACCTTCAGCTGCTTGGCGGCTTCGACGTTGAGGGTGGCGACCTTGGTGAAGAGGTCAAAGAACCGTTCGTCCCGCGGCAGGAGGCGCATCGCAACGTCCCGGTAAAGTGCTGGTAACGAACTGCCCGGGCGGAAGATACAGCGGCTGGCGACCGCCGCAAGATGAGCCGCGATCGCGAATTCGGCGGCGAAGTGGTAAGGCTAAGCCGTGAGAAGGGTTACCAGATCGTGCGGGAATTCGAGCCAGTGATCCGGCGCAGCCGCCTCGAGAGACGGCCGCCCGAACGGGCCCCAGAGGACGGCCGCCGTCCGTACACCGGCACTCCTCCCAGAGTGCATGTCGTGGATGCTGTCGCCCACGTACACGGTCGAGGTGGGGTTGGCGCCCAGATGCGCCACGGCACGATCAACCGGCTCGCGGTGGGGCTTCGGGTGCACCACATCGTCGGCGCCGATCACGACATCCATCGCCTCGTCCAGCCCCGCGAGGCGGAGGCCGCGATAGGCACCCACCCGGTTCTTGCTGGTCACGATGCCAGTTCGGCAGCCGGCCGCCCGGACCGCCCGCACCATCTCCACGACCCCGGGATACACCGTCACCCGGCTGTCGTGGTGGTGGATGTTGTAATCCCGATAGGTGGCGATGAGCGCATCCATCTGCGGCTCGTCATGCGCCCACTCGGCAAACTGGACTCGCAACGGCGTCCCGATCCCGTCGAGCCACTCCTGGTCGCTCTTGGGCGGGATCCCGTGCACCTCGAGCGTATGGTGATAGGAATCGATGATGAGGCGGATCGAGTCGATGAGGGTCCCGTCGAGGTCGAATAGAACGGTCTTGAGTGGAGGCATGGGGGAATAACGTAGCTGAAGCGGGGAACGGAGGCCACTCCTGGGTGACACGGCGCGAGGAGGGCGCACGCCATACGCAGTGCGCCCGCGGAGCATTCCTCTTTCAGTCCTACTCGGCCTACGGCACGCGCATCGCAGTGACCCACAGGTGGGCGGTCGAGTCGGCGCCGCTCATCGCATAGTGCGCCACCGACGAACCCACCAATTCCCCGTCCACGAGGTGCATGGAGCCGGTGACGCTCACTTCGACCCCGTCACGCAGCACGCTCTGATAGGGGCCGGCGCTATGCACGATGCTGTCGCCGGAGACCGTGATCCTCATCGGTACCGGATCGCGATCCGTCAGGTTCATCGTCCAGCCTTCCGGGTCCACGGACGCCGTCATGCTGAACATGACGATCACGCTGTCGCTGCCTACGGCTGTCGCTTGCACCATCCACTCACCCGCTACGTCCGCCAGGCTGATCGTCGGCGCGGCCGGAGCGTCGGTGGCTGGTGGTGTCTCAGGCTTGGCGCAGGCCGCCAGCAGGACCAAGCTCAAGACCAAGGCAAGTCGACGCATACGATCCTCCTCCTGACAGGTAACCGTGATGGGGTTCCGAGAGCACCCTCCTGACGCCAACCTACGCCCGGAAAAGGTGATGGCAAGCCCCGGCCGACCGAGTCACCTGCACCAGACGACGACTCCCACCGCCTCTTCGTCGCAGCGTGGCCATGCACTCCGCGAACAGGGCGGCCGGAATGGATATGGTTGGGGAGGTGGGTTGAATCGACGAGAGCCGCCCCGAGGTCGACGAGGACGGTCTGAAGGAATGGATGAGGGACTAAGTGGTGGATCCACCGAGCCGGACCGCTCCGCCAGCGCGCCTCGCGATGCCCCGCGCATGTGGCTGGCGCTACTCCATTCGGGTCAGCGTCGTCCACAAGTTCACGACGGTGACGGAATCGGCCGTGGCGGATCGCACGAACATCGGCCCGGTGAGCTTGCCGTCCACCAGGCGCAGGTAACCGGAACTGGAAACCTGGACGCCGGGCCGCTTCACGCTCTCGAACGGCGGCGACTGGGTGAGGATGCTGTCGCCGGACACCGTGATCGACAGCGACATCGGCTCGCGGCCCGGGAGAACCGACGTCCAACCTGTGGGATCAGCCGAGACGTTCACCGTGTATCTGAGGACCACGCTGTCACTGCCCTCTGGTGTGGCGGCGGCCGACCAGGCTCCAGCGAGGGTCGCAAGATCGATGGTCGGGGCGGCCGAGGCCTCCAATCGCAGGGGGTGCGTCGGACTTGGCGCAGGCCGCCATCCATACCACGCTCAGGGCAAGTAGCGAGTTATGCATCGAGAGTCTCCAGTGGGGTGAGAGAGGCTGGCCTCCTCCCCTACGGTGGGAGCAGGGCCAGGGTTGCATGCTGCGGCGCGGCTGGCGGAAAATGTGGTCGGGTGGTCTATTTGGGCCCCAAAGGAGATCCAGCCATGCGTCTCACCATTCGACCGTTCATGCTTCCATTGGTGGCCGTCTCGTTCGTCGCTTGTGAGGCATCGCTTCCGCCTGCGCCGCCAGGGAGCTCGGCTCCACAGTTCTTCCTCACAGGTGATACCGCGCTCAAGGGAATGCCGTTCTCCGAGGCGGTACAGGTCGGGAACCTGTTGATTGTGTCAGGGCAGATTGGGAATGTGCCCGGGAAGCTCGCACTGGTTCCGGGAGGGATTGAAGCAGAGTCGCGACAGGTACTCGAGAACATCCGCGCCATTCTCGAGCGGCATGGCGCCTCGATGAAGGACGTCGTGAAGTGCACCATCTTCCTCGCGGACATCGGCGAGTGGGGTGCCTTCAATGCGGTCTATCGGGAGGTCTTCGCTCAGCCCTATCCAGCGCGAAGCGCACTGGGGAGCAGCGGCTTGGTCCTCGGCGCGCGGACGGAGGTGGAGTGCATGGCAGTGGTGCCTGAATCCTGAAGTTGGCTACTCCCTGACCAGCTCCGCCCAGCGGACGTTGCTGAACCGCTCGTCGAGCGTGAAATAGAACCGATTGCCATCCGAGGCCAGCGTATCAGTATCGAGACCAGTTCACGTGGGCGACCGGAGTCATCGTCGTGCAATGAACCGTCGACACCCCACCGGAAGAACAGCTAGGAGTTTTCCAGCACCAGCGTCGAGAGCGCGTCCAGCGCCGCGTGCTCCGGTTTCACCTTGCCGTCCGGCGTGAACCGGATGTTCATCGCGCAGAGCTCCTCGAGCGCGGTGCTCTGCTGGCTGCCGAGCGGCAGAAGGTACGGCGCCCCTCCGGCACGCATCCGGGTCACCTGCTCGATGAGCCAGTCGGGCTTGTCGGCGGCCCGTTCCAGGGCCTCCAGCATTTCCTCCGTGATCGTCAGCTCCATGCCGTCTCCGGGAAGTGGTGTCGCGTAAAGATTCGCCGCGCAGTCGCCGGACGCAACTGGTTGGCTACTGCGTCGAATAGGTCCGGCCCCGCCACTCGATCTTTCGCTCGCCACGACGGGTGGAGCGCGCGAAGATCCAGCCGGTCATGAGCACACCCAGCGGGTAGCTCAACCCGTAGAGCGGATTGATGCCGAATCCTGCGTCAAACAGCACCCAGAAGAGCGCGCTGAGTCCTGTCGCCCAGGCAGCCGCCTCCATCCATCCCGGTGCCACTCCTGTCACGCCCAGCAGCAGGACCGCCGGCGGTATCAGCCAGAAGAGCGCGCCGAGAGCGAACATCACCGGAATGAGAGCGCGCCGCACCGGCTCGTCCGGAAATGAGCGTCGTCCCCCGACGTACACGTTCTTCGACCATCCTTCGATCAGCCCGGACAGGCTCGAGTACATCCGGGTCCCCATCAGCGTAAGCCCGAACGCGAAGAGCTGCGGCCTGCCGGCGCGGAAATAGAGCTGCGCCATCGCGAGGTCCTCGGCCACCTCGTGCTTCACCGCCGCGTGCGTCCCCACCGCTTCGTAACTCTCACGGGTCACCAGGATGAACTGCCCGTTGGCGATCACCTCGCTCGCGGTCCGCGCCCGGTTGACCACTGTTGGGTGGAAGCGAATCGCCAGGAGTGCCGTGATGATCGGCATGATGACGCGTTCCCAGAATGACCCGCAGATCATGCGGCCCATTACCGTCACCAGGTCCCGCCTCTCCGACTCCAGCGCCCCCACCGCCCGGCCCAGCAACTCCGGCGCGTGCCGGGTGTCGGCGTCCGTGAACAGCAGGAGGTCCCCTTTCGCCGCGCGGTAGCCCTGCTCGCAGGCCCACGGCTTCCCGAACCATCCGGCTGGCAGTTCCGCTCCCTCGATCAGGCGCACCCGCGGGTCGCGTTCCGCAAACTGCCTCGCCACCGCGGCGGTGCCGTCCGTCGATCGGTCATCGACTACGAGGATCTCGACCTGTAGATAGCATGTCTGGAGCAGGGAATCGAGCAGCACGGGGAGATTGTCCTCCTCGTTGCGCGCCGGTACGATGACGGACACCAACCGGCCACGTGCGAGCGGCGCGTGGGCAAGACTGGGTCGGTGACGGGCCAGGCGAATGAAGGCGAGGTAGGGCACCGCCCAGGGGAGGGCGGCCCAGAACGCAGGGAGTTCGACCACGGGACCTACTGGTTGCGGGTGATGGCCGCGAGCTCACCTTCGAGCAGTTCGAGCTGGCGGCCAACCTCTTCCGCATCCACCGCGGTGCCCTCGCTGGGCACCCCGTTTTGCGCGAAGATGGTAGCCACCAGTGCATCAGTATACCCCGCAACCGCCACGCTGATCCCCTTGTCCAGCACCCGGTTCAGCTGGAGCATGATAGCCATGGCCCGCCGTGGACGCATGGCAGCCAGGACCGGCGCCAGATTCCGGATCAGGAGTTCGCGCAGGAACTGCATCTCGTCCACCACCTCGCCCGCGGCCAGGCCCCGCGCAGCCGCCAGGCGGCCGAGATGCTCGCAGGCGTG
This sequence comes from uncultured Gemmatimonadales bacterium, assembly GCA_963697435.1. Lineage (GTDB taxonomy): Bacteria > Gemmatimonadota > Gemmatimonadetes > Gemmatimonadales > GWC2-71-9 > SPDF01. The sequence continues at coordinate 148,054 of CAVOOB010000005.1, read as the reverse complement.
GTACCAGACTGGCTTCGTTTCGCGGCGGACCGGTCCGACCATTTCGCCGAGCAGCTCGATGATCAGCCGCAACTCCCGCTCGATGACCGGGCGAGGTATTGTGGTGGAGGTCTGCATACGGTCGCCCAGCCAGTCGGCCCACTGGGAGACCATCTCGTCCCGCAGGTCGAATATCACGCGGCTGGCGGCCAGAAGGGCCGGATGGGAAGCGCGCAGTACGTTCCTCCTGGAAGTGGCACCCGCAATCTAGTACAGGAGTCTGAATGGGGTCAAAAGAATTTGTCCGACCACCGGCGCTCGCAGCCGGCAGCCGGGTCGCACTCGTCGCACCGGCCGGCCCCTTGCTGGAGCATGACGACCTGCTCCGAGGCGAGGAGCTCTGCCGGGCGCTGGGCTTCGAGCCGGTGCTCGGGCCAAACGCCTACCGCCACTACGGCTACCTCGCGGGGACCGACGAGCAGCGGCTGAGCGACCTGAACGCCGCGATTGCCGACCCTCGAATCGACGCCGTGTGGTGCCTGCGCGGCGGCTATGGCGTCACTCGCATCCTCGATGCGGTCGAGTTTGCCCCGTTGCGAAAGCGCCCGAAGGCCATCATGGGCTTCTCCGACATCACCGCGCTCCTCACCGCCGCTCAGGTCGAGGCAGGTCTCGTCACGTTTCACGCGCCGATGGCGCGCTCGCCACTCACGCCATTCAGTCGCTGGCACTTCGACCGGATCCTCACGTCGAGCAATCCCGCCGGCCGCCTCGGTCGCGTCGCCCCGCCTGCCGATGTGCTCGTGCCCACCAGTCATCGGGTCGTTACGCTCGTTCCCGGGGTGGCCACGGGGCCACTCGTTGGCGGCAACTTGACGCTCCTGCAATGCCTCGTCGGGACCCGGTATTTCCCGAAGCTGGACGGCACGATCCTGTTTGTCGAGGATGTCGGCGAAGCCCTCTACTCGGTGGACCGGATGCTGGCCCAGCTGCGCTCCATCGGGGCGCTGCAGAGGGTCGCCGGCGTCATCGTCGGGCAGTTCACAGAACTCAAGCGGGGCACTGACGACGGCTCGCTCGGATTTGACGAGGTGCTGAGGACCTATTTCGCGCCCCTGAACATCCCCGTGGCCTACGGCTTCCCCATCGGCCACGTCGATGACCAGTGGACCCTGCCGCTCGGGGTGAGCGTCCGCCTCGACGCCACCGCTGGAGAAGTCGAGATTCTCGACGGGGCCGTGAGGTAGCGATGGCAACGCCCTCGTTGACTCGCCACCGTTTGCCCGGGTACCTCGGCGACATCCTGGTCGATGTGCGCACCGGCGACCGGGCGCGGCCGCGGCCCGCAGTCCTGGTGCTGCACGGTTTCAAGGGATTCAAGGACTGGGGGATGTTTCCACCGATCGCTGAACGCCTGGCGAAAGCCGGCTTCACTGCCGTCAGTTTCAACCTCAGCGGCAGCGGTGTGGATGACAGCGGCAATTTCGTGTTCGCCGACCGGTTCGCGCGGGCCACCTTCAGCGGAGACCTCGGCGACATCGCGAAGATCGTCGAGGCCGTCGCCACTGGGGCGCTCGGCTTGGCGCCACCGACGGCAATCGGTTTCCTTGGCCACTCACGCGGTGGGGGGCTCGGCGTGCTCGCGGCTGCGGCCGATCCGCGCATCGCAGCGCTTGTGACCTGGGCCGGTATCAGCACCGTCAATCGGTATTCGATGGAAGAAATCACGGCCTGGCGAGCCCGCGGCCACATCGACATCGTGAACTCCCGAACCGGACAAGTGCTACCGATGTACACCGATGCCCTGGACGACGCCCTGCAGCACGGCAAGACATCGTTGCATATTCAGGCCGCTGCGTCCCGGGTGGCCGCGCCCTGGCTGATTGTGCACGGAGACTCGGACGTTGTTGTCCCCCCTGCCGAGGCCGAGAAGTTGGCCGTGGCGGGCGGACCGACTGCGGAACTCCTGATGATGCCCGGCACGGGACACACCTTCGATGCTGTCCATCCCTGGCAGGGACCCACGCCCGCGTTCACCGCGGTGGCCGACGCTTCCATCGCCTTCTTTGCGAAGCACCTGCTCACCCCTTCTTCGACACCCTAGAGGGTCCATGCGCATCAACCTCGCCTTCGCCGCCACGCTTGCGCTCGCCGCCTGCGCGCCCGCCCCTCCACAGCTTCCCGACGCCGAGGCGGTCCGCACATCGCTCATCGCGGCGGACGAGGCGTTCGCGGCGGCCACGGCTGAACGCGGCCTCGAGGGGTGGCTCTCCGCCTTCGACAGCTCGGCCATCCAGATGGAACCCGACCGTCCCTTCACCCCGGGTATCCAGACGATCCGCGCGGCGATGGCACTGGCCTTCGCCGACACCACCTTCCGCCTGACCTGGCAGCCTACCCTCGCCTTTGCGAGTGCCGGCGGCGACCTCGGCTACACGCTCGGGTCATGGCAGAGCCGGCACTACAATGCCGACGGCAAGGCCGCGGTCGCCACAGGCAAGTACGTCACGATTTGGCGGAAGCAGGCGGATGGGACCTGGAAGGTCGTGTTCGATGGGGGCAACCCGGACTCATCGCCGCAGATGGGCAACCTCTAAGGGCGGCGGGATGACCGCGCTGCAGGCGCGAATCGCCGAACACCTGCGGGGTCGCGCGCCGGAGACCGTGGAGGACCCAGCCCTCGCCAGGGCCGCAGTCGCGTTGATCGTGGCCCCCGACCCCGATGCCGTTCTACTGATTCGCAGGGCCGAACGGCTTGGAGACCCCTGGTCCGGACAGATGGGGCTCCCGGGGGGACGGAGTGGGCCCGCCGACGCCGACCTGCTTCAGACGGCCATACGCGAGACGGCCGAGGAGGTCGGCATCGCGCTTTCTCGGAGGGAATTGGCAGGCGCGCTCGATGATGTGGCTCCCCGTTCACCCCACCTCCCGCCGTTGATGGTACGACCCTTCCTGTTCATGCTCTCGCGCCGCCCGGATGTCACCCCCAATCACGAGGTCGCCGATCATCTGTGGGTGGAGTGGGAATCGCTGATTCATCCGGATTCCTATCGGCCCTTCAGCGTCCGGCTCGGTAATGCCATTCGCGAGTTTCCCGCCTACCACGTCGGCCCTGTGCCGGTCTGGGGGATGACAGAACGTATTCTCGCGCCGCTGGTCACTATTCTGTCCGCCGAGTAACCCCACCCCGGAACTCCCCCGCGGCCTCCACACCCCTTTGCGATTTCGTGGTCAAATCCCCGTTGAGGCGAAGCCGCAAAGGCGGCCAAGACACCTCACTTTCCGCCACCAGGCGCGGGAATTGCATTTAGGGTTGCAGTAATTTAGATTTAGGCATCCCTAATTCTGGCTGTGACCATGGCACCCGCGCCCACAACGCTCACGCGCTCCGTCGAAGACTACCTGAAAGCGATCTATCGGCTGTCGCTGGGCGGTACCCCCGCTGGCACCACCGAGATTGCCCACCTCCTGGGACTCGCTCCGGCCTCTGTCACCGGTATGGTCAAGCGCCTCTCCGAACAGGGGCTGCTCGAGCACGTTCCCTATAAGGGGGTCGAGTTGACCACCGCGGGGCGGCGGGCAGCACTCCAGATGGTGCGCCGGCACCGCATCCTGGAGTCGTACCTCGTGGCCTTCCTCGACTACACCTGGGATGCGGTGCATGAGGAAGCGGAGCGACTCGAGCACGCCGTCTCCGATGCCCTGATCGAGCGAATGGCCACCGCCCTCGGCAATCCGAGCGTCGATCCCCACGGTGACCCGATCCCGGCACCCGACGGTTCGATGGTGGAGTTGGTCTACACCCCCCTGTCGGAGGTTCCTGTCGGGGAGTCAGTCGAGCTGCGGCGGGTGGAGACGGGGCAGGCCGATCGGCTGCGGTACTTCGCCGATCACGGCTTGGTGCCTGGCGCCGCTGTTGTCGTCACCAGCCGGCAGCCGTTCGGTGGGCCGATGACTGTGCGCGCCGGAGACCGTGAGCAGCTGCTCGGCTCCGAGCTCGCCGGCGTTCTCCTCTGCTCGCGGCGTGAGCTCCGATGAGTGCCAGCGGCCCCCCGATTGAAGAACTGACGGAGGGATGGCGACACCCGCGCACCTCGCCAAGTCTTCCCGAGTCGTTCCGGACGGTCAACATTCCCGCCGGCGCCCCCTGGTGGCGGAAGATGCTCGCCTTCGCCGGCCCCGGGTACATGGTGGCGGTCGGGTACATGGATCCCGGCAACTGGGCGACGGACCTCGCGGGTGGCTCGCGGTTCGGCTACACGTTGCTCAGCGTCATCCTGCTCTCGAACCTGATGGCCATGGTGCTGCAGGCGCTCGCGCTCCGGCTCGGCATCGCGACTGGCCGGGACCTGGCGCAGGCGTGCCGCGACCACTACTCGCGGCCGGTAAACTTCGTTCTCTGGGTGCTCTGCGAGATTGCCATCGCGGCCTGCGATCTCGCCGAGGTCATCGGTTCCGCCATTGCCTTGAACCTCCTGTTCGGCATTCCACTGCTCTGGGGTGTCTGCATTACAGCCGTGGATGTGCTGCTCATCCTGCTGCTGCAGCATCGTGGGTTCCGCTGGTTGGAGGCGTTCGTCATCGTGCTCGTCGCCACCATCGGCGCCTGTTTCGCCATCGAACTGGCGCTGGCCCAGCCGGCACTCGGTGAGTTGTTCCGCGGCCTGATCCCGACGACCGACATTATCTCCGATTCGACCAAGCTTTACATCGCGATCGGCATCCTCGGGGCGACCGTCATGCCGCACAATCTCTACCTCCACAGCTCGATCGTGCAGACCAGGAACTTTGGCGATACGGTGGCGGGCAAGCGCGAGGCGATCAAGTACGCCACGATCGACTCGACGCTGGCGCTCTTCTTCGCCTTCTTCATCAATGCGTCGATTCTCATCCTCGCGGCGGCCACCTTCCACACCACCGGCCACCAGGGTGTTGCCGACATCGGCGATGCCCACCAGTTGCTGGCGCCGCTCCTCGGCACCAGCATGGCCAGTGTGCTCTTCGCGGTGGCGCTGCTGGCGTCTGGGCAGAATTCGACGATCACCGGCACGCTCGCCGGGCAGATCGTCATGGAGGGGTTCCTCAACATCCGCCTGCCGGCGTGGCTGCGGCGGTTGATCACCCGGCTCATCGCCATCGTGCCCGCCGTCATTGTGACGGCCATCTCGGGTGAGCGAGGCACCGGGCAGTTGCTGATTCTGAGCCAGGTCATCCTGAGCATGCAGCTGTCGTTCGCGGTGGTTCCGCTGGTGATGTTCACCAGTGACAAGGCCAAGATGGGAGCGTTCGTCAGTCCTGGTTGGCTCAAGGTGCTCGCCTGGGTCATCGCCGCCGTCATCGGCCTGCTCAATATCTGGCTGCTGATCGAGACCTTCCGCGAGTGGCTCTGACCAACGGGTCGGCTGCCCCTAGAGGCCGAATCGGATGACGAGCCCCGCCGTCCCCCATCGATACGCGCCGGTCGCCGAGAGGTAGGCGCTGTTGGTGATGCCCGCAAACGCCTCCAGGCGGTTCCGCTGGGAGAACCACCAGGCGGCGCGCCCCTCGATGTGCCCTTCGAACTGCCACGGGCCGGTATTCCCGATCTGCTGGACGCCTGCGCCCGCGCTGATCCGGGTCTCCCAGTCGACTCCCGTGCGTGCGTATCCGACGCGTCCCTCTACCACGGTGAAGCGGTCGGGCGAGAAGTAGTCCGGCACCGTCTCCCTGAACCAGACCATTCGCACGAGTCCGCCGACGAAGAGGTGCTTCGGCAGCTGTTTCGTCCCGGCGAGGACCGCGGAACTGCGTACGTTGCCGTCGCTAAACCATCCACCCCCGCCCCCGGCGCTGAGCGTGACGCCCTGTCCCGCGGTGGCATCAATCGCCAGGTCGGCGCCATCGACATCGATGTCGGCGCCGATGAGTGACGCGGTTTCTGCAAACGGGAAGTGCGCGTAACTCAAACCGATGCCGATGGCGGGCTGAATACGGTACGATCCGCCCAGCCGCCCGGTGAGCACGCTTCGGGACACTCCCGAATCAGGCCAGAGTCCCTGGCCGCCGAGCGCCCCGGTCAGTTGCCAGTTGTCCCCCGTGTACGTGGCGCCGAACTCGATGGCCCCCCGAGTGGCGGTGATGGCGGGCGTGCTGCTTCCTTCGTAGGCGCCGACCGAGCCGAAACCGCGTACCCGGTTCGAGAGCGGCGTCGATGCGGAGACGGTCTGCCACCACATCTCGTTCTGGTCGCTGTCGTTGCTCCATCCCAGGGTCACGTCCGCCGCCGCCTGCACCCCGCGCACGACGCTCTCGCGTACCCGCAGCGCCTCCCGGTTCGTCGGCGCAAGCGCGACGGCGCTGTCTGCCTCGGCGAGGGCGTCGTGCTGCCGTCCCACCGCCTGGTACACCTGCGCCAGCCCGAGGCGGGCGGCCACCTCGTCCGGCCGGTAGGAGATCGCGCGCTTGTAGCCGGCGATTGCCTCGCCTGTTCTCCCGCCCCAATAGGCGAGTTGGGCCGTTCCGTTCAGCGCGTCGGCATTGGTCGGATCGCGCTCAAGCACGACGTGGTAGAGCGAGTCGGCCTCATGCTCCCGGCCATCCCAGGAGAGAGTTCGTGCCTTGCCTGCCAGGCCGTCGAGTCGTTCCGGGTAGAGCGCAATGAGACTATCCCATTGCACCAGCGACACGGAGTATGCCCCCGCCCAGCTGAGGACCGTTGCCTGCATGGCGCGCACGTCGGGATCGGCGGGGTCGGCTGCGCGCGCCTGCGCAAGGTAGGTAAGTGCCGAATCGAGGTTGCCGTCCCACGCCGCGAGCACACCGAGTCGATAGCTCGAACGTACCGACGCCGGGTCCTGAGTCAGCGCGCGGAGGTAGGCTTCCCGGGCGGCCCCATAGCGCCCCTGATTCCAGGCGGCATCGGCGTCGGCGACCTGTGCGCTGACATCGCCGGGAATCGCCACCAGCGATACGACCGTCAGCAGCGCTGAGCACACACGCATCACAGTGACTCCGGGGCCTTGAAGTTGGAAGCGGGGCGGCATCATTCTCCCCGCCAGACCGCTTGCAGTGAATCGTATACTGGCTTGAGTCGGCTGTGCGAGGCCGGCTCCTCCCATCCGGCCCACGTCCAGGGCGCGAAGTCGGCGGCTCGCCACTTCCCGCCACGCAGGGCAGGGAGTGCCGCGACGAGCTGGGAGGCTTCGCCGGTGCGATAGATGAGCGCCCCGACGCGAATACCCTCGGTGACCGCAGTGCCGAACTCTCCGTCGGCTTGGGCGCTGCCGTCGAACAGGACGGTCCGGCTGGAGGGGTCGGTCACGTTGAGGAGGCCCCAGGGAAGGCGGATCTCGATGAGGCCGGCCGTCGAGTCGGCATACCAGTCTGCGAGGCTGCTTTCCACCTCGCGGCCGAATCTCAGCTGGCCGCGATCATACCCCTGCGCGGGATAGAAGGTACCGTCCCGCCCGAAGCGCGCGCGGTTGGTGATGACGAACATCGGCGCAAACCTGCCGTCTGTCTCGACGCCGATCGTCGCCGGACGCCGATAGAACTGCCCGAAATCGTCGCCTGCCAGGATCGCGTTCGCTCCCACGTAGGGGTTATACGACGGCAGGATCCTGATCGAGCCCTCCGACGGATTCTTCAACTCAACCAGAAACTCGAACCCGATCTCACTCTGCTGCGGTATGCCCGGGAGCGCCATCTGTCCCGAACGGGGAAGGTAAGTGTCGAGCGCGATGAGCAGGTCTGACGTGTTCCAGTCGAGGGCACCCGGTGCCAGCTCGACCGAGAGGTACAGGTACCCCTCATCGCTTCCTGCACGGATGGCCTTGAGCGCCCCGTCGGCCGCCTGGACCACCGGCATTCGTCGCCAGGGGCCAGGATCACCTCCCAGCATCGGGCGGTCAGTTGCGGGTCCCGGGTACTGGCCGAGGATACCGTAGTTCTGTTCTGCATCCATCGCATTCAGCCAGAGCCGGTTGCGGTCGCCCGGCTGCTCAAAGTCAATGACGATCCAGTTCTTCTTGAACCACTCGTCCATCCATGCGAAGAGGATAGCCCCGGCCGCGCCGCTCTCACGAATCTCACGCGTCAGCCGCGCATCGATCGCGGCCATGGCCTCTTCATCGTGCCCGCCGTGATTCCAGCCCTGCGGCTGGAAGTGGGCGTTCCCGCGGCTCGATGGGACGCCGTACTCCGAAATGACGAAAGGGATCTCCGCATGGTGGCGGCGCAGGTCAGCGAGGTAGCCGAAATAGGTGGAGGGTCCCTCGCTCGATCGTGCCTGCCGATACCCCGGATCGTAGAGCATGAAGTCCGGATAGTAGGGATAGGCGTGGTAGCTGGCGAACCATCCGGCTGGATTCTCGGCCGTCGCGCGGATCAGGTTCGCGTCGAGGCCGATGGCGTCATTCTCGTACTCGAGCGTGGCGCCCGTTATCGACCGCCCGGCCCGACGGCGCCATTCCCTTTCCTCGGCTGTGCCTGACTCGGTGGGATGGTAGAGCGGGTCCAGGGTCGGCCAGTTGGTGTAGGCGATTGGCCGCAGCGCGTTCCACTCCTTCATTTCATGGCGCAGGAGGTAGTCGCACTGCTCCGCCATCCAGACATCCATCGCCGGCGCCGCGTCGGCTGAGAGGAATCGCCCCTGATAGGTATGGGTTCCGGGGTGCGCCGCGTCGTACGCCTTCACCGCAAACGGCTCCCATTCCCGGCCGATGATATACGCCGCGGTCCAGCGCGACACATCGGCATCGTAGCGGCCTGATGCATGCCCCCGGCGCGGCGGCAGCTCAGCGGCGCCGTGGAGCAGGTCGACGACATTCCGCATTTCTGCCCGGAAGCTGCTCTTCCAGTGCGCGTCATCGAAATCGTGCTCAGGGGGAAGTTCGGTCCAGACCCCCTGGACCAGCCAGAGCGGTCGTGTCGGGTTCGACAGATTCCAGGCGCGGAGCGCCCGATAGAAATGCGGCGGAAGCACCGTGTACACTCTGAGGACGTTCGCGTTCATGGCGGAAAGGGTGTCCAGCCAACCCGCGTAGAGTGCCGAGTCGGTGGGGAACTGAGAGGGGAAGCGGCCGGGAAGCGCGACGCCGAGATTGACGCCCTGCATGTAGAAGGGGATCCAGCGACCCATTCCATCCCTGACCTGGAACCCCCTACCGGCGGTCCGGGCAACGAGCGCGAACTCGTCGGGCCGGCGCCTCGGGGGTAGAGCCGGGCGCTCCCAGTCGGGTGACGCCTGGGTCAGAAGATCCCGAAGGTCGGCTCGTTCCGGCGCCAGGTCGAGCGCCCGTTTCGCGGCCCGTGCAGTGGCGGCCAGGTCTCCGCGCCGCCAGGCAACACGAGCCGTGCCCTCCCAGGCGTCGGCCAGCAACGAGTCCCGGGCCGTCGCCCCCGCGAAGAGTGAATCGGCGGTCGAGAGGTGGTCGAGCCGCAACTCCACGAAGCCGAGCCCCACCAGCGCGTCGACAGCCCCGCAGCCGGCAGCCCGCGAAAACCAGCGCGAGGCGGCGCTCAGCGAATCCGCTCGATAGGCATGCCACCCAGCCGCCAGATCCGCCTCGGCAGCGGAGCACGGCTGCTGGGCTGCGGCCGACCCCGTCCCGAGGGCCAGCGCCAGCGCCACGAGGGTGCACCCCCCGTACCTGAGTGGTAGATTTGGTCGCATGGATACAACCCCAATGTCGGGCGCCGCGGCGTCAGCGGCAAGCGCATCTGCCGGGATTGGTGCGCTCGGCCGCCAGTTGGTCGATGCATTCGGCAAGGGCTGGGCCAAGGGCGATGTGCCGCTGCTGATGTCGGTCTTCACCGATGACGCGGTGTTTCTGGAAACGCCCTTCAGTGCACCCCGGAAGGGGCGGGAGGCGATCCTCGAGTATTGGCGAGACGTCCCGGTTCATCAGGCGGAAATCACCTTTTCGAGTGGTGAGATCTTCGTGGTTGGGCCGTGGTTCTCCGTCGAGTACAAGGTCACCTTCCGCCGCCGCCGCACCGGCGACTGGGTCGAGGCACGTGGGGCGATGTTCTGTGAGACCAAGGAGGGCAAGATTTCAGAGCTGCGGATGTACTGGCACCGATGGGCCGGAGGACGGGAAGGGTAGGAGTCGTCCCCATTGGCGGACGGCGCGGCAATAAGACGTTTCTGTAAAGTATTGTCCTGTAATAACTTAAGTCTTGGCACGACCCTCGCAGTTGTAATGGGCGATTGTAAGTGGGCCCACTCGCCCCGTCGGTACTGCCAGGAGGAATTATGCTCACCACTCTGCTCGCGTCGGTCGCGGTCGCGGCGTCCCTCGCCGGCGGGCCGCCCCCGCCGATAACCGTCTCGCTCAACAGCGGCGGCGAATACAACCGCGGCGATTACGCCCAGGCCCAGTTCCGGGCCAACGACGACGGCTACGTCCTCCTCCTGCAGGCCGACCAGAATGGGCGCATCCGCGTCCTCTTCCCGCTCGATCCAGGCGACGACAACTTCATTCGGGGTGGCAAGACCTACAAGGTCGTCGGCCGCGACAGCCGGGGGTCCTTCTACCTCGACCAGGCCGGAGCCAGCGGGATGGTGTACGTGGCCTGGTCCAAGTCGCCCTTTCGCTTCGCCGAGTTCGTCCGGGGAGATCACTGGGACTACGCGGTCTTCGACCAGTACAGCGCCGCCGACGACCCTGAAAGCCAGCTTACGGACCTCGTCCTGAACTTCACCGCGCAGGGCTTCGATTACGCGATCGACCGCTACATCGTCTACTCCTATTCGGAGTACGTCGCCGATGGTGCCACGACCTATATCGGAGTAACCGGTTGGCCCTGGCCGACCTACTACACCGGCGGATGGAGCATCGGGATCTCCTTTGGTTCGCCCTGCTGCTACAGCCCGTGGTACGGCGTCGGGTATGGGTGGGGCTACCCCGCGTATGGCTGGGGCTACCCCGCATATGGTTGGGGATATCCCGCCTACGGGTGGGGCTACCCCGGGTACGGGTACGGCTATCCGGGGTATGGGTACGGCGGCTATCCGGGGTACCACCCCGGCTATCCTGGCTACGGCTACCCCGGCTATCGCCCCTATACGTTCAAGCCAGGCGGGACCGTCACGGCCGGCGGCAATCCCTACCGTCCCCGCGGTGACGCCTTCTCACCGAGGTCCTCGGTGTTCCAGACCAGCTACCGCGACCGGCCGACGTATGGCATGACTGGAACCGACCGGTTGCGGGGTGACGCGGCCACGATCAGCGGCCGTGCGGAAGCTGGACGACGCCCCGCCGCTCGTCCAACCGCGAAGGCCGACGCGAACCGGCCGCGCGGCTCAACCCTTGGACAACCGACGACCGGCGCGCGCAGAGGAACCACGGGCACCCCGGCCACGGCGGGTGGTACGGCACGCCGGCCGCCGAGCGGGAGCGGCTCGGGCGCGGCGGCTGGTTCGACTGCCGGCGGAGCCCGGCGCCCCACCTCCGGAACTGCGGGCACTGCGCCGCGGGCAAGGTCTAGCACCGGGACATCATCGAACAGCGCTCGGGCGCGCGGCTGGACCGCCGACGGGAAGCAGCGCCCAGCCGTTTCGGGCCGCCCGCGGATCTCTCCGTCGGCACCCTCCAGCGGGCGCAGCACCGCCGGTTCGACCAGCAGACAGGGGAGTGGTGGTCGCGCAGCAACCCCCTCTCGCCAGCCGAGTGCCGGGGGAAGCCGGCCAAGTGCACAGCCGCAGAGCCGTCCTTCGGGCGGGAGCCGGCCCAGTGCGCAACCGCAGTCACGTCCGTCCAGCCCCCGGCGGCCGTAGTCGGCAGGAGCGGTCCGAGTGGCGGAGCTGCCAGCGGCGGTGGCGGTCCAGAGTGGTGGCGGGCGGCGACCTTCCGGCGGCGGTGGAGGACGGCGCGGTCGGTAACGCCTTCTCCTATTGCGGAACCCCGGCTGGAGTCGCATAGTATCGTAGCTCATCGGAGGCTCCATGACCGCACCGTTCCTGCTTGCGTTCGCGCTGATCCAGGCGCCGAATGCTGTGCCCCAGGATTTTCAGCTGACGACCCCGACCGCCGAGCCGGTTCTGGCCACGGGCATCAGGGTGGAAGTCGTTCAGAATGCGGCGCAGGAAGCGGGCGAAGTGGAAGATGCACCCCTGACCAATGCTCCGATCACCACGGCGACCTACGTCGGCGTGGTGCCGCAGATCTGGGATGAATGTCGACAGCACAATCGACCGTGTTCGTTCCAGATCAAGCCGCCCGGCGGGTGGGGGTGGAGCCCACTCGGGTGGGACTTAGAGAGTAGGCTGATGTGGCAGACCGTTCGGACACAGCAGTTTGAGTTTCTCGAATACAACCTCGGCTACCGGGGGGGCCATGCGGCCGCGGAGGCGAAGGCTGCGAGGGCTAGGTTGGCGGCAAACCCGCCGGGAAGCAGTTGGAGCAGTCGGAACGGTAGCTCACGCGCAGGGGCCAGCTCCTACAGTTCCGGCAGCAACGCGGGTGGCGGTCGATCCTCTGGCTCCACCTGGACCGGCACCTCCTCCGGTGGATCTGACCACGGGAAGCCCGATGTCGCGGGGCAGGATGGAGTAGGAGAGCCTTCCTGGTGTACCGAACTGGACCGTGAACCGAAGCGGGGCCCTGACCTGAGTCGGGGCCCCGCTTGGCATCCGGGTGAGGCAGAATCAGGACGTCGGATGGGTGCCGGTGGGCGTAGGCCAATCCCCACTGCAGGAGGTCAGCCCCCCGGAGCCCGACCCGCATGGCCAGCGCGATAGCATCGTCCTCTTCCATGGCGTGATCATGCATGAAGTACGGAATGAGCGCACCCCCGACCCGGTTGCCGCTACCGCAGTGAAACAAGACCGGCGCCGCGGCAGGATCCCGCAGGACTGAGAGGATGCGCCCCAGTGTGGTGTCGTCCAGAGTAGCGCCGGACACAGGGATGTTCTCGTACCGGAGTCCGAGTGCAGCGCAGAGCGCCGGTTCGTCAAATGGGCGTGGTTCCATCGGATCACGGATATCGAGGAGCGTGACGAGGCCGGCTGAGTGCGCGGCGCGGACCTGCGCATCGGTCGGCTGCCCACCCGTTACCAGCCCCGGCAGAGGTGCACAGGCATTCGCGATGCCGGCAACGGCAGCGAGGAGTGCCTCGTCCTTCACGGCTGGTGGCTGCGGTAGGCGATCACGCGGACCCGTTCGAGAGTGATCAGGCCGCCGCCCATCATCGCATCGATTTCCGGCAGGACGGCCTGCAGCTTCTCCTCCGCGTCCACGCACTCGACGACGATGGGCAGGTCGAGGGAGAGGCGCAGCACGGAGTCGGTGTGGAGGCGGGCATTGGCCCCGAACCCCATGATGGCCCTGGTGGCGGTGGCGCCCGCGAGGCCGCGGGAGCGGAGAAGCTCCACGATGGCGGCGTGGAGTGGCTTCCCCTCGTGCTTGTCCCGCTCACCGATGTGAATTCGCATCAGGGTGCCTTCGCCGGACAGGCCGTGCATAGCCGACCTCCTAGATCGAGCGCCTGAGGGTGAGCATCTGCCCCGCCAGCGCGGCGCCGATCAGCACGCTCGCGACGGTGAGGAGAAGGCTCAGTCCTGCATAGATCGCCAGGCGAGACCACTCGCCGCGTTCGAGAAGCGTAGCGGCCTCAAAGCTGAAGGTGGAAAAGGTGGTAAAGCCGCCACAGAACCCGATGGCGAGGAAGGCGCGTACTTCAGCGCTCACTGCCGGTGTTTCGATGGCGTAGCGGATGATGAAGCCGAGCGCGAGGGAGCCGAGGATGTTGACTGCGAGCGTGCCGAGGGGGAACTCGCCCGGTGCCCACCGCTGTACCAGGCCGCCGAGGGAGTACCGTGCTGCCCCTCCGAGGGCGCTGCCGAATGCGATCCAGTAGATCATCCCATTCCCTGTGACGGGTCCCGACTTCGGCTGCGGCCTTACCTGCCCCGCGCGACTCCTTAGATTACCCGCATGCTTCGCCTCGCGATAGTGCAGTTTCGGCCCCGCAAGGGAGCCTACACCGAGAACCTCGCGCAGCTCGAGGCGTGTTTCCAGGAGGCGGCTGCCGGTGCGGAGCCACCCGACCTGCTTCTCCTCCCCGAAGCCGCCCTGAGTGGTTATTTCCTCGAGGGAGGGGTGCGTGAGCAAGCGCGCACGGCGGAACAGGTGGCGGAGGACATCGCCGCCGTTCACCGCTCCTCCGGCGCCCCGCCGGTTGATTTGGCAATCGGATTCTACGAGCTTTGGCGCAACTGCCACTACAACAGTTCCATCTACCTGTCGCTCGGCCCGGAAGGGCCGGTCATCCGGCACGTCCACCGGAAGGTGTTTCTCCCGACTTACGGAGTCTTCGACGAGGAACGGTTCGTGGAGGCAGGCGCGGAAGTCCGGGCGTTCGACACTCCCTGGGGGCGGGCCGCGATGCTCGTCTGTGAGGATGCCTGGCACTCACTGATGCCGACGCTGGCAGCGCTCGACGGGGCGCAGGTGCTGCTCGTGGTCAGCGCCACACCGGCGCGGGGCCTCGATAGTCCGGAGGCGCCTGCGAACCTCGAACGGTGGGAACGCCTCGCCGCCGATGCTGCGTCGGAACATGGGATGTACGTGGCGGTCGCGCAGTTGGTCGGGTTCGAGGGAGGAAAGGCGTTTGCGGGGGGCTCGGTGGTCACGGGGCCCTCGGGCAGGGTACTCGCCAAGGGGCCGCTGTTCGAGCCGGGAATCGTCCGGGTGGATCTCGACTTCGACGAGATCACTCGCGTGCGTGCCGACCAGCCCCTCCTGGCGGACCTGCGGAACCGGCTGCCAAGCCTCCTCGCCGAATTGGGGCGGGCGCCCCTCGCGGCCGCCGCTCACACGACGTGGGCCGGGCGGACTGCCGGCCGGGTCCGACCCGGGGCCTCGACGCCGCCGCCGTCGTCGGACCCCCTCGCCATCAATCCGGAACTCGCCCGTCGCTGGATCGTGGAATTCATCCGTGACGAAATCCAGCGCCGCCGCGGCTTCGACGGGGTGGTGCTTGGGCTCTCGGGGGGTGTCGACAGTGCCCTGGTGGCCTACCTGGCCGCCGAGGCCCTCGGCAAGGAACATGTTACGGCGGTGCGGATGCCCTACCGCACCTCGAGTCCCGACAGCTTGTCCCACGCCCAGCTGGTCATCGACGCACTCGGCATTCCGAGCCGGACGGTGGACATCTCCGCTGGTGTGGATGGCATCGCCGGCGCCATCGACGGCACGCCATCCCCTGCGGCACTCGGCAACATCATGGCGCGGATGCGGATGATTACCCTCTTCGATCTATCTGCGAGGCTCCATGCCCTCCCCATCGGCACGGGAAACAAGACCGAACGGCTCTTCGGGTATTTCACGTGGCACGCCGACGATTCGCCACCGGTCAACCCGATCGGCGACCTGTTCAAGACGCAGGTCTGGGCGCTGGCCCGGCATGTCGGGGTGCCAGATGTCATCCTCGACAAGCCGGCGAGTGCCGACCTGATCCAGGGCCAGACCGATGAGGGCGACTTCGGGATCACCTATGAGCGGGCGGATGGCATCCTCCACTGGCTGCTCTCAGGCTACCGCCCGGAGCAGGTCACGATGCTGGGGTATACGAGCGCCGAGATTGAACTGGTCCGGTCCCGGCTCGACGGCACGCACTGGAAGCGCCGCCTTCCCACCGTAGCGATGCTGAGCCAGACGGCCATCGGGGAGTACTATCTTCGCCCCGTCGACTACTGAGGAGTCGCTGCATGCTTCCTGAATCGCGTCCGATGTCCTACTCGCGTTCCGAGCTGACGAAGCTGATCATGCCTCACATGCAGAACGTGCTGGGCAACCTCTTCGGCGGCGAGTTGATGTCGATGGTGGACCAGGCGGCCGCGGTCGCCGCCATCCGACACGCCGGCGGGCCGGTCGTCACGGCGGTCATCGACCGAGTGGAATTCCGGGAGCCGATCCCCATCGGCGCACTGGTGACCTGCTGCGGAACGGTGGACTACGTCGGCAACAGTTCGATGGACATCACCGTGGACGTGTACTCGGAGAAGGTGAGTACCGGCGAGCGCCGGCATACGAATACGGCGAAGGTCATCTTCGTGGCGATCGACGCGGACGGGAAGCCGACGCGGGTGCCCCGACTGGTGGCGGAGACGGCCGAGGAAAAGGCCCGGCACGAGGCCGCGCGGAAGCACCGCGAGAGCGTGCGTCGCTCATGACCGCCTCACGCATCACCGCTGTCTTCGGTGGCGGCGGGGCGAAGGCCGCCGCGCAGATCGGAGCGCTCCGGGCCCTGGAAGAGGCGGGTCTCAGGCCGACACGGTACGTCGGGACCTCGATGGGCGGGGTGATCGCAGCGGGAGCCGCCTCCGGTGCCACCGCCGAGGAGTTGTCACGGCGATTCCGTGCCGTCAAGGCCTCCCAGGTCGCGCGACCGAGGGCCTTCGCACCGCTGGCAGGGCTCTGGTTTCGGTCCCTCCTCCGGGCCGAACCCCTGCACCAGACTCTTCGTCGGCTGGTGCCCGAGCGATCCTTCGCCGAACTGAAGCATCCGCTGACACTGACCACCGTGGACGCCGACACCCGGGAACTCCTGACGCTTGGCGACGGCGGACTGGATCTCCCCCTGCAGGAGGCGCTCGCCGCCACGACGGCGCTGCCCGTCTACTATCCCCCCGTGGCGACGGCAGGGCGGCGGCTGGTCGACGGTGGGCTCCGGGCGGTGCTCCCCCTCGACATCGCGGCACGGTTCGAGGCCGATCTCGTCGTTGCGGTGGATGTCGGGCCGGGGTTCGATGAGCCACCACCGAAACAGCGGGTGCGCGCGCCCGGACTGCTGTTGGCACACGACATGGGAGAAGGCGCGCTGATGGCGCAGCAGGCGCAGGACGCACTCGCCCGCTGGCAGTCGACCCCCGCCCGCGCCCGGTTGATTCACGTCCGGCCGCCGCTCCCGCGGCGTGCCACGTTTGCGGCCGAACTGTTTTCTGAATTTGAGCTCGCGGGATACGATACGACGCGCGAGGCCCTGGCCAAGGAGCCGCATCATGGCTGACGAACCGAGACTCTTCACCGTGGACGAGGCGAACCGGGTGTTGCCACTGGTCCGCCCGATCGTCGCCGATCTTCTCGCCGTGCACGCCGAGTGGCGCCATGCGGTCGAGCAGTTCGAACTGGCCATCGCGACCGATCCAGGTGCACCGATCGTCGACGAGCAGGCCGAGCCGGCGGACGTCCTCGCGGCCCGGCTGGCGGCCGAGGCCCACGCGACCCGGATTCAGGAACTGATGACCGAGTTGGCTGCCCTCGGCTGCATCTTCAAGGGTTTCGAGGGGGGTCTGGTGGACTTCCTCTCGCTCCGGGACGATCGCCCCGTCTACCTCTGCTGGCGGCAGGGGGAGGACTCGGTTTCCCACTGGCACGAACTCGACGGCGGCTTCATTGGCCGGCGCCCGATCGACGCTCACCTCTTCTCGGAAACGACCTGACATGCAAACCTGGCTCTTCCTGCACTTCTTCGGACAGATTCTCTGGCTCGGCGCCGGACTCGGCTCGATGGTCTATGGCATCGCGGGCAAGAAGGAATCCGGCGCGGCGCTCGGCGCGATCGCCCGTGGACAGGTCGCTGTGCACAAACTGCTGATCGGTCCCGGCGCCTTTCTCATGATCCTGTCCGGCGTGATGCTCTCGCTCCGGATGTATGGTTCGGCCATGAGTGGCATGGCGCCCACCGTGTGGATGATGGTCATGCAGGGCGCCGGTCTCCTCGGCGCCCTCATCGTGCTTGCCTTCGGGATGCCCACCGTCGCGCGGCTTGGCCGGGTGTCGCCGGAGGGGCAGACCGCGCCCCTCTATCAGGCGATCCGGCGCCGCCACGTGGCGATTTCGATCGTCTCCGGGACCCTTGGTCTCCTGGCGCTCATCGCCGCGAGCTTTCCCCTCCGCTGATGCAGCGCCGTGACCTGCTCCGTGCGGCGGCGCTCTTTCCCGCGGCGGCCTGGCTGCCGCGGATCGAGTCCGCCGCAGCCGCGGGCACGGTTGGGCGCCCGCTGCCGCGTGCCTCCGACGACGAGGCGTACTGGGCGGAGATCCGACGGCAGTTCCTGATCACCGACGGCATCTTCATGAACACGGGGACGTGGGGGGCGCTCCCCCTTCCCGTGCTTCAGGCGATCGAAGCGCACATGCGCGCCTTCGAGACCGTCTTCCACCAGATCCCCTTTGACGTCCACGCCTTCCGCGATCAGCTCGCCACGCTCGTGGGGGTGCCGTCCGAGACGCTGGCCTT
The DNA here is from genome assembly GCA_963697435.1 of uncultured Gemmatimonadales bacterium. Taxonomy (GTDB): domain Bacteria; phylum Gemmatimonadota; class Gemmatimonadetes; order Gemmatimonadales; family GWC2-71-9; genus SPDF01. The sequence goes on along the minus strand of CAVOOB010000005.1, from coordinate 129,850 downwards.
CACGCGAAACACCACCGAAGGAATGAACGTCGTGGCGCGCGGGCTGGACCTCGATTCCGGCGATGAAATTCTCACCACGACGCAGGAGCATATCGGTGGGCGGTGCTGCTGGGAACTGGTCGCCGCGCGGCGCAATCTCGTGCTGCGGAAGTTCGAACCGCCGGTACCGGCTCCCAGCGAGGAAGCGCTGTTCGCGGCATGGACGTCGGCGGTGGGCCCTCGGACGCGTGTGCTCAGCATCTCGCACATCTTCTTCAGCACCGGGGCCATCCAGCCGGTGCAGCGGCTGGCCGCCTGGGCACGGGAGCGGGGCATCATCACCGTCGTGGATGGCGCGCATCCGCCCGGCATGCTGGCGCTCGACATCCAGGGTCTGGGCTGCGACTTCTATGCCTCCAGCCCGCACAAGTGGCTGCTCGCGCCGAAGGGGTCGGGGTTCCTCTATATCAGCCCGGAGTGGATCGACCGACTCTGGCCGCTCGTCGCAAGCGGCGGATGGGACGATCTGGCTCTGAAGGGGGACCGCTTCGATCACGTCGGTACACGGAACGACAGCCTGCTGGTGGGGTTCCAGGCCTCGATCGCGTTCCACAACGCCATCGGGAGCGCCCGGATCGAACGCCGCAGCCGAGGGCTCGCCACGCGACTGGACGCCGGACTCCGCGCCCAGCCAGGTGTGCGCGTCGTGTCGCCCGCAGCGCCCGAAGTGCGGAGCGCCATGGTCTCGTTCCAGGTTGATGGGGTGCCGGGGACCGAGGTGGTCCGGCGACTCTGGAAGATGGGCCCGGTGCGGGTGCGGCACGTCGGTGAGGACAACCTCGACTACGTGCGCCTCTCGACGCACGTCTACAACAATCCCGATGAAGTGGACCGGGTGGTGGGGATGGTGGGGGAGATCTCGAAGAGCAGGTAACGAGGACTGAGGGATGAGGGCGAGAGTAGGTTGTCCTCAGTCCTCAGTCCTCAGTCCTCAGTCCTTTATTGCCCGTCTTGCAGCTTCTCCGCACCGGACACTCCCCGCACTTCGCGATTCTTGCCGTACAGATCAGGGCGCCGAGCTCCATGATCGCCTGATTGATCGCCCATGCCGAACGGCCGTTCCTGGTATGGAGCGCGGCGGCGGTCTGCCAGAGCTTGTGTTCCCCGGTCGAGCCACGAGCTTTGGGGTGGAAGGCGCGGCGGAGGACCCGGGCGACGTTGGTGTCCACCGCCGGTTCGGCGCGCTCAAACGCGAAGCTCGCGACCGCGCCCGCGGTGTAGCGACCGATGCCCGGCAGTCGCCGAAGCGACGCCGTGTCGGCGGGAATGGAGCCGCCTCTCTCCTTCGTGACCAGCCGTGCCAAGGCGTGCAGGTTGGCCGCGCGGCGATAGTAGCCCAGCCCCTCCCAACTCTCGCGCACCGCCCCCGGCCGAGCCTTGGCCAGCGCTTCGACCGTTGGGAATCGCGCCAGGAATTGCGGCCAGTAGGCTTCGACCCTCGAGACCTGTGTCTGCTGCAACATGAACTCGGATACCAGGACCGCGTAGGGATCTCGCGTCCGGCGCCAGGGGAGGTCGCGGCCGTGCCGACGAAACCACCGGAGGAGGCGTCGACGAAACTCCGGGGCGGTTGCCGGTGGGCGATTCGGGGTGGACTTCGCAGGCATGGGAGGGCAAGATAATAGCGATGCAGACCGCACAGACCGCTATCCTCAGCCTCCCACGTGCCGTGGGCCGATCGATCATCGGATCGTTGGCCCATGTCGGGCGGTTCAGCCTGATGGTGGCGGAGTCCGCACGGACCATTGGGGAGTGGCGGATCTGGTTGCCACGGACGATGGACGAGGCCCGAAATATCGGGGCGGGGAGCCTCTTCATCGTGCTGCTGGTGTCCGCTTTTGCTGGTGCGGTGACCGCGCTGCAGACCGGCTACCAGTTCCAGGGAAACCTGCCCTATTACGTCGTCGGGACGCTGGTAGTGGAATCGATCGTCCTCGAACTCGGCCCGGTGCTGACGGCCCTGGTGCTCGCCGGGCGCATTGGCGCGCGGTACGCTGCCGAACTTGGAACGATGCGTGTGACCGAACAGATCGACGCACTCGAGAGCCTCGGCCGGTCGCCGATGTCGCACCTGATCATTCCGCGCGTGCTGGCGGGATTGGTCATGATCCCGGTCCTCACCATTTTCGCCAACGCCATCGGTGTGCTGGCCGGCTGGTGGTCCGCCAAGCAGGTCCTGCCCCTTGGGAATGCGGACTTCACGTACGGCGCCCAGTACTACTGGCGTCCGTTCGATGCCTACTACTCGATCATTAAGGCGTTCTTCTTCGCGGGCGCCATCACGCTCATCCCCTGCTACATGGGCTTCAACGCGCAGCAGGGGGCCGAAGGGGTGGGGAAGGCCACGACCACGGCGGTGGTGGCCACGTCCGTCACCATCCTCCTCCTCGATACGCTCCTCGCCCGACTGCTGCTGCATCCATGATTGAACTCCGCGACGTGCACAAGCGCTTCGGACAGCAGGTCATCCTCAACGGCGTGAATTTCTCCGTGGAGGAAGGGGAGACGGTGGCGCTGCTGGGTCCGTCCGGGACGGGCAAGAGCGTCCTGCTCAAGCACATCATCGGGCTCATTCACCCGGACAGTGGCACCATCCTCGTCGACGATCTCGACGTGGCGGCACTGGGCCGCAAGCAGCTCGCGGCGCTTCGCACCACCATCGGGTACGTGTTCCAGAACGGCGCCCTGTTCGACTCGATGAACGTCTTCGAGAACATCCGCCTCGGCATCACCGACGAGAAGGCGAACCGCGACGCGACCTTTTGTGCCGAGCGCGTCCCGGAGTGCCTTGCGCTCGTCAACCTCGATCCGGACGTGGCGGTCAAGTTCCCGGCCGAACTCTCCGGCGGGATGCGCAAACGCGTGGGCATTGCCCGGGCCATCGCGGGGCGGCCGAAGTACCTATTGTATGACGAACCGACCTCGGGGCTCGACCCGGTGAACGCCGACATCATCGACAGCCTGGTCAAGCACCTCGCGGAGACGCTCGGAGTCACGAGCGTGATGGTGACGCACGACGTGCGCGGGGCGTTTCGCGTATCGGACCGGGTTGCACTCCTGAGCGACGGACAGATTGTCCTCCAGGGCACGCCCAAGGAATTCCTGGCGTCCGCGGACCCCCGCATCAAGGCGTTCCTTGAGCGGGACTTCGACAAACACTCCTTCGCGGCCTGAGGCCCTATGGATCTGCACTACAAGCGTGAAGCGCTCGTCGGTTCCATCGTGCTCGCCGGAGTGGCGGTGTTCGTCGTTGGGACGATGTGGCTCGGGGGGCGGAGCTTCGGACGCGACGGCGTGGTCCCGGTCCGCTTCACGGATATCGGCAACGTCAAGTCGAGCACACCGGTAAAGGTCTCGGGGGTCCAGGTGGGCAAGGTGGACCGTATCGTGTTCGAGGGAGTGGGGAGCGTGCTGGTCGAGCTGGCGCTGACCGAGCGCGTCCCCCTGTCCCGGGACGCGTCCGCTACCATCGAGGCGGTCGGGGTGCTGGGGGATGTGGAGATTCTGCTTGATCCCGGGACCGACAGCATTCCATTGGAGCCGGGGGAGGTTCTGGAGGGAAAGACGGCGCCGGGGATGGGTGGCATGGTGGACGAGCTCGGTGAGCAGGCTCGGGCCGTGATGGTCGGTGCGCAGACGCTCCTCAACCAGCGAATGGCCGACGACCTGCACCAGACGCTGAAGGCGATGGAACGGCTCATGTCTGTCTACGCCGACACCCGTACCGGACCGACGGCGGAAATGACCCGGCTGATGGTGTCGCTGCAGAGCGTCACCGCACGGCTCGATTCCACACTGGCGAGTCCTGCGCTGACCAGCGCGATGGAGAACATGGACAGCGCCACGGCGGGAATGACGCGACTCACCGAGCAGCTCACGGCGACAACGGCGCGCATGGACACCCTGGTCATCAACATGAATGCGGGCAAGGGGACCTTGGGACAACTGGCCACCAATTCCGCGCTCTACGACCAGCTGACCGCTACCATGAAGTCCATGCAGGCCCTGATCGATTCCATTCAGGCCAAGCCGGGCAAGCTCACCGTCCAGGTCAAGATGTTCTAGACCCTGTCTATCGCTGCGCCAGCCGCAGAAACTCGTCCCGAGTGCTCGCATCCTCCCGGAACACCCCGCGCAAAGCGCTGGTGAGTGTCCGGGAGCTTTGCTTTTCCACGCCGCGCATCATCATACAGAAATGAGAGGCCTCGAGGACTACCCCCACGCCGCGCGGGGAGAGCGCGTCGTCCAGCGCCTCGGCGATCTGATCGGTCAGGCGCTCCTGCACCTGCAGCCGCCGGGCAAACACATCGACAACCCGCGCCACCTTGGACAGGCCAACGATGCGGCCATCCGGGATGTAGGCGATGTGCGCCTTGCCGAAGAAGGGGAGCATGTGGTGCTCGCACATCGAGTAGAATTCGATATCGCGGACCAGGATCATGTTCTGGTGGGCCTCTTCGAAGAGCGCGTCGCCGATCACCTCGGCGGCATCGAGACCGTACCCGCGGGTCATCCATTGCATCGACCGCTCGACCCGCTCAGGCGTTTTGAGCAGACCGTCGCGATCAGGATCCTCGCCAACCAGTTCGAGCATCTCCCGGACCGCCGATTGGAATCGGGTTTCGGGATTGGACGGGGTCCAGGGCAGCCGTGCAACGGACATGAGGGGCTCCGAGGGCAGAGGTTGCGGTCGTCTTGTCTTAACCCTCGGATCGAAGAAAAGGTTCCGCCACACCGCTCCCGCGCCCGACCTCCGGGGTTATCTTCAACCCGCCATGACCCTCACACTGACCTTCCTCGGCACCGGCGCGGCGATTCCGTCGCTGGACCGCAACGTCGCGTCCCTCGCACTGGCCCGCGAGGGCGAAACCCTGCTGTTCGACTGCGGCGAGGGGACCCAGCGCCAGATGATGCGTTACGGCGTGAGCTTCGCGGTTCGGGACGTGTTCTTCACCCACTTCCATGCCGACCACCTCCTGGGCCTCACCGGCCTGGTGCGGACCCTCGGTCTGCAGGACCGGACCGACCCGCTTCGACTCTACGGGCCGCGCGGCGCCCAGCGCGTCCTCGAGCATGCGCTGGGGGTCGGGATCGAGCGGAACAAGTTCCCGGTACAGGTGGAGGAACTCTCGCCCGGCGACACCGTGAGCCGACCAGAGTATGACCTGCGGGCGGTGGAGGCCGACCACCGCGCCCCATCGCTGGCATATGTCCTCGAGGAGCACACCCGGCTCGGCCGCTTCCAGCCGGAGCGGGTGCGGGAACTGGGCGTGCCTGAGGGTCCGTTGTGGGGTCGCTTGCACCGCGGAGAGACGGTCGAACTCCCCGATGGTCGCCGCGTGGGGCCAACTGATCTGGTAGGACCGCCGCGTCCAGGACGGAAGGTGGTCATTTCGGGAGATACCAGGCCGAGCGCGGCGATTGCTGCAGCCGCCCAGGGGGCGGACCTGCTGGTTCACGAGGCCACGTTCTCGGCGGAGGATGGGGACAAGGCGGAGAAGACCGGCCACAGTACGGCCGCCGCCGCCGCCACCATCGCACGGGAGGCCGGTGTTCGTCGCCTGGTGCTGACGCACATCTCGGCGCGGTACACGCGCGAGGCACCGGAGTTGGTCGCGGAGGCGCAGGCGATCTTTCCGGACTCGATCGTGGCCCGCGACGGGCTCATGGTGGACGTCCCATTTCCCGACACCGAGTCCCAGGGATGACCGCTCCAGCGACTCGCCTGCCGCTGGCCCTCCTGGCCGTCGTCGCGGTGGTGCTCGCCTGGTCTGGTGTAGCGCCGCATGACCGCTTCACCTGGGTGCTGGAGGTGGCGCCGGTCCTCATCGGCGTGCCGATCCTCCTTGCCACTCACAAGCGCTTCCCCCTCACGCCACTGCTCTATACGCTGCTCGCGGCACACGCCTGCATCCTGATGGTCGGGGGACGGTATACCTACGCCGAGGTACCGCTCGGGTTTTGGGTGAGCGAGGCGCTGGGCCTGGCGCGCAACCACTACGATCGGCTCGGGCACTTCGCGCAGGGGTTTGTGCCGGCGATTCTGGCCCGGGAAATCCTCATCAGGAAGTCGCCCCTCAAGCTGAGCCGGTGGCTGCCGGCCGTGGTGCTCGCCTTCTGTCTCTCGTTCAGCGCCCTTTACGAGCTGATCGAGTGGTGGACCGCGGTGGCGACGGGCGACTCGGCCACCGCCTTCCTCGGCACGCAGGGCGATGTGTGGGACACCCAGTGGGACATGTTTCTGGCGCTTATCGGCGCGATGACCGCCCTGCTGACGCTTTCCCGGGCCCACGACCGGCAGCTCGCGGCGCTGGCGGATTGAGGGGAATGGCCGCCTCCCGGGCCGCCTCGCCGGCCAGCCATCGCTTCACGTCAAACTTCCTTTCCGCGGCAGTGAGCGACATGTAGCGCACGGTCCCAAAGACCGGGCGACGGTAGAACGGCCGGTCGAACTTCCCCAATACCCAGTGAAAGCCGGCGTAGCTGTTCGGATCGCGCCCGTCGAGGGCGTACTTGTTGTTGAGGTGCTCCATCGTCCTGAGGGCTGAGGCGGCGTCCGGGCTCCAGTGCAGGATTGCCTTTCCCCAGAGCATTCTCAGGTAATTCGGCATGGTTCCGTCCCGCACGTAGCACCGCTGCGCCGCATTCCACAGCGCGCTTCCTGTCTCACCCCGTTCCAACTCCTCGATCGAATACTCTGCCGGCCGCGGGTCGTCCGCGTGGTCCTCGAGTTCCTTGCGGGCCCAGGCGGGTGTCGCCGCCAGGGTCCGGTGGTTCGGATCGTGGTGGCAGAAGTTGTGGGCCAACTCGCGCCAGACGAGGAGCTGGTCCTCGAACTTGGCGTACTGCGCCGGCGGGGCCACCTCGCGGGCGCCCAGAAGGACTTCCTGTGGGCTGATGTTGCCGAAGTGGAAGTATGGAGAGAGGCCGCTGACCGCTTCCGCCTTGTTGGGGTCTCCCCGGTCCTCGCTGTAGCGCTGGAGTCCCGTATCCAGGAAGGTGTTGAGCCTCGATTGTGCCGCCCGCTGCCCGCCCCGGATGGTGGGGGACGGGTGGACGGAGTGGTCGATGACGCAGCCGGCGGCCAGCGCGGCGGGGTCGAATTGCCCGTTCGGCGGAACGGCGGACGCAAAGGGGAAGTCGAAGGGGGCGCTGATCCTGGGCTCGATGTCGCCCACTGGGTGCAGGAAGTGTGGGAGCGCGGCGGCCACCTCCCCGCGGAAGCCGCGAGCGGTCAGATGGGCCCGGCTGATTTGGGACATCGGTACGATGGTGCATGCATCGACTGCCACGACGGGCGCGTCGACCCGCTCGCGAAGCCGATGGGTCTGGCGGGGCACGATGAAGGTCGGGAAGTAGTCCGTCACTACGACGGCAGCCCGCTGGGCCAATGACACGAGCGGGGATGGGGTAGGGGACTCGCCTGCGCCCTCCCGGTGAGGCTCCAGATAGAAGCCGTAGGGAATCCCCCGATCGAGAAAGTCGGCGGCCAGATCAACGGCGGACTCGAGTATGAAGGTGTGGAATCGATCGCTGGCCCAGGGGTAGTCCGGGCGCAGCCCCTGGTAGATGACCAGGGGAAGGCCCAGCTCGTTCGCGCTCTGGGCCGCGTAGTTCAGGGCGGGGTTGTTCCGGGACCGCATGGTGGTCTGAAGCCAGTAGAGGACGAATTCCCCGGCGACGGGCCGCCGCTTTGAACCGAAATACAGTCTAGGGTCGATCAGGGCAGGATCCGAGGGCATGGAGGCTATACCCCCCGGGAAGGGGCAGTGTTCGCTCGATTCGTCATGTTCAAGGTTTTGGGCATGGAACCTATACAAACACGGGGTGTATGAGGTGCACGAGGCCGATGGCTGGCCGGCAGCACCCCTGAACACACACCCTTGGAGGAACGACCGATGAAGCTCACGAACCTGCTCGCGCTGGCGCTGACCGTCGGCATTGCCGGCCCCGCCTGCAGCGATGACAACACGACCGAACCCACCCCGATGCCGGCCTCGGCCAACGTGCGGGTGGTGCACGCCTCCCCTGACGCCCCCAACGTGGACGTGCTGGTCGATGGCACGATCGTCCTGACGAATGTGCCGTACGAGGCGGCGTCGGGCTACCTGGCGGTCCCCGCCGGTACACGGAACCTGCAGGTCCGCGCCACGGGCACCACCACGACCGTGATCAACGCCGATGTCCCCCTGACGGCCGGCACCTACTACACCGTCATGGCCACGGGCCCGGTTGCGAGCATCGAGCCGCTCGTCCTCACTGACGACCTGACTAACCCGGCGGCGGGGAACGTGAAGGTCCAGCTGGTGCACGCCGCTCCCAGCGCCCCGACCGTGGACATCTATGTGACGGCCCCGGGTGCGGACATCAGCATGATGTCGCCGACGCTGACCGCGGTGCCGTTCCGCGGCTACTCGACCTACCTCGAGGTCCCGGCTGGCAGCTACCAGGTCCGCATCACCCCGACTGGTACCAAGACGGTCGCTCTCGACACCGGCTCGCTGGCGCTCACCGCCGGTCAGATCCGCACCGGTGTGGCGCTGGACGCCGTGGGTGGTGGCGCTCCGTTCGGCGCGATTGTCCTCGCCGACAAGAACTAGCTCGCGCAGTAGCACGCTAGTGGGATGGGCCGGGGGGATTGCTCCCTCCGGCCTTTCCTATTCCCTGGAATGCCCATCCAGCGTGCGGAGTGCCCGCTCCAGTCGTTCCTTCCGCTTGGCAACCCGCGCGCGCTCCCGCTCGACGCCCCAGGACGCGAATCGGAAGAGGAGCGAGCCGATCTTTCCCGTCCAGATTCGCTCGAGTCGCCGTTCGAACCGGAGCTGCCGGCGCTCATCTGTGGCCAGGGTGACCACACCGATGACGAAGAGCATGGCGGCGAGAGTGACTATCGCGATTCCGGGCACGGTCAGGACAAAGACATCTCCGACCCGCGTCCGCAGGAAGAAATTGGCCAGCAGGAAGACAACCGGGGCGAGCGAGAGCAAAGCGACCGACCAGATCTGGCGGCGGCGGGACCGCCCAGCGAAGTCGACCGAATTCCGGAGCGCCGCCACCGCTTCCTGTTGTTCCGCACCGAGGGCGAGCGCGCTCGCCGACACATCGTCGTAGCCGAATCCCTGCCGGACGAGTTGCTGCACATTCCCGATCACCGTCGTCACCATCATTCCGAGCGCGGTGAGGAGGGCGACCGGGACAATGAGGCCTTCGCCGCTCAGCCGCGCGCCGGAGAGGAGGGCGGGCGTGAAGGCGACGAAGATGAGGATGCCGCGGAGCGTCATCGCGCTGCGCTGGTGGAAGAGGCGCAACGCCGGGGCGATTTCCGGCCTGGCGGCGCGGAGCGCTTCGAGTGCTGTCACCAACTCCTCGCCGGAGGCGAGCCGCGCAGTGGGTTCCTTCCGCAGCAACTGGTCGATCACCTTGGCGAGCGGAACCGGGAGGTCGGGTCGCTTGGAAAGCACCGCGGGCGGAGACTGCGTGAGGTGCAGGGCAAGCAGGCCGGTGGTGTTGGGGGCGTCGAACGGGGGGTGGCCGGTGACCGCGAAGTAGGCGACGCAGCCGAGGGAGTAGAGGTCACTCCGGCCGTCGAGGGTCTCCCCAGCCGCCTGCTCCGGGCTCATGTAGTGGGGAGTGCCGATCACCTCGCCGACGGCGGTGAGACCGCTGGTGGCCTCGGAGCGGGCGATCCCAAAGTCCGTGACGACTGCCCGGCCAGTGGCGCGCTCGAGCATGATGTTGTCGGGCTTCACGTCGCGATGGATGATCCCGCGTCCATGGGCATACGAGAGCGCCCAGGCCACCTCCTGGATCATGCGCGCGGCCTCGGAGGGGGAGAGGGGGCCGGCCCGACGGACCCGTTGCGTCAGCGTCTCCCCGTCGACGAAGCCCATGACGAAACAGAGGATCTGGTTGCGGTCCTCGACTCCGTGAACAGGCACGATGTTCGGATGCGAGAAGGAGGCGGCGGTGCGGGTCTCGCGCAGGAACCGCTCGCGGAGCTCCGGGCGGACCGCGTGCTCCGGGGGGAGCGCCTTGATGGCCACCTGTCGGTCGAGCTTGGTATCGTGCGCCAGGAAGACCGCGCCCATTCCGCCCCGGCCGAGTTCCCGGTCGAGGGTGTAGTCGGGGGCGAGGGCGGTGGCGAGTTCGGAGGGGAAATCGGGCATGGGCAGCGGGGCCGGTGGGCAGGGAGGCAGTTCTCGCGGAACGACTCCGCCATTCTAAGGGCATGCACTCGACTTGGCCTATTATAACCGATTTGGGGACGACCCCACTGCCCACCAGCCCCGCCGCCTCTCGTTGACCTCCACCAGCCGGTCGGCTACCTTACTCCGGCTCGCTGGGGGGCTGTAGCTCAGCTGGGAGAGCGCTGCAATCGCACTGCAGAGGTCAGGGGTTCGATCCCCCTCAGCTCCACTTATTTCGGTTTTCTGCCCCGTGGTGTAACTGGCAACACGCCTCACTCTGGATGAGGAGAGTCTTGGTTCGATCCCAAGCGGGGCAATGCCCAGGGTTAATAGCCCTGGGCTTTTTTTGGCAGGGCAGAGAGGCCGCGGCGCGGCCTGCTTCAGTTCCCCGCCGCACCCCCCTCGGCCGCAAGGAGTGCCTCGAGGCGCTCCAGGTCGGCCACCGACACCAGGGCGGCCACCGCCTTCCCGTGCCGCTCCAGCACCACCCGCTCGCCGTAGATCAGTACCTCATTCAACAGATCCGAGAAGTTGCTCCGAGCCATCGAGACGGGCAGAGTGGTCCTGTTCATGGTGCCTCCGTGTGCCGCTGCACTCATATGTACGTACGTTACGTACAAAACGTACAATTATTTGGTATTGACGTCAACCCAGCGATTCATCATCCCCGCCTCCCCGCCTCCCCGCCTCCCCGCCTCACGCGACCTTCCGCCACTGTGCCGCATCTACTTCCCCGTAACCCACAACTTCGGATGGAGAGGCACATGACTCGTTCGTGGATATCCGTGGCGCTCGGCGCGCTGCTCCTGGCCCCAGCCGCCGCCAACGCCCAGGAAGACAACGTGATGGTGTTTGCCGCCCCGGGCCGGCCCCGGATCGGGGTGATGGTCGACATCAACGCGAGCGCGGCCAACAACAAGCTCGGCGCCACCATCAAGTCGGTCACCGCCGAGGGGCCGGCCGCCAAGGCCGGGCTGGAGGCTGGTGACATCATCACGAAGTTTGGCGGTACCTCGCTGGGCGGCAGTGCGCCGGGCGAGAAGCTGGTCGAGCTCGCGCAGGCGCTCTCCCCTGGGGACACCGTGAAGGTGGAATACCGGCGCGGCACCGCAAACCGGACCGCCACCGTCATCGCCGCCGACCTCGGCGGAGCGATGTACTCTTGGCGCTCGGGGCCTGGCGGGGACTACTCCGTGCAGATGGCTCCTCTCATGAAGGAGCGCGCCCGCGCGATGGCGGACCGCGAGCTCGCCTTTGTCGACATGAACCGCGCGCTGGGCGAGATGGGCAACAATTTCAGCGTGCGGTTTGGCGGGGGTACCTTCGGTCTCGATATGGCGGAGATGAACGCCGGGCTGGGCGAGTACTTTGGGACGTCGAAGGGTGTCTTGATCCTCGAGAACCCATCCGATTCCACGATGCCCCTCAAGGCCGGGGACGTGATTCTGGCCATCGACGGTCGGACACCGGCCGACGTCGGGCAGGCCCGTCGCATCCTCGGCAGCTACGACAGTGGCGACGTGGCGAAGTTCGAGATCATGCGTATGAAGAAGAAGACCACAGTTTCGTGGACAGTGCCAAAGAAGTTGCACCTGATGAGGGAGCGCGGATTGCGGTGGCAGAGCGAGATGCCTCCGCACTCACCCGTCGCACCAAGTGCGGCGCCCAAGGTGCGCGTCAAGAAGATGGCGCCTGGATCGCCGGCGGCTCCCGCCGCCCCCGCACCAACCGTTGCGGCTCCGGCCCCACCGGCCGTACGCACCTAGAGCGCTCACCTCAAAACAAGAAGCGGGGGTGCGCCGAAGCCGGCGCACCCCCGCTTTGGCTATCTCCCCGTGCTAGTTCGGCTGTGTCGCTGGCATCTGGCTCTTCGGGCGAATGAAGAAGCCGTAGATGTTGCCCGTGCCACCGAGCGTAAACGCGACGATCAGGGGCTCATCAATCATCTCGAATTGGGCCTCACGGAGGTAGCCCGAGAGCGTGTCTTTGGCCACGACGGTCTCGGCGATTACCGACACTTCATTCCCCACCTGCGAGATCAGCTGACCCAGAAACTCGGAGAGCTGGGTTGCCGAGAGCTTCTCCTGCACCTGGGCCGAGCTGTGGGCCATCAGGCTGTCGCCAAGGTCGCTGTAGAACCACTCGGTGTATTTCCGCCCGAGTTCGATGGTCGCGGCGGAATCGAGTGCGGCCATCGGCGCCGGCACCGGTGCTGGGGCCGACTCTTGAGCCAGGAGGGGAGCGCTGGCAGTGGAGAGGATGGTGAGCGCGAGCAGTTGCCGATACATGTACGCCTCTAGGTAAGGAGTGCGGAACGCCCCAGCCCGAAGGGCCGGAACATCGGTTGGCAGATGGCCTTGGTCAAGCGGGCCGGGGGCCGCGGAGCCGCCCGATCACGACGGTTACGTTGTCGCTGCCGCCCCGCGAGAGGGCGAGGTCAATCAGTGCGTGGCAACTCTGCTCCGCCGACGCCGCCTTCAGCAGTTCTTCGCGAATCTCCTCGTCGGAGACGTGCTTGGTGAGCCCGTCGCTGCAGAGGAGCATCACGTCCTCCCATTCGCAGTCGAGGGTGGACACCTCCGGGGTGGCTTCCTTGCCCCCGAGCGCGCTCCAGAGGATGTGCTTCAGCCGACTCTGCTCGGCGGCGGCCGGTGTGAGGGCTCCGGCATCGATCATTGCCTGGGCCATCGTCTGGTCCTTGGTGACCTGCGTCAGGACTCCCTGCCGGAGGCGGTACCCCCGGCTGTCGCCGACGTGAATCACGTAGGCACGCGGCCAGTGGATCGTCACCATGGTGAGGGTCGTGGCCATGCCCCGCTTGCCCTCGGCCTCGCCGGCATCCTTGATGGCCTGGTGCCCATGTTCCACCGAACGGCGGAGCCGGTCCACGACCCGGTGGTCATGGTCCTCATCAGGGAGTGCTTCCACATCCATGCCGTGGATGACGTAGTCGGCGATGGCACGGAGCGCGGAGCCGCTCGCCTGCTCCCCCCATGGAGTGCTCCCCACACCGTCGGCGACGAGGAACACGTATCCTCGCGCGCCGCTCACGAGGGAGCCCATCCCCTCGTGGGGGAGGGTGGTCTGGTGCAGCTGCATCGACTTGTGGAGGCTGGCCACCAGGAAGTGGTCCTGATTCACCTTGCGGACGAGCCCGAGGTGGCACATCCCGAAGATGTCCACGTCCTGCCGCTTGGGGCGCTGCTGATGTGAACCAGAATCGGGCATGCAGGATCTCCTCTTGCCCCAACATCCGCTCCCGGGCGTCGCTTCGCAAGCCGCGGGGGTGGTTGGGGCGAGTTCCTTCCATGTCCGGCCCCATGGGGCCATTATTAGCGGGATTTCCCTCTTCGGAGAAGGCATGGCCGAACTCTCGGACCGCCTGCACGCGGCCCTAGGCGACAACTATCGCATCCTCCGTGAGCTCGGCGGCGGTGGCATGAGCCGTGTCTTCCTCGCCGAGGAGACCCGCCTCGGCCGGCAGGTCGTCATCAAGGTGCTCCCCCCCGATATGGCCGCCGGCGTCAACGCCGAGCGGTTCGAGCGGGAAATCCAGCTGGCCGCATCCCTCCAGCATCCTCACATCGTCCAGCTCCTGACCGCCGGTGCGAACGCCGACCTGGCCTACTACGTCATGCCGTTCATCGAGGGCGAGTCGCTGCGCGCCCGGCTGGCCCGTGAGGGTGCGCTGCCGATGGCGGAGGTACTGCGCATCCTGCACAACGTGGTGGATGCGCTGGCATATTCCCACCATCACGGGGTGGTGCACCGCGACATCAAGCCCGACAACGTGATGCTTTCCGGCAAGCATGCGCTGGTGACCGACTTCGGCGTGGCCAAGGCGGTGAGCGCCTCGAGCGGCGACAGGCACACCAACCTGACCTCCCTGGGCATCGCGCTCGGCACGCCGGCCTACATGGCACCCGAGCAGGCGGCGGCCGATCCGCGTGTTGATCAGCGCGCCGACATCTACGCCGTCGGAGCCATGGCGTATGAGATGCTCTGCGGCAGGACGCCGTTTGTGGCTCCGACCCCTCAGGGTATGCTGGCGGCGCACATCGCCGAACGGCCGGAACCGCCCGCCCGATACCGCAACACGATTCCCGCGGCGATGAACGAGCTGGTCCTCAAGTGCCTGGAGAAGAACCCGGCCGACCGGATCCAGAACGCCGACGAGATCGCCTCGCTCCTGACCGCCATGGCGACGCCGACCGGCGGGACCACGCCCGCTTCGACGGAACCGATTTCAACCGCTCGGCAGGACGCACATGCGGCGGTCAAGCGCTACGCCCCCGGCCGAGTCCTGGGCCTGTTTCTCTTTGCGTCACTTGTCGTGGTGGGCCTGGCGTTTGGACTCACGCGGGTGTTCGACCTGCCGGACTGGGTCTGGCAGGGGGCGGCGGTGGCGATGGCCATCGGACTGCCGATCATCGCCTACACCGGGCGGGTCGAGCGGAAGCGCGCGGTCCAGATGACCATGGGCACCCTCCGCTTCGAGCCGGAGCCGGCACATCATGGCTGGTTCACCTGGCGGCGGACCATCGTGGGTGGCTGGATGGCGCTCGGCCTCGTGGCGCTGCTCGGCGCGGGATTCCTGATCTCGCGCAAGATGGGGATCGGGCCTGGCAGCACCCTGATGAGCGCCGGGGTGCTGGCCGCGCAGGACCGGATCATCCTGGTCGAGTTCGAGAACCGGACCAGCGACCCGACGCTGGGCGCGTCGGTGACCGAGGCGCTCCGCATCGACTTGGGCCAGTCGAACGTCATGCGCCTGGTCGAGACCGGTGACTTGCAGGCCGCGCTCCGACGAATGGGCAGGGCAGCCGATTCAAGGGTAGACCAGACGCTGGCGAGCGATGTGGCGCGCCGCGAAGGCATCAAGGCGATCATCACCGGCGAAATCACCTCCCTCGGCTCCGGCTACTCGCTGGCCGCGCGCGTGCTCGACGCCAACACCGGAGAGACGCTGGTCCCGATCCGGGAGACCGCAGCCGACGCCTCCCAGCTCATCTCGGCGGTCGACAGGCTCTCGAAGGCACTGAGGGAGAAGGTCGGGGAATCGCTGGGCCGGATCCGCGGCTCCCAGCGGCTGGAGCAGGTCACCACGGGTTCCTTCGAGGCCCTGCGGTTGTACACCGAGGCCACCGACAAGCACGGCGATGGCGATTCAGAGGGGGCGATCCCTCTCCTCCGGCAGGCGGTAGCGATCGACAGCACCTTTGCCATGGCGTGGCGGAAGCTGGCGGTGGTGCTGCCGCAGGCGCTGCCGGGCAGCGGGGAGGAATCGCTGGAGGCCGCGAAGCGCGCCTATCAGTATCGCGAGCGGCTGCCGCCGGTCGAGCGGGGGCTCACCGAGGCGTACTACCACAGTATTGTGACCGAGGATCCGGAACTGGAGGAGGCTGCCTACCGGTCGGTTTTGGCGGCTGATCCCGACGAAATCACCGCGCTCAACAACCTCGGCCTGTTGCTGAACGCGCAAGGGAAACCGGAGGAGGGGGAGGTGCTCCTCCGCCATCTGGTGGCCACCTCACAGATTCAGAGTGGGCTGCTCAACCTGATCCATTCGCTCCAGCTGCTTGGCAAGGATGCGGCCGCCGACTCGGCGATTGCCGAAATGAGACGCCGTTATCCGACCAGCCCCGACGCCGACATGATGCGGCGTTCTCGCGCCTACATCCGCCGCGACTACCGTGCTGCGGATTCACTGCTCCGGGACCCGGCCACCGTCCAGGGAACCTCCCCGGCGGACCGCGCCAGAGAAGGGTGGGAGCGGGTCGAGGTCGCGACCGCGCTGGGTCACTTGCAGGAGGCCGAAGCGGCCGCCTCGAGGCTCTCGTCCATGCTTTCGGCAGCGGGTGCACAATCCGCGGTGCAGTATCTGAGCACGCTGCCTGCGCAGTTCAGATATGCGTTTCTCGACGATCCAAAGGCACTCGTCGAGATGGCGGATTCGTTCAGTCAGCCGGCGATCCTGAATGCCTTGCCGGAGGACCAGCGCAACTATATGGGCTTGGCGTACGCGTACTCGATCTCCGGCCGAGCGGACCGCGTGCAGCAACTTCACAAAGAATGGAAGCGGGTGAGGCCGCTCGAGGAGCAGTCGGTCGAGGACTCGGTCTTCTGGGTTGCCATTCATGCACGGAGCGAACGCCGATGGGCGGATGCGGCGATGGCCTTCGACGCGCACCGGGTAATGACCCGCTGCCCCAACTGCGATCTCTTCGAGGCGGCGCGGGCGTGGGAACAGGCCGGGGAGCCCGATTCCGCTCTCGAGCGATACGAGCGCTCCGTCACCCTGCCGGACGCACGATCGGATTTCGGCAATACGTCGTACCAGCTTGGGCCCACCTATCGCCGGCTCGGCGAGATGTACGAGACCCGTGGTGACCGGGCCAAGGCGCTCGGGTATTACGGCGACTTCGTCAATCTCTGGCGGGACGCCGATGCCGTCCTGCAGCCGCAAGTGAAGGAAGTACGCGAGCGGATGGCGGGGTTGGCAGGGGAGAAGTAGGCGGGGCGACTGGAGGCGGGAACGCGGGGAAGCGGGGAAGACCTCCCCACTTCCCCGCCTTGGTTGCTGCTCAGTCCTTGATTCCCATCAGGTCGTCCCGGAAACCAGTTCCCGGGCCGGGGTTCGGACCGATCCACGCCTTGAACAGCGCATCGGCGAACTCCTTGCCCTGGATGGTGCCCTTCGCCACGCCAGCCACCTTCACCTCTGTCCCGGTCCCGGCGACGTAGGTGAAGACAAACTGCTGTTCCTTCTTGATGTCCTCCATGTAGCCACAGAGCGTCACGAACTGGGCCTTGAGCTCGGCCGACGCGTCCGGCGTGTTCTTCTCGAGCGCCTCGTCCCACGCCTCGCACATCTTGTCCTTGCCGACGTCGCGCAGGAACTGCATGACCAACTCGCGATGCGTGTCGTCGGCAAGGACCGCATCGGGGTTATTGGACTTGGCCGGGAGGTAGAGCCCGGCAACGTAGACCTTGAAGATGGCCTTCTTGCGGAGGGCCACGCCGTTCAGCACCAGGGTCTGACCACCGACCTGGACGGTGCCGGGCAGGGTCACTTTGTTGTAGGTCGTGTCCGCCGGGGCGGCGGTCAGGCTGCCGGCGAGGGCCAGCAGGGTCAGGCTGAGCATGGGATTCCTCCAGTGAGTGGACCACGGGCCGGCAACTGCGCCGGCAACCCCCTGAAGATGCAATACGGAACTCCCAGAGGGAAGGGCGTCCCGACCTCGCGCTTGCGGCGAAGGGGAGCGATCTTGTCACCATGCCACGCGTCGTAGTGGAAGCCTGTGTCGATACCCTCGCGGGGGCCATCACGGCCGAGGAGGGCGGGGCCGGTCGTGTTGAACTCTGTGGCTCGCTGGAGGTTGGGGGGCTGACGCCCCCCGGCGACCTGATCGCGGAATGTGTCCGTCGCCTCTCGATCCCGGTGTTCGTCCTGGCGCGCCGCGTTCCGGGCCCGTTCGTCCTTTCATCTTCCGAACTCGACGGACTCCTCGAAGACATCCGGATGGCAGCTGCTCGCGGCGCGGCGGGCATCGTCGCCGGCGCCCTGACATCGGCCGGCGCAATCGACGGGCAGGCGCTCGAGGCCATTGTCGGTGCGGCAGGGCAGCTTCCAGTCACCTTTCACCGGGCGTTCGACGCGGCCGCGGACCAGTTGTCCGGCTTGGCGGATCTGGAGCAGGGTGGGGTGGCGCGCGTACTTACGGCAGGGGGTGCCGCGACGGCTGCGAGAGGCACGGTCAGGATAGGGGCGCTGGTGGAGAGAGCGGCGGGGAGGATCGGCATCATCGCGGCCGGAAACGTCCGGGCGCACAACGTTGCGGCGCTCGTGCGACTGACAGGTGTCACCGAGATTCACAGCCGGACCCCGGTTGACCCGGAGGGAGTGCGCGCGCTGGTGGCCGCGGCGAATGCCCCTTAGCCCATGACCGGGCGCTGGGTGCGCCAGGCCCCCCGCGTGAAGTCGGGCACGTCGACCGGCTTGCTCCCCTTCAGGACGGAGGTCACGCTCAGCGGCCCGGGTGCGCTCCAGCTCGCTCCATCGTACACATCCATGTCAGGCACGAGCCCTTCACGCAGGCACTGCATCAGCCGGTAGTTCATGATGAAGTCCATTCCGCCGTGCCCACCGAGCCTTCGCGCCAGTTCGCCGACCCGCTTCCAGAGCGGGCTCTCGAACTCTTCCTTGTAGCCGTCGAGCCCGGCCCACGTTTCTCCTGCGGGCTGGCCCTCGAGCATGATCCGGGCAGGATAGTCGGAGAAGATCCCCCTGGTGCCGGAGATCATGTTGATCCGGCTGTAGGGGCGGGGACTGACCACGTCGTGCTGCAGCATCACCGTGCGGCCGAGCGCGGTCTTGATCAACGAGGTGTTCATGTCGCCGGTGCGGTACCGCTCCTGCCGCTTGGGATCGGCCGGGGAGAGGTGCTCGTCCCGGTATTCCGTCAGTCCTGCCTCGAGGCTGCTCATCGAGACGAGGAAGTCGAACCGATCGCCGCGATTGATGCCGAGGTAGTTGGCCACCGGCCCGAGGCCATGCGTCGGATAGAGGTTTCCGTCGAGCTGCAGATGCGGATACCGTCGCCAGAGCCCTTCCCCTTCGTCGCTCAGCAACAGCGCTCGGAGGTCGTGGATGTAGGCACACTCCCCGTGCGTCAAGCGGCCCAGTTTTCCGGCCTTCACGAGGTTGAGCACCAGGAGCTCGTTGTACCCGTAGCAGCAATTCTCCAGCATGATGCAGTGCCGGCGGGTCTTCTCCGACACCTTCACGAGGGTCCAGCAGTCGTCCACAGTCGTGGCGGCAGGGACCTCCACCGCGGCGTGCTTGCCCTGGCGCATTGCCCCGACCGCCATCGGCACATGCCAGTTCCACGGTGTGGCGATATAGACGATGTCGATGTCGTCGCGTGCAACGAGTTGTTCCCAGATGCGTTCACTGCCCTCGAAGATGGCGGGCGTCGCGTCCTGCCCCGCCTCCCTGACCATGGCGGCCCCGCGCGCCGCGTGGTCCGGCACCAGGTCGCACAGCGCCGTGATCTGCACCCCGTCGATCGCGAGCAGGTCGCGCAGGAGGCTCCGGCCCCGTCCACCGACGCCGATCAGCCCGACTCGTGCCACGGTCCTGGGCGTGAAGGGGACTCCGATCATCCGGTCCGCTGAGTCACTCTCGAACGGGGGTACCGCCCCAGGGAGCAGATGTGCCGCGGCCGCCGCAGTCGCTCCTGCCCCAAGGAAATCGCGGCGGGAGAGCCGGTGGTCGTCGGATTCGTGCATGGTCTCCCTCGATTCTCGTGTCAGTCGATGCGCCGGGCCGCCGGCCCCAATCCAGTCAAAATGCATTCTGCTCTTCGCGCTGCGGCCGGGAAAGTGTGGCGGTATTCCCCGATCCATTGCTTCCCAAACCGGTCGGCCTCGGAGGCGTCTACCATTGCCCAGACGCTCCCGCCGAAACCGGCGCCGAACGCCGATGCGGCGTGGGCGCCCAGTGCCCGCGCGCGGCGGGCCAGGTGGATGGTCTCGGGGACCTGGTTGTGCAGCCCCTCTTCGGCGCCGCGCTGTGAACGATCGACCAGCTCACCGAACTGCCGCAGGTCGCCGCCTTCGAGTGCACGGGTCGCTGCCGGGATGATTTCGGAACTCTCCGTCACGAACTGCCGGAATCGCCCCGTCAGGAATTCGGACGGGAAGCCTGGCTCAGAGAGGTCCGACAGGAATTGGCCAATGGCCTCGGGAGTTCCCGGCTCCGACGCCGCGGCTGCAAGGGTGGTTGCCTGTGAGCCCGACGCCTGGCGCCACCGATCGAGAATGGTCCGCGTGGCGAGCGACAGCCGGTTGAACGCATCACGCTGCGGCCCCGACTTGCGCGACTTGACGCCACTCACGGCGATTACGAGCGCCATCCCCGCCGGCCAGGCGATCTCGCCCTCGAAGGTGACGGGCGCGAAGGAGTAGCGACTGATGTGGCCCGCCCTGCAGCAGAGGATGGCGGTGTGATCCTGGCTTCCGCCGAAGGTACCGATGCCGCGGTCGCCGCTGAGCGCACCGAAGCTCTGGCCGTTCTCGATGCAGCCGAGGTATTCCGCCAGTGCTTCCGGGGTGGCAAGGTGCTCGCGCCAGGCTTCACTGCCACGGAGGTCGTTCACCTCGGCGAGCGCGAGGAACGTGGCGATGATCAGCGCGCTGGAACTGCTCATCCCCGCGGCGGAGGGGAGATTGCTGGCGAGCGCGAGGTCCGCGCCCCGGTCCGCCCCCGGGAAATTCCGAGCAATCCGGCGGGCAACGGTCATGGGGAATCCGGCCCAACGCCCCGTGAGCGCTACCAGGTCCGGCTCGAGCCGGAAGGCGGCCCGCGCGCCACTCGAGGAGTCGAGGAAGGTCACGGTGTCGTCGTCCCTCGGTGCCATGCCGATGACGAGCCCGCGATCGATCGCGCCGAGGAGGCTGCGGCCCCCCGCGTAGTCGGTGTGCTTGCCCAGCAATTCCACCCGGCCCGGGACGTGCCAGAGGGCTACCTCCCGGCCCCCGGCATCCAGGGCGGCACGCACCCGCTCGCCCAGGTTCGCGCCGGTCAGAGCGTCACCTCGGCGCCCTCGAGACGCTCGACCACGGCGGCGATGTCGCCACGATTCGAGAGGTCGAGCACACCGGCGCGCACCGGCACGACGACAAAGCGGGTTCCGAGGGTCTGGATGGCGTACCGCACCGCGTCCTGAATTTCGAGCTCACCGCGTGTCGACGGCGCCACGCGCCGGCAGGCGTCGAAGATGTCCGGCCCGAACGCCCACGCATTCATGCTGATGCGGGCTTCCGGTCCAAGCCGCGCGGCGGTGGCGGCGTCGGGTTTCTCGATGATGTCCTGGAGCAGGCCGCCGGGGCCCTCGACGAGGAGCGCGAATTGATTGACCCGGTCGGCGGGGATGTTGCTGAGCTCCACGAGCGCGGAACGGTCGAACCCGGCCAGTCCGGGCCCGCCGAGCGCCCGCAGTGCGGCGAGCACGCTGGCGGGATAGTAGTTGTCAGCGTTGCACACGAGGAACTGGTCGCCAGCCGTGAAGGCCTCCGCGGCGAGGACGGCATCGGCGGTGCCGCGCGGCTCCTCCTGCGTCGCAAAAGAGACGGCGATTCTCGTCAGGCGCCCCGGCGCTCCGTAGTGCTCGCGCACCGACTGGTGCTCGGGGCCGATGACGAGGCAGATCTCCGTGAACCCGGCATCCGCCAGGGAGGAGAGGAGGAAGTCGAGGAATGGCCGCCCGACAGGGATCATCCCCTTGATTCCCTGGTCGGCCACGGCGTCCTGTGCCGGCGCGAGGACCGCGCCGGGATCGGCCTGCCGCATCCGGCGGCCGAGTCCACGGGCCAGGATGACGGCGCGCTTCACTCTGCTCGGCCCGCCCCACCCCACATGGCGGGGAGCAGGCGGGCCAGCCACCACGACGACAGTGCGAACACGGCCATGAAGATGAGGCCCTGCGGGAGGCGGCCGTACAGCAGGCTCCCCACCCCGAACAGGGCGGTGTACACCGCGGTGCACCCGAGCATCCAGCCGAGGAAGGCCATCGGGAGGCTGTCGGGGGAGGGGGCGACGCCCGATTCGGCCTGAACGGAGCGCCAGCCTGGTCCCGCTGGACGGACGAGCTTGAAGAAGCTGAGCAGGGTGCTCCGCTCCGTGGGGGCGGTGAGCAGCGTGACCGTCACCCAAACGACGGTGGTGATGCCGACACTGAGGAGCAGCTGGACGGTCGTGTCCATCGGGAAGCCGTGCTTCTGCGCGTACAGGAAGCCCGCCGCGAGCAGGAAGGAGCTCACCATGGCGCTGACCTCGCTCCAGGCGTTGATCCGCCACCAGAACCAACGCAGAAGGTAGAGGAGACCCGTCCCCGCGCCGATCGACAGCAACAGTTGGAAGCTCTGGCTCGCGGTCTCGAGGACGAAGGTGAGTCCGGCGGCCAGAAGCATGAGCACCGCTGTCATGATCCGGCCCACCATCACATAGTGCCGCTCGCTTGCATCGGTGCGCATGAACCGGCGGTAGAGGTCGTGCACGAGGTAGGAGGTGCCCCAGTTCAGGTGCGTGGCAATGGTCGAGACGTACGCGGCCAGGAGGCCGGCAACCATGATACCGAGCCATCCGACGGGGAGGAACTTGAGCATGGCGGGGTAGGCCATGTCGTGACCGATGAGTGCCGGGTCGACGTCTGGAAAGCTGACGGCGATGTCGGAGAGCTGCGGGTAGACCAGCAGTGAGGCAAGCGCGACGATGATCCAGGGCCAGGAGCGCAGCGCGTAGTGGGCGACGTTGAAGAACAGGGTGCCGGCCATCGCGTCGCGCTCGCTGCGGGCGGCGAGCATCCGCTGCGCGATGTAGCTCCCCCCGCCCGGTTCGGCGCCGGGATACCAGACGCTCCACCACTGCACGGTGATGGGGATGATCAGGACCGAGAGGGCAAGCTGCCAGTCGCCGAAATCGGGGAGGAGCTGCAACGTGCCGGGATCGAGGCGGGTCATCAGACCGCTGAGCCCGCCGACCTCCGGCTGCTGGAGGGCGAAGTAGGCCGCGGCGAAGGAGCCGGCCATGGCGATGCCGAACTGGATCAGGTCTGTCACCAGCACACCCCAGAGACCGGCGGTGGCGGCGAAGGCGATGTTGAGGACGGCGCAGACGGCCAGCGTCTGCCACATCGGCCAGCCGAGGATCACGTTGGCAATCTTGACCGCGGCGAGGTTGACCGTGGCCATGATGACGCAATTGAAGAAGAGCCCCAGGTAGACCGCGCGGAATCCGCGTACCAGCCGGGCGGGGCGACCGGCATAGCGGATTTCGTAGAACTCCAGGTCGGTGAGCACCCCGGAGCGCCGCCAGAGCCGGGCGTAGAAGAACACCGTGGCCATTCCGGTGAGCAGGAACGACCACCAGAGCCAGTTGTTGGCCACGCCGTGCTCGCGCACGAGGTTGGTCACCAGGTTCGGCGTGTCGGTACTGAAGGTGGTGGCGACCATCGAGACGCCGATCAGCCACCAGGGTGCGGCCCGGCCCGAGGTGAAGAACTCCGCGGTGCTGGAGCCGGCGCGACGGGCGAGCAGCACGGCAGGCAGGAATGCAACCGCGAGCGACAGGACGACGATGACCCAGTCAAGCGTCACCAACTGCATGCGGAGGCTCCGGTTGCGGGAGGGAGAGGTCCCTCAAGATAGAAGGCCCCGCACCGGGGTGCGAGGCCTTCGTCCGTGGCAATTGGCGTGGCCGCCTACTTGGCGCGTTCGAGATACTCGCCGGTGTTCGGGTTGACGCGCACCCGCTCGCCCGGGTTGACGAATTCGGGGACGTTGACCGTGACGCCATTGCTGAGCACCGCCGGCTTGCTGCTCGCGTTCTTGGTGGCGGTCTTCATGGCCGGGGCGGTCTCGACGACCTCGAGTTCGATGGTGGTCGGCAGGCTGATGGCAATCGGCGTTCCACCGAGCCACTCGACCATGAACTTCATTTCGGGCTGGAGCCACGGGGTCATATCGCCGGTCACTTCCTGATTCAGGGTGACCTGGTCGAAGGTGTCCTGGTCCATGACATGGGTCCCCTGGCCGTCCTGGTAGAGGACCTGCATTTCCTTGGTGTCGAGCCGGGCCTGGTCCACAAAGTCCGAGGCGTTCAGGCGCGTGTCGAAGGTGTTGCCGGAGATCAGGTTCCGGAAGCGCACCTGGACGAAGGCGCGGAGGTTGCCGGGGGTGCGGTGCGTAAAGTCCATCACGCGGCACGGCTGTCCGTCGATCAGAATGACGTGGCCCTTGCGGACGTCGGTTGCCTTCATGAGATCTGCATTCCCTGCGTTGGAGGATGCCGGCCCGGTCGGCGGGCCGCGCTGCCGGGCCACAAGATACACCGGGCGCGGGGCTGACAGGAGGGGCCGCCGATTTGCGCCGGGGGCGGGCGCCGGGGGAGATTGCCGGGATGAGCAAACCAGACGAACCATCGCCGGGCCCGTGGCCCGACGGGCCGGGCCTTCCCGACGTCCGCGACTGGCTGGCCGGGCCCGGTTCGCGGCTCAGCGAACTGGCCCGCCTCGGCCGTATTTCGGCAGAGTTCCTGCGCGGCTTTCGCGCGCTCCACTTCGTGGGACCGTGCGTGACGGTCTTTGGCTCGGCACGAGTGGGCGAGGACAGCGCGCACTACCAGCTGGCCAGGGCCCTGGGAGCCCGCGTGGCGGAACTGGGGTACACCGTCATGACCGGCGGCGGCCCCGGCATCATGGAAGCGGCCAACCGCGGCGCCCATGAGGCCGGCGGGCGTTCCATCGGCTGCAATATCGAACTGCCGCACGAACAGCGCCCCAACCCATATGTGGACCGGTTCATCACCTTCCGATACTTCTTTGTCCGCAAAGTGATGCTGGTGAAGTACAGTGTCGCCTTCGTGGTCCTGCCAGGCGGGTTCGGTACACTGGACGAGCTCTTCGAGTCGCTCACCCTCGTCCAGACCGGGAAGATCGCGGCATTTCCGGTGGTCCTCATGGGAACGGACTACTGGGGGCCACTCTGTGATTTCCTGCGGAATACGCTGGCCGCCAGGGGAATGGTGGGGCCGGGAGATCTGGACCTCCTGACCGTGACCGACTCGCTCGACGAGGCGGTGGCTGCTATCCAGCAAGGGGTTGCCGCGCTCCCGACCTCGTGGGTCCCGCCCAAGCGGCGCCGGCTGCTGCTCGAGCGGTAGCAACGCAAACGGGGCGCGGATCACTCCGCGCCCCGCCGCACTTCCCTGTCGATCTTCAGTCCTTGACGAGGATCAGGAACTTCGACGGCGCCCAGAACCCTTCAGGCGAGGCGATCTTGACCCCGCCAATGACCCGGCCCTTCGAGTCCGGCTTGTTCTCGATATAGTCGGTGTTCTGTCGCGAGACGATCTTGTACCGCTCCGTCGTCATCGGGGAGGGAATCTCCATGACCACCCGCCGATCGACGGCGGTAAAGTCCGCCTCGTTCAGCACCCGGGCCGGCTGGATGGCCTTGCTGCCGAAGAAGAGGATCTTGGAGCCACCCTCCTCGACGATGATGCCCGCCGCCTTCAGCGAGTCCTTGGTGCCGATGACGTAGTAGACCGTGTTGCTGCGATCGGTGATGGCCGTGACGGTGTCGATGAGCTCCTTCTTCTCCACCGAGAGCGCGGCCACTTCCTGCTGGCTGGTGGCGAGCTGCTCGCTCATGGTGGCGATCTCCACACGCTGCGTCGCGATCATCTGCTGATACTCGGCGACGGCGGTCTCCAGTGAGGAGAGGTCCGTCTTCAGGCTGTCGCCCTGCCGGTTCAGTCGGCGGATGCGCGCCTGGCTGGCGGCGAGACGCGTCTCGGCGTCATTGAGCCGCTCCGTCATCTCCTTGACCCGCGCCAGGACGATCGCCCGCTGGTCGGCCTCCGGTTGCTGGCCTCCCTCGGAGCCGACGACCGGCGACACACCCGCCTTGAGGTTCTTCACCTTGGCCATTTCGGCATTGATCTCGTTCATCAGCCGCGCGTTCTCGGCAACGGCCTGCAGCAGCGTGTCCTTCTCCGCCGAGAGCGCCGTGACCTGATCAAGCTGCATCTGAAGTTCTTCCTGCTGCTTCTGCTTTTCGGCGGGGGAGGTGCAGGCGCTGAGCGTCAAAGCCGCCAAGGCCAGGAATCCCACCACGCGGGGCTGGAACGTGATGCGCATCACAATCTCCTGTAACGGGTTACGTCCATTGCAACCCTAGATAAAAACCTGCCGGACTGCGGTGCGCAAGAGTGGCGTGGGAAAACGAAGCGGCCGCCCGGAGGCGGCCGTCGTGTCAGCGGGAGAGTGGGAGTCGGGTGAGCCCGATTCCCTCGAGTATCGGTCGAACGGTCGTCGGGATGGAGGAGGCGGGCTGCCCGGACCAATGCTCGAGGCGGCGGGTGATCCAACTCTGCAGTTCGGCGTACCGGGCGCGTGCGTCGGAGTCGTCGAAGCGCACTTCGCTGCCGTTGATCTGGTACCGGCCCGCCTGCGCCTGCAGCAGCGCAAAGACCGCGTCGATCTGCCCGATCAATCGGGCGCCTTCATCCGCGGCCTCCTTGGACTCCTTCAGCGACGGATGTGTCATCCAGTCGCGGAGGTCCGCCGGCGAGGCGCCACTGCGCTCCAGTGCCCGTGCGGAGTCCTGGTAGGCCTTCTCGATGACGCCCTCCATCACGTGGTACTGGCGCACGGCGCGCGCGGCGGCGTCCAGCGCACGGCGCCCCCCGGCGAGGCCGTCACTCGTGGTGAGTTGCGTCTGACTGAAGAGGCGGACGAGGCCGCTCCGGTCCATCTGGCCGGAGAACTCGCGTCCCAGGATCTCGTACGATTTTGCGTATCCCCTTGCCAGTTCTGCTCCACCGCCCGACACGGTGCGGGGCGCGGCGGTGCCGGCGTTCACTTCCTGGGTACCGGCGCTCGGGAGGTCGATCGTCGGAGCGCTCGGGAGGATGCTGGCCGATGCCGTGCTGTCGCGAGGCGGCCCGGCAGCGTTTGAGTTGCTCGAGCCATTCTGGGCCGCCGAGACCGGGAAGCCGACGTTCGACGCCGGCGCGGTTGGCGCGGAGTCGACCGGCGGAGCGGGGACGGGCGTGGTGGCGGCGGGGGGAGCGGTGGCCGAGGCGAGCGTCACCATGCCCTGGTCGGTCTCGGCCCCAGCGGAGGTGAAGGCGAAGATCGCGGCGGCGACGAGCGCGGCGGCGGCCACGAACAGCATGGGCCTGAACTTGATGCCGGAGGTGGGGGCCAGCGGTGCGTCATGCGTATACGACGGCTCGATGGAATTGGGGGTCGACTCGACGGTCGCGGCAACCGCGGCGGGCTCTGGCTCGATCGCTTCCACGGTCGAGGCGGCGGCATCAAACGCGAAGACGTCTTCCGGCGCGGCGACTTCCTCGATCACCGCCACCGGCTCGAGCTCTTCGGGAACCGGGATCTCATCGAGGTGGATCTCGACCGGCAGCCCGAGGTCCGCGTCCGCGATCGGCTCAGGATCTTCACTCGGGTTTGGCTCGACGGGGACGACTTCGAACGCGGCGAGTGCCATGTCGACCGGCTCCGGCTCCGGGGCGCGATCCAGGTCTTCCAGCCGCAGCATCGTCCCAAAGACCGGCTCAGGATCGTCCGAGGGCGTCGGCTCCTCCACCGGCTCCGGACGGACGATGGTGAGCTCCGGAGGCGACGGGGCGGCAGGCGGTTCGGCTTCGGCGCGTTGCGCCGGCGTGGGGAGCGGATCGAGGAGGACGAGCAGTCGGTTCAGTTCTTCGAGGTCACCCTGGTCGGGCTTCTGGGCCACCGGTGTCGGCAAGACATCCGGCTTAACGGCTGGGCTGGAAGGACGCGTGAACTTGAGTCGGGAGGTGCGCGTGGCCGTGCCACCCTCGACCGCCATCCGATAGTGGGGATGGCTCTCGATGGAGAGCCACCGATCACTGCGCTGGTGGTAGATCTCGGCCTCCGCCGTGACCTCGCCGCGCTGGACGCCGGCGGTGAGATCCTGGATCGTCGGATAGACCTGTTCTTTGCCACTGACGAGTCGGATACGGTACATGCTGCCCCCAAGGAGAAACGGCGGGCGCTCGACGACAATTGCCCTCTGTCAACACAAGCAACAGTCAGGCCAGTTCTAAGCTGTTTGTTTACAATAAGTTGCATTTTGCGCTGTCAATTAATTGCGGCGATGTGCAAGTGCTGTCGCGGCGATGAAACAGGATCTGCCGCGCCGCAGGCCCGCCGAACGCGGGGCGCCAGGGGTGCGCAAGTCCTTGTGTCTCTTGGGGTAACAGCTTATCCTGCCGCCACCAAGTAGCATTCTTCAGGCGCAGGGAGGGTAGCGTGAGCGACGAACCGATGTATCTGCAGCGTCTGCGGCAGAATCGCAGGGGCAAGAGCAAGCGAGGCGGCTCCGGGCCGGAGGCCGCTGATGGATTGAGTTCGCAGGAGCAGGAAGCACTGCGCTGGGCTCGGGAAGCGGCCGGGACGGATCTCCGGTCCACCAAGGACGTGGCGGGCGCCAAGTATGCCGTGGTCATTCGCGTCAACTCAGCCAGCGGGACGCCCCTTTCCTCGTGTGAGGGGCTTCCGACCCGGGAGGCGCTGCTGGAGCGACTCAAGAACGCCGCCTTCATGGGCGAGGATGTGGTGGGTGCATACGAGGTGCGCGGCGGACGTCCGCTGACCGTGGGGAACGACGACGGGACCATCACGCTGAAGGCGGGCGCGCCGAGGCCGGGGGCGAACCCGAAGTCACCGGAGGAGATGCTCCGGCAGGCTGCGAAGGACGCCGCTGAACGTGCGAAGTCCCGGCCCCGGGACGACGATCGCGGCGGCTCCCGCCGACGCTGAGATGACTGCGTCCCTGGATTGCGTGCTTCGGCCGCGCCGCATCGCGGTCATCGGGGCCTCACGCACGCCGAACACGATCGGCAACGAGATCGTGTCCAACCTGGTCGGCTACGGGTTCACCGGGACCGTCTTTCCGGTGAACCCGAAGGCCGATTCGATTCACACCCTCAAGGCATATCCGACCATCGGCGCGGTCCCCGACCAAGTGGACATGGCGGTGATCACGGTGCCCAAGCAGCATGTGCTCGGCGTCGCCCGCGAGTGCGGCGAGGCCGGCGTGCCGGGCTTGACCGTCATCTCGGCGGGGTTTCGTGAGGTCGGTGGCGAGGGGGTAGAGCGCGAACGCCAGTTGATGGAGGTGGTGCGCCAGTACGGCATGCGCATGGTCGGGCCGAACTGCATGGGCGTGCTCAACGCCGATCCCGAGTTCTCGATGAACGCGACATTCGCGCCGAGCATGCCACCCTTTGGCCGGGCGGCATTCGTGTCGCAGTCGGGCGCGATGGGGTTGAGCGTCCTCGACTATGCCAAGGAATACGGCATCGGGATCAATCAGTTCGTGTCCATGGGCAACAAGCCCGACGTCAGCGGCAACGACCTCCTCCTGCACTGGGAGCAGGATCCGTCGGTCGGGGTGGTCCTGATGTATGTCGAGAACTTCGGCAATCCGCGGAAGTTCCTCGAGATCGCGCGACGCATGACCCGCACGAAGCCGATCATCGTGGTGAAATCGGGCCGATCGAAGGTCGGTGCCCGCGCCGCCTCCTCGCACACGGGCGCGCTGGCAGCCAGCGACGCGCTGGTGGACGCCATGCTCTCCCAGGCTGGCGTCATTCGGGCAGAAACAGTCGAGGAGCTGTTCGACCTGGCCATGGCGTTCTCGGACGATCGGACGCCGAAGTCGCGTCGCACCGCCGTGGTGACCAACTCAGGTGGCCCTGGCATCCTGGCGGCGGACGCGCTGGAGCGGGTGTTGGTCGAACTGCCCGAGCTCGCGCCGGAGACGGTCGCCCGGCTCAAGCCGCTCTTTCCCGAGGAGGCCTCGCTCCGCAATCCGCTGGACATGATCGCGAGCGCCACGCCCCCGGGTTATCGCGCGGCGCTCGACGCACTGCTCGACGATCCCAACGTGGATTCAGCCATCGCCATCTTCGTCCCACCGCTCGGCATCAAGCAGGAGGACGTGGCCGAGGCGATCGCGTCGGTGGCCGGTGCCCACATGGCCAAGCCGGTGCTGGCGGTGCTCATGGGTCGGGAAGGACTTCCGCAGGGGAAAGCGGAGCTGCACGAGGTGGGGGTGCCGGCCTACATCTTCCCCGAGTCGGCTGCGCGCGCGCTTTCGGCGCTCTGCCGTCAGCGGGAATGGATGGAGCGGCCGATCCCGCCGATCGAGAAATTTGAAGTCGACCGGGAGACGGCGTCGCGCCTGCTCGCGGAGGCGGAGGCGGCCGGGCAGTCACGGTTGGGTGAGGTCGAGGCGCTGGCGCTGCTTCGCGCCTATGGCATCCCCACTGCCGCGGCCGGACTGGCGCGTGACGCCGACGAGGCGGTGGCACTGGCCGCCAAGTCCGGTGGGGCGGTGGCCATGAAGATCGTGTCGCCGGAAATCGTGCATAAGACTGACGTCGGCGGCGTGAAGGTGGGGATCGAAGGCGCCGCCGACGTCCGTGCCGCCTATGACGAGATTGTCGCCTCCGCCCGACGGGCGGTGCCCGACGCAAGCATTCACGGGGTCCTCGTCCAGGAGATGGTGAACGGCGGGCGAGAGACGATCGCCGGTGTGACCCGGGATCCCTCGTTCGGACCGCTGGTCATGTTCGGGCTCGGTGGGATCTTCGTGGAGGTGCTGCGGGACGTCATCTTCCGCGTCGCGCCGATCAACCGGCGCGACGCGGCGGACATGATCTCGGGGCTCCGCGGGGCGCGCCTCCTCGGACCGGTGCGCGGATCTCCGCCTGCGGACCGTCAGGCCATCGAGGAGATTCTGCTCCGGCTCTCGCTGCTTGCGGAGGACTTCCCCCAGATCGCCGAACTCGACGTGAACCCGCTGCTTGCCTTCCCTGATCGCGCGGTGGCTGTGGACGGCAGGGTACTCCTCGGCTCCTGAGCCGCTCCTGGCGAGGCTGCCCGAGGTCGATCTCCCCGATCCGACCGCTCCCACCCACTGCCAGCCGAAGTTGTGCGAGGGTCATGGGCGCTGCCCACAGGCGCGGAGGATTGTCCTCGGTTCGGCCGCCTCTGGAAAGAGGTGCGCGGCCTGGCGCGCGAAGGGGATGGCGTCCTTGCACCGGCCTCGACGGCGGTACGACTGGGCCACCATCACCTGGATCCGGTAGCTGCCCGGGTCCATGGATGCCGCCTCTGCCCGCGTGCTCAATCTGCCCCCACACGGCAATCAGTTCCATGGCGCGCACCTGCTGGACACTGCGCCAGGTGAGCCCTGCCCCCACGATCAGGACCAGCACCTCGAGTCCCAGCCGCGACCGCCAGCCAGCGGCCTTCCGTTTCGGGAAGGTCTCCACTGGCAGCAGCGCACCCGTCAGGCTCCAGGCGTAGAGCGCGGGCACCGGCAGGAGCAGCACGGCGTCAAACGCTCCTACCACCGCGGTGGCGGCGACGGTGCTGGCCAGAACGAGAGGAGCCAGGTCGGTGACCTCGCGGGGGCTGGCCAGCCAGGCGCGCGCCCCGGTCAGGAAAAGGAGACTGCCCGCGGCGGTGAGCAGCAGAAAGGCGATCGCCCCGCGTTCGGAGAGCGCCGCCATCCAGTCGCTGCTTGGCCAGGGATTGGCGGCCATGCCTTCGCTGTCGAGGGATGGATCTTCAGGCGTGACCACCGCTGGATACTCCACGGCCCAGTTGCCGGGACCGACGCCGAGCACAGGATCCGCACGGACGAGCGACAGGCTGTTGCGCCACTGGAGCAGGCGGCCGCGACCGCTCCCCTCCTGGTAGTTCGCCAACCCCTTCAGCGTGTCCGCGTAGGGGGTGTCGCTGCGCCAGTCGAGCGCGTTGGGCAGGCTGAGGGCGAGGATCGCGCCGCCGGCGATCGCCAGGAGGGGACCACGCAACCGGCGCCGCGTCTCCTCGTCACGCCACAGGCCTCCGGGCAAGAAACCGAGCAGCATGAAGACCGACGTCGAGACCGCCGTCGCCAACCACGCGGCGCGTGAGCGCGTCAGTACCAGCAGGCCCACGGTCAGGAGCGTGGCAAGGACGGAGATGATAGAGCCGACCCGGCTCCTGGCGGCGAGCGCGATGGCCAGGAGGGCTGGCAGGACGATGGCTGCGAGGTGCGCCACGAAGTTCCGGTTGCCGAAGGTGCCGCCGGGGGCGCGGGTCAGGCTGAGGAGGTCGGAATCGAGCAGACCATACGCCTGGCCGATCGCGGTGAGCGCGCCCAAGACCCCGCCGACGGCGAGGCCGATGGTCAGGTACCGGCCGAGCCCCGCGCGTGCGAGCTCCCGGGCGGACCAGAAGAGCAGGAGCCCGGACCAGGTGATACCGAGTGCCCGGATGGCCAGCCACCCGTTGGTAGCAAAGGCCGCGGAGATGAGGGAGATGCCGAGGTAGGCGAGCAGGCAGAGGTCGACCCGACTCCACGTCCACTCCCGCCGCCCCGGGACCACGAGCAGCGCGACCACGAGGGCGGTGGCGTGGAGAACGACTTCCTTCGGAAGGAAGAACCGATCGAGTTCGAAGCTGCGGTGAGGGACCACCGCGAGCACGACCGCAAAGCCCCCCAGGATCAGGAGGGTGGCGGCGAGTCGCTCGGCACGGCTGGCTGGCACTTCGTGGACTCCGAGATCGGGGAACCGGAACGGGGAATAGTATTGTGGCCCGCCGCCGGAGGAAACTAAGATTGGCAATGTCCTACTCGTCGCTGATCGGCACCGCGGCCCTCCAGGATCGCCTCGGCGACCCCGCGCTCGTTGTGCTCGATGCCAGCTGGTATCTCCCGACTACGGAACGAGATGCCCGGGCGGAGTTCCTCATGGGGCATCTTCCGGGCTCACAGTTCTTCGATCTGGACCTCGCCAGCGACCACGCCACGGCGCTCCCACACATGCTCCCGACCGCCGCCGCATTCGAGTCGGTGGCCCGCGACCTCGGGATCGCGACCGACTCCGAGATCGTGGCGTACGATGGCTCTGGCGTGAACCTCAGCGCCGCGCGGGTGTGGTGGATGTTCCGCGCGTTTGGGCACGACCGCGTGTCGGTTCTGGACGGCGGGCTGGGGGCGTGGCGGGCGGAACGGCGGCCGTTGGAGGCCGGTGAGTCGATGCGGCGCGCGCCGGGGAATTTCCGCGCCCTGCTGCACACCTCCTCGCTCCGATCGCTCGAGGAGATGGAGGCGATCGCGGCAGGCGGATCGGCACAGGTGGTCGATGCGCGACCGGCAGGTCGATTCCGCGGCAGTCGAGCCGGAGCCGCGCCCCGGGTTGCGGAGCGGCCACATGCCGGGCGCGCTCAGCATTCCTTATGCGGACCTGGTCGATCCGGCAGGGCGCCTGCTCGACGCCCAATCGCTGCGTGAGCGGTTCGGGGCCGCAGGGATCGATCTTGCCCGCCCGGTAGTGGCCACATGCGGCTCCGGGACTTCGGCGTGCGCCATTCTGCTCGCGCTCGAGGTGCTCGGCGCTCCGGCAGGGGCGCTGTATGACGGCTCCTGGACGGAATGGGGCGGCCGCGACGATCTGCCGGTGGAGGTCGGATGACCGAGGCACCGATTCCGACGCTGAAGACCGAACGGCTCGTCCTCCGTCCCTTTCGGCTGGGCGACGCCGCAAACGTGCAGCGGCTGGCCGGTGACCGGGAGATCGCGTCCGGCACGCTCAACGTGCCGCATCCCTATCCGGACGGAGCCGCCGAGGAATGGATTGCGACGCATGCCGCCAGCTGGGCGGAGCGGAAGGTGCTGACCCTCGCCGTCACGACACCTGCTGACCCTGCGCTCGTCGGAGCCGTCGGCCTGATGTCTGACCATGGCGGACAGGCGCGCGGAGCTGGGGTACTGGATCGGCGTTCCCTGGTGGGGTCTCGGGTACGCGACGGAGGCCAGCCGGGCGATCGTCGACTTCGGGTTCGCCTCGCTCGGATTGCATCGCATCATGGCCCGCCACATGGCCCGCAATCCGTCCTCCGGTCGGGTCATGCAGAAACTCGGCATGCAACAGGAGGGGGTCCTTCGTCAGCACGTCCTCAAGTGGGGAGTATTCGAGGACCTCGTCGTGTATGCCGTGCTGGCGGAATGACGGACGGCCAAGTCGATGTCGTGGTGGTGGGCGCCGGGGCGGCGGGACTGCTCGCCGCGGCATTTGCGGCTGGTGAGGGGCATCGCGTCGTGCTCCTCGAGCGCACCCGGGACGGCGGGCGCAAGATCCTCATCAGCGGTGGCGGGCGGTGCAACATCCTTCCTTCGGAGGTGCAGGCGGAATGGTTTGTCACCGACTCGTCTCCACATTCTCTCCGTAACATCCTGCGCGGCTGGCCTCTTGAGGAACAGCGCCGATTCTTCGAGGAGGATCTGGGCCTGCCGCTCGTCCTCGAGGAGTAGTCCGGCAAGCTCTTCCCCGCCTCGAATCGCGCGCGCGACGTGCGGGACCGGCTGGTCGAGCATGCGCGCGCCTCTGGGGCCGAGATCCGTTTTGGGACCCGGGATGGTGGGTCTGGCGCCGGCGGGGGATGGCTGGGAGGTTGTTCTCGACGGCGGTATGCTGTTACGCGCCCGAGCCGTCGTGGTCGCGACCGGTGGACTCAGCGTACCGAACACCGGCAGCGACGGGGCGGGACTGCGGCTCCTGGAATCGCTCGGGCATACGGTGCACCCGACCTATCCTGCACTGACGCCGTTGACGACGGGCGTCGCCCGGTGGACCGAGCTGTCAGGGGTGTCGCTGGATGCGCAGCTGAGCGCACCGCCGGAGACGCCGAGCTACTCTCCCGCCACAGGGATTTCTCTTTACCCATCGCGGGTTCAGCGGTCCTGCCGTGCTCAATATTTCCCATCTCTTCACGCGGCCGCGCCCGGGAGAGCGTCCGGCAATTCTCGCGCGTTGGGGAGCGTTGACGCGGGCCGACTGGGAGCGGGAGTTCAACGTCGGCGGGCCGCGACGCAGGTGGCCACGGTGATTCGCCGGCAACTGCCCGAGCGACTCGCCATGGCGCTCCTCGAGGAAGCCGGAGTGCCGGCCGATCGGACCCTGGCGCAGTTGCGGCGCGAGGAGCGGGAGTCGCTGCTGACGGCGCTGACTGCGCTGCCGCTCCCGGTCTCCGGTGACGAGGGCTATCGGAAGGCGGAGGTCACGGGCGGTGGTGTCGCCCTGTCCGAGATCGATCCGGTCACGATGGAGAGCCGCCGGTCCCCGGGGCTCTTTCTCTGCGGTGAAGTGCTGGACGCGTTCGGGCCGATTGGCGGCTTCAACTTCCACTGGGCGTGGGCGACGGGCCGGGCCGCGGGGCTGGGTGTGCGCCGTCGCCTGGCATCCTCAACAGGCGAAATAATGGCGATGCTTCCTGACCTGTCCAGACGACTGGCCGTGCTGGACGAGGCGCGCGAGTCGTTCCTCGACGCCGATTCGCTCCTCCAGCGAATCACAGCGTTCGTTCCGCCCCGACGCCGGGCATCCTGGTCGATGCTCGACGTGGCCGAGCACCTCGTGCTGGCGGAAGAGAAGAGCCTCCTGGGGATGTTGAAGGGGCCGCCGCCCGGGACCACCGTCACGCCGGTCGCGCGCATCCGGATGGCGCTGGTGCTCCTTGTCATGAAGTCGGCCCTGCGGGTCAAAGTGCCGGTCGCGCGGGTGCTTCCGACCGGGAGTGTGGCCCTCGCGGAACTGGAGAGCGCGCTGGATGGAGGCGCGGCGAGGGCTGGGGGCCTTTCTCGAGTCGATCACTGAGGAGGAGGCCGGCGCCGCACGGTTCCGGCACCCGATCGGGGGTTGGGTGACGGTCGGGAAGGGCGTGACCTTCAACGCCGGAGCACATCGGACACCACGCTCGCCAGGTCCGACGGATCCAGCGGGCCGCGGGATTCCCGGCATGAGCAACCCCAGCGAGCCAGGCGGCTCCCGCCATTCCCGCTTCCGGCAGGCGCGCACGACCTGCCCGAGTTGCAGCTTCGACCTGCCTTCGCGCTCCGCGAGGCCCTGGCCGAGGGCTACTCTCGCAGGGACTTCCGCAACGACCTGCTGGCGGGCCTCGTCGTGGGAGTCGTGGCCCTGCCTCTCTCGATGGCGCTCGCCATCGCGGCCGGGGTCCCTCCGCAGCACGGGCTGTATACCGCGATCGTCGCCGGCGCCGTCGATCGCCGCGCTGGGCGGCTCCCGACTGCAGGTCTCCGGCCCGACCGCGGCGTTCGTCGTCATCCTGGTGCCGATCGTTCATCGGTTCGGGATCGGAGGCCTCCTGCTCGCCACGATGATGGCGGGCGCCATTCTCGTGGGGTTCGGCGTCGCGCGGATGGGCAAGCTGATCCAGTTCATTCCGTTGCCGGTGACGGCCGGGTTCACCGCGGGCATCGCGCTGGTGATTGCGGTGTTGCAGTTGAAGGACTTCTTCGGCCTCTCACCCGCGGGCGCGCCCGAACATTTTGTCGACCGGGTCGGCGGGCTTGTCGCGGCAATCCCGAGCGCGCGCTGGGAGGAGGCGGTCGTGGGGGCCACGACCCTGGCGATCCTCGTGTGGTGGCCGCGGTTCCGGACCAAGATTCCCGGCCCGCTCGTGGCCCTCGTTGCGGTGGCGGTCGGGGTCGATGCCCTGCGGCGTGTGGTCCCGGGGTTCGACGTAGCCACGATCGGGAGCCGGTTCCAATACCTGGTGGGCGGGGTCGTGCACACCGGGATTCCCCGGTTGCCGCCGATGCCGATCCTGCCTTGGCAGATGCCCGGCGCAGGGGGGACGCCGCTGACCCTTAGCTTCGGCCTGTTGCAGGACCTCCTGCCGAGTGCCTTCGCCATCGCGATGCTGGGCGCCATCGAGTCGCTCCTTTCCGCGGTCGTGGCGGATGGTATGGCGGGGACGCGGCACGATCCGAATGCGGAGTTGATGGCGCAGGGCACTGGCAACCTGATCGCCCCGTTCTTCGGCGGTTTCGCCGCTACCGGCGCCATCGCGCGCACGGCGACGAACTTTCGGGCGGAGGGACGCTCGCCGGTAGCGGCGATCACCCACAGCGTGGTGGTCCTGGCGGCCATGCTGGCCCTGGCGCCGCTCTTGGGCGCCCTGCCAATGGCGTCGCTGGCCGCGCTGCTGCTGCTGGTGGCCTGGAACATGAGCGACCTGCCGCACGTGCTCCGGGTGCTCCGGGTGGCGCCCCGGAGCGACGCACTTGTCCTGCTCACTTGCTTCTTCCTGACGGTCGTTTTCGACATGACCGTGGCGGTGACGGCTGGCGTTCTGCTCGCCGCGGTGCTGTTCATGCGCCGCATGGCCGACCTCTCGGGGACCAGGCTGGTGGAGGACGGACAGCATCCGGCGCTCCGGGAGCCGCTTCCCACGGGCGTGGTGCTGTATGAAATTGCAGGTCCGCTATTCTTCGGGGCCGCCGAAAAGGCGATGGATTCGCTGCATGCGAGCGCCGGTGAGGCAGGCGTCGTTCTGCTGGAGCTGGGAGCGGTGCCGGTCATCGATGCGACCGGAATGGTCAACCTGGAGTCGGCGCTGGCACGCTTGGATCGGGATCATACACTTGTAGTCCTTGTGCGGGTGCAGGCCCAGCCCGCAAAGTTCATGGCGCGGGTTGGCATCGCGCCCGTGCCTGGGCGGCTGGCCTTTGCCCCCACGCTGGAGGAGGGCCTTGCCCTCGCCCGCTCCCATCTCTCAAGGAGTTCCTGATGCGTCGTGCCGTTCTCTTTCTGTTCCTCGTCGTGCTCACGGGCTGCACCCTCGACACGGTCCGTTCGAAGCCCCTCGGCGCACAGTCCAAGACGGACAAGAGTGCCGTGGTGGGCGCGCCCGAGACGCTGACCTACGCGCCCAGCTTGAACGTCGACATCGACATGATGGCCCGGACCGAGAGCGGGCTCTACTGGAAGGACCTGACCGAGGGCACCGGTGCCGAGGCGGTCCGGGGGTCGGTCGCGGTGGTGGAATACAGCGGGTGGCTGGCCAATGGCAATCTCTTCGACAGCAGCAAGAACGCGGGCCGGCCCTTCTCGTTTTCGCTGGGGCAGGGGCGGGTGATCGCGGGCTGGGATGAGGGGGTGGCGGGGATGCGGGTGGGCGGCAAGCGACTCCTGGTCATTCCGCCGCAGCTCGGATATGGCGCGAGTGGTGCGGGCGCCGGCATCCCTGGAAACGCAACCCTGGTCTTCGAGGTGGAACTGCTCGAGGTGCGTGGCGGCAGGTGACCCCTTGCGGCGGCGGAACAGAGGTGGATCGTTAGGGGATGTATGCCTTGGCGATCATCCGGTATCTGAAGCCCCTCGATCAGATCCTGACACACATCGACGCCCATCGGGCCTACCTGCGTGAGCTTGAGTCCGCGGGTGTCCTGCTGGCATCGGGGCCCTTCGACCCCCGGGTGGGTGGTGCGCTCCTCCTCCGGTTCCCGCCGGAGGAGGACCCCCTTGTGGCCCTCGCGCGCGTGAGAGACGGCGATCCCTTCACCACGTCGGGCGTCGCATCGTATGAACTTCTGCACTGGAAGCCGGTCATCGGGCTCGAACGCCTCGACGCGCTCTGACAGCCCGGGGCCATCCCCTCGCCCCTCCTGGAGGTCTCATGGTCACGCTGGCTGATCTTTGGCTCCCAATCGTCCTCTCCGCGGTTCTCATCCATGTGGGTGGGTTCGTGATGTGGATGGTCCTGCCCCATCATCGTGGCGATTGGAAGAAGTTGCCCGATGAAGACGCCCTCCTGGCCTCCCTGCGGAATTCGGGCGTGGGCATCGGCCAGTACAACTTTCCGCACTGCGACTCCAAGGCCGCCATGAAGGATCCCGCCTGGCTGGCGAAGGCCGAGTCTGGACCGATGGGCTTCCTCATCCTGGGGGCGCCGGGTCGTCCGAAGATGGGCAAGTCGCTGGGGCAGTACTTCTTGTACACCCTTGGCGTTTCCTTCATGGTCGGTTACTTGGCCGCTCACACTTTGCCGGCCGGGGCGCCCTATCTTTCGGTGTTCCGGGTGGTCGGCACCGTGGCCACGCTCGCCTACGCGGCGGCGCTGGTGCCGGGGTCTGTCTGGTTTTCCCGCTCTTGGGGGAGCACCGCCCGCGAGATGTTCGACGGCTTGGTCTTCGGGCTGGTGACGGCCGGGGTGTTCGGCTGGCTCTGGCCTCGTTGATCCGTCCAGTCTTCGGCTGCCCGACGGCGGCCTCTCCCTAACTCGTCGTGGAGTTGCTCATGTCTCGTCGTCTCCTTCCATTGCTGGCCATTCTCGGACTCATGATGGCCGCCCCGCTGACCGCCCAGGACGTCTGGGCCCCGAGCGAGTACCCGGGGCTCGAGACCGGGAAGATGTGGACCTTCGACCAGCCGCCGCTCGCTTATTGGGCCAAGCGCTACGGCTTCGAGGCCTCCCCCAAGTGGCTCGACCATGTGCGGCTGAGTTCGCTCCGGATGAACAGCGGCTGCTCGGCGTCGTTCGTGTCGCCCGAGGGGCTGATCATGACCAACCATCACTGTGCGCGTGCCTGCGTGGAGTCCGCCACGAAGCCGGGAGAAGACCTGCTCGGGGATGGCTTCTACGCACCGAAGCGCGAGGACGAACGGGTCTGCCAGGGGCTGACCATTGACCAATTGCAGCAGATCACCGACGTGACTGCTGAGGTCGCCAAGGCGGTGCCGGCCGGCGCGAGCCCCCACGGTGGCCGCCACTCGGCGCGCTGAGGCGATTGACCAGATCGAGGCGACCTGCGGCAAGGCGTCTCCCGAAACGGCCTGCCAGGTCGTCACGATGTATCGCGGCGGCAAGTACATGCTGTACCGCTTCCGGCGGTTCTCCGACCTCCGACTCGTGTTCGCCGTCGAGAGCCAGACGGCATTCTTCGGTGGGGATCCGGACAACTTCACGTATCCCCGTTACGACCTCGATATGGCGATGCTCCGCGCGTATGTGGACGGGAAGCCCGCCAGTACCGAGTTCTTCAAGTGGGCAAAGACGGGCGCGCAGGAGAAGGACCTCGTCTTCGTGACGGGCAATCCCGGCTCGACGGGCCGGCTCAATACCATGTCACAGCTCGAATTCCTGAGGGATCTCACCTATCCGGCGGCGCTCGACGGCTACAAGCGGCAGATCGCCGTGTATCAGCAGCTGTCGGGCATGGATGATGAGCGGGGCAAGGCGCTCCGCAACCGGATCTTCGGGCTGGAGAATTCACAGAAGGCGGTCACGGCGGCTACCAGTCAGGCCTGCTCGACCCCGCGCTCATGACCCAGAAGAAGACCTGGGAAACCAACTTCCGTTACGGCGTGAGCAACAACCCCGACCACCAGAAGGCGTACGGCGATCCGTGGAAGCAGATCGAGCAGGCGCGCAGCGCCATGCGCCAGCTCGACACGAAGCGCCGGTTCTATTCCTACAACGCCTACGGGACGCGACTCCTCCAGCTGGCGGGCGTGATCGTGCGCATGCCTGCCGAGGCGGCCAAGCCGGACTCGGCACGTTTGCCGCTGTTCCAGGATTCACGCAAGGAGGTGGTTGCCCGTGCCCTCGGCTCTACCACGCCGATCGACACGCTGCAGGAGCGGCTGCTGCTGACGCAGTGGTTCGAGGCGATGCAGGCCGCGCTGCCCGCCGGCGACCCGGTCCTGCAGGCCGCGCTGCAGGGACGGAGCCCAGCCGATGCGGCGACGGCGATGGTCCGCGGCTCGAAGATTTCCACGGCAGCCCAGCGCGAGGCACTCGCCAAGGGCGGCGCGAAGGCCATCGCTGCGTCGAAGGATCCGTTCATCAAGTTCGCGTCCACCATCGACCCCCTCGACCGGGCGGTGAATGCCCAGTGGACGGAACTGGCCGACACGGAAGCGGAGCAGGATGAACTCGTGGCCCGCGCGCTGCTGGCGGTGTTCGGCAACAGCGTTGCCCCAGACGCCACCTTCAGCCTGCGCATCTCGGACGGCGAGATCCTGCGCTACCCGTACAACGGCACGATCGCGCAGCCGTTCACCACGTTCTATGGGTTGTACGACCGGTCCGCGGGATTCAACGGTGTCTCGCCGTTCGACCTGACGGCTCGCTGGGTGCCAGTATCGTGATTCGCTGAACCTGGCCACTCCGTTCAACGTGGCGGGCACGGTGGACATCATCGGCGGCAACTCCGGCAGCCCGATCATCAACCGCGACGCCGAAGTGGTGGGGTTGATCTTCGACGGCAATATCGAGATGCTGCCGAACCGGTTCCTCTACACCGAGCGGGTGGCGCGCGCGGTGTGGGTGGACAGCCGGGCGATCATCGAGGCGCTGCGGCGCGTGTATGGCGCCGGATCGCTGGCCGACGAGATGACCGGCAACTGATGAATCACACCGCGCGCTCGAGCGCGCATCACAGGACCTGGCCACACGCCGCCTCAGTGTGGCGCTGGCCTGGTCGCTGGTGGCGGGGTGCGCCATGAACCCCGCGACCGGGCAGAACGAGTTCAGCCTGGTGTCGGAAAGCCAGGAGATCGCGATGGGCATCCAGGCGGCCGAGCAGGTCGCCGTCCAGATGGGACCGTACCAGGACCCCGTGTGGCAGCCGTACGTCTCGACGCTGGGCCTGCAGTTGGCCGCCATGTCGGAACGTCCGCAACTTCCCTGGCAGTTCACGGTGGTCGACGACCCGCAGGTCAACGCCTTCGCGTTGCCCGGCGGGTTCATCTATGTCACGCGCGGCATCCTGGCGCAACATGAATTCCGAGGCCGAACTGGCCGGAGTGCTGGGCCACGAAATCGGTCACGTGACGGCGCGCCACTCGGCCTCCCAGATGAGCCGGGCCCAGCTGGCGCAGCTGGGACTTGGGCTCGGTACGGTCCTCCGTCCCGACCTGCAGGACTACATCGGCGCGGTCGGGGCGGGATTGCAGCTCCTCTTCCTCAAGTACACGCGTGACGACGAGAGCCAGGCCGACATGCTCGGCTTCAGGTACTCGCTACGCACCGGCTACGATCCTCACGCGATGCTCGATCTCTTCACGATGTTGCAGGGGGTCGCAGTCGGCCAGCGGTCAAGAGCGCCTGCCGGCATGGGCGGTCACCCACCCCTATCCCGAGAATCGCCTCGCCCAGACACGAGCACATGATCGACAGCGCCAAGGTCGACTATGCGGCGTTGAAGTGGGATCGCGACGGCTACATCCGACAACTCGATGGCATGGTGTATGGGGACGATCCCCGACAGGGCTACTTCGACGGCCAGGCGTTCTACCATCCGGAGCTTGAAGTTCGAGGTCGTCTTCCCGCCGGCTGGAAGCACCAACAACGGATTCTCCGCGGTCACCGGCCTGGCAGAGCGGCAGGACGGACTCCTGCAGCTCGAACTCGGCAGTGCCGAGCCGATCGCGACGCAGTTGCAGACGTTCATGGCGCAGGACGGCGTCACGCTGGGCCCCTAGCACCGCGTCGATCAACGGACTGCCCGCGGTGTCGCGCCCTTCAGCGCGACTCATCGGCGGCTGGCGCCGTGCGGGGGCTCGTCGCCTTCCTCACCTACGGCGGCCGCAACTACCGCCTGATGGCCATCGCCAAGGACGAGCAGGCGACGGCCTACGACTCGGCGATGCGGAACTGGATCAGGCAGCTTCCGCCCGCTGACCACCGCCGCAAGGCTCAACGTCCAGCCTGCCCGCATCAAGATCGTGAAGACGAGCGCGCCGATGACGATGGCGGCGTTCCACGCGAAGTACCCGTCCACGATCCCGCTCGAACGGGTCGCCTTGCTCAACGGTGTTTCGCACCGACGGTTCGTTTCCCGCCGGCAAGCTCGTCAAGCGAGTGGTCAAGTAGGCGTGCTGGTCGCACTCGCGGTGAGTACCGTCGCGGTTCCGCGTCCTGCCTTCGGCGCCCTCCGCCACCGAAACTTTCGTCTGTTTCTCGGGGGGCAGTTCGTCTCCCTGAGCGGCACCTGGATGCAGACCGTGGCGCAGGGGTGGCTGGTCCTCCAGCTGACCAAGTCCGCCTTCCAGGTCGGTCTCGTCACCACGATCAACACGCTGCCGGTCCTGCTCTTCACGCTCTACGGGGGCGTGGTGGCCGACCGGGTCAACAAGCGGCGATTCCTGCTCACCCTGCAGACGCTGATGCTGCTCGAAGCACTCGCGCTGGCGCTCCTGACGGCGACCGGCCGTGTCACGGTGGGATGGGTCATGGTGTTGGCGGCATCGCAGGGGCTGCTGGCGGCGTTCGAGATTCCAGCGCGCCAGTCCTTCCTCGTCGAAATGACGGGGCACGAGGACCTGATGACCGCCATCGCGCTCAACTCATCGGTGTTTAACGTGACACGGGTCATCGGCCCGGCCATCGCGGGTGTGGTCATCGCCACGGTTGGTATTGCCGCCTGCTTCTTCGTCAACGCCGCGAGCTACCTCGCGGTGCTCTGGATGCTGGCCATCATGCGGCCGCCGTTTGCCGGGACCAGCGCGACCTCCGCCGGGCGCTCGACCTTCGGAGACGGGTGGCGATATGTCATGCACACGGCGGAGCCCCGTCTCCTGACACTTCTGACGATCACCTTCAGCGTCTTCGGATTCTCGTTCGCCCCGATGCTTCCCGGTCTACGCGTCGCAGGTGCTCGGGGCCGGTGCCACAGGGTATGGCGTCCTGATGTCCGGCGTCGGCGTGGGTGCTGCGGCCGCCGCGTTGTTCGTGGCAGCGATGGGTCATCGGGTACAGCAGGAGGGCCGGGTGTTCGTCTTCGCGACGCTCTTCGGCTCGGTGCTCGTGGCAACCAGCCTCGTCGGCCAGTTCGGCCCGGCGCTGGCATTGCTCACCCTGGCGGGATGTGCATGGGCGCTGACCAGCATCCTCACCAACACCCTGCTTCAGACGAAGGCGCCGGATCACCTGCGCGGACGCGTCATGGGATTCTATTCCTTCATGGTGGTTGGAATGGCGCCCCTGGGCGCGCTCCAGGCCGGGTGGGTGTCGGAGCATTTCGGCGTGCCGACGTCGCTTGCGGTGGGCGGGGGTATCTGTTCGATCGCGGCCCTGCTGGCATGGCGGAGCGCGCGCCGTCCCGCCGTTCCTGTAGCGGTATAAACTCCTCTCCCGACGGACTGGCGATGCTCATCACCATCTCACGTCAATTCGGTGCCGGCGGTTCGCTCGTGGCGGAGCACGCCGCCCGCGCCCTCGGCTGGCGAGTGGTCGACAACGACTTCGTCGCACGCGTGGCGGCGCGCGCGGGCATGCCGGAAGCGACGGTTGCCATGCGCGACGAGC
Source organism: uncultured Gemmatimonadales bacterium (assembly GCA_963697435.1). Classification (GTDB taxonomy): domain Bacteria; phylum Gemmatimonadota; class Gemmatimonadetes; order Gemmatimonadales; family GWC2-71-9; genus SPDF01. The sequence goes on along the minus strand of CAVOOB010000005.1, from coordinate 85,902 downwards.
GGGCCCCCGGATTTCGCGAGTGGCTCCTGCGGGCCCTCTCGCGCGCCGCGCCTGAGCTCATTGCGCCTCCAACGCCCCTTCCGCCAGCGGAGCGTGAGGAGGCCGCGCTGGTCCGGGTGACCGAGAGCGTCGTGGCGGACCTGGCCGCCGAAGGCCGGGTCGTCCTCGTGGGGCGCGCGGCGCCGGCGGTGCTGTCACGGACGGAGGCCGCACTTCACGTGCGTGTCATCGCACCCCGGGCGGACCGGATTCGCGCCGTCATGGGCCGGCACACCGTCGGGCTCGCAGAGGCGGAGCGGTTGATGGATGACACCGACAGGAACCGGCAGCGCTACCATCGCGAGTATTATGACCGCGACTGGGCCGACCCGGCTCACTATCACCTGGTGCTCAATACTGGATTGCTGGGGTACGGCGGGGCGGGGGATGTCGTCGTGGACCGTGTGCGCAGGCTGGGCTGGGCCGGGGAGAGCGTGATACCAATCGAGTCTGGAGAGTGAGGGCGATATGAGGAGGGTGTTTCTGCTGGCGGGGCTGGCCGTGGTGACTTCCTGTGGGCGTGACTCGCCACCGGCTGTGCAGACACCGGCAGACAGCGCAGCGGTGCCCTCGGTCAGCGACAGCACGGGGCCGGCGCCGGGCGTGGTAGAGAGCCCGTCTGCCGACAGCGTGATGGCCCGTGACACGGCCCGGCTGATGTAGCGGGACTGCGGACTGTGGTCAGGTGTCCGCGAAGCGGCGGACGAGGTCGGCGACTCGCTCCCGGTGCAGCACCGATGGTCGCCAGCCGAGTTCCGCCTCTGCCCGCGCGGACGTGTAGGGATTGCCCCCGCGCCAGAAGCGAACGGCTCCGGTGATCGTGCCTGGATAGAGGCCTGGGCCCACGACTCGGAGCAACGCCTGGATGCCATGCGCGAGGGCGAGGGCCGCAGGTTCGGGCAGGGGAACGGTGCTGATCCGTCGCCCGAGACCCTCCGAGAGCGCCGCCACAAAATCCTTCGGGGTGATGATCGCCGTCGTTGGTCACCTGATAGATGCGGCTCGCCGCGCGCGGGGTATCGAGCGCCCGAACCGCGGCATCGGCCACGCTCTCCGCATGAACAACGGCCATCGTGCGGTCTCCCGCACCGATGCGGGGCAGCCACCCAAAACGCGCGGCCCGTGCCATCCTCGGCAGGAAGAGGCGATCTCCTTCTCCATAGACGACGCAGGGCCGGAGGATGACTGCCTCCAGCCCGACCGCCACCTCCGACCGCACCATCTCCTCGGCGAGCCGCTTGCTGCGTGCGTAGAAATCGTGTTCCTCGAGCGGACCGAAGGGAGCGTGCTCGCTGCGACTGCCGGGAGGCTCGTCGGCCGCCTGCCGTCCGTAGACCGCCACCGACGAAATGTGCACCAGGCGCACGCGGAGCCGGCGCGCGGTTGCGGCCGCGAGGCGAGTCCCCTCGACGTTGACCTGGAAGAAGCTCTGCCACGGCGCGCGTGCGGCCACCAGCGCCGCCGAGTGGATGATACCGTCGATGCCGGTGATTCCGATTCCCAGGTGCGCGGATCCTCGACCGTGCCACGCAGTGGGGTAGCGCCGAACGCCGCCACCTGCTCGGTCGACTCCCGGCTGCGAGCCAGTGCGACGACGGCATCTCCCCGCGCAAGGAGTGCTCGGATCACTGGTTCGCCGACCAGTCCGGTGCCCCCCGTGACGAGTACTCTCACCCTTCGATATCCCCGGCTCCGAAGGGGAGTTCGAGGACGATCGCGGGGCTGCCTCCGACCGTCACGCGGTTTCCCGGTTGCAGCTCGCGCTTGAGGAGTGCGAGGCCCAGGACGCGGTCGGGAAGTTTCAAGCAGGGAGCTCACTCGGCCTACCTGCTTCTCGCCGGCGAGTACCTCGGGCCCCTTCGGTCGGGTCCCCCATCCATCGCAGGCCTCGCAGGACGCGGTTGGTGTGCCCACGAAAGTGCAGGCGCGCCACGGTCTCCTGCCCGGTATAGCATCCCTTCGTGTACGAGACTCCCAGCGTGTTCATCGAACCGCACCTCCTGTGGGCAGGGTGCGCTCGTCGATCTCCGCGCCGAGAGCGGGCCAGCCAGCGAGAATTCTCGCTGCTTCCCTGTCTCCGTCCTCCGCGGTCTTCATGCCCGCTGCCTTGAGCAGCGATCTCCACGGTCGTCGATCGCATCCAGCGGCCCCATCAGCAGGGCCTCGAACGGGCCTTCCGGCGGGATTCCGACCTGGAACGTCTCCCCTCGGCGACCTCGCACCGCGACACCGAGTCCGGCCTCCGGCAGCCGCCCCAGCGGGACGACCGGCCATCGGTCGGCGGTGGCATCGCCGAGGAGATGGATCACGCGAAGGGAGTCGGAGCGGTCGGTGGCAGTAGCGAGCCGCGGGGGGAGCGAGCGTCGGAATATCTGCTGGATCGGCTTCATGTGCCTGCAGGTCGGAAAAACGAGGTCGACCGCATCGCCGGTTCGGAGTGCCCATCCATCCGCGACGATCATCCCCTTCGGCGTCAGCAGTGCCCCATAGGTGATCGAAGACTCCCCGGGTTCGAGCAGGTCGTTGGTCCATAGCCCCTGCAGGCAGCTGAGGGCGCCGCTGCCCGTGATGTGGAACACCGCGGCGGGGGCACTCGTGACAACGGCGCCACCGCGCAACTGGTGGAGGCGTTCGAAGTCGGGGAGTGTGGTGGTCGGCATTCCCGTAACCTAGCGGGACGCCGAGTCGGGCGGACCGTACGTGCCATTCAATCGGTATGCCGTATCGAGCAGTTCGACCGGGTGTGCCGCCCGCACCGGCAGGTCGCCGGCGATGAGCCCGGCACCGATCTGCATGAGGCATCCTGGATTGCCGGTCGCGACGACGGTAGGCATCGGGTCCGCGTTGCGAATGGCCGCGAGCTTCATCTCGAGGACATCACGGGAGAGTGAGGGCTCCAGCAGTCGAGTAGATACCGGCGCTCCCGCAGCAGCGGTCCGCGCCGGGCAGTTCGCGGAGCTGGATCCCCCTGATGGCGCGGAGGACCGCCAGCGGCGCGGCACTGGACACCCTGCGCATGCTGCAGATGGCAGGGGGCATCGTACACGACATTCTCGTCGAGGGGACCGGCTCGTCGCAGGGCCCCTTGGCCGCCAGCAGTTCCGTGACATCCACCACCCGCGACGCGAACTCCGATGCGGGCGCGGTGCCGAGCAGTTGCCCGTACTCCTTGAGCAGCGCCCCGCACCCGGCGCTGTCGACCGCGACGAAATCCACCCGCTCGGCAAACGCCGCCATGTTGCGTTGCGCCAGTTGGATCGCCCCCGCATGGTCGCCGGCATGTTCGTGCAGCGCACCGCAGCATCCCTGCGCCTCGCACCTCGATCACCCGATACCCATTGACCTCGAGCGTTCGTCGGGCGGCGTCATGGATGTGCGGGAACAGTGTGTCCATGACGCACCCGGTGAAGAGGGCGACGGAGGGGCCGTCGGGCGGAGCCCGACGGCGGCGAGGCAGGGAGGCAGGGGGGCCGAAGGGTGGTGATGTGGCGGCGAGCATTCCCAATGAGAAAGAGGCGCGACCGTTTCCGGCAAGGGCGCGGGGGATGCCGGTGTTTCGGAACCAACGAGCCATCGTGAGGAGTGGACGCCAGAGCAGCCGCGTCGAGAAGACACGCAGGATCATTCGCGCTGCCCATGGAAGCCCCTTGGCCGTCGACGAGGGTCTGCCGGGCGGCCGCCAATCCGGCGCCGTAGGCGACACCCGAGGGACACGCCGGCTCGCAACCCCGGCAGCCCAGGCAGCGGTCGAGGTGCTCGCCGAGCGAGGCGTCGGTCGGCGCGATGGCGCCGGTGGCCAGGGCGCGCATCAGGACGATGCGCCCGCGCGGGCTGTCATTCTCATCGCCGGTGGCCAGATAGGTCGGGCAGGCCGGCAGGCAGAATCCGCAGTGCACGCACGGCGCGAGCGGAGCGAGGATACCGGCGGTGCCGCTAGCCGGTCATGGCTTCCGGTCCGTCCATGGCCACCACCAGTCGGCCGCCCGGGTCGAAGACCTCGCGCAACTGCGTGACCAGCGGGCCCACGCCTTCGCGATAGGCGCCGAAGTGGCCGACGGCCTGGCGCAGGGCCCACGGAGCGCGCTCGAGAGTAAGGGGGACCTCGCGTTCCGCCGCGAGGCGCCGGAGGGTCCGCACACTGTCGGCGGTTGCGTCTCCCGCCCACCGCATTCCGCCCTCTGAGGCCCCGGCCCAAATGAGACCTTCATCGAGGTGTTGGCCCACGAGGTCGAGGAGTTCATCGAGCCCGGGGGCGAGGACGCCAAGGCGGAGTGTCATCGTCGCGCCACTGCCGGCGTGGGTCACCAGGTGCCAGAACGCGTGCGCGCTGTCGGGCGCCAGCCGGTCCCAGCGGAGGTCGGCGGCGTCGAGGATTCGGGCGACGTCCCCTCCGACCCCTCCTTCAGAACCGACACACCGTGCGGCCAGAATCCACTCCGACTCCGCCGCGACAGCGGGAGAAATCAGCTCAAGCGCCTGGGGCTGGACACCGGCGTCGGAAAGGTCGCGGGCCGCGCTGGTCAGGTGGTCCCGTGGGGCGCGGGCCACCAGGGTGGCATCGGCGGCCGGGAGGGCACGGAGGCGCAGGTGGAGTGCGGTGAGCACACCGAACGCGCCGAATCCGCCAACCTGCAGCTTGGTGAGGTCGTACCCGGCGACATTCTTGACGACGGTGCCACCAGGGCGAATAACCCGGCCGTCGCCGGTGACGGCGGTGCAGCCGAGGACATGATCGCGCACGGGGCCGAACCCGGCGCGGAGGGCACCGGCGGTGGCGGTGGCGACAACCGACCCGATGGTTCGCTCGGGGCGGCCGGGAACATCGAGGGCGAGCCACATCCCGTCCGAGGCGAGTCGCCGCTGCAGAACATCCATTGCGACACCGGTCTCGACCGTGGCGACGAGGTCGGACGGTTCAACGGCCAGGATGCGATCGAGGCCGCGGGTCGTGAGGGCCAGGTCGGCGGGCGCGTCGGCGGGCACCCAGCTTCCATGCCCTTCCAGACGGACCCGCCATTCCGAGTCCTCCGCCAGGCGGAGTGTCGCGGAGAGCGCGTCGGTGGAATCGGGGACCGCCCGGGGGAGCCCGTCTGGATCGCGGCTGACCGCGGCGTTCCCGAGCAGGGTCCGGAGTCGATCGAGCACATCGTGGCTCATACGGCACCTCCCCGACGCCACTCGCGGCACGCGTGATAGGGAATGACCTTGCCCGGGTTGGCTCGCGCACCTGGATCGAAGACGTGACGCACGGCCCGCATCGCGCCGAGCGTCTCGGCGTCAAAGGCGTCCGGCATGTACGCCAGTTTGTCGGACCCGACTCCATGTTCGCCGGTGATGCTCCCGCCGACAGCCAGGCAGGCATGCATGATATCGTGGTTGGCGGCGCGAACCCGGGCGACCATCTCGGGGTCGCGTCCGTCGAAGCTGATGTTCGGATGGAGGTTGCCGTCGCCGGCATGGAAGACATTTGCCACGTCGAGCCGATAGTGCGCGGCGATGGCTGACACCCTGTCAAGGATGTCGGGGAGCGTACTCCGTGGGACCACGGCATCCTGTACCGCGAGGTCGGGGGAGATCCTCCCCATGGCGCCAAACGCCTTCTTGCGGCCCTGCCAGAGCCGTGCGCGTTCATCGCTGGTCGATGCCGTCCGGACCTCCGTTGCCCCATGCTGCCGGAGCCGTTCGTTCCACCAGCATCGATTCCCCGTCGACCGCCTCCGCCGTTCCGTCGAGTTCCACCAGGAGAACCGCAGCGGCATCCACCGGGTACCCGGCGGCATAGATGGACGCTTCCACCGCGCGCACGCACGCCTGGTCCATCATCTCCATGGCGGCGGGGACGATACCGGCGGCAATGATGCCGCTCACCGCCTCGCTCGCGGTGCGGATGGACGGAAAGGCGGCGAGGAATGTGCGGATGGCGGCAGGCAGCGGTTCGAGGCGCAGGGTGATTTCGGTCGCGATCCCGAACATCCCCTCACTCCCCACGAAGAGCCCGACCAGATCGGGGCCCCACGACTCGCTGCTGCCAGACCCGAGCCGCACCAGGTCGGCATTGGGGAGGAGAACCTCGAGCGCGGCGACGTGGTTGGTCGTGACGCCGTACTTCAGGCAGTGCGGCCCCCCGGCGTTTTCCGCGACATTTCCTCCGAGGGTGCACGCGGTCTGGCTCGACGGGTCGGGGGCATAGTACAGGCCATGTGGCAAGGCTGCCTCCGATAACCGGGCATTCACGACGCCCGGCTCGACGACGGCGCGCCGCTGCCTCGGGTCGATGTGCAGAATGCGGTTGAGACGTGTCAGGACGACCAGGACCGCGTCCTGGTCGGCGAGGGCGCCGCCCGAGAGGCCCGTGCCGGCGCCTCGCGCCACGAAGGGCACGCTGGCCAGGTGAAGGAGGCGGATGACCTCGATCAGCTCCTGCCGCGAACTGGGGAGGACGACGAGGGCGGGGCGCGAGGCGTGGGTGGGGAGGCCGTCGGCCTCGTAGGCGGCGAGCTCCGCCGGGCGGGCGCGGACCCAGCGGGGCCCGACGATGCGCCCCAGCTCCGCGGCGAGCGCGACGCTCACTGCGCGATGGCGATGTCGGGGTGGGGCCCGCCCTTCCCGTTGGTCCGGGCGCGGGCATGAACCCTGGCACGGACCGCGGCCTCGGCGGCAAGCGGTGGCAACAGTTCCAGCAGCAGCGCGATTCGCTCGGAGGCTGTGCGCAACTCCAGCAGCCTCCGCTTCACCTCGAATTCGAAGTCCACCGCCGCGGCAACCTGGAACGACAGGGGCGCGGCCTCCTCGGCCCAGGGGGAGCGGTCGCTGTTTCCGCCGAGCACCTCCATCGCCCCCAGGTACGTCGTGCGACACTTCTCGCAGCGCGGCCAATGTCTCGGCCGGCACCTGCGGGCCCGGCGAGGTCTTCGAAGGTGTCGACGAGGCCGATCAGGTAGGGGCTCTCGGTGGTGAGTCTCTGGCGGAGGAGGAATCGGCGTTCGCCCACGACGACGATGTTGCTGCGGCCGTCGGGGAGCTGGTGCGACGCGCGGACGCGGGCGATGCACCCGACGGTGCCGGAACGTGGCGGGCTCCCATCGCGAGCGGGCGGCAGCAGCCCGAACCGCTCGTCGGCTGCCAGGCAGTCGGCGAGCATCGTGCGGTACCGTGGCTCAAAGATGTGGAGCGGGAGGGGAGTTCCCGGGAACAGCACCACTTCGAGCGGGAAGAGCGGAAGCCGGGATGCCATGACGGAATCTAGCGCCATTGAGGGTGCGGGGGACAAGCAAGGGGCGCACGGCTGTGCGCCCCATCACCGGTGCCGTCATACGGGATCGCGGCCAGGCTAGGCGGCACCCCACATGCCGTTCAGCCCCTTCACGTCGGGGGCCTGGCGGAGTTTCTCAAAGGCGCGCTCGCGGATTTGCCGAATCCGCTCCCGGGTGACACCGAGCAGCTCGCCGATGCGCTCGAGGGTCATGGCGTCGGAGCCCTCTTCAAGACCGTAGTACAGATAGAGAATCTTGCGTTCGCGGGGGGTCAGGTACTGGTCGAAGAGGCGGTCAATGAACTCGCGGGTGAGCCGGGCGTCGGTCTGTTCCTCGATATCTGCGCTGCCGCTCCCGGGAAACCGGTCGCCGAAGGTGCTGGACCCCCGGTCGCTCCGCTCGACGGGTGCATCGAGCGACATCTCTCCGGAACTCATGCGGCGTGCGAGGCGGACATTCTCCACCGATTCATTCAGGGCGGTGGCAACTTCGCGATCGGTCGGCTCCCGGCCCATCTCCTGCGCGAGGAAGCTCTCGGCACGCGACATCTTGATGAGGGCGGAGTTTTGATTGAGGGGAATGCGGACACTGCGGGTCTGTTCGGCGAGGGCCTTCAGGACCGCTTGACGCACCCACCAGACGGCGTAGGAAATGAACTTGACCCCATGGTCGGGATCGAACTTCCGCACCGCTTTCAGCAGTCCCTCGTTCCCGATGGCGACAAGTTCCGAGAGGTCGAGTCCGTGGCCCTGGTACTTCTTCACGTAGGAGATCACGAATCGAAGATTCGCCGTGACCAGGCGATCGGCCGCCTTCGCATCCCCGTTTTGAGCGAGCCGCGCAAGGCGTTTCTCCTCGGCGGGATCGGAGATCATCGGAAGCTTCTGGATGTCGTGGAGGTACTGGTCGAATGCCCCGGTGGGAACAGCACGAAAGAGTGCTTTGGGCTTGGTGGCACTACCGTGAGCCATGGCGATCCCCGTGGGTCGTGGCGCGAACAGGAGCGGGCGAGTTGTCTATGGAGCCGACGGCGGGAGGCGAGCCATCAGGTGTGCGAATATAGGACACGACTAGAAACTGGTCAAGCGAAATTTTCTTTCCACATCACAAAATCACACCGCAAAACGACTTGCAAGTTTCATCCACTTCCCACGTGCCAGGGTTGCCAACAAAGGTGGATAAGAGTTCGATAAGTGACCGTGATACAGTCACTTACCTTTTAACATCAAATCGTGCAAATGTGGAGGGCTGTGGGGTCAGGCGGCGCCGGTGTTGCGGAGTGCGTGCACAATCGCCTGCGTGTCGCGCACGGGGATGGTCCACTGCTCGTCATCGCGTGCCATGGTGCCGATGTCGTGCGGAAGGGAGAAGCGCAGGGTGTTCTTGGTGCGCTTCTTGTCGAGCCGCATCGCCTCGAAGAGCTCGGTGGCATCGATCTCCACCGGCAGGCGAGTCGGCAGGGAAAGCCGCCGCAGCCCCGCCGTGACCCGCTCGGCCAGGCCGGGGACGGCGACGCCGAGGGCCTCGGCGAGGTGCGACTCGGCCACGAGCCCCATGGCGACGGCGTCGCCATGAGCGACCGCGAAGTTCGAGGTGTGCTCGACGGCGTGCGCCACCGTGTGCCCGGCGTTGAGGGCCGCGCGGCGACCGGACTCGCGTTCGTCTTCCATCACGACTGCCGCCTTCAACTCGACGCTCCGGGCGATGAGCCGGGTGAGCGTCTCCGGTTCCCGCGCCTGGAGTCCCTCTGCGTTCGCTCCGAGCTCAGCCCAGTACGCGGCATCCGCCATGAGGCCGTGCTTCGCCATCTCGGCGAGGCCGCAGCGCAGGTGCTGCGGCGGCAGCGACTCCAGCACGAGTGGGTCGGCGAGGACAGCGGTGGGCGGGTGGAAGGCCCCGACCAGGTTCTTCCCCAAGGGTGTGTCCACCCCGGTCTTGCCGCCCACGGAGGAGTCCACCATGGCCAGGAGAGTGGTCGGCACCTGGAGGAAGGGAATGCCGCGGGCATAGGTGGCAGCCACGAAGCCGGCGAGATCTCCCACCATCCCGCCGCCGAGCGCCACGATTGCGGCGTTTCGGGAGAGGCCCGCGGAGAAGAGGGCGTCGGTCAGTGCTTCCCAGCGGGCGCGGGTCTTCGACGATTCACCGGGAGGTACCGAGAGGGTCAGCGCCCAGCTTCCCGTGGCAAGTCGATCGGCCAGCGAGGGCGCCGACGGTTTCGTCTGTGATGACGGCGACCCGCCGTCCCGGCCACAGTGCGGCGACGCGCTCGGGCAACTCATCGAGCACTCCGGGACGAACCGTCACGGTGTACTCGCCGAGTGCGTGACGGACCTGAAACTCTGGCACCGCTACCAGGTCTTGTCGGCCACGCCGGACCGATGATTGGCCAGCCGCGCCAGGGTGAAGAGGAGGTCCGAGAGGCGGTTGAGATAGGCGATGAGGAGTGGGGGGACGGCCGCGCCGTGCGACAGGCGCACGACGCTTCGCTCCGCGCGCCGGCACACCGTGCGGGCATGATGGAGGGCGGCCGCCTGCGAGGTTCCGGCGGGCAGGACGAAGGCACGGAGGGGCGGCAGCTCGGCGTCGGCCGCATCCATCGCCGCCTCGAACTCGCCGATTCGCGCGGCAGGGAGCTCTGCTTTGGCGAGCGCGGCTTCCACCCTGGCAGGGTCCGGTGTCGCCAGGTAGCCGCCGATGCTGAAGAGATCGCGCTGCACAGTTTCGAGCAGGGAGTCGTAGGCGGCATTGGGTGCGGCGGCACGGGCCACGCCGAGGACCGCGTTGAGCTCGTCCACGTCGCCGTAGGCGGCCACCCGCTCGTGGTCCTTCGGCACCCGCCCGCCGCCGAAGAGCCCGGTTTCGCCCTGGTCGCCGGTTCGCGTGTAGATCTTCATGTTGCCTGTCTTGTGCGACGGATGATGTCGATCATCTCGCCGGTGTCTGTGACCTTTTCCCGGGGAGCCCCGCGAGTGGACCCCGCCGCGCACTCGTGCGCGTCGAGTGCCTGCCAGTCGCGCCATCCCACGACCTCTACCCCGCGTGACTTGAGAAGTGCCTCGATCGCCCCTCGCCCGGTCACGGCCGGCGCCGACAGGGCGCCGCTGTCGGCGTCTTCGAGGAGGCAGCCGATCGTCTCGATCGCGTCGGGCTTGTTGGTGCCGATGATGCCGCTCGGACCCCGCTTGATCCAGCCCGCCACGTAGCACCCAGCCACCGTGGCCCCATCGTCGGAGGCGCGAACGCGGCCCCGCTCATTGGGGATCACCGCCCGGCGATCGTCGAAGGGGACGCCCGGAACCGGCAGTGCGCGGTACCCGACCGAACGGAAGACAAGGCCGGCCCGCAGGGTCGCTTCCGTTCCGGTAGCGACGGCCTGTACTCCGCGCGGCCCGGGCTCGAGTCGGTTGGCACCGACCACCACGCGCTCGACGTGCCCATTTCCCTCGATGCGCAGCGGTGAGGTCGAAAAGAGTAGCTCGATCCGACGGGGGCGGCCCTCGACACCGCGCTCGACGAAGCCACGCAGGGTCTTCAGGTTCTTCTCCGCTTCCCGGTCCGGAGTCGCCTCGAGGGCCGCGACGGTGGCGGCATCCAGCTGGAGATCTTCGGCCCGGACGACGATGTCGGCCTCCGGCAGCTCACCCAGCTCCTTGAGTTCCGGATTGGTGAATGCCGCCTGGGCCGGGCCTCGGCGACCGAGAACGTAGATCGTCCGGACTTTGCTGGCGCGCAGTGCCGCGAGGGCCGATGCGGTGATGTCCGTCGTGGCCAGCCGGTCGGGGTCGCTGGCGAGAATCCGGGTCACGTCCATCGCCACATTCCCGACGCCGACCACCACCGCCGCCTTCTGCGTCAGGTCGAAGCGGCGGTCCTGGAAGTCGGGATGTCCGTTGTACCAGCCGACGAACTCGGTGGCGGTATGGCTCCCCGGCAGCTCCTCGCCAGGAATGCCGAGTGCCCGGTCCGACTCCGCCCCCACGGCCCACACCACGGCGTGATAGTGCCGGAGCAACTCGTCGGCCGACAGGTCCCGGCCGGCGGTCACGTTGCCGAAGAACCGGAAGGCGGGGTGCGCGGCCACCTTGTCGTACACCCGTGTGACGGACTTGATCTTCGGGTGGTCGGGCGCCACCCCACCACGCACCAGCCCGAAGGGCGTCGGCAGCCGATCGAAGAGGTCCACCTCGATGGGGCGATCCTGCTTGAGCAGGTGGTCGGCCGCGTAGAACCCCGACGGCCCGGCGCCGACGACAGCCACGCGGAGCGGTGTGATCGTCACGCTATTTCTTCCCCATCTGCACGACGAGGCTGTCGATCTGCGGGATCATGGCCCGGCTGCCCAGGGTGTGGTTATTCGCCTCCACCGAAAAGACCAGCGTGCGCCCAGGTTGCTCGATGTACCCTGACAGGGTGTTCACCCGGCTGATGCTCCCCGTCTTCGCGCGCACCATCCCTTCGAGTGGTGTGCCGATGAATCGCGACTTGAGTGATCCGCGCTGGCCCGACTGCGGAAGGCCCGCGGCAAAGGACGCGAACCGCGGGTGTGTGCGCATCCAGGCCAGCAGCATCGCAAAGGCTTGCGGCGACACCAGATTGGAGCTCGAGAGGCCGGAGCCGTCGCGGAGCGAGAACTGCAGCGAGTCCACCTGCATCGAGTCGATGAGGAAGCGCCGCTCCACGGCGAGGCCCTCCTTCCACGACCCGGCGGTTCCGAACTGCCGCCCGAGCTGCTTCGAGGAGCATCTCGGCGAACCAGTTCTGGCTCGTGTTCAGGATCGGGAAGATCCAGTCCTTGACGGGACGCGACGCGACCTCGGCCAGCGGCGCGCCCTGCCGCGCGGCCATGAACTCGGTGGAGTCCACGGTGGAGCGGCTCGTACCCAGCACGGCGATGCCGCTGTCTGCCAGGACCGCGCGCAGCGCCCACGCGGTGTACAGTGCCGGGTCGGGCAGGGCGAAGTATTCGTTCCGACCACGGGAATCGAGCGCGACGTCCCCCTCCGCCCAGACACGCAGGGTGCCGGGTTCGCGGTAGAAGTCGATCGTCGTCGGCTTGCCCGCGGCGACCGTCCGGGTCCTGTTCTCAAACGCCACCGTACCGAAGTCGGGCGTGAACGTGATGGTGGCTGGCGCGCCAAGGGTGGGGCCGGGGGCATAGGTGAAGTCGATGCTGTTGTCATTGAAGCCGAGTCCCGACACGGGAGCGGCGTACCACCAATTCAGGTCGTAGATCTCCCAATCGATGTTGATGAGCTCGCCGTCGAACCAGCTCCCGTCACCAACCAGGTCGCCCTGGACCGTCGTGACGCTGCGGGCCCGCAGCTGTCCCGCCAGGTCGCGGAGGCGCAGGAATGGATCGGTGTCGCAGGCACCGGGCGCCGTCGTGTCGACGGCATAGCAGCGTCGCCCCATCGTCGGATCGCCCCGGCCGTAGAGGACCAGGTCGCCCTCGACGACGCCGTCCCGTATCGGCGCGTCGGCGTAGACGCTCGTGGTGACTGTCCAGTCGGGCGGGAACAACGCCGCCGCGACGGCACTCACCACGAGCTTCGTATTGCTGGCCGGGATGAACATCCGCTCCGCATTCCGGCCGTACAGTTGTTTGCCCTTGGTGTTCATCAGCACCACGCCCCAGAGACTGTGGTCGAGCGGCGGCGCCCCGAGCCGGGCGTTGATTCGCTTCTGGAGTGCCTGTGCGCCTGCCGGGCCGGCCCCGACGAGGGCGGCGAGCAGTACCAGCACGAGGAGGCGCCGGGTGGCGTCAATCATAGGAGACCCTGGGGTCGGCTTTGGCATAGACGAGGTCGGTGACAAGGTTGACGAGGACAAACACGACGCTGAGAAAGAGGATGCTCCCTTGCACAGCTGGCAAATCCCGCTTGCTGATGGCGGTGAGGACGTACCGTCCCACGCCGGGCCACGAGAAGATGGTCTCAGTCAAGATAGAGCCGGTCAGGTAGCTGCCGAAATCGAGGCCGATGACGGTGATGACCGGGAGCAGCGCATTCCTGAGCCCATGTCGCAACACGACGCGGCCCTCTCCCAGCCCGATGGCGCGTGCCGAGCGGATGTAATCGGCCTGCAGGACCTCCTGCATCGCCGCGCGCGTCATCCGGGCGATGACGGCCACCGACCGCATTCCAAGCGTGAGGGCGGGGAGGACCAGGAACGCGAGACCGCCGGATCCTGACGGAGGGAGCCAGTGGAGCTGCACCGCGAAGATCAGGATCAGCAGGAGGCCGACCCAGTAGACCGGGAATGAGACGCCCAAGTAGGCGCCCAGGGTCATGATCCGGTCGAACCAGCTGCCGGGCCGCCACGCGCCGATGATGCCGACGATCAGGCCGGTACTCACCGCGAACAGCATGGCGGCCAGGGCGAGGCGCAGGGTGTAGGGGAACCGGTGAAGCAACTCGCCCAGGATCGGGCGGCCGGTGATATAGCTGTTGCCGAGGTCGCCCTTCAGGATCCCCGCCGAGTACAGGACGAATCGCTTCGGGAGCGGCTCGTCCAGGTGCAACTCGGCGCGGAGGCGGACCATGGTGGCGGAGTCGGCGCGTTCGCCGACCATCGCCTGCACCGGATCGCCGGGGGCCACGTGGAGCAGGAGGAACGCCACCACCAGCACGCCGAACAGCGTCGGCAGCACCACCACGAGGCGCCAGGCCAGAAACCGGGTCACGGCACCCGCTCCACGTGTCTGCCAGCGCTGGCCGTTGAAGATCGCGGGTATCTCCCAGCCGGTCACGTCGACGCGCTCCGCCCAGAGGTCGGCCGGGAACCAGAGGAAGATCCAGGGGGCCGCCTCGAAGATGCGCTGGTCGATGGCGCGGCTGAGGCTGTCCTTCAATGCCAGGTCGGGGGTCCCTCGTGCCAGCATGATCATCCGGTCGACCGCCGAGTCGGAGTAGAACGCCCGGTTCCCGCCGCTGCCGGCGTTCTTCGAATAGAAGGTCGGGTAGTTGAAGCTCTCGGGGTCGGGGTAGTCGGCGTACCAGTCGGTGAGGAAGAGGTCGGCCTCCCCCTTGGAAGAGGCGGCCCGGGCGCTGGACGCGTCGCGTTCGACGATCTCGATGGTCACCCCGGCCAGCGCCAGGCTCTGCTGGATGGCCTGCGCAATGCGCGCGAGTTCGGAGCGCTGGGTGCGCCAGAGCTTGAGGGTCAGGCCGTCGCCGTAGCCAGCTTCGGCGAGCAGCGCCCGGGCGGCTGCCGGGTCGTACGCATAGGGGGTACGGGTGCTGTCGTACCCTTCGAGCCCTGGGGGAATGGCGCCGGCGGCCCGCACGCCGCGGCCCGCCATGATGGTCCGGAGCATCGTCCCGGCGTCGACGCCGAGGTTGAGCGCGCGCCGCACCCGGACGTCCTGGAGGGGTCCGCGCTGGGTGTTGATGGCCACGTAGAGTGCGCGAAGGGCGGCGCGCCGCTGCAGCTCCGAGGCATGTTCCTCCTCCCATCGCGTCGTTTCGCTGAAGGGCACCTCCACGACCGCCAACTGCCCGAACTCGAACTCCGCCGCCTGGGTGAGCGGCTCGGGGATGATGCGCACCCGCACCGTATCGGAGCGCGGGCGCCCGCCCCAGTACCCCTCGTTGGCGGCGAGCAGCAATGCATCGTCGTGCGACCATTCGACGAACCGCCACGGCCCGCTCCCAACCGGCTCCTCGGCGAATCGGGGGCCGATCGATTCCGGCACGATGGCGGAGGCGGGCATGGCCAGGAGCTTCGGAAAGACATTCAGCGGCTCTTCGAGGGTGATCACGAGGGTGGAGTCATCCGGGACCGTGATGCCGTCGACGTCGTCGGCGGTGCCGGCGGCGAAGGCCGCGGCGCCCTTGATCGGCGTCAGCGTCCAGGTGCGCGAGCCCTTTGAGGCGAGCGACAGCACGCGCTGGAACGAGGCTCGTACGGTCCGGGCGGTGATCGGCTGCCCGTCGTGGAAGGTGGCGTCCGACCGCAGGTGAAAGGTGTAGACGGCCCCGGTCGGGTCGGCCTCCCATCGGGTGGCGATGCCGGGCACGAGGCGACCCGAGGCGTCGAACTGGGTCACGTTGTCGAAGAGCATGGCGATCATCTCGCCGCTCGGCACGTCCGTCGAGAAGGCGGGGTCCAGCGACCGGGGATCCGCCGTGAAATAGTAGGTCAGCGAACGCGGCCCCCCATCGCCGCCGCAGGCGGTCAGAATCGTCACGGCGGCGAGCAGGAAGCGGGGCATTGGCAGGTGGCCCGTGCGGGTTGGCGGCGAGTGGTCCCTACACCGGAAGGAGGGGGCAACCGGTGGGCCGCCCACTGTGGCGTAAGATGAAGAAACTAGGCATCTTACAGCATGCCGTCAATCATGAGCGCCCCCGCCTCTGAGGGGGACGCCGCGTGAGCGTGCCGCGAGGCGCGGTCCTCGCGGTGGTTGCCACGCTACTCGCCGTCACGCCGCTGCGCGCTCAAGAGGAGCCGCTGATCGTGCGCGGGTTGTCCTTCAAGGGCAATCGTGCGCTCGACGCCTATCAGCTGTCGGCCGCCATCTCGACGACAAACTCCTCCTGGTTTGCCCGCTCGGGGCTGGTGCGCTGGATCGGCCTCGGCGAGAAGCGGCCGTTCGACCAGGTCGAATTCGACCGCGATGTCTTGCGCATCACGCTGCTCTACCGGAAGAGCGGCTACATGAACGTGGCCGTGGACACCGTCGTACGGCGGACCGACAATGACATCTACATCACCTTCCTGATCGATGAAGGACCGCCGGTCATTCTCGACTCGCTGGGGGTCCTGGGTCTCGACTCCGTCGCGAAGCCCGGGCTCGTGACACGGGATCTCCCGCTCCAGGCGGGCGACCCCTTCAGCCGCATCCTCCTCGATGCGACGTCAGACACCCTCGTGCGCCGCCTGCGGGACCGGGGCTATCCCGACGCGATTGCCTTCCAGAGTTTCGAGCGCGACAAGACCGACTTGACGGCAAACGCCGCGATCGACCTGCAGGCCGGGCCGCTCTCGAGCGTGAGTGGAATCACCATCACGGGCACCAGGCGCGTTTCGCCGGACGTGGCGCGCTCGCTGCTCGCCACCCGGCCCGGGCAGCTGTTCTCCCAGGAGGATCTCTACCGGAGCCAGCGCAACCTCTACCGTTCCGAACTCTTCAGCTTCGCGGCCGTCGGGATCGACAGCGCCGCGTACGACCCGACGTCCGATTCGGTGCCGCTCACCGTTCGCGTGGCGGAGAGCAAGCCGCGACGCGCGCGGGGAAGCGTCGGGTACGCGACGGACGACTGCTTCCGCGTCGGCGCCGGCATCACCTTCCGGAACTTTGCCGGCGGCGGCCGCGTCCTCGACGTGAGCGGCCGGTTGTCGAAGATCGGCGTCGGCGCACCGACGGATTGGGGCATGCAGGACGGGTTCCTCTGTTCCCAGTTGAAGCCGGATACGCTGGGCTCGAGCGAGGTCAACTACAGCCTGGCGGTCTCCCTCCGCCGGCCGGCGTTCCTCTCGCCGCACAATACGCTGACGACCACGCTCTTCGCCGACCGGCGCTCGGACTACCTCGTGTACCTGCGGCAGGAAGTCGGCGCCGGGCTGAGCCTCAACCGCGAGACCCTCCGCGAGGCCAAGCTCGCCCTCACGTATTCGTTCACCTATGGCAGCACGCAGGCGAGCCCGGCGAGCTTCTGCGTGTCGCTCCTGGTATGCAGCTCCGAGGACATCGCTCAGCTGAGCGCCGACCAGGGACTCGGGGCCCTGGGAGCATCGGCGACATTCCCGTCGGTGAACAATCCCCTGAACCCGACCCGCGGTCACCGCACGACCGTGCAGGCCACCGTGAGCTCGCAACTCCTCGGGTCCAGTGAATCACAGCAATTCGTCCAGTTGGTGGCCAACCGCGCCTGGTACCGGACGCTCTCCCGCCAGACGGTGCTGAGCTTCCGCCTCCGTGCGGGGGCGATGTGGGCGCCGTTGACGTCGTTCAATACCCTGGAGGAGACCAACTACATCCCGCCGGCCAACCGGTTCTATGCGGGCGGCCCCAATGACGTCCGCGGATACCAGCTCAACGGACTCGGGCCCATCAATTATCTGGTCATCAACGACACCGTCCCGATCGACACGACCGATCCGGGGAACACGCCGATTCCGGATGGTACCATCAGCTACGCCCCAGTCGGCGGGAACATGCTCGGGGTCGGGAATGTCGAGATCCGCTTGCCCTCGCCGGTCTGGGGCCGCGTCTTCCGAGTGGTCGCGTTCGTCGACGCGGGTGTCCTCTGGGATCGGTACCAGAACACACCCGAGGTGCGTGTCACGCCGGGCGTCGGCCTCCGGCTCGTCACCCCTCTCGGCCCGGTGCGTCTCGACGTCGGGTACAACGGATATTCCCAGCAGCCCGGCGCGCTGTATCTGAGCCAGAACAACAATGTGGTGCGGATCCGGGAGAGCTACACCCCGACGGGAAATCCAGATCGCTTCGTGTTCCACTTCGCCGTCGGGCAGCCGTTCTGATGCGGCGCCGGCTTGCCCACATCGTCTTCGTCACGGGCTTCGGGACGGTCGCGCTCGTGGCGGGACTGCTCGCCGCGCTGACCGTATCGCCTCCGGGCCGTCGGCTGCTGGCGCGGACCGTCACCCACCTGTCGGATCGGATCTTTCGCGGGCACCTGACGATTGGCGACGTGTCGGGGAACTTCCTCACCCGGCTCTCGCTGCGCGGCGTGGTGCTCAAGGACAGCTCCGGCGCCGTCGTGGCGGAGTTCCCCCGGCTCGACGTCAGCTACCAGCTCCCGAATCTCCTGGCCGGGCGGTTCGACTTCAGCTCGGTGCGCGCCGAGTCCCCGGTCATCGATCTCGTCCGCCGCCGCAACGGTCGCATGAACTACGAAGAAGTCCTGCACCTCGGCGAGGGGACCGGGGGTGGGCGGCCGCCGTTGATCGAATTTCACAATCTCGAGCTCCATGGTGCCACGCTGACCTTGCGCCTCCCCTGGAACCCGCCGGCTCGCGTTCGAGCCGGCGCGCGGGACTCGGTGCTCGCGGCGGAACGCGCGCTCCCCGGGCGCGTCATCGTGCCGGGCGCCGAGGGTCTCGAGCTGGTCCGCCGCTTTGACAGCCTGGATCTCGGACTGGACCGCCTCACCATCAGCACGCCGAATCGCGACCCGCTCTCCCTGGTGATTGATACCCTTGGGGTGCGGGTGAGCGATCCTGGAGTCCGTGTCCAGCAGGCGCGGGGCCGCGCACGGATTCACAGGGACAGCCTCATCTTCGAGATCACGCGCGGCGCCCTGCCGGGATCGCGGTTTCAGGGGTCCGGTGTCGTGACCTTTCCCGAAGGACCGTTGCTCCTCGACTTTGGCATCCGCTTCAGCGAGCTGGACCTGGTGGACCTCCGCTGGGTGTCTCCAGACTTCCCCGCGCTCCATGGCAGTACCGTCGTTGTCGGGAAATCACAGAACGCGGAACGTGCCAGCTTCGATCTGCAGGATCTCCACCTGGAGAACGACAGCACGCGGATCGATGGCCGGGTGATCGTCCTCACGGATGTGCGGCGGGGGCTGGGGGTGCGGGACATGGATCTCGTGATCGAGCGCCTCGACCTGGAGGCGGCGCGGCCGTATCTCGACACACTTCCGTTGCGGGGCAGCCTCTCGGGACGAATCGCAGGCACGGGGCTGCTCTCCAATCTCCGGCTCTCCCTCGATGTCCAGGTCACCGACATCGGCATCTCGGGCGGTGCGACCAGCCGTTTCGCCGGGCAGGGGCGAATCCTGACCGGCGGTGTCGACGGCCTGACGTTCAGGGACTTTGCGCTCGAATCGTCGGATGTCGACCTGCGCACGGTCGAGCTCCTGACCCCGTCGGTCACGTTGCAGGGCCGCGCCAGCCTGTCGGGGACCCTCGATGGGCCGTGGAAGAACGTCCTCTTCACGGGTGGAATGCGGCATCGGGACGGCCCGCGCCCGGTGAGCGTCATCGACGGCTGGGTGCGTCTCGACACACGCACGCTTGTCACCGCGTTCGACGGCGACCTGAGGCTCGACTCCCTCTCGTTCGAGGGGATTCGTGCCGGGTATCCGACCCTGCCCAGCCTGGGCTCGATTGTCGGCCAGGTCCGTCTGGCCGGCACGATGGAGCGGATGGACCTCGATGCCGATGTACGCGGCGAGATTGGTGCCCTCCGGGTCCGGGGTCCTGCCACGGTGATGCCCCCCCGCTGGGGCGGCGACTCGCTCCAGATCGACTTCAGCCACCTCGACCTGCGCGCGCTCCGCGGAACGGGCCCGACGTCCGACCTGGCGGGGGAGGTCCTGATTGTCGGCTCCATCGACACCCTGCGGGCGCCGGAGGGATCGATCCGCGGCAGCCTGGGTCCGGGGCGGTTCGATGCATTCCGGATCGACACCGCTGTGGCGCGCATGTCGGTGCGCGACAGCATGCTCGTCATCGATACGCTTGGCGTTGACTGGCGCGGCGGACGGCTGGGCTCGAAGGGCACCCTGGGCTGGGCTGCCCCCTACGAGGGGCGGATGGAGTTGATCACCGAGCTGGACAGCCTGCAGGGGCTCGACTCCCTGCTGGTGGCGAAGCTCGGATTGGGACCGGATACCACCGGCACCGAACTGCGGGGTCGGGGGCGACTCGACTTCTCACTGGCCGGGTCGCTCGACTCGCTGGTGGCGTCAGGGTTTGCCGACGCGAGCGACCTCACCTTCCGGGGCGGGCGGCTGCACTCTCTGTCCGCCACCTTCGGATGGATGGGTGGCTCCCGCGCATCTCTCAGCCTCGCGATGCTCGCCGATACCATCTCGTTCGGTCGGCTGGTGACCAGTAACGTGCGCATCGGGGCCCTTGGCTGGACCGATTCCCTGCGATGGTCGGGATCGTTCGAGGGCGGCGAAGGGGCGGCCGTCGGCGCCAACGGCCGCTATACCGCCGACGGCGGAGGGCAGACGACCACGATCGACTCCGTGTCGATGGCGTTGAGTGGGCATCGCTGGGACCTGCGCGCTCCGGTGGAAATACGCACGACCGATTCCGGGACGGTGCTTTCACCCGTTCGGCTCGAGACGGCGGACGGCTCCGGGGCTATCAACATGGCAGGCACCCTTCCAGGGGAGCGGCCAGGGGATCTCCGGCTCGACGCCTACGGGCTCGACCTCCGCGATGTCGCCGGGCTGTTCCGCGGGGACACCGCCGGGGTGTCCGGATTCATCGGCGCCGATCTCGAGATCAGCGGAACCCGCCGCTCGCCGCTCATCCAGGGCACGGCCTCCCTCGGCGACGCCGTGTTCGGCGACTTCCGCTCGCCGTTCATCCAGGGGATCCTGCACTACGAAGACCGCCGGCTCGAGGGCAATCTCTCGATCTGGAAGACCGGTCAACGGATTCTCGGCATCGAAGTGGCCCTTCCGCTTGACCTGGCGTTCGCGGCGGTGCCGCAGCGCCAGCTTGACGGGCCGCTGATGATCCGTGCCCGCGCCGACAGCCTTGACCTCGGGACCTTCGAGGCCTTCACCACCCGGGTCCGCCGGATGTCGGGCGTCATGAGCGCCGATGTTCGGGTGGCGGGATCGTGGGAGGCTCCGCGGCTCGAGGGATTCCTCGATGTTCGCAAGGGGCGCGGGTCGGTACCCAGCCTCGGCGTTCGGTATTCGAGCATCGTCGGGCACGCCACCTTCATGGGTGATTCGCTGACCCTTGATTCGCTCATGCTCCGGAGCGCGCCGGCCGACGGGTCACTCCGTGCCAGCGGCAGCGTCAGGTTCCAGCCGCTCACGAACCCGGTGCTCAACCTCCGGCTGGTGGCCACTGACTTCCTGGCGACCGAGATCCGTGGTTTCCTCACGCTCGATGTCAGCGGCCGCATGCGGCTCACCGGTCCGTTCAATTCCCCGACGTTGACCGGCGGTGTCACCGCAAACCGGGGTGCGCTCTACTTTGCCGACCTCATTACCAAGGACGTGGTCGACCTCGATGATCCGGAATTCCGGGACCTGCTGGACCAACGGTTCCAGCGCATGCTTCAGCGCGGGTACACGACGCGCAATCGGTTCATCGATTCGCTTCGCGTTGACAATTTCACGGTTCGAGTGGGCGATGCGTTCTGGCTCCGCTCGAACGAGGCGAACATCCAGCTCGGTGGCGAGGTTCGCGTCGACAAGCTGCGCCGCGACTACCGGGTGGACGGGCGGATGGACGCGCTGCGAGGGAATTACACACTGGTGATCGGCCCGGTGCGACGCGACTTCAAGGTACAGCAGGGGCAGGTACGGTTCCTCGGCACGCCCGACCTCAACGCCGACCTCAATATCAAGGCCGAGCATATCGTGCGCCCACTCGATGGCAGCCAGGACGTGCCGGTCATCGCCAACATCACGGGCACGATGCTTGAGCCCAAGCTTGACCTGACCTCCACAATCCTGCCCCCGATTTCGGAGACGAACCTCGTCTCCTATCTGATGTTCCGGCGCCCCGCCTCGACGCTCCAGACGACGGGGGGCGCACCGGGTGATCAGCAGCAGGCGCTGAATCTCGGGCTCGCCTACCTCTCGAGTGCCGTGACCAGCGAACTCCAGCGCACGCTGGTGACGGACCTCCGGGTTCCGGTGGACTACATTGAACTGCGGCCCGGCACCGCCGGGGGCGCCTACGGGTCCTCCACGGCCACCCAGCTCGCGGCGGGATGGCAGATCGGCCGCAAGACGTTCCTTACCTTCAGCGCCGGCATCTGCACGACTGGTGGCGCCACCAGCTACAAGAACATCGGGGCGAGCTTCGAGTATCGCTTCGCGCGGGGATTCCGGTTCCTCGCCAGTTTCGAGCCGTCGGCATCGTGTACCGCGGACCAGCAGACGGCGCCGCTGACGACCAACGACAGATACCAGGCCGGTCTCGACGTCCTCTGGGAGCAGGAGTTCTAGCGTGCCACGTGCGTTGGTCATCACGAACCCCGCCGCCGCGAGGACCAAGCCGAAGGCCGTCCGCGAGGTCCGCGACGTGTTGCGGCGCGCCGGATGGCAAGCCGAGGTGGTGGCTACCGGGGGGACCGGCGATGCGCGGCGCCTGGCCAGCGAAGCCGTGGTGGCTGGCATGGATGCGGTCGCGGTCTTCGGTGGCGATGGGACGACGATGCAGGCCGCCTCGTCGCTGGTGGGCACCGACGTGGCGCTTTCGCTCATCCCCGGCGGGACGGGCAATCTCCTCGCCGGCAACCTCCGGATCCCGTTCCTGCCCAGCCGCGCCGCCGAGATCCTGGTGCGCGGTATCTCCCGACGGCTCGACCTCGGGCGCCTCGACGATGCCACCGGTGAGCCCCACTACTTTGCCGTGGCGTGCGGGGCAGGCTTCGATGCGCAGATCATGGCGGAGACATCGAGCGCGCTGAAGCAACGCTGGGGAGTGGGGGCCTACATCGCGACCTCGCTGCGCCTGATCAGCCAGATGCGGAGTCACCGCTATCACATTCGAGTCGATGGCGTGGAGTACGAGGCAAACGCGGCGGTCGTCATGATCGCCAACTGCGCGGAAGTCCTGCCCCCGATCCTGCGGTTCGGCGACGGTGTCCGGCCGGACGACGGATTGCTCGACGTGGTCGTGCTGCGCGCCGACGGCCTCGCGGACGGCGTCCAGGCCATCTGGCATTTTCTCCGCCGGGCCGAGGGCCCCGGGTCGCGCGTTGGCCATGTCCGGGGCCGGGAGATCCACATCGAGACGGATGCGGTCGTCCCCGTGGAACTCGACGGAGACCTCGGTGGGAAGACGCCGTTCACCGCCACCGTCGTGCCCGGCGCGATTCGGGTCATGGTGCCGGAGGCGCCATGAGCCGCACGTATCGAGGCGGGTCGCTCCCGGTCGAAGTGCTGGCCGAGATCGCCGAGGCCACGGCGCGGCTGCTGGATCCGGCCGCCCTGTACGAGGTCCTGCGCACGCAGATCGCCCGCCTCGTCGATTGCGATGCGTTCTATCTCGCGCTGTACGATCCGGGGACGGAGCGCCTGCTCTTCGTCAACCACACCGATCACGGCCAGCGACTGCCGCCGGAAGAGGCCCCGCTGGGCAATGGGCCGACCAGCTGGGTCGTGCGCCACAAGCGGGTACTGGTACTCGGCCGCCCGGAGGCATTGGAAGCGGGGCGGGGAGATCCATTCGGCTCGGGGGAGCCCAGCCAATCGGGGATCCACGCGCCCATGATGCTGGGTGAGCGGGTGATCGGTGTCCTCTCGACGCAGTCCTATCGGGTGGATGCGTATGACGACGACGCGATCCAGATCGTGGTCGCGATCGCCGCGCACGCGGCCATCGCGATCCAGGCGACGCGCATCGCCGACACGACACGTGTTGCGGAGGCGATGGCGGAGGCGACGCTGGCCGGCAGCGAGGCGCTGCGGGCGCTGGCCCATGACCTGTCCGCGCTCGGGACCCTCGACGCGATGGTCGAACGGGGGCTCCAGGCCGCGCTGACGGTGGGGCAGGCTGCGGGCGCCATGATTGCCGGGCGGCCCGGTGAGCAGCTGCCAGGGCTGGTGGTCCTCGGTGCGCTCGGCCGGGAGGCTCGCCTCTATCGTGTCGGCGACGTCCTCGGGGAGCGCGACCCGCAAGTGAGTGTCTCGCGCCGCGGTGAGGCGCGGTCGAGCAGGGACCTCGAGGCCGAGCCGGAAGCGGCACCGGATCCGCGGCGGCCGCGCCCTCACCGCCCCGGGGCGATGGTCCCGATGCGCTTTGGTTCCGTCGTGACAGGAGTCCTCACGGTGACGGGGGCGGCCGAGGGGTGGCAGCCGCCTTCGCCGGATACGCTCCTCCTGCTGCAGGCGGTCGGCGATCAGGTGGCGGCTGCCATCAGCGGCTTGCGGTTACGGGGTGAGCTGCTGACCCGGCTCGATCAGATCGATGCGCTCGGCCGCGTCGCTCACGCGTTGACTGGCGTGGAAGACGCCGATCGCACGACGCATTTCCTCGCCGAAGAGGGGATGCGCGTCTTCGGGGCGGAACGCACCGCCGTCTTCCTGCTCAACCGGGCGCAGCGCTCGGCTTCCTGCCTGGCCCGGATCAACCTCTCCCCCGAGTACGCAAGGGCGCTCGAGCGGCAGTTTCACGCACTGCCCACCGCGTCGACGCTTCTCGACGGGAGGCCGGTGTTCATCGAGCACGCCCGGAGCGACTTCGCGTCGCCCATGGCGGCGGCAGTACAGGCCGAAGGCTACGCCTCGGTGGCCTTGCTTCCGCTCGTCTTCGCCAACGAGACGATCGGCGTCCTGGCCTTCTTCCATGACCGGCCCAGGGAGTACTCGTCGGAGGAGCGTCGTCTGGCAGTGGCGTTCGCCGACCAGGCTGCGCTTGCCATCGGCAAGAGCCGGCTGTTCGACCTCGTCAGCCGCAGCCGGCAGGAGTGGCAGACCGCCTTCGATGCCGCGGCTACCGGGCTCGCGATTCTCGACGCCGATGGCCGGATTGCGCGGGCCAATCGCTTCGTTGCTGACCTGGCCGGGGTCGCCGTGACCGATATCGTCGGGTTGCCGTTTCACGGCCTCTTCGCCGAGGGCGACGAGGGGCGGGAGGATCCGCTGGCGCTGTCGTCCAAGGCCGGGTCTGGGGTGACCACCCTGCTCGAGTCGGAAGACGGTCGATCCCTCGTTGTCACCGCCACACCGCTCCCCGAGGGGGGGCACGTGGTGGCGGTGGACGACGTCAGCCAGGTGCTTCGGCTGGAGCAGCGATTCCGCCTCGTCGTCGAGGCGGCGCACGACGCGATCGTGCTCACCGATGGGCGCGGAGACGTTCGCTTCTCGAACGCCGCCGCGGCGGACTTGTTCGGCCGTTCAGCCGAGGAGCTGCAGGGCCGGCCGCTCGCGGCGCTGCTGCCGGGCGATCCACAGGGGAGGGGCGGCGCGCATCGGTTCGAGTCACGCATCGTGCGTCCGGATGGCGAGGCTCGACTGCTGGCGGTGTCGCTGGCTCCCCTGGGGCCGAAGGAGGGAGCCGGCGGCTCGGTCGCGCTGATGCGGGACGTGACGCGTGAACGGGTCGCCACCGACGAACTGCGCCGGTCGGAGGTGCGGTACCGGGCATTGTTCGCCACCGTTCCGGTCGCCATCTTCACGCTGGACGAGGAGGGGATCCTCCGCTCGGTCAACCCGGCGGCGCGCGCGCTCGCGGGGTTCGAGGAGGAGGCGCCCCGGCTCGCGGATTTCGTGGTCCCAGCGGAATCGGACTACGTTGCAAAGCAGCTGGCGGGCGTGCGTGGGGGGGAGCCACGGGCGTTCACGATGCACCTGCGTCGGCCAGACGGGGCGGTCCGGGAGGCGGAGGTGGTGGCGGTGCCCGCGGCGGGGGAGGAGGCGGGAGCCCCGCTGGTGCTCGCCATCGCCCGCGACGTGACCGACGAGCAACGGCTCCGCGAACAGCTCGGTCACACCGAGAAGCTCGCAGCGCTCGGCCGTCTGGTCAGTGGCGTCGCGCATGAGCTGAACAATCCCCTCGCCGGCATCAGCGCGCTGGCACAGGCGCTCATTCTGGACGAGCCGCTCGACGACGGGAGCCAGCGGGTGGTGGAGAGCATCCGCACCGAGGCGACGCGGGCGGCACAGATCGTCACCGATCTCCTGGCGTTTGCCCGGCAGCGCCCCCTCCGCCGGGCGGAGGTCGACCTCGGCGCCCTGGTGCGCGAGGTGATCAGCGCCAACGGCGACCGGCTCGGCCGCTGGACGGTGGAGTGTCCTCCGGACCTGCCTGCCGCCCACGCCGATCCAGACCAGATTCGGCAGGTGGTGCTGAATCTTCTGGCCAACGGGGCCCATGCGATGCGCGCCAACGGGGCGAGCGGCGCGGTGCGCCTCGGGGCGGACGGGTCCCTGGTACTGCTCGAGATTCTGGACGGAGGGCCGGGTATTCCGCCGGACGTGATGGCGCGTATCTTCGAGCCATTCTTTACCACCAAGCCGGTGGGGGAGGGCACGGGGCTCGGGCTGTCGATTTCGCACGGGATCATCCGGGCCCATGGCGGGGATATCCGCGCCGAGAACCGCCCGGGGGGCGGGGCGCGTTTCTGGGTTGAACTCCCGCGGCATCCTGGCCGCGGTGCGAGGTGAGACGATGATCGGTTCCGTACTGCTGATCGATGACGACACCGACGTGCTCCGCGCGATCGGAAACTACTTCGAGCAGCTCGGCTGGGAGGTCACCCGCGAATTGAGCGGTGAGGCCGGACTGGCCACGTATGACCGGCTGCACCCTGACGTCGTCATGCTCGACTTGCACCTCCCTGGGATGGACGGCCTCGAGGTGCTCGAGAAGCTCCGGGAGCGCGACGCCGGGGTGATTCTCCTGACGGGCAACAGCGACGTCCCCACCGCCGTGCGCGCCATGCAGCTCGGCGCGGAGAACTTCCTCTCGAAACCGGTGGACATGACCCACCTCTCCGCCGCCGCGGCCCGGGTGGCGGACAAGGCCAGGCTGCGCCGCGTCAACGAGGCGCTGGTCAACCAGGGGGGGGCTGGACACGGCCTCGATTCGCTCGGTGGCTCGGCCACGATGAAGGCGTTCGCCCACCAGATCTCGCTGCTCGCGCAGAGCGAGCGGACCACGGTGCTGCTCCTCGGGGAGAGCGGCTCTGGCAAGGGGTGGGTTGCCCGCATGATCCATAACCTCGGCCCGCGCGCGCGGATGCCGTTTGTCGAAGTGAACTGCGCGGGCCTCAGCCCCACCTTTCTCGACTCCGAGTT
This sequence comes from uncultured Gemmatimonadales bacterium, assembly GCA_963697435.1. Taxonomy (GTDB): domain Bacteria; phylum Gemmatimonadota; class Gemmatimonadetes; order Gemmatimonadales; family GWC2-71-9; genus SPDF01. The sequence continues at coordinate 58,913 of CAVOOB010000005.1, read as the reverse complement.
GTTCGGGCATGAGAAGGGCGCGTTCACAGATGCGAAGGATCGCAAGCAGGGGCTCTTCGAGATCGCCGACCGCGGCACGATGTTCCTCGACGAAATCGGGGACCTGTCGCTGGAGCTGCAGCCCAAGCTCCTGAAAGTGCTCGAGACGAAGACCTTCCGTCGACTCGGTGGCACCCGGGAGATCACCGTCGATGTCCGGCTGATCGCCGCGACCAACAAGGACCTCGCGGCCGAGGTCGAGGAAGGGCGGTTCCGCGAGGATCTCTACTATCGCCTGAGCGTGATGCCGGTGCGACTTCCCGCGGTGCGTGAACGCTCGCGCGATGACCGCCTTGCGCTCATCACCCGGATCTTCAACGACCTCCTGACCGAACTGCCCGCCGGCCCTCCGGAAATCGGCGCGGAGTCGCTCGAGCGCCTGCTGGGGTACGGCTGGCCGGGCAATGTCCGCGAGATGCGAAACGTCCTGGAGCGCGCACTGATCCTCGGGCGGGGGCAGGCCGCGGTGGGCGTCGAGCATCTCCCGGGGGAGTTTCGCGCGCGGCCGGGGCCGGGCGACCGGCGGCACACGCCGCTGGCTCTCGAGGAACTGGAGCGCCAGCACATCGAGCGCACGTTGCGGCATCACGGCGGTAACCGCACCCGCTCGGCGCTTGAGCTGGGTATTTCGCGCGCCACGCTGATCAACAAGATCAAGCGCTGGGGCCTGGACATCTGAAGGGAGGCCGCATGGCGGACATTCACGAACATGACGCGATGCAGTGCCGCGCCTGCGGACGGGAGGAGCGCGCCTCCGAGGGGTATCCCTGCATCGATTGCGGCACCTTCATCTGCCTGATCTGCGCCTTTCGGGGTGTGGAACGCTGTGCGCCGTGCCAGCAGAAACAGGCGAAGGCGAGCCCGGCGTGACGGCAGTCGTTGCGCACGCCGCCGTGGCCCCTCTGTACCGGGAGGCATCGCTGCGAACCGAGCAGGTGACGCAGCTGGTGCTGGGGGAAACGGCCGACATCCTCGAAACGGTTGGCACCTGGCACCGCGTCCGCACTTTTGTTGATCGATACGAGGGATGGGCTCATGCCGGCTATCTCCTCGAGGTCAGTCCCACGGAAGCGGCACGCTGGAGGGAGCGGGCCGACGGCTGGTCGGGGGGAGCCGAAGTGGAAACCGAAGTGGGCCGACGCCGAATTCCGGTTCGCGCCAGGGTGGCGATCGTCCACGGTCGGGTGGAGCTGCCGGATGGCGCGTCGGGACAGTTGCTGCAGGGGCACGTCCTGCCGGCCAGCGAGATGATTGCCGAGGCGGCCGCGCTGCCGGCGGAGGAGTGGGCCGCGCGGACCTTTGCCGGCACGCCGTACCAGTGGGGTGGGGTCACCGAGCGCGGGGTGGACTGCTCGGGCCTGGTGCAGACCACCTTCGCGGCGCGCGGGGTGTCGCTGCCGAGGGATTCCTCGGCGCAGGCGCTCGTCGGCAAAGAGATTCAACTCGACGATGCGGTCCCGGGGGACCTCCTCTTCTTCAGCGAGAACGGACGAAGCGTCACCCACGTGGCGTTCGTTGGGGCAGATGACACCCTGGTTCACTCCACGGTGTCGTGTGGCGGCGTGCTGCGGGAGCCGTGGGCGCCGGGGCATCGTGCCGCGCACCTGCGCGAGCTGTTTGTCGCTGCCCGCCGCGTGCCGGGGGCGACGGCCTCCGGATGACGCGCGTCCTCGTTCTCTTTGATATCGACGGCACCCTCCTGCTGACACCTGGCGCCGGCCGGCGCGCCATCACTGCCGCCCTGGCCGACCGCATGATCGACCACGAGGTGTGGGCGCGGATCCGGTTCGACGGCAAGACCGATCCACAGATCGTGCGCGAGATGCTCGAAGCCGCGGGCGACTCGTCCGCTGGCGACCCCAGCGCGGTGACCGATATCCTGGAGCGGTACCTCGTGCTCCTCGAGACGGAGCTGACCCGCACGCCGGGACGGACCCGCCTCCTCCCTGGTGTGCTGGCGCTGCTGGACCGCCTCGAGGCGCAGACGGACATCGTTCTCGGACTGCTGACCGGAAACGTCGAGCGGGGCGCCGGGCTCAAGCTGCGCTCGGGGGGGCTGAACCCGGCGCGATTCCGTGTCGGCGCCTACGGTTCCGATTCCTCGCATCGGCCCGACCTGCCCGCGATCGCTGCCGGGCGCGCCGCGCCGATCTTCGGCCAGGTCCCGGCTGGCGAGATGGTGGTCATCGTCGGGGACACACCCGCCGACGTGACCTGCGGGCGCGAGATCGGCGCTCGCGCCGTTGCGGTCGCCACGGGCAGTTACGCCGTGACCGAGCTTCGTGACGCCGGTGCCCGCGCCGCGTTCGAGGATCTCTCCGACACCGATGCGGTCCTGGAGGCGATTCTCGCATGAATGCCGTCACGGGGGCCCATCCCGAACTCGAGTTGAAGGCGGTGGTGCCTGACCCTGCACTCCTGCGGCGCCACCTCGTCGAGTCAGGGGCGGAAGCCACCTTCCGCGGGCTGATGGAAGACCGGATCTTCGACCAGGAGGGGGTCCTCCGGGAACGGGATGAGGTACTGCGCATCCGGACCTGGAAGCCAGAGGGGGCGCCAGCCCGCACCCAGATGGCATGGAAGGGACACACTCGTCGGTCGCCCGAGGGTTATAAGCTGCGCGATGAACTCGAGTGTACAATCGAGGGAGAGGGCGGCACCGCCACCGGCATCCTGGCCGCGCTCGGGTATCGCGTCATCAAGTCGGTGGATCGGTTCGTCGAGGTATACCGGGTGCACGCCGCCGAAGTGCGGCTCGAGTGGTACCCGCTGATGGATGTCCTGGTGGAAGTGGAAGGCACGGCGGCGGCCATCGAGGCCGCGCTGGGGGTGACCGGCATGCCGCGCACGGCATTCGAGCCGGAACCGCTGGTGGAATTCGTCCGCCGGTATGAGGAACGGTCCGGCGAACGCGCGGCGCTGGCCGTCGCCGATCTCCAGGGAGGGCGGCCGCTGTGGGAGCGTCGGTGAAGGCCGCGCTCTCCCTTCCGGAACTCGGGCCCGCACTGGGGCGGCTGGTGCACCCCGTCTCCGCCGGAGGCCCCGATCGCCTGCTGGGATCGGTGCGGCTCGCGCTGGTCACCCGTTTGCTGGAAGCCGCAGGCCAGGCGCGCGCCGCGCTGACCGGAGGAGACGGGCCGGCCGCACGCAACGCACTCGCCCCCGGCGTCTGGGCCGCTCACTGGGATCAGGCCGCGGAGGAGGCGGCCGGAGTCCTCATCGCGAAAGTGGAGGCGCGGATCACCTCGGCGGCGGTCGCCGCGCGCATGCCCGCCCGGAGACTTGAACGCCACCGCGTCACCCCCGCCGAGCATCGTGCCATCCACGCCCGTCTCGGCTCCGGGGCAGGTGCCCTGCTGCGGGAGGCGACGGAACTCGAGCACGTGGCGGACGATCAGTGGGGGCAGCAGGTCCTGGCGACCGCAAGGCGTTTGGAGAGCGCCTGGTCGGCGTTGATTTCGGCGGCGGAGCGCGAGCTGGCAGAATGGGAGCCGGATATCGAGCAGGTCGCTTCGTGGCGGCGCGCCAGATGGCCGGTCTGGACGCTTACGGGAGTGGTGCTCACCATCGCACTGTGGGCCGGGTTGCTTCTCGGTGGCTATCTCCCCGTTCCTGCCTTGTTGAGGCCGATGGCCGAACGGCTCTGGGGTCTCCTGTGAGCGTGATTGGCGTTGGGATGGATGTCGTGGAAGTGGAACGGGCGCGGCACATTCTCTCGCGGTTTGGGGAGCGGGCCCTCGCCCGATTCCTGTTGGCGAGCGAGCGCGAGTACGTGATGCGGCAACCGGATCCCGCGCCTCACTTTGCCGTCCGGGTGGCCGCCAAGGAGGCGGCGTACAAGGCGCTTCAGTCGTTGCCGGGCATGCGCGCGGTCGGCTGGCACGACCTGGAAGTATCGCGGGAACCGGACGGCCGGCCTCTACTTGCTCTGCACGGCTCCGCGGCCGGAGTCCTCACTGAACACTCTCTTCACCTGTCCCTGACCCACACCCACGGAGTCGCGGGGGCAGTGGCCATTCTCTCCCTGACCCAGCCCTAGCCAATCCGACCAGCGTGGCATATTTTCCAGCTTCGCTTACCAAACGACTTGATAATGATTCTCATCTCAACAATCGCCTCTGCCCTCCTCCTCGCCACCCCACAGCAGGGGGTCCAGTCGACCCTCCCCGGAGACGACCTCGCGCCGATCGTCCAACGCATCGCGACCACGGTGCAGCTCGCGGCGCAGGAGTATCGCATCGGTGTGTCCGGAGGGCGGGTCATCTCGCCTGCCGAGGTCGAGGAGGCCAATCTCTTCCTGGCGGAGGCTCGCCGTACTGCCGAGCGACTTCCTCCCGAGTCCTCCACGTCGACGATCGGGGCCATTGACCAGCTCATCGCCATGGTGGGACGCACGGCCGACCCCGATTCGGTTGCCATCGGCGCGCGTGTCGTCACCGTCGATCTGGCCGAGCGCTATCGCGTCGACATCGATCAGGTTCCCTCGACGACGCCGATGCTTGCGCGCGGGGCGCAGGTGTACCAGCAGAACTGCGCGAGCTGCCACGGACTCACTGGCAGCGGCGACGGCCCGGCCGGACTCGGCCTCGTGCCACCGCCATCCGCCCTGCGGGATGGAGCAAGACTGGCCGCTGTCTCTCCTCTCGACTTCTATCGACGCATCACGATCGGGGTATCGGGCACCGCCATGCCGGCATTCGAGACTCGGCTGAGCAATGCCGACCGGTGGGCCGCCGCCGCGTACGCTACCCTGCTCCGTTACCCCGCGCCCTCCGGCGAGGTCCCGGCGGGACTTCGGACGTTCAGCGCGACCGCGAAGATGTCCGATGTGGAGATCGCCGAGGTGCTCGGGGTTCCGGTTGAGAGGGCCCTTCCCGCCATCGCCGCCGTCCGGAGCTTCCAGGGGCAGGAGTCCGGCGTGCGGGCAGAGGCGGTCCTCGCCGAAGTGAAGCTCCGCCTCGATTCGGTGCTCACCCTGGCCGCCGCGGGCCAGAGCGAGGCGGCCAGCGCCGAGGCCTTCGAGGCCTACCTCACGTTCGAGCAGGTTGAATCGGGGCTGCGTGCCGTCGAGCCTGTGCTCGCCGGGCAGCTCGAGGCCGGGTTTGCGACGCTTCGTGGTCGCGCCGGGGGCGGCGCCACCTCCGCTGAACTCGATGCGCTCCACGCCGAGCTGATCACCGGCCTCGCGCGGGCGGAGCGGATTCTCGGCACGCCGCTGACACCGACCGACCTCCTCGTGCAGTCGTTCGTCATCCTGTTGCGGGAGGGGCTGGAGGCGATCCTCCTCATCGGGGCGCTGATCGCGTTCCTGACCAAGACGGGCAACGCCCGGCGGCGGCGGGACATTCACATTGGCGTCGGCGCCGCCGTGGTCATGAGCCTGCTTACGGCCGTGGCGTTCGAGACGATCTTCCGGTTCTCGCCGGCCAGCCAGGAGGTGCTTGAGGGCGTCACCATGCTGGTCGCCACGGCGGCGCTGTTCTACGTGAGCTACTGGCTGCTGTCGAAAATGGAAGTCGCGAAGTGGAATCGCTTCGTGAAGGGGAAGGTGCAAGACGCACTGGTGTCGGGGTCGATGTTTGCCCTGCCCTCGGTGGCGTTCCTTGCGGTGTATCGCGAAGGCGTCGAAACGGTGCTGTTTTACAAGGCGTTGCTCCTGGCCGGGCCGGCCACCGGCGCGGTCTGGCCGGTTCTGCTCGGTATCCTCGCGGCCTCGGTGGTCCTCGCCGTCGTTTATGTGCTCATCAACCGGTTTGGCGTCAAGCTGCCGCTCAAGCCGTTCTTCGGTATCACGAGCGCCTTCCTCTACTACATGGCGTTCGTGTTCCTGGGGAAGGGAATTGCGGAGCTGCAGGGTGGTGGGGTGGTGCCGATTACGGTGGTATCGTGGGCGCCCCAGATTGAGCGGCTGGGGATCTACCGGACGGTCGAGTCATTGACGGCGCAGGGGATCCTGCTTCTGCTCTTCATTGCGGCGGTGGTCTGGACGTTCTTCCTGGAACCCCGGCGCCTGCGCGTCACGCAGGAACTCGTGCCCGACCCGTTGCCGCCAGACGCAGCCTCGCGGGCGGATCCGGCGCCACTCGAGGCCGGCTCGTCGGTCCCATTCGAGGTGGATCTCCTTCGTTCCCTCGAACGGATGGATGCGGACCTGGCGGAATTGCGCGCGGAGGTTGATCGTCTGAAGGGGCGGCTGCACGCGCGGCGGTAATTGCGATTGCTTTGTCGGCCCCTTCCGGGGCCTCCTCGCAAGGACAGAAACTGAGCGCAAACGCAAACGGCCCGCCGAATTCGGCGGGCCGTCTGTCTAAGAGAGGTGGTAGATCGCCCCCTGAGTTATACGGAGACGGGCAGAAGTGCCCGCTCCAACCCTTCTTCGACCTACCACTTTCTGCCGGGGCAGTGATCACCCCTTGCTGGGTAACTACTAAAGCACCGTCCGTGCCACGTTGTACAAATCCATAACTTGTTTATTCATAACAAGTTAACGGCTAGACAAAAAGCAAAAAGTACGGCCGGAATCGTCAAATAATTTGACGATTCCGGCGCCCTTGACCCAAGTAATGTGATCTGAGTCACTTACAGCAATGTCAGCTTATTTGACAGTCTTCGATTGTGTCATCGAAAGATACTCTCCGGCTGGCGCCTCGCCGGCTCTGCTGAGCCGGGCGAAGACCATCGCGCCGACCAGCACGATTGCCACGCTGGTCACCTGTGCCACGGTGAAGCCTCCAAAGAACCGGTCGTCCTTGGCTCGCAGGATCTCGATGAAGAACCGCTCCACCCCCGCCATCATCAGGTAGAGTCCCAGCAAGGCCCCTGTGCCCCAGCCAATGGTGCGGAGCTTCCACAGGACCATGAACGCCAGGAGCATCAGCGCCGTCTCGTAGAGCTGGGTCGGGTGTACGGCGAGGAGTGTGGACGGGTCGAGTCCGGCCGGCACCGAAACGCCGAACGCCGCCAGGTTGCCGGCGGTCGACGGGGGGAGGCCCTCCGGAAACGCAATCGCCCATGGCAGGTCGGTCGGGCCGCCGTAGTCGTCACCGACCAGGAAGCAGCCGACGCGGCCGATGGCGTAGGCCGCGGCCAGCGCGGGGGCCGTGAGCTGCAGCGTCCAGCGGGCTGGGACGCCCAGCCGCCATCCATTGGCGAGGACGGCCGCCACGCCGCCCAGAAACCCGCCGTACCAGACCAGACCGCCGCGTGAGAAGAGGGCGCCGGGGTCCTGCGTCAGAGCCACGTACCAGAGCTTGGCGCCGATCACGCCGCCAACGAGCGCAGCCATCACGATGTCGGAGGAATAATTCCGATTGAGCCCTCGGCGCTCGAGCTCGATCCCGATGAGCCAGCCGCCGGCCAGGAAGCCGACCATCATCATGATCCCGTAGCCGGTGATCTCCAGCGGACCGAGATTGATGTTGAATGGGTAGACAGGCATCGAAGCTCCGATTCAGGCGGCTGAGGGAAGGAGTCCCGGAAGGGGGAGGCTGTCGCTCGGTTCCAGCCCGGGCCCGCTGCGCTCGCCGCGCGCCAGGCGCCAGGCGCCGGCGGCGGCGATCATGGCGGCATTGTCCGTATTGAGGCGCGGCGACGCTACGGATAGACGCACGCGCGTGCCCAGCCGTTCCCGCAGCTGGCTGGCCAGGGCCCGATTGCACGCCACCCCCCCGCCGATCATCGCGAGTGGATACCCCAGTTCCTCGGAGGCGGCGGCGGTCTTCTCGACCAGCACCTCGAGCGCCGCATCCTGAAACCCGCGGGCGAGGTCGGCCCGCTCGGCCTCGAGGTCGGCGCTCTGCCGTACGGTGCGGAGGACGGCGGTCTTGAGTCCGCTGAAGGAGAAGTTCCATCGATTGGGGCCGTCACCCTTCAGGTCGCGAAGAAGGGGCCGGGGGAAGACGAACTTCCCTGCCTTCCCGGTCGCGGCGAGCCGTTCAAGCGGGGCGCCGCCAGGGTACCCGAGGCCGAGGAGCGTGGCGACCTTGTCGAACGCCTCACCTGCCGCGTCGTCGAGCGTCTGGCCGAGGAGGCGGTACTCACCCCAGGCGCGGACGTCGAGCAGCAGCGTATGGCCTCCGCTGACGAGGAGCGCCACGAACGGCGGGGCGAACTCCCTGTCCTCGAGCGTCGGCGCAAAGAGGTGCCCCTCCATGTGATGCACGCCGATGAGCGGCTTCCCGGTGGACCAGGCGAGCGTCTTCCCGTACATCAACCCCACCAGGAGCGCGCCGACCAGCCCAGGGCCGGCGGTCACCGCGATCGCGTCGATGTCGCCGAGGGTGGCGCCCGCCTCCCCGAGGGCTCGGTCCACCACGGGACCGATGGCCGTCAGGTGCGCGCGGCTGGCCAGCTCGGGCACCACTCCGCCGAAGACCTTGTGGACATCCTGCGAGAGGATGACGACGCTCTCCAGCGTCGGCCGCCCCTGGGCGAGTCGGACGATCGCGGCGGACGTCTCGTCGCAGGACGACTCGATTCCGAGGACTCGCACCGTGTTGTTCAGCTCGACTGGTCGAGCAGCCGCTCGATCAGTTCCTGATTGATTTGCGAACTCCAGTCGTGCGCGCCGATGATTCGCTTGATGATCACGCCGTTCCGATCCAGGAGGAAGCTCTCGGGCACGCCGGTCGTCTGGTAGATGCGCTGAATCTCCCCGCTCTGGTCGAAGAGCAAGTCGAAGGTCACGCCCATCTCGGCGCCGAAGGCGATGACGCCCGCCGGATCCCCGTCGTCGATGCTGACCGCCGCCACCTTGAACCCGCGCGGGGCGAGCTTCTGGTAGACCACCTCCATCGACGGCATCTCTTCGCGGCAGGGTGCGCACCAGGTAGCCCAGATGTTCACCAGCGTCACCTGGCCGGCGTACTTCTCCCGGAGGGAGACGGTGTCGCCAGACGCCAGGTCCACGACGCGGAAGTCCGGGGCCTTCTTGTTGACCGCGACGCCATAGTTGTCAGGGCTGTTCTTCACGAGTGCCACCGCGCCGAGAACCATCCCGATGACGATGGTGCCGACGACCCACCACTGCTTGGACATAGTGTCGCTCTTCCTCAGGCCCGTGCCTGGCACAGGCGATGGAGTTCACTGACTGCGGCGCCGATATCGGCGGCGCCGAAGACGGCGGTGCCCGCCACGAAGGTGTCCGCGCCGGCGGCCTGCACCCCGGCGATGGTCTTGGGTGTCACACCGCCATCCACTTCCAGCCGGGCGCCCGACGTGCGCGCGTCGAGCAGCCGACGCACGCGGCGAATCTTGTCGGTGGTGGCGGGGAGGTACGATTGCCCCCCAAACCCGGGATTCACCGACATCACCAGCACGAGGTCGAGATCGGGCACAACCTCCTCGATCATCGCGAGTGGCGTGGACGGGTTGAGCGTCAGCCCTGCCAGCATGCCGTGTTCGCGCACGGCGGCCAGATGGCGCTGCACATGCACGGTCGCTTCGGGGTGAAAGGTGAAGACGTTGGCGCCTGCCGCGGCATACTCCTCGATGTACTGCTCCGGCCGCTCGACCATCAGGTGCACGTCGATCGGACAGTCGGTGATGCGGCGGATGGCCCTGATGATCGGCGCGCCGAAGGTGAGGTTCGGGACGAAATGCCCATCCATCACGTCCACATGCATCCACTCGGCGCCGCCGGCAAGCGCCGCCTCGATCTGTTCGCGGAGGCGGGAGAGGTCGGCGCTCAGTACACTGGGAGCGATGATCGGATTCACGGTGTCCTCACGAGGGTCAGGTCCACTCGGCTCCGCCGGGGGAGACGCACGCCGGGGGAGGGCCGTTGTTCCAGCACGACGCCGGGTTGTGCACCGGGCTGGTCCACAAGCCGGACGTACCCCATACGGAGCCCCAGTGCCTCCAGGCGGTCCGCGGCCTGGTCGCGGGTCAGGCCCCGGAGCGCGGGCACCTGAATATCGGCGGGGCCGCGGCTCACGACCAGCGTCACCTCTTCCCCCGGCCGCCGGACCACGCCGAGCCCGGGTCTGGTGGCCAGCACGGTGCCGGGGACGCTGAGGGAGGCCACCGAGTCAATGGAGCCGACCCGGAACCCTGCTTCGCGGAGCACGGAGCTCGCCAGGTCGAGGTCGAGGTTGACGACATCGGGAACGACCAGCGCCTCCGGCCCCGTACTCACCGTCAGGCGGACGACGGCGGAGGCCGGCAGCCGCATCTCCGGCGGTGGGTCCTGCCAGACCACCACGCCACCGGGCGCCGTGGGATGTGGGACTTCCGCTTCCCGGCGCACGCGGAATCCCGCCGCCTGGAGTGTTTCTTCCGCGGAGGTGTAGGGCTGCCCGATCACGCTCGGCACCAGGTTCCCGTCGTCGGAGATCGGCGCAGGGAAGAGCACCACGGCCGCCAGGAGATACCCGAGGAGCGAGGCGCCTGCGATGACACCCAGCCAGACGAGGAATCGCCGGCTGACCATGGGATGCGATTCCGGGGTGTGTCGACGAAATCTCACCGTGCCCGCCGTAGCCGCGCCGCGAACGCACCATCGGTGCCATGGCGATGCGGCAGGAGGGTGAGATCTCCCAGCTCGGACAGACAGTCGTCGGGGACTGCGCCCGAGGATTCGCGCTGGAACTCCGGGTGTGCTGCGAGGAAACGCGCCACCTGCTCCTCATTCTCTTCCGGTTCAAGGGAACACGTGGCGTAAACTAACAGCCCACCGGGCCTCACCGCCCCCGCTGCGCCCTCGAGGAGGTCAGCCTGTGTGTTGGCCAGCTCCCGGAGCGCCTCGGGTGTGACTCGGAGGCGGGCATCCGGATGGCGCGCAAAGGTTCCTGTGCCGAGGCAGGGGGCATCGAGGAGCACCCCATCGAGCCGTCGGATCGCTGGGGACGCCGCGTCGGCGATGACCACGAATTCCCGCCCCGATCCGGCCCGCCGCAGATTCTCCCCGAGCCGCGCCGTGCGCCGTCGGTTCCGCTCGGCGGCCACGAGCAGACCCGCGGTGCGTCCGAGCGCGATGGCCTTGCCTCCAGGTGCCGCACATGCATCGAGCAGGCGGGCGCCGCGCGGGAAGTCGGCGAACCGCACCACCAGCGCCTGCGCCGCGTCCTGCACGAAGAAGGCGCCTTCATCGTATCCGGGGAGCTCCCCGGGGCGGGTCGTCTCGACCACCAACCCCGCCCCGAGCGGTGCCGCATCGGAGGCCACCCCTGCGGCGTCGAGCCGCTCGCGGACCGCGGTGAGGTCTTCGCGCGCCGCCTGCAGCACCAGGGGTGGCCTCCCATTGTTCCAGCGGAGCAATGCCTCGCTATCCGCGGCACCGAACCGCGCCACCCAACCGGCCACGAGCCATTCGGGGTGACTGTGGGCGCGCGCCAGGGCGGCCACCGGATCGGCCGAGGCGATGGCGGGTGCCGGTGTCGCCTCCCGGCCGAGGCGACGGAGCACTGCGTTCACGAAGCCGGCGGGTGCCTTCCCGGCAATCTCCCGGGCCAGGTCGACGGAGGTGCTCACCGCGGCGTGCGGGGGGATGCGGTCGAGGTGAAGCAGTTGGTACGCGCCGACGCGGAGCAGGTCCCGGAGTGGCGGGGACACCGAGTCCCAACCGAGGCGGATCAGCCGGGCGAGCCGATCGTCGAGGGAATCCTGCACACGGAGTACGCCGCCAGCCAGTTCGTGCGCGAGGCGGCGATCGGCGTCGGAGAGCCCCTCGAGGGCGCTGCCGAGGGCGGCGTCGAAGGGGCGGCCGTCGCGAACGTCGCGGAGAATGGTGAGTGCGGCGCGGCGTGCGTCGACGCCGACGGGCTGGTTCAGCGCAGCATCCCGGTCGTGGGGCTGGAGGGGACGGCCGTTTCACGACGGGGCATGCGGCCGGCTCTCCAGGCTGCGCGCCCCGCCGCCACGGCATGGCGCATTGCCGACGCCATCAGGACCGGATCGGCCGCCTCCGCGAGCGCGGTGTTCATGAGGATGCCGTCGACGCCCTGTTCCATGGTCAGGCAGGCGTCACTCGCGGTCCCGACTCCTGCGTCCACGATGACCGGTACCGTGAGTCGGCTCTTGATGGTGCGGATGGAATAGGGATTCAGCAATCCCAGGCCGCTGCCGATCGGGGAAGCGAGCGGCATGACGGCCGCACATCCCGCGTCCTCGAGGCGGAGCGCGGCAATCAGGTCATCGTTGGTATAGGCGAGGACCTTGAACCCCTCCTTCACCAGCGTCCGCGTGGCGGCGAGAAGCCCGTCGGTATCGGGAAGGAGTGTCTCCTTGTCCCCAATCACCTCGAGCTTGATGAACTCATTGAATCCCGCCTCGCGCGCCAGGCGCGCGTACCGCACCGCCTCGTCGGCGGTGTAGCAGCCGGCGGTGTTGGCCAGGAGGAAGTAGCGGTTGGTTGGGAGGTGGTAGAGGACCCCCTCCTCCCTGGTCCGGTCGAGGTCCACGCGCCGTACGGCAACCGTCACGACGTCGGCACCGGAGGCCTCGAGCGCCCGGGCCATCTGGAGGTTGTCGCGGTACTTGCCGGTACCGACGAGGAGACGGGAGCGGAATGCCTGGCCGCCGATTTCCAGGGGCGGGTCCACGGTGTCGCCGGGTGGGGTCGGAATGGTGTCAGTCATGCGGGGAAAGATAACGGCGCGGCGGCTACCCGCCTCCTACGAAATGGACCAGTTCGATCAGGTCGCCTTCGGCCACCGGGGTATCGGCCAGATTGGGGCGGCGGACGATGGCGCGGTTCTGTTCGACCACCACAGCGCGCGGGTCGAGGCCGAGATGCTCCAGGAGCCCGGCCAGCGAGAGCGGCGCCGGGACGGTGCGCTGGTCGCCATTCAGCGTGATGGTGAGGTGCGTCATTGCTCGGTGCTCCACGGTGCCAGCATTTCCATCGCGGCGGCGTAGGCGTCCGTCGCCTGCCAGAGGGCGCCGATGGCGGCCACGCCCCATGCGCCCGTGTCCTTGATGTCCTGTGCACGACGGGGCGTGATGCCCCCGATGGCAATCACCGGCGTGCCGAGTGAGGCCACCTCGGCGAGCACACCGAGCCCGAGTCCTTCCTGGCCGGGGTGCGTCGCCGTCTCGAAGATCGATCCGAGGAGCAGGTAGTCGGCGCCTTCGGCAATCGCGTCGCGGGCTTCGGACACGCTGTGCACCGAGCGACCGATCCAGCCGTTGCCGAGGACCCGGCGGGCATCGGAGACGGAGAGATCCCCGCTGCCGAGCTGGACACCCTGAGCGCCGATCGCGCGGGCCAGGTCGGGCCGGGCATTGACGATCACCGCCGCCTCCGCCGGCGCCGCCAGTGAAATGAACCGGGTGGCGCACTTCGTGAGGAACGCGGCGGAACTGTTTCTCCCGCGCACGTGCAGCGCCGCGGCCGGGCCGGCCGCGGCGATGGCCGCGGCGCGGATCCCCAGGTCGGCGTCCTGGAGAATCGCGTCGTGCGTCACGGCGTGGACCCGGGAGAGCGGCCTCACCCCAGCCGATCCCCAACGGCCAGGGCACGCCCTCGAAGCCACTCCGCCGCGGCCATCCTTCGTTTCCCCGACGCCTTCACTTCGGCCACCTGCACCGCGCCATCTCCGCAGGCCACCACCAACGCGGTACCGGCCTCGAGCACCTTTCCCGGCGTTCCTGCTCCCTCCGCGAGCCTCGGCGTAAACAGTTTCACGTCACCGGATGGCCCCTCGGTCCACGCTCCCGGCCACGGATCGAAGGCGCGAATATGCAGCGCCACTTCGATGGCGCTCTTGTTCCATGGTACCCTTGCCGCCGGCCTGGAAATTTTCGGTGCGAAGGTGGCGTCGGCCTCGTGCTGTGCCTCCGCCTGGAGCTTGCCGGCCTCGAGGCTGTCAACCACCTCGAGCAGCGCCTCAGCCCCCAACTCGGCCAGGCGAGCGGTGAGGATGTCGGCGGTGTCCTCCGCGCCGATGGGCAATTCACGTCGGAGGTAGACCGGGCCGCTGTCGAGCCCCGCCTCCATGTGCATGATGCTCACGCCGGTGATGCGATCGCCGTGCAGAATCGCGGCCTGGATCGGTGCCGCGCCGCGCCACCGGGGCAGGAGGGAGGCGTGCACGTTGATCATTCCCCGGGTCGGGATGGCCAGGATGTCCGGCTTGAGGATATGGCCGTAGGCGGCGACGACGCCGAGATCGGGGCGGTGGTGCCGCAGCGTCGCCGCGAAGAGGTCGCCGAGGGGACGCTCCGGTTGCAGCACCTTGAGGCCGGCGGCCAGCGCGGCGGCTTTGACGGGTGGGGGGATGAGCTTGGAGCGGGAGCGGCCGTGGGGCCTGTCAGGCTGGGTGACGACGGCGGCCACTTCGTGACCGCCGCGGCGAAGGGCGTCGAGGGAGGGCACCGCAAAGTCCGGCGTCCCGAAGTAGACGATGCGCATCAGGGGGTTCGGCCGGAGGGCCTCGCAACCTCCCGCAGGAGGCCGTCGCCCTCCTTGTGCTCGCGGCGGTACTTCGCGACCAGCAGCCGCCGCTTCATCGGGCTCAACCGGTCCAGAAAGAGGATCCCGTCGAGGTGATCGATCTCGTGCTGGATGGCGCGGGCGAGGAGTCCATCCGCCTCGAGCCGGTAGGGGGCGCCGTCCTGGCCGGTGGCTTCGAGCACGATTCGCTCAGGACGGGTCACCTCGCCGTAGACGTCGGGGATGGAGAGACAGCCCTCCTCCTCCCGCGCCTTGCCGGATGCCTCGGTGATGCTGGGATTGATCATCGCGATACGGGATCCCTCGGCATCCACCACGGCGATGCGGATCGCCTTCCCGATCTGGTTGGCGGCGAGCCCGACCCCCTCGGCGCCGTCCATCGTTTCGAACATGTCGTGGACCAGCCGACGCACCTCGTCCGTCACCTCGGGCACCGGCACCGAAGGCTCCCGGAGCACCGGGGAACCGAGGAGGTGAATAGGCAGCAGCGCCATCAGGCAGGCGTGTTGGGTGCCGCGGTGTCGCCGACCTGCACGATGCGGGCACGATGCACGACCACGGTGCTCCCACCGGATTCGATGGTCACTTCCTGGTCCTTGATGCCCTTCACCTTGCCCATCAGCCCGCCGGAGGTGACGACGTCGTCGCCCTTCTTGAGCGCCTCCAGCATGGCGGCGTGCTTCTTCCGCGCCTGCGACTGAGGCCGCAGGATCAGGAAATAGAACACGGCGCCGATCAGGCCGATCTGGAGGAGAAGGACGGACATTCCGCCGCCGGAGCCTGGGGACGGAGCCATCAGGTAGAGAGCATGCATTACGATTCGCCTCGCAAATGGTGGCGGCGGAGCCACTCGCGGCTCCAGCCATCGAAGGTGCCGGCCATGATGTGGGTGCGGGCCAACTCACCCAACCGGACCAGGAACCGGACATTGTGGATCGATACCAGCCGGAGGCCCAGGATCTCCTCCGCTACGAACAGGTGCCGCAGGTACCCGCGGCTGAACGTGCGACAGGTCTCGCAGTCGCACTCGGCGTCGAGCGGCTCCTTCGAGAGCCGGTGGATCGCGGCGCGGACATTCACCTTGCCGGTCGATGTCCATGCCGAGCCGTGGCGCCCGTTCCGGGTCGGTGCCACGCAGTCGAAGAGGTCCACGCCGCGCGCGATCCCTTCCAACAGGTCCTGCGGAAAACCCACGCCCATAAGATAACGCGGGGTGCCCTTTGGCAGGGCGGGGGCCAGATCCCTCCAGCACCGCATGCATCACCGGCTTCGGTTCGCCCACCGAGAGCCCTCCGATGGCGATCCCGGTCCACGGTCCCCTCTCGAGGATTCCATCGAGGGAGGCGCGGCGGAGGTCGGCGTGCGTGCCCCCTTGCACGATCGGCCAGAGCGTTTGCAGCGGCGGGGCCGGGGGGCCGGGAGGCAGGGGGGCCGTGTCGCCGTTGAGGAGTTCGGCGTGCCGGGCCTTGCAGCGGTCGAGCCAGCGGAGGGAGCGCTGCATCCCCTCCTCGGCCAGGGTGTGGTCTGCGCCGCCGGGGACCACATGGTCGAATTGCATGGCGATGTCGGCGCCAAGGGCCCACTGGATCTCCATCGACTTCTCGGGAGTGATGGTCCGGTGGCTGCCGTCCACGTGACTCTGGAAGGCGACGCCCTCCTCCGCGATGGTGCGGAGGCCTTCGAGCGAGAAGACCTGGAACCCGCCGCTGTCGGTCAGCATCGGCCGGTGCCAGTGGGAGAAGGCGTGGAGCCCGCCGAGGGACTGCACGACGTCCTCACCGGGGCGGAGATGCAGGTGGTAGGTATTCCCCAGCATCACCTGCGCCCCGGTGCGCTCCACTTCCACCGGGTGGAGGCCGCGCACGGTCCCGTAGGTGCCGACCGGCATGAACGCCGGCGTTGCGACCTCGCCATGGGGCGTCTGCAACGTCCCGGCGCGAGCCTCGCCCTCGGTGGCGTGGAGGGCGAAGGAGAACGGCGCGTCGGTCACAGGATGCACATCGCGTCCCCGTAGGAGTAGAACCGATACCGGTCTGCCACCGCGTGGTGGTACGCCCGCATCATCGTGTCGTATCCCGCGAAGGCCGCGACGAGCATCAGGAGGGTCGAGCGCGGCAAGTGAAAATTCGTTACCAGCCGGTTGACCACCTTGAACTGGTATCCCGGGGCAATCAGCAGGCGTGTCTCCGCCGGCCCTCGCATCACGGTGCCGCCGTCATCGGCGGCGCTCTCGAGTGCCCGGACCACCGTCGTCCCGACGGCCCAGACCGCCGCCCCGCGTGCCTGTGCATCGCGCACCGCCGTGGCGACCGCCGCGGGGATGTGATACCGCTCCGGGTGCATCGGATGGGCGGCGATCTCCTCTTCCTCCACGGGCTTGAAGGTACCGGGACCGACTTCCAGGTCCAGCGACACGATCCCGACGCCGCGCCCCCGCAAGCTCTCCAGCATTGCATCGGTGAAGTGCAGCCCGGCTGTCGGCGCCGCCACACTGCCCTCGCGGTCGGCGTAGACCGTCTGGTAGCGGACTTCGTCCATTTCATCGGGATCGCGGTCGATGTACGGCGGCAGCGGCAGCCGGCCGAACCGCGCGATCGCCTCCTCCGCAGCCATCCCGACGAAGCCGACTCGCCGCTCGCCGCCAGGGAGCACCTCGAGGGTCTCGATGTCCGCCCCCTCCGCCAGCGTGATCCGTTTCCCCGGACGCATGGCGCTGCCCGGTTTCCCGATGGCGAGCCAGGTTCCGTCGGTGGAGGGGTGGAGCAGCAACACCTCTGCCGGTGCGCCTGAGGGGCGGGTTCCGAGGAGGCGGGCGTGGCGCACCCGGGTGGAGTTGAGCACCAGCAGGTCACCGGCGGGGACCAGGTCGGGGAGCGCGGCGAATCGGCGGTCTTCCATCTCCGCCGCGTCGCCGCCCCGCCGAAGGACGAGCAGCCGGCTGTCTCCCCGCTCGGTGCCGGGTGTCTGGGCAATCAGTTCCGGGGGGAGATGGTACGCGAAGTCGGCGGTGCGGAAGAGACGGTCAGCCGTCAAAGATCGTGGCCTGTCCGGGCGGCGGCGTGATGCCGAAGCGGCGATAGGCGTTGGCGGTGGCGCAACGTCCGCGCGGCGTCCGCTCGAGGAACCCCTGCTGAATCAGGTACGGCTCGTACACCTCTTCGAGGGTGCCGCTGTCCTCGCCGACGGCGACGGCCAGCGTGTTGAGGCCCACCGGTCCACCCGAGAACTTCTCGATCAGCGTGCGTCAGGATGCGCGCGTCCATGTCGTCGAGGCCGAACTCGTCGACGTTGAGCCGCGCGAGCGCCTCCCGCGCCACCGGGCCGGTGATCTTCCCTTCGGCGCGCACCTGCGCAAAATCGCGCACTCGGCGCAACAACCGGTTGGCCACGCGTGGCGTCCCGCGGCTCCGCTTCGCGATCTCGAGCCCGCCCGCCGCGTCCGTCGGCACCTGCAGCAGTGCCGCCGAGCGGGTCACGATCCGCTCGAGGTCTTCGGCGCGGATAGAAGTTCAGCCGCTCCACCATCCCGAACCGTGCCCGCATCGGTGGCGTCAGGAGTCCAAACCGCGTGGTGGCCCCCACCAGCGTGAACCGCTCCAGCGTCATCGGGATCGTCTGCGCGTTCGGGCCATCGGCGATTCGCACATCCACCCGGAAGTCTTCCATGGCGGAGTAGAGGAACTCCTCGAGGGCGGGCCGCATCCGGTGGATCTCGTCGATGAAGAGGATGTCGCCCGGCCCGAGGGTGGTCAGCAGTCCCGACGAGGTCACCCGCCTTCTCGAGCACTGGCCCGGAGGAGGTGCGCAGCTCCACACCCATTTCTCTGGCCATGAGCATGGCGAGCGTCGTCTTCCCGAGACCGGGCGGGCCGAAGAAGAGGGTGTGGTCGAGCGCCTCGCCCCGGCCCCGTGCCGCGTCCATGGCAATCTGGAGCGACGCCTTGACCTGCTCCTGTCCGACGAATTCGTCGAGACGGGAGGGCCGGAGCGCGGCCTCGGCGCCGGTCTCCTCGGGGAGGGCGTCTGGTGTGGTGACTTCGAGGCGTTCGGTCATCGCGGCAGGGCGGCGGGCTAGCTGGCCCGCGCCAGCCACCGGACCGTCGTCGCGCCGGGCTCCAGGTGGTGCCTGGTGCGGCAGTAGACACAGCGGTCGGTGGCTTCGTCGCGCGTGCTGGGGACGAGCTTGCGATTGGTGGAGCCGCAGCGGGTGCATTCCCACTCTGCGGTCCGGGCGGTGACGGTCATGCGGCACTTCCTCCCTTGCCGGCGGTCAGGCGCTGCAGCGCCCGCCGCACGATGAGTGACGTGTCCTCGGTGGTGCCCTCGACCAGCACGGCGCGCACCGCATCCTCGGCGGCAGCCGTCGAATACCCCAACCCGGTGAGCGCGCTGACCGAGGCCTGGTCGGGGCGCACCGCAACCGGCGCCGATGCCGCCGGCAGGTCCTTGAAGCGGTCCCGCAGCTCGAGCACCAGTCGTTCCGCCTTCTTCTTGCCGATGCCCGAGACGCTCCCGAGTGCGGCGAGGTCGTTGCCCAGGATGGCGCGAACGGCGCGGTCGGGACCGAGGGTCGAGAGCAGCGCCAGGGCCAGCCGCGGGCCGAATCCGCTCGCGGTCAGCAACCGCCGGAACACGAGGCGCTCGTGCGCCGTGTCGAACCCGACGAGGAGCCACTGATCCTCGCGGACCACGAGCTCGGTGTAGAGGTGCACGGCGCCGCCGGGACCGGGGAGCCGCCCAAGTACCCCGAGGGGCACGAGCACCTCGTAGGAAACGCCACCGGCGGTTTCGATGGTGGCCACATCGAGGTCGACGCCTTCCAGCTTGCCGCGCACGCCGCCGATCATGCGACCTGCCCCCGGCGGGCGCGGGCCATGGCGCCGCCCGCGAGGATGTGATGGGCCAGGGCGACGGCCACGCCGTCCGCGGCATCGGCGGGGCTGGGCGGGGCGCTGAGCCGAAGCAACTGCGCGACCATGTAGCCGACCTGCGGCTTGGCCGCCCCGCCGCGCCCCACCACCGCCTTCTTCACGAGTGCCGGGGCGTACTCGCCGATGGTCACGCCGGCCTCTTCGGCGGTCAGCAGAATGACCCCGCGGGCGTGCGAGAGCACCACCGTGGTCCGCATGTTCTTGCCGTAGAAGACGTCTTCGATGGCGACGGCGTCGGGGTGGTGCCGCTCGATCAGTTCCACCATGCCGTCGCGGATGGCGCGGAGGCGGACGGGGAGGGGGTCGCGCGCCGGCGTCCGCACCACACCGCACTCGATGAGTCGAGCCTTGGTACCGGGGCCGGAATCGATGACACCGTAGCCCGTGACCGCCGTGCCGGGGTCCACGCCGAGGATGATCACGGGCGGCCGGTCAGCCTGCCGCCTCCGCCATCTCGGAGTCGATGTCGAAGTTCGAGAACACCTTCGAGACATCATCGAGATCCTCAAGGGCTTCGATCAGCTTGAACAGCACCTCGACGTCTTTCCCCTCGACCTTGACGGTGTTCTTGGGCACCATGGCGAGTTCCGCTTCGTCGACCGTGATTCCCTCCGCGCGGATCGCGTCCTGCACGGCATGGATGTCGTTGGGCGCCGTCGACACGATGAACTGGTCGCCTTCGCGGACCAGGTCTTCCGCGCCGGCCTCGAGGGCCGCCTCGAGCGTCCGTTCCTCTCCATGCTGGGTCGCGTCGATGTAGAGCTGCCCCTTCCGGTCGAACATCCAGGCCACGGAGTTGGTCGCGCCGAGGTTCCCCCCGTTCCGGCTCATGGCGTGACGGATGTCCGCGACCGTCCGGTGGGGATTGTCGGTGGTGGCCTCGATGAAGAGCGCGGCGCCACCCGGGCCGTACCCCTCGTAGGCCACCTCCTCGATGTTGCCGCCCTCGAGTTCGCCGGTGCCCTTCTTGATGGCCCGATCGATGTTCTCGGCGGGCATGTTGACCGCCTTGGCAGCGTCGATGGCGGTGCGCAGCCGCGGGTTCCCGCCAGGATCACCCCCGCCGCCCTTCGCGGCGATGGTGATTTCGCGGATCACCTTGGTCCAGGACGACGCCCGGCGGGAATCGGTCACCGCCTTCTTCCGCTTGATCTGCTTCCATTTATTGTGGCCTGCCATGGCCCGCTCCATCGCGAGAATTCAGACTCCAAGCATAGCGGCAGGCGCGCGGTGCGGCAACGCGTCCGCTTGACCGCAGAGGGGCCCGCCACTAATCTCCTTCCCCTATGCGATACCTACACTTAGCGCTCATTGTCGTGACCCTGGCCGCCTGTAAGGGCGAGCCGGAAGCGGAGATTGCCACGACGGTCTCGGCCATCCCGTATCTTCCCATCCCGCCGCAAGCCACGGTCGTTTCCCGGGCCGGGTCCGCGAACGCGCTCCAGATCACGTTCCGCAGTTCCCAGACGCCGTCCGAGGTACTGGACTACTACCGGAGTAGCTTGCCCGGTACGGGCTGGTCGCTGGAGAGCGACACGCAGGATGCGGTTGGGGCCTATGCGCTGTATGCGCTGAAGGAGGGCCATCCGATCTGGATCCGGATCAGCCAGAAGCCCGGAATGCCGGGGGCGGTGGTGGAGGTGAGCGGAGCGGTGGTGGAGCCGCCCCAGCCGAACCCTGCGGCCAAGACCGTCACGCCAACGGGGCAGTAGGGCGCTCAGCCCGATTCGGCCTGATCCTGACGCCCCGGCTCGTCCGGGGCGTTTTCGTGTCCACCCTCCCCGAGCAGCTCCTCGATCGACGCCTTCATCCGCTCCGCGGCGTGCCCGTCCAACTTGTGGAAGAGGTGCTCGCGTTCCCGATCCTGTGCCGCCCGCATGGCGCCGGTCGGAGCCAGCGCGCGGGTGATGGCGTCGGCGAGATCGTCCGGCCGCCCCACGTGGACGAATGCGTCCTTCAGGAAGTCCCTGTTGTCCTCGCCGAGCAGGGGCATTCCGTCGCTGTGCTTCAGACGGTCGCTCGGGAGGTCGTAGATGATTCCCGTCTTGCCGAGGGCCAGGAAATCGAAGACGGTGCTCGAGGCCTCGCTGAGCAGGGTGTCGGCCACGGCCATCCAGGGCACGATGTTGTATTCCTCCATCGGCACGAGGAGGGCGTGCGGGTACTTCCGCACGCGCCGCTCGAAGATGCGGTGCTGCTCATGCGGCGCGTACTTCCCCATCCAGCTGTAGTGGTGGAGCTTGACCACGAGGTTGCACCGGTCCTTCGTCGCCTCGAAGATGGCATCCTTCACCTCGTACAGGCAGGTCGGTTTGTAGGTTGGGGCGAAGATGACCGTCGGCCTGGAGGGATCGAGGCCCCGGTTCGACAGGAACGCCGCGCGATCGGCGTAGCGGCCCTGGAAGATGCCGTCCAGTTTGGGCAGGCCCACCACCCTCACCTCGCTTCGACCCAACTGGCCCGATTCGCGGATCTTCTCTTCCCTGTAGCGCCCTTCCACATAGATCTGGTACCTGGTGTCGCGGTGCTTGGCGAGGTTTCGGTACAGGATCGTCTTGATGCCGGTGCCGTGATTCAGGAAGCAGAGGAGGGTCCGGCCATAGGCGGCGGCGTCGCGAATCGTATCGCCTGCAATGACGACGTCGAAACCGCGCTTTTCAGTCGTGAACCGGTACCCGTCCCGCACCCACTGGTCCACGATCGGAGGGCGAAAGGGAACGTTGAAGATGCCCCATCGCCGGATGCGCTCCTCGTCGAGTGCAAACGAGACATCGTACCGATCATCGCTCAGGAACTGCTCGATGACAGGGTCGAACGCCGCCTTGTGGTAGACGAAGCCGATCTTGAACAGCAGGCGGATCCGGGCCATGAACGCCCCTCTTCAGGCGAAGGTGCGACGCTGCGCGAGGGCGTGCCGGTAGCTCTCGGGCGTATCGATGTCGAGCCAGGCAGCGCCGGCTGGGAGCAGGACGGTGCCGAACCCGGGGCCCTGTACCAGCTCCCGGACGCCGTCGGAGATGCCCTCGCGTCCCTGGCCCACGGCCGCCTCGAGCGCCATCCGGAACTGCTGGTTCAGGCGGAATACGCCGCAATCGAGGACGTCGTAGTTGGTGAGGTCCTTCCCGATGTCGGCGATTCGATCACCTTCGCGCCGGACCTTGGTCGCGTCCGGCAGGTCGAAGCACTCGTCGATGCGGGGGTCCACGAGCAGGAGGTTCATCTCTGGCGGCCCATCGCGCACCGCGGCAAGGGCGACGGGGCTCACCACATGATCGGCCATCGACAGGATGACCGGTTCCTCCGGCGCCAGGTGGGTCAGCGCCTGCAGCACGGAGATCCCGTTGCCGCGGTGCCACTCCGGGTTGTCGAGCAGTTCCACCGTCATGCCGAAGTTCGTGTGCTCGCGGAGGTGCTCACGGATCAGATCGCCCCGGTAGCCCGTCACGACGACAAATTCGCGGATGCCGACCTGCGCGAAGTTTCCGAGGATGGTGGCCAGGATCGAGGCCTCGCCAAAGGGGAGGAGGGTCTTCGGCTCCCGGCCCGTCGTTTCCCAGAGGCGGCTGCTCTGCCCCGCGGCGGTGATGATGGCCTTCATGGGACGGAACTTCGCGCCACTCGTGCCGCCAGCGCAATCGCATCACCCGCCTCGGGTCCGAGGGTCTCCCGCGCGGGGGCCACGAGTTGGGTCAGGGCAAGCGCCGCGGCGGGAGGGTCGCCGGCCTGCAGCTGCGCCAGCGCGGCTGCCAGGGCCCGCCGGAGCGGGGCCGGAACAGTCAGGCTGGAGAGCCGCTTTTCCAGGGCCCCGGTGCGCCGCCGGCGGGCGCGGTCGGGCAGGGGAGGCGTCAGGCTGAAGTCCAGCGCGACCCGCACCGTCAGCCAGAGTGCGAAGACTCCATCGCGCTTCGAACCGCGGGCCGTTCTCGACAGGAGCTCGGCGAGCGCCACCGCGGCAGGCTCCCACGGGCGGGCCAGGGGCCCCTCAGCGGTCATTCGTCCTCCAGCGCGGCAAGGGCGGCTCGTACCTCAGTGGAGCTGATCCCGCGCAGACAGTCATGGTGGCCGAGTGGACACGCCGGTCCCCCCATCCGGCTGCAGGGCCGGCAGGGGAGTTCGCGCTGGACGACAGTGGCGGGGGCCCGGTAGGGGAAGAAGCCAAAGGCCTCGACGGTGGGACCGAACAGCGCCACCACCGGTGTGCCCACACCCGTGGCCATGTGCATCACGCCGGTATCTCCTGACACCAGCGCCGAAGCGCGCGACAGGAGGGCGCCCGTGCCCTGCAGTCCGAACTTCCCCGCAGCCGCGACGGCGGCGGGCGAGACCCTGGCGACCTCTTCCGCGGCGGCGACGTCCTCCGGGCCCCCAACGACGACTACCCGCTTCCCCTCCGCGCCCAACTCCCGCGTCAGGTCCTTCCACTGTTCCAGAGGCCACCTCTTGGTCAGGTGGGCCGCCCCCGGGGCCAGGGCCACCAGCTGCCGCCCCGGCGCCGTCCCCAGTTGGGCCAGGTAGGCGTCCGCCTGCGCGAGCGCGGCTGGACCGATCCGAAAGTCGGGCGGCCCGCCATCGGGCCGGACGTCGAGCCCCTCGGCAGCCTCGAAGTACCGCTCCGGCACAGGAGGGGTGCCGGCCGGGTAGGTGTCGCGGTGGGTCAGCACGAGGAGCCCCCGTGCCAGCTTGTGCTTGCGATACCCCCGCCACCGGCCGGGGAGGAGGAGGCGCAGCTGGCGGCTTCGGAGGCTCCCGTGCAGGTCGAGGCGGTGGGTGTACCTGGCGGAGCGTAGACGCGCGGCAAGGGCAGGGAGGGACTCCCCCTCCGCGGGAGACAGTACCGTGCTCAGGTGGGGGTTATCGACGAGGAGAGGCGCGAACCGGTCCTTGGTGAGGGCATCGATCCGGGCGCCAGGGTGGCGCGCTCGCAACGCGCGGATCAACGGCGTCGTCAGGAGGATGTCGCCGATGGAACTGAAGCGCACCAGGAGGATGCGCGGCGCGTCGCCGAGAGGGGGATGAGGCACGGCGGGAATGTAGGCCGCGCCGCCGGAGGCCGCCAGCGCGTTGTGCCGCGCCGCGAGCGGCGGTTAGGTTTGAGGCATGCCGCGCCCGAAGAGCATCCTGTGGGTGGACGACGAGGTCGAGAGCCTCACGTCCCATATCCTCTTCCTTGAGGAACATGGGTTCACAGTGGACAAGTCACCCCACGGTGACGATGCCCTGGTCATGCTCCAGCGCCAGCCGTACGGCGTGGTCCTCCTCGACGAACAGATGCCGGGCCGCCGCGGACTGGAGATCTTCCAGGCCATTCGCGCCGTCGACCAGTCGATGCCGGTGGTCATGGTCACCAAGAGCGAGGAGCAGGAGACGCTCAAGGATGCCATCGGCGCCGAAATCAGCGACTACCTCATCAAGCCGGTCAACCCGCGGCAGATCCTGTCGGTGGTCACCCGCCTCCTCGAAGGCGAGCGCATCCGTCAGCAGCGACTCTCCCGCGACTTCGCCACCCGGTTCCGGGAGCTCGATACCCGGCGGGGCGAGGGGATGGCGTGGCGGGAGTGGATCGAGCTGATTGTCGAGCTCGCCGAGTGGGAGGTCAAGCTCGGCCGGGCCGACGAGCCGGGACTGCAGGACGCCCTCCGGACGTTGCAGGACTCCCTGCGCGCCGACTTCGCGAAATTCCTGGGCAAGCACTACGGCGCCTGGCTCGACGGGTCGGAGGAGGACCGGCCCGCGCTGTCGGTCGACATTATTGCGGAGTTCGTGCGCCCGACGCTGGACGCGCACGGCAAGGCGCTCCTGGTCGTGGTGGACTGCCTCCGGCTCGACCAGTGGGCCATGATCCGTCCCCTCGTGGCCACCCGGTTCGATATCGAGACGGCGCATTACCTCTCCATTCTCCCCACCGCCACGCCGTACGCCCGGAACGCCATCTTCAGCGGGCTCTTCCCCAACGAGCTCGCGGCGCGGCACCCGGAGTGGTGGAAGACCGAGGAGGAGGCGGGGCTCAACGCCCACGAGGCGGAGCTGCTGGAGGAACATCTGCAGCAGCTCACCGGTCGCGCCGTGCCGGTTCGCTACGAGAAGGTGTTCACGGCCGCCGATGGCGAGGGGCTTCTGCGCCGCCTCCCGGCGCACCTCTCGCAGGACGGGGTGACGGCTCTGGTCTTCAACTTCATCGACCAGCTGACCCATGGCCGCACGGAAAACTCCACGCTCTTCGAAGTGGCGCGCGACACGCAGGCGCTTCGCAACCTCACTCGCACCTGGTTCGAGCGGTCCCCGCTGTGGGACGCGCTCCGCGAGGCCGAGCGCCGGAATGTGCCGGTCCTGCTGACCACCGATCATGGGTCGATTCACTGTCATTCCCCCGCCACCGTCTTCGCGCGGCGCGACACCACCAGTCACCTCCGGTACAAGTTCGGGGAGGATCTCCGTGCCGAGGATGCCGATGCGGCGCTGGTGGTCGATGACCTCGAGCGGTTCGGGCTGCCGCCGCGGACGCCCGGCACGCGGCTGCTTCTCGCCACCGGTGACCGTTTCTTCGTCTACCCGACCAAGCTGCGCGAGTATCAGGCACGCTACCGCGGCGCGTTTCTCCATGGCGGCGTGTCGCCCGAAGAGGTCGTCCTGCCGATTACCCTCCTGACACCGCGCCGGTCGTAGGCGTGCGGACCGAACTACGCCTGCTTCGGCAGGTGCGGCCCTATCGCGCGCTGCTCCTCCTGTCGATGGTCACGTCCGTGCTGGCGTCGCTCCTCGACGGCACCACGATCGTGGTGCTCATTCCGCTCCTCCGGTTGCTCTTCGGCACCACCGGGCAGCTCGGGGCCTCCGGATCGGAGGCGCTGACCCGGTTCACCGAGTGGCTGCTGGACCCGCTCATTGCCGGCGTGCCGACGAACGTGGCCGTCGCCCGCCTCCTCGGTGTGCTGGTCCTCGGGCTGGTGCTCCGCAACGTGATGACGTACAGCACCACCCAACTGCAGGTGGCGGTGCAGGAGGGGCTTGTTCGGGATCTCCGCTCCCAGATCTTCGCGCATCTGCTCAAGCTCGACCTCGGCTATTTCCAGCGGACACGCCAGGGCCACATCCTCTCGACCATGACCACCGAGGTGGAGGGGCTCAAGGAGGTCGTCACCGCCGCGGTGATCCGCCTCTTTCAAAGCCTCGTTCGGATCGCCACGATTCTCGTCCTCATGAGCCAGATCAGCGGCCGCCTCACGATTCTGACCCTGGCCACGGCACCGATCCTGGTGCTCGCCATGCAGGTCGTGCTGGTCCGCCTGCGGCGCCACGCGCGCGGGCGGGTGCAGGATCGCGCCGGCATCTTCGCCATGGTCGCGGAGCAGGTGGGGGCCATCAAGCTGATCCGGGCGTACGGCGAGGAGTCGCGGCAGGGGGGCAAGCTGACCGACCAGCTCACCCGGTACCGGAAAAAGGTCATCCGCACGCAGCGCTATTCCTCGCTGACCGGACCGATGAGCGAAATCTTCGGCGGGTTGCTCATCATCCTGATCATCGCCGCGGCCACACAGCCGGCGCTGATCGGTGGCGTGCCCCTCACGCCGGAGGCGGCGATCGCGTTCCTGGTGGCGGCGCTCCAGTTGATGTCGCCGATCAAGGCGATCGCGCAGTATCCGGCGAGCATGGCCATCGCCATGGCGAGCGCCGAGCGGGTGTACGCGCTGCTCGATGAACCGACCTCTGACGTCGACACCCCCGGGAGCGTCCCGCTGATCTTCGAGCGGGAGATCGTCTTCGACAGGGTGTCCTTCCGCTACGGGACCGACACGCCGGTGCTGACGGAGGTGTCGTTCCGCTTGCCGAAGGGGCAAGTGCTGGCCATCGTCGGTCCCTCTGGCGCAGGGAAGACGACCCTGGTGGACCTGTTGCCGCGCTTCAATGATCCGATCAGCGGGCAGATCTTCCTCGACGGCGTCCCCCTCAATACCATCCGCCGCGGCTCCCTGCGGGCAAGCCTCGGCGTGGTGAGCCAGGACACGGTGTTGCTCAACGACACGGTGCGTGCCAACATCGCCTTCGGCTCGCCGAAGGCCACCGACGCCCAGGTGGAGGCGGCTGCCCGCGCGGCAAACGCGTCCGAGTTCATCGCCGGCCTCCCCGACGGCTACGGCACGCTGCTCGGGGAACGGGGCACACGGCTCTCCGGTGGTCAGCGGCAACGAATCAGTATCGCCCGGGCCCTCCTCCGCGATCCTCCCATCCTGATCCTCGATGAGGCTACCAGCGCCCTCGACACCGAATCGGAGCGGCTGGTGCAGGAGGCCATCGAGCGGCTGATGAAGGACCGCACGGTCCTGGTGATTGCGCATCGACTGGCGACGGTGCGCCACGCCGACCAGATCCTGGTATTGGACGCCGGCCACGTGGTGGAACACGGAACGCACGCAGAGTTGATCGAGCGCGACGGGCTCTACCGCCGGCTGCACGACCTGCAGTTCCGGACCGGGGAGCCCGCCGAATGACCCGCGTCCTGGTCGTGGCCGCCTACGACGAGGCACTCAACGCCCACTCGGCGCAGCGGGAACGCGCGCTCGAACGACATGGGCAGACGGTCACCCGCTTCGACCTCAACGCGCGTCCCGGTTTGCTGAGCCGCCTGCGCGGCGGCGATCTCGTCAGCCGGCTCGACCGGGAGCTCGAAGTCGTGGCGCCGGATATCGTCCTGGTCGTGCGGGGAGAGACGCTCTCGGCGCAGGCGGTGTCCGATCTCCGGCGTGATCACCCCGGTACCTGGGTCAACTGGGTGCCCGACGACCTCCACGGCCTGGCCATCGTCCAGCACGCCCTGCCGGCGTACGACATGGTCTTTGCGGCAGGGACCGACGTCGCGGAGTCGCTCGCGGGCACCCTCGACAAGCCCGTGCATTACCTCCCGTTGGCGGCGGATCCCTCGGTCTACAAGCCGATGCGCTCACGGGACCAGTACCGCGCCAACGTCGTCTTCGCCGGCACCGCCACGCCGAGGCGGGAGCAGCTCCTCGGCGACCTGGTGGAGTTTGGCCTCGCGGTTTGGGGTCCGGGATGGCGACGGACATCGCTGCGCGACTATTGCCGCGGCGAGCAGCTCGATACGGAGAACTTCGTCCGTGCGTACGCGGGGGCGTCGGTGGCGGTGAACATCCATCGGTCGGCCGATGCCGAGCCGGCGGTGGCGGAGTGCGGCGTCAATCAGCGGACCTTCGAGATCGCGGCCATCGGCGTGCCGCAGGTGGTGGATTTCCGCGGGGACCTCGAGCGTCACTTCGTCGACCGGCGGGAACTGCTGGTGTACCGATCGGTGCAGGAGATGCGCGCCCTGGTGGAGGCGGCGCTGCAGGATCCGGCCGCCGCCGATAGCGTGGCCCGCGGGGGACGAGCGCGCCTGCTGGCCGAGCACACCTACATGCACCGTCTCAAGGAACTGCTCGACGTGGTTCGGGCAGCCAGCCGCCACGCCTGACGCGGTGGAATTCACCCGAGGGCCGAGGTAGATTCCGCCCATCCCGCAACAGAGCCAGGTACGATTCATGGTCAGAGTCTCCGGCTTCACCATCATCAAGAACGCCATCAGCCACGACTTCCCCGTCGAGGCCAGCATCCGGTCCATCCTCCCGGTGTGTGACGAGGTCATCGTCAACGTTGGGCCGTCCGACGACGGCACCCTCGACCTGATCAAGTCGATCGACGACCCCAAGATCAAGATTATCGAAGGGGTCTGGGACGTCTCCCGGCAAAATTGGATGCTCAGTGACGAGACGCTTCGTGCCATGCGCGCCTGCCGCCATCCGTGGGGCATCTACATCCAGGCCGACGAAGTCCTCCACGAGCGCGGCGGGCCCGAGCTGGTCGCGACCATGGCGGAAGTGGACGACGATCCCCGGGTCGAAGCCCTGCTGGTCAAGTATCTTCACTTCTATGGCGACTTCGACACCATCGCGACCAACCGCAGGTGGTACCGGCGTGAAATCCGCGCCTTGCGGCTCGACCCGGCGCTTGACCTCCGGCCGTACAAGGGCGCGCAGGGATTCCGTGTCGGTCCTGACAACCGGAAGACGCGCGCCCGCCTCACCAATTCGGAGATGTTTCACTACGGATGGGCGCGGCCGGCGGCGGCGCTGCGCGCCAAGATCGTGACGAACCGGACCATCTATCCCTGGTCGGCCGAGCGGGAGGCCAAACGGCCGCTGCTGCCCTGGTTTCCAGGCCTCAAGCCGTTCAAGGGCACGCACCCGAAGGCGGCGCAGTCGTACATCGCCGAGCGCGCGAACGATCCCGAACGCGTGGTGGAACCGCCGCACTTCGAGCTGGAGCACCTCCGCTTCTACGCCTCGGACGTGATCGAGCGCCTTACGGGCGCCCGTATCTTCGAGTACCGGAACTACCGTCTCGTCTGAGCGCCGCTCCCACGACGTCCTCCGAGGGCCCGTGAAGGCACCACTCGCGCTGACCGTCATCATCCCCACCCTCAATGAGGAAGCGAACATCGCGGCCTGCGTGGCCAGCGTCGCGTTCGCGGACGAGATCATCGTGGCCGATGGCGGGTCCGCCGATGCGACGGTCGCGCTGGCGCGCGCGGCCGGCGCCACCGTGCTCGAGAACACCGGCCCCACCATCTCGACCCAGCGGAACACCGCGATCGCGGCCGCCCGGCATCCGTGGGTCTTTTCCCTGGACGCCGACGAGCGCGTGACACCTGAGCTCGCCGCCGAGGTGGCGCGCGTGGTGGCCGCACCCGCCCATGCGGCCTATCGGGTGCGGCGCCGGAATTTCTACCTGGGCGTGGAGCAGACTCGCGGCGGGTGGGCCCGCGATTGGGTCGTCCGACTCTTCAGTCGGGAGCGCCGCTACGTGATGCAGCGGGTGCACGAGGGGTTGGAAACGGTCGCGGATATCGGCGACCTCGAGGAAACGCTGCCGCATCACCCCTATCGATCGATCCGTCATCAGGTCGATAAGCTCAACCGCTACGCCGAATGGGGTGCCGCGGACCTGTGGGACAGAGGCAAGCGTGCCTCCTGGGTGGACCTCGCCCTCCGCCCGGTGGGGCGGTTCCTGAAGGGCTATCTGCTGGGGGGCGGGATCCTGAACGGTCGGCTGGGACTGGTGCACTCGGGGCTGGATGCGTACGAGGGATTCCTGAAGTACGCCAATCTCTGGGCGAGGGAGCGCACGGCGGAGGAGTAGGGCTATCGGTCCGCCGCAATCGGCACGGGCCCGCTCGATTCGCCGGGGACCGGCCGGGCGCTGATGGCCCACGTCGGGCAGTTCCGGACGTAGATGCCATCCAGCGGCGACCACGCCTGGCGCGGCGCCACGACCTCCGCCTTGCCCAGTCCATCCATCTGGAAGATCCCGGGTGCCCTCAGGGCGCAGGCGCCGCAGCCGATGCATCGCCCCCGGTCGACGTGGATCCGCACCGGCGTCTTGGGGAATATTCCCTCCTCCGATGACTTCAGCAGCCGCAGCAGCTCGGGGACCAGCTGTCGCATGACACGATATCCCTCCGCCATCAACTCCTGGGTCCGGTCGAACACGAACATCTGGTAGTCCTCGACGCGCGGATGCACCAGCAGCAGCGGCGGCGACTTCCAGAGGCGGAGCGTCCGCTCCAGCATCGTCTGCATGACGATCTCGAGGCCGCGCGCGTAGGTGTTCGCGAACCCCGACTTCTCGATCTCTGATCGGAGCGCCATCGATGCGCTCACGTCCACGCCGATGATCGGCCCCGGACCGCAGACGGTGGCGGCCTTGACCGGGAGGTTGTCGGCGACGGCCCCATCCACGTACCAGCGCCCGGCAATCTC
The DNA here is from genome assembly GCA_963697435.1 of uncultured Gemmatimonadales bacterium. GTDB lineage: Bacteria > Gemmatimonadota > Gemmatimonadetes > Gemmatimonadales > GWC2-71-9 > SPDF01. The sequence goes on along the minus strand of CAVOOB010000005.1, from coordinate 27,744 downwards.
CCGCGGTGGCAGGATGCCGGGAAGCGCGCATGAGGCAAATACCGCATCGGCCACCCGCGCGTAACGGAGCCCCGGAAGGCCCCAGAGCACCTGCATCCCGGAGTTGATGTCGACGGTGTTGACGATGAGCGGATGCGTGAGTTCGTCGAAGGTCTTGTCGCCGACCATCTCGTGAATCAGGTCGTCCAGCGGCTCGTGCCGATACACGGCGGGAGAACGCATCCGCTTGAAGGCCATGTCGGTGTGCGCCACCTGGAACACGTCGCGGCGCTTCAGGCGCAGGGCCCTCTCTCGCATGAAATCGACCGAGCGCCCGGCGGCCCACGCCGCGGCAATCAGTGAACCGATGCTGGAGCCGACCACGCCGCTCGGCCGGAGCCCCGCTTCCTCCAGCGCCTGGAGCACGCCGATGTGTGCCAGCCCCTTGAGGCCGCCGCCGCCGAGGACGAGACTGAAGTTGCGGGAGGAGGGCATGGCCTAAATGTAACGAGGACTGAGGGCCGAGGACTTCTGACTCAGTCCCCAGCCCTCGGTCCTCGGTCCTTGCTATCTTACGAGATGCCCTCCCCCCTCGCCGCCCCTTTCCGCCGCGACCGCTTCTTCCAGTTCGGGCTCGTGCTGGTGGCGATGGTGGTTGGCGCGGCGGTCCTGGCGCCGCTGCTCGCACCGGGCGGCCCCTACACCGGGGACCCCGCCACCGCCTACCTCCTCCCGCCGAGCGCGGACCACCTGCTTGGGACCGACACCCAGGGCAGGGACGTGCTGACCCGCGTGATCTACGGAGCGCGGATTTCACTGGCCGTCGGGATCATCAGCCAGGTGGTGGCCAGTCTCCTCGGCGTGACGCTCGGTCTCGTGTCGGGGTACTACGGGCGCCGGGTCGATGCGCTCGTCATGCGCCTGGCCGACGTCACCCTCGCCTTCCCCACGCTCCTGCTGCTCATTGCCGTGGCGGCGGCGGTCAACCCGTCCCTTCCGGTCGTGTTCGTGGTGATCGGCGTCGTGGGATGGGCCGCGATGGCCCGGCTGGTCCGTGGCCAGGTGCTCGTCCTCAAGAGCGCCGAGTATGTGCTGGCCGCGCGGGCCCTCGGCGCCCCCGATTGGCGGATCCTGTTCCGGCATCTCCTGCCCAATGTGCAGGCGCAGGTGATCGTGGCCGCGACGCTGGGGATGGCGGGGGCCATCATGGCGGAGGCGGCGCTCTCGTTCGTGGGCCTCGGCGCCCAGCCGCCCACGCCGAGTTGGGGCTCGATGGTGGCCGACGGCCGGGACCTGCTCCGCGTGGCGCCCTGGGTGTCGTTCGCTCCCGGGATCGCCATCGGACTCGCCGTGCTGGGGTTCAACCTCGTGGGTGACACCCTCCGGGAGGCGTTCGATCCCAAGCTGCGCACCGAACGGTAGGAGCGATCGATGACCACGGACTTCGCCGCACTGCGCCGCGAGGAATTTCCCGCGCTCGATGAGGCGATCTATCTCAACAGCGCCTCCATCGGACCGATTCCGGAACGGACCCGGCGACGGCTCGACGAGTACAGTGCGATGCGGACCGCGCCGCACCGGATGAACGACCACGACTTCTTCTCGGAACTCGACCAGGCGCGGACGCTCACCGCGCGGCTGCTGAACGTGACCGCCGGGGAGATCGCCCTCACCTTCAACACCAGCTACGGGCTGAACCTCGCGGCGCGCGGGTTGCCACTCGTGTCGGGCGACATCGTCCTGGCGAGCGACCGGGAATTCCCGGCCAATGTGTACCCCTGGATGCGGCTCGCCGAACGTGGTGTGACCCTCGAACTGGCGCCGGTCACCCCCGAGGGATGGCCGGACGAAGCGTTCCTCGTCGCGCGGATGGCCGATCCGAAGGTGCGGGTGCTGGCGGTGTCGCTGGTCCAGTTCAGCAATGGGTACCAAGTCGATCTTGCTCGACTGTCCGAGCGCGCCCGCGAGACCGATACCTACCTCGTCGTGGATGCCATCCAGGGGCTGGGGGCGGTGCCGGTGGACCTGCGGGCCACTCCGGTGGATATCCTCTCCGCCGGGGGGCAGAAATGGTTGCTTTCGCCCTGGGGGAGCGGGTTCGTGTACGTGCGGAAGGAACTGCTTCCCGTGGTCGAGCCCGTCGTGATGGGCTGGATGGCGTTCGAGGGAACTGACGACTTCACCCGGCTCACCGACTACGACCCGCGGCTCCGGGAGGATGCCAGGCGGTACGAGATGATCAGCCTTCCGTTCCAGGACTTTGCCGGGTACAACAAGTCGTTGGGCCTCTTGCTCGACGTGGGTGTCCCTGCCATCGCGAGGCACATCGCAGCGGTTCAGGAACCGATGCTGGAGTGGGCAGCGCGGAAGGGGATGAGAATCACGTCGCCGGTCGGGACCCACGGCTCGGGGATCGTATGCGTGGCGGTACCGGATCCCGCCGAGGCCTACCGCGCCATCCGTGCGCAGGGAGTGGTGGCCAGCGTGCGCGAGGGGGCCATCCGGCTGAGCCCGCACCTGTTCAATACCGTCGATGAGATGGAACGAGTGACGGGGATGCTGGACCGCGTGTAGACGTCACTGCGGCGACCGCCGGGGTCCAGTCAAAGAAGAGAAGACGAGGGAAGCTCGGAACACAGGGAAGCACGGAAAGAGCACGCGATGGATTGAGTCAGCACCACACAATCAGTTCCTCCGAGCTTCCGGCTTTCTTCCGTGTTCCCCTCGTCTGCTGTTGCTGGTCTGTGCCCAGATTGCCGCCTCCTGAATTCGAGAAGAGACCATGACCTCCTTTCACGATGAACTCCTCGCCGGGTACGGCTTCGACGGGCCGAGCATCACGCTCGGCGCCGCCCTCGAAGGCACCACCGCGCATCCCGCCCCCAAGATCCGGATCCCGCTGGCCATGATGAACCGGCACGGCCTTGTCGCGGGCGCCACCGGGACCGGAAAGAGCAAGACGCTCCAGCTTCTGGCCGAGCAGCTGTCCGTCCAGGGTGTCCCGGTGTTCGTGGCCGACCTCAAGGGCGACCTCTCGGGCCTGGCCGTGCCGGGGGAGACCAACAAACGCATCGAGGAACGGGCCGCGAGCATCGGGTGGGATTGGAAGGGCGCGGGCGTACCGGTGGAATTCGTGAGCCTGACCGGAAGGCTGGGAGTGCAGCTGCGGGCCACGGTGAGCTCGTTCGGCCCTCTCCTGCTTGGCAAGGTGCTCGCACTCAACGAGACGCAGACCAGCGTCCTGTCACTGGTGTTCAAGTTTTGCGACGACCAGGGGATGCCGCTCCTCGACTTTCCCGACCTCCGGGCGGTCCTGCAGTACCTCGACAGCGACGAAGGCAAGCCGGCGCTCAAGGAGTACGGCGGGATGTCGTCTGCGTCGGTGGGTGTGCTGCTCCGGAAGATGGTCGAGCTGGAGGGGCAGGGGGCGGAGGCGTTCTTCGGCGAGCCGGAGTTCGACGTGCGGGACCTCCTGACCTGTACATCGGACGGGCGCGGCGTCGTCACCTGCCTCGAACTTGCCGACGTGCAGGACAAGCCCCGGTTGTTCTCGACGTTCATGATGTGGCTGCTTGCCGAACTGTACCAGAACCTTCCCGAGGCCGGCGACCTCCCCAAGCCGAAGCTGGTCTTCTTCTTCGATGAGGCGCACCTGCTCTTCAACGATGCGCCCAAGGCGTTCCTCGAGCAGGTGGAACAGGTGGTGCGCCTGGTCCGGTCCAAGGGGGTGGGTGTCTACTTCGTGACACAGACACCCAAGGACGTGCCCTCCGACGTGCTGGCGCAGCTGGGACACCGGGTGCAGCACGCCCTGCGTGCGCACACGCCGGACGACGACAAGGCCCTCCGCGCCACGGTGCGCACCTTCCCGAAGACCACGTTCTACGATCTCGAGGAGACGCTGACGACGCTCGGCATCGGCGAGGCGGTGGTGACCGCGCTCAACCCACGGGGCGTGCCGACGCCTGTCGTGGCCACGCGGCTGATTCCGCCCACGTCGCGGATGGCACCCCTCACTTCCGAGGAACTGCAGGCCGACATCCGGACATCCGACCTGCTGGCGGAATACGGTCAGTCCATCGATCGTGACAGCGCACGGGAGATGCTGGCCCGCCGCATCGAGAAGACGGCGGAGATGCCTGCAGCGGCCGCGGCTCCCGCCGCACCGGCAAAGCCGGGCAAGGCGTCGAAGACCTCGAAGATCCTGGGGGGTGCGCTGTTGGGGAGCCTGGCGGCGACGGTGGGTCGGACGGTGGGCCGGGAACTGGTGCGGGGGATGTTCGGGCTGCTCGGGGCCAAGCCGCCGAAAAAGCGGCGGCGGACGACGCGGTGGTGACCTCACCAGGAAAAAAATACGAGGGAGGGTCGGAGAAAGGCCGGAAGCCCGGAAGCACTGATGGTGGGGTGCCGACACAACCACCAAGGTTGTTTTCCTACCCTCCGCTGTCTTCCGGCATTCCCTCGTCTGCTGTTTCTGCCCCGCCGCCCCGCTGCCCTACTGCCCTACTGCCCGGCCTTCAGTAGCGCGTAGTTCTTCTTCCCCTTCTGTACCATCACGTACCCCCCCGCCAGCAGGTCCGCTGAGGTCAGGGACCGCTCGACGTCGTCGGTCTTCTCGCCGTTGACGGCGAAGCCCTTTCCCTGGATGCCTCGGCGGGCGTCGCTCTTCGAGCTGGCCAGGCCGCAGGTCACGAGGGCGTCGACCAGCGGAATGCCGGTGTCGAGAGAGCCGACGGGCAGTGCGGTGGTCGGCATCTCTCCGCTGAGGACTTCAAACACCCCCGCATCAGCCGCGCGGAGGTCGGTGCCACCGAAGAGGATGGCGCTCGCCTCGATGACGCGGGCGGCGGTCTCCGAGCCGTGGACCCGCACGGTGATGTCCTGCGCGAGGAGGCGCTGGGCGGAGCGACGGCTCGGGTCGGCGGCCTGCTCGGTCATGGCCGCGGCGATCTCGTCGCCGGCAGGAAGGTGAAGAAGTTGAGCAAGCGTTCCACGTCCCGGTCGTCGGTATTGAGCCAGAACTGGTAGAACTTGTACGGGCTGGTCCGGGCCGGGTCGAGCCAGACATTTCCATCCTCGCTTTTGCCGAACTTTGCGCCCCCTGCCGTGGTCAGGAGTGGCATGACCAGCCCGTGAGCGCTCCCCTGCTCCCGCCGGCCGATCAGCTCGATCCCCGCCGTGATGTTCCCCCACTGGTCGCTGCCACCCATCTGCAATTCGCAGTCGGCTTCACGGAACAGGTGCCAGAAGTCATAGGCCTGGACCAGCATGTACGTGAACTCGGTGAAGCTGATCCCGGTCTCCATCCGACTCTGGACCGACTCCTTCTGCAGCATGTAGTTGACGGTGAAGTGCTTCCCGGTGTCGCGCAGGAACTCCATCAGCCCGAGGCCACGGAGCCAGTCGGCGTTGTTCATGACCCGGGCGGCTGCCGGACCCTCGAAATCGAGGAAATGGGCCAACTGGGCCCTGAGCGCCGCCGAGTTCCGGTCGAGGACCTCGACCGACAGGATGGGGCGTTCGTCCCGCTTGCCGCTGGGGTCGCCGACCATGCCGGTGCCTCCGCCTACCAGGGCAATCGGCCGCCCCCCGGACCGCTGGAGCCAGGCCAGGCCCATGACTGGGAGGAGACTGCCCACGTGCAGGGAGTCGGCGGTCGGGTCGAACCCGATGTAGGCGGTCACCGGCCCCTTGGCGAGGCGGGCCTGCAGTCCCGGGGTGGCGTCGTGGACGAGGCCCCGAGCGGTCATGGTGTCGAGGAGGGTCGGCATGGTGGAGAAACCTAGGGGGACGATTACTTTCCCTCAATGCTCGGTTCCCTCTTCGCCACCATCCGCGACACCCTCCTCCGGTGGTGGCGCACCCCCAAAATCCGCCGGGGCGTGCTCCTCACCATTCTCGGGGTGACCGTCTTCGGCGCCGCCCTCGGCGCCGGAATCTGGCTGCGCGCCTGCTCCGGGAACCGATGCCCCTCGATCGAAGGCCTCGACAGCTACGACCCCGATCAGGCCTCCAAGGTCTATGCCGCCGATGGGCGGCTGATTACCGACCTGGGCAAGGAACGGCGCACGGTCGTCAGCCTTCAGGAGATGTCGCCCGCGCTGGTCGCCGCCTTCATCGCGACAGAGGACAAGCGGTTCTACCAGCATCACGGCGTCGACTGGATCCGATTCTTCGGCGCGGTCAAGGCGAACATCCTCGCGGGCGGCGTCACCGAGGGGTTTTCGACCATCACGATGCAGCTGGCCGGCAACCTCTTTCCGGAGGACCTGAACCGTCGGGTCCGGTCGTATGACCGGAAGATCCGGGAGTCGAAGGTGGCCCGGCAGATCGAGGCGCGGTACAGCAAGGACAAGATCCTGGAGCTCTACCTCAACCAGATCGATCTCGGCAACCGGGCGTTCGGTGTCGAGGCCGCCTCGCAGCGCTACTTCGGCAAGTCGTCGCGCGACCTCAACGTGGCGGAGGCGGCCACCCTCGCCGCGATGCCCAAGGCGCCGAGCCGCTACAATCCGCGCCGCCATCCCGCCCGCGCCATCCAGCGCCGGAACCTCATCCTCAACCTCCTCGCGCAGCAGGGTTCCATCACGCGCCAGGAGGCGGATCGCTGGAAGGCCTACCCCCTCCTGCTTTCCTCACGCGACGACTTCAGCGGCGTCGCCGAGTACTTCGTCGAGTACATTCGCCAGCAGCTCGACGCGCGCTTCGGGCCGCGGCTCTACACCGATGGACTCCGCATCTACACCACGCTCGACCTTGACGTGCAGCAGTCGGCGGAACGGGCGCTCGAATCGCAACTGAGCTCCATCGAGGCGGGCAGTTACGGACCGTACAAGCACCTGACCTACGCCGCCTACCTGGAGCAGAAGGCGGAGTCGGAAGCCGAGGTCGGGCCCACCAACTCGCCGTACCTGCAGGGGCTGGCGGTCACCCTCGAGGCGAAGACCGGCTACATCCTGGCGATGGTAGGCGGGCGTGACTTCGAGGACAGCAAGTTCAACCGCGCCACGCAGGCGCTGCGGCAGCCGGGTTCCACCTTCAAGCCGATCGTCTATACCGCCGGTGTGCGCGCCGGCGTGCCGCTTTCCACCGTCATGGTGGACGAGCCGATTGCGGTGGAGATGCCCGGCATCCAGGAGGTGTGGGAGCCCCAGAACTACGACAACACCTTTGCCGGGCCCATGCCGCTGCGCCAGGCGCTCTACAAGTCCGTCAACATCATCACCATCAAGCTCGGCATGGAAATCGGTGAGGAGGCGGTCATCGCCGAAGCCACGCGATTCGGGCTCGTCGCCTCTCCTGTTCCCGCCGTCCCCTCCATCCACCTCGGCTCGGCGGTCGTCAAGCCGCTCGAACTCATCGCCGCGTACACCGCCTTCGCCAATCAGGGGGAGCGGGCGACACCGATGGGGATCCTTCGGGTGGAGGATCGCCAGGGCAACATTCTCTGGCAGCCGAAGCCCCGGCTGGAACCCGTCATGGATCGTCCGCTCGCCTGGATCATGAACGGGGCGTTGCAGGACGTCGTGCGGCGCGGCACCGGCACCCGTGCCGTGACCGGCCTCAGCTTCCCGGTCGGTGGCAAGACCGGCACCACCAACGACGGGAACGACGTCTGGTTCATTGGGTACACCTCGGATCTCGTGACCGGCTTCTGGTTTGGCCTCGACGTGCCGGAGCGGATCAAGCCGAATGCTCAGGGTGGCATCCTCGCCGCACCCGCCTGGCAGCAGATGATGGCCGAGGTGTACGAGCGGCGGCCGACACCGGGCGGGTGGCCCCAGCCCGAGGGGCTCGTGAGTGCCGAGATCGACCGGACGACCGGCTTCCGCGCCTCACCCTATTGCCCGACGGCGGTGCGGGTGACGGAGTGGTTCCTGCCCGGGAGCGAACCGAACGAGGCCTGCCCGGTGCACCTCCCGTTCGGGCGCGCCACCGAGGTCGAAGTCGCCCCTGACGAGCCTGCCCCCGACGGCCAGTAGGATGCGCCCCCGCCACTTGACCGCGGGGTGGCTCTTTCCGATGGGCGGCGAGCCGCCCATTCGGCACGGCTCGGTCCTCATTGGCAGCGACGGGAGGATCATGGCCGTGGGGCCGCACGAACGGGTGCCCCAACCCGACGGCGTGGAATACTCGGTCCGGCCCGGCGCCGTCATCCTCCCCGGCCTCGTCAACACCCACACACACCTCGAACTGACCGGCTTCGCCGGCATGGCGGACGAGGAGGAGTTCCCCGCCTGGATCCGTCGCATCCGCGCGCTCAAGGCGGAACGAAGCGCAGCCGACTATCTCGCCGCCGCGCGACAGGGCATTGCCGACTGCCACGCCGCCGGCGTGACCACCATCGCCGATACAGGGGACAGCGGTGCCGTCATCGAGGCGCTGGCCGAAGTGGGGGGGAGCGGGATCGCCTTTCATGAGGTCTTCGGCCCGCATCCCGACCAGGTCGGGGAGAGCATCGCGGGGCTGCGGGAGCGGGTGGCCGACCTCCGGCGCTTCGCCTCGGAGCGGGTGCGGCTCGGTGTTTCCCCGCATGCCCCGTACACCGTCAGCGGGGAGTTGTACCGGGCGGTCGCCGAGTTTGCGGACCAGGAACGGCTGCCCATCGCCGTGCACCTGGCGGAATCGGTGGCGGAATCGCAGTTGATCGGGGAGGCGGCCGGGCCCTTTGCGGATGCATGGGCCGCGCGCGGTATTCCGCTGCCGGACTTCTCCGGCGGATCCCCGGTGCAATGGCTCACCGAGCACGAGGTCCTCGGACCGCGCACGCTGGCCATCCACCTGGTGCGAACCACTCCGGTGGACATCCTGCACCTCCAGCAGCGCGGCACCGCGGTGGCGCACTGCCCGCTCTCCAATCGCCGCCACGGGCATGGCGATGCGCCGATCAGGGAGTTTCTGGCGGCTGGGCTGCGCGTGGGGGTCGGGACCGACTCGGTGGCCAGCGTTGGACGGCTCGATCTCCTTGCAGAAGCGCGGGCGGCGCGAAAGCTGGCGGGGCTCACGGCAGCGGAGGCTCTGGCGCTCGTCACCAGCGGGGGGGCCGCGGCGCTTGGGCTGGATCGGGAGGTCGGCACCCTCAGCCCGAATCACTGGGGGGACATGGCGGTGGTGGCGGTGGAACCGGCGGGCGACGAGGAGGCCGCGCTGGAGGCCGTCCTGGCCAGTTCCCCCGCGAACGTGCTAGAGACGATTCTGGGCGGGCGCACCGTCTACCGGGCGTAGGGCAGCCCGCCCCCCTCCCTTGCTGGTGCCAGCACCGCTCGTTACGATTCCTGCACCCAACTCAGGCGGGACTCACCGCATGCGCTGCCTTGCATTGAACGCCTCATTCGAGCCACTCACCATGGTGCCCGTGCGCCGGGCGCTGCGGCTTGTCATTGAGGGCAAGGCCGAAATCGTTGAGGCCGATGGACCCGAATACATGCGAAGTGAACGGCTGGCCATCCCACGGCCAGCCATCATCCGCCTCGTCAAGTTTGTGCACGTTCCCCGCCGCTTCCGCCGCCACGTCACCAACACCTTCCTCTTTGCCCGCGACGCCTACCGGTGTCAGTACTGCAACCGGAGCCAGCCCGAACTGCGGCCCCGTGAGTGCCTCACGCGCGACCACCTGGTGCCGATTTCTCGCGGGGGCGGGAACGCGTGGACCAACGTCGTCACTGCCTGCAGCAGTTGCAACACGCGGAAGGGGAATCGGCTCCCGGAGGAGTGCGGGATGTTGCCGCTGCACCCACCCACCGAGCCGCACTTCGTGCACCTCTCCTGGGCGGTCCGTCGCCTGAGCCAGACCCAGGCGAAGTACATCAAGCTGTTCTACGGAGAAGCGGCGCTGCATGCGCTCAGAGGACACTAGCTCGACGGCCGTCATCCTGGCGCAAGCCGGGATCCACTGTCATTAGAGACAATGGACGCCGGCTTTCGCCGGGGTGACGACCTACGGCCTCCCTGCCTCCCTGCCACCCTGCCAACCCTATTTCACCTCGAACGTCTCGCTCTTCCCCTCCACCCGCATAATCGGCAGCCCCGCCACGCGCAGCAGCATCCGCCGTGCGGAGCGGCTCACCGCATCGCCGAGGTTGGTGTTGTCGTCGGTGGCCGCGCCGGTCTCGCCACGCATCACACGATCCATTTCGTCGAGGTCTGAATCAGAGAGCGTGGACACCGAGAGCGTGGCGACATAGTAGTAGTTCCCCTTCTCGCTGGCCCGCACGGCGATCCGGTACGCCACGCCAATGGCCCGTCCGAGCGCGGCCAGGTCGGGGTAGCGTTGCTGCCGGGTCCGCCCGAGCAGGACCGTTGTCACCGTGTACTGGTCGAGCAGCGGTTCCCGCCGGACCACCACGTCCCAGTCGATTGAGCGCACGGCGGCATCGAACCACGACGACCGCGCCCGCCAGAGCTCCAGGCGGTAGTGGAGCCGGAGTGGGAGTCCGCTCAGGAGCGCGGAGGTCCAGCGATCGTCCTCCAGCAGGCCGGAGACGCGCGCCTCGGGGAGCCGGCTGTCCTTCCGATTCGCTTCGGGGACGAGGGTGACGGCGAGGGTGACGCCGGCGGATCCCTGCGCGTTGAGCGCAGCGGGGGCCGGAAGCGTGAGGGCCGCGAGCAGCAGGAGGAGAGCCGGCCGGCGCATGCTAGAAACGGCGCTGCAGCCGGAGAGAGACCCGGAGCGGGCCGTCATCGGTCACTGACTTGGCCAGGTAGGCGCCGAGAAATCCGAAGTCGATGCCGGCGCCAACATCCGCCGACCAGTAGTCGGACGACGGCAGCTTGTTGTTCGGCACGTGGCCCGGGCCGGAGCCGGTCAGCCACGCAGAGCCGATGTCGGAGAGGAAGACGAGGTCGGCCGCCTGAATGCCGATGACCCGACTGGCGGAGCCTTCCGTCCCCTTCGAGAGCGTGTAGTGCCAGCCGAGGTTCAGGCGGTGCCGATACTCGACCTGGAAGAACATGGTGCGGTCACAGAGGCTCGCCTGCGAGGAGTTGTTGAAGCCCGGTGGCGTGCAGTTCACCTGCCGGAACGCATCCCCCGGGAGGATCGACGGACCGCCGAGTGAGAGCCGCCGCTGCATGGGGAGCGCGCCCCCACCCACCCAGCCCGAGAAGTAGCCGCGGCCGCTCAGCCGGTCGTCGGGCGAGAGCCGCAGGTAGCGCCGCACGTCAAGCGTGAGCAGGGAGTAGTTGTAGGAGCCGTCGGTTGGGATCGGCTGCCGCAGGCCAGGGGGGAGCGTCACCGGTGCAACGTTGCCGCTCGAGGCGAACTCCGCGTTCGCCCTGGCGTACCAGCCGAGCTGCGGCTGACGCTCGCTGTCGCGGGTGTCGAGCGTGAGGCCGACGGTGGTGATCGAGTAGGTCCCGTCGTCGATCAGCGGGTTGGGGCGCCACCGGCTGTCATTGACGAAGAGCGACCAGGGGTCAGCGGCGGGCACCGAGGACATCTGCTCGCTGTACCAACTGAGGTCCACGCGGAACTGGCGCGCAGGGATGAGAAAGGCGTAGGCGCCGATCCCCTGGTCGTCGTAGTAGTCGTACTGGTCTTCCTGCACCAGGATGGAGGACCATCCCGACTCGGCCCGCGAGAGGGTCTGGTCCGGAATCACCTCGATGACGCTCCACGCTTTGCCACCCAGACCGTAGCTTACCTCTCCGTGCCGGCGCCACTCCAGGCTGGTCCGGTAGCCGAAATCGCTCCGTGAGTCGGTCCGGTCGGTGCTGGTCCGGAGGATGCCCGCCAAGTCGAGTTTGACGCGGTCTCGTTGCGTCGCCCGCCAGTCGAAGCCGACACCCGCCTCCAGGGGAAACCCTTCGACGCGGTCATAGGTGCCCCCGAGTGAGGCGTTGAGCGTCGTGCTCACCTTGCCGACACCGAAGCTTGCCTTGGCCACGCCGAGCGTCTCGAGATCGGGTGTTTTCTGCGGGACGAGGGTGCCGTCGCTCGCTTTCGCCACCGGGGCGAGGTCCCAGTACACCGTCTCGGCGCCGTCGAGTGTGCTCCCTTCCTGCTTGATCAATCTGCCGCCGACGACGAGGACATCACCGGTAATCAGCGCGCCGGGGAGGAGGATCAGATTCCCGTTGATGACGGTGACGGGGCCTTCGATGATCCCGCCGACACGGAGGGCGCCGCGATAGAGGGCGACCGATCCCTGAAGGCGGCTCCCCCGTGCAATTGTCACATTGCCGGTGAGGCGGGTGGTGCTGGAGTCGTTCCAGGTGCGAATGAGCTGCTGCGTGATGGCGTCGGGGAGGGCGCCGATTCCCGAGCTGTCGGCGAATGGAGCGTCGGGGTCGATGACGACGACACTGTCCTGGGCGTGGACCACGCCCGCGAACAACATCAAGGCGGCGATCGCAATCTTCCAGCTAGGGGTGGGCATATGCCCACCCCTGACAGAACGAACGCGCCCATTTGTGCCGAATGAACGGATCATGCCGGTCAACCGGATCCCAACGGAACATTGGATCACCATCGACGCTCCTCTCCCAATTCCGTCACCCCGGCGAAAGCCGGGGTCCAGGTTCTTCGCGCTTCTTTGGGTCTTTGCGGTAACAGCTTTTCAACGCAAAGACGCAAAGAGACGCAAAGGGCTCCAACCGGTTTGTTGTTTCGGCCTATTCACCAAGCCCCAGTCTCTTCATCCTCCGATACAAATTCGCCCTGTCGGTCTGCAGCGTCCGCGCCGCCTCGGCGACGACGCCGTTGGCGTCGTTGAGCGCTGCCTGAATGAGTGCCCGCTCGTGGTTGTCGAGGGAATCGGAGAGTGAGGCCTGCGGCATCGGCGGGGCCGCGGGGCCGCGGGGCAGGGGAACTTGGACCCCGGCCTTCGCCGGGGTGACGTTCTGGGTGGTGGGCAGCACCTGTCGCACCGCATCCGCCGTCACGGCGCCATCCGCCAGGATCGTCAGCCGCTCCACCACGTTGGCCAGTTCCCGCACGTTGCCGGGCCAGCGGTATCCCGCGAGCGCCGCGACGGCGTCCGGCGTGAATGTCACCGGATCCTGCGGCCGGAGTCGGGCGGCGAAGTGCCGCACCAGCGCGGGGAGGTCCTCGAGCCGTTCGCGGAGCGGCGGCAGGTGGATCGGGAACACATTGAGCCGGAAGAAGAGATCCTCGCGCACCTGGCCCCGCGCCACCGCCTCGTCGAGACGGCTGTTGGTCGCGGCGATGACCCGCACGTCCACCCGTGTCGTCCGTTCCGCGCCGAGGTGCTGGACTTCGTTCGTCTCGAGCACGCGGAGGAGCTTCGCCTGCGCCTCGAGATGGAGGTCGCCCACCTCGTCGAGAAAGAGCGTGCCGCCGTCGGCCAGTTCGAATCGGCCGATGCGGCGCTCGGTCGCGCCGGTGAACGCGCCGCGCTCATGGCCGAACATCTCGGACTCGACGAGCTCCCTCGGGATGGCGGCGGAGTTCACGGCCACGAACGGGCCCGCTGCCCGGCCGCTGGCCCGGTGTATGGCGGCGGCCACCAGTTCCTTGCCCGTGCCGGACTCGCCGGTGATGAGCACGCGGGTGTCGCCAGGCGCCACCTGCGCCACCAGTTCGCGCACCTGGCGGAGCGCGGCCGAGGTACCCACCATCTCGTCGCGGTGTCCGAGTGCGGCGTGGAGCGCGCGATTGGCGGCGCGGGTACGGGAGAGGTCGAGGGCCGCCTGAAGGGTCACCAGGACCGACTCGGGGGTCAGTGGTTTCTCGAGGAACTGGAAGGCGCCGAGCCGGGCGGCGCGGACCGCGTCGGCCAGCTGGGCCTTGCCACTCATCATGATGACCGGCGCGCTGACGCCGCGTTCGCGCAGCGCCTCCAGTGTGGCCAGGCCGTCAGGCCCTGGCGGCATCATCAGGTCGAGGAAGATCGCGTCGGGCTCGGCCTCCTCCACCGACAGGATGGCGGCGTTCCCGTTGGCGGCCTCCGACACGACATGCCCCTCGGCGCGGAGCAGCGCCCCGAGCATCCGGCGGATGTTGGCTTCGTCGTCGATCAAGAGAATTGAAGGCACAAATAAACATAAGTCCCTTAGCGCCTTGGCGTCTCTTAGCGTCTTTGCGTTAACTGCCTTTCAACGCAAAGGCGCAAAGAGGCGCGAAGGCCGCGAAGAACTCTTGGGGGCGATCTTTGCCCGCGTCCTCAGTCCTCAGTCCTCAGTCCTGCCCCACCCTTGCCCAATGTGACCACGAAGGTGGCGCCCCCTCCCGGGGTCTCCCTGACCTCCACGCTCCCGCCATGCGCCACCGCCGTCTGCCGGACCAGTGCCAGGCCCAGCCCCGTGCCCTCGTCCTTGGTGGTCCAGTACGGCTCGAATACCCGTGCCCGCTGATCCGCGGGGATGCCGGGCCCGTGATCGGCAATTGCCACGATGACGCCGCCGGCGCCGGGGGCAATCCGGATATCGAGCTCGCCGCTTCCCCCCATCGCCTCGACGGCGTTGCGAATGAGATTGCTGAACGCCCGACGGAGCGGGTCGTAGTGGCCCATGACCCGCGGGGTGTCGGGATGGACGAGGAGCGTGGCCTCCACAGTGTCAGGCACGGCGACGCGCTGCAGTTCTTCGAGCAGTTCGGCGAGGTCCACCTCGGCGGCCGGGCCTTCGGGGAGCCGGCCCAGTTCGGCGAACTCCTTGGCGAGTCGTTCCAGCCGGTTCGACTCGGCGGCCAGCACCTCGATGGCTTCCCGTCTGCTCGGGCCGGGCCGTGCCGGCCAGGGCCTTCACCGCGAAGCCAATGGGGGTGAGGGGGTTCTTCATCTCGTGCGCCACCCGGCGCGCCACCTCACCGAAGGCACGGATCCGTTCGGTCTCGAGCTCGCGGGAGCGGCCGAGTTCGAGCTCAGTGGCCATGGAGCGGAGTGCGGATCGAAGCGCCTCGAATTCCGGTGCGCCGCGGAGCGTTTCCGCGTCGGGAATCGGCTCGTGCCGGGCGATGTGCCCGGTCCAGCCGACCAGCTCGTCGATCGGCCGGCTCAATTGCCGGGAGAGATGCCCGCCCAGCCGGACGGCGGCGTAGACGTAGAGGGCGCCGAGCGCCAGGAGGAGCGCCGCCAGCCCGGCGTAGTAGTACTGGCCATACGCCTCGGCGGCCTGGGTGCGCACCAGGGCACGGTTCAGGGCTTCGGCGTGGGCGGCGAGCGCGCGGCGCTCGGGACCGCGGAGCCGGGTGGTGTCGATCGTTTCCACCAGCACACGGCCCGAGTTGCCGACCCCCTCCACCGCGGCCCGGGCGGCGGTGGCCGGGTTGTTGGTGCGGATGGTGAGGGCCCAGCCGAAGATGGCGATGGCGGTGGGGACGGCGCCCAGCGCGATCAGCACCAGCAGGATGCGCTGGCTGAAGGGGAGGGTGAGGCCGGGACGGGGCTGGGGAGGCATCTGATTAAGGTAGCACCGGGCTCGTCACCCCGGCGAAAGCCGGGGTCCATGTTGTGGCTGCCCCGCTGCCCAGCCGGCGCCGCCTACGGCCTGCCGATCCGATGTACCCCCCACCCGCCGCTCACCTGCCCCAGAGCGTAGAGCGCACCATCGGGGCCCACAGCCACATCGGTGAGGAATCCCGAGCCGCCCCAGAAGGAGTAGACCGCGTTGTCGTTGGCCGTGTCCATCCGCTTGACCCACCCCTGCACGTAGTCGGCGAAGAAGTAGTTCCCCACGTACTCGGCGGGATAGAGGACGGTGCCGGGGTTGTAGAACGCGGAGCCCACGATGGACTGCCCGACCACGAGGGTGGGGTTGTTCGAGTGACCGTAGGCGAAGATCGGGTCGACGTAGGTCGGTGCGCCGCCGGATCCCTCCTCGGCGGGCCAGCCGTAGTTGGCGCCGGCGGCTCCGTCGTTGATCTCTTCCCAGGTGCCCTGCCCGACGTCGTTGATGAACATCCGGCCGGTGCCGGGCTGGAACCCGAAGGTGAAGGGGTTGCGGAGGCCGAGGGCCCAGATGGAGCGATTGACGCCCGTGGTGGTGCCGTAGAACGGGTTGTCGGTCGGGATCGTTCCGTCGTCGTTGAAGCGGAGCATCTTGCCGAACGGCGTGGACATGCTCTGCGCGTTGCTGCCGGTGGCGTTGTCGCCCACGGCCGACGTAGAGCTTGCCGTCGGGCCCGAAGTGCAGGGCGCCGCCGTTGTGGTTGGTGGCGCTGCTCAGGTTCGGCAGGTCGACGAGGACCGTCTCGCCGCCGCACCGCGACGTCTCCGCTGGCGGTGTAGCGCACGATCCGGTTGTGGGCGCCGCCGCTGACGGAGGTGTAGTAGAGGTAGACCCAGCCATTGCTTGCGAATTGGGGGTGGAACGCCACACCGAGAAGCCCCCGCTCCCCGTTGGCGGAGGTGGAAACGGTCACGAACGGTGTGGGCAGCAGCGCACCGTTCTTCACCACGCGCAGGGCGCCTCCCTGCTGGGCGATGAAGAGCCGGCCGTCGGGGCTCCATGCCATCGTGGTGGCGAGCCCGCCCAGCCCCGACACGAAGGTCGTCCGGCTGAAGCCGGTCGGCAGGGAGCTCCCGCTGAAGGTGACGCGCGCCGCGGACCAGGGGGAGAGGTTCCCGGCGGCATCGCGTGCCTGGGCGCGGACCACGTGGACGCCGCTGGCGTAGGCGGTCGTGGCGGGGAGGGTGGCCTGGTAGGGGGCGGTCAGGTCTTCGGACAGGGTGACGCCATCCACCTGGAACGTCACGCCGACCACGCCGACGTTGTCGGATGCGGTGGCGGTGAAGGTTGGCGAGCCGGAGAGCCCGGTGGTCCCGTCGGTCGGGCTGGTGAGCTGCACCGTGGGCGGCGTGTCGTCCGCGCCCGGTGGGACGACAGTGACGCTGACCGGTGCGGAGGTGGTGCTGGCTCCGCCGTTGTCGAGTGGCGGTGGCGGTCAGCGAATGTGCGCCCGAGTGTGGTCGGCGTCCACGTCACGGAATAGGGTGAGCTGTTGTCGGTTCCGAGCGACGTGGTCCCGTCGAAGAACTCCACGGAGGTCACGGTGCCATCGGGGTCGGAGGCGGTGGCGGTCACCGGCGTCGCGGTGCCCTGCGTGACGGTGGCACCGTCCAGCGGGGCGGTGAGGGTGACGATGGGGTGCTGGTTGACGATGGCCACCACCTGGTAGGTGGCGGTGTAGGTGGTGCTGGTCGTCGGGGTGACGATGGTGTGGAGTGGCGCGCCGCCATCGGACCAGGAGACCCATTCCAGGCTGTCGGGGCCGATGACCTGGGGCGTGGGGGCGCCGAGGTCGCGTTCCATCCCGACCACGGCGATGACGCTGAAGGGGGTCGCCTGCGGCTGGCCGTCGAGGGTCAACGCCACGCCGCTTGGCACTCCCGCAAAGGAGAGGGTCACCTTCCGGGGCTGGACATCCACGTAGCTGGTGTCGGCCACGCCCGTCGGCGTCTACCACCGAGAGGTGGATCCGGAGGAAGATGTCGTCCTCGGTGTGGCCGCGCGGCGGCACCAGGAAGCTCCCGCTGGTGGCGCCGGTGGTCGGCGGCACGAAGGGATGGGTGTGGGTGTCGTGGTGGAGGTCCACCCACCAGGTGAACTGGCTGGCGGCCAGCGAACCGTCCTCGGCGTCGGTCCCGGTGCCGGCGTAGGCGATCGTCTCGCCGCCGGAAAAGAGCGAGCCCGCCACGGGTGTGGTGATCGTGGCGACGGGGGCGGTGTTTCCGGGGGTGACGGCATCGGACTGACAGGAGAGGAGGGCTGCCGGCCAGGAGGAGCGCGAGGGTGGGGCGGAGGAAGTGGTTCATTCCCCTAAGCTAGCATCAGGTCCCTTCGGGGATGTGCTGAGGGTCACCTCGGTCCGGCGCGCGGCCAGGCCACCGAGTGCAATACCTGTCAGTGCCGCCACCCACTCGCTCCAGTGGGCAGGAGGGAAGCCGGCGGCGTAGGGAACGGCTCCCAGCATCAACCCGACCGTTGCGGGCACGATGGTGAGTGCGGCGCCACCGGCGAGGACGCTCCAATAGGCGAGCAGCGCGACGAGCCCGATGATCCAGAGCGCGGTGAGTGAATGCACTTCCTCTCCGAGCACGGAATCCCAGGGCGTCACCAGGCTCCAGCCCCAGCTCGCGCTCAGGGGGAGCGTCGCGTGTCCGGAGTGTCTCCGCCATCCTTGAGCTCAATTCGAAGACGCCATGCGCATAGTGCCTGCGGCCTCCACGGTGTCGCCGGGTTGCCCGTCCATCCCGTCTTTCAGGTTGATCCTTGGGTTCCAGAGCTTCAGGGCTGTGGCCCGCGTGCGGAGGCCGAAGACGCAGGTCCTGCCGCTCCGGCACCGAGCAGCATGACCTGTCCGCTGCCATCCCATCGTAGATGAGCGCCGACGGGCGCCAGTTTCGTCGAGCGCTCGGTCCGAGCAGCACGACCGCAGGCATCGACGGGTTCGGCCTCCACCGCCTCCTTCAAGCGGCGTTGATTCAGGGCTCTGCCTGGCAGGAGGGGTTCCCCGCCGACTGCGACGCCGAGCACCCGTGCCGAGCAAACTGGCCTGAATTCCGCCGAGCTCCGGCGCCCAGTGCCCAAACCAGGGGCTGCCTGCCGGCCAGGTGGGGCCGAGTGCCCAGGCGGTGCAACGGCCCAGATTGCCAACCAGCAACACGGCTAGACAAGAGCGAGGAGCCGAGCCGGGACCGGGGGTGGCTGAAGGTATGAGCCTGCGCCAATAGATCCGAGGAGGGCACCAACTCCACCGCCAGTGGTGTTGGTCATGACGTCCCCGAGGCTGGCGTCTCGGCCGACGATGATCTTCATCTGCAGGAGCTCGACGCCGAAGGAGAGCAGGCCGGCGAGGAGTACCGCGCGGCGCCAGGAGAATCCGGCCAGCGCCAGGCCGAGACCGAGGGGAACGAAGAGCAGGATGTTCAGCAGGAAGTCGACCCCGCCGAAGTCGCCGCAGAAGATGCAGACAAGGGGGTCTGGCGGCCGCGGGCGACCTCGGGGGGTCGGGAAGAGCGTGAGGAGGCCGACGAAGAGGAGGCGACGGCGGCGAAACGCACATACCCAGGCGGCGCTGGAGCGTGGCATCTGACTAAGCTACCACGACTTTCCTTCCGTAGAACCCCTCCGCCCAGTCGGCTCCGCACTCGATGCCCCGGAGCCGGAGGAGCGCGCGAAAGGTCTCCTCGGAAAACCAGCGCTTGGAACGCTGCGAGGCGAACACCGCCATGAGCCCCGCCACCTTGCGCTTGGCGATGCGCGGGCGTCAGCGGCACATAGACGTTCGGCCGGCCGAGGTCGCCGTCCCACTTCGGGATCTCGTACTCGAGGATCTGGTGGTCGCGGAAGGTGTTCCAGGTCAGGTCGGAGAGCACCCGATGGTCCTGGTGTCGGTCGTCGCGGAAGTGCGTGAAGATGAGGTCCGGTTCGATTTCGCTCCGGAGCGTCTCGAACGCCTCCTTGATCTTCGGCCATTCCGTCGGGAAGAACCCGTCCCGAAACTCGTGCAGCAGCACTCGGCCTTCCACCGCGTCGCGGAGGAACCGTGCGGCCCCCCGGCGCGCCTCCGTGCCGCGGCGTCCCGGCGGCGCTCATCACGACCCACTCCACCGACGCGCGCCGCGTGGCTGAGCAGGTGGAGCAGCGTGCCGCCGCACCCGATTTCGATGTCGTCGGAGTGCGCGCCGAGGCAGAGGATGCGGAGCGGGCGGCGCCCGGTGCGGGGCAAGTCGAGGTGCAGCACGCTCACCCCTTGCCGGGTACGGGCGGGTCGTTCTTCCACACCGTCCACGGCGTGTCCCCCGAGGACCAGAGTTCGTCGTACTTCTGCCGGTCCTTGGCGGTATCCATCGGCGTCCAGAACCCGTCGTACCGGAACGCCTGGAGCTTCTTCGCCTTGATCAGCCGCTCGAACGGCTCGACGACCAGCTCCTCGCCCTCGTGGAGGTAGTCAAAGATCTCCTGCCGGAAGATGAAGAACCCGCCGTTCAGGCGGAGTCCCGAGTTGGCGATGTCCTTGATGCCGGTCACCCGGCCGTCCTTGCCGGCTTCGATGAAGTGATAGCTCAGGTTCGGGAATGACCGAGACGAAGGACGCCACCGCATCGCTCTTGCGGAATGCCTCGACCTGTTCGTCGAGCGGCAGGTCGGTGAGCGAGTCGGCGTAGTTCGCGAAGAACATCTCCTCGCCGGCCACGTGCTGCCGCACCGCCCGGAGCCGCTGGCCGATGTTCGCGTTGAGTCCCGTCTCGATCAGCGAGATGCGCCAGTCCTCGATGTCGCTGTTCAGCATCTGACGCTTGCGGCCGCCCTGGGACACGATGAGGTCGTTGGAGACCGCCTCCTCGTAATTGAGGAAGAAGTTCTTGATCATGTCGGCGCGATAGCCGAGCGCCAGTACGAAGTCCTTGTGTCCGTAGTGGGCGTAGTACTTCATCAGGTGCCAGAGAATCGGCCGGTACCCGATCGGCACCAGCGGCTTGGGGACGTTCTCGGCGTAGTCCCGGATGCGCATGCCGAGGCCGCCGCAGAAGAGGACCGTCTTCATGCCGAGGCTCCCTTGGTGGCGAGCTGGCGCCAGCGCAGCTCGTCGTCCAGCCTGCCATCGGCCTGCAGCGCCTGGATTCGCTTGATGCGGGTGAATCGGGGGCCGAAGAACTCGGCTTCGGTGACCCCGTGGGCGCGGTACGCAGCGACCAATTCCTCGATGCCCTGTGGCACCGTCCGTGTCGGGACGGCGGCAGGAAGCATCCGGGCCAGCTTGCTGCAATCCACCTTGTAGCTGCGGGGGTCGGCGCCTGCCTCCTCGCCGAGCCGGGCCTTGGTGCCGGGCACCGCGTCCTGGACCAGGCGCACCAGATCCTTGACCTGATAGTTTTCGGCCGTGGTGCCGATGTTGAAGGCCTGGTTGTGCACGACGTCCCTCGGCGCCTCGATGACGGCGAGGAACGCCTCCGCCATGTCGCGGACGTGGAGCAACGGCCGCCATGGCGATCCGTCGCTGTTGAGCACGATTTCCCCGGTGGTGATGGCGTAGCCCACCAGGTTGTTGACGACGATGTCGGCGCGGAGTCGGGGACTCGGGCCGTACGCGGTCGCGTTGCGAAGGAAGGTCGGGCTGAAGTCGTCGTCGGCCAGCGGTGAGATGCGATGTTCCGCCTCCACCTTCGACTCTCCATACGCGGTGATGGGATTGAACGGTGATTCTTCGGTCACGGCCTCCGTCCCTGCGACCCCGTACAGGCTGCACGAGGAGGCGAACGCGAACCGTTCGACCCCGGCAGTCTTGGCCGCCTCCGCCAGGCGAACGCTCGCCTCGCGGTTGATCTCGTAGGTGGTGGCCTTGTGCATCGCCCCCAGGGGATCATTGCAGAGTGCGGCGAGGTGCACCACCGCATCGACACCCTTCAGGTGGTGCGGTTCGACGTCCCGAAGGTCCATGCGCAGCGCGGGGACATCGGGCACCTCGGGTCCCATGGTGCAACCCTCGAACAGGTAGGTGTCGAGGCCCACGACCTCGTGCCCGGCTTCTTGCAGTACCTGGGTCATGACTGAGCCGACGTAGCCGTTGTGTCCGGTCACAAGTACGCGCATGCAGAAACCCCATGTAGGTGGTTGGCGGCGCCCGCGGCAGGCGGGCGCGCTCCGCGGTAGGTTTGGCAAGAGCCGTGCTCAAGAGACTTCCGTCGGCGCGGCGTCAAGATGGCGTTGATTCCATTGAACTTACACGCCACGCAGGGATTTCAGGAGTCGGCGAAGCGCTTGCCGATCTCCGAATAGTGGCGACCACGCAACAGATGAGGGGCGGATTCTTGGACCAGACTCGTTTCGATGTCGCGGTAATCGGGGGCGGCCTCGTTGGGCTTGGCGTCGGCCCTGGCGCTCACCGAGGCGGGCCGCCGCGTGGTCGTGCTCGAGGCCGAGGACCGCGTCGCGCCGCACCAGAGCGGCCACAACAGCGGAGTGATTCACGCCGGCCTCTACTACAAGCCTGGGTCGCTTCGCGCGACGCTCTGCAACGAGGGCCGGCGAGTCGCTCTACGCCTTCCTCGAACGGGAGGGAGTGCCCTTCCGGCGGAGCGGCGAAGCTCGTCGTCGCAACGGCCGAGCAGGAGCGTCCCGCACTCGATGAGCTGGAACGGCGTGGTGTCGCCAACGGCCTCCAGGGGCTGCGACGGCTGGATGCGGCAGGGGCTCCGTGAACTCGAGCCCGAGGTCGCAGGGGTGGCCGCCCTGCTCGTGGCCGAGACGGGGCTGGTGGACTTCGCCGAAGTGGCTCGCGCGTATGTCAAGGTGCTGGAGCGCTCCGGCGGGGTGGTGCGGACCGGAGCCCGAGTGCCTCAGCATCCGGCCCGCTGCTGGCGTCGTTACCGTTGCTACCGCCACAGGCCCCATCGAGGTCGGTGCCGTCGTCAACTGCGCCGGCCTTCAGGCCGATCGGGTGGCCCGATTGGCGGGAGTGGACCCTGGGGTGCAGATCGTTCCGTTCCGCGGGCGAATACTGCGAGCTGGCGCCAGAGGCACGGTCTTTGGTGCGCCATCCCATCTATCCCGTTCCGAATCCCGCCTTCCCATTCCTGGGGGTTCACTTCACGCCCCGGCTCGACGGTCGGGTCGAGGCAGGCCCCAACGCGGTCCTGGCATGGCACCGGGAGGGCTACAGCTCCGGCTCGTTCTCGGTGCGCGATGCGGCGGAGTTGCTTGGCTATCCGGGGTTCTGGCGCTTCGCCGCGCGGCATTGGCGGCTCGGCCTGGCGGAAATGGGTCGGAGCTGGAGCCGGGAGCGGTTCGTCCATGCCCTGCAGAAGTTGGTGCCGGCGGTGCGGAGTGAGCACCTGGTGTCGGGCGGGTCCGGGGTACGGGCGCAGGCGGTGGACCGGAACGGCGAGTTGGTGAACGACTTCCTGTTCGTCGAGGGGGAGCGTTCCCTGCACGTCCTGAACGCTCCCTCACCGGCGGCGACGGCTTCGCTGGCCATCGGACGGGTAATCGCCGCGCAGCTGGCCAACCTTGACAGCTGAATTCGGGCAAGAATTCCCGCTACGACGGACTCCTTGCCGATTGTTGCGGCAAGCTTCACAGAGAGCAGCCCGAGCAGGGCCCCACCGATCAGGGACAACCGGACCCTGGATGAACGGGTTTGAGAGACTGAACCCCGTGAACCGCTCCCACCCGAGCAACCCGTACATCGGAACGGTGAAAGCCCCGATCACCGCTCCGAAGCCCAGAAGCCCACTTGTGACGTCCGACAGGAGGCTGACTCGGGCAGCCAACCCGAGAACGAGCAATGTGAGCCCGATGGCCACCACGGCATCGCGGCATCCACAGGGAGGTGTCGGGGTCAACGACGATTATCGTCATGAGAACGAGCGCGAGGTACGCGAGGAAAGCGCCGAAGATGTAGCCGACCGAGCTCTTCTTGAACGCCGGGCCGTCTCCACCTGCCGCTAGGAACCCGGCCCAACCGATGAAGCCGGCCCAGGCCAGCAGCCCCTGGGTAAGAAAGAGCACTGCCCCCACCCCCCCGAGCACCGCCATGCTGATCGCGCGCGCCGTAATCTGCGACATCGTCGTCTCCCCCTCAGAGGTCAGAGCCGGATTCCAGGACAACCGACACCCCGCCTTGCGGGGTGCCCCTCCATATGGGGCTAAATACAGTTTCCTGTCAAGACTTGGGTGGTCGGATCACTCCGATTCTCTGGGCCTACGGGAGCACTGCCGTCTCGGGGATCGGCACCACGAACTTTCCACCCCACTCGCGGATATAGGCAAGTTGAGAGACCAGTTCATCCTTCAGGTTCCAGGGGAGAAAGAGGACGTAGTCCGGCTTGTCTTCCCGGATCCTGTCGGGGTGATGGATGGGGATATGGGTACCGGGAAGAAACATCCCCTGCTTGTGCGGGCTCCGGTCCACGGTGTACTCGAGGAGATCGGTGCGGATGCCGCAGTAGTTGAGGAGCGTGTTCCCCTTCCCGGCGCGCCATAGCCGACGACCCGGGCACCGGCCCTGCGCGCGTTGATCAGGAAAGTGAGCAGCTGACGCTTGGTTTCCTCCACCTTGGCGGTGAAGTCCCGATAGTACTCGAGGGTCTCGACTCCGAGTGCGCGCTCTCGCGGTCCCGAAGCTCGCCGCTACCCGTGCCTCGACCGGCTTGGATTCATCCGCCGCGTGACGCACGAAGTAGCGCAGCGATCCGCCATGCGTGGGCAGTTCCTCGACATCGAAGATGACTAGGCCGTGCCGCTCGAAGACTCGCTCCGCCGCAACGAGCGAGTGGTAGCAGAAGTGTTCGTGGTAGATGGTGTCGAACTGGTTCTCAGAGACCAGCTTCACGAGGTGCGGGACCTCGATGGTGAGGACGCCCGTCGGGGCGAGGAGGGTCGCGAGGCCGGCGGTGAAGTCGTTGAGGTCCGGGACATGCGCAAAGACGTTGTTCGCGGCGACGAGGTCGGCCCGCCCATGCTCGGCCACGATCCGCCTTGGCGGTCTCGCGGCCGAGGAAATGTACCACGGTCGGGATGCCGCGCTCGACCGCCACCTTGGCGATGTTGGCGGCCGGCTCGATACCCAGGCACGGGATCTTGGCGGCCACCGCGTGCTGCAGCAGGTAGCCGTCGTTGCTGGCGACCTCGAACACCAGGCTGGTTCTGCCGAGCTTGAAGCGCTGGATCATGGCGTCCATGTAGCGCTGGGCGTGCTTGACCCAGCTGTCCGAGTACGAGCTGAAATAGGCGTAGTCGGAAAAGATGGCCTCGCCGCTCACGTATTCGTGCAGCTGGACCAGCCAGCACTGATCGCAGACGTAGGCGTGGAGCGGATAGAACGGCTCCATCGAATTGAGCTGGTCCGCGCGCAGGAAGCTCTCACAGAGGGGGCTCATGCCGAGGTCCACGAAGGAGTGGACCAGGGGTGCGGCGCAGGAGCGGCAGGTAGCGGAAGACATCGGCGTCCAGTGTTTCGGGTGTGCATCAGGCCATCGAATCGCAATCGGGTCCTGCTGAGCAAGACGTGTGCTAGGGGAGCTCTATCCGGGCACTCGCCCGCTTCGCCGGGGCCCACGGCCGTCCGCTCCTGCGGCACGGCCCCTGCGGGGAAGGTACCTTGTGGCATGTCACCCTCCCCCCTGCAGGGAGCCGAGGCCCTGAGCGCAGCAGCATCACTTCACGGTCGACGTGGAAGAGCACTTCCACGTCAATGCCTTCGAGCCCTATCATCGACCGGGCTGACTGGGATCGTCAGCCCAGCAGGGTCGACGCCAGCACGGACATCCTGCTGGACCTTCTCGCCCGGCATGGCACTCGAGGGACGTTCTTCGTCGTGGGGTGGCTCGCAGACCGGAATCCGGGGCTCGTTCGGCGCATCGCCGGGGCAGGGCACGAGATTGCCAGCCACAGTTGGTGGCACCGCCGGGTGCCGACCTGACGCGTGCCGAGTTCCGTGAAGATGTCGTCGCGCACCAAGGCACGGCTCGAGGATATCACCGGGCAGCTGGTGCGGGGGTTTCGGGCGCCGACCTTCTCGATCCTCCCCGGCATGGAATGGGCCTTCGACGTTCTCCTGGAGACCGGCCATACCTACGACTCGAGTGTCTTTCCCATTCGCCGGCCCGGCTACGGCTGGCCCGGCGCCCCAACCACCCCGTACGACATCGTTCGGCCCGGGGGGACTCTCCGCGAATACCCCATGACAACACTCGACGTGTTCGGACTGCGTGTCCCGGCCGCAGGTGGTGGCTACCTGCGCCAGTTCCCGTACGGTGTCATCAGGCGGGCATTTCAGAATCACCAGTCGGAGGGGTCGGAGCGGGACGTTCTACGTGCACCCGTGGGAGGTGGACCCAGAGCCAGCCGCGCATCGCGTGCGGCCGGCTCACGCGCCTACGGCACTATCGGGGGCTGGACCGGACCCTGCCGAGGCTGGAGCGTTTGCTGAGCGAATTCCGGTTCACGTCGATCCGGCCTGCGGTGGCTGTCATGATCGAGGTCCGGCCCTTCGACGGCGCCCATGCGGAATGGGATGACTTCGTCCGGAAGCAGGCAGGGTGGACGCACTTTCATCTGTACCGGTGGCGGGAGGTCATGGAAGCGGCCCTCGCGCACGAGACGATCTATCTGAGTGCTCGGAGGGAAGGGGCGCTGACCGGAGTTCTGCCCCTGGTGCGGGTGCGGAGCGCCCTCTTTGGGCACTACCTGGTGTCGATGCCGTTCGTGAATTACGGCGGGCCACTGGGCGAGCCCGGATTCTGTGCGGGCCCTGGTGGCGGAGGCGGTCCGTCTGGCCGACATGGGTGGGGTCAAGCTATTGGAGCTTCGGAGCGCGCATCAACTCCCCGTCGATCTCCCGGTGTCGCACCGGAAGGTGACGGTCGTGCTGGATCTTCCGGCCGACGGCGACGCCCTGATGAAGGCCTTTCCGGCCAAGCTGAGGTCCCAGGTGCGCCGCCCTGAGAAGGAGGGAGTCACGTACCGCTTCGGTGCCGATCAGGTCGAGCCGTTCTATGCACGGTCTTCGCCGCGGCACATGCGCGATCTCGGCACTCCGACCCAGGGGCGTCGCCTCTTCGACGGAGATCGCCCGGCGCTTCCCCGAGGACGCCTGGTTCGGCTGCGCCTGGCTGGGCGGCCAACCCATCGCGGCCGGGGCCGGGTTCCGCTGGGGGAGCGAA
Source organism: uncultured Gemmatimonadales bacterium (assembly GCA_963697435.1). Lineage (GTDB taxonomy): Bacteria > Gemmatimonadota > Gemmatimonadetes > Gemmatimonadales > GWC2-71-9 > SPDF01. The sequence continues at coordinate 1,198 of CAVOOB010000005.1, read as the reverse complement.
TTCGAAATGACCTGGGCCAGCGCCCTCTCCGAGTTCAACCGCACCTCCGCCAACATGGGGCTCTACCGGGCGTTCATGGAACGGGCGATCGATCGAGGGATGCACCCGGTTCAACTTCGGCCGCTGCACGCCCGGAAGCGGCACGCATCGGTTCAAGCTCCAGTGGGGTGGGCGGGAAGAGCCGCTCTGGTGGTATCAGCACACCGCGGGGGAACGCCGGCGAGCACGCCTTCGCCCGATCAGGGTGCGTTCAGCTGGGGGCCGCGGGTCTGGAGGCACCTTCCGCTCGGCGTCGCAACCGCGCTTGGACCGCGTATCGTTCGGCTGATTCCGTGAGTCTCTTCCGGCAGCTTCCGGCCTGGTCGCCGCTGACGCTCGGCGCGCTCCTCTCCGGTGTTCGTGCGGCCTGGTTCACGGATGGCCGCCGTGTCCGGCAGTCCCTGGACGCTGACCTTCGGTCAGCGTACCAGCCCGTAGGGCTCTACCTCACCGACAGCGGCACGTCCGCCCTTACCCTCGCGCTTCGCGTGGCCGAGGCGGCCACTCACGCGCCCGTCGCGCTCCCCGCGTACTGCTGCTACGATGTCGCCACCGCGGCCGACGGCGCAGGCGTCCCGTTCCACCTGTACGACATCGACCCCGCGACCCTGTCACCCGACATGGAGTCGCTTCGCCGGGCGTTCGAGGCCGGGCGCCAGGACGGTGGTGGTGGCCCACCTCTACGGTGTGCCGGCGGACCTGGAGGCGGTCCAGCGGCTGGCGGCCGAGTTCGGGGCCCTCATTGTCGAGGATGCGGCTCAGGGGTCTGGTTGTGAGTGGCGTGGACGGCCTGCCGGGGCGCACGGGGCGCTGGGAGTCCTGAGTTTTGGCCGTGGCAAGGGGGTCACCGGCGGGAAGGGTGGGGCCCTGCTCGTCAACGAGCTCCGCGCTCGCGGGCCACGCAGAGCATGCATGGAATACTCGCGGCCGGTCCGAAGGAGCCCCGTGGCTCCCTCCGCGACCTGGCGCTCCTGACCGCCCAATGGCTCTTCGGCCGGCCCACGCTGTACTGGATTCCCGCGTCGCTGCCCTTCCTGGGGCTTGGCGAGACCGTGTACCGGAAGCCACATCACCCCGGTGGCATCTCGGGTCTGGCGGCGGGCGTGCTGCTCCGTACCTTGCCGCTGGTGCCTGCGGAGGTGGCAGTTCGGAGGGCGGT
>CAVOOB010000004.1:0-224933 GCA_963697435.1 uncultured Gemmatimonadales bacterium | reverse complement strand
AGGGGCTGACGCTCGAGCTGCTCGAGGACGCCACCGGTCGCGGCGACCGCGTGGCGCTGGTCGCGTTCAAGCGCGGGCTCCCGGAGGCTACAGTCAGCCCTGCCGCTCACGCGCAGCACCTCGTTCGCATCGGCGCGGCTCGGGGCGATTCCCCTCTGGGGCGAACGCCGCTCGCGGACGCGCTCAGGCAGGCCGGACGGCTCCTGCGCCAGGAGAATCGCGAGCATGAGAACGTCGTGCCGCTCGTGGTCTGCGTCACCGACGGACGCCCGACGGCCCCCCTGCGGCCGGGCGGCGACCCGCTCGCGGACGCGCTGCTCGACGAGGCGCGGGCGCTGCGGCGCGCCGGAATCGCGCTCGTGGTCGCGGACACGGCGACCGGGCGGGCACGCGAGGCGGGGCGGGCCCGCGAGCTTGCCGACGCGGGCGACGGCCGCTACCTGCCGTTCGCGCGCCTCGCGCCGGGCACGCTCACGGCTCTGCTGGGAGAGGGCGCCTGATGGGCGCGGAGGCCGGCCGGTCGATCGACTGGTCGGCGCTACCGCTCACGGAGGGCGCCATGCTGGCGGCGTTCGCGACGCACTGCGAACGAGCAGCTCGCGGACGTCGAGGTGCTCGAGCAGAGCGCGATCCACCTCGTAGCCCGCTGGCGCCGCGAGACCAGCCGGCTCGAACTCCTCGCGGGCCCGGCCGGGCCCGCTCATGCGCCCGGTCGCAGCCGACGCTCTGCCTCGTCAACCTCGAGGGCGGCCTCGAGGGGGTCGCGGAGCGCTTCGCTGCCGAGCCCCCGCTCCGCACGAGCGTCGCGCTCGTCAACCTCGTGCGGCTGGCGAAGATCTCGACCGTCCGCTCGAGCGTGTTCGTGTACTTCGAGTGGTTCCTGCGGGACGCCTACGGCGTCAAGCTGCTGCACCTCCCCCGCCTTCACCCGGGGGCTGATCGCGCGCGGCCGCCTGCCTCTCGGTTTCGGGTAGCGGCCCGGGCAACGGCCGCGGCACACCGTGGTAGCCTGCGCTCGACCCGAGCTAGACCCGAGAGGGAGGCACGATGGCGTACCGGGCGGTGATCCCGTACGAGTCGCTCGATCCGCTCACGATCGGCGCCTCGGACGACGAGAGCAAGGTCAACCGCGACACGCTCGAGCTCGAGATTCCGGAGCGCGAACCTGCTCGCGGCGATCTACCCGGACGAGCCCGCCCCCGTGCCCGACGCCACCGAGGCGGCCCGCTGCGCGCTCGAGAGCCCGGTCTCGGCGGCCGACGCTTCTCGGAGCCTGCTCGGCGGGCGCGAAGAGCGTCGCGATCGTCATCGACAACCAGTTCCGCCCGACGCCCCAGTCGAAGCTGCTGCCCGCCGTCTTCGACGCGCTCGAGGCAGCCGGGATCACCGACGCGCGGGTCGTGTGCGCGAACGGCAAGGTCTTCCCGATGTCGGAGACGGACATCCAGCAGAAGCTCGGGCAGGAGAACCTCGCGCGCATGGAGCGGCTGGGGATCCCGTTCTTCCAGAACGAGCCGCGCAACGAGGACGACGTACACGTACGTCGGGCGTCTCGTCGCGCGGGACGCCGGTCTGGCTGCACAAGGAGGTCGCCGCAGCCGACGTGAAGATCACGATCGGCCAGGCGCAGTCGAACCACTGGGGCGCCGGCGGCGGCGGCAAGCTGATCCTCCCCGGTGTCGTCTCGGACGAGACGATCGAGTCGAACCACTGCGCTTCGTCCCCTCCCCGCAGACCCACTACGGCGCCTACGCGGGCCCGATGCGCTCCGACATCGACGAGGTCGCGACGATGTGCGGCCTGACCTGCACGATGAACGTCGTCCTCGACACGCACGGCCGCGTGATCGACTGCATCTTCGGCTCGCACCCCGACGCCCACCGCCACGCGATCGGCCGCTTCAACGAGATCTACACGTACGAGCACCCGGGCACCCGCCGACATCGCGATCTGCGGCGTCTTCGCGCCGACCGACCACCTCTTCTTCCACACGGGCTGGGGCTGCATGTCGGCCGACCTCGTGGTCAAGGAAGGTGGCTCGATCATCTACTGCAGTCCCTCGCCCGGCGTGTCGACCGCGATCGGCGACTTCCCCGGCCTGGCGCTGATGGACATGATGAAGCCGTACATGCCCCCCACCCGCGCGAACTACGAGCGCGTCCTCAAGGACATCCACGCCCGCGCGATCCAGATGTGGGCGGGCTGCATCTGGGTGCCGATCTACGAGGTGATGACGCGCAAGCACCTGAAGCTCGTGACGATCGAGGAGAACCTCGAGATGGCGGCGGACGTCGGCATCGACGCGACCACGTCGCTCGACGCCGCGTTCGCCGAGGCGCTCGAGCGCCACGGGCCCGGACGCGAAAGTCATCGTGCTGCCGTTCGCGCGCTACCAGCTTCCGGGAAACGCGGTGCGGATGCACGCGGAGGATCTGAAGCCGCTCGAGGAGGTCCGCCTGTAGGGGCGGGGCATGACCCGCCGGGAGACCGCCGGTGACGCACGGCGCGATCCGCGGGTCGACGACGATCGTCGAGATCCTCCGCCGCTACCCCGGCGGCGAGGCTGCACGCCTGATGTCACGGCTCGCGTGGCCGTGCGCCCACTGCGGCGGCGCGTTCCACGAGCCGCTGACGCTCGCCGCGAAGCGCCACAGGAACGACCCGCGGGCCGTGCTCGAGGCCTTCCGCGCGCTCGAGCGGGCGGGCGGTCCATCCGAGGAGCAGGTCCGGCTGGCGGCGGAGAAGCACCGCTGATCGGGGTGGTTGACAACAGATAAAGAGTCTGTATAGACTTTGTCTAGATCAATCGAATCGGAGGACAGACCCGTGACCGCCATCGCCCTCGATCCCGCCGCCCGCCTGCGCCGCCTGCGGCGCTTCAACGCGCTGCTCGCACCGCTGCACCTCGTCCAGGGCATCCTGATGCTCGCGCTCTCGAGCGCCTTCGCGCTCCCGATCACGACCTCGTTCCTGTCCGAGGATCCGGCGCAGCTCGCCGGCCCACCCAGCCCTGACACGATCGTCGACCTGCGAATCGGGCCGCTCGTGGCCGTCTTCCTCCTCCTCTCCGCCGTCGCCCATGCGACGCTCGCGCTGCCCCGCGTGCACCGCTGGTACGAGGCGAACCTCGAGCGCGGGATCAACGTCGCCCGCTGGGTCGAGTACTCGCTCAGCTCGTCGGTGATGATCGTCGTGATCGCGCTCCTGGTCGGGATCTTCGACCTCGCTGCACTGATCGCGCTATTCGCGGTCAACGCCGCCATGATCCTGTTCGGCCTGATGATGGAGCTTCACAACCAGCACACCGAGCGGACGAGTTGGGTCGCGTTCTGGCTCGGCACGATCATGGGCGCCGTGCCGTGGATCGCGATCGGCATCTACCTGATCGGCGCCGGCGTGGACGGAGACGTCCCGGGCTTCGTCTACGGGATCTACGGCTCGATCTTCGTCTTCTTCAACGTGTTCGCGATCAACATGGTGCTGCAGTACCGCAAGGTCGGCCGCTGGCGCGACTACCTGTACGGGGAGCGCGCCTACATGCTGCTCAGCCTGTTCGCGAAGTCGGCGCTCGCCTGGCAGGTGTTCGGCGGGACGCTGCGCTGAGGTGCCGGGCCAGAGCCGCAAGCTCGCGCTCAGCGGGCACTGAGGCGACCGAGGAAGACCGCGTTCAGCGAGCCCGAGCGGAACGGCTCGGGGTCGATCTCGACCCGTTCGTAGCCGGCGGCGCGCACGGCGGCGACGATCTCCGCTCGCCCGTCCGGGGCGAGCGCACGGGGCAGCTCGCCAGCCGCCAGCTCGACGCGCCCGAGCGGGCCGTGGTGGCGCACGCGCAGCTCGCGGTAGCCGAGCGCCTTCAGCGCCAGCTCCGCCCGGTCGACCCGGGCGAGCGCCTCGGGCTCGACGGGCGTCCCGTAGGGGAGCCGGGAGGCGAGGCAGGGGGAGGCGGCCTTGCCGGCGCTCGGCACGCCGAGCGAGCGGGCGAGCGCGCGCACCCCGTCCTTGCCGAGGCCGGCCTCGAGCAGCGGATGGACGACGCCGTGCTCGGAGGCGGCGCGAAGCCCGGGTCGCCAGTCGCCCTCGTCGTCGGCGTTGGCGCCGGAGAGCAGCGCGGCGAAGCCGCGACGGGAGGCGAGCTCGCCGAGCCGCTCGTACAGCTCGGACTTGCAGTGGTAGCAGCGATCGGAGCCGTTGGCCCGGTAGCCCTCCCGCGCGAGCTCGGCCGTCGTGATCGTCTCGTGTGCGATTCCGACGGCCCGAGCGACGTCACGCGCGCCGTCGAGCTCGCCCGTTGCGAGCGCCGGCGAGACCGCGGTAACTGCGAGCGCCCGCCCGTCCAGGGCCCGGGCGGCCACGGCCGCGACCACGGAGGAGTCGACGCCGCCGGAGAACGCAACCACGGCGCTGCCGAGGTCGGCGATCCGGCGCTCGAGTTGTGTGAGTGCGCTCATGGAAGCTGCGCCCGGGCGAGCGCCTCGGCCCAGACCGACTTGACCGGGCGGCCACAGCGTCTGGCGACGGCGGCGCAGTCGTCGTGCTCGGGGGCGACGTTGACGACCCGGCCGTCGAGCAAGCCGATCTTGACGCGGACGGGCTCGCCGGCGACCTCGACGGTGCGCTCCTCACGCTCGAGCTCGTGGCGCTGGAGGCGGGAGACGCGCACGCCGAGCGCGCTCGTCTCCTCGAGGATCGCAGCGGTCACCGCCTGCTCGGCCGCAGGCCGGGCCAGCGCGGACAGGACGATCCCGGGCCTCCCCTTCTTCATCTGCGCCGCCACCGTCCAGACGTCGAGCGCGCCGGCGGCGAAGCAGCGCTCGACCGCGTCGGGGACGAGCTCGGGCAGCAGGTCATCGAGGTTTGTCTCGATCAGGAGCACGTCGGCCGCGGGCGCGACCGCGGCCCCGAGCAGCACGCGAAGCAGATTGGGGCGCTCGGGGAAGTCGTCGGTTCCGGCCCCGTACCCGACGCGCTCGAGCACGAGCGAGGGCGGCGGCCCGAACGACTCGGCCAGCTCGGTCGCGAGCGCGGCACCGGTGGGCGTGACGAGCTCCTTGCCGCCCTCGACTCCGTGGACGATCGCTCCCCGCAGGAGCTCCACGGTCGCCGGGGCCGGCACCGGCAGGACCCCGTGGGCAGCCTCGACGAGCCCCCGCGTGTACGGGAGCGGCGAGCAGAGCACGCTTTCCACGCCGAGCTCCTCGAGCAGCAGGGCGGCGCCGCACACGTCGACGAGCGTGTCGACCCCTCCGAGCTCGTGGAAGTGGACGTGGTCGACGTCGGTGCCGTGGATCTTCGCCTCGGCCTCCGCGAGCCGGCCGAATGCACCGAGCGAGCGGGCACGCGCCCGCTGGGGCAGGTCGGCCGCCTCGATCAGCTCGCGCATCGCCCGCCACGTCCGCGGTGGCGGCGACGGCGGCGGCACCACCTCGACGTGCAGGGCGCCGACGCCGTGGCGCTCGACCCGCTCGACGCGGATCTCGACCGGCCCGAGCCCGAGTCGTCCGGGCACGCCGCGCAGCGTCTCCTCGCTCGCCCCGGCGTCGAGCAGCGCGGCGAGCAGCATGTCGCCGGCGATGCCGCCGACGCAGTCGAGGTAGAGGAGCCGGCTCACGTCAGGCCATCACCCGGTAGAGGCGCCAGCGGGTCTCCGTGATCAACGCGCGCCTCCCGCGGCACGTGCGATCCGCGCCGCGATCGTGCCCGCACCGAAGCCGTCGTCGATCCCGACTACGGCGAGCCCGGCCGCGCAGGAGCAGAGCATCGCGTTCAGAGCCGTGCGGCCCCCGTCGGCGGAGCCGTAGCCGACGCTCGTCGGCACGCCGATCACGGGGCAGGCGGCGAGGCCGCCGACGACGCTCGCGAGCGCCCGTCCATGCCGGCGACGACGACGACGCAGTCGGCGCGCACGAGATCGGGCAGCACGGCGGCGAGCCGGTGGATGCCCGCGACGCCGACGTCCTCGTGGACGACCACGTCGGTCCCGAGCAGCTCGGCGCGGATCCGCGCCTCGTGCATCACCGGCCCGTCCGACGTGCCGGCCGACACGAGCACGACGAGGCCTGCCGGCTCGGGTAGCGAGCGGGCGATCCAGATCGCACGGACGCGCTCGTCCTCGCGGGCGTCGGGCGCGATCGCGCGCACCGCCGCGCGCACGTCGTCCCCGGCCCGCGTCACGAGCACCCAGCCGGCGCCGCCCTCGACGAGCGCCGCCACGATCGCGGCGACCTGCGCGGGGGTCTTGCCCTCCGCCAGCACCGCCTCGGGTGCCCCCTGGCGCAGTTCGCGGTGGACATCGACGCGGGCGAAGCCGAGATCGTGGAACGGGAGCACCGAGAGCCGCTCGAGGGCGTGCGCGGGCTCGATCTCGCCCCGCCGAACGCCCTCGAGGAGGGTCTCGAGCTCCGTGCGAAGGCCGGCCATCCGTTGATTATCGCCTGTACAGTCCGGCCGCCCTGCCCGATCCTGCCCGAGACGGCAGCGAGATCACGCCGGTCGAGAGCCGGCGGCTCGCCACGGGGCCGACCGCGCACGGCGTGATCGGAATCGCGCTCTCGGTCGCCGCGATCGTCGCGGCCTTCTGGCTGGATGGAGCCTTCGAAGGCACGCAGGACGACGTGGCGACGCAGGTCGCCCAGCTCGAGGCCACGATCGACAAGGCCGCCACGAGCCTCCGTGACACGGCGGCTTCGGTCGGCGGCTCCGGTACGACCTTCGAGAGCACCTCGACCGGACTCGCGCCGGTCGGCGAGTGACGACCCGGCTCGCGCGCGTGCGAGCGGTCACGCACCGCGAGCCGGCGTCGACGGGCCCGCGATCAGCCCGGTCGGGTGCTCTCCCCGTGACCCCCGGGTAGATTCTGTTCCGTGGATGCGGCCGTGAGGCAACAGTGGGTCGGACGGCCGCTGCCTCGGTTCGAGGACGAAGCGCTGCTGCGCGGTGCCGGCCGCTACCTCGACGATCTCGACCCGGCCCCGAACGCCTGCCACGCCGCAGTCCTGCGCTCCCAGCTCGCCCACGCCCGGATCGCAAGGCTCGACCCGTCGGCGGCGCTCGAGCTGCCCGGGGTCGTCGGCGTCCTCACCGGCGCCGACGTCGCGGAGCTGTCCCGGCCGTTCCCCGCCGGCGTCGACTGCCCGATCCCCTACCGCGCCGCAGCCGTGGACGTGGCGCGCTACGCGGGAGAGCCGCTTGCGGTCGTCGTCGCGCGCGACCGCTACGTCGCCGAGGACGCGCTCGAGCTCGTCGAGGTCGACTACGAGCCGCTCCAGCCCGTGCTCGACCCGCTCGAGGCCGCGGCCACGGAGGGGCTGCTCGCGTCCGACCGCTCGTTTCGCTACGGCGACCCGGAGAGCGCGCTCGCGTCGGCACACGTCGTCGTGCGCGAGCGCTTCGCGTTCCCGCGCTGGAGCGGCACGCCCCTCGAGTGCTACGGGGTCGTCGCCGACTGGGACGAGGCGACCGGTTCGCTGACGGCCTGGGCGAACTTCCAGGGCCCGTTCACGCTCCACTCGGTCGCGGCGGCCGCGCTCGGCCTGCCCGGCTCGAAGCTCCGCCTGATCACGCCGCCCGACTCGGGCGGCAGCTTCGGGATCAAGTCGACGGTCTACGCGTACGTGGTGCTGATGGGGCTCGCCTCCCGCAAGCTCGGCGTGCCCGTGCGCTGGATCGAGGACCGGCTCGAGCACCTCGCCGGCAGCTCGGGCGCGATGCATTGCTCGGCCTCTTTGGCGGGGACGCCGCGGAGTCGCTTCGCGGCGATCTCGTCGAGCGCTACGATCGCACCCGGCTGACTTGCGGGCACGCCGCGGCGCAGCGGACGTTTCTGCTCGACATCACCCGCTCCCTCTTCGCCTGGTGGCATCCATCGGCGCTCCGGCGCCGCGGGCGCGCCCAGCGCCTTGCGCGACTCAACAACCCGAGACCGCCCATGTTCAACGACCTCTATTCCGACGCGCGTGCGTCCCTCCGGGCACTCGCGCGCCGCCCGGCATTCACCGCCATCGTGGTGGCCACTCTCGCCCTCGGGATCGGGGCGACGACGACCATCTACAGTGTCGTCGATGCAGTGGTGGTCCGTCCCCTGCCCTACGGCGATGCCGAGCGCCTCCTGGCGGTCGGGAACATCTTCCCGGGCCGAGAGTGGTCGGACGAAGGTGCCGACCTGCAGCATCTGGCCGGCGTGTCGCTCAAGAACTTCGAAGATTGGCGGGCCCGTGCCCGGATGTTCTCGGGGCTCGCCGCGCTCGAGTTGACCGGGGCGCTGCTGCCCGACCAGGGCAATGGCCCCGAACTCGTCCCGATGGGGATGGTGACGGAAGGATTTTTCGAGCTGTTCCAGGTGCCGCCCGTCCAGGGCCGGACCTTCCTCCCTGACGATTACACCGGCGCGAACGGCACGGTCGTCATCCTGAGCCACGGTGCCTGGATGAACCGCTTCGGCGGGGACCCGGCCGTGGTCGGCACGCCGCTCTCGACCCTTGGCTCCTCCTCGGTCATCGTCGGTGTCCTGCCTGCGGACTTCGTGCAGCCGGAGATGCTCGGGCAGGCACCAATTGAATTCTGGTCGCCGATTGACGCCACGCATCCCCGCTACGAATCTCGTGGCCGCCGTTCACTCTATGTCTTCGGGCGCCTCGCGGAGGGGACCACCCTGGCGGCCGCCCGCGCGGAACTGGATGGCATCCAGTCGCAGCTCGCCGTCGAGTACCCCGATGGCAACGTGTACCCGGACGGGACCCATATCGGTGCGGGTGCCAACTCCCTGCACGCCGATACGGTGGGCTCGTCCCGCCAGGCGCTGGTCCTCTTCTTCGCGGCGGCTGCCATGCTGCTGCTGATCGCGGGTCTCAACGCCGCCAACCTGCTCCTGGTCCGCGGACTCGACCGGGAAAGCGAGATGAGCATCCGCGGTGCGCTCGGCGCGGGGCGGGCACGGCTGGCGCGTGCGCTGCTGATCGAGAGCGTGCTCCTCGCGCTGGGGGGCGGGCTGGTGGGCGTCGCCCTGGCCGTGGGCGGCGTGCAGGCATTTCGACACTTCGCGCCTGACAACCTGCCGCGGCTCGGCGAGGTGGCGGTCAATTTCCGCATCGTCGCCATCTGCACACTGGTGTCCCTCGGCGCCGGCGTCCTCGTCGGCATGGTCCCGGCCATCAAGCTCACCGGACGTGACCTGTTGACCACGATCCGTGCCCACATGGGCAGCACAACCGCGCCGTCGGGCACACGGCTCCGGTCCGCACTCGTCGTCACGCAACTCGCCATCGCCGTCGTGCTGGTGGTCGGCGCAGGACTCCTCTTCAATTCGTTCCTCCGCGTGACGATGGTGGATCCGGGATTCAACCCGGATGGCCTGACCACCTTTGCCATGCCGCTCAAGCGGCCGGGAGCACCGGAGAACGAATCTGTCCCGATGGCGTGGGACGGCATTGTGCGCGAGGTCGAGGCGCTGCCCGGCCTCGACGGTGTCGCCGCCGCGTCGGTCCTGCCGTTCGAGTCACCCCAGTGGGCGCCCTGGGTCATCCTGCCGGGCGAGGCGGACGATCATCGGCGGGAAGGGGTGGCCGGCTACGTCATCACACCCAACTTTTTCGACGTCGCCGCCATCCCGATGCGGCAGGGGCGCGCCTTCACGACCGCCGACGCCGCCGGGTCCACGCCGGTGGTCATCGTCAACGAGGCGTTCGTCCGGATGCACATGGGGGAGACGAATCCCATCGGCGGCACGCTCCGCTTCCGGGAGAACGACGATTCGCTCTCGGAGCTTCGCATCGTCGGTGTGGTGGCGAACGTCGTGCAGACCAGGGCGCAGGAGGGGATGCTCCCCGCGGTCTACGTGCCGTACACGCAGACCGACTGGCCGATTGCCAGGATCGTCGTGCGGAGCGGGCAGGACTTCGGGACGCTGGCGCCGGCCTTGCGGCACGCCGCCGCCCAATTCAGCCCCTTCGTCCCGCCGAGGAGTCTGCGGTCAATGAACTCGCGCATCAGCGATGTGCGAACGGAACCTCGCTTCCAGATGCTGTTGTTGATGAGTTTTGCCGGTGTGGCCATGCTGCTCGCGGCGGTCGGGCTGTACGGTTCGCTCGCCCACTCGGTCGGTCGGCGCACGCGCGAGATGGGCATCCGAATGGCGCTGGGGGCACAACGCGCGAAGATCTTCCAGCTCGTCCTGCGTCAGGGGCTGGCGATCACCGCGATCGGCCTCGTGATCGGAGTGACCGCGGCGGCGCTGCTGACCCGGTTCATTCGCGCGTTTCTCTTCGGTGTGGAACCGTTCGACATCACGAGTTTCGCGGGCGCACTGGCGATCCTCGGCCTTGCGGCCACGCTGGCGATCCTTGTGCCGGCGCGGCGCGCCACCGGGGTGGACGTGGTGCGGAGCCTGAAGGCGGAGTAGACCGAAACGGGGGCAGGCTCCGCCTGGGAGGACGCTACAGCGGCCCCGCGACCCCCTCGATCCATTCCAGATACCGCGACACCCGCGTGTAGTACTCCGTGACGCCATACCGCCCCGGCTGTCCGCCCGTCGCCCGTGTGCTCTGCCCGCCGGACACGCCGACAATCACCTCGCCCTTCGCGTCGGCGAGGTAGGCGGGCCCGCCACTGTCGCCCGGCCCGCTCACTCCCTCGAGAGGAGTCACGCGCGGGTCGCCGGGGGCGTCGAACCGCATCTTCAGCCAAAAAGCAGTGGCCTCGTCAACCCGGTTCGTAGCGGTGCGCACCTGCCAGTCGTTGGTGGTGGGCCCCGTGAGCCCGGTCCCTTGATCTCCATACCCCACCAGCACGACGACTTCATTGAGCTCCTCGGCACCACGATAGAGGCGCGCGGGCTCCACATCGACCACCGATGACGCGAGCCGCACCAGCGCGATGTCATGCGCCCCGTCGTCCCACCCGGGATGCACGAACACCGTATCGACCAGATAGTCAGTTCCGCCGATGGTGACGCGTGAGCCGGGCAGAATCTCGGAGGCGAGATGTGCCGCGGTCAGCACCCACCGTGGCCCGATGAGAGTGCCTTCCCCGTCCGCCGCGCCGCTCGGGACGGGGAGATTCAGGTGGGCGACGCTCGTGTATTCGCGGGCCAGGTTGACGTACAGACTGTCGGGGACGTCGTGGCGGCGGATGATCGAGGCGCGGGACGCCTCGTACTGGAGCAGCAGGAATGCCGGGAGGACGAGCGCGAGTGTCGCACGACAGACCCAGTCGTGCGCCTCGGACCTGATACGGGCGAGAGCTTTTTGCGGGGAAGGAATCGGCACCTGTCCTCCAAGGGGAACGGGTTCACCTTGGCGGGTCGCCGCCCGGTGCCGTGGCACTTGGTCCCGGGGGTCGTCGCAGATTTGCGAGGTGCCTCTCGCCTGTTGGATGATAGCGGCGGAATGATGTGGGTCAACCACCCCGCAACTGAGGGTGATTTGAAGCGGGCCGGCTGACTCGCCGGCGGAGCAGCTTCAATTGATGAAATGCCCGGGGTGGGGATCGAACCCACATGGGGATTGCTCCCCTTGGGATTTTAAGTCCCATGCGTCTGCCAGTTTCGCCACCCGGGCGGGTGGTGGAGAATATCACCGCGGCGGGCTCGCGGCTACGCGGGCCGCTCGCTCCGGACCCCGCTCGACGCCCTCGCCCGCCAGACCCGCGGCGTATGCCCGACCTCACGCCGATAGTCCGCCGACACGGCCTTGGCCAGGGCCTCCAGCTGTTCCGCGGGTGCGATGGCCAGTACGGTCCCACCCCACCCTGCCCCGGTCAGCCGGGCCCCCCATGCCCCGTGCCGCGTCGCGCTCTCCACGATACGGTCCGCTTCCCCGCAGCTCGACTCGAAGTCGTCCCGGATCGAGTGATGCCCCTCGAGCATGTGTCGTCCGACCCGCTCGAATTGGCCCTCGCGCAGGCTCGCCGCCGCCGCGCGGGTCCGCGCCGCTTCCGTCACCACATGGCGCAGGCGCCGGAAGAGCACCGGCGGCATCCGCGACTCCAGTCGTCCCAGCGCCGATCCGGGCACTCCGGCCAGTTCGAGAGACTCGGTGCCCGCTCCCCGGCAAGCGTCCAGGGCCGCGTCGCATTCGGCACGGCGACGATTGTACTCGCTCTCCGCCAGCCGGTGGGCCACGCCGGTCTCGATGAGCAGCACCGGCAGGTCGAATGGGATGGGAGTGGACTTGCGAGTGGCCATCTCGATGAGCAACGCATGCCTCGCCCTGGCGTGCGCCGCACACATCTGGTCCATCCGTCCGCATTGCACACCCACAACATCGTGCTCGGCCTGGTACGCCACCTCGGCCAGCGCCTCCCTCGAGAGTCGCCGCCCCGCCAACTGGGAGAGTGCCCTGCGCGGCGGCCACCGACAGGGCCGCCGAGGATGAGAGTCCCGCTCCGACCGGGACCGTGCTGGCGACCGCAATTCGCCCGCCTGGTGGGGCCGCGCCGATGTCCTGCAGCACACGGATCACGCCGCCAAGATAGTCGGTCCACTGCCCCTCGGGCGCCGCCGCCGGATCGAACGACGTGACCGTTCCATCCACGGTGCTCGCCGCCTCCCATCCCTCACCAGGGCCGGCCAGCACGACCGTCCGCCGCGGCACCGCAAAGGGCAGCACCGGACCGCCGTTGTAGTCGGTGTGTTCCCCCAGCAAATTGACGCGACCGGGGGCCGAGGCTCCCGCCGTCGGCCGACTGGCAAAGGAGGCCTCGAAGAGCGAACTTGCGAGCCGCAGGGGAGAGGTTCGAGACACATCGAGAGAGTACCGCCGGAGGATGATTGAGGCAATGCATCCAGGGGATCGCCCTCGCGATCCTGCTCACCACACCCGCCGTCGCGCAGCTGCCCGCCATCGGCGCGCCGCGCGGCATCGTCCGGTTCGGCATCGGCGGCGACTTCGCCAACACCAGCAGCCAGTTCTTCCAGGGAACCGAGGAGTCGTACCGTGCGCAGTTCGCCACCTCGCTCCTCGGCACCTCGTATTACCCGGGGCTGGCATCGAACCAGGCGCAGATCGCCACCCTGAGCGGCATCCCCGGCTATGCGCTCAGCGTCGGCGGCGCGACGATGCAGGCGCAGGCGAGCGTCGGGACCCTGACCCTGGCCGCCACCGTCGGGCTGACGTCCAAGCTGAGCCTCTTCGGCGTCGTCCCCATCGTGCGCCAGCAGGTGCAGGTGACCTACCGTTCCGACACCGCCGGCGCCAACACTGGCTTCAATCCCGCAGACCCGGTCTTCGGGAGCGCGGCCGGCGCCGATTCGGTGAACGTCTTCTTGAGCGAGTACCGCGCGGCGCTCGACAGCCTCGACCTGCGCCTCCAGACCGGTTACTACAACGGCAACCCCACGGACAGCCTGCTGGCCGAGGCGACGCTCGCCAGCGGCACGGCGTACTGGACCGGCCTGACCTCGCTCTTCATCGTGCCCGGCGAGGCTGGCGACTTCGTGCCGCTGGCAGCCAGCGCCGCCGGACAGGCGATGGCCGACGCGGTCAACACCACGCAATCGAACCTGGCCGCGCTCGGTGTACCGTCGTTCACCCAGCCACTCCCCCTCCCCGCCGACGCCCTGACGGCGTCGGAATACAACAACTACCTCTCCAGCGCCGGCGGCCCCATCGTCGCCTCGCCGTTCGCCAACAACATCTCGTTTCTGCTCGGAGATGTCGAGCTGGGCGCGTCGTATACGCTCATCGACCGCTGGAATCGCACCGGACGCCCGGGGGGTCTCCGGGTCGTGGCGCAGGCACTCGTCCGGTTGCCAACCGGCTATCAGCCCCTCTCGAACAACTTCGTGAGCCTGCCCACCGGCGGCGGACAGACCGACCTGCAGATTTCGATGGTGGCGGATCTCGGAGGCGGCAAGGTGGGGGCGCGGTTCGCCGCGAGCTACAACGACCAGCTCTCGCTGACCAGCGAGCGGCGGGTGACCCTCCCGTCGCAGCCGATTCCCTGGGCCAATCGCCTCGCCACGGTCACCACCGATCCTGGCAATGAGTTCTCGCTGAGCGCCCTTCCATATTTCCAGATGGCGCCGGGCTTCGCGATCGTGGGGGTGCTGCGCTACTGGTCTCGCGGCGCGGATGCCGTGGAATACGCCTCGGCCGACGACGCGATTCCCGGCGTGAGCGCCGGCGAGCTCGCCACCGATACGGAGCGAACCGGCACCGTCGTCGGCGGGGGGCTCAGTTACGCGCCGGCACAGACCGGTGCGAAGGTGCCCCTCGATGCGTTCTGGATTTATGAGGGAGTGGTATCGGCGAGCGGGGGGGTGGTGCCGAAGGCGGGGACGATGCGGATGGGGCTCCGGTGGCCGTTCCGGTTCTGGGGGGAGCGGCGAAGTAGGGAGGGCTATTCGGTCACTCCGCCCACGCGAACGGACCCACAAACCGCCTGTGGTGAGCGTTCGAGGGCTTCCACCATCGGGATGAAGCAGCACGATACCACTTCCTGCCCGAAGGGCGACCAGCGAATCGCTTGGCCCCCAGGCGGAAGAATGCGCCCCGACCAGCCCTCCATCGTACAGTACCTGCTCAGCACCATCGCCGTCTGCCCTCACGCGGTGGATGCTCCGACCCGAAGTGACCGTCAGCCACCGGCCATCCCGGGACCACGCAGGCGCTCCTGCGGTGCTGGCGAGTGTGGCCGCGGGACGCGTGAATCCGTCGGAAAGCCGTCGTGTCATGAGGCGAATGTCAGTCTGCGTGTAGGGGTATTGAATCAGCTGAGCGGTGCGCCAGGTAACATACGCGATCGACCCGCCATCCCTCGACCAGGCACCCTCCCCGGCGGACCGGACTCAGCGTATCGAACTTGATCTCTTCTGCACGGGGCTGCCGTCGAGATTGACGATTTCCAGGTACGGACGTCGACGTTCCATAGTCGAGGGACGTTTGGAAATATCCGGAGGCTCAGGCCATCTGCGTGCCGTCCGGTGAAAGCGACGGCAGTGGAGGGTAGGTAGGCACGCTATCGGGATATGGTACCAGGGAGAGCAGCGTGCCCTGCGGGTCAACGGTGGCTAACGAGAAGGGTCCATCATAGACGCGCTCGCGGACGAGGACCTTGATCTCGCTCCCGTCCCGCGAGACCCACGGTGCGAAACTCGGAATCGAGCCACGCCCCAGATGGAAATCGTATCCTCGACGAGCGGCATGGGCAGGCTCCCGTCGAGAGCCGCGCCGTAGAGCGTCCACTCCGAGTACGTATCCCCCGTGGACCCCGAAGTAGTAGAGCTGGCGAGGAACGACTCCAGTGGGCTCGGTCGAATCGGTACAGCCGAGCACGGCCACAGCAGCAAGCGGGAGGGCGAACAGGCTTCGACGCATCATGGACATATCTCCAGAGATATGGAGCGGGCCCCGATCTGTCAATGAACCGCCCGGCCGAGCATCTCCTCGGCGTGCCGCCGGGCGGCGGCGCCATCGGGGTCGCCCAGCATCCGGGCAATCTCCGTGACGCGATCCTCGCCGAGAATCGTGTCCACGCTGCTGGTGGCCACCCCGCCTTCGACCCCCTTGGAGACGACGAGATGCCGGTCGGCGCGCACCGCGATCTGGGGCAGATGCGTGATGACCAGCACCTGGTGCTCGGTGGCCACATCGGCCAGGGCCTGCCCCACCTGCCCGCCCACCTCACCGCCGATCCCCTGGTCGATCTCGTCGAACACGAAGGTGGGGATCCGGTCGTGCTTCGCCACCACGACCTCCAGCGCCAGCATCAGGCGGGAGAGTTCTCCCCCCGAGGCCACCTTCTGGATCGGCTGGGCGTCGAGGCCGACGTTGAGCCGAACGGTGAACTGCACCGCTTCGGCGCCATCCGGGCCCGGCTCCTTGAGCGACAGGAGCGCCACTTCAAACTTGCCGCCGGTCAAACCGAGCTTGGGCAGGAGCCGGCTGACCGCGCGGGCGAGCCGCCCCGCCGCGTCCTTCCGCTTTTCGGATAGCCGCTCGGCGGCGGTCCGTGCCGCCGCCTCCGCCACGCCGCGCCGTGCCGCCAGGGCGCGCAGGTCGGCATCCGCGGTATCGAGCAGCTCCAGCTCGGCCGCCGCCGCCCGATGCGTTTCGACCACCGCCTCCAGCGTCCCGCCGTGCTTCTGCTGCAGCTTGAAGAGGAGATCGCGGCGGCGCTCCACCGCCTCCAGCCGTGCCGGGTCGCGCTCGACCTCCTCGGCGTAGGCGGCGGAGAGCCGGGCCACCTCCGAGAGCTGCGCATACGCCCCGTCGAGCAGCTCGCGCCACTCGCTCACGTTGGGGTCGACCCGCTCCAGGTGCCCGAGTGCCCGCTCGGCGGCGGTCAGCGCCCGCAACGCTCCGGCCTCCTCCCCGTCGATCGCGTCCGACAGCACCCGCGCCTGTTCCTCCAGCGAAGCTGGCGTGCGCGAGCCGCTTGGCCTCCTGGGCCAGCGCGTCATCCTCGCCCGGCTTCACCTGCGCGGCGGCAATCTCGTCGCTGACATGCTTGAGGTAATCGGCGCGCCGTCGGACCTCCTCCAGCCGGGCACGCCAATCCCGCTTCCTCTGCCCGGAGCTCCGCCACCGCCGCATGCGCGACCGCCACGGCCTCTCGCTCGGCCGCCCGCCTGCGCGTAGGCATCGAGGATGTCGCGCTGGGTGTCGGGCTTGAGGAGGGAGACGGTCTCGTGCTGGCCGTGGAGATCGACCAGCAATGCGCCCAGCTCGGCCAGCACGCCGATGGTGGTGGGACTTCCGTTGATCCAGGCGCGGGAGCGTCCTTCGGCGCTCACCTCGCGGCGGATGACGATCCGCCCCTCGTCGACATCGACGCCGAGCGCCTCCACCCGGCGTGCCAGCGCGCGCGGGAGCCCCTCGAACGCGCCCTCCACCACCGCGCGCCCGGCCCCGGGCCGCACCACGCCGCTGTCGCCGCGCCCACCGAGCAGGAGGCCGAGCGCGTCCACGAGAATGGACTTGCCGGCACCGGTTTCGCCGGTGAGGACGTTGAGGCCTGGGCCGAGCGGGAGGGAAACATCCGCGATCGTCGCCACATCGCGGACGCGGAGTTCGGCGAGCATCAGATCGGGGACCGGTCGCTGAGGTCACCCCAGTGGAGCTTCTGGCGCATCCGCTCGAAATACCCCTCCGGGCCCGATGCGGACCAGCATCACGGGATTCTCGGCGGCCCGGATCTGGACGCGGGAGCCGGCAGCGAGGGCCGTCACGACCTGGCCGTCCACGGAGACGATCACCTCTTCTTCCGTGGGATCGACCGGCTGGATGACGACATCCCACGAGGCGGGGAACACCAGCGGACGCACCGCCAGGGTGTGTGCGCAGATCGGCGTGAGAATCAGCGCCTTCACCCCTGGCGCGACGATCGGCCCGCCCGCGCTCAGCGAGTAGGCCGTGGACCCGGTCGGCGTCGCCACGATGAGGCCATCGGCGCTGTACGGGCCGACCTTGTCTCCATGCACCTCGACGTCGAGCCGGATGACCCGCGCCACCCCTCCCTTGTGCACCACGACGTCGTTGAGCGCCAGGTCCAGTGGAGTGAAGTGCCCGTCGCGCATCCTGGATGACCGCCTTCAACGCCTGCCGTGGCTCCTGGACATAGCGGCCGGCAACAATCGCGTCGAGCGCCTCGGGAAGCGCATCGCGGGAGACGCTCGTGAGGTAGCCGACCTTGCCGAGATTGACGCCGAGGACAGGCACGCCGCGGTCTTCGAGCATGCGGGCACCGCGCAGCAGCGTGCCGTCGCCGCCGAACGTCAGCAGCATGTCGAGGGGCGCGCCATCGAAGTCCGGCAGCGGTGCTGGCCACAGGTCGGCCAGGAGTGGTTCGGAATAGAGCTCGATGCCCCGCGCAGGAGCGAGAGCGACCAATTGCTCGAGGAGGCCACGAAGTTCCGGGTATCGGTGATTGCCGCAGACGCCGACCTTCATCGCGCCTCGACCGATTCCTCGCCGTGCAGCGCAGTCACCCGCCGGGCGATCCCCTCGGCGTTGAGGCCGAAGGAGGCGAGCTGATCGGCCCGCGGCGCCTGCTCCACGAGTCGGTCCGGCACGCCCAGGGCAATGACCCGGACATTCGGCGAGATCGCGTGCACCGTCTCGGCCAGGTAGGCGCCGAAGCCGTTGACGACGGTCCCCTCCTCCACCGTCACCACCACCCGGTGATCAGCGAGGAGGCCCTCGAGCATGGCGCGGTCGAGGGGCTTCAGGAAGCGGGCGTTGACGACCGTGCAGTCCAGTCCCTCGGCGCGCAGGAGGTCGGCGGCATCGAGGCTGGGCTGCACCATGGTGCCCACGCCGAGGATGGCCACTTCCCTACCCTGCCGCAGCATCTCCCAGGTGCCGTAGGGCACCGGCGCCACGTCGGCAACCGGACTCGGTTCCATCGGCACCTTGTCGCGCGGATACCGGGTACAGAAGGGTCCGCCCTCGTGGACCAGCGCGGTCTTCAGCAGGCCGATCAACTCGTCGCCGTCCTTCGGCGCGGTCACGGTCATTCCGGGCACGGCGAGCATGTAGGCAATGTCGTACAGCCCCATGTGGGTCTGCCCGTCCTCGCCGACGAGTCCCGCCCGATCCATGCAGAAGACGACCGGCAGGTGCTGCACCGCAATGTCGTGGATGATGTTGTCGTATGCGCGCTGCAGGAAGGTGCTGTAGATGGCCACCACCGGGCGAATGCCCTGCGTGGCCAGCCCGCCCGCAAAGGTGACGGCGTGTCCTTCGGCGATGCCGACGTCGAAGAACCGCTTCGGCCACGCCTTCTGGAAGATGTTGGTGCCGGTACCACTCGGCATCGCCGCGGTGACGGCCACGAAGTCCGGATACTCCTCGCCGAGCTGGACGAGGGCCTCCCCGAACACCTTGGTCCAGGCGGGGGGACCGCTGGCCGGCTTGCGCGCTTCGCCCGTAATCGGGTCATACGCGGCCAGCCCGTGCCACTTCTCCCGGTTTTCTTCGGCGTGCGTGAAGCCCTTGCCCTTCTCGGTCAGCACATGGATCACCCGCGGGCCCTTGAGATCGCGGACGAACCGCAACGTCTCCGTGAGTTTCTTCAGGTCGTGGCCGTCGATGGGGCCGAAGTACCGGAAACCCATTTCCTCGAAGAACATCCCGTCGGAAAAGAGGTTCTTGGCGCTCTCCTCGAGGTTCTTGGCAAAGTCGACCACCCGGTCGCCGAAGACCCGCGAGGCGGCCATCGTGAGGCCCTTGACCCGCTCCCGCACCTTGTTGGTGAGGGGGTTGGCGACGATGCCGCCCAGGGTCCGGCTGATGGCGCCGACGTTCGGCGAAATGCTCATGCCGTTGTCGTTGACCACCAGGATGATGTCGGTGTCGGAATGGCCGGCGTTGTTCATCCCTTCGTACGAGAGCCCGCAGGTCAGCGCCCCGTCTCCCACCACGGCCACCACCTTGTTGTCGCCGCCCCGGAGATCGCGCGCCGTGGCCATGCCGAGACCCGCCGACATGGCAGTGCCGGCATGCCCGGCGCCGAAATGATCGTGCTCGTTCTCCGACCGCTTCAGGAACCCGGAAATCCCGCCCGTCTGTCGCAGGGTCGGGAACTCGGCGTTCCGGCCGGTGAGGAGCTTCCAGGCGTACGCCTGGTGGCCGACATCCCAGAGGATCTTGTCGCTGGGGGAATCGAACTCGTACAGGAGGGCGATGGCCAGTTCGACGACGCCGAGGCTGGCGCCGATGTGGCCCCCGGTGACGGAGACGCAGTCGATCAGCCGCTCGCGAACCTCCTGCGCCAATTCCGGGAGCTGTTCCCGGGGGATTCGCTTGAGGTCTTCGGGGCCATGCAGGGAATCGAGCAATGCCATGAGATACGATCCTGGGTCAGTAGCGTCGAGTCACAATATAGCGCGCGAGCGCGGCGAGCGTGTCCGCTGGTACCCCGGAGCGCTCCAGGTAGTTCACCGCGGCCTCCGCGTAGCGGGCCGCCGCCGCCCGCGCCCCTTCCACCCCCAGCAATTGGACGTAGGTGGACTTGGCCACGGCGGCATCCTTCCCGGCGGTCTTCCCGAGTTGCTCGCTCGTGGCCGTCGCGTCCAGGACATCGTCCGCCACCTGAAAGGCGAGCCCGATCTCACGCCCATAGGCCCGTACCGCCTCCAGCTGGGGGACGGAGGCCTGCGCACCGAGCGCCCCGAGCACGCACGACGCCTCGATGAGCGCCCCGGTCTTGCCCCGGTGGACGGCCTGGAGTTCCTCGAGTGCCAGGGTACGCCCTTCGGCCTCGAGGTCGAGCCATTGTCCGCCGACCATGCCAGTGATCCCGCCAGCCGAAAAGAGCTCGGAGGCAAGCGTTCCCGCCTCCGCATCGGAAAGGCCCAGGGCCCGGCAGGCCTCACTCAGGACCCGCGCGGCCACCGGCACCAGGAGGAAACCGACGCGCGTCGCGGTGGCCACGTCGAATTCCCGATGCGTGGTTGGGCGTCCCCGGCGGAGATCGTCGTCATCCATGCAGGGGAGGTCGTCATGGACGAGCGAATAGGTGTGGACCGTCTCGACCGCCGCGGCAATGCCCTCGATCGCGTGTGACGCTCCCCCACAGGCCCGGTAGGCTGCGATGACCAGCGCGGGGCGGACCCGCTTGCCGGGGCTCCGGAGCGCGTAGGCCATGGCCCTCCCGAGCGTGCCAGGCGACTCCCGTTCGAGCCGGCCGGCCCACCGCTCGAGAATGGCGTCCGTCCGCTCCCTCGACTCGCGCAGCAGCGCTTCCGCGCCCGATTCAGCCGTCGAGGTCGACAAGCTCCACCCTTCCATCCGCCTGCTCGACGACCTTCTGGACCCTCGCCTCCGCCTCGGCGAGGCGCTCCCGCGCGGCGCGCAGCCGCACCACCCCTTCCTCGAAGAGCGCCAGGGCGGCGTCGAGGTCGGCGTCATCGGCCTCGAGCCGGCGCACGATTTCCTCGAGGCGACGGAGATTGTCCTGCAGGGTGGGGATGTCACTCGGTTGCTTTGCCATGGGCGCTACTCCGCGCGAGCCGGCACCGACCCGTCGCTGACGCGCAGTCGGAATGCCCGGCCCGAAGGAAAGTCTGCCGCGTGCGACAGCACGCGGCCGGTGTCGTCCTGTGCGACGCTGTACCCGCGCGCCAGAACCCGCAGGGGACTCAGCGCGTCGAGCTGCGCGGCAACACGCTCGACGCGGGTCCGCCGGAGCTCGATCAGGCGGCCGAGCGCGGCGTGGAGGCGGTCGCCGGTGCGGGAGAGCCGCTCTTCCGCCACACGGGTCCGCCGGCGCAGGCCTGCCCCCAGCCGCACGCCGAGGCCATCCACCCGGTGCAGGAGCGCCGCCCGGTCCGGGACCACGATTTCCGCCGCGGCCGACGGCGTGGCGGCCCGCACATCGGCCACCAGGTCGCTCAGCGATACATCCGTCTCATGCCCGACGGCAGAAATCGTTGGTACGCGCACCGCGGCGAGGGCCCGGCAGACCGGTTCGGCGTTGAAGGCCCCGAGGTCCTCCCTGGCCCCACCGCCGCGGCCGATGATGCAGGCGTCGAGGCCGTCGATCCGGTTCACCAACGCGAGGGCGTGCACCAGCGACTTCACCGCGCCCTCGCCCTGGACCTGTGCGCCCACCAGGACCAGCTCCACCGCGGGCCACCGCGTACGGGTGACGATGATCATGTCGCGAAGGGCGGCGCCGTCGGGGCTGGTGACCACGGCAATGCGACGAGCGAACGGGGGGAGCGGCCGTTTGCGGTCGGGATCGAGGAGGCCATCGGCCTTGAGCGCGGCGCGCACTCGCTCCCACTCGAGCGCCTTGGAGCCGAGGAGCTCCGTCGGGATGATGTCCGACGCGGTGAGGCGGTACTCCCCCTTTTCTTCCCAGAGCGAGGGCCGGCCACGGACCAGCACTTCCATCCCGTCGGTCGGCGCCTTTCCGTGGCGCTTCAGGACGCCGGCCGCCTGCTGCTTCCAGAGCATGCACCGAATCGAGGCATCGGCGTCGCGCAGGGTGAAGTACCAGTGGCCGCTGCGCCAGATCTTGAATTCCACCAGTTCGCCGCGCACATACACCGCCCCGCCGAACGCCCCCTCGACCGCGCTCTTCGCCTGTCGGTTGAGCTCGGCGACGGTCAGCTCCTCCGGGAGGTCGCCGTCACCGAAGAGGGACGGGTGGGTCATGTCGCCTGCCTCACCCTGCCCGCGTGAGCTCGGCGGCCTGCAGGGTGTTCTTGAGCAGCATGGCGATCGTCATCGGGCCGACCCCACCCGGGACCGGCGTAATGGCGGACGCAATCGCCGCCACCGGCGCGTAGTCGACGTCGCCGCAGAGTCGGTACCCCTTTTCGCGCGTGGCGTCGTCCACCCGGTTGATGCCGACGTCGATGACGACGGCCCCCGGGCTGACCATGTCCGCGGTGAGGAACTCCGCCCGGCCAATGGCGACGATGAGGATGTCCGCCTGCCGGGTCAGCGACGGGAGGTCCTTGGAGCGGGAATGACAGACCGTGACGGTCGCGTCGCCCCCGGGGCCGTGCTGAATCAGGAGATTCGCCATCGGCTTGCCGACAATGTTCGACCGTCCGACGATGACCGCGTGGGCGCCCTTCGTCTCGATGCCCGACCGAATCAACATCTGCTGGATGCCGTAGGGTGTGGCCGGGCGAAAGGCGGTCGGGTCGCCGGTCACCAGCTTGCCGACGTTTTCCGGGTGGAACCCGTCCACGTCCTTGAGCGGGTTGATGCGGCGGAGCACCTTGTCGCTGTCCATCCCCTTTGGCAGCGGCAGCTGGACCAGCATGCCGTGGATGGCGGGGTCGGCGTTGAGCTTATCGATGGTGGCGAGCAATTCGTCCTGCGTGGCGGTGTCGGGAAGCCGGATGGTCACGGAGTGCATTCCCGCTTCCTCGCACGCGCGGCCCTTGCTCCGCACGTACACCTGGCTCGCCGGATCCTCCCCGACCAGCACGACCGCCAGGCCGGGCTTGATGCCGGCGGCGGCGAGCTTGGCCACGTCGCCGGCGACTTCCTGCCTGATGGCGAGGCCCAGGGCCTTGCCGTCGAGGATACGGGCAGTCATCGGGCTACCTCCACAGAGCGGGTTTCCCGGATCACGACCACGCGGATCTGACCCGGATACTGCAGTTCGTTCTCGATCTTGCGGGCGATCTGGTCGGACAGCTCCGCCGCCTGCGCGTCATTCACCTGGTCCGGCGTCACGATGACACGAATTTCGCGACCCGCCTGGATGACCGCCGTCTTCTCGACGCCGCGGAAGGCGTTGGCAATTTCCTCCAGCTTGGTGAGCCGCTTGACGTAGTTCTCGAAAGCCTCGCGGCGCGCGCCGGGCCGGGAACCGCTGATCCCGTCCGCCGCCTGGACCAGCACCGACTCGGTCGACTCATGGGGCACATCGTCGTGGTGGGCGTGAATGCAGTTGATGACCGCGGCGCTCTCGCCGTAGCGGCGGGCCACTTCCACCCCGAGCTCGACGTGCGTCCCCTCGCTGTCGTGCGTCAGCACCTTGCCCACGTCGTGGAGGAACGCGCCGCGCTTGGCCAGTTTCACGTCGACGCCGAGTTCGGCCGCCATGATCCCCGCGAGCCACGCCACTTCCTTCGAGTGCTCCAGGATGTTCTGGCCGTAGCTGGTCCGGTACCGCATCCGCCCGACGAGCTTGATCATCTCCGGGTGCAGTCCGCTGATCCCGGTGTCGAACGCCGCCCGCTCCCCCAGCTCGACGAGTTGCGTGTCCAGCTCGGCGCGCAC
The DNA here is from genome assembly GCA_963697435.1 of uncultured Gemmatimonadales bacterium. GTDB lineage: Bacteria > Gemmatimonadota > Gemmatimonadetes > Gemmatimonadales > GWC2-71-9 > SPDF01. The sequence goes on along the minus strand of CAVOOB010000004.1, from coordinate 201,252 downwards.
CTTGGTGACGATGTCTTCGATCCGGCCCGGCTGGATGCGGCCATCGGCGATGAGCGCCTCGAGTGCCCGGCGGCCCACTTCACGGCGAATCGGGTCGAAACAGGAGATGACCACCGTGTCCGGCGTGTCGTCGATGATGACGTCGACGCCGGTCGCCATCTCGAACGCCCGGATGTTGCGTCCCTCGCGACCGATGATCCGACCCTTCATCTCGTCCGAGGGAAGGGTGACGGCGGCGACCGTCGAGGTGCTGGTGTGGTCGGGCGCGATCCGCTGGATGGCGATCGACACGATGCGCTGCGCCTCGCGCTCGGCGCTCTTCTTCGCCTGCTCCTTGATGTCGCGCACCAGTGCCGCCGCGTCGCTGCGCGCGGTCTCCTCCGCCTGCCGGAGGACCTCCCGCCTGGCCTCGTCGGCCGTCAGTCCCGCGATCTGTTCCAGCCGCGCCGAGTGCTCGGCCTTGAGCGCGTCGGCTTCCTGTTCCCGCGCGACGACGGCCTGCTCGCGCGCGGTGAGCGAGGCGTCGCGCGTCTGGATGGCGTTCTCGAGCGCGGACAACTGCTCCTGCCGACGATCGTGCGCGCGCTCCCGCTCCTCCGCCCGCCGGTCCTGGCGCGCCCACTCCTCCCGGCGGCCCTGGACCTCCTTGTCGAGCTCCTCCCGGAGGGCCAGGGTCTCCATCTTCCCGGCCAGAATCGCGTCGGTCTTGGCGCTCTCCGCGACCCGCCGGGCGTCGGCGGTGACCCGGTCGGCGTCCGCCTGGGCGGATCGCAACAACTGATCGGCATCGACCTTGGAGGAGCGCGCGAGGGTCGCCGCCTCCGTCCGGGCGCTGGCCACGACATCGCGCCCGGTGGCCCGGCGGCGAAGTTGGACGATCATCACGATGAGGAGGGCAACAGTAAGGCCGGCGAGCGCTCCCCCCAGGAGAGGGAGCCAAGGCAGGTCAGACATGAGTATCTCCAGCGCGGCGGCGGGACCGCCACGCGTTGGTTTCAGTCGGCCGGAGCTGGAATCCCGGCGGCGCGCCCGCCGCGCTTGTTCGGCGGCAGGAGTCGAGCAACATCGTCAAGCAGGACGTTCAGACGTGCGGCGCCGTCGCGGTCCCCGCGCCGGGCCTGGAACAACTCATCGGTAATCTGCAGGGCGGCGAGGATGGCCGCCTTGTGCGTCTCGACGCTCGGCATCGTCGTCTTCACGTGCCGCAGCGCCGTGTCGAGATAGGCCGCCACTTCCCGGGTGTATTCGGGGGGCAGCTCCGACTTGACGGTGAAGCTCTCTCCCGCGATGAACACCTGCACCGCGTTCTTGGTGGTGCTCATGCGGCACCCTCCTCCGTCTCGAGGAAGGCCAACCGGGACGACAGCGACTGCAGCCGCGCCCGCGCCCCCTCGATCCGCTGCCGCAACGCCTGATTCTCCACCTCGAGCTCGACGACGCGCTGCCGCGCCTGCAGCAACTCAGGCCCCGCCAGCGCACCGCCACGGGTCCGCGCCTCCTGCAACTCGGCCTCGGCCTTGAGTGTGCGGCGACGCCAGCCCGCGACTTCGTCTCCGAGGTGCCGGAGGAGTTGCTCCAGCTCGGAGAGTGCCGCGAGGTCAGGACGCTCGTAATTCGATGCCATGCCGCTCCCGAAGAACCTTGAGAACCTTGGTGACCGACGCGTCCACTTCCTTGTCACGCAGCGTGCGGTCCGGGGCCCGATACCGAAGCCGGAACGCGAGTCCGCGGTGGCCTGCCGGCACACCGGAACCCCTGTACTCGTCGAGGACCACGACCGCCTCGAGCAGTCGGCCAGCCGCCTGCTGGATCGCCTCGCGGAGATCCGCCGCGGTTGCCCCCGCCGGCACCACCAGGGCGAGGTCGCGGGTCACCGCGGGATTGACCGGCAAGGGGACGAAGGCAGCCGTCGATCGGGGTGTCGCATCGATCTGGATTTCGAACCCCATGACCGGCCCGGCCCACGGAGGCGAGTCCGCCGGGAGCGCCGCGGCGCGGCCCACAATCTGGCCCCCCGAGGCACAGGCAACCCACTCCCCCCCTTCAACTTGCACCGTCGATCCGGGATACGCCAGAGCGGCCACCGTCTCGAAGACGGCCCGGAGGTCCCAGTGGTCAACGTCGGGCGACTTCCCAGCCCCCGTCCAGTGCATCGGCTCCCTGGCGCCGGTCAGCACGCCGGCGACACGCCGTTCCTCACGAGGCGGCATTCCCGCCTCCCCCTTCAGGAATACCGTCCCCACCTCGAAGAGGCGGACATCCCTCGTGTGGGCCGCCCAGTTGCCTTCCACCCGGCGCACCAACCCGGGGAGCAGACGCGCTCGCATGACAGCTTCCTCGGCGGAGAGCGGGTTCAGCAGGCGGACGCTCTCCGGGCCCTCCTCCGGCCCGAGCGGGAGCGTCTGCACCTCGTAGAGCCCTTCGGACACGAGACCGCGCCGGAGCACGGCGTCGATTTCCTCGGATGGTGCGTTCGGGAGGTCCCCAACGCGGAAGGGACGGAGCTCGGTCGGGAAATTGTCGTAGCCGTGGAGGCGGGCGACTTCTTCGACGAGGTCGATTTCCGACAGCAGATCGGGGCGCCACCCGGGCACATCGACGGCGATGCGCCCGTCTTCCGGCTTCGAGACGACGGTCGCGCCGATGGCGACGAGGTACCGCTCAATGGCATCCCACGCCACCTCGACACCGAGCACCTGGGCCACTCGCGCCGGGCGAAGGAAGATGCGCGGCGGATGGGTGACCTGCGGGAAGAGATCCACCGGGTCGCCCGCAAGCGAACCGCCGGCCGTGGCAAGGATGATCTCGACCGCGCGGCGCAGCACCTCGGGACCATTCCAGAGATCGACGCCGCGCTCGAAACGGTAGCTCGCCTCGCTGCTCAATCCCAGCTGCCGGCGGGTGGCCCGCACCCCCCGGGGCTCGAAGTAGGCGCACTCGAGAAAGAGATCGGTCGTCTGGGAGGAGACCTCGGAATGCGCGCCGCCCATGACCCCGGCCACGCCAATGGCGCCATCGGCGTCGGCGATGACCGTCATCGACGGGGCCAGCGCCCGATCGGCGCCATCCAAGGTTGTCAGACGCTCCCCGGCGCGCGCGCGGCGCGCGATCACGGCGGGTCCGTTGAGCCGTGCCACATCGTAGGCATGCATCGGCTGGTTGAGCTCAAACATCACGCAGTTGGTGGCGTCGACGACGTTGTTGATCGATCGCATGCCGATCGCCTCGACCCGCGCGCGGAGCCACGCAGGCGAGGCCCCAACGCGCACGCCCCGAATGACCGCGCCGAGGAACCGGGGACACCCCGCCGGATCCTCGATCGCGACTCGGACGCCGCCGGTCGTGGCCTCCGCACCGCCGCGGACCGGGGTCGGCATTGCCGGGCCGTCCGAGCCGGGCACCGTCGGGAGCCGGAAGGTGGCGCCGTACGAAAAGGCCAGCTCCCGGGCCACACCCTTGTGTCCCAGCAGATCAGGGCGGTTGGGGGTGACATCGACGACGAGCCGCTCGTCGGCCAGGTCGAGCACCTCGAGGAAGGGCGTGCCCGGCGCCGCGTCGGTCGTCAGTTCGAGAATCCCGTCGTGTTCCTGCCCCAGGCCGAGTTCCCGGGCTGAACAGAGCATGCCCTCGGAGGCCTCGCCGCGAATCTTGCGCTTCTCTAGCGTGAGCCCGCCCGGAAGCGTGGCACCGACCGGGGCAAAGGGATACTTGCTGCCCACGGTCACGTTCGGTGCGCCGCAGACCACGTGGTGCGCGGTGCCACTGCCGTCATCGACGTCACAGAGGCGGAGCCGGTCAGCATTCGGGTGGGGACGCACCTCGAGGACCTGCGCCACCACCACCTGCCGCAGCCCGGGATAGAGCTCCTCGACGGCATCGACCGTGGCGCCGAGCGCGGCCAGCCGGCTGGCCACATCGGCGGACTCGAGGGGGCGGCGGAGGAAGGCCTCGAGCCAGCGGCGGGAGACGTTCACCGAGCCCGTCCCATCTGGTCGAGGAAGCGCATGTCGCCCTCGTAGAGCAGGCGAATGTCGGGAATGCCGTATCGCTGCATGGCGATCCGCTGCGGCCCCATGCCGAAGGCGAAGCCGGTGTACCGCTCGGCATCGACACCGCAGTGCTCGAGGACCCTGGGATGCACCATGCCGCAGCCGAGGATCTCCATCCAGCCGGTGCCCTTGCACGCGGAACAGCCGCCGCCGTCACAGAGATAGCACGAGACGTCCATCTCGGCGGACGGCTCGGTGAACGGGAAGAACGACGGGCGGAAGCGCACCTTGGTGTTCGCCGAGAAGAACTGCCGCGCGAAGTGCAGGAGGGTGCCCTTCAGGTCGACGAAGGAGATGCCCTCGTCCACCGCCAACCCCTCGATCTGCGCGAAAACCGGGGCATGGGACGCGTCGAAGGGATCCTTGCGATACACTACGCCGGGAATCACCACGCGGTACGGCGGCGGGCCGCCCATCATCGTGCGGATCTGCACCGGCGACGTGTGGGTGCGGAGGAGCACCGCCTTGCCGTCGCCGGGCTGGGCGTCGCCCCCCACGTCGAGGTAGAAGGTGTCGTGCATGTCCATGGCGGGGTGATCGGCGGGGAAGTTCAGCGCGCCGAAATTCATCCACTCCGTCTCGGCCTCGGGGCCGACGGCGCGGCTGAATCCGAGGCCGTGGAAGATCTCGCAGATCTCGTCGACCACCCGGGTGACGGGGTGCTCGGCGCCGACCCACCGGCGACGGCCAGGCATCGTGAGGTCGAGTCCGGCAGCCGCGGGCCCCGCATCGGCAGCGAGCGCCGCTGACCGAGCCTCGAAGGCCGTCTCGAAGGCCTGGCGGAGCTCGTTGGCGGCGGCGCCGACGGCCTTGCGCTCTTCCGGCGGAAGGGTGGCCGAGGGAGCGCAGCACCGCGGTCAGGGCGCCGCTCTTCCTGCCGAGCACGGCGATCTGTTCGGCCTCGAGGGCGGCCGCGTCCAGTGCCGCCACCGCTGCCAGGCGGGGCCGGAGTGCGTCCATCAACGATTGTGGGTGGGACTCGGCCATGGCGAATCCGGAGGTAACGGGGGGTGGAAACGACTGTGGGGCCGGCCGCGCATGGCGACCGGCCCCACGCGCGACCGAGCCCGAGAGCGCGGCGGTTAGCTCGCGGCCTTGGCCATTTCGATCTTGGCAACCTCAGCCTTGGCCACTTCCGCGATGGCCGCAAAGGCATCGGCGTCACGCACCGCCAGATCGGCGAGCACCTTGCGGTTCACCTCGACGCCGGCGCGCTTCAGGGCGTCCATCAGGCGGCTGTAGCTCAGGCCGTGCTGGCGCGCTGCCGCGTTGATGCGCGTGATCCAGAGGGCGCGGAACTCGCCCTTCTTCTTGCGCCGGTCGCGGTAGGCGTACGCCAAGCCGCGCTCGACGTTTTCCCTGGCGGCCTTGTACAGCTTGCTGCGGGACTGAAAGCCACCCTTGGCGGCCTTCATGATCTTCTTCTTCCGGGCGTGATGCGCGGGACCGTTCTTTACGCGAGGCATGGTATCTCCCTTACGCCTGGAGGAGGCGGCTGACGCGTGGGAAGTCGGCCGAACTCACGTAGGCCACCTTCTTCAGCTTGTTCTTCCGCTTCCGACTCTTCTTGGTCAGAATGTGGCTGTGGTTGGCGTGGAAGCGCTTGAGCTTCCCCGTCCCCGTCTTCTTGAACCGCTTCATGGCGGCCCGCTTGGTCTTCATCTTCGGCATGACTCGCTACCCTTTCAAATCATGCGCCCCTACTTGGGCGCGATCACCATCGTCATGTTGCGGCCTTCGAGCTTCGCATCCATTTCGACCTTGCCGATATCCGCCAGGGCGGCGACCACCCGGTCGAGCACGGCACGGCCCAGGTCGATGTGGGCCAGTTGTCGACCCCGGAACATCAGCGTGACCTTGACCTTGTTGCCGTCGCCGAGGAACTCACGGGCGTGACGGGTCTTGAAGTCAAAGTCGTGATCATCGATGCCGGGCCGGTACTTCACTTCCTTCAGCTGAATCACGTGCTGCTTCTTCTTGGCCGCGCGCGCCGCCTTGGCCTCTTCGAACTTGAACTTGCCGTAGTCCATGATCTTGACCACGGGGGGTCGGGCCGTCGGTGCCACTTCCACCAGATCGAGCCCCCGATCCTGGGCGGCGGCGAGCGCCTCTTCAATCGGGAGCACGCCGAGCTGTTCACCCTCTGCCGTGATGACCCGCACGGGACTGATCCGGATCTGACGGTTGACGCGTACGCGCTTGTCGCGGTCTGTGGACAGTGGAACGCCTCCGGCCAAAAAAGAAAAATGGACATCCTGAGATGACGGATGTCCACGTGCGTCACGGCGGAACAACCTCGCCGGATGACGACCTCGGGACCCGTTCACACCGGCGCTCTGCCGGGCTCAGGGTGGGGGGATCGTCCCCCGCTTCAAGTGCGCAAAGTCTAGATGGGACAGACGATTATGTCAAGCGCGGGCCTGGGTGGGGGCCGGCACCTCGTCGGCCAGATCGGTGACCCCCGGCCCCTTCACCGCCCGCCCCATGGCGATGGCATGGTCGTGCTCGAAGATCAGCAGCCACCGCCCGGCCACCGCCTCCGCCAGGAGGCTTCGCTTCGACTCCAGAGTCTTGAGCGGCTCCACGTCGTACCCCATGATCCAGGGCAGGGGCAGGTGGGCCGACGTCGGGATCAGGTCGCCAAGGAAGACGGCCGTCTCTCCCCGGGAGTGGAGGACGATCGACTGGTGCCAGGGTACGTGCCCCGGGGTCACCCGCGCGCCAATCCCGGGGAGGATCTCGGTGTCACCATCCAGAAACTTCCACTTCTTGGCCCGATCGATCGGCTCGTAGTTGGGCGGCAAGTAGCTGGCCTGGGTCCGCTCATTGGTGTGGTGCGCGTACTCGCGCTCCCCGCGCTGGACCACGTAGGTCGCCTGGGGAAAGGTCACCTTCACGTCCCGCCCCCCACCCGGCACCGCCTCCGCCGTCGTATTGCCGCCCGCGTGGTCGAAATGCAGGTGCGTGTTGATGACCCAGGTGATGTCTTTGGGACGGTGGCCAAGCTCACGCAGGGCGTCCTCCAGCCGGGTGGGACCGGGCTTGCCGACGTTTTCGACCCCATAGATGTCGAGAAACTTCTTTTCTTCCTTGTTCCCGAGCCCGGTATCGATCAGGACAAGGCCGTCAGGGTGCTCCACCAGCACGCATCGCATGGCCAGCGGAATCCGATTGCGGTCGTCCGGCTCGATCCGGCGCGTCCACAGGGTCCGGGGGACTACGCCAAACATCGCGCCGCCATCGAGACGCTCGAGGCCAGCCTCGAGGGTGTGACAGCGGAGGGAGCCGACGGAGAAGGAGTGGGTCAGGGGCATGACGTAAGATAGGCAGGGAGGCGGGGGGGCAGGAAGGCAGGGCGGCAGGATCGTAGAGCAGCCGTCACCCCGGCGAAAGCCGGGGTCCAGGTTGTCGGAGCGTCACTGCCACAGCCGCCGGTCGCTACCGGCTCTTGCGCGAAAGCAACGCTTCCAGCTCATCGAGGGTCGTCGCACCCTGTTCAACGGCCATGGCGAGCAACCGCCGCAGAATCTCGGCGGTGACCAGGGCGTCCCCCGCAGCGCGGTGGCGGGCGCCATTGTCGAGGTTGAAGTGCGCCGTGACATGGTCGAGCGCGTGCGAGGTGAGGCCGTGGATCAGCCGGCGTGACATCTTGACGGTGCAGAGGCGGGGGCCGTCGAGTGCGAGCCCGCGATTTCGGCGCAGTTCCGCGTCGACGAACCCCCAGTCGAAGCGGACGTTGTGCGCCACGAAGATCCGGCCAGCGAGCGCCGCGAGAATCGCGTCTGCCGCCTCGTCGAATGACGGCGCATCGGCGACCATCGCGTCGGTGATCCCGGTCAGGGCGGTGATCTGCGGGGAGATTGCGCAGCCCGGATTGATGAGGGAATCGAAGGCCAGCTCGACGCGGTCGCCCTGCACCAGGACGATCGCCACATCGGTGACCCGGTCATCGCCCGCGGCGCGCATGCCGGTGGTCTCGACGTCCACCACGGCGAAGGTACAGGCCGAAAGCGGCGGGGACTTCGCTGTCCCACTGGCCAGCGCCCAGCGCCCGTCGTCGAGTTGGCGCACCCGGGGATCGGAACCGAGGAGCGCCACCGCCAAACGGGCCGCCACCGCGGCCGGCGCGGCGGCGAGGCCCATCACCTCGCGAGCCAGCACGGCCGCGTCAGCCGGGCCGGCGGCCAGCAACGCCAGCGCCCGGTCGGCGAGCGTGGAGGTCGGATGGGCGGTGAGTCCGGCCACTCAGTTCGGATTGGCGAGGTGGTAGGCCAGGGCCTCGAGTTCGAGCGCGAGGTTCACGGTCTTGACGGTCACGTCGGCGGGTACGGCCAACTGCAGGGGCGCAAAATTCAGGATGGACTTGACGCCGAGGCGAACGAGACGATCGGCCACCGACTGCGCGACCTCGGGCGGTGTGACCAGGACGGCGATGTCCGCCTGGTTGCGGGCCAGGCTGGCTTCAAGATCCGCCACGTCCTCCACGTTCACACCGCCGAGTGGCCGGCCGATCTTGGCGGGGTCACGATCGAAGATCGCCACGAAGTCGAAGCCCCGCCGCCGGAAGCCGCGATTCTGCACCAGCGCGCTGCCGATCTTGCCCGCACCGATGAGCGCCACGCGATAGTGCCGGGTCAGGCCGAGGATCTGCCGGAGCGCCTGCACCAGCTCGGGGACGGAATAGCCGAGGCCACGCTTCCCGAAGGACCCGAAGAAGGAGAGGTCCTTCCGCACCTGCGCGGACGTGGTCCCCGCACGCCCGGCGAGCGAGCCGGAACTGATGGTTTCGATGCCCTCGCCGTCGAACTCTTCCAGGAACCGGAGATAGAGCGAGAGGCGTCGGACGGTGCTATCGGCAATTTTCCGCATTGACCTAGCATTGTGAAATGTTTCACAAAGCTACTCTGGTTGCCACCCACCGTCAACGAGCATCGCGTGCAGTCGGAGAAATTCGCTCGGAGAGAGGACTTCCGGTCGCACCGTCGGCGAGAGTCCCGCGCTCTCCACCGCCCGCCCCGCCTCCACCGCATTCCACCCCGTCAGCTCACGCACCGCGCGAACCAACTGCTTCCGCCGAAACCCGAACAACCCCACCACCGCCGCCCGGAAACTGCGGACGGCATCGTCGGGCACGAGCGGACGCGGGAGCGGCTCGAGTCGGAGGGCCGCACTGTCCACCTTCGGCACCGGATGAAAGGCGCCTGCCGGGACGGTGAAGAGCACTTCCGTTGTCGCCACCGCCTGGATGCCAACGGTCAGGGCGCCGTAGTCTTTCGTCCCCGGGGCGGCGCCGACGCGGCGTGCCACCTCCTTCTGGACCAGGAACACGATCCGGCGCGGGCGCGGTGGCGTGAGCGCCTTGTCTAGCAGCGGGGAGGTGATGTTGTAGGGGATGTTGCCGATCACCAGCCCACCCGGCCCACCACCCAGCGCCACCCAGTCGAGCTCCAGGGCGTCGCCCTCCACGATGACGGCGCCCGGCACCCGCTCGCGAAGCCCGGCAATGATCTCCGCGTCCTTCTCGATGGCGACGACGCGGTCGGCCACCCGCACCAGCGCCTCCGTCAGTCCCCCCGGCCCCGGGCCGATCTCCAGCACGGTGTCGTCGGCGGTGGCGCCGATGGCGTCGGCGAGCCGCGCGAGAATGCGTGGGTCGTGCAGGAAATGCTGGCCGAGTCGGCGCTTGGGTCGCGACACCCCTCAGATCCGCAGGATGAGGAGCGTCAGATCGTCCGCCGGGTGCGGCGCAAACGCGCTGACTTCGGCGATCATCGCCGAGACGATCTCCTCGGTGGGGAGGTGCCGGCGCGACGCGACTCCGCTCAGGAGCCTGGTCTCACCGAACGACTCCCCCGCGGGGTCGCGCGCGTCGAGGAGGCCGTCGGTGCAGAGGCAGAGCAGGTCGGAGCCCATTTCCCATGGTACCTGGCGCAACTCGATGTTTCCCCGCGCCGAGAGCCCCAGGGGTGGTGCGGTCGCTTCCAGGCGTTCGGGGGGGCCCTCCGCCGGGATCCGCCAAGCGTGCGGGTGCCCCGCGCTGGCAAACGAGAGCTGCGCCGCGCGGGGGTCGAGCACGCCATAGAACACCGTCAGGTACATCTCGGTGCTGGCGAGGTCCTCCTCGATGCTGTCGAGCAGGCGTTCGAGGGTCTCGTCCGGCGTCGCCGACCCGCCGGCGTGAATACCGGCCGCCGCGATCACCATCGCCATGACGAGCGCCGCGCCGAAGCCGTGCGAGGAGACGTCGCCCAGCATGACCCCCACCCGGCCATGCCCGAATCGATTGAAGGTGTAGAAGTCGCCTCCGACCGATTCCGCCGGGATGCAGCGCGCGGCGACCTCGGCATCGCCCGCGAGCTCCGATGGCGACGGCATCAGCTTCAGCTGCAGGTCGTGCGCCAGCTCCAGTTCCCGCCGAAGCCGCTGCTGCTGGAGGTCGCGGACCACCAGGCGCGCATTCTCGACCGCCGCACCGACCTGGTTGGCGACGGCCGTCACCAGCTTGCGGTGCCCCGGCTCGAAGGCGTCGGCGCCGAGCCGATCGGTCAGGTTGATGACGCCCACACACCGCGACGCGCCCCCGGGAGCGGCATAGATGATCGGCACGGACAGGTAGGCGCCGCCGCGGTATCCCCGCGGGCCGCCGACGCCGTCGGCGCCGGGCGGATTCTCCACCAGCCGCCGTTCCCGAAAGGCGCGGGCGGCGACGGACTCGCCATCGTCCGGGGAAACGCTCGCCTCCGTCGGCGCGGGGAACCCGCGGGTGGCCACGACACGCAGCCGCGCGAGCGCCTCGTCGTACACCATGATGGACGACCGACGGGCCGCCATGACGGAGCTGACTTCCCGGAGAATGGTCCGGGCCGCTTCTTCGAGGTGGATCGTCTGTCCGAGGATTTCACTGATGCTGTAGAGGAGATCGATCTCCTCGTACCGGTTGGCGAGCTCCGCCCCCATCTCGATGGCGCGCCGCTCGGTGTGGAACATCGTTCCGAGGACCGGCCTGAGCCGGTCGGCGGCGGCCTGCGCCTCGGATTCGGGGAGGTCTTCGAGGGTGAACCAGAGCCCATCGACCCCGGGCACGGCGTCGAGCCACGCCGACCCGTCAGGTGTCGGGACCAACCCCGGGTGGCGCGGCACCACGGGGGACCACCCCGGATCGTCGCCGCCGACCACACGGACGCGGCGCCCGTCGAACCGCCAGGCGCGCAGCCGCCCGCCGACGAGGCCGGCGAGCGCCTCGAGGACCGGGCCGACTCCCGCTACGCGCGGCGCAGGGTCATGCAGATTGAATTCCCCGGGGGAGTGAATCGAACGTCATCCATCAGATTGCGAATCAGGAAGAGCCCGCGCCCGCAGGGGAGCTCGAGGTCGTCGGGCAGGACGGGGTCGCGGACGGCGGCCGGGTCAAAGCCCGGTCCCTCGTCGGTCACGTGGATATGGAGGGCGTCCGGCAGGCACTCGGCGCGCACCTCGACGTGGAGCGCAGGCTCCTGTCCGTTGCCGTACACCATCGCATTGGCCAGCGCCTCCGAGAGCGACACCCGAAACCGGAACTGCACCCGTCGCGGCGGATCCCACCCGGCGAAGCAGTGGCGCGCCACCAATTCCACCACCTCTTCGATGAGCGACACATCGCTTGGAATGCGCAGCGCAATCTCCACGGCGATCCCGGTGGGGAGGGGCCGGTCGGCGCGGCGGACGCAGAGGCGAAGCGGCGCGGTCACGTGCGATTCAGAACCCGCTGAGGGCCTGCGCCGAGTCGTCGGCGATCGCGAAGAGCGTGTCGAGCTTCGTCAGCTCGAAGAGTGAGCGGAGATCCTCGTTGAGGCCGCTGAGGCGCAATTCCCCGCCCTGCTCACGGACCTTCTTCGAAATCGAGACCAGCGCGCCGAGCCCCGAGGAGTCGATGTAGCCGGTCTTGGCGAAGTCGACCAGCAGCTTGCGCTCGCCGTTGTCGAGCGCCTGCTGGATGGTGGCCTTCAGCTCCTGCCGGTTGCCGACGATGAGCTGGCCTTCGACCTCCACGATCAGGACACCGGTCGAATGCTTGGACGTGGTGAACGCCATGAACGACTACCTCCCTCAAGAGCCTGGATCAGCCTGCAAGACAGCCAACGCGGCTACTTCGACAATATCATCGCTCGTCGCTCCGCGCGACAGGTCCGCCATCGGACGGGCCAAACCCTGGAGCACCGGACCCAGCGCCACCGCGCCCGCCAGCCGCTGGACGAGCTTGTACGCGATGTTGCCAGCGTCGAGGTTCGGGAAGACGAGCACGTTGGCCCGCCCCCCAACGGCGGACCCCGGCGCCTTGCCTGCGGCGACCTCCGGCACCAGGGCGGCGTCGGCCTGGAGCTCGCCGTCCGCGGGAAGCCCCGGGGCGAGTTCCCGGAATCTTGTCACCGCCTCACGCACCACGTCCACCGATCGGCCTTCGGCGCTGCCGTGGGTGCTGTAGCTGAGGAACGCCACCCTCGGCGCGTCCCCGATCAGGCGCCGGCGATCAGCGACCGCCGCGAGGGCGATATGCGCCAGCTCCTCGGCGTTCGGCTCGGGCACCACCGCGCAGTCGGTAAACGTCAGGACCCGTTCGTCGGGGAAGATCAGGTAGAACGCGGAACTGAGCAGGGGGTTGCCCGGGGCCAGCCCAATGGCCCAGAGTGCCGCGCGCAGCACGTCTGCCGTGGGATGGGCCGCGCCGGCCACACAGGCATCGGCCTCGCCGAGCGCCACGAGCCCGGCGGCAAACCGCAGTGGATTGGCGGCCAGGTCGAGGGCATGGACGCCGTCCCGCACCCGGTCGGGGCGTCGCGCCCGCAGCATTTCTGCGATCACGCCGAGCCGGGGGTCGTCGGCCGGCTGGAGATGCCCCGGCCCGAGCAGGATCGGCTCGGCAATCGATTCGTCCCGCAATCGCACGGCGGCGGCGAGCACGCGCGGATCGCCCCCCTCCGGCAGGACCACACGTGCGCCACGGGCCCGCGCCCGCTCCAGCAGTGCCGCTCGCGCGTTCACTTCGCGAATCGCGCCCGGAGCGCCTCCGCCACCGTGGGATGGACCAGCGCGGAGACGTCGCCGCCGAACCGCGCCACCTCGCGCACCAGGCTGGAGCTGAGGTAGGTCAGGTCCAACGCGGGCACGAGGAAGACCGTTTCCAGCGACGGGTGCAGTTGCCGGTTCATGAGTGCCATCTGGAACTCGTACTCGAAGTCGCTGACGGCGCGGAGTCCGCGGATCACCACCGACGCCTCGACCCGGCGGGCGAAGTCGGCGAGGAGGCCCTCGAACGCGACGAATTCGATCCGCGAGTCGCCACCGACCGCGGTCCGCAGCATCTCCAGTCGTTGGGCCACGGTGAAGAGCGGCTCCTTGGCCACATTCACGGCCACCGCCACGATGAGCCGATCCGTGAGCAGGAGGCTCCGGCGAATGAGGTCCTCGTGCCCGCGGGTGGGCGGGTCGAACGAACCGGGGTAAATCGCGATTCGGGTCATGGGGCGTAGCAGAAAGTGAGGGCGGTGTCGCCGTAGCGACGCGAGTCGTCGCCGGGCAGCGCCAACGTGGCGCGGTGTTCCACCGAAAGAATGCGTGCAAATGGCGTCTGACGGAAGAGGGCAACCAGCCGCTGGGCCGCATCGTGGTCGTATGGCGGGTCGGCGAAGACCACGTCATACGCATACGAGTCGAGCGCTTCCGCAAACCGCACGGCGTCGCCCTTGTGGATCCGGCACCGCGCATCGACCCCGAGCGCCCCGATGTTCGTGGTGAGCGCCTTGATCGAGGCGGACCCCAGCTCGACGAACTCCGCCGTCACGGCCCCCCGGGAGAGCGCCTCGAGGCCCAGGGCGCCGCTCCCCGCGAACAGGTCGAGTACCCGAGCGCCCGGGATGGCGGCGCCGAGGATGCTCATCCATGCCTCGCGAACACGATCGGAGGTGGGACGAACCCGAGCATCCTTCGGCACCACGAGGCGGCGGCCGCCGAACTCGCCGGCCACAATCCGCATTACGCGGCGCCCGACCCGGCGGGGACGATCGCCAGCATCCTGGCCTGCAACGACTCACGGCCCCGGTAGGTGTTGGTCTCCAGCTTGAACGCCACGTCCACCGACTCGGAAGCGGCGGGCGCGCGGTCGAACATGCCGAAGCCGATGGCCTCGATCGACGCGCCGCCCGCCCGCAGCACCCCCTTCAGGTGGCCCTTGCCGACCTCGCGCGCCCCGTCGAGCCACACGCCACGCGCCGCAAAGACCGGCCCGGGGTTCCCCATCCCGCAGGGCTCGAGGTACTGGCAGAGCGACTCCAGTTCCGGCGTGGCCTCATCCAGCGACAGGACCACGTCGACGCGCTGTTCCGGCACCAGGTCAGCCGGACGCAACAGGCGGTTGGCCTCGGCCACGAAGCGCGCACGGAAGGCATCGAGCCGTGCGCGGTTGATGGTGAGTCCCGCCGCCATGCGGTGCCCGCCGTAGCGCTCCAGCAGGTCATCGCAGGCGGTCAACGCCTCACGCAGGTGAAAACGGGAAATACTCCGCCCGCTTCCCTTCCCGACCGCCGGCGTGTCCTCGTCGAAGGCGATCATGAACGCCGGCCGACCGTACCGCTCCACCAAACGCGAGGCGACAATGCCGATGACGCCCGCATGCCACCCCTCCGCGGAGAGCACGATCGCGGCTTCGGAGTCCAGCCGCCCATTCGACTCCACCTGTGCGATCGCCTCTTCGAGGATCGCCTGATCGAGTGCCTGGCGCTCGGCATTCTGGCCCTCGAGCTGCTCTGCGAGTTGCCGGGCCTCGGCTTCGTCATCGGTCAGCAGCAGGCGCAGGCCGTCCTTGGCATCGCCGATCCGCCCGACGGCGTTGAGGCGGGGGCCGAGGACGTAGCCCAGTTGTCCCGCCCGGAGCGGCTTCCCGAGGAGTCCGGCCGAACGAATCAGCGCCTGCAACCCGACCCAGCGACTGTGCGTGAGCACCTTGAGCCCCTGCTGGACCAGGATGCGGTTCTCACCCTGCAGCGGCACGACGTCCGCCACGGTGGCCAGCGCCACGTAGTCCAGGAGGTGCAGCGGGAGGTGAGGCGGAAGGTCGAGCACGGGGACCAGCGCCTGGACCAGCTTGAAGGCCACGCCAGTGCCGCAGAGCATGGCATAGGGAGAATCGTCCCCATCCAGTTGGGGGTCGACAATGGCGGTGGCGGGAGGGCGCTCGTCGCCCGGCAAATGGTGGTCGGTGACGACGACCGCGAATCCCTCCGCGCGGGCGATCCGCACCGCCTCGACCGCGGTGATCCCGCAGTCGCAGGTGAGGATCAATCCGGCCCCGACCTCG
This sequence comes from uncultured Gemmatimonadales bacterium, assembly GCA_963697435.1. GTDB lineage: Bacteria > Gemmatimonadota > Gemmatimonadetes > Gemmatimonadales > GWC2-71-9 > SPDF01. Next base: position 185,874 of record CAVOOB010000004.1, on the reverse strand, counting down.
CGCGCCCGGGCCAGCCCCGCGTCCCGGAAATCGTACCCGTCCTGCATGCGGTGCGGCACAAAGGGCTCGACCGTCGCGCCCGCCGCCCGCAGCGCGCGGGTGAGCAGGGCGGTCGCGCACTGTCCATCGACATCGTAGTCACCATGGACCAGGATGGTCTGCCCGGCCCTGACGGCGGAGGCGACGGCGTCGACCGCCCCCTTCATCCCTCCGATGGCGAGCGGGTCTCCCAGCTCCGCGAGTGCCGGCCGAAGGAAACGACGAGCCGACTCGACATCGTCGAATCCACGCTGCAGTAACAGCGCGGCCAGCGCGCGGGGCACCGTGAGCGCCGCGGCGAGTGCGGACAGCCTGGCGTCATCCGGCGGAGGAGCAACCACCAGACGCACCGGCCGTGGCGAAGCCGCCGACACCATCAGGCGTGTGCCCTCAGGAGACTTCGAGGTAGTAGAGCATGACGCCGCATCCTTCGCAGCCATCGATCACGCCCGACATCCGCATCTGCGCGCGGCGGTTCATCGGCACCGCGGTGTAGCACGCGCCGCAGGCGTCGCCCGCCAGCGCCACGACCGCCACGGGGGCCCGCGAGCCGCGAAGCCGCTCATACCGGGACCGGAGTGGCTTGGCGACCGCCGCGGCGCTCTTGTCTCGCGCCTCAAGCGCCACGGTCCGTTCCGCCTCCAGCTCCTGCTTTCGGTTCGCCAGGGCCTCGCGCGGTTCCACCTGCTCCGCCTTCAGCGCTTCGACCCGCGCCTCCGCCTCGGTGACGCGGGCTTCCTGGGCCTGCACCGCCTCCTGCGCGCGGAACCAGTCGGACTCCTCGCGCGCCAGCACCTGCCGCGAGAGATCCAGTTCGGCCATCAACGCGACGGTGTCCTTGCCTGGCCGAGACACCTCGATCCGCTTCCGGCGCCCCTCCTGCAGCTTGCGGTAGGTTTCCACTCGGCCCTCGACCTCGATCCGACGGCGAATCGACTCGGCCACGCTGCGCTGGGCGACGCCGATGGTCGCTTCGGCGGCCTCGACGGCCTCGTCGAGGGCCTGCTCCTCGGCCAACACCTCGTCCAGGCGCGAGTCCACCTCAAGCAACGTGAGGTCCTTCTCCTGCAGATCGAGCAGCTTTTCCAGATCGGGATTCATCCTGTCTTCCTCGCTGAGAGTCGGGGCCATGGCGCCGTTACTGCGGCGTCCGCGACCGTGGGTTCTGCCATTGCATCACCTTGCGGAGCGCACGAGCGTACTTCGCGTCGAGTTCCCTCTTCCGGAGCAATTTCTCGCTCGGATCCGTCAACTTCTGGTATTCCCTCCAATGGGGCCGGAACTCCAGCGCCTCCGAGGCGCTGGCATAGTGATCGTCCAGCACCGCCTCCGTGAGCGTCCCTCCGGCCTCCCGCAGCTCGCTCCAGAGCGCCATCGCCGGAGGCGAGAGCTGTCCTGCCAGCTCCGAGGCCGACGTCATGGGCTCCGCGGTGAGCGCGTCGAACAGCTCCAGGTGGAGCGGCACCTCGAACCACTCACGCCGGACCTCGTGTGCCGCCCGGGCCCGATAGTCGTCGCTGGCCACCAGCACGCGCAGCAGTTCTGTTTCCGCCACACCACCCATCTGCCCTCCCCGTGGTGCCGACCGGCGTGGCGCGGCGGCGGGGCGGCGCTCCGGAGGCGGGGTGGAGTGCACCCGCACGTCGCGCATCGCCTCGACCTCGGTGAGGAGCACCTCTTTGCTGACCCCGGAGCGCTCGGCCACCCGCCCGAGGTACAGTTCACGAGTGATGGCGTTGCTCGCCGCGCGAATCGTCGGGAGCAGCCGGTCGAGCGCGTCGCGCCGATGCTCCACCCCCTCGAACCATCCCTTCCGCTCGAGGATCTGGATCTTCCGTTCGAGCACGTCCACCGCATCGTCGAGAACCTTCTGCAGGGCCTCGGCCCCACCCTGCTGCACGAGGGTGTCGGGATCCTCGCCAGCAGGCAGGGTGGCCACGCGGACCCGCACGTCGTGACGCAACAGCTCATCGCCGGCGCGGAAGGTGGCGCGGAGCCCGGCGGAATCGCTGTCGTACAGCAGGGTCACCGTCTTGGTGTACCGCTTCAGGAGATCTGCCTGATCGCCGGTGAGCGATGTGCCGAGGGGCGCCACGACGTGCTCGAAGCCGGCCTGCACCAGCCGAAGGACATCGAAGTACCCCTCGACGATGAGTGCGCTCTCCTCCCGGCGAATGGCATTCCGGGCAACGTGGAGGTTGTAGAGCGACCGCCCCTTGTGGAAGATCGGGGTCTCCGGCGAATTCAGGTACTTCGGTTCGCCGGGCCCGAGCAGCCGTCCACCAAAAGCGACCACGCGACCGCGCAGGTCGTGAATCGGGAAGAGCAACCGGCTGCGAAAGCGTGGCCCGACGCTGCCGTCGTCGCGCCGGACCACGAGTCCGGCGGTGACCAGCACGTCGTCCTTCACGCCGAGTTCGGCCATGGCCGCCTGGAACTCCTTGCGGCGCGGCGCGAACCCCAGTCCGAGTTCGGCCGCGGCCTCCATCGGGATCCCGCGGTCGGCCAGGTACGCGCGCGCCCCCGCGGCTTCGTCCGCTTCCCGCAACTGCCGCGCGAACCAGTCGTGGGCCACCGCCACGGCGGAGTAGAGCGGCTCGTTCGGATCTGGCCCCTGGCGCTCGCTGCGCTCGGGAATGACGATGCCGACCTTCCGCGCCACTTCGCGCACCGCGGTCGGGTAGTCCATGCCGAACCGCTTCATGAAAAAGCTGAAGACATCGCCTGCTTCGTGGCAGACATAGCAGTAGAACATCCCCTTCTTCGGGATGACGGCCATGTTGCGGTGGGTGCCGCCGTGAAACGGGCAGGGGCCGCGATAGTCCGAGCCGGTCCGCTTCAGGTCCACGGAGTCGCCCACAATGGACACGATGTCGGCCGTGTCGCGCACCTGTTCAATCACGTCGTCGGGGATGCTCACGGCTTGAGCTCCGCCACCGTGGCGCCGGTGCCACCCTGATTCGAGGGGGCAAACCCGTGGCTCTGCACCCGGCTGTCCCGTGTCAGCAGCTGCTGCACCCGCCCCCGCACGACACCGGTGCCCTTGCCGTGGATGATCCGGAGGTAGGGCCGGTCGGCGAGCACCGCGGCGTCGAGTGCCGCGAGGGTGGCCACTTCTGCCTCGTCGCCGGTCATCCCGCGCAGGTCGATTTCCATCGGCGCCTCGATGGACGGCAGGTGCTGCGTGCGCACGGGTTCGCTGGCATCCTGCCTGGGCGCCTCCCCGCGGAGGACTTCGAGGTGCCGGGTGTCGACAACCACTCGCAGGGCACCGACTATCACCACCGCCTTACCGTCGCCCCGCAGCTCCACCACCTGGCCGATCCCGGCGGCGCCGGTCCGCACCTGGCTCCCGACGGACACCGCCACGCCGTCGGCACGTTCTTCTTCCACGGCATCCGCCATGGCGCGGGCCCCGGCAGCGATCCCCTCCTCCACCAGCCGGCGCGCGTCGCGCGCCGCGCCCTCGTCCACGGCTGTCCGCGCCGCCCCCAAGGCCTGTTCCACCAATTGCCGAGCCTCGAGGAGATGCGCACGGGCCTGTTCCCGGGCCCGCCGCTCGGCGTCGCGCTCGCGGCGTCGCAACGCGGTGTCGCGGGCCTCGACGGCCTCCAATTCCGTGGACAACCGGGCGGCACGCCCTTCACTCTCCGCGTCGCGCGCGGCAAGGGCCTGCTCCCGCTCCTCCAGCGACCGGGCCCGTCGCTCGGCATCCGCCAGCAGCGCGTCGAGGGTACGCGCGGCGCGCGGGACATCGGCCTCGGCCTCCGCGAGCACCGCGGGGTCGATCCCCAGCCGGCGCGCGATTGCCAGACCATACGACCGACCCGGCACGCCCTTCTCGAAGCGGTAGGTGGGGCGGATCGTCTCGGCGTCGAACTGGAGCGAAGCATTGACGATGGCGGCGTCCCGCTCGGGAAGCGTCTTCAGCGCGCCGAGGTGCGTGGTCGCGAGCGTCATCGTCCCGCGACGCGTGAGTGACAGGAGCGCCGCGGCGGCGAGCGCCGCCCCTTCGGCGGGGTCGGTGCCCGAGCCGATCTCATCGAGCAACACGAGCGTGGCGGCATCGGCGTCAGTCAGAATCTCCCGCAAGGCCGCGATGTGAGCAGAGAAGGTCGAGAGGTTGGCGGCGAGCGACTGGTGATCGCCAATATCGGCGAAGAACCGGGTGAATACCGGGAGCTGGCTACCAGCACCGACTGGCGGGATGATGCCGCTCTGCGCCAGCGCAGTGAGGAGCCCGACCGCCTTGAGCAGGACCGTCTTGCCGCCGGTGTTGGGGCCGCTGACCACGAGTGCGCGTTCGGAGGCCCCAAGGGTGAGATCGAAGGGGATGACCGTCTCCCCCGCGGCGAGCAGCAGGGGATGCCGGCCATTCACGATGGAGAGCGTCGAAGGGGCCGCGATCATCTCTGGCCGGAACCCTTCCACGGCGGCGGCATACCTTGCACGCGCCGCCAGGTCGTCGAGGCGGACGCACATCTCCGCGCCCGCTCGAAGCTCCGCCCACGCCGGCCGGAGCATGTCGGTCAGGTCGCGGAGCACACGCAGGCGCTCCCGATCCTCCGCCGACTCCGCCTCGCGCAGGGCGTTGCCGAGCTCGATGGCGGCAGTCGGCTCAAGGAAGAGGGTCCCGTGGCTGGCGGACTCGTCGTGCACGATGCCCGCGGGACGGCTCCGGTCGTCGCGGCGGACGGGAATGACGTAGCGTCCGCCGCGCACCGTGACACCGGCATCGCCCGCGCCTTCGGCCGCCCGGAGAATGGTCTCGAGCTTCTTGATGAGGCGGCCACGTGCCGATTGCACCTCGCGCCTGGCGGCGGCGAGCGCGGGACTCGCGCCGTCGAGCAGCTGACCATCGCCGTCGAGCGCCGCATCGAGCCGGCGGTCGAGCGCCTTGTCAGGTACGGGAACGGCCAGCGCCGCGGCGAGCGGCGCCTCCTCCGCCACTCGGCGGAGTTCGGCCGCGTTCAGTCGGCAGGCGCGCAGCAGCGCGCGCAGCTGCACCAGTTCGGCGCCGTCGAGCACACTCCCCTCGACACGCAGCCGCGCCATCGCACCCGCCGCGTCCGGCGCCGGTTCCACGATCACCGGCGTGTCCCGACGGCAGAGCACCGCCAGTTCCTCCACTCCCTCGAGTTCCCGGCGCATCCATCGTACATCGCCGGTCGGCCGGCGCGCACGGATGTGCGTCGCGCCCAGCGGCCCGGCGGCGAACCCCGCCACGGCATCCAGCGCGCGCGCAAACTCCAGCGTCTCCAGCGCGGCGTCCACAGCCACCCCCGCCAAAGAGGACGGGGTGCCGGCGTCCGTGAACGCCTGCACCCCGTGGCTCTGCGCGACCGGTTCGGTGGCCATCATCCCAGTGAGAGCTCCGTTCGGACGATCTGTTGAATCACTTTGCCGTCGGCCCGCCCCTTGAACTGCGGGACCACCCGTCCCATCACCTTGCCGATATCGGTCGCTCCATCGGCGATGGCCGCGCGGACCGCCGTGCGGATGTCCTCGGGGTCGGCGGCCGGAGGGAGGAACTCCTCGATGATCGCAATTTCGGCGCGTTCCTGGTTGGCCAGATCCTCCCGGCCACCCGCCACGTACTGCTCCACCGAGTCCCGCCGCATCTTGACGCCCTTCTGGAGGACGTCGAGCACATCGTCACTGGTCGGCGCGCGATTCTGCTCCAGCTCCCGGTTCTTGAGAGCCGCAAGGACCGTCCCCAGCAGCTGGGTCCGGTCCTTGTTCTTGGACTTGCGAGCCGCGGTCAGCGCGGCGTGCAGGTCGTCTGCCAGATTAGACACGCGGCTTCCGGGGCCCACGGCGAACCTTGCGCGCGGCGGCGTTCATCTTCCGCTTCCGCTTTTCGCTCGGCTTTTCGTAGTGGCGGTGCTTTCGCAGGTCGGAGAGAATCCCGGCCTTTTCGCACTTCTTCTTGAAGCGCTTCAGCGCCCGCTCGAAGCTCTCGTCATCGTGAATGACGACTTCGGACATCAGCAAATCACCCCTCTCCAGCCCGTGTCAGGGCGGTAATGTTATGCAGTCCTTAAACATAGACTGGGCGGGGGCGGGGAGCAAGAGGACTGAGGACTGGGCGCTGGGGGCAATCCCTAGCCCGGGGGCCAGCCGAGGGCCCGGCCCCCCAGGATATGGAGGTGCAGGTGGTCGACGCTCTGCCCGCCGTCCTTCCCGGTGTTCGTCACGATCCGGTAGCCCCCCTCATCCAGCCCGAGGGCCGTCGCCGACTCGGCGGCCACTGCCATCAGCCGACCGAGGAGGCGTTCCCCCTCGGGGCCCCTCGCGTTGCGCACGGCGGCGTGGTGCTGGACCGGGATCACGAGCACGTGGACGGGGGCCTGCGGGTTGAGGTCGCGGAAGGCGACCGCATCCGGCGTCCGGCTCACGATCTGGGCGGGGATGTCCCCTGTGGCGATTCGACAGAAGATGCAATCAGCCATTGAGTCCTCGCTTTCGCGCGATGCTGGTGTAGACCGCACCCGCCAGGGCAGCCGTCTCGAATCTGAGGATGTGATCACCGAACCTCACGGGGAGAAACCCAGCCGCCTCCAGCGACCACCGTTCCTCACCGGTGAAGCCCCCTTCGGGTCCAATAGCGATCGTGACTGGCTCGAGACCGACCCCTGCCGGCGGCACCCCACCCTCGAGCGCCGCCAGCCAGCGGATGCCGGTTCTCGGCTCCGACGCGAACTCCTCGAGCCGCGCTGGGTCGCGGACCTGCGGCGCCCACGTCGCGCCGCACTGCTTGATCGCCTCCAGTGTGCGGCGCCGGAATCGCTCGACCTGCGCGCCGCGGATACGGGAAGCCACCCCCCGGGTGTGCTCGGTCTCAAGCGGAACGATCTCCGTCACGCCGAGTTCAGCGGCCTTTTCCACCACCCAGGCGAATCGGTCCCGCTCCCCCGCCCCAATGGCCAGCACGAGCGGCGTCGGTGCGACTTCCTGGCTGACCTGCCCCACGGTCACGACGGCGTCCTTCTTCCCCAGCTCGAGCGTTGCCTCGGCCACTCCACCCGCGCCGTCGAGCAGGCGGACCTGCTCGCCCGCGCCGGCGCGCCGGACGCGCAGGTGGTGCACCTCGAGCGCATCCAGCGTAATGCGCGCCCCTGCGACCAGTGACCCGGCCGGCACGAGGACGTTCACGTCGCCCGCCGCGCCGACACCGCCCACCACCCCGCGTCGATCACCTCGTCGAATCGGTCGAATCCTGCGGCGGTGAGCACCGGCCGGAAGAGCGGCGCCTCGGCTTCTTCCATCCCTGAGAAGATCGCCATGCCCCCGGGTGCCAGCGCATCCCGGATCACGGGAAGGAGCGTCTCGTTCACGGTACGGAGGATGTTGGAGAGGAGGAGATCCACGGGGCCGAGCAACGGCGCGAGATGCGCCGCATCGCCATCGAGGAACGCGCAGGTGTCCGTGACGCCGTTCTGTACCGCGTTCTTCACCGCCACCACGTTAGCGTCCGCATCGATTTCGATACCACTGGCACGGGAAGCCCCGAGTCGAATCGCCGCAATCGAGAGGATGCCGCTGCCACTGCCGAGATCGAGCACCGACTGCCCCGGCACGAGATGGCGTTCCAGCAGGGTGAGCGCGGCGCGGGTGGAACCGTGCTCGCCGGTGCCGAACGCCATTTCCGGGTCGATCACTACCACCACCTCGCCGGCGCCGGCCCTGGCGTCGGTCCACGACGGCGCCACGATCAGCCGACCGAATCGCCGCGGCGCGAGCCCATCCTTCCAGCGGGTGGACCAGTCCACCGTGTCGAGCGGACGGACGCACGCGGTGGCGGCGGCGTCGGGGCTGCCGGCAAGCGCCAGGATCAGGGCGTCGGCGCCGGCCTCGTCCTCGGCGAATGTGACGAGCGTGCCGTCATCCCGCTCCTCGATGGCCTGACCGGTCCGCGCCACGAGCCAGGCCGCCAGGGCATCTCCGGTCGTGGGCGCCGACGGGGTGACGTCTACGGCCCACCATCCCATCAGCCGAGCGCCTCGCGGATCCGGGACCAGAACCCCTTGCCCTGTCCGGGCGGATCGCCCTCGTGCTCGGCGAGCTCGCGGAAGAGGCGTTCCTGCTCGGCATTCAGCCGCTCGGGCGTCCAGACATTGATCCGAATGTGGAGGTCTCCGCGGCCCGACTGCCCGAGGCGGGGAAGCCCCTTGCCCTTCAGCCGCAGGACCGTGGCGGTCTGCGTGCCGGACGGTACGATCGCCTCTTCCTCGCCCCACGGCGTCGGGACCGGGAAGGTGCCGCCGAGCGCTGCCTGCGAAAAGGAGAGCGGCAGGTCAGTGGCGAGATGCTCACCCTGGCGCTCAAAGCGGTCGTCTTCCTCGACCTCGATGAGCAGAAGCAGGTCTCCCTTGCCGCCGTTGCGCGGGCCGGAGGCCCCCTGCCCGCGCATCGTGAGGTAGTTGTTGGTGGAGACGCCGGGCGGGATTTCCGCCTGCACCGTCCGCTCCGCCCGAATCCTGCCTTCGCCGCGACAGACTTCACACGGGGTCCGGATCACGGTGCCTTCGCCACCGCAGGTCGGGCAGGGCGCCACCTGCACAAACTGGCCGAACATGCTCCGCGCGGCCCGGCGCACCTCGCCATTGCCGCCGCAGGTATTGCACGCCGCGGCGCTGGTTCCCTTCTGCGCCCCGTTGCCGTCGCAGTGTTCGCAGGCGTCGAGGGTCTTCAGCTTGATGGTGCGTTTCACGCCCGTGACCACTTCGGCGAGCGTCATCTTCACGGTGACGCGGATGTCCTGGCCACGCCGGGCCGCGGCGGCGGCACGGCCGCCCCCACCCCCGAAGAGCGACTCGAACCCGCCGAGGCCGCCGAAGTCGCGCATGAAGATGTTCAGCGCCTCGGTCAGGTCCACATGGTGATACTCGAATCCCCCGCCACCCCGACCCAATCCGGCCTTCCCGTAGCGATCGTAGGCGGCGCGCTTCTGCGGGTCCCGGAGCACCTCGTACGCCTCGGTGACTTCCTTGAACCGGTGCTCGGCGTCGTGTGACGAGTTTCGGTCGGGGTGCAGATCCATCGCCTGCTTGCGGTAGGCCTTCTTGATTTCTTCTTCCGTCGCGCCGCGCGCAACGCCCAGCAACGCATAAAAATCGCTCACGTCAGCAGTCCTTCGACGAGCTGGCTCGTATGTTCGACCAGGCCGATGATCTTGTCATAGGGCATCCGGGTCGGCCCGAGGACCCCGATGACGCCGCGAAGCTCGCCGGCGCGGTAGGAGGCGGTCACCAGCGTGAAATCGTTGAGGCGGGGATCGAGGTTCTCGCCGCCGATGGTAATGGTCAGGCCGTCGCCCCGGGTCTGCAGCGCGTTGCGCAGGAGGTCGCGGCGTTGGGTCAGGTGCAGCAGGTCCCGCATCTTCGAATTCGAGGAAAACTCCGGCTGGTCGGCGAGGAGTTCGGCGCCGCCGAGCACCACATCGCGCCCGTCGCCGGTCAGATCAAAGATCTCTTCGCGCTCGGCGAGGAAGATGTTGAGCAGGTCGTGGCTCTCCGGCTCGGTCGTGGCATCGCGAAGGCGCTCGGCGAGCGACCGGCGAATCTCCTCGACCGTCAGGCCGGCGAGGCGCTCGTTGAGTACCTGCGTGACCCGCTCGAGTGCGGCCTTGGCAATGTGGCCCCGAACCTCGACGAAGACGGTCCGCACCGCCCCGCTCCGCAGGTTCAGCACCATCAGGATCCGCTCGCTCGAGACCTGCACCAGTTCGAGCCGGTCCAGCACGATGTGGTGGAAGGCGGGCGCCACTGCCACGCCGAGCTCCTGGGTCAGCACGCCGAGCACCTGCGCCGTCCGTCGGAGGAGCTGATCCATCGCGTTGCGCGAGCCGGGGAGTTCCGCCTGCAGCGTCCGGCGCGCCTCATCGCTCAGGGGAGAGAGATGCATGAGGCTGTCGACATACACGCGGTAGGCGAGGTCGGTCGGGATCCGTCCCGCGGAGGTATGCGGATGGTAGAGCAGCCCCTGGTCCTCCAGCTCACTCATGATGTTCCGCACCGTCGCCGCCGAGACGCCGAGCTTGAATCGCTGGGCCACGGTGCGGCTGCCGGCGGGCTCCGCCGTCTCGATATAGGTCTGGATGACCGCCTCGAGGACGTGGAGCTGGCGGGAGGAGAGATGCTCGGCGGATGGCATGGCTGGAATCTAATCAGGCCGCGGCGGCCACCAACGCATCGAGGCGGAGCCACCCCTCGGGGGTGAGCCGGAGACACCCCTCCCCGACGGTGGCCCACCCGGAGGCCGACCAGCGTGCATGGACAGCCGCTGGGACCAGCTCGAGTGGCACACCGGCGGAGGTCCGGAGTCCGAGGTAGAGCGCCTCGATGCGCCGTTGGTCTGCCGTCAGGACCTCGCTCCCGGCGACGGTCGGCTCTCCCTGGCGAAGAGCGGCGTCCCACGCCGCGTATTCCCGTATGTTCCACCGCCGCTCACCCCCGGTGCTGGCGTGCGCCGACGGCCCCAGCCCCAGGTAGGGGGTACCGGACCAGTAGCCGTTGTTGTGCCGCGCACGGTGCCCCGGCCGGGCGGCATTGGAAACCTCGTAGTGCTCCCACCCCCGCCCGGACAGCGCCTGGCTCAACTGGAGGAACTCCTCCGCATAGCGCGACTCGTCCACGGGCGTCGCCTGTCCGCGGGCGGCCCAGTGTCCAAGCGGTGTATGCGCCTCGATCGTCAACCCATAGCAGGAGAGATGATCCGGTTCGAGCGCAAACGCGGCATCGAGATCGGCGGTCCAATCCCGGTCCAGTTCGGCGGGGAGCCCATAGATGAGATCGAGGGACAGGTCGTCAAACCCGGCCGCGCGGAGCGTCTTGACCGCGGTGCGCGCCTGCTCGACGGAATGGGTTCGGTGCATCCACTCGAGCACGTGCGACGCAAAGGTCTGGACGCCGAGGGAGACGCGCGCGATGCCGGTGGCGCGCCACGCGGCGGCGGCGGTCGGGGTCACGTCGTCGGGGTTGGCCTCGATGGTGATTTCGGCGTTTGCCGCGAGCGGCCGCTCGGCCCGCAGGCCGTCAAGGATCGTGGCCAGCGCCGCAGGTTCCAGCCGCGAAGGCGTCCCACCCCCGAAGTACACCGTGTCGAGGTTCGGAGACTCTGCCCATCCGGCATCGTCCTGCTTTCCGCGCCACTCGGTGAGCACGGACGCCGCAAACCGCGCGGACGGGATCGTCTTCCGCACCGCGATGGAGAAATCGCAGTAGCTGCACCGGCGGGCGCAGAACGGCACGTGGATGTAGAGGTTCACCGGTGGAAGGGTACTGCGCGGCGGGGACCGATGTAAGTCAGGCGCGCAGGAACCGCCGCCCAGGCTCCTGGCGGGCCACGCCGTACATCTCCAGGGAGGAAAGCGCCGGGAGGAGCTCCGCCGCTGAGACACCCACCACCTCGATCAGGGCGTCGAGATGGCGCGGGGTGCGGTCGAGCGTCTGAAACACCCGGCGTTCGAAGAGGGTGAGGGGCAGTGCAGGAGGCGGCTCGACCGTCGCCTCCGGTGTGCCTATTCCGGACCTGGTGCATTGCACCTCCGGATACATCGCCAGCAGGTCCGCGGGCTCGAGGAAGGGGGTGGCGCCGTCGCGGAGGAGCCGATTGGTGCCCACCGAGGTGCGGCTGGTAATGGCACCGGGCACGACCATCACGTCGCGGCCCTGCGAGAGGGCGGCGTCAACCGTGATCAGGGTCCCAGAGCCGGAAGCCGCCTCGATCACGACCGTCACCCGGGCAAGCCCGCTGATGAGGCGGTTTCTCCGCTGAAAGCTCCCCGCGTTCGGCCGATTTCCGGGAGGAAACTCGGTGAGCAGCAACCCTTCGCGCCGCATCCGTTCGTACAGCACCCGATTGGCCGACGGATAGATCACGCCAAATCCGTTGCCGAGGACGCCGATCGTGTCACCCACCAGCTCGAGTGCGGCCAGGTGCGCCACCGCGTCGAGTCCACGGGCCATCCCACTCACGACGCACAGCCCGCTCTCGGCCGCGGCACGCACCACGGCACGACAGGCGTCGCCGCCATACGAACTGTGATTGCGGCTCCCCACCACCGCGACGGCCAGGCGGTCGAGCAACTCCAGGCGCCCCAGCGCGAAGAGGACGCCCGGCGGTTCGGGTATGTCGGCCAGAATGGACGGATAGGCGGTATCGCCGGGCACGAGGCAAGTACCACCATGAGATTCCACCTCCGCCATGACCCGCTCCCCCTGGGCGACGGAGGTGGCCTTGATGGCGGTCGCGCAGGCGCCAGAAATCCCGGGCAGGGCGCGCAAAAACTCGAACGGCGCCGAGAGGGCGCCGTAGGCAGTCGAGCAAGCATCGAGCAGGGTGGTCCGTCGGGCGTGCCCGACTCCATTCACCAGGGCAAGCGCCACCAGGGCAGCGCGTTCCTGGTCGGAGAGACCAGCGGTGCTCACTCGGGAGACCAGTCGTCGGCGGGAAGGGGTTCGTTCGCCTTCGCGTCGGCCACGAAGCGGAAGAGATACTCCTTCAATTCCTCGAGGCCCGCGCCTGAAGCGCTCGAAATTGTGAGCTGATCGACGGCGCCCCGCGCCTCGAGCGTCGGGACTGTGTCGTCATCGGGCAGGAGATCCCGCTTGCTCAGAAGCAGCAGATGCGGCCGCTCGGCGAGGGTGCTGGAGTACTGTTGCACCTCGGTCCGGAGCTGATCGTAGACCGCCTGCGGGTCGGGGGCGTCCAGCGGCACCATGAACGCGAGCACCCGAGTGCGCTCGACATGCTGCAGGAACTTGAGACCGAGGCCTTTCCCTTCGTGCGCTCCCTCGATGATGCCGGGGATGTCGGCGATCACGAACGTCCGGGAGCCGGACAGCTGTACCACCCCAAGATTCGGTTCGAGGGTGGTGAAAGGGTAGTCGGCAATTTTGGGCCGTGCCGCGCTGAGCACCGAGAGGAGTGTGGACTTGCCCGCGTTGGGCTCGCCGACCAGGCCCACATCGGCGATGAGCTTGAGCACCAGCTCGACCTCCAACTCCTGCCCTTCCTCACCTGGCTCCCATTCCCGCGGCGCCTGGTGGGTCGGCGTGGTGAAGCGGGCGTTGCCGCGCCCTCCCCTGCCACCCCGCGCCACCCGGAACACGTCGCCATCATGCAGAATCTCCGTGATCACCTCGCCGGTCTCAAGGTCTCGCACCACCGTCCCCGGCGGAACCGGCATGTAGATGTCATCGGCGGAGGCACCGGTCTTGGACTTCCCCTTCCCGTGCTCGCCCCGTGCGGCCTTCCAGATGGTCTTGTATCGGTAATCCAGCAGTGTGGCCAGGTTCGAGTCTCCACGGATGAAGACATGGCCGCCGTGTCCGCCGTCGCCGCCGTCGGGGCCCCCCTTCGGCTTGAACTTGAAGCGCGCGAACGAACAGGCACCCGATCCGCCCGTGCCCGCGATGACCTTGACGACTGCACGATCGATGAACATCAGTTCTCCTTACTCCACCCGGCGCGTAGTGCCGCCCACAGCGTCTCGACCACTGCCCATTCCTCCGCTGACACAAACGGCTGCGCCGCTGAGAGCGACGACTCCACCTGAGCGAACGTGGCGCCGCTATGCAGCGCCCCGCGCAGGTGGGAATGCAACTGGCGGTGGGTGCACAACACCGCCGTCTGCGTGACGGTGCAGAGCTCCCGGCGCCGCAGGTCGAGCCCTGGGCGGCCGAGCGTCCGGCCATACCCTTCGACCAGCATCCAGCGATCGACGGCCGGGTGCAGATCGCGCACGTTACGGCGGAGCTTCGTGTAGTTGTCGCCGTACACCGCCGCACAGGTCTCCAGGCCGCGCGCCTCCCACTCGGCGAGACGTGCATACTCGGCGTCGGCGTCCGATGCCGGGGCAGGCGTGCCACTCACGCTCCGCCAGATCCCGAACGCGACGAGTGCCCGCGGATACCCGACCATGAGGATCGACTGGAGCAGCAGCTCCTCGACCCATGTCGGATCGACCTGCGCCTCGAGCACCTCGGCGGCACGGCGCGTCAGCACCGGTTCGTCTCCTGCTGCGACGGCGGCCGCGAATCGGACGAGGGCAGTGGAGCGATTGTCGAGAACGGCGTCGTTCGGCATCACGATAACCCGATTCAGGCGTTCGGTGGCACTGAACGCGCCCCGGCTGGGTCGGAAAAATGCAAATTGCCAGCGGCACGGAGCGAGCCTGTGGCCTCGCCCCGCGTGTTCCGAATGGTCGGCTCCGCGTGCCTGGCGAGCGCGGCGAGGGGGAGGGCCGCTCCATACTTCGCCGACAACCGCGCCAGGATACCCAGCAGTGCCACCTGCGCGCTTCGCATGTCGCCGTCGGTCACCTTGAGCGTCAGCCCCAGCTTCAGCTCCGGCCAGGCGGCGCTGTACACCCCATCGGCGCCGATCTTGGCGACGATCCGTCCGTCGGTTTCTCGTATCAGCTCGGTGCAGAGCCGTCCGGTGCCGCCCACCAGTTCGGGATACCCCTGCATCGCCTGGCGGACGCGGACGGCGGCTGGCTCCTCGCTCACGCCGAACCGGGCATAGGCGAGGGCCATGGCCCGGAGGGGCATGGCGAAGCAGACGGTCGTGCAACCATCCACGCCGAGTACGATCGAATCGTGGGGGACGCCGGTCCAGCGGCTCACCTCGTCGAGGATGCGGCCCTGCGCGGGGTGACCGGCCTGCTCATATCCGGCCGTGGGCCAGCCATGGTGCCGCGCGAGAGCCAGCATGCTGCTGTGCTTCCCCGAACAGTTGCTCCAGGCGGGAGTGAGCTCGGTCCCCGACCGCAGTGCCTTCTCATTTACTGCGGACGAGAGCGGGGTGTGGGGGCCGCAGGCGAGGTCACTCTCCGCGCAGCCAATCGCCGCGAGCATGCGGCGGGCGAGATCCACCTGTTCCGGTTCGCTGGAATGGGAGGCACAGGCCAGCGCGATGGCGTCGGGGCCGAGACCGAAGTGGTCGGCGGCGCCATCGGCGACCATCGGCAGCGCCTGGAACGGCTTGGCCGCCGAGCGCCAGAAGGTGACCAGCTCCGGGTCGCCGGCGGAGGCCACGAGGGCACCGGATGGATCGGTCACCGCGAGGGAGACGGCGTGGATCGACTCGACGAGGTCGCCGCGGGTGGCCTCGACGCGGAAGGAAGTGGGCGACATGGGGGTCAAAGATAGCGGACCGGGGCCCCCGCGGGGTTGGGCGCTCCCCTTCCCCTTTCCCTACCCTCCGCGCACGTTTCGGGGGTCCTGCATACCCACGCACCCGAGGATCTGCCGTGCGCCCCAGCTCTCCCCCACCTCCGATCCTCCGCGACCGCGTCCTCAAGCTCATCGACCGGATGCCCAAGAGCCGCATCGTCGTGGTGGGCGACCTCATCCTGGATCGGTACCTGATCGGCGACACGGAACGCCTCTCTCCGGAGGCGCCGGTGCCGGTGGTCAGCGTCCGGGAACACCGGGCCGCCCTCGGCGGTGCCGCCAACGTGGCGGCCAACGTGGCGGCGATGGGAGCGACCTGCCGACTGGTCGGTGTGGTGGGTGACGATCCGACCGGGAGAGCGCTGCGCGCCGAGATGGCCACGCTCCAGTTGACCGATGCGTTCGTGGAGACCACGGCGGGGCGCCCGACGACGTCGAAGACCCGGGTCCTGGCTCGCGGCCAGCAGGTCGTTCGGATCGACGAGGAGGTCGACCGTCTGCTGGGGGGTGCGGAACTGGAACGAGTGAAGGCAAAGGTGGAGGAGGCGCTTGCCGACGCCGATGCTCTGCTGCTGGAGGACTACAACAAGGGACTCCTGACTCCGGCATTGATTCAGTGCGCCATACGTGTCGCCAAAGAGCGCGGGATCCCGGTGGTCGTCGACCCGAAGTTCCGTCAGTTCTTCGACTACGCCGGGGCAACGGTGTTCAAGCCGAACCGGCGGGAGATGGAGGCGGCGTTGGGCGCTGCGGTAGACCTGGAACACAGGGACGCCCTCCCCGACGCGCTGACCAAGCTCAAGGTGGACAACCTCCTGCTCACGCTCGGCGCCGATGGGATGGTGCTGGTTACGAAGGACGGCAAGACGATCCATCTGCCTTCCCTGGCGCGGGAGGTGTACGACGTCTCGGGGGCGGGAGACACGGTCACCGCGTGGGTGGGGACCTGCCTGGCGGCGGGGGCGTCGGTGCGGGAGGCGGCGCAGCTGGCCAACATCGCGGCGGGCATCGAGGTGGCGAAGTCCGGCGTGGCCACGGTCACGCCGGAGGAGGTGCTGGCGATGCACGACGAGCGGTTCGATCAGATCGGGCGACTCAGGCGGGGTGGGTTGATCTAGGCAGAGCCGCACTTGCCCGGGCCGGCGTTTCCCCGTTAGACTCCCGCTCCCGAAACACCGGGCGATTAGCTCAGCTGGTTAGAGCGCGCGCCTCACATGCGCGAGGTCGGGGGTTCGAGCCCCTCATCGCCCATCAGGAAGTGGTTGCCCCGCTTGGTCCTCGACGACTGGGCGGGGTGTTTGCTTGTCACCCCCGAGGAACTCATGCAACGAGCCGTCATGGCGGTGCTGGGCACTGTCGCCGTCTTCCTCACCCTCATGTGGGGGTTTGTGTTCCTCGGGTTCGGTGGCGTGACATTCTTCACGGGCCGATCCGGTGGCACCCTGGCCCTCGTGGCGTTCGGAGCGGTGATCCTCTGGCTCGCATCGACGGTCGTCCTGTTCGTGCGCCGGAAGCACCTCTGGTCCCTGGCCGTGGCCTGGTCGCCGATTCTTGTCACGCTGGGATCAATGGCCTACGCAGCCACTCCCTTGGCGATGGGGTCTGAGGGCCGGGCGGAGCACAGGATGTACCTGGCGCACGACGACCTGGACAGGCTCGCCAACGCCGAAGACAACTACTACGCGGACAGCAACAGCTACACCAGTGATATCGGGAAGCTGGGCTTTCGCGCCTCCGACGAGGTGACGGTCACCTTTCTGAGCGCCACCACGACGGCCTGGTCCGCCGCCGCGACGGCCGCGCGCTCCCCGGATGGAAGGTGCGTCGTTGCCTTCGACCAAGCGGCACCAGCATCGGCAGGAAACCCGTTTGGAACGGTCAGTTGCACGGGGAACTGGGCCCTCAAGCACACCACCACTCCTCCGGGCGGACGCGGGCCCTCCGGCCCCGACACCGCGTCCATACAGTAGGCACACGGCACACCGGCCCATCGGTGCCCGCGGCGCGCTTCGTCGAGCCCCTCACCGCCCCTCACGCAACACACGAAACCCCGCCCACGCCGCTCGGCCTGCGCGGGCTCTCTGCCTCCCTATTGGGGCTCCTTCAGCCGGTCACCATCGCGATCGACAACCCGTCGTACCCCTTGCTCCCCACCGTTTGGAGCACCGCGGCGCTGAGCCGGGGGACGGTTCCCGTTCGGGAGAGGGAAAGGTCCAGCTCGAGGTACGCAGGATAGCCTTCCGTGTCGGCATCGATGAAGACGAGGTCGAAGGGGGCTTCGTGGATCTCGGCCAGATGCCGGTGAGTCTCGCCGGCGGGACCAACCTCTACGGTGACCACCTCGGCCAGCCCCGACAGGGGGGGGTCTACCAGTGCTTCAGGAGCGAAAGTAGACTGCGAGAGAGGCTCCCTTCCACTCACTGACCCGGAGGCCGCACATGTTCGGCAGCGAGGATCCTGCATCCCGAGTGACTGTCGTCGATATCGAGATGCCATTTGGCAGCATGGTGGCGTTCATGGTCAAGTGGACAATCGCATCGATTCCCGCGATCATCATTCTCTTCCTGATTGGGGCCATGATTGCTGTCTTCCTGGGCGGGGCCCTCGCCTCTCTCGGCGTCATCCCTAGCTGAGCGCAGCGAACGCGCAGTGCGGCAACGCCCCTGCCGTGCGCTGGCAGGGGCGTTCTGGGGTCCATGGGGTACGTTCGCCGGTCGTTTCAGGCTGGCCGCCCGCCGGCAAACAAGCGGGTCTCCCCCATGAAAGCCCGGGCCGATGCCGGCTCTCGTGACCAGCCGCGGGGCCTCAGTTGCGCCAGGTCGGCGGGGCCCTGTGCCTGGCTGCCACCCGGCGGACGGCCTAGCGCACCCGCTCAGCCGACCACACCGCCAGAAAATCCCGTCCAAGTGAGTGTGTGGTTCCTTCGATTCGCGTGCCGTTGAATACCCCGGACGTATTGTAAGGCCCGGAACCGTCGGCAGTGGAGAACGCGAAGCGGACCTGCCCCCAATCGGCATTCAATCGGCCGTGCTCGATTGCCGTGCCGTAGAACGTGCCACGGATCGTATCCCCTTCGACACTCTCCACCACGAACTCCTGGTAGTACGGCTCCGCGTCCGGGGTCGGGCGGAGGTCGACCTTCCACGTGCCGATCAGGCCCGCGGCAGTGGAGGGTATGTCAGCCCCTGAATCCTTGGCACAGCCAAGGAGCACCGCAAAGCACAGGGCGGCTGCCAGCCGGGCCCGTCTATTCAACCTGACCTCCTGTACGGACTGGTGCGCGAAGGCGCCAATCCCGTTACACCCGCGTCGGCACGATTTGTTCATGCCGGCAGCAGTCCACGCGGGAGTCTCGGAGTAGACAGATTCCACTGGTTCCACGAGCTTGTGGGGGAAGGCCAAGCCCGAGTTGACCGGGCCGCCCGATCGGAGACGACCATGCTCGCCAACTGGATCACCCTCTCCCGTCTCCCCCTCCTCGCCATCAGCATCCTGGCGCTCTTCCAGCCGACCCCTCAGCTCCGACTCGCCGGGGTCGTAGTTCTCCTACTCGGCCTCTTCCTCGACACCATCGACGGCATCGTGGCCCGCAAGCGCCAGGAGTCGAGCCTCTTCGGGAGTGTCCTCGACATCGCGGCCGACCGCGCGTATGAACTGGCCATGTGGGTCTGCTTTGCGTACTTCCGGCTGATCCCGATTGCCATGCCGATTCTCGTCATCGCTCGCACGACACTCACGGACGCACTCCGGAGCCTCGGCGTGCAGCAGGGCACGGCGCCATTCGCGCAGCACCGGACGCCGGTCGGCCGCTTCCTGGTTGGCTCACCGATCATGAAGATCGGGTACAGCGTCACCAAGGTCACCACCTTCACCGGGCTCGGCCTTGCCTGGGCCTTCAGCGCCTTTCCTGCGGGCAGCCGCTACGCACTGTGGGCCGATCCGCTGACAGCATTCATGCAGGTGATCGCGTGGGTGGCGGTGGGGTTCTGCGTGCTGCGAGGGTTGCCGGTCGTCGTGCACGGCGTGAAGGAATACTGGAGGCCTTCTACTCCGCCTCGGTCCTGAGCGGCTTCCCGAGACAGATGCTGGTGTCCGGCGACAGGCAGTACTCGCCGAACAGGGGGATGGGCCGGAATCCAGTCGCCTGGTAGAGGTTGAGCGCGGCGGCCTGGCGAATGCCCGTTTCGAGCACGAGCCGCTGGGCGCCGAGCGCGCGCGCCTCGGCCTCGAGGGCCGCCAGAAGCCGCCGACCCAGCCCCATGCCCCGAGCGGCCGGCACCAGATACATCCGCTTCAACTCGGCCGTCTCGGCGTCGAGGAGCCGGACCGCACCGCAGCCCACTGGCCTCCCCCGGTGTCGAAGCACAAGAAAGGCCCCACGGCCGTCGACAACCTCCCCGGCTCCCAGGCTGAAGTGCGTGGCTCCTGCCTCCGGATATGCAGCGGAGAGCTCGGCGTTCCACGCATCCAACAGTCCACGACTGACCTCGTCCTGGAGGTTGGCGCAGCTGATCACGATGGAATCGGGCGACATGGGCTCAGCTCACCCCGGCTTGCCGCGTGAAAGCGCCTCCCGCGCCTCAGGCCGCATCGGCGCGGGAGACCCTCACTCCAAACCAGATCTGGAGAATGGTGTAGCACAGGGCGGGCAGCGCCGTCATTGGGGAACCGATGCGGAGGTGTCCGGCGATTGCACCAAGGGTGGTGACGCTCAATGCCGCGGCGGCCCAGGGGGCCAGCTGTCGGACGGACAAGGCGACGGCGGACGCGAACTGAGTTGCCGCGACAAGGTAGAGGACCATCGGTGGCAATTGGAATCGCGCTGAAAATATCCCCTGCCTGTATTCGAGCCAGGCGAACAGCGGCGCGCCGATCCCATAGGACAGCACGAGGAACCACTTAGCAATCCGGACGCCTCGTTGACTGGCTCCCGCGGGGTTCATGGAAGCCTCCCTCCAGCCGTTACTAACACCGATCGGGCACGCCCTCGGCTCAGACAGGTGGCGGAGTTCGAGGACGCGGCAGCGCCTGGTCGGCCGACGGCCGCACCCGCCCCCACGTGGCCACCGCTCCAACCACCAGCACCCAGAAGGGGAAGACGGCGAGGCCAGGGATGGCCTCAACGATGAGGCCCGGAAGCAGAGCCCACTGCCACCCCAGCACCAGGAAGAGGGCGACCGCTGTTCCGGCGTCGGTCGCCCACTGGAGGGGCGGCGCGAGCGTCAGGGCAAATGACAGGGCATCGGAGACTGCCGCGATGACAAGCGCGACGGCGAGCCTCCTGCCTGCCAGACGTCGTCCGGTCACCTGCGCCCGCTCCGTCTGGTCAGCTCGGCGCTTCGGTCGTCACATAGACCAGTTGGTTGCCCTGGAACGCCGAACGATACCAGTTCGGGCCGCATTGGTAGTACTCCACACCACCGACCGGCTTCGTGACGCATCCCGCAGGGAGCGTGGTTGCCACGGTCCCGACGGCCAGCGCCGTCCCCGCGGCCGCACCCGCTGCGGGAGCAGGGGCCGGCGTCGCCGCGGTCGCTGACTGCTGCTGAGCGGTGGCCGACTGCTGGGCCGCCGTGGCCGACTGCTGCTGCGCGGTGGCTGACTGCTGCTGGGCGGTGGACTGCTGGGCCGCCGACTGCGAGGACGCAGCCGCCTCGTCAGAGGCGTGCACGCTGGTGCCCACCACGACAGCGGTCCGGCGCCGGACCCGACGCCCATGGCCATACTGCGCGAACAGGTCCTCTGGCACGAGCATCAGGCCAATGGTGAGGACGAGCGCAGCCACTCCCGCAATCCTGAGTACCGATTTCATGAGCGTCCTCCGGTTGGCGTCTGGGGCCGGGTCACTGGTTGGTCACCGGGTTCAGGAAGGGGACCGGCTGGGCCCCGCTCGGCGGCACGAAGGTGAATAGATCCGCCGAGGCGCGCGGGTCGGTCTTCCAGTCGCTGATGGTCGTGACGATGCTCAGGAGGGCCGGCGTGGAGGTGTCGGTGACGATGTACTTCCGCGGGAGCGGCGCGCCCGTCTCCGGAATCCAGATCTGGAAGTCGACGTCGGTGCGACTGAAGACCAGATGGTCACAGACGACGCCATCGACGACTTCCTTGTCTACCATCGCCGCCATCTGGACGTTCTGCATGAGGAGGGGGAAGACGTTCGGCCAAATGAGGTCGGAAATCGGCACCTCGAGGCCGAGGGAGTCGTACGCCATCCGGAACATTTCCGGGATGGTCCCCGGCGCCGTCTTGGAGGCGTAGGCCTTCCGGACCACATCCCACAGCGTCACGGTCGAACCGTCGTAGAGCAGCACCTGATCATAGCCGACACCTCGGCGCTCGCCCCGGACCTTGTTGGGCCGCACGACGGTCATCCCACCCTGGGAGGTGTAGTCGACGCGGTGGCCGTTCTCCATGAGGTCTTCGGTCAAGATGACCGTCTTGGCGGAAAACCGCTGCAGGCCGTTGACGTAGTCCATCGACCGGCGGAGAATCTGCACCGCCTGCGAATCCACGGTCAGCGCCACGTTGGGCGTTGCCGAAACGGCGACAGCCGCACTGGCGGCGGATCCGGCCGGAACGCCAGCCCCCTGCCCCGGCGGCTGGCATGCGGCCAGCGCGAGGAGGGCGACAGAGGCAGCCGTGGCCGCCATATACCGTCTGCTCATTGTCTCGCCTTTCTGTCAGGTTGTGGGGGGACCGCCGGGCCGATCGAACGCCCGCTATTCCCCGGTGATTCCCTTGTTGACCACGATGGAGGCCACCACGCGCCGGTTCTTGGCGGCGCCCTCCTGCGTTTCGTTCGACGCCGCCGGATGCGAAAAGCCCATCGCGGCGGGCGCGAGCACCAGGTACAACGGGATATCGGCCTTCTGCTCGAGATACTCGATCACCGCCTGGGCCCGCCGCTCGCTGAGCTGCTGGTTGTACTCGGCGTTGCCCGAGGCGTCGGTGTACCCCGCCACCAGGATGTTGTACGAAGCCATCCCCCTGGCCTTGGCCGCGAACGCCTTGAGGGTCTGCTGCCCGGCCGGGTAGATCACCGAGCTGTTCACCCCGAAGTAGACGGTGTCCTGCGCGATAATGTCATAGTCACCCAGTTCGCCGAACCGCTTGCTGAGCGAGTCCGTTTCCGCCTTGTTCGCCGCCACCCCCTCGGCGTTCGAGTCTGCCAGGGCCGCGGTCGGATTCACGCCCGCCTGAATCTCGTTCGCGGTCTTCAGGTCACCGGAGCTGAACTCCACCTTGGTGGCCGCCACACCGCCGCCGGCCTCTGGGGTTCCCTGCACCTCGACCTTGAGGCCGGGGATGAGCGTCGCCGGGCCCATCGAGCTCTTCTTGATGCCCAGGGGACCGCCTTTGAGCTCGACCTTGGTCTCCTTGGAAAGGGTCACGGTCGTGTTGCCCGTCACGTCCTGCACATGGACCATCATCTCCGCACCCGACCGCGCGACAATGACGCCCTGCAGCTTGACGGTCTCCTGAGCGGTCAGGGTGGCGGGGGCCGACGACAGGGCGGCGGCGGCGAGCAGGGCCGCCAGCGCCGAACTCATGCTCCTCGTCATGGCACAACTCCTTGGTGGGATTGACGGAAGGCCAAGTGTGCAGGATACCGAAGTTGCCCGGAGGCCGAAAGGGCCCCCGGAATGGGGCAAGAAAAAGGACTGAGAGCCCCCGGGGCAAGCCCCGTGGGTCCTCAGTCCTCAGTCCTCATCCCGTTGGTGGGCCCTCCTGGATTCGAACCAGGGACCTACGGATTATGAGTCCGCTGCTCTAACCACCTGAGCTAAGGGCCCGTCGGCCCAGGCCTACTTGAACTGGTACTTGATGCCGAGGGTGATTTCCCCGCTGCCGTACCACGACGTGTCGTAGGCGTAGCAGTAGTAGTAGCAGTAATACGAATCCTGACCGTTCACGTTGACCCAGCGATACCGGCCGTCCAGCGTCATGCCGACCTTCTCGTTGAACATCTTCGTCCCGCCGAGGCCGAACACGGTGCTGAACTGGGTCGAGCTGCCCTTGACCGTGGTGCCGGTGCTGTCCTGCCCGGAGCCGCCCAGGTTGCTGGCGCCGCCGCCGATGGCGATATAGCCCTGCGTCTGCGGCGTGCTGCCGAAGTAGAAGTTGAACGTGCCTTCGTAGATGTTGGAGCTGAGGTCAATTTCCTTGCCGCACCAGGACTGGCCGGAATTGATGTTACACTTGACCGTCATCGTCGGATCGGCGTGGGCATACTCGAAGACCAGGCCGATTGCCGGATTGAACTTGTAGCCGAGCCGGGCGCCGAAGGTGAATGAGGTGCCGACGTCGAGCTTGTTCACATTGTAGGTGTTCGAGGCCGGGGTGAGCGACCCGCCGAAGTAGGCGCCGGCGAACGGCGTGATCCACGCCGAGCTCTCGGAATACTGGGCCTGGGCCGGCGTTGCGAAAAGCGCCAGTCCGGCGAGGGCCGCAACGGCAGTTGCAGTACGGGTGACGGACATCTGTGAAGCCTCCGGGGGGAGAAAGATCGGTTTCCGGCTACCGCCGGGCCGCCAAGATGCGCTCGTAGAGCGCGACATGTTCCTCTGCCATTTTCCTGCGTGTGAACTTCGCCAGGACCTCTTCCCTGCCGGCATCTCCCAACCGGGAGCGCAACGCAGGGTCGCCGGCCAGCCTGGCCATGGCCTGCGCCAGGGCGTCCGGGTCCCGCAGCGGGACAACCAACCCTGTGCGGCCGTGAGAATTAACCTCCCTCACCCCGCTGGGCAAGTCGGTCGTGATGACCGGCCGCCCCGCCGCCATCGCCTCGACCGCCACCAGGCCAAACATCTCTTCCGAGGTGACCGACGGCAGCACCAGGAAATGGGCCTCGGCCATCCGGCGGGGGATGTCCTCATCAGGATACTCCCCGTACCAACGGACCCGATCGGTCACCGCCAGCGCCTGCGCCAGCGTGCGCAGCCTGGGCGCCTCCGGACCCGTCCCGACGATATCGAGGCGCACTTCCGGGACCCGCTCCAGCGCGCGGAGGAGGATATCCACCCCCTTGTACCGGGCCAGCCGTCCGATGAACAACGCCCTGATCGGGCCGGTCTCCGGCGCCGGCGGAACCTCGGCCCATCGCGACTCGTCGATCCCGAAGGGAATTACCTCGACCTTTGACTCGAGCCCTTCGAGCTCGTGGCAAAGCGCAATATGCGCCCGGCTCGGGACCACGATCGCCTTGGCACGCTTCAGCGTGATCCGGGAGGCCAGGCGCTGGGGCGTGCGACGCTGATCGGCGTGCTGGGTGACGACCAAGGGCGTCCGCCGTGCACGCAGCATGACCGCCACGTCGGCAAGGGTGTGCGGATGGTGCACGTGAATGATGTCCGCGCGATGCCAGGCCGCCGCCAGATACCCTGGCGCCAGGTCTTGCGATCCCAGCGCACCGAAGGAGAAGACCCGCGTGACCTGTGACTGATGGCGACTCCGTCGCTCACCCCGCGACGCACTCTGCACCGCCACAACTTCGACCTCATGCCCAAGCTCCGCCGCACCCTCGGCCAGGTCCTGAACGACGCGTTCGCGGCCCCCTGAGCGGGGCCAGTAGTACCGGGAGAGATGCAGGATGCGCATGCACCAATATACAACCGCCCGGGATGAGAATCTCCCGGGCTTGGATGTGACCGGGGTCACAACCATCTTTCAATCCGTGCGCGCCGTCATCGTCTCCCACCTCTACGCCGATCCCGCCTCGCGGGGGAAGCTCCGCGCACTCGCTGGACAGGGTGCCGCGGTGGCGGTGGCTGTCCCTGCCCGATGGACACCCACTGGCGCCAGCGAACCAGTCGAGACCCCGTTCGCCGAAGACGGGGGCGTACGGATCGTCCCCATCCCCACGCGCGGGCGCCAGGCGAACGGCAGCCCCGGCCACTGGAAGACCGCGGCGCTGCGCCGCCTCCTGACCGATTTCCGCCCGGACATCGTGCAGGTGGAGGAAGAACCCACGGCTCCCGTCTCCGACGTCACCATGCGCCTTGCGCGCCAGCTCACGATCCCCGCCGTGGCGTTCACCGCCGCGAGCCTGGCGGCACCCTACCCCTTCCTGGCCCGGTTGCGCCGCCGCCGCGCGCTCTCCCGCGCCGCGGCCGTGCTCGGAGTGAACGCCATTGCCGCCGGACTGGTGCGCGCCGAACACCCCGGCCTCCCCGCGGCCTCGATCCCACAACTCGGGCTCCCGGTTCCTCCGGCCCTCAGCCCGGAACCCCATCCGCCGCTGGCCATCGGGTTCGTCGGGCGGCTGGTGCCGGAAAAGGGGCTCGACATCCTGCTTCGAGCCTGCGCCAAGCTCTACGGCACGTGGACACTGACCATCGCGGGCACGGGGCCCGACCAGGAGCGGCTCGAGATCCTGGCGGAACGGATCGGAATCGCGTCGCGGATCACCTGGCTCGGTGGGGTCCCGCGGAGCGACCTGGCGAAGCTCTGGCCTCGCATCGACTGCCTGGTGGCGCCGTCGCGCGCGAGCCCCGACTGGGTGGAGACCTACCCGGTCCAGGTGCTCGAGGCGATGAGTCACGGTGTGGCGGTCGTCGTGAGCGACTCGGGTGCGCTGCCGGAATCGGTTGGGAAAGCAGGCCTGATCTTTACGGACGGACATCCGGAGGGGCTCACGGAAGCCCTGGCGCGCCTCCTCGAGGATCCGACGTACCGGGAAGAGCTGGCGGCGCAGGGGCGCCGCCGCGTGATCACGGAGTTCGTGGACGACGCCATCGCGCGGAAGACACTGGCGTTCTGGGAGACGGTGCGGGAGGCCCAGCGGTAGGGAATTGCGACGCCGCGCGGCGGCCGAGCGGCGGCTTCAGCCGCGGACCTCAATACTCCAGCGGCAGGTGCACCGGCTGGCCATCCCGGGCCGACAGATACAATCCAATCAACAACTCGAGTGACCGCAGCCCCTCGCGCCCGTCGGTGTCGGCCACCGCCGTGCCCCGAAGCGTCGCGATGACGTTCTCGTAGTAGGCGGGATGCCCGAACCCGTACACCGAGGTCGTCTGGTAGCTGGCGTCGGCGGCGTGCTCGTCGTCGGGATCGCTGTCGGCAAACTCCCAGTGCTCGATGGCGTTGACCGCCACGCCACCGACCCGGGCGGTTCCCCGCTCCCCGATGATGGTGATCGAGCCCTCGAGGTTCTTGGGGTACGTCAGCATGGTCACATTGACGGATCCGAGCGCCCCGGACCGCCACCGGACGTTGGCAACGCCGGTATCCTCTACCTCGATGCGTCTGGCGAGCGTGGCGGTGAAGGCGTGGAGACACTCCACCGGTCCGACCAGCCAATCGAGCAGGTCGATGTAGTGGCTGGCCTGGTTCATGAACGCGCCGCCATCAAACTCCCAGGTGCCGCGCCAGCGCGAGCTGTCGTAGTACTCCTGCGGGCGATTCCAGAACACGTTCACGTTGACCATGTAGATCTGCCCAAACCGCCGCTTCTCCACCGCCCGCTTGAGCAGTTGGATGGTCGCATTCCGGCGATTCTGCTTGACCACGAAGAGCTGGACCCCCGCCTCGTCGCAGGCCTGGACCATTTCCTGACCGTCGGACCAGCGGGTCGCCATCGGCTTCTCGGTGACGACGTGGCGTCCGGCCTCTGCCGCCTCGATCGTCTGGGAGGCATGCAACCCACTCGGCGTGGCGAGGATGATGGCATCGGCGCTCGACCCGGCGAGGAGTTCCGTCAGCGACCGGAACCCCGACGCGCCGGTCGTCGCCACCGCCCGCTCGAGCGCCACGGGGTCGGTGTCGCAGACGGCGACGAGTTCGGCCTGCGCCGAGTGCTTGGCAATCGCCTCGACATGCTTGCCCGCGATGCGGCCACAGCCGACGAGGGCGAAGCGGATCTTGCGGTTGTGAATGGGATCGCGTGAAGGAGGCATGATCGCCGGGGGTTGAAGGTAGACGTATCTTAGCCCACGGGGGGCGGGTCCGCCACGCGAGCGCCGAGGAGCTCGACCCCCTCGTGGCACAGTCGATTGACCTCCGAGGGAGGCAACCGCACGCGGACTTCAAAGCCGGCCTCGGAATCCCGTCGTTCCATGACCTCGCCGAGCCGATACAGCGATGCCATCTGCGCGCCGGCAGTGAGGGGCAGGCGCAGCCAGACCGGGGGCCGCAGTGCCTGCTCCCGCTCCCGCAGCGCGTTCCGCAGACTGTTCAGGCCGTCGGTCCGCATGGTGGTCGTCAGCACGGCGCCAGGGTAGACGGCCGACACCCGCCGCCCAAACTCAACGGGATCAGCCAGGCGATCGACCTTGTTGAATACCGGCAGCACCGGCCGGTCCTGCAGCCCCAGATCGGCGAGGACCTGTTCAACGACGTCCATCTGCTCTTCCCATCCTGGGTGACTGGCGTCCACCACGTGAAGCAAGACATCGGCTGAGCGCGCCTCTTCCAGCGTGGCGCGGAAGCTGGCCACCAGGTGGTGGGGCAGCTTCCGGATGAAGCCAACCGTGTCGGTCACCCGGGCCCGGTATCCCTCACCCAGATCCACTTCCCGCGTCAGCGTATCCAGTGTGGCAAAGAGCCGATCCTCGACGACGATTTCGTGCTGACCCGACAGGCCACGGAGGACGCTCGATTTGCCGGCGTTGGTATATCCGACGAGGCTGACGCTGAGCATCGGCGTCCGGCCCGCCCGGATGGTCTCACGATGGCGCTCGACGTCGCGCAGTTTCCCCTTGAGCCACTGGATCTTCTGTCGAATCATCCGGCGGTCGGTCTCGAGCTGCGTTTCGCCCGGACCCCGTAGGCCGATACCGCCGCGGATACGCGACAGGTGCGTCCACATCCGGCGCAGGCGCGGGAGCATGTACTCGAGCTGGGCCAATTCGACCTGGAGCTTGGCTTCGTGACTCCGTGCCCGCGTCGAGAAGATGTCCAGGATGACTTCGGCCCGATCCATCACGCGCACCTTGAGCTCTCGCTCGAGGTTGGCGCCCTGCATCGGAGAGAGCTCTTCGTCGAAGATGACGAGTGTGGCGCCGCTCGAGGCGACCAGCGACGCCAGCTCCTCGACCTTCCCCTCGCCGATCAGCGTGCCGGGGTGCGGCGATTCCAGCTGCTGGGTCAACTGGCCAACGACTTCGGCGCCCGCCGTGTCCACCAGGCGCGCCAGTTCGTCGAGATGTTCCTGCATGACCGACACGTCGGCCGAACCCTTGCGGGGGGCGGCGACGAGCATGGCACGCTCAGCCGGCGGCTGGATATTGATGAGATCGCGAATGTCTCAGGTTTCCTTTGAAGGTACGGCTGGTTCGCTTTCCTGCCTCCCGGCCCCACTGCCCCGCTGCCCTGCCCACCACGCCATCCGCTCCGCGATCCGCTTCTCCAGGCCCATCGGCCCTGGCGCGTAGAACGCCTCGCCCACCAATGCATCAGGGAGGTATTCCTGGGAAAGGTAGGCGGTCGGCGCGTCGTGCGCGTAGCGGTACCCTTCTCCGTATCCGATGTCCTTCATCAGGCTGGTGACGGGGTTCCGCAGGTGGAGCGGCACCGGCGCCGCGGGTGTCCGGCGCGCCGCCTCCCGAGCCGCACCCCAGGCGGCGTACACCCGATTCGACTTCGGCGCCGTCGCCAGATACACCGCCGCCTCGGCCAGGGCGAGTTCGCCCTCGGGCGCGCCGAGGAAGTCGAACGCCTCCTTGGCGGCCAGGGCGATCGTGAGTGCCTGCGGGTCGGCCAGGCCGATGTCCTCCACCGCCATGCGCACCAGCCGCCGCGCCAGGTAGAGCGGCGCCTCGCCGCCCTCGATCATCCGCGCCAGCCAGTAGAGCGCGCCCTGCGGATCGCTGCCGCGCACCGCCTTGTGCAGCGCCGAGATCAGGTTGTAGTGCCCCTCGCCCGACTTGTCATAGGCCGGCAGCCTGCGCGCAAACACATCGGCGGCAACTTCCCGGCTGATCTCGCCACCGAGGCCGACCTGTTGCGAGGCGGCCTCGAGCGCGGTCAGTGCGCGCCGCGCGTCGCCATCGGCCGCGGCGGCGAGGAAGGCCATCGCCTCGTCCGAGACACGAAGTTCCATTGCGCCGAGGCCCCGCTCCCGGTCGGTGAGCGCACGGTGGAGGAGCGCCGCGAGGTCGGCCTCCGCCAACGGTTGGAGGACGTAGACCCGCGACCGGGAGAGGAGGGCGGCGTTCAACTCGAAACTCGGGTTCTCGGTCGTCGCCCCGATCAGGGTGATGAGCCCGGACTCGACTGCGGGGAGGAAGGCGTCCTGCTGGCCCCGGTTGAAGCGGTGGATCTCATCGCAGAAGAAGATGGTCTCACGACCGAGACGGCGGCGGTCATCTGCCTCCCGCAGGATCTCCCTCACTCGCTGCACCCCTTCAGTGACCGCACTGAAGGTCACGAATTCCCGTTCGGTGTGCCTGGCGATGACGCGTGCCAGTGTCGTCTTGCCCGAACCGGGAGGGCCCCAGAGGATGACACTCCCGACGTCGCCGCGACGGATGGCGTCGCCGAGCGCGTGGCCGGGAGCCAGCAGGTGGGCCTGCCCCACGACTTCGTCGAGGGTGCGAGGCCTGAGCCGGGCGGCGAGCGGTACCGCCGGCGCGAAGAGGGAGGGCTCGCTCACGCTCGAGGCCTTACCCAATCCAGCGCTCGAGGACCGCGTGGGTCAGGAAGAACGCTGCCGCGCCACCGAAAAAGGGCAGCGCCGTTCCCCAGCCGCGCTTGGCCTGGAATTCGGGGACGAGGTCGGACGCGGCCACGTACAACGTGACGCCGGCGGCCAGCGCCAGCCCACGGTCCGCCAGGGGGGCCACCGCGTCGGTGAGCAGAACGCCCAGTACCGTGGCGAGGCCCAGAACGGCCGCGGCCCCGATGGCTCGGCGGACGCTCTGGCCGCCCGCCATGACGAGGCTGGCGATGGTGACGCCCTCGGGGAGCTTGTGCAGGAAGACCGCAAGAAAGAGCAGCACGCCGAGTTCCGGAGAGACCAGCATTCCGGCCGCGATCGCGACGCCGTCGAAGAGGCTGTGGATCGACAGGCCCACCAGCGCGCTGAATCCCGCCTTCGCGCCGACGCGGTGGGTCTCGACGCCGTAGTGGAAGTGCTGCGTGAAGACATGTTGCGAGAGGTGCACGCCGAAGTAGCCGGCGAAGACGAAGACCCCAGGCAAGACGGCGCCTCCGTGAAACACCTCGGGAAGCACGCCCACCAGGACGACGGCGAGCATGAACCCGGCGCCGAACGCGATGAGCCCTTCGATGAACTGGAGCCCACGTTGCAGGTGGCGCACGACCACGACCGCGCCAATGACATTGCCGGCGGCCGCGAGGAGCCCGAGGGCGACTGGGTTCACGCAATCTCCTTGGCGCGCGTGAGCAGCGCGGTACGCTCGTTCAACGTCGGGTCATCTACGACCTGCGCAAGCAATCGCTCCAACATCTGCCCGACCGCCGGACCGGCCGGAATCCCTGCAGCAATGAGATCCTGCCCCGAGACGGCGAGGTCACCACGACGGAGCGGCGCTCCGGCCGCGCGCACCGCCGCGACCTCGCCGGCCCAGGGAAATGGCACGGCGTTCCGCAGTCGCCACAGTTCGGCCAGGTCGTCGGCGGCCTCGTCGACCGCGGCGAGCCACCGCCGGGTGTCGCGGGTGGTCATCCCCGCTGGTTCATGCGGTCCGGCGACCAGCACGACGGCACGGGCCAGTTCGGCGTTGGACACGCGGAGTCGGCTCAGCACCGGAACCGGCTCGTGGCAACAAAGGGCGGTCAAGACGACCGGGTTGCGCGCCGCCGGCGCGTCGTCGCCGGTCCACGCCGCCACCTCAGCGACCGACCAGAGCTGCGGAATCCAGACATCCGCGGCGCCTGACTTTCTCCACAGCGAAATCAGCCGGCGAAGCGACCGGGTGGTCTGCAGTCCCTTGAACCACTCGTCGCGGACACGCTCGGCGGAGAGCTGTTCGAGACCGCCGGCGGCCGCGCATGCCGCCTCCCAGGTGTCGGGCTCGATGGCAAAGTCGAGCCGAGCCGTAAACCGCAGGGCCCGAAGCACTCGGAGGTAGTCCTCGCGGAAGCGGGCCGCCGGGTCGCCCACCGCCCGCAACCGCCGCCGCTCCAGGTCGTCCACGCCCCCGTAGGGGTCGCGCCATTCCCCCCGCAGCGGATGGTAGGCGATGGCATTGACGGTGAAATCCCGCCGGGCCAGGTCCTCGTCGAGCGACACACCGTAGGCGACCTCCGCGTGGCGGCCGTCGGTCCGGACGTCGTGGCGAAAGGTGGTGACCTCGTGGAGGACCCGTTCACCGTCGAAGACGCCGACGGTGCCATACTTGACGCCAACGGCCACGGTCCGTTTGAAGAGCGCCTGTACCTGCTCCGGCCTCGCGGAGGTGGCCAGATCGAAGTCCTTCTGTTGGTCGCCCAGCAGGGTGTCGCGTACTGCGCCGCCGACGCACCAGGTCTCGTGTCCCGCCTGCTCGAGTCGGCGCGCAATGGCGACGACTTCTTCGGGAATCTCGATCCGCTCGGGCAGCTTCATCTCACGCCTCCATCCCGGCCCCAAACGGCAGGTTCGCCGACGCGGTCACGACCAGCTCCATCCACGCCTGCGACGGCGAGCGAGGCCCCGCCGCGATGGCGCCGGCCTGGAGCAGGCGCGCCCCACCTCCGTCGAACGCGTAGACCGGGAGGACCTCGCCGGTGAAGCAGCGCGTGGCCAACACCACGGTCTTCCCTGCATCGAGCCATCGCTGCGCAGCGGCCGCCAGGGCCGGCGGCATGTTGCCGCGCCCAAAGGCGACGAGCACCAGCCCCTCGTGCGTTTCCCGCGCCGCGTCGACGAGCGCGCCCGTATCGCCGACGACAGCCGACACCATCGCGATTCGCGCCGTCAGCGCCTCCGGGAAGGACGGCAGCGGTGCCGCACGACGGGCGTTGGCGGCCAGGTGGACGGTGCCGCCCACCACGGCGCCGAGCGGACAAGCCCGAGGCGCACGAAAGGTGTCCGCCTCGCCGGCGTCCGTCTTGACCGCCTCAAGGCCGCTCAGGACCGTTCCATGCAACACCACCAGTGTCCCGCGCCCACGGCTCTCCACCGCGCCTGCCACCAGCACGCTGTCGACCAGATTCCGCCGGCCGTCCCAATTCGGTTCCTCCGAGGTGCGCATCGCGCCGGTGACCACCACCGGAACGGTGGGGTCGAGCGTTCGGGCCAGCAGGTAGGCGGTCTCCTCGAGCGTGTCGGTGCCGTGCGTGATGACGATGCCGCGAACCGTTCCCGAGCTGGCAATCTCGACGACCCGGTCCCGCAACGACCAGAGCCGGTCGAGTCCCAGGTGCGACGCCGGAAAGCGCCCCCAGTCCTCCACCGCGATGGGGCCAAGCGCGGCGAGTTCCGGCGCCAGGCCGACCAGCGTCGCACCATCGAGCGCGGGCACCGCGCCACCCGCCTCGGCGGACTGTCGCATCGAGATCGTGCCACCGGTGAAGAGGAGATGGATCACCCGGTGTCCGCCATCAGCCACACAACACGCTCCCGCCATTCACGTTCAGCACCTCACCGGTGATGTGTCGGGCAAGATCGCTGAGGAGGAAGGCGATGGGGCCGGCAATGTCATCGGCGCTGGCGACGCGGCCAATGGGAATCCCCTGCTCGATGCGTGCACGGCCGCCATCGGCGTACGGTTCGGCGGCCATCTCGGTGTCGACCCACCCCGGCGCCACGCAGTTGACCCGAATACCCGGTGCGCACTCGACCGCCAGCGACTTGGTCAGTGCATGCAGCGCGCCCTTGCTCGCGGCGTAGTCGGCGTGAAACCCCTCGCCGCGCTGACCCGCCGTGCTGCCGACGAGGACCACGCGGCCACCCGGTTCCATGAGGCGAAGCGCGGCGCGGGTCGTGAGGAACACCGCATCCAGATTGGCGGCCAGCACGGATCGCCACCGCGTCTCGTCCATGTCCCTGAGCGCGACATCCGCGACCGGCCACACACCGGCGTTGGCCACGAAGTAGTCGAGTCGGCCGAAGCAGGCCTTGAATTCCCTGAAGACGCGCTCGACGACGGCGGGATCGGCGAGGTCGCCGCCACCGGCAAAGGCCTTGCGGCCCATCGCGCGGATCTCCCTGGCGACCGACTCGGCATCTCCCTTCCGGGTGTGCCAGGTCAGGCCGACGTCCGCGCCGAGACGCGCGAGGAGCAGGGCGGTCGCCCGACCAATACCGCGCGAGCCCCCCGTCACCAGGGCGACCGTGCCCGTGCGGAAGCTGAGCCCCTCAGCCAAGGTCCAGCTCCTGCTCCACCACTTCCACAATCAGGTGTTCGACCGCGAGGTGAATCTCCTGGATGTGGCTGGTCTCTTCGGCGGCGACGATGAACGACTGGTCCACCATGCCGGCGAGCGCGCCGCCGCCCCTGCCGAGGAACGCCACGACCGGCACCCCCCTGGCCCGGGCCGCCTCCGCGGCGCGCAGGAGATTGGGGCTCGCACCGCTGGTGCTGTGCAGGACGAGCAGGTCTCCCGGCCGACAGAGCGCCTCGACCTGCCGCGCAAACACCTGGTCAAACCCCAGGTCGTTCCCCGCCGCGAGGAGCAGCGAGGTGTCGGTCGTGAGCGCCACCGCCGCCAACGGCCGGCGAGTCTTCGCGTAGCGCACCACGAACTCGGTCGCGAGATGCTGGGCATCCGCGGCACTCCCGCCATTGCCCGCGAAGTAAATGGTCCCGCCACCGCGCAGCGTCCGGGCATACGTCTCGGCGATGCGCTGTGCCTCGCCGGCGAGGGCGGTCGTGGCCTCCGCCAGCCGGGCCAGCGTCCGGAGGCCCGCCGCGATATGTGCGTCGCTCATTGGTCGTTCTCCGTGAGCAGGTTCCGCAGGCGCGACAAAAGGTTGGTGCGCAGTGGAAGCGGCGGCACCTCCTCGAGGCCCTCGCCCGCCAGGATCGCGGCGGGATTGACGTCGAGCAGGAGGCTCGCCTGGACCCGGCCATCGTGTTGCTGCAGGAACTCGCGGGCGGTGGCAAGCGTCCGGGTGTCGCCATGGTTGTCGCCCGCCAGGATATCCGCCAGCCCCTCCGCGACGAGGGCACGCGCACGCACTCCGCGCCCGCGGCCGGAGGCAAGCGTGTTCCCGTCGACCTGCATGACCGCCCCGAGGGTGCGCCAGCGCTTCACGGCTTCCGGCGTGCAGCAGGCGTAGCGCTCCGGGTGCGCAAGGACCGGGGTGAGCCCGATCTCGACCACATGCGCCAGGGCGGCGGCGGCCGTCTGGAACGTCACCATGCGCGTGAACTCCACCAGCACATACTGCGTGCCGTTGAGCGTGACGGTCCGCTGCCGGGCCACGCTTTCGGGAAGCGGACGATCCAGCATGATCTCGGCGCCCCGGTGGAGCCGCGGCCTGGTGGGCGCAGCCGCGAGGAGGGCCGCGAACGCCAGGTCGTGATCGGCAGGACGGCCCCCCGCCGCATCGCTGGCCAGGAGATGAGGGGTCAGGCAGACCGCCGTGACACCCTGATCCGCAAACGTGCCCAACACTCGAAGCGACTGCGCGACACTTCGCGAGCCGTCATCCACGCCGGGCAGGAGATGGTTGTGGAGGTCGATCACGCGGCCTCGGCGCCCACGATGCCGGCGGCGAAGCGCTCGAGATCGGCCGGTGCCGCTTCCACCTGGGCCAGCAGGGCCAGCGTGACGAGGCTGTCGGCTGTGAGCAGGGCAAGTGCCGTGGCACGTGACTTCTCCTGGCCAAGCACCGCGCGCAACGCGAGCGTCGCCGCTTCCCCGAGTTGCGACGCCACGCATCCGCCACTCGTCGCCCGGGCGAGGAACGCCGCCGCACTGGCTCGTAGCTCGGGTGGAGCGCCGGCGGTACGCGCAGCAAACCAGGTCGCGGCGTCGGTCATTGCTCTCCATTGAGCCAGGCGGCGATGATTGCCGGCGCCTCGGCCCGGGCCTGCGGCAGTCGGGCCACGTCGCCCGCCCCCGCGGAAGCGAATTGGGGTCGCCCGCCTCCCTTGCCCCCGCTCACCGCCGCGATGCGCCCCGCGAGGTCGCCGGCCTTGCGCCCTCTCTTGACCAGGTCGTCGGTGACCGCCACGTGGACCGCGCCTCGGCCAGCGGTGCCGAAGAGCACGAGCACCGCCCCCGACTTGCCGCTGCGGAAGCCATCGACGAGCGCCAGCACCTCCTCGCGATTTTCCACCTCGGTCTCCCCGAGGGTCACCGCGACCCCGCCGATGTCCAGGGTGGTTCCCTCCGCTGGGGCGGCCGCGCCGCCCCGCAGGAGTTCGTTCACACGCGTGTGGAGCCGTTCGCGCTCCTCGATCAGCTGCTCGAGTTTGCGGAGCAGGTGATCCGGCTGCGCCTTCAGCGCCGACGAGGCACCGGCGATCTGCTGCTGAAGCGATTCGACCTGCGTGTAGGCCTCTGGTCCGGTCACCGCCTCGATCCGGCGTACACCGGCTGCCACGCCTCCCTGTGACGCGAACTGGAAGAGCCCGATCTGGCCGGTACTCCGGACATGCGTGCCGCCGCAGAGCTCGATGGAGGAGTCTCCCATCGAGACGACCCGCACGATGTCGCCGTACTTCTCCGAGAAGAGAGCCATCGCGCCAAGCGCGAGTGCGTCGGGATAGGACATTTCCCGCGTCGCGACGGGATCGTTCTCCCAGATGTGGGCATTGACCTCGCGCTCAATCTGCTGCAGCAGATCCGGTTCGATGGGCCCGTGATGCGAGAAGTCGAACCGGAGGCGCCCGTCGTCCACCAGCGAACCCTGCTGGTGCACGTGCGTGCCCAGGTACTTCCGGAGCGCCGCATGGACGAGATGGGTAGCGCTGTGGTTCCGTTCGATGTTCCGCCGCCGGGCGATGTCCACCGAGCCATAGACAGAGGTCGGCTCGAATGCTTCACGAAACGCACCGCCGATGATGGTGCCCTGCTCGCCTTTCCGCACCTGGTCGATCGGCATGACCCACCCCTGTCCGCGCAGGTAGCCGGTATCGCTGACCTGCCCGCCGGATTCGGCGTAGAAAGGATTCTCCTTGAGGAGAAGTTCCACGCGCTCCGCGTCGGGGTCCTGCCGAAAGGCGAGAATCTCGGTGTCGGCATCATCGTGCTGGTAGCCGACGAACTTCTGCTTCGCCCGCTTGAGCTTGCGCCACTTGACCGACGTCGTCATGACGGCGGGTGCGTGCGATCCTGTCCGCGCCTCGATTCCCGCTGCGCGAACGTCGCGAGAACGCTGGCGCTGCATGTCGAGCGCCGCCTCGAAGCCGGCCAGGTCCACCGACGCGCCACGTTCCTCGGCGATGATCATCGTCAGGTCGATCGGGAAGCCGTACGTGTCGTACAGCCTGAATGCCTCGTCGCCGGGGATGACGGTGAGCCCACTGGCCAGCAGCTCGTCCATCCGCTTGAGCCCCCCCTCGATCGTCTCGAGGAAGCGCTGCTCCTCGGTCAGCGTCCACTGTTTGATCAGCGCCGCCTGCTCACGGAGTTCCGGATAGGCGGATCCCATTTGACGCACGACGATGTCCGTCAGCGGCGCCAGCGTCGGCTCGCGGCGCCCGAGCAGCCAGGCGTGGCGCACCGCGCGCCGGAGGATTCTGCGCAGCACGTACCCGCGGCCCTCGTTCGACGGCACGACGCCGTCGGCCAGCAGGAAGGTCACCGCGCGGGCGTGATCGGCCAGGACGCGGTAGGACGCACCGGCGGGCCCGCGGTCATACGGATTGCCGACGAGCTCGGCGACGCAGTCCAGCAGCGGGAGGAAGAGATCGGTGTGGAAATTGGATTCCTCGCCCTGCAGCACCGCGGCGATCCGCTCGAGACCGGCCCCCGTGTCCACCGAGGGCTTCGGGAGCGGAGTCAGGGTTCCGTCGGCGCTGCGGTCGAATTGCATGAAGACGAGGTTCCAGATTTCGAGGAATTGGCCCGCCTCGGCCTGCTCCTCGAATTCCGGCCTGGATAGGCTTGCCGCCCTGCCACCCTGCCCCCCTGCCCCGCCAATAGCCACGTAGATCTCGGAGCACGGCCCGCAGGGGCCGGTGTCACCCATCTGCCAGAAGTTGTCCTTGTCGCCCAACCCGAAGAGCCGGTCGTCGGGCAGTCCGGCGACCTCCCGCCAGAGTTCGAGGGCCTCCGCGTCGTTCTCGTGCACCGTCACCCAGAGCCGCTCCGCCGGAATGCCGAGCCACTCGGGGCTGGTGACGAACTCCCAGGCGAACTTGATCGCGTCGCGCTTGAAATAGTCGCCGAAGGAGAAGTTGCCCAGCATCTCGAAGAAGGTGTGATGCCGCTTGGTATGGCCGACCTGCTCCAGGTCGTTATGCTTGCCGCCGGCGCGGACCACCTTCTGGCAGGTCACCGCGCGCACATAGTCGCGGGGCTCGACGCCGAGGAAGGTGCGCTTGAACTGATTCATCCCCGCGTTGGTGAAGAGCAACGTCGGGTCGTCGGCGGGCAGGAGGGAGGACGAGGGCACCGGCTGGTGTCCCTGGCGCTCGAAATACTCGATGAAGCGGCGGCGAATCTCGGAGGCGTGCATCCGCTAAATATAAGCCGGGATTGGCGCTGCCATCAGGATGGGATGGCAAGCGCCTCCTGAATGGCCTCCCGGACGTCGGACCCCGTGAACCCCCGCCGGGCCAGGTAGGCCGTCAGCCGCCGCCGCTTGGCCTCTCGGGGCAGCTGCCCCAGCTGTCGCGCGCGCTTGGCCGCGAGCGCCCGGGGCATGGCGGACCGATCGACATCGGGGGGCCACTGCTCGGCGATGGCAGTGTCGATGATGTGGCGCTCGACCCCCATGGCGAGCAGGTCCCGGAGGAGTCGGCCGGGACCGCGTCCCCGCGCCGACCGCGTCTCCACGTAGTTCCGGGTATAGGCCGCGTCATCGAGGAGCCCCAGGCCGGCGGCGCGCTCGAGCGCGGCCTCGACCGCCTCGTGGCGATGTCCCTTTCTCACCAACCGCCGTCCCAGGTCGCGCCGGGCAAAGGAACGACGTTCCAGCGCCCGGAGGAGGGTCCGGAACGCCCCCTCCTCGTCGGCGAGTTCCCCCAACTGGTCCAGTCGTTCGGGGGTGAGCTCGGTACCGGCGGCCACGCCGGCCCGCCCGAGGGCGGAAGCGGGGACGGCGCAATAGGGCCGGCCATCCACATGCACCCGCACGACCCCGGGCTTCCGCGGGTCCGGCTCGATGGCCGTGACGACCCGCGGAGCCAGGCTATTCATCGGCGCCTTCCTCGGCCCCCACCGCCACCGCCGCCGGCTCGGCCACCGCGGGGCCCATGCCGAGGAGATCCTTGACCTTGGCCTCGATCTCGAGCATCAACGCTTCGTTGTCGCGGAGGAAGAGCTTGGCATTCTCCCGGCCCTGCCCGATCCGCTGGTCGCCGTAGGAGTACCAGGCACCCGACTTCTGGATGATGTTGGCCTCGGAGGCGATGTCCACCAGAAGGGAGGTGTGGCTGATGCCCTCATCGAACATGATGTCGAACTCCGCCTGCTTGAACGGCGGGGCGACCTTGTTCTTGACCACCTTCACGCGGACATGGTTGCCGATGACGGCCTCCCGCTCCTTGACCGGGCCGATACGCCGGATGTCGAGCCGGAGTGAGGCGTAGAACTTCAGCGCCTTGCCACCCGTGGTCGTCTCGGGATTGCCGAACATGACGCCGATCTTCTCGCGGAGCTGGTTGATGAACACCACCGAGCAACTCGAGCGGTTGATCCCGCCGGCCAGCTTGCGCAGCGCCTGGCTCATGAGGCGGGCCTGGAGGCCCATGTGGCTGTCGCCCATTTCACCCTCGATTTCGGCCTTGGGCACGAGGGCCGCCACCGAGTCGATGATGATGAGGTCCACCGCGCCCGACCGCACGAGGATTTCCACGATTTCGAGTGCCTGCTCACCGGTGTCCGGCTGGGAGACCAGCAGGTTGTCGATGTCCACGCCCAGCTTCTTGGCGTACTCGACATCGAGTGCATGCTCGGCGTCGACATAGGCGGCGACACCACCCGTCTTCTGGACGTTGGCGGCCACGTGGAGACAGAGGGTCGTCTTGCCGGACGACTCGGGGCCGTAGATCTCGGTGATGCGCCCCCGCGGGATGCCGCCCACGCCGGTGGCGGCGTCGAGATTGATGGCCCCGGTCGAGATGGCGGCGACCTGGACCCGAGGCGATTCACTTCCCATCCGCATGATGGACCCCTTGCCGAGCTGCTTCTCGATCTGGGAAATGGCGAGGTTCAGGGCCTTGCGGCGTTCACCCTCGAGCTTTTCCTGCTTCTTGTCTTCGTTGGCCATGTGACTCGCGCTCCAGATGTGGAAATGGATGATTTTGATTCACTTAATCACGAACAACAATACAACCGAACAGGTGCCGAAACAAGAGGCAAAATGTGGCTGATTTTGAGTCACTTTGATAGACTCAGCCACTATCTCCGCTCCAAACGCCACGCATCTTCCAGGTGCTCGACCTCCATCCGGCCGTTGCCGGCATCCGTAACTGCAACAAGATCAAAGCGATAGACGTCCCCGGGTCGACCGTACCGCAGGCGCCAGAGCTCGGCGACTCGGCTCAGCGTGCGCTGCTTTCTCCACCCCACCGCCTCGGCGGCGAGCCCGAAGGTCGTGGAGCGGCGGGTCTTCACTTCGACGAAGGCCACGGTCGACCCCCGCCGGATGATCAGGTCAAGGTCGTGCCGCCCGAGTTTGAATCGGTGGGCCTCGACCGACCAGCCACAGGAGGTCAGGTAGGCGATGGCGGCGTGTTCGCCGGCCAGGCCGCGGAGTTGGCGGGCATCTTCCCACTCCCTGGTCGGGATGAATCGGCGGGTGGTCATGAGACACGATACCGATCTAGAGTCGAGGACTCGTCATCCCCCGGACGCGTGTTGTGGGTCGGAACTTGCGCGGTGGTCCGGGAGACAAGGGAATGCCGGAGCTGATGGAATGCCGGAACACATCCGATTCGCATGCTCCGGAAGGATGACTCGTTTGATCACGAGCCGGGGCGCGGCAAAGTTGAGCAGCAGCCCGATTGAGAGGTGCGCGGCCTTGAGGTAGGAGCGTACTTGGGAATAGTGCACCGGTTCCAGGGTATGCACCGCCTTGAGCTCCACGACAATCCCGCCGGAGGCGACCATGTCGAGGCGATGACGGCCAACGACGATGCCACCGTAGGACACTTCGGCCTCGACTTCGCTGGCGAAGGGAATGCCGCGCAGTCCCATTTCCAGCTCCAGCGCTCGATGGTACACCGATTCGTCGAAGCCCGGTCCAAGCGCGCGGTGGACGGTCACGGCGGCGCCGATCACCCGGCCCGTCGCCGCACCTTCGTCTGCAGAAACCCACGTGCGAGTCTCCGACCCTCCCTCACCTCCGGCATTCCCTCGTCTCATGGACTGGAACATCGGAGCCTGACCGCAAACCCCGATACTCGGTGCTCCGCACGCGGGCGCAAAGAAACGGGGCGCCTCATCAGAGAGACGCCCCGATCATCCACTGCCCGGCGCCCACTACTTCGGGTCGACGGCCACCCGGAACGACGGCGTGGGATCCTTGGGCCGGAACTCGGGAGGGATGGTGACGGTATTGCCGTCCCGCAGCGCGTAGAAGTGGGGCGAGGTGATCTCCTGCCCCGCCTCCCAGAAGGTGTCCTGAATGAGCGAGTGGAGGCTGCTCCGCAGGCGCGGAAGGTTCACGGCCTCCTCGGAGTCGATCGGCACGAACACTTCGTAGTGCACATAGAAATCGTTCAACGCCCGCTGGAGCACGAACGGCTCCGGCGTCCGCAGCGCACCCTCCAGCTTGGCGCCGGCCGCCAGCAGCAGGTCGTGAATACGCTTCCACGGTGTGTCGTACCCGATGGTGACGGATGCCCTCACGAAGAGCGACCGCCCCTCACGCCCTGCAGCGCTGTAGTCCACGATCGACCCGCTCACC
The DNA here is from genome assembly GCA_963697435.1 of uncultured Gemmatimonadales bacterium. Classification (GTDB taxonomy): domain Bacteria; phylum Gemmatimonadota; class Gemmatimonadetes; order Gemmatimonadales; family GWC2-71-9; genus SPDF01. Next base: position 144,738 of record CAVOOB010000004.1, on the reverse strand, counting down.
ATCGTGCTGTTGGGGACCAGGATGAACTCGTTGGCGACGTTCTTGATCCGGGTGGAGAGCAGCCCCAATTCCACCACCGTGCCCTCGGTCGTTCCCGCCTGGATGAAGTCGCCCACCTTGAAGCCGCGCGCGTACATCAGCAGCAGTCCGCTCATCGCCTGGCCGACCAGCCCGGCGGATCCGAAGGTGACCAGGACGCCGGCCAGGACGGAGATCCCCTTGAATGCCGCAGACTCGGCACCCGGGACGAGCGGGTAGGCCGAGGCGAGGGCGAACAACCAGACGATGGCCGTGACAATGCGCCGAGTGGCGCCGACGGTGTCCGGATGCAGGCCAAGGATGCTGATCCGGCCCTCTTCCACAGCATCGAAGAGGCGGCGGAGGAGCACCAAAATGCCCCGCGCCGCCAGGAAGATGAGCCCGATCGTGATGATGTTGGGAATCGAATGCAGGATGGCCAGCCCGATGCGTGAGGCGGTGTCGGCCAGGAAGCCGCCAAACACCAGTCCCCACGGCCGGGTGTAGGCGAAGCGTGTGAGGGAGAAGGTGATCCAGCCATACGTCAGCAGGAGGCCGATCGTCCAGAAGAGGGCGCCGAGGGTGACATGAATTCCCTTGCGCAGTCCCTTCGGCGAGAGCAGCTCCACCCCTCGGACATTGAGGTGCGGCAGCTTGCGCGCCGACAACTCGAGCAACCAGTTCCGCGCCCGACCCAGCATCCGGAGCAGGAAGATCAGCAGCAGCGTCGCGGCGACCACGGAGGCCGCCCCAATGGCGAGCGCCTTCACGTTCAGCGCCTCTTCCGCGGCGCCGAGCCCCTCCCGCAGCTGGCCGACGACCCGTAGCGCGGCCACCTCGATCCCCGGAGGATCGGAGGGAGAGAGATCGTTGGGCGTCACCACGAACACCGGCGTGTCATTCAACATGATGATGGCGCCCAGCGAGTCACGAACAACACGAATGGAATCGTCGCCGGCCCGCTGTGCCCGCTTGATCCGGTCGAGCGCCATCTCCGCACGATCCCTGGCCTTCAGCGACCCGTAGTTCGCCCGGAACACGAACACCGTGCGGTTGCCGATCGACAACACGGCCGAATCACCGCTGGCCGCCACCGACTCCGGCACGAGCGATGATCCGGTCGTGGAGGGCGCGGCCTGCTGCGCCCCGAGGAGTGGGGCGGCGGCGAGGCTCAGGATGAGGCAGAGGGCGCGCATGGGAGCTCTCGAGTCGGGAAACGGCAAATCTGCGATGCATGGAGGCTAGCCGAGGGGAAGCGGAGGGGCAACGGGTGGGAAGGTCGAGCCGCTCCCTAGCGGGAAGCGGTCCCGGACGGTACGCTCCCGCACCCCCACACCGGAGCCCCCATGCGCGGGACGATCAGACTGCTCGCTGTTGCGCTACTCGCTGGCTGTACCAGCTATGGCGCGACGAACTCCCCGGTGACGGATGAAAATGCCGTGATGCCCCAGGAAGTCGTGGGCAAGTGGCTGAGCGTCGGTCAGTTTCCCAGCGATGCGTTCGGGGGAGATTCCGTTTGCCTCGCCATCTCGGCGGTCAAAGCGGGCGTGTTCGGCGCGACCATGGGCGGCTGCCGAGGGAATCCGCAGTCTCACCTCCAGGTCCAATTTGCCCGGCTCGCCGGGGAGCTCGTGGCCAGCGCGCAGCAGGCCACCTCGGACACCGCCCTGGCCGGCTCGGACGATGCGTTGCTGCTCTACGAGTTCTACAGGCTCCGGATTCAGGAGGACTCGTTGTTCGTGGCGGTGCTCGACGCGGACTCGCTTCGTTCGTTCGTCGTCAACCACCCGGCGGCACTGCCCTTTGCCCTGCTCGAGGGAAACGGGCCAGACCTGCTTCTGACCGCGACCCCGGAGCAGCTCCAGGCGTTCTTCGCGACGCACGCCCTCGACAGCAGCCTCTGGGGCGGGGACAGCGCGCAGCTCGGGTGGAAACGGCTCCGCTGACCGGACTCAGGAGCAGTATTCATCCAGCTGCGAAAACCCGATCAGCACATCCCGCGGCTTGGAGCCGTCGGGCGGACTGAGGATGCCCGCCATCTCCAGTTGGTCAATGATGCGCGCCGCACGACCGTAGCCGATCCGCAACCGCCGCTGCAGCAGCGACGTCGAGCCGTTCTGGTTCTGGATGCACGCCTCGGCGGCCTCGCGAAAGAGGCTGTCGCGGTCGCTGCCGTCGCCGCCGTCCGCGCCACTCCCGCCCGCCGCCGCCGCCTCGAGCGCCCGGACCGTCTCCAGGATGTCGCTCTCGGCCTCCGCCGATTCCCTGGCCGCCGCCTGCCGTGCCTCCCGCCGCTTCACATACCACTCCATCACCCGCTCCGACTCCTCGGTGCCGATGAAGGCCCCCTGCAACCGCAGCGGCTCGCTCTTCCCGGGCGGCAGGAACAGCATGTCGCCATTCCCCAGTAGCGCCTCGGCGCCGTTCTGGTCGAGGATGGTACGGCTGTCCACCTTTGAGGCCACCCGGAAGGCGATCCGACTCGGGAAGTTCGCCTTGATGAGGCCCGTGATGACGTTCACCGAGGGGCGCTGCGTGGCCAGGATCAGGTGGATGCCGATGGCCCGTGCCTTCTGGGCCAGCATCGCCAGCGGCGTCTCCACTTCGCCCTGGACCGTCATCATCAGGTCGGCCAATTCGTCGACGAAGAGCACGATGAAGGGCAGGTGCCCTTCGGTGTAGGCCTCTTCCTCGGGCGGTGGCGGCGGGGTGTCGGCCGGCTCGTCGTTGACCGTCGTGAGGGTGAGCTTGGGCCGCGCCGGGTTCTTGAGCGGCTTCCCGTCCGCCACCTTCCGGTTGAAGTCGGCCAGGTTGCGCGCACTGTTGGCGTGCAGCAGCTCGTACCGTCGGTTCATTTCGTGGACCGCCCACTTCAGCGCCGTCGCCGCCTCGTGATTGTTGGTCACCACCCTGTGCCGCAGGTGCGGCAGGGAGTTGTACATCGAGAGCTCGACCATCTTCGGGTCGATCATCAGCATTCGCAAGTCATGCGGGGTGTATCGATAGACGAGGCTGGTGATGATCGTGTTGATGGCGACCGACTTGCCGGACCCGGTGGCGCCGGCAATGAGCAAGTGGGGCATCTTGCCGAGGTCGGCGATGACCGGCCGACCCTCGAGATCCCGGCCCAGGGCCACCGGCAGCGTGGCCCGGGACCGTTCCCACTCCGGCGCCGCGATCAGTTCACGAATCGACACGATGCGCGCCGTTGGATTGGGCACTTCAATCCCCACGGCACCCTTGCCCGGAATCGGCGCCACGATCCGAATCGACGGCGCGTGCATGGCCAGGGCCAGGTCGTCGGCCAGCGCCGCGATGCGCCCGACCTTCACCCCCGGCGCCGGCACGATCTCGAACTGCGTCACGACCGGCCCGGTGGTCCGCCCCGCAATCGTCCCGTCCACCTTGAAGGTCCGCAGGGTATCGAGCAGCACCTGGCCGAGCCGGTCGAGCTGCGCCTCGCCCGCGTCGATGTCTCTTCTCGGCGGCTCCTGCAGCAGCTCGATGGGCGGCAGCTCCGACTCGACGTCCGGGACCGGCGCCGGTGCCAATGGCTTCGCCTTCGCCGGCCTGGCCTCACGCGCCTTCCGGACACCGGCACTCCTGGGCAGGACGTCTTCCTCGTCCTCTTCCTCAGGCGGGAGCGGGGCCATCCGGCGCGGCGGCGCGGCGGCCTTCTCCTCCTCTGATTCTGGCTGCCGCTCGAGACGCTGCAACGGATGCCAGGCGATGGTGAGGAGCGTGAGTGCCGACAGCGCCAGGAAGCCAAGGAGCAGGGCGCCTGCAAAACCGACGATGTCGTATACGCCGGACGCCAGGAAGCCAGGCGCGAGCCCCGTCATGCGGGCACCGAATTCACGGCCCACCACATCGGGAACCAGGTCGTCTCGACTGACGTGGCTGAGCACCCCGACGACGTAGGGCACTACGACGCTGAGTCCGGCGGCGAGGATGGCCGCCCGCTTCATGTCGAGTCGGGGCAGCCGGTCAAACCCGGCCAGCCCGAGCCCCAGCCCGAGCAGCGGCACGCCGAGAGCCCCGACACCGAGCCAGAACCAGAGGAATCCGCCCAGTGCCTCGCCGAAGGGCCCCGTCAGCGACACCGGAAGCAGGGTGAGCCCGGCAAAGAGGCCGAGCACCAGGGCGGTGACTGCGCCGAGGCGGCGGCGGGCGTCGTCGGTCACAGGAGACTCGCAGGTGCGGGAGCGGCGGTGACGCGCCGCTCGTGATAGACCGGTAGCACGGGATAAGCATCCTGGCGAGCCGCGTCGACGATGTCGGCGTCGAAGCCGACTCCCATCAGGTCGGCCCCGCCGCGACTGGCGCGGAGCGGGCGTTCCCAGTCGCCGCCGTACCGTCGGACCAGGTCCAGGCTGGCGAGCGCGGCGTCGTTCATGCCCTTGCGGGTGCGGTTGTTCCCGAAGACCGCCGCCAGGAGCCGTCCAGCGGCGTAGGCGTCGTCAAGCGCGAAGGACCGCTGCCGCCCGGCGCAGAGGATCAGGAGTTCGCCACGCGCGTCGAGCGCGTCCCTCGCGCGCGCCGCGGCGGTGCTCAGGTTCACCGCGGCAGCCAGATGCACCGAAGCAGCGCCCTGCGTGGCCAGCAACGCGGGGGTGCCATTCGTCGTGGTCATGACCAGCGTCCGGCCGCGGACCGCATCCGGGGTCATTTCGAGCGGACTGTTGCCCAGCGCAAACCCTTCAATCGGCAGGCCACCGCGCTCGCCACAGAGCAGGACGTCGGGGGCCCCGATGGTCTGCGACAGCCGAAGCGCCTCCTCCGTGGTGGAGGCGGGGAGAATGGCGCGGGCGCCGTGGTGCAGCGCCGCGCAGATGACGGTGGAGGCGCGGAGGATGTCGATGACGAAGATCGTCCGCCCCGCCGCCTGTCCGGGCAGGAGGCCCAGCGGCGAAAAGACGACGTCGAGCTTCATGCCTCGGGTTTCAGCAGCTGCGGCTCGCGCTCGAGGAACTTGGTGTCCACCGTGCCGGCCACGAAATCCGGATGCCGGATGACACGCGCCAGGAAGGGAATCGTGGTGGTGACCCCCTCGAGGATGAAGCTGTCGAGCGCCTGGCCCATGCGGTGGAGCGCCTCGCCCCGATCGTTCCCGTGCACGATCACCTTGGCCAGCAGGGAATCGTAGTGGGGGGGCACCTTGTACCCCGCGTACACGTGCGTGTCCACCCGGACGCCCGGGCCGCCGGGCGGGTGATAGGCCGTGATCAGTCCGGGACTCGGCTGGAAGTTGCGGTAGGGGTCTTCGGCGTTGATGCGGCATTCGATCGCGTGCCCGCGCAGGTACCGCCCATCGCCCTTGAAGCTGATCGTCTCGCCGCCCGCCACGCGAATCTGCTCCTTCACCAGGTCGAAGCTCGTCACCATCTCCGTGACCGGATGCTCGACCTGGATGCGGGTGTTCATCTCCATGAAGTAGAAGCTCCCGTCCTCGTCGAGCAGGAACTCGATGGTGCCCGCCCCGACGTACCCGATGGCCGAGGCCAGTTGCACCGCCGACTCACCCATCTGGGTGCGCAGCTCCTCCGTCAGCGCCGGGCTGGGGCTCTCCTCGATCAGCTTCTGGTGTCGTCGCTGCACCGAGCAGTCCCGCTCGCCGAGGTGGACCACCTTGCCGTGGCTGTCGCCCATGACCTGGATCTCGACATGCCGCGGCCGCGCCAGGTACTTCTCGACGTACACCGCCCCGTTTCCGAAGGCGGAGAGCGCCTCGTTCTGCGCCAGCGAGAACGACTGCGAGAACTGCTCGGCATCGAGCGCGATGCGCATCCCCTTGCCGCCGCCCCCCGCCGTGGCCTTGATGATGACCGGGAAGCCGATCGCTTCCGCCGCCTCGAGGGCCTCATCGGCGTCCTCGATGGTGCCCGGCGAGCCGGGGACGGTCGGCACGCCCGCTTCCTTGGCCAGGCGGCGCGCGGTGGCCTTGTCACCCATCTGCCGGATCTGGTCGCCGGTGGGTCCGATGAAGGTCAGGTTGGACGCCCGGCAGATATCCGCGAACTCCGCGTTCTCCGCCAGGAAGCCGTACCCCGGATGGATGGCGTCCGCCCCGGTGATTTCCGCGGCGGCGATCAGGTTGGGGATGCGCAGGTAGGAGAGCCGGCTGGGGGGTGGACCGATACAGACGTCGTCGTCCGCAAAGCGGACGTGCAGCGACTCGCGGTCGGCCTCGCTGTAGACCGCCACGGTGGCCACGCCGAGTTCCCGGCAGGCCCGGATGACCCGGAGCGCAATTTCCCCGCGATTGGCGACGAGGACCTTCTTGATCGTCACGGGACGAAGCCCTGCGTAATGCCGCCCTCCCCACCCTTCCCGCCGTCATCGAACGTGTTATCGGACGCCGAGCTCACGCCGGAGACCCGCAGCGCGAACTCGCTCGGATTGCTGCTGTAGAAGAGTGCGCTCTCGTAGGAGATGATGCCCTCGCGGTACCACTTCATCAGGGACTGGTCGAAGGACTGCATGCCGTAGGAGATCGTGCCTTCGGCGATCAGGTCCGGAATGTTCAGCGCCTTCTCGATGTCACGGATATTGTCGGCCACCGCCGCCGTGTTGATCAGCACCTCGGCTGCCGGCACCCGGCCACTGCCGTCCTTCTTGGGCACCAGCCGAAGGCAGATGACCGCCTGGAGGGCGGTCGAGAGCAGCGAACGGATCTCCTGGTGCTGATGCGGAGGATAGAACGAGATGACCCGATTGATGGTCTGCGTGGCGTCGGTCGTGTGCAGGGTCGAAAACACCAGGTGCCCGGTATCGGCGGCCTTGAGCGCCGTGTCGAGCGTGTCGGCGTCCCGGATTTCGCCGATGAGGATGACGTCCGGATCCTGCCGCAGCACGTGCCGCAGCGCGGCGCCGAACGTGAGCGTGTCGCTCCCGACCTCGCGCTGCGAAATGTTGGCCATCTGGTCGCGGTGCAGGAACTCGATCGGGTCCTCGATGGTGATGACGTTGACCCGGCGATGCTGATTCACGTGGTTGATCATCGCCGCGAGCGCGGTGGACTTGCCCGAGCCGGTGATGCCGGTGACCAGGACCAGTCCCCGTGGCCGCGCGGAAATCTCCTCGAGGACCGCGGGGAGCTTCAGCTCCCGGATGGTCTTGACCTCGTACGGGATGGCGCGGAACGCAAAGGCGAGCGTCCCCCGCTGCTGGTAGATGTTGGTCCGGAACCGGCCGACCCCCGGCACGCCGATGGCGAAGTCCGCCTCCTTCTTCTCGGCGAACTCCTTCACCTGGCGCGGCGTCATGATCTGCTCCGCCAGGGCCTTGAGGTCCTCCGGGCGGAGCGGCGGGAAATCGAGTCCGGCGAGTTCGCCATTGACCCGGACCGTGGGGGGGCGCCCCACCTTCAGGAGCAGGTCGGAGCCATTCCGCCGCACCATCTCGGCAATGGCCTGCTTGAAGTTGAACGGAACCGCCGCGGGCGCGTCAGCCATTGGGATCGACACGGTAGAGCGCCTGACCGAACTCGACAGGCTGGGTGTCCTCAACGAGGATTTCGCGGATCACCCCGGTGACTTCGGCCTCGATCTCGTTCATGATCTTCATCGCCTCGATAATGCACACCGTCTGTCCGGTCGTGACGCGGCTGCCAACCTTCACATACGCATCGGCGCCCGGCTCCGGCGCCTTGTAGAAGGTGCCGACCATCGGTGACTTGATTTCCTTGAGCGTGCTCGGCGGCGCGGCGGGGGCGGGTTGGGGAGCGCCCGCGGCGGCGGCGGGCGCGGGGGCCGGCACCGGCGGCGGAGCCATCATGGGCATCTGCGGGTAGGCCGGCGCAACCCCCTGGTTCGTGCGCGTGATGACCACCCCGGTGCCGAAGAAGCCCGTGACTTCAATCGAGCCCAACTCGGGCGCGTCCCGGAGCAGTTGGGCCAACTTCTTCACGTCCTTCAGCTCGATGGACTTGATCCCCGGCATCTTCTGGAGCAGCTGAGCCAGCTGCTTCATTTCGTCGGCGTTCACGAGCGCTCCTCCTCCGGCGCGGGCGAGAGCCCGCGGTTAGACCAGCTCGACCAGATCGGTCAGTCCGTCCGACAGCATGCGCGGGCCATCCGCTGTCAGGACGATATCGTCTTCCAACCGTACTCCGCCCCACCCGGGAAGATAGATCCCCGGCTCAATCGTGACCACCGCACCCGCCGGCAGGACCGATGTCGAGGTCGTGCTCAGCCGTGGCGCCTCATGGACTTCGAGGCCGAGGCCGTGGCCGAGGGAGTGCCCGAAGGCCTCTGCGAGTCCACGGGCAGCCAGCAGCTCCCGGGCGAGGGCGTCGGCTTCGCGCCCCGTCATCCCGGCTCTGATCTCTTCGCGGGCCAGCAGCTGGGCCGCATGCACCGCGTCGTAGATCGTGCGCTGCCGCTCGTCGGCCCGCCCTCCCACGATCACCGTCCGGGTCAGGTCGGCGCAATACCCATCCACCTGCGCCCCGAAGTCAATCAACAGGAACTCGCCCGCCTCGATCGCGCGTTCGGTCGTGTGGGCGTGCGGCAGGGCGGCGCGCGGACCGGACGCCACGATGGTCTGAAAGGGGTGCCACTCACTGCCGCGTCGACGGAGGGCAGCCTCCAGACGGCTCGCCACAAGGAGCTCCGACTGAGCGGGGCGAATCGTCGGGAGCACCTCGGCGAGCGCGGCGGAGGCCAGCGCCGCGGCGGCCTCGATCGCCGCCACCTCCTCAGGCGCCTTGACGCTGCGCAACCCCTCGACCAGCTCACCAACGGGCGTGGTCCGTCGGGCGCACTTCTTCAATCGTCCCGCGTCTCTGACGGTGAGGGCGTGCGCCTCGAATCCGACGGTCTCCTCGGGTCGTTCACCACAGTGCCGCTTGAGTCGATCCCAGACGCTGGCGGAATCAATCTCGACCTTGGCAGCACCCCCCACTTCCGCCGGGGCCTGCGTCGCGTATCGAAAATCGGTGAACAGTATGGCACCGTCGTGGCGCACCAGCAGCAGGGCGGCGGACCCGGTAAACCCCGTGAGATATCGGATATTTGGGAGGTGCGAGACCAGCAATGCGCTGGCCCCCTCCGCCGTCAGCAGCGCCCGCAACGCCGCCTGACGTTCCTCCCGGCGGTCAGCCTGCACGCAGGCGGTCCACGAGGGCGCGCAGGGCCACCGGATACCCCTGGGCCCCGAGGCCCGCGACCACGGCGACCGCGAGGTCGGCCAGCACGGTGTGCCTGCGTTCCGGTTCGCGCCCAAAGATGTTGGTGAGATGCACTTCGACGAAAGGAACCGGCACCGCAAGGAACGCATCGCGCAACGCCAGGCTGGTGTGCCCGAAGGCCGCCGGATTCACCACCGCGCCGTCGACTCGACCATGCAGACCCTGCACGGCGTCGACCAGCGCCCCCTCATGGTTGGTCTGGAGCCACTCCACCTCGACCTCGAGGCGGGCGCCCTCCTGCCGGACCATGGCCTCGATCTCTTCCAACGTGACTCGCCCGTAGAGGTCGGGCTCACGCACGCCGAGGAGGTTGAGGTTGGGGCCGTTGAGGACGGCGACCCGCATCAGCGCTTCAGGCTCTCGAGCCAGGAGTGGAATTGGTCGAGGTCGTCCTCATCGTCCGCCGCCCGGGTGGCCCGGGTCGAGCCAGAGGAGGTACGCCCGGTCGGCACACCCTCGCCCCCGCCGAAGAACTCATCGAAGGAAAAACCGCCCGCGCTCTCCGCCTTGTCGTTCGCGGCGGTGTTCTCCGCCGGGGGAACCGGCGAGGGGTCCTCACCGAAGATGGCCCCCAGCGACAGGCGGTCGATTGCCGGACGGGTCGGGGCACCCGACGCCACCGCTTCGTCGTCGCCCTCACCCTGGGTCTCTTCATCCGCCGGCGTCTCTGACACCGGAGGTGGCTCCGGAAGGTCCACCACCGCGGGGCGGGCGCCCAGCATCGCTCCAAGGAACGATGCGACTGGCTCGCCGCCGGTGACCGACGCGGCGTACGAGGGCGCCGCGTCCTCGAGAACCTGCGCCGCCAGGAGGCTCTCCAACTCCTGGATGCGAAGCCGCAGCCGCTCGTTGTCCGGGTTGCGGTCGTAGAGGATGCGATAGACGCCGAGCGCTTCGCTCGGGTGCCCCTGCGTGGCATAGAGTTCGGCCATGCTCTCCGTCACCATCAGGACAGGCGCCTCGGCCTCGACATCGCCCTCCTCATCCTCCTCGTCCTCCTCCACCTGGTCTTCATCGATCGGGGCGATGCCGTCGATGGCGGCCTCATAGCTGTCGAGCGCGTGTGACCCGCCGTGCGGCTGCTCGGCCGGGTGGAACTCCCGCTCCTCGCCCACATGCATGGCCCACTCGAGCGGGGCCTCGTCCTCGAGGGCGCTCGTCGGGGCGACATCATCGGCCGCGACGACCTCCTCGTCGTCGACCTCCGCCGTCTCCCCCTCAGACGTCGCGACCTCCTCCGTCGTTTCCGCAGCCGGTCGCTCGGTCTCGCTGACATCCTCCGCCACCGGCTCGGTTTCCGCTGCGGTCTCGGCCGCGGCCTTGTCCTCGGAGTCATCGCCGGAGTCGTCGGCGGATTCATCACCGACCGAGGCCTCAGCCTCCACCGGATCCTCAATCTCAGATGCCGGCGGTTCCTCCGCGGCTTCATCGGCGGCGGGGGCGACCTCCTCCTCCGGTGGCTCATCTGCCGGCGCTGCGAAGGTGTGCTCCAGCAACGCCTCGGAATCGTTGGCGACCTGGTACTCGGCGCCGGACATACTCGTCAGGACGATCTCTTCCTCGCGCTCGAGGACGAAGTCCTCGTACGGGCCAGCGTCGAAGCCCTCCTCCGACACGGCCGACTCCAGCCCTTCGACCGGGGCGACATCCTCGGCCGTCGGCGGCTCCTCGACAAGCGACTCGCCCGTGGATGGCGGCTCGATCGTTCCCGCGGAAGTCGGTTCCACCCAGGACGAGATGGACGCTTCGGCCAGCACCTCCGGCGGCTCCCAGAGGGCGGTGGGCTCGAGGAACTCCTCGACCGGCGCCGACGGAACGTCGCCGGAATCGCCCGGGGACGCGCCGAAGATCGGGCCAGTTTCCGAGGTCGCCTGGGCGGGCTCCTCGGGAGGCGCGACGGGCTCGGCAGGTGGAGCCGGCGCGGCGGCCACGGGCAGGGCCTCGATTCGGGCGAGCTGTTCCCGCGCCTCATCATTGCTGCGATCCACATCGAGCAGGTAGGTCAGGAAACTGACCGCCTCGTCGTTGCGCCCCTGCCGTTCCATGATGTCGGCGAGTGACTTCACCGCGATGACATTCTCGTTGTCGAGATCCAGCACGCGCGAGAAGGCGGCCTCGGCGCCGTTGTCGTCGCCGAGGTCGAGATGGCAGCGCCCGAGGATGACACTGCCGGGGATGTAATCAGGATTCAGTTCGAGCCCGACCCGGATGACCTCGAGCGCACGCTCGACATCGCCGTTCTTCCGGAGGGCATCAGCGAAGGGGGCGGCAAAACGCCGCGGGTTCTCCGCGAACTGACGCTCGAGTTTTTCCATCTCGCGAGAGTAGGCCATTCCGGTCCCTGGACGCGTAAGTTGTTGCGGGGATTGACTTCAGAGTAAGGTCAAAGCGCGGCGCTGTCAACCGCCCGCGGGCCCTCTTGGCTTGAGAATGTCCGTTGCCCCACTTAGACTTATCCCTCTTTTTCGCCCTTGTCCGGAGCCGGGATCCCAGCCCATGTCGATGCAAGTTTTTCGTAACAGCGCCAAGCCCCTCATTTACATCGTCACCGCCTCGTTCTTCCTGTGGCTGGTGTTCGACCTCAGCGGGCTTTCCGGGGGGTCAGGGGTCCTGTCCCAGACCAGTGCCGGCAAGGTGGACGGGCAGACGATCGAGGCTCGCTATTACACCACCCTGGTGCAACAGACGGTCGAGCAGGAGCAGAAGGCGTCCACCAAGCCGCTGACGCTCGACGACATGGTCCAGATCCGGAACGCGGTCTGGCAGCAGATTGTGCAGAACACCGTCCTGCAGCGCGAGTACAAGCGCCGGGGCCTGGTCGCGACGCCTGAGGAACTTGCCGACGCGATCCGGAACTTCCCCCCGCCGCAGCTCCAGGCCCAGCCTGAGTTTCAGACCGACGGCCAGTTCGATCTGAGCAAGTACCAGCGGTGGATCAGCTCCGGGATCGGCCAGCAGTACGTCCCCCTGCTCGAAGCGCAGTACCGCGACCAGATCCTCCAGTCCAAGCTGCTCCGGGTCGTGACGGCGGACATCTACCTCTCCGACCCCGCGCTCTGGCAGATGTACCGCGACCGCGGTGAGACGGCCACGGTGGAACTGGTGGCCGTCCTGCCGCGCCGGGCAGTCCCCGATAGCGCCGTGCCCATCACGTCGGAAGACATCGCCGCCTTCTACAAGGCGAACCCCGAGCGGTTCACCCGTCCGGCGACCGCCTACTTGAGCTATCTCATCCTCCCGCGCGGGACCAACGCGAGCGACACCGCCGTCGCATACCAGCGCGCCGTATCCGTCCGGCAGGAGATCCTCGACGGCGCCCCCTTCGCCGAACTCGCGACCCGGGAATCGGCGGACAGTGGTTCCGCGGCACAGGGGGGCGACCTTGGCGAATGGACGCGGGGCTCAATGGTGGAGGCGTTCGACAATGCCGCCTTCTCCATGCCCCTGAACACGGTCTCCATGCCGATCCTGACCGACTTCGGGTACCACCTCATCGAGGTGACGAGCCGAAAGGGGAACACCGCTACCGGCCGCCACATCCTCATCCCGATCGAGGTGGCAGGCACGCACCGCGACGAGATCGACGCCCAGGCCGATTCGCTCGAGGATCTGGGTGCAAGTCGACTCGACCCCGCTGCGCTCGACACCGCTGCGGCCGCACTGCACCTCCCCATTGGTTCCTCGCCGCCGGTTCAGAAGGGGACGCAGGTCCAGCTGGGCGTGCGCGTCATTCCCGACGCCGGAGCGTGGGCGTTCCAGGCCAAGGTGGGAGAGGTGAGCCCGATCATCGAGATTCCGAGCGGCTTCTATCTGTTCCGCCTGGACAGCCTGGTGCCCGAGGGAGTGCCCCCACTGACGGCCATCGAGGCCTCCGTTGCAACTCTTGCCATTCAGGAGAAGAAGGTCGGGCTGGGGAAGGAACTGGCGCAGAACTACCTGAAGCGGGTGCGCGAGGGAAGCACGATGGAGCAGGCCGCCAATGCCATGGACCTGCCCTATCGGAAGCTCGGGCCGTTCAGCCGGGTCGAGTCTCCCGTCCCGAACCCGGTGCTCACCGGGGCGGTATTCTCCCTGGGGATCGGCGAGCTCAGCGGGGTGCTCGACACCGACGACGGACTGTACGTCGTGCGGGTGCTTGAGCGGACGCCCGCGGACACGGCGGCGTTCCGCAAGGGTCTCGACGAGTACCGGACCGACGCGATCCGCAGTGCCCGGCAGGACCGGGCCCGCAGCTACCTCGACGCCCTGCAGGCGTCGGCCAAGGTTGTCGACGACCGCGCAGGCCTCTTCCCCACTTCGGCCCAGGCCGAGGCCAACGCGGCCTCCTCAGCGCTGGGAACGAGCGGCGGGATCTGACGCGACTCGGATGTGGCGGGAACGGCGAGGGGCCGGATCGGCGCAGTTCCCGATCCGGCCCCTTCGCAGTGGGGAGTGATGACCTACTGCGAGAGCCGCTTCGGCTCCCCTGATCCGCTGGCGGTGTTGCTCGGAGGCGGGGCGTCCATCGATCGCGGAAGCTGGGCACGCTCATCGGTGGTGCCGCTGTTGATCGCCTCGCCGGTCTCGGAGATGCTCTTCTTGAACTCCCTGATACCCTTGCCAATGGACGAGCCGATCTCGGGCAGCCGCTTGGCACCGAAGACCAGCAATACGACAACCATCAGGATCATCAATTCGGAAAAACCAATATTTCCTAGCATACGGACCGCCTTTAGAAGAGGGACCGCGCGATGAAATAGGCCACGAGGACACCCACCAGACTCAGGAGTGTCACATCGAGCCCGACCGGTCCCAGCGTAAAGTCTAGCACCAGCAGGTCCACGGAAACAGGCCCAACGGTCGGATGGACGGCCGTGGTGAAGAAGTCACGCGCCGCGCTCTCCGGGAGAAAACGCCGCAGAATGGCGGTCAGGAAGCCCCCGGCGAGGAAACCGGCGGTCAGTACTCCGAGGTAGAACCCCGGCCGACGTGGTCCCGCGGCCATCAGCTCCTCCGATCCAGAACGAACGGGATGCTCGCGCGCAGCGCCTCGCGGGCAGGGCTCGGCGCGAGCGCGTCCAGCGCCGCCTCCGCGCCTGTCGAGAGTGCGAGCGCCCGCTCCCGCGCGTAGTCGAGCCCCCCCGCCTCAGTGACCGCATCAATGACGGCAGCGATCTGGTCATCGGCGGGCACCTCGGTCGCCATCAGCGCGGAGACTTCACGGCGCTGGGCCGTGGTCAGCCGGGGCAGCGCATAGATCAGTGGCAACGTCACCTTGTGCTCCCGCAGGTCGGCGCCAACCGGCTTGCCGGTGACCGAGGCGTCGCCGGTGTAGTCGAGGAGGTCGTCGACGATCTGGAAGGCCATGCCGAGCCGCAGGCCGAACTCCCGCATCGCCTGCCGCTGCGCGGCGGGGGCACGAATGGCCCCGGTCTCGCAGGCACCAGAGAGGAGCGAAGCCGTCTTGGCGGTGATCAGGAGATCGTACTGCTCTTCTGAAAAGGCCAGCCGGTCATGGGCGAGGAGCTGCCGCATCTCGCCGACGGTCATTTCGTTCGTGACGCGACCGAGAATCCGGAGCGGCTCGAGGTCCGCCAGCCGCACCAGCTCGATGACGGCACGAGAATAGAGGTAGTCGCCCATGATGACCGACACCTGGTGGCTGAACAGGGCGTTGATCGTCGGCATCCCGCGGCGGCGTACCGAATGGTCCACGGAGTCGTCGTGGACGAGCGTGGCCAGGTGGATCAGCTCGACCACGGCACCCAGCGTGGGCGCGCGCGGATCGGCAGGGCCCGTCGCCTCGTCGGCCAGCAGGAGGAGCGTTGGGCGCAGCATCTTCCCCTGCATCTGCAGCAGGTGCGCATTGACCTCGGCGATGAGCCCGAAATCGGCCTCGACGATGCGCCGCAGCTCCGAGCGCACCGCGTCGAGCCGGGCCTGGACCGGGGCCTGAATGTCAGCGAGCGTGGCCGGAATCGCCTGGGTCACGATCCCTCTCCCCCGATAATCGCGCGCAGCCGGTCGTTCAGGTCCATGAACCTCACGTCGACGGCCAGCGCGCGCTCGTAGTAGGGGCGGGCCTCCTGCCCTCGGCCCTCGGCCTCGAGTGCGCGCCCCAGCCAGTACAGCAGCCCGATCTTCTCGTTGTCCTGCCCGCTCAGTCCATCGACGGCGCGACGGAGAATCGCCTCCGCCACGGCAAACTGTCCCTTGTCGAAGAAGGACGATCCGAGCGCCTCGGAGGTCCGGAGCCGTGCATCAGGGGACCGGAGCGCCTTCTGGAACTCGGCGATCGCCTCGTCGAGCAACCCCATCTCCTTGAAGGCGATGCCCAGATCGTAGTGCGACTGGTAGTCTTCGTCTTCGAGGTTCTCGTCGAGCCCGCGTTTGAATTGCTTGAGCATGTCCGCGAAGTCTTTTTCCTCGTCGCCGGTCGGCTCCTCATCCTGCACCCGCATGCGGGTGTCTTTTGGCTTGACCGGGGCGTCGCCGTCGAGGAGCATCGCGCCGAGGTCCACGAACCCCTCCGCCGCCGCCGGCGGGGATTGGGCCGGGGGGGCGACGACCGGCGCGGGAGGGGGCGGCGGCGCCAGGGAGTCGATCGCGGCGCGCGCACGCGCATTGTCGGGTTCGCTCTCGGCCACGCGGCCGTAGACAGCCAGCGCCTTGTCCACCGCGCCCACCCGGACCAGCGCGTCACCCAGTTCGAGGTAGGCCTCGATGACCCGCCCCCGGTGACCGATGCGGTAGGCAAATTCAACGAGTTTCTGGAAGTACCGGATGCCGGAGGGTTCGAGCCGAGCCAGCTCCTCCGCGACGTCGTTCGCGCGGTCCCAATCCTCGAGCTCCTCGAGGCGGCTGAGCGCCAGGTCGAGTTCCTCGATCCCGCGCTCGTGCTGGCCGAGGGAGAGCAGCGCCTCGCCGAGGGCCCGGTGCACCTCCGGATTGTCCGGATCGTCGAGCACCAGGTCCTCGAGGGCGGAGACGCGCGCCTCGGGTGATTCCTCCACTCGCTCCGCGCCACCAGCGCCGATTCCATCCGCCGGCTCCTCCACGAGCTGCAGCGCGGGGTCGTCAACATCCCAGACCGGCGCGGCATCGACGGCATAGCTCTCCGCCGCGGGCTCGATCGACACCTCGACATCACCGAGCAGCGGCTCTTCCTCCATCCAGTCGGGGGAAACCTCGTCCTCGGTGTCGCTCGTCCCGATGTCGATCGTCAGGTCGGAGACCAGGCCGGTCGCATCGTTGGCGACAAGCGGGACGGTCCCCGAATCATCCGCGACACCCGGCTCAAACCCCTCGAGCGCCGGCGCGGCCTCCTCCACCTGCAGATTCGTGTCGGCGACGACCAGGTCCGGGTCGGGCGGGAGGATTTCCATCTCGTCGAGCGTATCGGGATCGACGCGCTCGAGCCCCTCGACCGGCACCACCTCGAACTCCTCCTCCTCGGTGTCGAGTTCGGACTGCATCAGGTCCGACGCCGACATCGTCACTTCGCCCGTCGGGGGCTCGATCGACGGCGGCGGCGCATCCGGCTCCTCCACCAGCCGCACTTCACGTGTCGGCGCGCCAAACCCGACGGCGGAGCCGAAGGGTGTATCGAGCCCGATATCGAGGAAGACGAGATCCCCCTTGCGGCGCGGCTCGTCGGCGGGCGCCGGTGCCGGCGAGGCGCTCGACTCCATTTCGTTCATCCGGTCCCGCGTCCGCTGGGCCCCGGCCTGGTCCCCGCGGCTCTCGAGATCCGAGGCGAGCTTCTCCAGCTGTTCGCGCGCCTCCGCGCCGCGAGAGGCGACACGGAGCAACTCGGCCAGCATGATGCGGATCTCGTCGCTGCTGGCAAACTGGTCGGCAAAGGCCTTCACGTCCTGGAACGCGTCGTCCCGGAGCCCCTCGCGGTTCATGCGCTCGAGGTACTCGATCAAGTTCTTCTTGGCCTCGCCGGCCATGTTCTTCTTGGCGTGCAGCCGTGCGAGCTGGATGTAGGTGCGGGTGCGGTGCGGATCGTACCGGAGGATCTTGCCGCACACGGCAATCGCGTTGTTCGAGAACCCCTGTTCACTGTACAACTCGACGGCGCGCTCGTAGGAGCGAACCGCGGCGGGAATATCGCTCACCTTCAGGTGCAAGTCGCCGATCTTGTTGTACAGCGCCAGGTCGGGTGCGGCTTCCTCGCCGGACTCGAACGCCTGCAGGACTCGCTGGTAGACCTCAATGGCCTTCCGCCAGTCTTCTTTTTGCTCATGCTTCCTGGCGGTGTCTTTGAGCTTGTCGAGGTTCATTCGCGCTCGGCCAAAGAAGGAGGAAAACGGCGACAGGACTTGGACTTATGACGCAGGTACCGCCGTAAGATATGGAGGGGGGAGGGGGGGAGCAAGCTAGGCGAGTGTCGCCGGATCGAAGGTCGCCTCGCGGAGGGCCCGCGCGAGCCGCGCCAGGTCCGGCGCCGGCGGACGGTCGTCGGCGAGGGGGGGGATGGCTGGCTGCAGGCCTCGCAGGCGCTCGTGCAGCCGCCCGACCCCGCGTCCCGGGGTCAATGGCTTCAGCAATTCGAGCCCCTGCCCCGCACAGAGGAGCTCCGTGGCGAGTACATGCACCGCATTGTCCAGGATACGGCGCGCCTTGTATGCCGCCCCCATCCCCATCGGCACGAAGTCTTCCTGGTTGGCGTCGGTCGGAATGGAGCCAACGCTGGCCGGATAGGCCAGCGTGCGCGACTCCGCCACGAGCGCCGCCGCGGTGATCTGCACCATCATGTACCCCGATGAGAGCCCGGGATCGGCCGTCAGAAAGGCCGGGAGCCCCTGTGAGAGGTCGGGATTCACCAGCCGCTCGACGCGCCGCTCCGCGATTGCCTGCAGCGTGGTCAGCGCCACAGCAAGAAAATCGAGCGCCTGCGCCACTGGCTGGCCGTGGAAGTTCCCTCCCGAGAGGACGTCGCCGTTTTCGAAGACGAGTGGATTGTCCGTCGAGGCGTTGAGTTCGATCGAGGCCGTCCTGGCCGCGAAGGCGATGGCGTCCCAGACGGCGCCGAGCACCTGGGGAGTGCAGCGGAGGCTATAGGCGTCCTGCACCCGCGCATCATCCTCGCGGTGGGAATCGCGAATGGCGCTGTCGGTGAGCAGGTCGCGCATCAACCGCGCCGCCTCGAGTTGCCCCGCGTGGGGCCGGGCCAGGTGAATCCGCTCGTCGAGGGGAGTGGGCGTGCCTCGCAGTGCCTCGAGGCTCATCGCCGCGATGCCCACCGCACTCCGCCAGAGCACCTCGGCGTCGTGCACCAGGAGGGCCAGGATCGCCGTCTGCGCCTGCGTACCGTTGATGAAGGCGAGCCCTTCTTTCGGGGCGAATCGGTGCGGCACCAGCCCCGCCGCCGCGAGCGCGGCTTCCGAGGGGATGTGCTGCCCGCCCTGCACGACCTCCCCCTCCCCCATCAACACGAGGGCCACATGACTGAGGGGCGCCAAGTCGCCGCTGGCGCCGACACTTCCCTGCTCGGGCACCACGGGGACAAGGCCTGCGTTGATCAGGGCGACGAGGGCCTCGACGAGCGCGGGACGCACGCCGCTCGTCGGCCGCAGCAGCACATTGGCCCGGAGGATCATCAGCCCGCGGACGATCTCCGTCGGCAGCGGCGCGCCGACGCCCGCCGCGTGGCTGCGGATCAGGTTGACCTGCAGGCGTTCCAGGTCGCCTGCCGCAATGCGAACGTTGGCGAGCTTTCCGAACCCGGTGTTGATGCCGTAGATCGTCTGGCCGCACGCGAGCGCGGCTTCGACCCGCTTCCGGCTGGTCGCCAGGGCCGCCAGGGCCCCGGGCTGAAGGCCGACGCGGCACGCTGGATTGCGTGCCGCGCGGACCACATCAGGGATTGTGAGCGACTGGCCGTCGAGGGTCAGGGAGTCGGTAGGCATCAATCGAAACTGCCCGAACTCCCCGGCCGACACAAGCCCGGATTAGTGGCGCAGCGTCACCCCAGACGGGGGTGCGGTCTGCGCGCCGCCCCAGCGCAGCAGTTCGGGGTTCCCCGGATCGGTCTGGTACGCCCAGTCGACGATCAGGTAGTCCTGCCCCACATGGGAGATCCGGAGCGACCCGTAGCGGGCGAACGCATCTCCCGCGCTCATCTCGAAGACATATCCCCAGCCGACGAGGGCATCGATCGGCAGCGGGCTGTAGACCTGGTTCGGGGCCCAGTCGATGTCGGTCAGGTCCCCGACCGGGGCGGTCCCGTAGAACTCGACACCGGTGCCGGGGCGAACCGGCCGCAGGCGCAGGCCGGAGGGGCCGTTGCGCTCGACGACGAAGTCGATGTCCGGGGCAGCGCCGGAGCCGATCAACCCCAGCTCATTCGGCTGCACCAGGAAGTCATTGTTGAGGTCCTTCCAGAACCGGAAGCCACTCTGGCCGAGGGTGACCTCGGCGGCGTAGAGCACGACGTTCCGCGCGTCCGGGCGGGGCGTATCGGCACGGATAGGCGACCAGAGGCTCTCATACCCCTCGCGGCTCACCGCGGTGACAGCAAAACAGCGGGGCTGCCCGTTGGGCAGGGCGCCGGCAATGAACTCGGGCGCCACCGTGGTGCCCTCCAGGAACCAGTCGACGTCACAGAGGTCGGCATCGAGGTCATAGGCCGCGCTGTAGATGCGGTAGTCGGAGAAACGCGCCGGCGACGCCGCGTGCGCGTTGTCGGCCCAGGCCAGCGCGATGGCCCCATCGAGGCTGGTGCTGAGCAGCGTGGCCGGGGCGGGCAACGCCAGCCGCTCATCGATGATGACCGTGGGACTCGCCGCGCTCTCGAATCCGGAGAGATCTTCGGCCGTCACGTAGTACTCGAGATCCGGAATCCCGTTGTCGTGGAATGTGTTGGACGTGGTCGATGCACGCAGCCCGAACGACTCGGCACTCGACCCGCGGGAGTAGATGTGCCAGACCGCCAGATTGGGATTGCCGTCATCCGGCCAGCTGAGCTTCAGGCCCGCGGGCGCGACCCCAGTGCCCACTGGATCGAGCTCATAGTACAGGGCGGCTGGCGGGAGAATGCCGCCCGGAGGCGGCGCGACGACTTCGGTATATGAGTCACAGGCGGCGAAAGCGAGTACGGCCGCACCTGCCCAGGCAAAACGCATCAGAATTCCTCGCAGAGGGGACACCTGGCAAAGTGCACAGTCCATGCCATGCCACCCCGAGCTATAAACCACTACGCCACAACATCTTACAGCGCTGGAGCTGTTGGCGCCGTGTCCGCTGCCGGGGACGATCGCGACCGAACTTGCTATTGGTTGTAGTCGAGCTTCATCTCGGGGAGGTCGGTCAGGGAGATCGAGAAGTAGAGTGTCACGTTCCCGTTCGGATTCCGGACGAAGTTGAACCCGGCGCGCCACTCGTGGAGCTCGCGCTCCAGGCGGATGATCTGGGATTCGAAGGTGCCCGCGGTCACGTTGTACTGCGTGGACCAGGACACACCCCAGAGCGGGGTCGGCGAAAAGGTCGTATTGAACCCGATATTGGACTGTGTCACGTCGCTGAGGCGGCTCTTCTGGTAGGTGTAGCTGACATTGGCCCGGAACGCCCGGCCGAGCGGGGTGGGGCCGAGGTTGTTGCCGTAGATCGCTTCCGGGCCTGGCCGCACCGGACGATAGGAGTCGGCCACGTAGCCGCGCAGGTCAGGTTCCGCGCTGGCGCCAGGGCCGGCGGTAGCGAGGCCAAACAGCCGCAGGAGCGGGGCAAAGGTCGCGGAGGAGACGGCAAAACTGAGTCCCACCTGCTGCAGGGCGAAATCGAACGAGGAACTGTCGTAGCCCACCGGACCATCCCAGAGATCGTGAGTGATCGAGAGGTTGAACCCGGGGAGCAGGTCGCTCTGAAAGGAGTTGGTCAGGGTCTGGGTCGTCCACCCGGTGCGCCCCGGCTCCTGCGCCTGGACGAGGTCGTAGCCAACAGGGCTGGTGGCAATGCTCAGGATCCGCTGCTTGGTGCCGGCGTCCGGCTGGGTGGTGTCCGCGCCGGGCCTCAGCTTCTTCCCCTCGATGTTCTGATTCAAGCCGACGGACAGGCGCTCAGTGCGCGGGCTGGTGAGGACGACCGGCCCGGGCCGCAGGCCCTTCGTGGCCAGCGCGAAGTCCTCGGGAATGTCCGCCGCCGGGGCCATGGAGTAGGAAAGGATGGGCGAGAAGCTGTGGCGAACCCGCTGAAACCCCGCGAAGCCGGGATAGAAGCCGAAGAAAGTCGGGCTCGAGGTGATGTTGAAGGCGAGCCGCTTCATCTGGGCCACCCACTCCCCATCGGTCGTCTCGTTGCGCACCAGGAAGGGTTGCCCGCTCGCCACGTTGGTCACCCCGACCGACGGCTGGAGCTTCCAGGAACCCCGCAGGAGGAGCGGGAGGTTGATCCCGGTGTCCCAGTCGAGTCCCGTCGAGTAGGTGCCGCTGTAGGCCGTCGTCACGAACACCGAGTCCCCGGGGTTGGCGGTGTCGGGCAGCCAGACACCGCCCACGGAGGGGACATTCCGCTCCTGGTCGGTCACGCGGACGCTGTTTCTCCAGTTGAAGCTCCCGATGCGCAGCGGCGTCTCCAGGCTGAAGGTGGTCGTTCGCGCGTTGAAGGTGTTGGCCAGCGTGTCGACCGCGCCGCTTGGCAGGGTGACGACCGTGGGCGGCGACAAGGGTTGTTTGCGCTGCCATTCCGTGGAGAACGACAGCCCCGGCGACCAGGTGACGCTCGCGCCGATGTTCACCGGTTTTGGGCTGAGGGTGATGGCCGGCAGCTGGCTGGTGAGGCTGTTGTTCTCGATGTTCTGCCGGAGGTTGCCGCCCAGCGTCAGGGTGCCCCAGGCGTAGCGGTGGGTGTAGTTCAGCGCACTGGTGATCTGTTGGGTGGTCAGGAGCGGGTCGATCGCGTTGTCACGGACGATGCTGCTGTTGGTCACGTAGTTCAGCGAGAGATTGACCGAGCTGTTGAGCGAGAAGACCTGGTGATGGTCCCAGATGACCCCGGTGGACCGGCCGCCCTCCGCGGCCCACTGGCGGCTGAAGCCGATCGAGCCGTTCGTGAAGCGATCCAGCCATCGATACCGCCCGAGGATGGCCAGGGTGGAGTACCGATTGTCGAGCCAGTCGAAGCGGACGGTCATATCGAAGTAGTCGCTCGCCGCCCAGTAGTACCCGATGTTCGTGATCTGGCGGTTGTATTTCTGCGAAGACCGCACGACGTCGTTGACCCCGATGCGCGGAATCAGGATGCCCGAATGCCGGTCGGGCCGGCCGTCCTGGAAGACGAAGGGGAGCCACATCACGGGGACGTCACGCACGTAGAGGACGGTAGGCCGGGCCACCATGACGGTCCCGCTGATCCACTTCACCTCACCCGCGGAAAAATGGTAGTGCGGGTCGGGGAGATCGCAGCTGGTGATTTCACTCGATTGCGCATAGATGCGCTTGGAACTCGAATCCTGGGCAATGCTGCCGCGCAGAAACCACTCGGTCCCGCCCTGATCAAAACTCGTGAGGGCGCCGGTGACGACGCCCCTCTTTGAATCGGTGTAGTAGCGGATCCCCTTGCCCACCAGGATGTTGCCCTCGCTAAAGAGCATCGGCGAGCCGCGCGCATCGAGCATCCCCTTGGCATCCTGGTAGTCGATCTCGCTCGCCTCCAGCGTGGCCCCCTCCCGCTCGGTGCGCGCCTCACCGACCATGAGAATCCGTTTCTCACCCGCGAGCAGTGTCACGGAGTCGGCCCGGTACCGCGTCACGACATAGCCCTGTCGTTGCAGCAGCGCCTGCATCGTCGAGTCCGGCGCCGGAAAGGGGAAGACCGGAGCGGTGGGGAGGCCGAGGCGGCGGGCCGCCGCCGTGTCCACCGCCTGTCCGCTCTCCACTTTGGCGCGCGCGAGCGAATCCTCTCCGTTCACGGGGGCGGCGGCTGCCGGCGCCGCCTGTGGCACTCCTTTGGCGGGCCGCTCCGGGCGCGTGGGGACCTGGGCCTCCAGCGGCGCCCCCCAGAGTACCAGCACGATGAGCCCCGCGGCCGCCGCGGCCGCGGCTCGCCTCAGCCGGCGCCGGTGCATCAGCATGGCCCCCGCCACGCCGATCTCGTACAGCAGGAGGATCGGCACGGTCATCATCAGCATCGAGAGGACGTCGGCCCCGGGGGAGAGCAGCGCGCCGGCCGCAAAGGCCAGCACGATCTCGAAGCGCCGAAACCGGCTGAGGGCGGCAGGGGTGATGAGGCCGAACGCCGCGAGAATCGTCATGACGAGCGGAATCTCGAAGGACAGCCCGAGGCCGATGAGGATCTGCATCACGAAGCCGAAGTAGGCGTCGTAGGTAATCATCGGCTGGAGCGCGGCGGTCTGAAAGCTGAAGAGGACCCGGAGCGCCTGGGGGACCACGAAGACATAGCCGAGCACGGCGCCCACGATGAACAGGAGGGTGCCGATGAAGAGGGCCGGAACGAAGGCACGCCGTTCCTTCTCGTACAGCGCCGGAGAGAGGAAACCCCAGAGTTGATAGAGGAGAAACGGCGAGGAGAGGACGAGGCCGATGACGAACGCGAGCTTCAGCACGATCATGACCGGCTCGGTGGGACTCAGCACTGTGAGCCGGCCATCGGTCAGGTAGGGTGCGATCGGTTCCTTGAGCAGGGTGACGAACTGGAATCGTTGGACAATCCACAGCCCCGCGCCACACCCTGCGATGACCGCGACCAGTGCCTTGAGGATTCGGGAGCGCAATTCCTCGAGGTGATCGAGAAACGGCATCTCGCCACGGGAGGCGGCCATCGGTCCGGTCGGCGCCGGGCTACTGCCCGAGCGCCTTCAGGCGGTCGCGCGCGAGCGCGGCCTCGTTCGACGTCGGATACTTCGCGATCAGGCGCTGGTAATAGCCGCGGGCCGCCGTCGTGTCCTTGCCAGACTCCGCCATCGACCCGAGCCGGTAGAGCGCACTCGCCGCGCGCGCAGAGGCAGGGTACCGCTCCGCGACCTGGCTGTAATACGCAGCTGCTGAATCCGGGGCTTCCGTGCTGAAGCTCTCCCCGATGAAGTACAGCGCGTCGGCCGCCTCGGGGGCGGTGGGATACTGCTCGAGGAATTGGCGGAATCCCGCGCGGGCCGTCCCGGTGCTGCCGCGACGGAGCTGTTGCAGCGACGCTTCGTACATCTGGACCGCTGAGGCGCTGCTGGCACCGCCGGCCGCGGGCGTCGCCCCGCTGAGCTGCTGCCCGCGTGCATCGAGGTCGCCTCGGAGTTCGCTCAGGCGACGGGTACTCTGGCCCGCCAGTTCCTGCACCTGGAGCATCTGCTTCTGGATATCGTAGAGCTGCCCGAGGGTCTCGCCGCGGAAGGTGAGGAGGTTGGCCTCGACGGCGGCAAGCGAATCACCCGCCTGCCGCTGAAGGGCCAGGACCTGGGTGAGCTGGGCCGCGAGCATCGAGTCGCGGCGGTCGCTCTCGTCCTGCATGGTCGTCAACTGCTCCTCGAGCCGGCGCACGTCGCTCCGGAGGGCACAGCCCCCCAGAGCGGCGGTCGCCAGCACGAAGATCGGCGCGAACCGACGGATCACTTCGGCGCCATGAGGTTGTTGCCGCCGGCCGTCGGCATGAACTGGTCGTTCCGGTTCATGGCCCAGGCCGCTTCATTGTTGGCCGGGTCCACGGGACGCTCTTCGCCGTACGAGACGATGCTGATCTGTCCCGCCGCAACACCCTGGTTGACCAGGTAGCGCTGCGCCGCCGCCGCGCGGCGATTGCCGAGGGCAAGGTTGTACTCGTCGGAGCCGCGGTTGTCGCAGTTGCCGGCGATCTGGATCTTGAGGGCCGGGTTGGCCTTCAGGATAGCAGCCTTCCGGTTCAGGTCCGCCTGATACTCCGGCTTGATGTCCGACTTGTCGAAGTCGAAGTGGATCATCGAGGTGACCTCCGCGGTCAGCTGCGCCTGCAGCTTGGCGGCGGCTTCCGCGGCGGCACGGGCACGGGCCTCGGCGGCGTCGATCGAGTCCTGCCGCATCTTGGCCTTGATGGCCGTGCTGTCGATCGGGGCGGCCGGCGCGGGTGCCGGCGGCGGGGTCTCAGCGGGCTTCTTGCCACCACAGGCGGCGGCGGCCAGCAGGGCGAAGACCATCAGGGAACGCGACTTCATGGTAGGTACTCCAATCGGGGTTGTTGTTACTGTGCAGCTCCGCCAAGGCGGCGGGACCAATGTGGGAGGCGGACATTGCCTGACACGGCAATTTGGCGAATGCGTCCGGTCTCGGTATCGATAATCCAGACTTGCTGTCGGCCACTCCGGTCGGACACGAATGCCAGGTGCCGGCCGTCGGGAGCCCAGGTCGGGTCGGAATTGCGCCCGCTCGAGGTCAACTGCTTGAACCGCCGGCTCCCCACTTCGAGGATGAACACCTGCGGCGCCCGGTCGATGTCCCGATGGAACGCCACCGAGGCGCCGTCGGGCGACCATTCCGGCGCGTTCGACGCGCCCGTCGCCCCATAATCATAAGGGGCCAGCAGCTCCTGGTCAGTCCCATCCGACGACATGGCATAGATCTGCGGGGTGCCGGGGCGGGTCGAGACAAACGCGATCCGTCGGCCGTCGGGCGCGTAGGTGGGCGAAAGGTTATCCGCGAAGCGCCCCACGGTCAACCGCCGGAGACAGCACTGATCCACGACGTTCACCGCGTAGATGTCGGTGCCACCCTCCTGATCGGTTCGTGCGAACGCGAGGGTCCGGCCGTCCGGGGAAAAGGCGGGCGTGAAGTTCAGCTGCGACTCCGTCCCCGCCACCCGCTGTGACCGGCCCGTGGCCAGGTCCTGCAGCATGATCGGACCGGTGCCGTCCAGGAACCGGGTATAGGCAACAAAGCGGCCGTCTGGCGACCAGGTCGGCGAGAGAATCGTCTCCGATGCCGGGGTCACGGCGGTCATGTCCGCGCCATCGCTGTCCACGCGATAGGCGCGCTTGTCGATCAGCACGAGCAGCCGCGTGGCCGCCACTCCCGACGTGCCCGTGACCCACCGCACCACCTCGTCCGAAATCCGGTGGACCGCCATCCGAAACTCGGGAGCCGACTCGGCGGGAACGGCGAAGGGCTGCTGCTGTTTCACCGCCCCGCCGCCGATGTCGTGCAGCTGCACAACGACGCCGCCGGCGTCGGAGCGCACCGCGACGCCATACTCGGCGCCCAGCGTCCGGTAGAGCTGGTAGTTGACGGAGGATGCCACCGCCGACCCACCGGACGCGAGTGGCAGCACCTCGAAGCGGTCGCTGAAATCAAGATCACGCTGGATGATGGCGCGCACCGAGTCGAGACCCGGCCCCGGGAGCATGACCAGACGGGGGCGGGTCCCCGGCTGGTAGGTGATCCCGACCCGCACCCCGCGATCAATCGGATCCTGGGCCATCAGCGGGGAAGCAGCCGCGAGCAGCAGCCCGGCAACCAGGAGCCGCTTCACGACCCCGCCTGCGGGGTGAAGAAGAAGCTCACCGGCAGGACGTCCGCCTCATAGCCATCGGGCAGCGGCCCGAAGGCGCGGGCGTTGCCCGCGGCCTCGATCGCTCCCTGCGCGCTGAGGTCGAAGCTGAAGTTGCCAGAGGGAGTCACGAATCGGATATCACGCACGCTACCGTCCCGCAGGATGAAGAAACTGACCTCGGCCCGCAGGCTCTGGTTGCCGCCGGGACGATCCCAGCGGCGGTAGACCTGCGCCACGATGTTCCGGAGGTACTCCGGATAGGCGAACTGCAGGCCGGGGGTCTTGATGTTGACCGCATCGGTGCCGGTACTCGGCGTCTCTCCGGGAGCCGGGACCGCCTTCGACTCGGACCTCGGCGCCGGCTCCCGCTTCACCGGGGTCGTGGTGGTCTTCGGCGCGGTGGATTTCGGTTTCGGGGGCGCCTTCGCCGAGGGCACCGGAGAGACCTTGCTCGGCTTCTCGACGGGCGGACCCGGATCCGGCTGCTCGACCGGGCGTGTCACCGCCTCCGGGGCCGGGCGCTTGTTCGCGGTCGGCGCGGGAGCGGCCACCAGTTCGACGGCGTAGATCGGAGCCATCGGCGGCGGAGCCTTGACCCCCACGATCAGCAGCGCGAGCACCGTCAGGTGTACCAACGCGCTTCCCGCTGCCCCCGCCGCCACTTCCGGCCTCCGCCGCCGCACTGCCACCGGACGGCTCACTTGGTCTGGTCCTCCTCCTCTGCCACCAGCCCGACGTCCTTGATGCCGCTGTTCCGGATGACCGCGAGCACGCGCACCACGTCGCCGTAGGGGACGCGCTGGTCCGCACGGAGGTAGACGCCGGACGGCTTCCGGCTCTCCACCAGCGCGCGGAAAGTCACACGGAAGTCGTTGTAGGTGACGCGGGTCTGGTCGATGAAGATCCGGCCCTCCCGGTCAACCGAGACGACCATCCCTTCCTTGGAGGGGAGCGGCCGCGCCTCGGCCTGGGGCAACTGCACGTCGACGCCGCCCGTCATCAGCGGTGCGGCGATCATGAAGATGATCAGCAGGACGAACGCGACGTCCACCAGCGACGTGACATTGATGTCGGCGCTCAGCTGCATATCGCCATCGTCGCCGACGCCGAGCCCGCCAAGCCGGCCCGCCACCTAGATCAACCCCTCGCGCGCCATGGTCCCGATGAGCTCGTTGGCGAACCCCTCGAGT
This sequence comes from uncultured Gemmatimonadales bacterium, assembly GCA_963697435.1. GTDB lineage: Bacteria > Gemmatimonadota > Gemmatimonadetes > Gemmatimonadales > GWC2-71-9 > SPDF01. The sequence continues at coordinate 116,892 of CAVOOB010000004.1, read as the reverse complement.
TCCCCGGCAAAGACGCGGGTGCGATGGACAAAGAAGTTGTAGGCCATCATGGCGGGAATCGCGGTGGCGAGGCCGACCACCGTGGTAATCAGGGCTTCGGCGACGCCGGGCGCCACGGCGGCGATATTTCCCGACCCCTTGGAGGCGATGCCGATGAATGCGTCCATGATGCCGAGCACCGTGCCGAGCAGGCCGAGGAGCGGGCTGACCGCGCCGATCGTCGCCAGCCAGGGTACGAGGTGGGCGGCCAGCTCGCGCTCGGCCGACACCTCCTTGCCGAGGACCATCTTGAGCGCCTCGAGCTGGGTCATTGTCAGCGATGCACGGGCGGTGGGCGCCTCGTCGCGCAGGGCACCGGGCCGAAGTTCGCTGTAGAAATTCATCCCCTCGCGGAAGAGCCGGTTGTACGGGGATGGGGGCTGCTTCATCAGGATGGCGTACGCCTCCTGCAGGCGCGTGGTCCGCTCCAGTTCCGTGAAGAAGTGATCGGCCTGACGGCGGATCCGGCGGAACTGCCACCATTTCAGCCCGATGATGAACCAGGAGACGATCGAGAAGAGCGCGGTGATGGCGAGGACGGCCTTCGTCTCACCGCTGGCATGCTGCAAGAGCTCGAAGAACGTGCTGGGAACCGCGCCACCGACCTGCAGGAGCATTACCCCTCCGTCTGGAACCACTCCATGAGCATCGCGAGATTGTCGTCGAACGCCACTTCGGGCCGCCACCCGAGGACGTCGGCGGCCTTCTTCGGATCGAGCGCACTGCGGAGGATTTCACCCGCTCGGGGTGGCTCCATGTTCAGCACCGGCGCCTGCCCGACCACGCGGCCGACCGCGTCGGCCAGTTCGAGCACCGAGCGCTCCATACCCGTGGCGATGTTGAACGCCCGGGTATCATGATCGGCTCCGGACGCGAGCGGCGCTGTGCTCGCCAGCACATTCGCGCGGGCGACATCCCGCACAGAAACATAATCACGCGTCTGCTTCCCGTCTCCAAAGACAGCCAGCGGCTGCCCGGCCAGCAACCGGGACACGAAAATGGAGACCACGCCGGCCTCGGACTTGGGGTCCTGGCGGGGGCCGCATACGTTCGCGTACCGCATGGCCACCCCCTCGAATCCGTGCAGCTCGCCCAGGGCGCGCAAATAGTGCTCGCCCGACAGCTTGCTGACGCCGTACGGGGAAACCGGCCGCTTCGGGGCGGATTCCGGGGTGGGAATGACATCGGGGTTGCCATAGACGACTCCGCCACTGCTGGCGAAGACGACGCGTCCGACGCCCCCCTGCCCCGCCCCCTCGAGCAGGTTCACGAAGCCCGAGATGTTGATGTCGGCGTCGGCCGAGGGCCGCTCGACGGAGAACCGGACGTCGATCTGCGCGGCATGGTGGTTCAGGACATCGAATTCGCCGGTGGCCACGGTGGTACGTGCCAGGTCCGACCGGATGTCGGCCACGATCAGGGGGACACCGTCCGGAACCTGGGAGGCCTTCCCGCGGGAGAGATCGTCGAGGGCGGTGACCTCCCAGCCGTCGGCCAGGTAGGCCTCCACGATGTGGGAGCCGATGAAACCGGCGCCGCCGGTAACCAGAACACGTCGAGCCATATCCAGCCTCAGGGGTGTGGGTAAAACGAAGCACGCGGGGCCGACCCGGATAGGGCGGGTGGCCCCGCGTGCTCGGGGAGGGTGAGTCGCGCGAACTCAGTTCGGCAGCTTGGCCACCTGCTTGGCCACGGTCCCCGGCCTGATGTCCGCCGAGATGACGCGGACGACCAGCGCAGACGATGTGCGATCCCCGACCCGCACGACTTGCAGCCGAGCCATCGGTTCCGCGACGGTCGCTGCGGCGTCCCAGCGCTCCTCCGGCGTACGCCAGAGCTCGAAGACATCACCGGGGGCCACGCCATCCTCACGACCCTTGTCCAGGAAGAGGATGGTCTGCTGCTCGGTCAGGACATTCTTGGAGCGGGCCTGGATGACCTTGGCATCGATGCCGTCCGCCACCGGCACGGCGCGCGCCGACCCGCTCGGCGTGAACCGCTCCAGCGGGAGGGCGACCTGCCCGATCTCAATCCGCTGGTACTGGTTGATGATGATCGCGGTCGTCTGCTTCTCTCCGACCTCGGTGACGCGCGCCATGCCCGTGGGCCAGATCACATCGCCGTAGCCCGAGTAGCTGGTGATCCGGGCGGCGATCATCAACGAGTCACCCACCTGATAGGCGGCGCCCTTCGGCGGAATGATGCCGATACGATTGAACTGCAGCGCCGTGGTCGGCGCCTGCAGATTCGCCACCATCGGCGGCTCGACGTCGCCCAGCACCTCGCCATAGCTCAAGTTCTGGTTCTCGGTCAGGAAGCCGGCGCTGTAGAACTCGCCGGGACGGAGGGGGCGATAGGCCTTTTCCGCGTAGGCCACCAGGTCTTCCTGGGAAGCTGCCTCGGGGTCGGTCCTGCCGAAGAGCTTGGTCGGGTCGCCCGGAATGGGGCCAGCCGCGCGTGCGCCGCCGCCGGGAGCCGGCATCGGTGCTTCCGCATAGACCTCAGGCTCCACAACCGCACGGGGTTCATCGGCGGGGGCCGGCGCAACCTCCACGAGCCCGGGGGCGGCAGCCACCGGCTCAGGCTGCATCGGAATGACCCCTTGACCCGTCCCGGCCAACTGCAGCACCTCGCCAGGATAGATCCAATGCGGATCCTCGATCACGCCGGTATTCATCTTGTAGATCTGGGGCCAGGTGAGTGGGTCCCCGAAATACGTCTTGGCGAGATCCCAGAGGGTATCGCCCTTCTTGACCGTATGGGTCTCGGGGACGGGGGCGTTCTGGGCTGAGACAACAACCGGGATGCCGGCCAGGAGGCCGACCGCCAGGAGAGCCCTCACGGAGAACTGCCCCGTCGACGCATTGCGCATAGCCATGGGTGTCCTTGTGGTGTAGAGGCGCTTCGGTTTCCGGAAAGGGTTGCGGTGATTTGCAACGCGGCACCGGGCGGTCGGCCAGCCCGCTCGCCCACAATGTAACATGTTGTGGGACAAAAGCTAACAGGTCCAGACCTGCTCCACTTCCTGAGCGACGGAAGCGACTGGGGCGAGGAAAAGGCAAGAGCTGTGCCCTCCCCCCTGAGGGAGAGGCCGGTGGCCGGGGGGCCCCCCCCCCGCCACCGGCCTCGATGCACCCCCATGCGCCGGCCAACCCTAGAAGGGCAGGTCGTCGTCCTCGCCGTCGAGCGCCTCGGGAAAGTCATCGAATGACTCGTCCTTCTTGGGGGCGGAAGCAGCGGCACCGACCTTCGAGCCGCTGTAGGAGTCGTCAGACGAGCCACCACTCCGGCCACCCAACAAGATGAGCTCACGGCCATTGATTTCGGTCGTGTACTTGGTCTGCCCTTCGCGGTCCTGCCAGGTACGGTACTCGATGGCGCCCTCGACGTAGATCTTGTCGCCCTTCTTGCAGTACTTCTCGGCGATGTCGGCCAGCTTGCTGAAATTGGTGTTCCAGAAGATGACCCGGTGCCACTCCGTCTTCTCCTGCTTCTCGCCGCTCTTGCTGGTCCACTGACGACTGGTGGCCACCGAGAGCGTGGCGACGCGGGAGCCGTTGTTGGTGCTGCGCACCTCAGGATCTGCCCCGAGATTCCCGATCAGTTGGACCTTGTTCAGACTCCGACTCACAATGACCTCCCACGCATCAACAGGGTTCGGGACTGCGGACAGCCATACGCTACTGCCCCTGACAGTCCAAATCTACACCAATGTCTCGCCGTCACCATCATTCGAACGCACCGGACTCATGACGAGCCGAAGCACGAGGGCATCCTCGTCGGGGTGACGATAATAGCCCCGTCGACGTCCTTCGGTCCGAAAGCCGCGCCCGGCATAGAGTGATTGCGCCACGGCGTTGGACGCCCTCACCTCCAGAAACACCTCCGACCCACCCCGCGCACGGACGGCGGCCAGCCCTGCATCGAGGAGCCGGGCACCGAGTCCGCGGCCGCGGCATTCGGGGACGACGGCAAGGTTCAGCACTTCCGCGGTCCCCAGGATTTCGCGGGCGAGGAAGTAGGCGACCGGCTCATCGGTCCCGATCATGACCAGCGCCACGGTGCCGGGAAGCCCGAACACCTCGCGGAACCCCTCCAGCGGCCATGGATCGGAGAAGCAGCGACGCTCGATGGCGGCCATGGCCGCCGCGTCAGCGAAGGTGGCCGGGCGAATCAGGAAGCTGCTGTCCATGCTCGCGTTCCCATTTGGCCTGCGCTTCGGCGGGGCGACCGTAGTGGGGCTCCCAGCCCGCCGGGTCGGCGACTGTCGTGACGCCATCCAGGCGCGCGGCGAGGGCGAGGAGGCTGCCGGCCGAGGCCGTGCCGGGGACGGTCCGAGGGTGATGGCCTGCCTGCCATTCGGCCAGTCGTTCGGCCAGCCCCTCAGGCACGATCCCGCAGACGACGTCGGGCACCGGGCAGTCGGCGAGCAGCCGTTCGGGCAGCCAGACCGTCGGCGGCTGGAGCACCTCGAGTCGTCCCTCCGGAAAGCGATACTCCGCCGCGTACACCTCGCCGCGGAGCGCATTGGCCACGGCGAGGACCCGCTCCACGGGAGAGGGTGCGGCGGCCCAGGCGACCGCTGCGAGTGCCGGCGTCGCGTGGAAGGTCATACCGTGGGCGCGGACCAACGCCTTGGCAACCGAGGCACCGACCCGCAAACCGGTGAAACTCCCGGGGCCATCGCCGAGGACGACATCCGTCACCTCGGAGAGCTCGAGCCCCGCCTGCCCCAGCACCTCCTCGATCAGCCCGGGCAAGGCGCCGGCGTGCTTGCGGGCACCTTCCAGGGCGACCTCGGCGAGCACTTCGCCGGGGCGGCCCACCGCCACCGAGGCGCGGTCGGACGACGTCTCGAGCGCGAGCCACATCAGAACGACTCCAGGGCACGCCGGCCGGGATCGTCGAGATGGGTCAGGCGAAACCGCATCGTGGGCTCAGGCACCCAGGCGCCCGCCTTTTCGGGCCACTCGATCAGGAGGGCGTCGCCTTCGGCAAGCAGCGACTCCCAGTCGAGATCGGCGGCCTCCTCCGGATTGCGCAGGCGGTAGCAATCGAGATGAAAGACGGGCCCTCGCCGGCCACGGTAGCGGTGCACCAGGGAGTAGGTCGGGCTGGTGGCGGGCGACTCGACGCCGAGCCCCCGGACGATGGCCCGGATGAGGGTCGTCTTGCCGGCGCCGAGGTCTCCCTCGAAGAGCAGGATGGCCCCTGGCGGGAGGTTCTGCCCGAGTTCCTCGCCCTCGGCGAGGAGCTGTGCCTCCGTCAGCTCCCGCATCAGGCGAACCGCCGCCGACGACCGCCCTCGCGCCGGACATCGGGAGCGCCGAGCGCCTTGAGGTCGTTGACCTGGTCGCGGAGCAGCGCGGCCACTTCGAACTCGAGGTTGGCAGCGGCCTCCTTCATCTGCTGTTCCAGCGCCGCGATGGCCTTGGCCCGCGCGGCAGGATCGTGGAGGTCCTCGCGCACGAGGGATCCCGCCTCGATCGGTTCGACCTTGTCGGTGCGGGCATCGGCCACGTGGGTCGAGAACCGCACCTGGTCCAGCGACTTGACGATGGAACGTGGCGTGATGCCATGCTCCTCGTTGTGGGCGACCTGGATGGCGCGGCGCCGGTCCATTTCCCGCAGGGCACGCTCCATCGAGCCGGTGATCCGGTCGGCGTAGAGGATGCCGAGCCCGCCGAGGTGGCGGGCCGCCCGCCCGACCGTCTGGATGAGCGACCGGTCGGAGCGGAGGAAGCCTTCCTGATCGGCGTCGAGGATGGCCACCAGCGACACCTCCGGCAGGTCGAGCCCCTCGCGAAGGAGATTGATGCCGACGAGCACATCGAAATCGCCGAGCCGGAGGCCGCGGAGAATCTCGATCCGCTCGATGGCGTCGATATCCGAGTGGAGATACCGCACGGCGACCCCGTGCTGCTGGAGATAATCGGTCAGGTCCTCGGACATCCGCTTGGTCAGTGTGGTGACGAGCACCCGTTCCTTGCGGCGGGTGCGCGCACGGATTTCGTGGAGCAGGTCGTCGACCTGCCCCTTGACCGGGCGGATTTCCACCACCGGGTCGATGAGCCCCGTGGGACGGATAATCTGCTCGACGACCGCACCGCCCGACAGCTTGAGTTCGAGGTCCCCCGGGGTGGCGGAGACGTTGATCATCTGCGGCGAGAGCGCCAGGAACTCGTCGAAGCGGAGCGGGCGGTTGTCGAGTGCGGAGGGAAGCCGGAAGCCGTACTCGACCAGCGTCTCCTTGCGGGCGCGGTCGCCGTTGGACATCCCGCCGATTTGTGGCAGGGTGACGTGCGACTCGTCCACCACCACCAGGAACTCCGGCGGGAAGTAATCGAAGAGACAGGCGGGGCGCTCACCCTCCGCACGACCGCTGAGGTGGCGCGAGTAGTTCTCGATGCCGGAACAGATGCCGACCTCGAGGAGCATGTCGATGTCGAAATGCGTGCGGGTCTCGAGCCGTTGTGCCTCGAGGAGCTTGCCGGCCTCCCGCAACACCTTCAGGCGTTCGGCCAGTTCCTCCCGGATGATGCGCACCGCCCGCTCGATCTTGGCCCGCTGCGTCACGAAGTGCTTGGCGGGATAGATGGCGCAGCGGGGCATGGCCTGCAGCGCCTCGCCGGTGAGCGGGTTGATCTTGGTGATTCGCTCGACGGTGTCGCCCCAGAGCTCGATGCGAACGGCGCGCTCCTCGTAGGCGGGAAAGATCTCCACCGTGTCGCCGCGGACCCGGAAGGTGCCTGGTTCGAAACTGATGTCGTTCCGGTTGTACTGGATGGCGACGAGCGCCTCGAGGATCGCATCGCGCCCCCGTTCGCTCCCCTGCTCCACCGTGACCATCTGCGCGCGGTACTCGACCGGGTCGCCGAGGCCGTAGATGGCGCTCACCGTGGCGACGATGACGACGTCGTCCCGCTCGATCAGGCTGGAGGTGGCGCGGAGCCGGAGCCGCTCGATATCCTCGTTGATCGACGCGTCCTTCTCGATGTAGACGTCGGAGCTCGGGACATACGCCTCGGGCTGGTAGTAGTCGTAGTACGAGACGAAGTACTCGACGGCGTTGGTCGGGAGAAACTGGCGGAGCTCGCCATAGAGCTGGGCGGCGAGGGTCTTGTTGTGGGAGAGCACGAGGGTGGGGCGGCCGTAGGCGGCGATGACGTTGGCGAGCGTCATCGTCTTGCCCGAGCCGGTGACGCCGAGCAGGGTCTGGTACTGATCTCCCCGGCGGAGCCCGGCGGTCAGCTCCTCGATGGCGCGGGGCTGATCGCCCGCGGGCTCGAAGGGCGCCTGGACCTGGAACAGGGTGGTAGCCATCTCCCAAATCTACCACTTTCGGGAAATCTTCGGTAGGGTTCAAACTCGCCTGACGCTGGCTTGACCTGCTTGCCCCATGCTGCACCAGACCGTATGGTAGCGGTCTGGGAGGCGCCGTGGTGCCTGACCTGTTCCACTCCCTGCAGATCGCCTTGGCCGACACGTACCAGCTCGAGCGAGAGCTGGGACGCGGGGGGATGGCCATGGTCTACCTTGCCCGCGAACTCAAGCACCCCAGGCACGTCGCCATCAAGGTCCTCCGCCCGGAGCTGGCGGGGGTCATGACCCGGGGACGATTCCTCCGCGAGATCCGCATCTCCTCCGAGCTCGCCCACCCGCACATCCTCCCCCTCCTCGACTCGGGGGTGATCCCCCCCACGGACCGCACGCCCGAGCTGCCCTACTACACCATGCCATATGTGGAGGGGGAGTCTCTCCGCGACCGGCTGAATCGCGACCATCAACTCCCGCTCGAGGAGGCGCTCCAGATCGCGCGGGACATCGGCGCGGCCCTGGGTTACGCCCATGCCCACGGCGTGATCCACCGGGACATCAAGCCCGCCAACATCCTGCTCATGGAGGGGCACGCCGTGGTGGCCGACTTCGGCATCGCGCGCGCCATCAAGGAAGCCGTCGATCCGGACGCGGTGACCAGCGCCGGCATCGTGATCGGGACGCCGTCGTACATGTCGCCGGAACAGGCAGGCGGCATGCCGGATCTCGACGGGCGGAGCGACCTGTACTCACTGGGCTGCGTGCTCTACGAGATGCTGGGTGGGGAACCGCCATTCACGGGGGCGTCGGCGCAGGCGGTGCTGGCCCGGCACCGGATGGATCGCGCGCCATCGCTCCGCACCATCCGGAGCTCGGTGCCGGTCCCGGTGGAGCAGGCGGTCATGCGGGCGCTGGAGAAGACCCCGGCGGATCGGTTTGCCGGAGCGACGGCGTTTGTGGACGCGCTGCAGCCGGGCAGCTCGGGGGAGTGGGAGCCAACACCGCAGACCCGCCCGACGCTTCGCCGACGCGGGGTGTGGATCACGCTCGTCTTGGCGATCACGGTGGGCACCACCTGGTACATGACCGCTGGGGGAGCCGCGGAGCGACGCGCCGTGGCCGCGGCGGCGGCGCTCGATACGACGAGGTACGCCATCGTCTCGTTCACGCAGGACAGCGGGGTCCCTGACCTGCTCCAACCCACCCTCCTGCTCGAAGACGCGCTCCGCGAGTGGGAAGGCGTCAACGTCGTGGATCAGTTCCAGGTCCGCGAGGCCATCGCTCGCCACGATACGAGCGGATACGTGCGGCAGGACTGGGACCGATTGGCCACGGGGTTGGGCGCGGCCCGGTATATCCGCGCCGACGCCACACGCATGGGCGACTCGATTCGAGTCCATGCCGTGCTCTATCGCGTCGCGCCCGGGTCCGGTGATCCGGTAGTCCGGGAGCATACGATCCGACTCCCGATGGAGCTGCGCGATAGAGACCGGGCCTTCGCAGAGCTCAGCGAAGGATTGCTCTTGCGCAGCGGGGGCCTCGACGCATCCCAGTCGGCCGGCCAAACGTCCTCGCTCCCCGCCCGTCAGGCGTTCGACCTGGGGTTCCTGTCCATCAATGAGTGGAATCTCGCTGCGGCCGACTCCCACTTCAGCGCCGCCCTGCATTTCGATCCCTCGTACGCGCAAGCCCACCTCTGGCTCGCGCTGGTGCGACTCTGGACCAATCCAGATGAGTCGGCCACGTGGCGTTCACCTGCCGAACGTGCAGTGGCAGGCCGCGGGGATCTCTCCAGCCGTGACCGTCAGGTTGCGGACGCAATGCTCTCGCAAGCGCAGGGCGACCTCCTCGCGGCGTGCCAACGCTGGGATCAGCTCACGCGGGAGCACCCATATGACTTCGTTGTCTGGTACGGTTTGGCGATCTGCCTTGGCAGCGATCGGATCGTGTTGCCGGACCCTCGTTCCCCTACGAGATGGCGCTTCCGCTCAAGTTATTACGCTGCGCTGAACGCCTACGAGCAAGCCTATCGGCTCTTTCCACCCATCTTCCGGGAACTGCGCGCCGATTCGTATTCGCAAATGGTCCACCTGTTACTGGCCAGCGGGACCGATTTCCGGATTGGGCGAGGTGTGCCCCCGGATCCGCCGATCTTTTATGCATTCCCCGCCTGGATCGGGGACACGCTCGTCCTCTACCCGGTCGTCTGGGGAGAGGATGGAATCACTTCCGATCGAGGCACTGCGACTGCACTTGACGCTATTCGGCACCAGCGTCAGCGCCTCCTCAACATTGCCAGCAGCTGGGTCGCCGAGTACCCGGCGAACGCTGATGCTATGCAAGCGCTCGCCGTCTCTCTGCAGTTGCTTGGTGATCGAACAGCGCTCGATACCGTGCTGAAAGCCCGGCGCCTGGCCCAGGGGGCCGATGAGATCATTCGTGTCGCCGCGTCCGAGATCTGGATGCGCGTGCTGTTCAGCACACCGTCGAATCTCGGAGAGCTCCGCGCCGCGCGACGACTCGCCGACTCCCTGCTCACCAACGCTCCACCCGATGGTGCATTGGAGCCGAAGCTGCTTGCCAGCCTCGCAGCCCTCACGGGCCGCGCGCATCTGGCGGCCTCACTTGGGCGGAAGATCTCCACCCGCGATCGCAACGACACGCCTCCCGCCCTTGTCGGCATCGGCATCACCTTCCTCACTTACGCCTCGATGGGGGGACCGGTCGACAGCCTCCGGGCTCTCGCACCTCGGGTCCTCGAGGCGCTCCAACGGGACGTGGACGCTGAACGACGAGCCCGGGCCGAGGAGATGTGGCTGCGGCTTCCGGTCCTGGTCGGCTTCCCGACGGTTCAGTTGCCTATCGTCTCTCAGCTCTCCGGCCCGAGCGGGGGCCTCATGAACGCCGACGACGCCTATTTGCGGCGCGACACGGTGATGGCCCTGCGCGCCATGGAGCAGTACCGCTCCGCGGGGCAGGTCGAACCGCCGGGTGTGAGGACCGTCGACCTTGGCCTGGGGACGGCGTGGTTGCTATCCAAGCTGGGTGACACCGACGCGGCAATCGCCTGGTTGGACCCGATCCTCAACGCCCTGCCACGGACCCCCCCCCAGCTCTTTCTCGAGGTATACCAGGCTGGCCCTCTGGTGCGCGCCATGGTGCTTCGGGCCAATCTGGCCGAGGCGCAGGGCGATCGTGCCACGGCGATGGCCTGGGCGACAGGCCGTCGTCACCCTCTGGTCAGGTGCCGACGATTTCCTGCAACCGCCGGTGACACGGATGGAGGAGCTCGCACGGTGAACTCGTCGAAGTTCAACGGGGCCTGCAGGTCCCAGGGAGGCAGGATGACATCGAGCCCCGTTCCAGGTCAGCAGAAGAAGGTCTGGGTACTCGCACTGGCACTGCTGGTCGGCCCTGTTGCTCCTCTGGAAATGCTGTTCACGACCGATGCCACCGCCACCTGTGGCGCAGAACGACTGCCAGCAGGATCACCTCATGATCCATCTGCCGGAGCGCGACAGCGTCATTGGCGTCGACATCGCCCTGACTTGATCGGCCTATCGCCGACCTGCCGGAGTTTCACGACTGTCAGCGATTCCTGGTCGACGCGGGACAGCCCGACCGCTGTCTCGGACCCGTCGGCGGATCGGCTGGCGTTCGGCCCCCTTGTGGCGATCTGGGCGGCGAATGAGCTCGAGTCCACCTTTGTCGACGTCGAGCCGGGGGACGGACGAGCCACCGCGGTTCCGCGCCGTTATCTACGACTTCGATCGGGCCGACGGGTATCGCCGCCCTCGGACCTCAGCCCGGGATTCAACTGCCTGTATCCTCTGGAACGACAGCCCATCTGGCACGCCGCGATCCGCGCTCTCGCCAGCCCAAGTCCGCACCCTCGCCAGCTGCGTCGTGCGGCGCGAGATGCCATGTCGAAGCTGCGTCGCGGCGTCGGCCGCACTCGAGGTCAAGCCAGCAACGCTCGGTGACGGCCTCAGCCTGCCGCGGAAACCTTCCGCCGGTCGCTCGATGGGACTGGGACGCCGCGAATCGTCAACCAGTACATCGGGCATCCGATGCGGAGATCAATGGTGCCAGGTGGGATCGCGCGGCTTCACGCCCGCGCCCAGCGGACGCTCAACGCCTAGTGCGGCATGAAGTCACAGGTCATGGCGCTGCCGCGACATCCGACGGCGTTGCGAACGGCCCCGAACTCGGCGCAGATCTGCCGTGTCTGTGCCGTGAAGGGATGGTACGACGAGCAGCGACTGGACCTCCCCGGAACCCTAGCCCGCCAGCCCACGCCTGACAGACAGTCGTGGGCCTCGTGCATTCCCGCACCCCGACTGGACTCGGTCGCACTTCACAGTTCGGCGAAGGTATCTGGACGACCGGTCGCCTACCTGCAGGCTAACCGCCGAATACGAGCGGCGAAGTCCCCCTGCGCCGGGGCTACCCGGGTCTACTCTCTGTGCCGCGGCAGATGGCAGGGTGTTGCGGTAGACCCGAATCAAGGCAGAGTGCTCGCTTGGGTGCAGGATCCACAGACCAGGTTGGTGGGGATGGCCATGTTCCCGAGCATGGTGACGCCTCGGCGTACGGTTGCGTAAGCGCCGACGCAACCATGCAGGAATGGCGATTCCCGTCGCAGCCGCCCGGTGGAACTGGAGCGAACTGGACGCCACGACATGGTCGCGCCTGCGGCGGTGCCTGCTGCACCGCGAACTGACCTGGCCACCGACGGCCTCAGTTCTGACTGCGCCAACCGGTTGACCGCCTCCCACTCGTCGGCGGTCACCGGCATCACCGACAAGCGCGTATTGCGGATCAGCGGGAGTCCGGCCAGGTCGGGCTCCCGCTTGATTTCGGCCAGCTCGACCGCGCGAGGCAGCCTCGCCTCGAACCGGACATCGACCACGGTCACCTTGCCGGCGGTGCGCGGCGCCGACTCCACGCTCCCCCGCCCCACCACCGCCCTCTCCTTGCCCGAGTGATAGAAGAGGAGGCCGTCGCCGGGATGCATCGCGCGGAGGTTGATCAGCGCGAGGGCGTTCCTGATCCCGTCCCAGGTGGTGCTCCGTTCCCGTTCGAGGTCGTCGAACGAGTAGGTGGACGGTTCGGTCTTGAGGAGCCAATATTGAGGCATCGTGAGATTCCCGGGGCCCCGCCCCACCCATCGCGTGGAGGCCCCCATGAAGTGGCAGCGTGGTTACCAGAGTTCCAATGTCGAGGACCGCCGTGGCCGGGGAGGCGGTCGCCTGCCGGGCGGCCGGCTCGGGCTGGGCGCGATCGTCATCCTGCTCGTCCTGAGCATCGTGTTCAAGCGGGACTTCCTCTCCCTGGCCGGCGGGCTTGCCGACGACCAGACTCCGGCTGCAACGGGCACAGAGGCACTCTCCACACCAGCCGAAGACTCGACCAAGCAGTTCATCTCGTTCGTCCTCGACGACGCCCAGACGACCTGGGCGACCATTTTCGCCGGCAGTGACGCCCAGTACACCGACGCCCGCCTGATCCTCTTCCGAGACGGGGTGCAGTCCGCCTGCGGCTTTGCCCAGTCGGCCACCGGGCCATTCTACTGCCCCGGTGATGGGCAAGTCTACATCGATCTCGGCTTCTATGACGAGTTGCGGGACCGGTTCGGCGCGCCCGGCGATTTTGCCCAGGCCTACGTCCTGGCCCACGAAATCGGACATCACGTGCAGCGCCTGATCGGAACGGAAGCCGACATCCGGAGGGCACAGCAGCAAGATCCGTCGCGCGCCAACGAGTACTCCGTCGCATTGGAGCTCCAGGCGGACTGCTACGCCGGTATCTGGGCCAGTTCGGCACAGGCGCGGGGGCTGCTGGAAGGCGGCGATATCGAAGAGGGACTCGCGGCAGCCGCCGCGGTCGGCGACGACCGCATCCAGCGCATGGGGGGCGGATACGTGAATCCAGACGCATTCACGCACGGATCCGCCGCGCAGCGGATGGCGTGGTTCAAGCGAGGATTGGAGTACGGCAATCCGACCAGGTGTGTGATCGGCAGGTAGGCAGGTAGGCAGGGAGGCAGGGAGGCAGGGAGGCAGGGAGGCGGACGTCGCTTCAGCGACACCCGCCGCGCCGTGGCTTCAGCCGCGAGCTTGGGGTGGCGCCCCTACGGCCCCGCTGCCCCACTGCCTCCCTGCCCTGCTGCAGGCCCCGGCGCCTCCCGCCGCTCCACTTCGACGACGCCTTTGACCCGCCGGACCGCCTTCAGCACTTTGGCCAGGTGCGCGATGTTGTCGACTTCGACGAACACCGTGCCGAAGACGGTGCCATCCTTGGTGTGAATGTCGGCCGATCGGATGTTGGTCCCCGTGGAACTGATGGCGGACATGATGTCCGCGTAGAGTCCCCGGCGGTCCTCGCCCGAGAGCGCCAGCCGCACCGAGAAGGCCTCCCCCTCCACCTCCTGCCAGTCGATCTCCACCCGCCGCCCCTCGGCGCTGAGCGTGAGGAGGTTGGGACAGTCGGCCCGGTGAATCGAGATGCCGCGGCCCTGGGTGACGTATCCGGTGACCGGGTCGCCGGGCACCGGCTGGCAGCACTGGGCGTAGCGCACCATGAGACCATCGACGCCATGAATCTTGATGCCGCGTCCGAGCCGAATCCGATCCACCAGGCGCCCGAACACAGTCGGCTTCGGCTCCTGCAGCTCATCCGGTGGCCGATCGGGGTACAACACCTTGAAGACCTGCCCGATCGCCACATCGCCCCGACCAATGGCGACCTCGAGGGCCGTTCCGCTGTGCAGGCCCAGCGCGCTCGCCCCCCGCTCGAGCTGCTCCGGGGTGGGCGAGTCGAGCCGGCGACGCCGCGTCTCACGGGCAAGAATCTCCCGGCCGAGCTGCAGGCTGACCGACTCCTCCTCCTCGCGAATCCACTGCTTGATCTTGTGCCGCGCACGGGCCGTGTGCACGTGGTTCAGCCAGTCGCGACTGGGCCGGGCGTGCTTGCTGGTCAGGATCTCGACGGTATCGCCGTTCTTCAGTTCCCGATGCAACGGTGCGATCCGGCCGTTGATCTTGGCGCCCTGGCACTTCAGCCCGACTTCCGTATGGACATGGAAGGCAAAGTCGATCGGCGTCGCGCCTTTCGGGAGGCGTTTCACGTCCCCCTGCGGCGTGAACATGAAGATCTCGTCCTGGTACAGGTCCACCTTGAGAAACTCGAGGAATTCCTCGGGTGTATGCGTATCCTGCTGCAGCTCGAGCAGCTGGCGGAACCACCCGAGCGCCTGGTCGAGTTCGTCGTCGCCCTTCCCTTCGTTCTTGTACACCCAGTGCGCGGCGATGCCGTACTCGGCGGTCCGATGCATCTCCCTGGTCCGGATCTGCACCTCGAAGAGCTCGCCCCCCGGCCCGAAGATGGTGGTGTGGAGCGACTGGTAGGCGTTGGACTTGGGGCTGGCGATATAGTCCTTGATCCGTTCCTGGAGCGGGGTCCAGTTGTGGTGGATGATCCCCAGGACGTGGTAGCACTCCGGCACGGTCCCCACGATGACGCGGACCGCCATCAGGTCGTAGATCTCATCGAACGGCTTGCCGCGCCGCTTGATCTTCTGCTCGATGGACCAGAGATGCTTGGGACGCCCCGTCACCTCCGCGGCGATGCCCGCCCGCTTGAGCTCGTCCTCCAGCGGCCGGCGGAGTCGGTCGATCATCTGCTCCCGGGCTTCGCGCTCGGCGGCGACCTGGTCGGAGAGCACCTTGTACTCCTCCGGCTCCAGAAACCGGAAGGCCAGGTCCTCCAGTTCCGCCTTCATCCCGGCCATGCCGAACCGGTGGGCGAGCGGGGCGTAGATCTCGCGGGTTTCCGTGGCGATGCGGACGCGCTTCGCCGGTTCGAGATGTTCGAGGGTCCGCATGTTGTGCAGGCGGTCGGCCAGCTTGATGATGATGACCCGGGCGTCCTTGGCGATCGAGAGCAGCAGCTTCCGGTAGTTCTCCACCTGCTCCTCGGCCGTGGACCGGAAGGTCAGGTGGGAGATCTTGGTGAGGCCGTCCACGATGACGCCGACTTCCGGGCCGAAGTCGCGCGCGATGTCCTCGACGCCGACGTCGGAGTCTTCCACGACGTCGTGGAGCAGCGCCGCCGCGATCGAGGTCGAGTCCGGCAGCTGTTCGGCCAGGATCATCGCCACCGCGATGCTGTGGGAGATGAACTCCTCACCCGACGCCCGTTTCTGCCCGTGGTGCGCGGACGTGCTGAAGCGGAGCGCGCGCTCGATCAAATCCAGATCGATTCGGTCGCCATGCTTCGCGAGCATCGCGCGAAGTTCGGGAGCGAGGTCAAGCGTCGGAGCGGTCACAGGAGTCCCGCGGTGGCGAAGCTGACGAATCGGTCGCCGGCGATCACGACGTGATCGTACACCGGCAGGTCCAGGAGGCGCCCGGCCGCCACCAGCTGCCGGGTCACCGCCTGATCTTCGGCCGAGGGGGTCGGGTCCCCGCTCGGGTGGTTGTGCACGACGATGATCCCAGCCGCCGCCTCGGCAATGGCGGGACGAAAGACCTCCCGCGGGTGCACCAGGGAGCTGTTCAGCAATCCCCGGGTCACCAGCACCTCCCGAAGCACCCGGCTCTGGCTGTCGAGGGCCAGCAGGCGGAACTCCTCCACCTCCAGGTCGCGAAGCCGCGGCCCCAGCAGTCGGGCGACATCTGCCGGTTCCCCGATCCGAGGCCGCGCCGGACGGGATTCCCCCGCCATCCGGGCCGCCAGCTCGAAGGCCGCCAGCAACCGGGCGCCCTTGGCGGCGCCGACCCCGGGAATCTGAAGCAGTTCCGCGCGCGGCCGGGCGGCCAGACGGCGCAAGGACCCTCCCCCCGCCTCCAGGAGGCGGGCAGCGACCTCGGTCACCCTGAGGGTGATACTCCCCGTCCCTAGGAGGATGGCGAGAAGTTCGCCCGGCGTCAACGCGGACGGGCCGAGGGCCCAGAGCCGCTCGCGGGGGAGGTCGGAGGTGGGGGGAGGTGGAGAGGGAAGCGGGCACGCCCCAAGGTAGGGCGTGCCCGCTCGATTCAGGGTGCCGTAATCACGCGCACCCCCGTCAGGCGGCCCCGTGGCATTTCTTGAACTTCTTGCCCGACCCGCAGGGACAGGGATCGTTCCGACCGACGTTGGCCATTCCCGCAGCCGCGGGGGCCCGAAGCGGTCCGGCGCTGCTGCTCACCGCCGGCCGGGCACCAGCCCCGGGGGCCTGTCCGCCGGTCGGGGCAAAGAGCTCGGCGTCTCCGCGCGAGGTGGTCGGCGGCGGGGCGGCGGCGGGCGCCGGGGCGGTTCCGCTGTCACCTGGATCTTCAGGAACCGCTCGGTAAAGGTGGCCTGGATGTCCCGCATGAGGTCCTCGAACATGTCGAAGGCCTCCCGCTTGTACTCGATCAGCGGGTCCTTCTGGCCGTAGGCGCGGTACTGGATGGCGTTGCGGAGCTGGTCGAGATCGTAGAGGTGATCCTTCCACTTCTCGTCGAGCACCGCCAGCATCACCTGCGACAGGATCTGCCCGTCGACGTCCGGAATGTTGATCTTCCGCCCGAACTCCCTGAGGTACTCGACCTTCCGGTGGAAGGCGGCCTCGCCCTCCGCCTGCGCCGCCTCGACGATCGCGTCGAGGTCCGGCGTCTCGGCCGCGGTGACGATCTTCTCCGGCGACACCATGTACTGCAGCAGTCAGCGCCGATCGGAGTCCGGCCCGATCGTACTCCTCCGGCCGGCTCGTGTCGCTGAGGTAATCCCGCACGCTGCGCCCGAGTGCCGCCTCGATCATCCGACGGCTCTCGGCCTTCAGCTCCTCGCCCTTCTCGAGCGCGAAGAGCCGCAGGGAGTAGACCACCTCGCGCTGCTGGTTCATCACGTCGTCGTACTCGAGGAGGCGCTTGCGGGTCTGGAAGTTCTGCAGCTCCACCCGCTTCTGGGCCTGCTCGATGGCGCGCGTGATGAGCGCCCCGGTGATGACCTCCCCCTCCTCCGCGCCGCTGCGGTCCATCCACGCCGCGATCCGGTCGGAGCCGAACATCCGCATCAGGTCGTCTTCGAGCGACAGGAAGAAGACCGACTGGCCCGGGTCGCCCTGCCGGCCGGAGCGGCCGCGCAGCTGGCGGTCGATGCGCCGCGACTCGTGCCGCTCGGTGCCGACGATCTGGAGGCCCGCCTCCTCGGTGGTCAGGTCGAGGTTGGCGCCGAGTTTGATGTCGGTGCCGCGGCCGGCCATGTTCGTCGCGATCGTGATGGCGTCGCGCTGCCCCGCCCCGGCCACGATCTCGGCCTCCCGCTGGTGGTACTTGGCGTTCAGCACCTCGTGCTTGAGCCCGCGCCGCTTGAGCATCTTGCTCAGCGTCTCGGACGTCTCCACCGTCACCGTGCCGATGAGCACCGGCAGCCCGAGCGCGTGGAGTCGCTCGACCTCGTCGGCGATCGCGTTGTACTTCTCCCGGCGGGTCTTGTAGATCAGGTCGACCTTGTCGTTCCGCCGGATCGGCCGGTTGGTCGGGATGACGACGACGTCGAGGCCGTAGATCGTGTAGAACTCGGTCTCCTCCGTCTCGGCGGTGCCGGTCATGCCGGACAGCTTGTCGTACATCCGGAAGTAGTTCTGGATGGTGATCGTGGCGAGGGTCTGCGTCTCGCCCTTGACCTGCACCCCTTCCTTGGCCTCGACCGCCTGGTGCAGCCCGTCCGCCCAGCGGCGGCCGGGCATGGTGCGGCCGGTGAACTCGTCGACGATGAGCACCTGGCCCTCCACCACCAGGTAGTCGACGTCCCGCTCGTACAGCGCGTGCGCCTGCAGCAGCTTGTGGATGCCATGGAGCTTCTCGCTCTTCACGGCGTACTCCGCCTCGATCTTCCGCCGCGCCTCCACCCGTTCCTCGGGGGTCAGGTCGGGATCGTGTTCGGCGTCGTGGATGGCCTGCGAGATGTCCGGCACGATGAAGAGGTCCGGATCGTTCGGCGACATCGTCTCCGCGCCCCGCTCGGTCAGGTGCACCGAGTGGCCCTTCTCGTCGAGCACGAAGTAGAGGTTGTCCTCGATGCCGCGCATCTTCTGCTGCCGGAGCGGCAGCTTGCGGTCGGCGAGCGCGTCGAGCTCCGTCCGCTGCAGCAGCGCCTTGACGCCGGTCTCGTTCAGCATCTTGAGCAGCTTCTTGTTCTTCGGCATCCCCAGGTGGGCCTGGTAGAGCAGGATGCCGGCGTCGACCTGCGTCTCCGGGTCCTCGAGCAGGCCCTCCGCCTCGGTCAGCAGCTGGTTGACGACCGCCGTCTGCTTGCGGACCACCTCGGCCACCGGCCGGTTGTGCTGCGCGTAGCTGTCGTCTTCCGCGTTGCCGACGGGGCCGGAAATGATCAGCGGCGTCCGCGCCTCGTCGATGAGGATCGAGTCGACTTCGTCGATGATCGCGTAGGCGTGTGGGCGCTGCACCCGCTGCTCGAGCGCGAACACCATGTTGTCGCGCAGGTAGTCGAAGCCGAACTCGTTGTTGGTGCCGTAGGTGATGTCGGCGGCGTACGCCGCCTTCCGCTCCGGCGTGCTCGGCTCGGTGTCGTCCAGCACGGCCGACGGTCAGGCCGAGCCAGTTGTAGACGTGCCCCATCCACTGGGTGTCGCGCCGGGCGAGGTAGTTGTTGACCGTGACCAGGTGCGCCCCGCGTCCGGCGAGTGCGTTGAGGTAGAGCGGCAGCGTGGCCACGAGGGTCTTGCCTTCGCCGGTCGCCATTTCGGCGATCTTCCCCTGGTGCAGGACGATGCCGCCGATGAGCTGCACGTCGTAGTGCACCATGTCCCACGTCGAGCTCCCGCCCGGTGACCACCACCGTCGTCCCGTGGAGTCGGCGCGCCGCTTCCCGCACCGTGGCGAACGCCTCGGGCAGCAGGGCGTCGAGCTCCGCCGCCAGGGCCTTCTTGTAGTTCGACTCGAGTTCGTGGAAGCGGGTCTCCAGGCGATCGCGCTCGTGCGGATCCTCGCACCCGTGCTTGGCCGCCCGGACCTCTTCGAGTTCGGTCGTCGCGGGGCCCAGCCGTTCCGCCAGGCGTGCGCGGAAGACGGCGGTCTGCCCGCGAATCTCATCGTCCGACAGCCCGGCAAGCCGTTCCTCCTCCTGCTTGATGGCCTCGACGATTGGCCGGATCTTCTTCATTTCCCGGTCGTACTGCGTGCCGAAGACCACCTTCACCAGTTTCTTGATCATCCCTGTCCGTTCCTGTACAGCCCCTGGGCCGCGATATACTCGGCGACCGCGTCGGGGACGAGATAGCGAATCGAGCGTCCGGCCGCCACACGCTGCCGGATCGCCGTCGAGGAGATCTCGACAGCGGGTGCGTCCACCACGTCGTGGAGGAGCGGATGTGACGGCCGTGGCGCGCCCGCACGGCTGAACGCCACGAACTGCGCGAGGTCCGCCAGCGCATCCGCCTCGTGCCACTGATGCAGCTCCGCGGCGGCGTCGGCCCCGAGGAGGACGACGAACCGCTGGCGCGGCTCCCGGTCCCGGAGCGCCCGCAGCGTATCCACCGTGTACGACAGGCCGGGGCGGTCCGACTCAATACGCTCCACCGCGAGCCCCGGTTCCCCGGCGACGGCGGCGGCCACCATGGCCACGCGGTGACCGACGCTGGCCATGTGGCGCCCGCGCTTCAACGGCTGCTCGCCCGTCGGCATGAAACGCAGTTCCGCCAGGCCGAGCGATTCGGCGAGCGCGCGCCCAACGATCAGGTGTCCGACATGGATCGGGTCGAATGAGCCCCCGAAGAGACCAATCACGGCGTCACCCGCCGCCGCCCGGACAGAGCGTGTCGAGGTCCTTCGTGTCGGGGTGAAACTGCCGCAAGGCACCGCACATCTCTTCGGCATCCTCGATGTAGCCAAGGTTGCGGTAGCTGGTCACCAGTTGGGCGAGCGCGAGCTGCGCCGATGGGGTGTTCGGGTACGTGGCGACCAGCGCCCGCATATAGAGGATCGCGGAATCGTACATCTTGTTGCGCAGGTAGAATTTGGCCGTCTCCCACTCCTTGTACGCGAACTTGTCCGCCAGGTCTGCCACTTGCAGCCGCGCCTTGGCAGCCGCCGGAGAGTCCGGGTACCGGTTCAGCAGTTCGGTATAGGTGGCCATCGCCGACTTCCCGTAGGTCGGGTCCAATTGAGGCTTGCGCCAGAGGACGGCGTACGAGTCGCCGGCACGATAGAGGGCGTCGGGCGCGAGCGGATTGCTCGGGAAGTCATCCGACACCTTGCGGAACTCTCGCATCGCCTGGAGCTCACTGCCCGCCCCGAAGTAGGATTCGCCGAGATAGAAGTGGGCCTCGGGAATTCGCCGGTCTCCGGGGTTGAATTCCAGCAGGATCCGCTGGAAGACCTCGGACGCGGAGTGGTAGGACCCCTTCCGGAAGTCCTTGATGCCCTGCTCCCACATGGAGTCGACGCGCGCCGCCGACAGGGTGGGATCCGCCGGCGCGGCGCCCAGATCCGGTGGGGCGTTTCCGCTCCCCGACTTGCAGGCGGCCAGGCCGAGCATCCCAAGGACTACGAGTGACCGCAACGTCATGGCATGTCCGTCGAGAGTGAATCCGGCGCATCAGCTGACACGAGTGCGTTCAGCTTGAGCGCGGCGACGCGTCGTGAGCGAATCAGATCGGTCTCCGCTGGACAACACGGTCTGATATGCGAGTGCGGCACCGATGAGATCGCCCTGTCGGAGCCGAGCATCGCCGAGCCCGACCATGGCGGCCCGCCCCAGAGGAGTCGCGGAGTCGATCCCCACGGCGTTCCGGAACCACGATTCGGCGCTGTCGGGCGCCGACACGAGGTGCGAGGCCCCGAGCCGGAAGAAGCAGTCCACCAGGCCGGCCTCGGCCGTGCCGTTGCCCGATCGCCCGGCGCGACGGACCGCAGCCTGGTAGAGCCGGATCGCCTCGCTGCATTCGCCCGTCGCCGCCAGGGCGCTGCCCTGGCGAACGAGCAACGAATCCACCGTGCGCGCATCGGAGGCGACGGCCAGCGCGGCCGCGAAGTCGGAGGACGAGACCGGCCCATTGATGACCTGCATCAGGTTCAGCGCGTGGCGGCCGAGGGGGCGGTCCGGCGCCACGGCGCGGAGCGCTGCCACCGCCTCCTCCAGGGTCACCTCGTCGCGCCGACGTTCGGCCGCCTCGATCACCCGCTCCAGCCCCTCCGCCGCCTCGTCAGCCCGGTCCGGGGCCGTCGTCGCCAGCGCCTGATAGGCGGCCGTGGCTTCCCGCAGTCGACCCAGCCGCAGGGCGGAGGCACCGACCTTTGCCCAGTGCGATGCGGAGGGCTCGGTTTCGGCGAGCGGGGCGTAGACCGCCAGCGCCTCCTGGTACCGTCCTTCCGCATAGTTCCGGTCGGCGGCCCCCTCCGGTCCCCCGGCAGACCCGCAGGCAACGGCACCCAGCACCAGCCAGGGACAGCTCCACCGCGCGATCCGCTTCATTGCGTGCCGCGGCTCAGCATGGCCAGGTACGCTTCGACGCGCGCGTCCTCCGGCCGGCGTGTCAGGCAATCCCGCCACACCGTCTCTGCGCCGTCCGCATCGCCCGAGAGGTACCGGGCAAGGCCGAGGAGGGCGAGCGCGTCCAGGAAGTTGGGGCGCGTCCGGACGACGAGTTCGAGTTCCTCGCGCGCTTCCAGCGTCTGTCCCGCCTCCAGGAGCAGGCGTGCCAGCCGATACCGGAGATCGGGAAATTTCGGCCCCAGTTTCGTGGCGATGGTCAACTGCTCGATGGCCGGCTCGAGGGCGCCGAGTTCCGCATAGGCCTCCGCGACGGAGGCATGCAGGTTGGCAAGCCGGCCGGCTGCGTGGGCGGGGAGCCCCGCCGTGAGCAAGTCACCCTGCTGGGCCAGCTGGAACGACGCCTCGGCCTCCTCCCGCCGTCCGAGGTCCATCAGGATCATCCCCCGGTGGATCAACGCCTCGAGGTAGCGTGGGTTCAGCGCGAGCGCCCGGTCGAATTCCGTCAGGGCACGGTCGGGCAGGCTGAGCAGCGAGTAGGACACGCCGAGCAGGTGGTGCACGTCTGCGAACGCGCGGCCGCCGGAGACGACTTCTTCCAGCAGGAAGGCGGCGCCTCGGTAATCCTGGAGGGCAAAGCGCTCGCGCGCCTGCTGAATCAGGTGCTCAGGGCTGACGTTCATCATGCTCCCAGGCCGGGCATGCCGGGCCGACCGATGGAGTCGTAGGTAAACCCCAGGCCACGCATGCGCGCGGCATCATACAGGTTGCGGCCGTCGATGACGACGCGCCCCCGAAGTTCCGCCTGGAGTCGTTCGAAATCCGGATTCCGGTAGACCAGCCACTCCGTCACCACCACCAGGGCGTCGGCCCCCTGTGCCGCGGCGTAGGGATCGGCGGCGTAGTCGATGCGATCGCCGAAGTACTTCCGCGCGTTGTGCATGGCGTGCGGATCGTGCGCCACCACGCGCGCCCCGCGTGCGAGCAACCCCTCGACGAGTGGAATCGCCGGGCTCTCCCGCACGTCGTCGGTCTCCGCCTTGAACGAGAGTCCCCAGAGCGCGATCGTCTTCCCGGTCAAAGCGCCGCCGAATGCTTCGGTCACCTTTTCGAGCAATACCTGCTTCTGCCGCCTGTTGACCGCCTCCACCGCCTCGAGCAGTTCGGCAGGGGCGTCGGCGTCGCGCGCCGTCCGGATCAGCGCCTTGACGTCCTTCGGGAAGCAGGCACCACCGTACCCGGGGCCCGGAAACAGAAATGCCGGCCCGATCCGCTGGTCCGTCCCGATTCCCCGCCGGACATTGGTCACATCCGCGCCGACCCGCTCACACAGCGTTGCGATCTGGTTCATGAACGAGATGCGCGTCGCCAGCATGGCGTTCGCGGCGTACTTGGTCACCTCCGCCGAGGGGATGTCCATGAAGAGGATGCGGTCGCTTTTCCGGAAGAACGGCCCGTAGAGCTGCGCCATCGCCTCCCGGGCCAGGTCGTCTTCCACACCCACCACGACCCGGTCGGGGTGCATGAAGTCCTCGACCGCGGCTCCCTCCTTCAGAAATTCCGGGTTGGCGCAGATCGAGAACGACTCGCTCGACTCCGCCCGAATCGCCTCCCGCACCCGTTCCGCCGTGCCGACTGGCACCGTGGACTTCGTGGCGATCACCTTCGGGCCGTTGAGGTGCTTGCCGATGACCCGTGCCACCTCGAGCACGTGCTGCAGGTCCGCCGAGCCATCCTCGCCCTCCGGCGTGCCGACCGCAATGAACACCACCTGGGCCCGCTCCACCGCCGCGCCGATGTCCGTGGTGAACGCCAGCCGTCCCTCTTCCTGGTTTCGGCGCACCAGGGGGGCAAGTCCGGGCTCATAGATCGGCAGCTCGTTCCGCCGCAGCCCTTCGATCTTTCCACCATCCACGTCCGCGCAGACGACATCATTGCCGGTCTCGGCAAAGCAGGCCCCGGCCACCAGGCCCACATAGCCACTGCCGACGATGGTCACGCGCATGTCGGCTCAGGCCCTCGGCATCACATGGCGGGTATCCACCACGAGCTTCGCGTGCTGCTTGACCATGGCGTAGTCGACGGCCGCATGGTCCGTCACGACCATGACGCAGTCCGCCGCTTTCACGGTCGTGACGGTCAGCGGAACCGAGTGCACGAGCTTGCCGTCCTCGCGATAGCTCTTCACGTGCGGGTCGTGGTACTCCACCTGCGCCCCCTGCTGTTCCAGCAGGCGGATGATATCGAGTGCCGGGCTCTCGCGCAGGTCATCGATGTCCCGCTTGTAGGCGACGCCGAGGATGAGGATACGGCTGCCGCGCACCGACCGGCTCAGGCTGTTCAGGGCATCCGCCACCTTGCGGACCCAGAACATCGGCATCTCGGTGTTGACCTCTCCGGCCAGGTCGATGAACCGGGTCTTGTAATTGAGACCGCGCATCTTCCAGGCGAGGTAGTGGGGATCGATCGGGATGCAGTGCCCGCCGAGGCCGGGGCCCGGCAAGAACTTCATGAAGCCGAACGGCTTGGTGGCCGCCGCCTCGATCACTTCCCAGACGTCGACGCCCAGCTTGTCGCAGACGATGGCCGTCTCGTTGACCAGCCCGATATTGACGCTGCGAAAGGTATTCTCGAGAATCTTGACCAGCTCCGCCGCCTCGGGCGACGACACCGGGACGAGCGTGTCGATCGAGGGCTGATAGAGCGCCATCGTGACAGCGAGACAATCCGGGGTGATGCCACCGATGACCTTGGGGGTGTTCCGGGTACCGTAGACCGCGTTGCCCGGGTCGACGCGCTCGGGGCTGAAGGAAAGGAAGAAGTCCTTGCCGACGACCAGCCCGGTGCTTTCGAGCGCGGGGAGCATCAGCTCCCGCGTGGTGCCGGGATAGGTGGTGCTCTCCAGGATGATGACCTGGCCCTTCCGCAGCGTCTTCCGGACCGATTCCGTGGAGGCCTGGATGTAGCTGACGTCCGGATCCTTGAACTTCGAGAGGGGCGTCGGCACCGCAATCGAGATCGCGTCCGGCTCCCCGAGGCGACCAAGGTCGGTGGTGGCCTCGAACAACCCCTTGGCCAGCACCTCCTGCAG
Source organism: uncultured Gemmatimonadales bacterium (assembly GCA_963697435.1). Classification (GTDB taxonomy): domain Bacteria; phylum Gemmatimonadota; class Gemmatimonadetes; order Gemmatimonadales; family GWC2-71-9; genus SPDF01. Next base: position 91,967 of record CAVOOB010000004.1, on the reverse strand, counting down.
CGCGGCGTCGGTGATGTCCTTGACGTGGGAGCGGCCGGCGTTCAGCCCCTCGACCACGCTCGGGAGAATGTCGAAGCCGAGCACCTTGTAGCCGGCACGCGTCAGCTCGATGACGAGCGGCAAGCCGACGTAGCCGAGGCCGACAACCCCGAAGAGCGCCTCCCGGCTCTCGGCCTTGGCGATCAGGTCCTGCGCAGTGGTATTCGTCATCCCTGGTAAAACTCCCGGACAGCCGCAATGACGGCGTCGATCTGGGCGGAGGTGAGTTCAGGATAGATCGGCAGCGACACGACTTCTTCGGTGGCCCGTTCGGTGACCGGGAGCACGCCGGTACCCATCCCGAGAAAGGCGAAGCAGGGCTGGAGATGGAGCGCAAGCGGGTAGTAGACCTTGTGCCCGATCCCCCGGGACTTGAGGTGCGCCAGGAGTGCGTCGCGTCGCTCGGCGCGAATCGTGTACTGATGAAAGATGTGCTCGTTGGCCGGATCGATCACGGGCGGCGTCACACCGGCCATCCCGGCAAACGCCGTGGAGTAGACCGCCGCGATCTCGCGCCGGCGCTCGCCCCAGGCACCGAGGTAGGGCAGCTTGGCGAGGAGCACCGCCGCCTGGAGCGAGTCGAGCCGGCTGTTGAGCCCGACCTCGTCGTGGAAGTACTCCCGGGTGCCACCGTGCAGCCGTTCGCGACGGAGCCGGTCGGCAAGTGCGTCGTCCTGCGCGACCATCATCCCGCCGTCGCCCCAGGCGCCGAGATTCTTGGTGGGAAAGAACGAGAAGGAACCCACCGTCCCCAGCTCCCCGGCGCCCCGCCAGGTCCCATCCACCTTGCGACGGGCGCCGATGGCCTGGGCGGCGTCCTCCACCAGCATCAGGCCGTGCTTCTGCGCCAGCGCGGCGAGCGCCCCCACGTCGGCCATCTGGCCATAGAGGTGGACGAGCACGATGGCCCGTGTGCGGGGGGTGATGGCGGCCTCGACCGCGGCCGGAGCGATGTTGAATGTGTCGGGCTCGATGTCGACGAACACCGGGCGCCCGCCAGCGTTATGAATCGCGCCCGCGGTCGCGAAGAACGTGAACGCCGGCGCGATGACCTCATCCCCAGGCTTGAGGCCCAGCGCCCGAAGCGGCACCAGGAGCGCATCGGTTCCGCTGGCGCATGCGATCCCGTGCTTCGCCCCCGACAGCTTCGCCACCTGAGTCTCGAGTTGAGCGACCTCGGGACCCATGATGAAGCCCTGCCGTTGAATGACACTCATGACCGCCGGGAGGACGGATTCCTTGATGCCTTCATGCTGGGTGACAAGATCGAGGAGCGGGACGTTCACGGGACTGGCCCTCAGGAGGCGGAAGGGCTGACTCCCGCCGGTGGGAAAACTCTAACCTACGATAACCAACAAACTTAGCCCTGCGGAGGGAGAGAATCAACGCGGTGGAGGAGCCCTGCATCTTCCCGGTATTCGGCCCCGCAGGAGGCGCAGACGCCCCCCCCGTCCGCGACGGCCAGGCGAACGCCGCATTGGCACATCCAGCCGATCCGCCGGGCGGGCATCCCGACCATCAGGGCATGGTCGGGAACCTCCCCGCGGACGACCGCTCCTGCCCCGATGAACGAATAGGCCCCCAGGGTGCTGCCACAGATGATGGTGGCATTCGCCCCGATGGTGGCGCCCCGGCGAACGAGGGTCGGGAGGTACGCGTGCTTGCGGGAGACGTGGCTCCGCGGGATCAGGACGTTCGTGAAGACGCAGCTCGGCCCGCAGAAGACATCGTCCTCGAGCTCGACACCCTCGTAGATCGAGACGTTGTTCTGCACCTTCACGTTGTTGCCCAGCCGGGTGCCCGGCATGACCACGACGTTCTGACCGAGGTTGCACCGCTCGCCGATGATGGCCCCGGACATCACGTGGCTGAAGTGCCAGATCTTCGACCCGGCGCCGACCACCGCGCCGTCATCGACATAGCTGGATTCGTGGACGAAATAGTCAGGCATGGGAGGTTCCATCAGCGGGGGAAGGAAGCGTGTCGGTGCTGCCATCTGGCCGGATGAGCTGCACTTCGGTCTCGAGCGTCGCACCGAAGCGTGCGTGGACCGTGGCCTGGGCATGGGCAATCAGGATCCTGATATCGGCGGCGGTCGCACCACCACGGTTCACGAAGTAGTTCGCGTGTTTCGGAGAGATCTCGGCGCCACCGGCCCGGAATCCCTTCAGCCCCGCCGCCTCGATCAACTGGCCCGCCGTCCGCGGCCCCCCCTCGCGATGCCACGACGCCCCGCCGGGATTCCGGAAGACACTGCCGCAACAGGGTTGATTGAAGGGGGTACCCTCGGAGCGCCATTTGAAGAGCTCGGCCAGTTCCGCTTCGATCACCGCCGGGTCCTCCGGTCGGAGGCGCACGGTCGCCTCCAGCACCACCTGGCCGGAGAGCCCGCTCGTGCGATAGGCGAACGGGATGTCCGCTCGCGGGAGGACCTGATCGATGCCCCGCGCATCCACCACGAGCACCGTTTCGACGAAGTCCGACCACTCCGCGCCGTGGCAGCCCGCGTTCATGTAGACGCCACCGCCGGCCGTCCCGGGCACACCGACAAACTTGTGGAGCCCAAACCAGCCGGCGGCCGCCGTTCGGCGCGCCGCGAGGGGGGCAGGCATCCCGGCCCCGACCACCCACCGGTCGCCGTCTCGCGCGAGTCTGTCGAGCCCCTTGCCGAGCCGGATGACGAGCGCGTCCATCCCTTCGTCCGGCAGGAGGATATTGGAACCGAGACCGACGGCGAACCAGGGGACCCCGGCGTCCGCCGCCATGCGGAGCGCGGCGCCGACATCTTCGTTGACCCCGGGGAGCAGCACCGTGGCCGGCCCGCCGATCCGATAGGTCGAATACCGCGCCAGGGGATCATCGGCGCGGACTTCCCCGCCTACACAGGCGCGCAGCGCGGCGATAAAACCGGGATCGCGGGCGGTCGTCACACCGATTCCGTCACGGCCTCGCGGGCCAGGGCGTGCCATTCCTGCAGGGAGCAGACGGTCCGTGCCCTGCTTCGCATCGCGATGACCGCGTCGCAGGCGGCGGAGGCCGCCGACAGCGTCGTGGTGTACGGGGTGCGATGCTGCAGCGCCGCACGACGGATGAGTAGTCGTCCTGCTGCGTCAGCTTGCCGAGCGGGGTGTTGATGAGGAGCTGGACGTCGCCGGAGACCAGCAGGTCGATCGCGTTCGGCCGCCCTTCGTGCACCTTCAGCACCCGCTCTGCCGGGACGCCGCGGCTTCGGAGGTAGCGTGGCGGTGCCCTCGGTGGCGACGATCCGGAATCCGAGCTCGTGGAACCGCCGGACGATCGGCACGACGGTCGGCTTGTCATGGTCGTTCACCGTCACGAACACCGTCCCTTCGAGCGGCAGCGCACCGTCGGCGCTGACCTGGGCCTTGGCGAACGCCATGCCGAAGGAATCGGCGATGCCCATGACCTCGCCGGTGGAGCGCATCTCCGGGCCGAGGATCAGGTCGACGCCCGGGAACTTGTTGAACGGGAAGACCGCTTCCTTGACCGCCACGTAGGGCTGCATCACGTCGTCGTGCAAGCCGAGCGACTCGAGGGTCCGGCCGGCCATGACCGCCGCGGCCATCCAGGCCAGCGGCACGCCGGTGGTCTTCGAGACGAACGGCACGGTGCGTGACCCGCGGGGGTTGACCTCGAGCACGTAGACCTGCCCGTCCTTGACGGCGTACTGCACGTTGATCAGGCCGACCACGCCGAGCCGCAGGGCGAAGGCGCGCGTGTGCTCGCGCATCTGCTCGACCTGGTCCTCGGTGATCAGGTACGGCGGCAAGACGCAGGCCGAGTCGCCGGAGTGGATGCCGGCGTCCTCGATATGCTGCATGACGCCGCCAATGACGCACTGGGTGCCGTCGCAGATCGCGTCGACGTCCGCCTCGAAGGCGTCCTCGAGGAAGCGGTCGATCAGCACCGGGTGCTCCGGCGTCACCCGGGTCGCCTGGGCGAAGTAGCGCTGGAGCGATTCGACGTCGTAGACGATCTGCATCCCGCGGCCGCCGAGGACGTACGAGGGGCGCACCAGGATCGGGTACCCGATCCGCTCGGCGACCACGCCGGCCTCTTCGAGCGACATCGCCGTGCCGCTCGGCGGCTGGGCGACGCCGAGTTCGCGGGCCAGCGCCTCGAACCGCCCGCGATCCTCCGCCTCGTCGATGGCCTCGGGGGAGGTGCCGAGGATCGGCACACCCGCCGCCTCCAGTCCCCGCGCCAGCCTGAGCGGCGTCTGCCCGCCCAGCTGCACGATGACGCCGATCGGCTGCTCGACGTGGACAATCTCGAGCACGTCCTCGAGCGTCAGCGGCTCGAAGTACAGCTTGTCGGAGATGTCGAAGTCGGTGGAGACCGTCTCGGGATTCGAGTTGACCATGATCGTCCGGTACCCGAGCTCGCGGAAGGCCAGCACGGCGCGGACGCAGCAGTAGTCGAACTCGACCCCCTGTCCGATCCGATTCGGGCCGCTCCCGAGGATGATCACCGACTTGCCGCCCGTCGGGAATCGACTCGTTTTCCTCGTCGTAGGACGAGTAGAGGTACGGCGTGGCGGACGGAAACTCGCCGGCGCAGGTATCGACCATCTTGAAGACGGGACGGATCCCGTGCGTCGTGGCGGAGGGCGCGCACCTCCGCCTCCGGCGTCCCGCGCAGCCGCGCGAGCTGCGCGTCGGAGAACCCCATCCGCTTCATCCCGCGAAGCACATCCGGCTGCAACGCGTCGGGGTCGGCGGCCCAGGCGCCTCCGCCTCCACCAGTTCGGCAAGCTGGTCGAGGAACCAGGGATCGATCCCGGTCCGCTCGGAGACCTCCGCGACCGACACGCCGCCGGCCAGGGCCCGCTTGATCTGGAAGATCCGTTCCGGCGTCGGTCGCCGCAGGGCCGCCTTGACCGTCGCGATGTCGGCATCGTCGAGTCGGTCGGCCGCCGCGTTCGCGCCCGCCACCCAGCCGATCCGATCGATCTCGAGCGCGCGGAGTCCCTTCTGGAAGGCCTCCTTGAAGGTGCGGCCGATGGCCATGACCTCGCCGACCGACTTCATCTGCGTCGTCAGCGTCGGGTCGGCGGTCGGGAACTTCTCGAACGCGAACCGCGGCACCTTGACCACCACGTAGTCGAGCACCGGCTCGAACGAGGCCGGCGTCGTCTTGGTGATGTCGTTGGGGAGTTCGTCGAGCCGGTACCCGACGGCGAGCTTGGCCCCGATCCGCGCGATCGGGAAGCCGGTCGCCTTGGAGGCCAGCGCCGACGAGCGCGACACCCGCGGGTTCATCTCGATGACGAGCTGCTCACCCGTCTGCCGGATTCACCGCGAACTGGATGTTGCAGCCGCCGGCCGCCACGCCGACCTCGCGGATGATGGCCAGCGCGCGTCGCGCATCGTCTGGTACTCGCGGTCGGTGAGCGTCATGGCCGGCGCGACGGTGATGGAGTCGCCGGTGTGCACGCCCATCGGGTCGATGTTCTCGATGGAGCAGACGATGACCACGTTGTCGGCGGCGTCGCGCATCACCTCGAGCTCGAATTCCTTCCAGCCGATGATGCTCTTCTCGATGAGGACCGAGCCGACCGGGGACAGTTCGAGCCCGTGCTCGACCAGCGCCTCGAACTCCTCCCGGTTGTAGGCGATGCCGCCGCCCGACCCGCCGAGCGTGAACGACGGGCGGATGATCGCCGGGTAGCCCGTCTCCGCCACGGCCGCGAGGGCCTCCTCCATGCTCCGAATCGTCTGACCCGCCGGCGTGGCGAGGCCGAGGCGGCGCATCGCCTCCCCAAACTGCTCGCGGTCCTCCGCCAGGCCGATGGCCCGGGCGTCCGCGCCGATCAGCTCGACGCCGTACTTCTCGAGCGTGCCGTCGTTCGCAAGCGCCATCGCCACGTTCAGCGCGGTCTGTCCGCCCATGGTCGGGAGCAGGGCGTCCGGCCGCTCCCGCTCGATCACCCGTGCCACCCACTCCGGCGTCACCGGCTCGACGTACGTCCGGTCCGCCAGCTCGGGATCGGTCATGATCGTGGCCGGATTCGAGTTGACCAGGATGACCCGGTACCCCTCCTCCCTCAGCGCCCGAACCGCCTGCGTGCCCGAATAGTCGAACTCGGCCCCCTGCCCGATGATGATGGGGCCGGAACCGATCAGGAGAATGGAGGAGATGTCAGTCCGCTTCGGCATCGGCGACTTCTTTCAGAATCCGGTCGAGTGCAATCGTGGGCTGCCACCCGGTGGCAGCCCGGAGCTTGGTCGCGTCCCCCACGAGATGGAGGATGTCCGACGTGCGCACGAGGGTGGGAGCCACCGCAGGCACGGCAGCCACACCGACCTCCGCCGCGAGGCGGTTGAAGAGTTCGCGCAGGGAGATGCCTTCGCCGCTGGCGACGTTATAGGCCTGCCCCGGCACGCCGCGTCCCAACAGCGCAAGATAGGCACGCACGACGTCCTGCACATGGAGGAAGTCGCGCACCGGCTCGAGGTTGCCGGTGGGGACGGAGGTAGCCCCGGACTGCCGGGCCTCGCGCAGCCGGGAGGCGAATGCCGGCGCCACGAACCGGTCACTCTGGCCCGCGCCCGTATGCGGGAACGGCCTCGCGACGACGACCCGCAACCCGGTGCGACGCCAGACCTCGAGCGCCGCGACCTCCGCCCCCACCTTGCTGGCGGCATACGGCGAGCAGGGCACGAGCGGGTCGTCCTCGCGTCGGAGTCGATCCACGCCCCCACCGTAGACCTCACCGGTCGACACGACCAGGAACACCGGATCGACTTCGCCCCGCTCGCGGAGTCGTCCGAGGGCATCCGCCAGCCGCGCGGTCCCAGAGGCGTTGACGGCCCAGGCGGTTCCGATGTCACGCCGCGCATCCGCCCCCGAGGCGATCGCCGCCAGGTGGACGACGGCATCCGGATACCACGACATCGCCGAATCGACCGAGGCCGTGTCGAGCAGTTCGAGCGGCACCCGCGCGACCCTGGTGCGCTCCTCCGGCGCGAGTCCCGGCACCTCGAGGGGGCCGCCCGGCCGGATCCCGGCCTGCACTTCGTGGCCGGCCGCGAGGAGGGCGCGCACCATGCTGCGCCCCACGAAGCCCTCGGCCCCGGTCACGAAGACCCGCATCAACGCGCCCCGTGCCTGGCGAGGTCGGCGTCGACCATCATCGCGACCAGCTCGGCAAACCCGACCGTCGGCGTCCAATCGAGCGTTGCCTTGGCCATCGACGGGTCGGCGAGGAGCAGGTCGACTTCGGCAGGGCGGATGAACCGCTGGTCGAGCGTCACGTGCTTCTGCCAGTCGAGCCCGGCGTGGCCGAAGGCCAACTCGACGAGCTCGCGAACGCTGTGGGTCACCCCGGTGCCGACCACGAAGTCCTGCGGCTCGTCGAGCTGGAGCATGCGCCACATCGCGTCGACGTAGTCCCCGGCAAATCCCCAGTCGCGATGCGCGTCGAGGTTGCCGAGCGGGAGTTCGGTGGCCAGGCCGAGCTTGATGCGCGCCACGCCGTCGGTCACCTTGCGCGTGACGAACTCGATGCCGCGGCGCGGCGATTCGTGATTGAAGAGGATGCCGCTGACGGCGTAGAGGTCGTAGGACTCCCGGTAGTTGACGGTGATCCAGTGGCCGTAGACCTTGGCCACCCCGTACGGCGAGCGCGGATAGAAGGTGGTGGATTCCTTCTGCGGCGTCTCGGTCACCTTGCCGAACATCTCGGAACTCGACGCCTGGTAGAACCGGGCGGAGGGATGCACCAGCCGGATCGCCTCGAGCATGCGCGTCACGCCGAGGGCGGTGAACTCCCCGGTGAGCACCGGTTGCGACCAGGAGGTCGGCACATACGACTGCGCGGCGAGGTTGTACACCTCGTGCGGCCTCGACTGCTGCAGCGCGACGGTGAGGGAGTGCTGGTCGAGGAGGTCGGCCGGGAGGAGGGTCAACCGGTCGGCGATGTGGTCGATCCGCGCCAGGCCGTGGTGGCTGGTCCGCCGGACGACCCCGAAGACCTCATACCCCTTGTCGAGGAGCAGTTCGGCCAGATACGAGCCGTCCTGGCCCGTGATCCCGGTAATCAGCGCGCGCTTGCGCTCAGCCATGGCGGTCTCCGTGGGGTGGTTGTGTCGAGGCGGTCACCGGGTTAGATTTCGCGGTTTCCAGTCGTACCGACAATGTCGTAACTGCTTGAGGGATGGACATATGGCACGGGTATGCACCGTGTGCGGCAAGGGGCCGGTCACCGGCAACAACGTCAGCCACGCCAAGAATCGCACGAACCGCCGCTGGTATCCGAACCTGCAGACGGTGCGCGTCCTGAAGGACGGCGAGCCGCGGCGTGTCCGCGTCTGCACCCAGTGCATCAAGGGCAACAAGATCGTCAAGGCGGGGTGAGCCCGGGCGCACCGAATCGGGTGCCGCCGCCGTAATCATTGCGTCGCTGTAAAAAAGGGGACCCTCGCGGGTCCCCTTCGTCGTATCGGAAGCGGGCGATGCCACCCTTACTCCGAGAGCAGCTCGATGCGAGCCACGTCGGCGCCGTCGCCGGGTCGGTGCCCCATCTTGAGGATGCGGGTGTAGCCGCCGGGGCGCGCCGCGAAGCGCGGCCCGAGCTCGGCGAACAGGCGGCCCAGGACCTCGCGGTCCTTGATGTTGCGCCCCACGAGCCGGCGGGCATGCAGGTCTCCACGACGGGCCAGGGTGATGAGCTTCTCGGCGAAGGGCCGGAGCTCCTTGGCCTTGGCTTCCGTCGTGTTGATGCCTTCGTGCTTGAACAGGCTGGTGGCCATGTTGTTCAGCAGCGCGCGGCGATGGGCGGAGGTACGGGACAGCTGCCGTCCCTTGGCGCGATGACGCATGTTAGGCGGTCTCCCCGTTGCTGGCGGCCGGCGCGGCCGGTGCGGCCGGCGCCGGAGCGTCGGCGCTCTTCAGACGCAGCTCGCCGGTGGCCTCATCGAGCACGTGCCCGAAGGCCAGCCCTTCCTTCTCCAGCAATTCGACGATTTCCGACACGGCCTTCTCGCCCACATTCTTGACCTTGAGGAGGTCGTCTTCGGAGTAGGCGATCAGATCCTGCAGCGTGCGGATATTGGAGTTCTTGAGCGAGTTCAGCGACCGGACCGAGAGGCCGAGGTCGTCGATCGGACGCGAGAGGCTGTCCCGCAGGCCACCACCGATCTCGGCGACGACGGGGGCCGGCTCGCGCATGACCGGCACCTTGCCGAAATCCACGAAGTACCGGAAGTGCTCCTGCGCCAGCGCGGCGGCGTACGCCACCGCGTCTTCGGGCGAGATGGTGCCGTTGGTCTCGACGGTGACCGTCAGGCGGTCATAGTCGGTACGCTGGCCGACGCGGGTCTCCGCGACCGTGAAGTTGGCGCGGGTCACCGGGTTGTAGATGGCGTCGATCCGCACGAGGTCGACCGGGAGCGACCGGTCGAACGGGTGCAGCTCCGACTCGACGTAGCCGCGGCCCTTGTTCACGTAGAGCTCGGCGTTCACTTCCCGGTCGTCCTGCACCGTGAAGAGCAGGTGGTCGGGATTGACGACGGTCACCGAGCCGTGCGGCTGGATGTCCCGGGCATAGACCGGTCCGGGGCCGTCCTTCTTGATATGGAGCACCGCTTCGTCGACCTCGGGGGTCAGCACCAGCGTCAGCGCCTTGAGGCGCTGCACGATCTGGTGGACGTCCTCGAGGACGCCCTGGACGGTCTGGTGCTCGTGCACCACGCCGTCGAGCCGGAAGCCCCAGACCGCGGTGCCGCGGAGCGAGGACAGCAGCAGGCGGCGCAGCGAGTTGCCGAGCGTGTAGCCGAAGCCCCGCTCCAGCGGCTGGAGGCGGAACTCGGCAGCGTTCGGATTGTCCTCGCGCTCGCTCATTTCGACCAGGTGCGGGCGGACGAGTCCGGTCAGATCAATAGTCATGGGTCAGGTCACCACTTACTTCGAGTAGAGCTCGACGATGAGCTGTTCCTGCGCGGTGACCGGGATGGCCTCACGCGTGGGACGCTCGACGTACCGGCCGGCGGCCTTGTCGCCGTCGACGGAGAGCCAGGATACCGGAGCCCCGCGCGACGCGTGTTCCTGCGCCGCCTTGACCACCACCATCTCGCGGCTGGCCGGAGCGACCCGGACTTCCTGTCCGGGCTGACCTGATACGACGGGATGTCGACCCGGCGGCCGTTCACCTCGACGTGGCCGTGACGGACGAGCTGGCGCGCGGCCTTGCGGCTCGAGGCGAAGCCCATCCGGTACACGATGTTGTCGAGACGCGTCTCGAGCGCGACGAGCAGGTTGGTGCCCGTGACGCCCGGCTCGCGGTTGACGCTTTCGAACGTGTTGCGGAACTGCCTCTCGGTGAGGCCGTACATCCGCTTGACCTTCTGCTTCTCGCGCAGCTGCTTCGCGTACTCGGACGTCTTGCGACGGCGCCCGGTGCCCTGGCCGTGCTGGCCCGGCGCGTACGCCCGGCGCTCGACGGCGCACTTCTCGGTGAGGCACTGGGTGCCCTTGAGGAAGAGCTTGGTGCCTTCGCGACGGCACAGCCGGCAGCTGGGACCAGTGTATCGCGACATGGCTCAGACCCTCCGCTTCTTCGGCGGACGGCAGCCGTTGTGCGGAATCGGCGTGACGTCCCGGATCGACTCGACCCGGAGACCGACCGAGGCGAGCGCCTGGATGGCCGACTCGCGCCCGCTGCCGGGGCCCTGCACCCGCACGTGCACCCGGCGCACGCCGAGATTCATGGCCTCGCGGCGCGCCTTCCGCGGCCACCGTGGCGGCGAACGGCGTGGACTTCTTGGAGCCCTTGAACCCCGCCTTGCCCGCCGTACCCCAGGCGACGGCGTTGCCGTGCATGTCGGTGATCGTGATGAGCATGTTGTTGAAGGTGGCGGTGACGTGGGCGATGCCCTCGGCCTCGACGACCTTCTTGGACGCTTGGCGCCAGGCGCCTTCGTTGCGGAGTCGGGTGCAGTCATGGTTACTTCTTCGTCACCTTCTTCTTGCCCGCAATGGCGCGGCGCGGCCCCTTCTTGGTGCGGGCGTTGGTGTGGGTGCGCTGGCCGCGCACCGGCAGACCGCGGCGATGCCGCATGCCGCGGTAGCTGCCGATGTCCATCAGTCGCTTGATGTTCATCGCGACCTCGGTGCGGAGGGCACCCTCGACCTTCAGCGAGCGCTCGATCTCCTGACGGAGCCGGGCGACGTCGGCGTCCGAGAGGTCCCGGACGCGCGTGTCGCGGGATCACGCCGGTTTCCGTCGAGGATCTTCGCGGCCGTGGGACGGCCGATCCCGAAGATGTACGTCAGGCCGATCTCGACCCGCTTGTCGCGCGGAAGATCGACGCCTGCAATACGTGCCATGATCAGCCCTGCCGCTGCTTGTGCTTGGGATTGCGCTTGCAGATGATGCGAACCACGCCCTGTCGCTTCACGACCTTGCAGTGCTCGCAAATCGGCTTGACGCTCGAACGAACCTTCACAGAATCTCTCCAGGACCAGACTTTGAGGTAGCTGAGGAATATAGACCGCGCCAGAACCCAACGCAAGGGAAGCGGTTAGGAGGCGATCCGTACCTCCGTCAGCACCCAGGACGACCGCCCCCGGCGATATCCGAGGAGGATGAGCGACTCCCGCTCTCCCGGGACGCCCACCGTCCGGTAGCGACGGTTCAACTCCACATATCCCTGGATGGAATCCACCACCCTCGCACCCAGCAAGGTTGACTTAACCTCTTGCGTACCTTGTACATACGATGACAAGAGGGCCCGCGCCTGGTCCACCGTGATCGGCGCCGACTGGCGGTCCGGTGGCAGGATCACCTGCAGGCGCCCGGCCCCCGCCGGGGCAAGGAACGCCCGAAGATCCCGTCGTTCCCAGGCGCTGCGGGCCGACTCGCCGACCTCCGCGAGGCTGGGCTGGGAGGCAGGAGGGCCGGGAGGCAGCGGGGCCGGGAGGCAGAGGAGTACCCCGGAGAGGAAGGCGAGGCGGATCATGCCGCCGAGGCCTCGGCGGTGAACTCCGCCAGCACGGCGGCGGGGTTGGGAGCCTGGGTGATCGGCCGGCCCACCACCAGGTGCGTGGCCCCCGCCGCCGCCGCCTCGCGCGGCGCCGCGATGCGGACCTGATCGCCGGCGGCATCCGAGGCGCGGCGGATACCGGGCACCACGACCCACGCCCCGCTCGGCAACGCCGCACGGACCACCGCGATCTCCGCCGGCGAGCAGACCACCCCCCGCAGCCCCGCTTCCGCCGCCTTGCCGGCGAGTCGGGACACTTCGGACTCGATCTCCACCGTATCTCGCCCGACGGCATCGGCATACGCCGCCGCGTCATGGGAGGTCAGCACCGTCACCCCGACGATGTTCAGATCTCCCGCGGCCTCCTGTGCCGCCCGCATCATGTCGACCCCGCCGAGGGTATGCACCGTCGCCATCGCAACGCCGAGGGCGTCCGCACCGGCCACGGCCCCGGCGACGGTATGCGGGATGTCGTGCCACTTGAGGTCGAGGAACACGTGCAACCCGCGCTCCCGGAGCTCCAGCCATGAGCGGAGCGCCCGCCCTCGTCATGAGCACCGATCCAACCTTCACCCACCGAAGATCGGGGAGGCGGTCGAGGAGCCGGCGCCCGGCGTCGGCCGAATCCACATCGAGCGCGAGGATGACCTCAGCCACCGGAACGCTCCAACTCGCGAATGATCCGGGCGGGCAGGCGCGGGTCGGCCAGGGCCCCGGTCCCAATGCCGACCAGATTGGCACCGACGGCCAGGTACTGCCGGGCGTCCTCCGCGCTGCGCACGCCTCCGAGCCCGATGATTGGGAAATCAGGCGCCCGCTCGCGGACGCGGCGGACGGCGAGCACACCGACCGGCAGGAGGGCGGGACCGCTCGCTCCGCCGTTCCCGTTGCCCAATCGCGCCTCGCCCGTCGGGTCGAGCGCCAGACCGGGGAGCGTATTCACGACCGAGACCCCATCGGCGCCTGCGTCGCGCGCCACGAGGGCGATCGCGGCGATATCGGGCAGCACCGGGGAGAGCTTGGCCACCAGTGGGCGCGCGGTGACGCGCCGACAGCGGGAGACGATCGCCGTCACGGCGGAAGGATCCGCACCGAACTCAAGGCCGCCGGCGGAGGTGTTGGGGCAGGAGAGATTCAGTTCGTAGGCGGTGATGCCCTCGAGATCATCCAGTCCCTCGATGACCGAGGCGTACTCGTCGAGCGTGAACCCCACGATGTTGACCAGGACCCGGGCCGCCTGCAATCGCCGGAGGATCCACGGCAGTTCCCCCGTGCGCACCTGCGCCAGCCCGGGATTTGCCAGGCCGATCGCGTTGAGCATCCCCCCGCGAAACTCCGCCACCCGGGGTGGAGCATTTCCCGGCCCGCGGTTCGAGCGAGACCGCCTTGGTGACCAGACCGCCGAGTCGGTCGAGATCCATCACGCCGTCGAGCTCCCGTCCATACCCCGCGGTGCCCGAGGCGAGCACGATCGGGTTCTGGAACCGGGCCCCGAACACCTCCCGCTCCATCGACGTGGGCGGCATCACTTGAGATCGTCCTGCTGGCGCTGGCCGGCAGGCGCCCCGGCAGGTGCCGCCCGGCGGGACCGGCTCGGAGGCGGCGCCACCCCGCCATTCGCATACGCCAGGAGCGAGTCCTCGAGCGCAAGCACGCCCGGTGTCACCGTTCCCTCCACGAGCAGGAGGTAGGGGCTCGCGGGATAGACGCATTCGAGGGTGTGAAATATCGAGGCGGCGTCGGCCGGCTCGAGCGCGGCCACGGCGAGCAGCGCCTTGGGGGCGTAGGGAGAGGTGGGCCACCACGCCGGGATCGTGGAGAAGAGCTCGACGGCAATCCGGGGTGCCGGGAGGGAATCCCGCACCAGTTCGGCAAGGACGAACGTCGCCAGGTCACCCTGCGGCCGGTCGGGGCCGATGGAGTCGCTGTAGGCACGGACCCGGTCCAAGGCACGCAGATAGCTCAAGGCCTTGACCGACGTGGGTCCCCCGATCTCGCTGATCTCCACCAGCGATTGCCGGGCCTGCTCGAGTTGGGAGAGTGTGTCCGCCTGCCCGATGGTATACTCGGCGATCCGGAGATCGGCGATCAGGCTGGCGAAGGTGACCGGTTGGGCGGCGCCGGCTTCGCGGAGGCGTGCCAGCCCCGAATCGGGGTCGATCGGGAGGAGCCGGAGGCCATCGGCCAGAAGGAGTCGATCCCTGGTTTCGGTGGGGAGGCCCGGCAACGCGACAACGGCCGTGGTGTTCCGCGAGGCCATTCCGGGGTCGACGCGCCCTATTCCGGCGATCACCGACTCCCAAGGGAGAGTCAGGTTGTTCTCGGCCAACGCCTGCGCAATCAGGGGTTCGGCCGCTGCCACCTGGCCGAGGTTGGCGTAAGCCGCGGCGCGCTCCGCGTCGACATCCCCGCCCTCCAGACCTGCGAGGGCCTCGAGTGCCTCCTGGTACTTGCCGTCCAGGCGGAGCACGCGGGCGTGCTCGAGGTGCGCCGCCCGGCTGACGGCGGTATCGGAGCTGGCCATGAGGTCGACGAAGGCGCGATCCGCGCCAGCGTAGTCGCCCTCCTGGAGCAGGCATCGGCCGAGGAGGACCTTGGCGCGCTCCGCCACCTGCGGGCTGTCCCGGCTGAAGGACGCCGCTTCGAGCGCGGGCACGGCGCCAGAACAATCCTTGCGCGCCACCATCGCCTCGCCGCGGATCAACTGGGCGTCGTCGGCCCAACTGCTCTCGGGGTGACGGGCGATGACGGTATCGGCGCGCACCTCCGCCTGCGCCCAGTAGCCTTGCGCCTCGAAGGTCCGCCCCTGGGCCTGGGCCTTCTGCGCCCGCTTGGCCAGTCGGTTCGCATTGTACATCCCGTTGTAGTAGACGCACCCGGTCAGCCCGAGGACCAGCAGCACCGCGTGCCGCTTCATCGGCCCGGCCCGCCGGCCCGGACGCCGCTCTTCCACTCGAACTCGAGCAGATAATCCACGATGGCGTCCGCGAGTGCGCGCGCGATCTGCCGTTGCCCGTTCTGTGAGAGCAGGAACTTCGCGTCGCCGGGACTCGAGCTATAGCCCATCTCCACGAGTACGCCGGGCCGCCGGCCGGTGTTGAGCACCGCGAGATCGTTTCGCTGCTTCACGCCGCGGTTGGCCCCGGGGTGGACGGGCTCGAGGTGGGTCTGAATGAGCGCCCCCGCCCGCGCGGACTCGCGGAGATACTCGTTCATCTGCAGGTCCTTCAGGATGAACGCCAGCGGGCCGGTCACCAGCTCCCGATCCTCCGGGCTGTCAAACCGGAGCGCTTCGTTTTCCGTCCGGGCCACCCGGTCCGCGTCAGCGGAATTCTCCTCGCCGATGATGAGCGTCGAGAATCCGTCGATCGATCGATAGTCGCGCCGCCTCCGCGTATCGAGGGCGTCGACGTGGAGACTGACGAAGAGGTCACAGCTCGCGTCGCAGGTGGGGGCGCGAATCAGGTTACTTGGCCGGGTATCGGTGGTGCGGGTCATGCGGACGGTGATCCCCCGTGCCACGAGCTCCTTCTGCAACAGGAGGGCGACCTGCAGCGTCACGTCCTTCTCGGAGATTCCGCTCGGGAAGAACCGCCCGAGCGTCCCGGGGTCGGCCCCGCCGTGCCCGGCATCGACCGTGACGATGTGGCCCGGGAGCAGCCCGTTGGGCAGTCGTTTCGGCGCGGGCGCCGTGGCTGTCACACTGCCGAGTTGGACCAGCCGTCCCGCTGTACGGTCGAACTGGTACAGCTCGCCGAGATAGCGGGGGAGGACTTCCGAGACGAACTGGTAGGGGACGAAGAGCGAATCGCCACGCTCGATTGCAGGCACGGCCAGTGGCTCGAGCCTGTCGTTCAGCCGGTAGAGCGGCGTGGAGGGAAGAAAACTGAAGTCCTGGCGTGAAATGACCACCGTGATCCAGTTGCCATCCCGCCGGATCGAGCCCGCCAGCGCGGCGGCGAGCGGGTAGGCGGCCACCATCGGGTGGCCTTCGGCGTCGGTGGACACGGAGAGGCGTGTCTCGCCACGCGGCGTCGTGACCACGATCTGTGAGGGCACCACGCCCACGAGCGCGAGCAGGAATGTGAGGGCGATCACCGCTGCCGCCCCACCGCGATGGCGCGCGCCGTTTCACGGTCGATCATCCGCTCCTTGAGCGCCTGGCGCTTGTCGTGCTGTTTCTTGCCGCGGGCGAGGCCGATGGCGATTTTCGCCTTGCCGCGGCGGAAGTAGAGTTCGAGCGGCACGAGGCTCAGCCCCTCGCGCTCGACGGAGCCGATGAGCCGATTGATTTCGCGGCGATGGAGGAGGAGTTTGCGGGACCGCACCGGTTCGTGGTTGTACCGGTTGCCCTGCGTGTACGGCGTGATGTTCATCCCTTCGAGAAACACCTGTCCCCCGGAAACCCGGGCGTACGCTTCCTTGATGGATGCCTTCCCGTTGCGGAGAGATTTCACCTCGGTTCCCGGTCAGCACCAAGCCCGCCTCCCACGTCTCGAGGATGTGGAAGTCGTGGGTCGCCTTGGGATTGCGGGCGACCGAATGCCGGCGCTCCGTGGGCGCTTCCGATTTGGTAGACATGGGCGGCTCGTAAACCCAAGATAGACAGTGGGTTCGGGAGGGTCAACGCCCCGCTTGACGCCGGGGCCGACGCCCCACTACCTTTGCCGCCCACGCCGAAGTGGTGGAATTGGTAGACGCGCTGCGTTCAGGGCGCAGTGGGCGCAAGCCCGTGGGGGTTCGAGTCCCCCCTTCGGCACTTTCCTCCCTCAGTACCGCACCATCTCCCGATCGATCTCGCGAGCCCACCGGTCGATGCCACCGGCGAGACTGCGCACGTTCGGCAACCCGACCGAGCGCAGGAAGTTCGCCGCCTGCAGCGAGCGGATCCCGTGATGGCAATAGGCGACGATCTCCGCGGCGGGGTCGAGCGCATGTGCCAGACCGGGCAGCCGGGAGAGAGGCGCCAGCCGCGCCCCCTCGAGCCGAACCAGTTCCCACTCCGGCACCTCCCGCACATCGACCAGCACGATGGGCCGTCCCGCGGCCAGGGCACGCTGGAGTTCCGCCGGCGTCACCTCGAGCCCGACGGGCGCCGCCTCGGGAACGACGCCGCAGAACTCGTCGTAGTCGATCAGTTCGCGGATCGTGGGCGAGTCGCCGCAGAGGGGGCAGGCGGGGTCGCGCTGCAGCGCGAGTTCGCGGAACTGCAGCCCAAGCGCGTCGAAGAGCATCAGCCGCCCGACGAGCGTATCGCCGATGCCGAGGAGCAGTTTGATCGCCTCCATCGCCTGCAGGGAGCCGATGACACCCGGCAGCGCACCGAGCACTCCCGCCTCTGCGCACCTCGGCACCATGCCCGGGGGAGGCGGCTCGGCATAGAGACAGCGGTAGCACGGACCACCCTTGGCCGCGAAGACCGAGGCCTGCCCCTCGAACTGGAAGATCGCGCCGTAGACGTCGGGGATGCCCGAGAGGTACGCCGCGTCGTTGACCAGGTACCGGGTCGGGAAGTTGTCGCTGCCGTCGAGCACCACCTCGAATCCGTCGAAGATGTCGAGGGCGTTCTTCGACGTCAGGCGCTCGGGATACTGTCTCGACGGTCACGAGCGGATTGAGGTCGTGGATCCGCGCCAGGGCGGAGTCGAGCTTCGGCAGGCCGAGGGTGGAGGTCCCGTGCAGCACCTGGCGCTGGAGGTTGCTGACATCCACCAGGTCGGCGTCCACCAGGCCGATGGTGCCGACGCCGGCGGCCGCCAGGTAGAGCGCCGCCGGGGAGCCGAGCCCCCCTGCCCCGACCACCAGCACGCGCGCCTGCTTCAGCCGGCGCTGGCCGGCCTCGCCGACATGGGGGAGGATGAGATGGCGGGAGTACCGCTGGAACTCGGCGGCGGTAAGCGGGGGAGGATCGGGATGGAGTTGGTCAGCCATGGCTGGGACCGCCCGCGCTCAGGATGCGGCGGCGATCCCGACGAGTTCCTGCACCCGCGCCTCGTCCTGCAGAAGATCGGTCAGGCTGACCCCCTTCAGGAGGTCATCCACCCGGTTGCGGAGGGCGTGCCAGACGGGACGGATGCTGCACTGGGCGCCGGTGCCGCAGCGTTCATCATCCACCGGGTGCGTTTCGCAGTTGATCTCGAAGATCTGGTGATCGCAGGCGGCCATCACGTCGTGCACCGAGATCTGCTCGGCGGGGCGTCCGAGGAAGTACCCGCCGCGGGCCCCGCGGACGCTCTCCACCAGGCCGGCCCGGCGGAGGCGAAGGAGGATCTGCTCGACGTAGTCGCCGGGGAGGCGCTCCGACTCGGAGATGTCCCGCGCCGCCACCGGCTGTGTCCCACCCCGCCGCGCCAGATGCAGCGAGATGATCAGGCTGTACTCGGTCCAGGTTGTGACTCGCATGCGTCCAATATGGGAGTGACCGGGTGGGATATCAACCACGATTCCCGTTGGGTCTCACCCTCCAGTCGGCAACCCCTTGCCGCCGGGGACGCCCAGCTCCGTCATCGCCCGCAGGTCGAGGATCTCCTCGAGTTCCTTCCCCTTGAGGATACCGCGCTCGGTGACCAGCTGCTTGACGGTGAGCCCGGTGGCGATCGCCTCCTTGGCGAGCTTGGCCGCCTCGGCGTAGCCGATCTTCGGGGCGAGAGCGGTGACCAGCGCCGGGCTCCGCTCGAGCCAGTAGGCGCACTGCGCCGCGTCGGCGGTGATCCCCTCCACACAGCGCTCCGAGAAGACGCGCGTCGCGTTGCCGACAATCATCAGGCTGAAGACGATGTTGTGGGTGATGACCGGCATCATCACGTTCAGCTCGAGCTGGCCCGCCTCGGCGGCCATCGCCACCGTGGTGTCGAGACCGATGCGCCTGGTAGCAGACCTGGTTGACCATCTCGGCGATCGAGGGATTGACCTTGCCCGGCATGATGCTGGAGCCGGGCTGCACCTCGGGCAGCCCGATTTCCGCGAGGCCGGTGCGCGGGCCCGAGGCGAGGAGCCGGATATCGTTGGCGAGCTTGTTGAGGTCGAGCACCCAGGCGCGGAGGGCGCCGCTGAAGGTGGCGATGTCGCCCATCGACTGCATCAGCTGGACGCGGTCCTCGGCCACCTCGAGCTTGAGGCCGGTGATTTCACTGAGGTGCTTCACCATCAATTCGGGGTAGGCCGCCTCGGCGTTGATGCCGGTCCCGACGGCCGTGCCGCCGATGTTCATGGCGCGGAGCCAGCGCGCCGCCTCGACGAGCTTGGCCCGGTGGCGGGCGACGGTGTGCCCGTAGGCCGTGAATTCCTGTCCGAGGCGGATCGGCGTCGCGTCCTGCAGGTGGGTCCGGCCCGACTTGATGATGCCGTCGAACTCCTTGCCCCGGGCCAGGAAGGCCTCGGCCAGGCGGTCCATCGCCTCGAGCAGGGGGAGCAGGGTGGCGAGCGTCGCGAGCCGCATGGCGGTCGGGATGACGTCGTTGGTGCTCTGCGCCATGTTGACGTGATCGTTCGGGTGTACCGGGGTGTACGTGCCCCGCTCACCGCCGAGAATCTCGTTGGCCCGATTGGCGAGGACTTCGTTGCAGTTCATGTGGTGGCTGGTGCCGGCGCCGGCCTGGTAGACGTCGACCACGAACTGGTCCCGAAAATTACCGCCGAGGACTTCGTTGGTGGCCGCGACGATCGCGTCGGCCAGCTTGCGGTCGAGCCGGCCCGTCTCCTTGTGCGTGAGTGCGGCGGCCTGCTTGATCTGGATGACGGCGTCGACAAAGGCCGGGAGAGGCCGGAGCCCGGAGATGGGGTAGTTTTCGACGGCGCGCAGGGTCTGAATGCCGTAGAGAGCGTCTGCGGGAACGGCCTTTTCGCCGAGGGGGTCCTTCTCGATGCGTGTCTTCATGACGGATACCGGTTGAGCGGGAATGGATTCACAATGCAGCCCACGGGAGTCAGATGAGCGACTATTTCAAACAGGTGTCAGCACATACGGCCTTTGCCGGCGCCAAGTTCACCAAGGTGGACCTGGCGCAGGGGGATCATCTGCTCGCCGGCCTCAACTGCTTCGAGCCGGGTCAGACGCAAGCCGTCCACGCGCACGAGGGCGCCGACAAATTTTACCTCGTGCTGGAGGGAAAGGCGAGGATGCGGGTGGGCGGGGAAGAGATGGATGCGGGGGCGGGGACGCTGGTCTGGGCACCGGCGGGGGTGCCGCATGGTGTCGTGGAGGCCTTGGAGCGGAGCGTGCTGTTGGTCGGGATGTCGCGCTAGTCGGAACAGTCGCCGAGGGGATAGACGGTGCCGCAGTTGGGACAGGGGTTCTTGCACCCCATGGCGCGGGTCAGGACTTCGAAGCCGCAGCGGTTGCAGAGCTTCGCGGTGGGAGGCGGGGGAGCGGGAAACCGGGGAAGGCCTCCCACGGCAGCGTTACTCAAGGCGATAAACCCCGGTCAGGAAGGGGTTCGTCGTCCGCTCGACGCCGATGGTGGTGTCGGGGCCGTGGCCGCTGTGCACCACGGTGCTGTCGGGGAGCGTCATGAACTCGCGCTCGATGGAGGCGAGGAGGGTGGCGGTGTCGCCGCCGGGCAAGTCGGTGCGCCCGACGGAGCCGTTGAACAGGACATCGCCGCCGAAGACGCGGCCGTAGCCGACGAGGGCCACGCTTCCGGGGGAGTGGCCGGGGGCGAAGCGCACGTCGAACCGGATGTCGCCGAGGGTGAGTGGCTCACCGGGAACGATCTCGTCGGTGGATGGCGGGGCGGGCAGGCAGCGCAACCCGAACATCTGCGCCTGCGGCGCCAGGTTGTCGTAGAGGGGACGATCGAGCGGATGCAGCCAGATCGGCACCGGCCAGCGCTTGATCACGTCCCCGACGCCCATGATGTGATCGATGTGGCCGTGGGTCAGCCAGATCGCCTCCAGCTTCCAGCCCCGCCGCTCCACCTCCGCCATGATCCGTCCGCTCTCCTCCCCTGGGTCGATCATCGCCGCCGTGCCCGTGGCGGGGTTGCCGACCAGGTAGCAGTTCTGCATGAACTGCCCGTTGGGGATGGAGACGACGATCGGGTCAGGCAACGGCGGCGGCCTTTCGTTCGGTCAGGAACTTCTCGACGGCGATCAGCGCGGTGGTCGCATCACCGACGGCGGTGGTGACCTGACGGGTGAGCTGCACCCGCACGTCGCCCGCGGCGAAGAGGCCGGGAATGGAGGTCATCATCCGGTCGTCGGTGATCATGTAGCCGGCCGGGTCATGCGCGAAATGCTGCGGTGACGAGCCCGGTATTGGGCTTGAATCCGACGAAGATGAAGCAGCCCGTCACCGGCAGGGCCGACGTGGCGCCGGTCACCGTGTCCTTGAGGGAGAGCCCCTGCAGCCCGGTGTGGTCGCCAGTCAACTCGGTCACCACCTTGTTCCAGATCACCTCGACTTTCGGGTTAGCGAAGAGTCGCTCCTGCAGGAGCTTCGACGCGCGGAACTCGTCACGCCGGTGAATCACGTACACCTTTTCGGCGTAGCGGGTCAGGTAGGCGGCCTCCTCGACGGCGGCGTCGCCGCCGCCGACCACGGCAATGGTCTGCCCTTTGAAGAAGGCGCCGTCGCAGACGGCGCAGTAGGACACCCCCTGCCCCGCATACTCCAATTCACCGGGCACGCCGAGCTTGGTCGGGGTGCCGCCGGCAGTCAGGATGACGGTAGGCGCCTCGAAGCTGTTGCCGCTGCTGCACGCCACCTCGAAGATCCCGTCCTCGCGGCGGGCGACGGTGTCGACGTTTTCCTGGATGATCCTGGCGCCGAACTTCTCCGCATGTTCCGCCATGAGGCGCGCCAGTTCGTGGCCCTTCACCGAGGCGAAGCCGGGATAGTCCTCGATCAGGTCGGTATTGAGGAGCTCGCCGCCGGGAATGCCGCGTTCGAGGATGACGGCGTCGAGCATGCCGCGGCCGGCGTACATGCCAGCACACATGCCGGCTGGACCGGCGCCGATGATGATCACATCGTGAGTGGAACGGGACATTTGGAAGCCAAGTCTAGGGTTATCCGCCGCCGGCCGCAGTTGGGCGGGGAAGCGGGCCCCGGCATTCGCCGGGGTGACGGCGGGGACGCTGCCTGTCTGTAAATATAGAACAACTGGGGGTTCCCGCGGGGGGGGCGCGCACCGGCTGCCGGCGGATGTCGGCACACCGGAGGGACCCCAGGCGGGGCCCTCGAGCTGCTCTCACGGAGTGCTGGGGATTCCGGTCGTGGCGGTTTTGGGGGCCAGATCGCGTTCAGGGCAATGACGGGCCGACAATGGGCCCGAGCCGACCTTGTCCAATGACGCAGTCGAAGTGGGGGGCTGGTGGTGAGGATCGGGACTGGGACGGAAACTGTCCAACCCAAGGAGAAGAAGATGCGAATGCAACGGACCTTCCCCTGCGCGGTGCTGGCCGCCGCGCTCTGTCTGGTCGCCTGGCTGCCTTCATCCCCTGAGGCCGCGGATGATACCGACCGGGAAGCGTGGCAGTTCGAGCTGCAGCTGCCGAGAAGTTCCCAGACAGCGCTGCAGAGCGGGGAAGGCCTCGCGTGGGCCACGTTTCTCCAGAATGGCCTCACACTGACTGCCCGCGGATCTGACAAGATCGAGGTGGTCGTGTTCGTCCTCGAGGTACAGGACGGACGGGTCATCCAACGATGGAGCTCGTCCGTCTTCACCGCCTCAGCGGGAACCTCCAGTATCACCGGCCGGCAATTCCCGGCAGTAAGGGCCACCGGTGTGGACCGCACGAGCCGGGTGCAGCAGGCCACACCTGCGATGCGTCCCGTGGACACAGCCGCGCTCGTCGACGCGAATACCGTGGCGACGGTCGTCCCCAGGGACCTGGCGCGAGGGCGGTTGTTCGTCATATTCGCTGCGCCTCAGCGCTCCGGCGCGGGGTCCACAACGTCTCCCCTGTTCGTCGATTTTGAACAACATATTGACTGACCCATCCTTCCGAAGCGAAGCCGGTCCGCCCCGAAGGGTGGGACCGGCTACACCTGCTTGAACACCTTCATCGCCGTGGCCACCATGGAGGCCATGTCGCTCACGTTGGCCGGCAGGATCATCGTGTTGGTCTTCTGCGCCAGCGCGCCGAACTGGACCAGGTAGTTCTCGGCGACCCGCAGTTGCGTGGCCTCCATGCCACCCGGCTTGTGGATCGCTTCGGCCACCATGCGAATGCCCTCGGCCGTTGCCTTCGCGACCGCCAGGATGGCCGCGGCCTCGCCTTCGGACTCGTTCATCTGCTGCTGGCGGTTGGCCTCGGACGCCTTGATGACCTGCTGCTTGTTGCCTTCGGCGACGTTGATGGCCGCATCCCGCTGGCCCTCGGAGGTCAGGATGACCGCGCGCTTCTCCCGCTCCGCCCGCATCTGCTTCTCCATCGCGGCGAGGATGTCGTGCGGCGGATTGATGTTCTTGATTTCGTACCGGAGCACCTTCACGCCCCAGGGATCGGAGGCCTTGTCCAGCTCCGCCACCACCGCGCTGTTGATGTTCATCCGCTCTTCGAACGTCTTGTCGAGGTCGATCTTGCCGATCTCGCTCCGGAGCGTGGTCTGCGCCAACTGCGTGATGGCGAAGGTGTAGTCGTCGATCCCGTACGAGGCACGCTCGGGGTTCAGCACCTTGAGGTAGAGGACACCGTCCACGCCCACCTGCACGTTATCGCGGGTGATGCACACCTGCTCCGGGATGTCATACGCCCCCTCCTTGAGCGAGAGGCGGTACCGGATCACGTCGACGAACGGGACGAGGATGTGGAAGCCCGCCTGCAGCACACCGGAAAACCGGCCCAGGCGCTCCACCACGAACGCGCTCTGCTGCGGCACGACTACGGCGGTCTTCGCGATGACCATCACGATGACGACGCCGAGGAACAACGCGACGATGACGATCGGGTTCATTGGCCTGCTCCTTCGGGCTCGACGGAAAGGGTGAGACCATCCACGCTGGTCACGCGGCAGCGGGTGCCGCGCGGCAGTACGGCACCTGTGCTGGTGCGGGCCGACCAGTTTGTGCCCCGCAGCTCGACCTTGCCGACGGCGCCCGGTTGCAGCTCGTCGGTGACGATGGCGACTTCCCCCACGAGCTGGTCGATCTCCGTCGCCCTGCGGATCGCCCTGGAAGTGCTGTACCAGGGCGTCACGGAAGAGGAGAAGCGAGGCGACGGAGAGCGCCGAGAAGAGAATGAGCTGGACGCCGACCGAACCGGCCGCGCCCACACTGGACAGGAGGCCGACCAGGATGGCCGCGATGCCGAAGAAGATGACGTAGAAGCCACCGGCCGCGGCGAGCTCGACCACGACGAGAAAGAGACCAAACACGAGCCAGTGCCACCACTGGATGTCCATTGTGTCCCGCCGTCGGAGGAGGGGTTGTCGCTTCGGGATCTTGAAGTATATCCGGCCAGATTGCGCCCCGCCACGGAAGGCAGGTTCGCCGCAGACCCGAACTGGCTCAGTCGATCCCCAACAACCCCAGTGCCCCATGACAGGCGGAGACCGTGCCGATCAGCAACGAGGACGGCCGGCCACTCGCGCCAGCCTCGGCGAGCAGCCCGAGCCGAGGCGACGGCATCGTCGATCGCGAACGCCCCGACGCCGTCGGTGAGGTGCCGGGTGACGAAGAGCGCCGGGCCGAACACCTCACCGGTCTCAGCGAGCCGCTTCGCCACCGCGTGTGCGGTCCCACTCATCTCCCACATCCTCGGCGCGCGGATGACCGGGCAGGTTGCCGGCTCGATGCAATGCGTCGGGCAGAGCCAGTCGGCCCAGGAGACGTACCGCGTTCCATCGGGCGCCAGCGTGTCGTAGGGGGTTCCGACGGGCTCGCGGAGCGGTTGCTGCGCGACGGAACGACCGGGCCAGGTGCGCGTTGCCAGCCGCTTCAGCCAGTTGAACATGAGATGGGGCATGAGGGGTGAGGGGACGACGTAGGAGGACAGAGGACTGGGGGCTGAGGACTGGGGACTGAGGACTGCGGACTGAGGCAGAGCCGCGGCTTCAGCCGTGAGATACTCATCAAAGAACCCATCCCAATCCTGCACCACCAGTTCCCGGTCGGGGCTCGACGACAGCTCCCGCGTCACCTGGCAGGCGGGGTCCCTGTCCACGACCAGCACACGATCGTAGGCGAGCACGCCGCGCGCCCTGGCGCGCTCGAGCTGACGCGCGTAGAAGGTGCCGTAGCAGCCGCCGCCCACGATGACGAACTCATGGACGGTCAGCGGCTCAGAGCGCGCCGTTGGTGATGGGGAGGACGTGCCCGGTGATGGCGTCGGCCGCGTCGCTCGCGAGGAAGAGGACTCCATCGGTGATCTGCCTTATCTCGACCCACCGGACCTTGTCGTCGCCGACGGCGGAGACATTATCGCCGGTGCGGGCCATGCCGGGGGCCACGGCGTTGACCCGCACCCCGCGATCGCGGACCTCAAGCGCCAGGCTCCGCGTGAACGCCGCCACCGCCGACTTGGCGGCGGCATAGACCGCCATCTGGTTCTGCGGACGGAAGTAGGCCACCGAGGCGAAGTTGACGATGGCACCGCCGGAGTCGGTCAACGCACCGATGGCCGCCTGGGACACCAGGAAGGTCGTCTTGAGGTTGATGGCGACTTCCCGATCGAAGTCCACCACACTCGTCTCCTCGACCGGCCCGAGCGTGGTCAGCCCACCCGCCACATTCACCACCACGTCGAGGCGCCCGAAATGCCGAACGGCCGTTTCGACCGCGAGCCGCGCGATGTCCGGCTCGGTCAGGTCTCCCGCACTTGGCCGCGCCTCGATACCCTCGGCCTCGAACTCCCGGGCCCGCGCGGCGGCTTCGACCGCGTTCCGGTCGCAGAGCACGAGCCTGGCGCCGGCACGGCCGAACGCAAGCGCCACTGCATGCCCGATCTGGCCGACTCGGGCCACACCAGTCACCAGCACCACCTTGCCTTCGAAACTCCAGCCAGTCGCCATGTCAGAGCCCATCACTTGGGGGTGGATCGTCGGGACTCGAGGCGCTCGAGCCACTCGTCCGGCACGGTCTGCGATCCCAGAGAGCCGTGCCCCTCCCCTGGTCCGATGTCGCCGTGCCAGTCACTTCCACCGGTGCGCGCCAGATCGAGAGCCGTCGCCAGCCCTGCGATGCGGGATCGCGTCTCGGCGGGGTGCCGTGGATGCCGCACCTCCACGGCGTCGAGCCCCTCGGCCTTCAAGCGCGCCAGGTAGGGTCTCGTGGCGCGATCGCGCAGGTGCGCCGCCGAGACCACGCCGCCCGCCGCATGGACCAATGCGGCGACTTCCACGAAGCTCGGCAACACCTTCTCGGCGAACGCCGGCTTGTTCCGGCCCAGGTAGAGATCGAAGGCGGCGTTCACATCCCCCGCAGCGCCGGCACGTACCACCGCACGGGCGACATGCGGCCGGCCGATGGCGCCCCCGGCTGCCTCCTGGAGGACCGACTCCATATCGACCTCGACCCCCAGCTCCTGCAGGCGCCCGCACATCACCTCGGCCCGGCGACGCCGGTCGGCACGACAGCGATCGAGGAACCCCTCGACGGTGTCGTCACCCACCG
Source organism: uncultured Gemmatimonadales bacterium (assembly GCA_963697435.1). Lineage (GTDB taxonomy): Bacteria > Gemmatimonadota > Gemmatimonadetes > Gemmatimonadales > GWC2-71-9 > SPDF01. Next base: position 65,368 of record CAVOOB010000004.1, on the reverse strand, counting down.
GCAGGAAGTACCCCAGGATATGCACCTCGCCCCACGGAGACGCGGCCGAAAACTCGCAGCCGGCGATGACCCGGATCCCCGCGGCCTCCCCCGCGGTCACCGCTTCGGCGACGCCAGCCACGGAGTCGTGGTCGGTGAGGGCGATCGCGGTGAGCTCGGCCGCCTTGGCGCAGGCCACCACGCCGGACGGCGAGAGAACGCCGTCCGAAGCGGTGGAGTGCATGTGCAGGTCGATGAAGCGAGGAGGAGTCAGCGCCGATATCCCGTGTCCGGCGAGGTCCAGGAAGGCTGCGAACGGGCGAAGAGCTCCCGCAGCTGCGGTTCACTCAGTTCGGACAGCGAGAGCTCACGGCTCCGCGCGCCGAGCGGGGCGTACTTCGCCACGCGCTCCTCACGGTCAGGGCCGGTGCCCTTGGTGAAGAGCATGGTGAATTCGTCCCGGGTGAACTGCGTGACATGGCCGCTCGGTGTCACTTTCCACGTCGTGCCGTCCACATCGATGGTGCGTGCAGGCATGGGGGCCTCAATCTGCCAAAGAAACTTCGAGCCACAATTCGTCGGCGCCGGCGCCGTATGACGCGATCCCGCGCAGGACGTCCACCAGCGCCGTTTCCTCGGGCGTCGGTGCAACTGCGGAGTGGGTGACCGCGTCTGCCGACTCCCGAAACTCCAGAAACTCGCCTGGATGGCCCGGAGCACGGAACACCCAGAGGTGCTGACCGCGCGCTTGCAGCAGCGCCGCGAGCCTTCCGACCATGGCGAGGTACTCCCCTTCCCCCGCCGTCGGCACGCGCACCCGGGCGACCGCCAGAGCCCGGGCCACCGATCAGGCGCCGGTGTCGGGGAAGGTCTGCAGGGCGGTCTTCAGGTCCGCCAGGAAGCGGTCGGCGTCGGCGCCATCGACGACGCGATGGTCATACGCCATCGTGAGCATTCCCTTGGTCCGGATGGCGAGCCCGTCGGTGCCGTCAGGCGCCGTGACAACGTGCGGCCGCTTCTCGATCGCGCCGACGCCGAGGATGGCCACCTGCGGCTGGTTGATGATCGGCGTGCCGGCAAAGGAGCCGAAGCCCCCGGGATTGGTGATGGTGAACGTTCCCCGCTGCACCTCGTCCGGCGTCAGCTTCTTGGTCCGGGCCCGCTCGCCGAGGTCGTTGATGGCGCGGGCGACGCCGAGCAGGGAGAGCTCGTCGGCGTGCTTGATGACCGGGACGATGAGTCCCCAGTCGAGCGCCACCGCGATGCCGATATTGATATCGCGGCGGTAGACGGTGGCGTCGCCCATGACGGCGGCATTGACCACCGGGTGCTTCCGGAGGGTGTCGGCGACGGCCTTCACGATGAACGCGAGGAAGGTGAGGTTCACGCCTCGCTCGGCATATTCCTTCTTGCGGGCGGCGCGCACCTGCGCCACGCGGGTGAAGTCGATCTCGAAGAGGCTGTTCACGTGCGCCGACACCCGGCGCGACATGATCATGTGATCGGCGGTGAGCTTGCGGATCTTGCTCCAGGGCTCGACCCGGTCCCCTTCCCACGGCTCGACGACAGGCGAGGGGACCTCGATCAGGGTCGTTGCACCGCGCGCGCCTGCGGCGCGCGCTGGCGGGGCAGCGGGGCTGCCGGGCAGCGGGGCCGTCGGCGCGGATTCGAGGTACGAGAGCACGTCGCTCTTGGTCACACGGCCCGCGTGCCCGCTGCCGGGAATCGCGGTGATGTCCAGATTGTGCTCCGCGGCCATCTTGCGGACCAGCGGGGTACTTCTGCGGCGGAGACGCTCCTCCGCTGTTTCGGGACCAGTGCTCGCCGCCGCGGGGGCGGCAGCGGGGCTGGGCGGCGGGGAGGCAGGAACAGCCGCGGGAGCAGGCTTGCGCGCCGCTGGGGTCGGAGCTGCGGCAGCGGCGGGGGCGGGTGCCGGAGCTGCAGCCGCGGGAGCGGCCGCGGCGGCGCTGGCGTCGGTCTCCAGCCGGGCGACGACGGTCTGGACGGCGACCGTCTCCCCTTCCTGGACCAGGATCTCGGCGAGGACCCCGGCCTGGGGCGCGGGGATCTCCGCGTCCACCTTGTCGGTGGAGATCTCGAAGATCGGCTCGTCGCGCTTGACCGTGTCGCCGACCTTCTTCAGCCACCTCGACAGCGTGCCCTCGGCGATGGACTCGCCCATCTGGGGCATGATCACGTCGATCTGCGCCATGCGAACCTCTCCCAATTCCTAGTAGGCGGCCAGCCAGCGGGCGGCGAGCACGAGGTCGTCCGTCTGCGGCAGCACGAAGTCCTCGAGCGGCGGCGCGTAGGGCAGCGGCACGTCGTGCGCCGCCACGCGCAGGACCGGCGCGTCGAGCCACTCGAACGCCTGGTCGTTGATGCGCGCGGTGATCTCGCCGGCGATGCCGCCGGTGCGCGTGTCCTCGTGCACGATCAGCACCCGGTTGGTCTTCCGCACCGTGGCCATGATCGCCTCGTCGTCCAGCGGCAGCAGGGTGCGCAGGTCGAGCACCTCGACCGGGAGCCCGTCCTCCTGCTCCAGCTGCTCCGCGGCCTCCAGCGCCTTCTACACCATCGCCGACCAGGTGATGATCGACAGGTCCGTGCCCTCGCGGGCGACGCGGCGCCTTGCCGATCGGGGCCACGATCTCCTCGCCCGCGGGCAGCTCTTCCTTGATGCGGCGGTAGAGGTACTTGTGCTCGAAGAAGAGCACCGGGTCGTCGTCGCGGATCGCGGCCTTGATGAGCCCCTTGGCGTCGTGCGCCGTGGCGGGACAGACGATCTTGAGCCCCGGCGTGTGGAGGAACGCCGCCTCGGGGTTCTGCGAGTGGAACGGCCCGCCGCGGACGTACGCCGCCCGAAGGGCCCGCGCACCACCATCGGCGACGGCAGGCCGGCCCGGTAGCGCGCCGTCGCCACGTAGTTGGTGAGCATGTCGTAGGCGCAGGAGATGAAGTCGATGAACTGCATCTCGGCCACCGGCCGCAGCCCCATGTGCGCCGCGCCGGCCGCCGCGCCGACGATGGCCGCCTCGGAGATCGGCGTGTCGATGACGCGCTGCTCGCCGAACTCGGCCAGCAAGCCGTCGGTGACCTTGAACGCGCCGCCGTAGGCGCCGACGTCCTCGCCGAGGATGAAGACGTTCTCGTCGCGCGCCATCTCCTCCTGCAGACCCTGGCGGATCGCCTCGAGATAGGTGACCTCAGCCATCGGTCCTCCGATACCATTCGAGCTCGGCGCGGGCCGGGTCGGCCAGCACACCGTCGAGCGCCGTCATCGCCTCGGGCATCGGCTCGTCTTCGCATGCCGCCACCGCGGCGTCGAGCAGCGCCTCGACCCGGGCATCGATTTCCGCCAGCTCGGCAGGCGTCGCCCACCCGGCCGCCGTGTAGTCGCGGATGCACCGGTCGATCGGGTCCTTCTGGCCGCCCACTCGGCGATCTCCGCCTTGGGCTGGTAGGACTGGTTGTCGTGCTCGGCGTGGCCCTTCCGCCGGTAGGTCATGAGCTCGATCAGCGTGCAGCCCCCGCCCTGCCGCGCCCGGTCCACCGCCGGCTTGGTGACCTCGTAGACGCCCGAGCACGTCGTTGCCGTCGGCCCGCTCGCCGGGGATGCCGTAGCCGACGCCTTGTCCACGAGCTGCTTCACGGCCGACTGCTTCCGGGTCGGCGTGGTGAACGCGTAGCCGTTGTTCTCGCAGATGATCACCAGCGGCAGCCGCTGCACGGCGGCGAAATTGATCCCCTCGTGGAAGGCGCCGGTGCTCATGGCGCCGTCGCCGACGTAGACCAGCCCGACCCGCGGCTGCTTCCGCATCTTGAAGGAGAGCGTCACGCCGGCCATGACCGGCACCATGTCGCCGAGATGGGAGATCTGCCCGATGAAGCCGCGCTCGAGGTCGCCGAAGTGGATGTTGAGCTCGCGGCCGCGCGTCGGGCTGTCGGCCTTGGCCATGTACTGCCGGAGGATCTCGAGCGGCTCGGCGCCCTTCACCAGCATCGAGCCGAGGTTCCGGATGAGCGGCGAGAGGAAGTCACCCTGGTGCGGTCGAGCGCGTAGGCGCTGCCGACGCTGTCGGCTTCCTGGCCCAGCGAGCGGAAGAGCCCGCCGACGACCTTGGTCTGCCGGTAGAGGTTGACCAGCCGCTCCTCGAGGGAGCGGGTCAGGCGCATGTAGTAGTACATCTCGTGCAGCTGAGCCCGGCTGAGTCCATGCGGAGGGGCAGCCGGGGCGGCACGCGGTGGGGCGGTCGGTGTCATATCAATCCGTTACTGCGATTCGATCCGCATACCGTAGAACGACCGGTACACGAAGACGGTGCTGACCAGGAAGAAGGCGCCGGCCAGCAGGTGCAGCAGCAGGCTCCCCTTTTCGGCGGCCAGGTAGACGCCGAGCTCGACCGCCAGCAGGCCGAAGAGGGTCGTGAACTTGATGACGGGATTCAGCGCGACCGACGAGGTGTCCTTGAAGGGGTCGCCCACCGTGTCGCCGACGATGGAGGCGTCGTGCAGCGGGGTCCCCTTCGCCTTGAGCTCGGTCTCCACGATCTTCTTCGCGTTGTCCCAGGCGCCGCCGGCATTGGCCATGAAGATGGCCTGGTAGAGCCCGAAGAGCGCGATGGAAATCAGGTACCCGATGAAGAAGAACGGCTCGGCGAACGCGAAAGCGAGGGTCGAGAAGAAGACGGCCAGGAAGATGTTGAGCATCCCCTTCTGCGCGTACTGGGTGCAGATCTCGACGACCTTCTTGCTGTCCTCGACCGAGGCCTTGGTGACCCCCTCGAGCTGGATGTTGGCCTTGATGAACTCCACCGCGCGGTAGGCGCCGGTGGTGACGGCCTGCATGGAGGCGCCGGTAAACCAGTAGATGACCGCGCCACCGGTGATCAGCCCGAGGAGAAAGGGCGGGTGCAGAATGGACAGGTTGGCCATGCCGCTCTGGAGGCCGTGGGTGAGCGCCATGATGATCGAGAAGATCATCGTGGTGGCGCCGACCACCGCGGTCCCGATGAGCACCGGCTTGGCCGTGGCCTTGAAGGTGTTCCCCGCGCCGTCATTCTCCTCGAGGAGCTCCTTGGCGACGTTGAACTCCACGTCGAAGCCATAGTCGCGCTTGAGCGCCGCTTCGATGCCCGGCATCTGCTCGATGGTGGAGAGCTCGAACACCGACTGGGCGTTGTCGGTCACGGGCCCATAGCTGTCGACCGCGATGGTGACGGGGCCCATGCCGAGGAAGCCAAAGGCCACCAGGCCAAAGGCGAAGATGGCCGGCGCCAGCATGATGCCGTCGCTGAGGCCCATGAGGCTGACGCCGTACGCCGCCGCCATCAGGCCCATGATGGTGAGCCCGAGCCAGTACGCCGAGAAATTACCGGCGACGAGGCCCGAGAGGATGTTGAGCGAGGCGCCACCCTCGCGCGAACTGGTGACGACCTCCCGCACATGCCGCGACGATGTCGACGTGAACACCTTCACGAACTCGGGGATGATGGCACCGGCCAGCGTGCCGCAGGTGATCACGGTGGAGAGCTGCCACCAGAGCGACGTGCTGCCCCCCAGCTCGGGAATGATGAAGTACGACAGCACATAGGTCAGGACCACCGACACGATGGAGGTCAGCCAGACCAGCTGGGTGAGCGGATGCTCAAAGTCAAACTTGGCGGCGGCGGCGTACCTGGCCTTGGACACCGCGTTGCTGACCAGGTAGGAGAGGCCGGAGGCGATCACCATCATCACCCGCATCAGGAAGATCCAGACCAGGAGCTTGGCCTGGATCGTCGTATCCGGCACCGCCAGCACGATGAAGGCGATGAGCGCGACGCCGGTGACGCCGTAGGTCTCGAACCCGTCGGCGGTGGGGCCGACCGAGTCGCCGGCGTTGTCGCCGGTGCAGTCGGCGATGACGCCCGGGTTGCGGGCGTCGTCTTCCTTGATCTTGAAGACGACCTTCATCAGGTCGGCGCCGATGTCGGCAATCTTGGTGAAGATGCCGCCGGCAATCCGGAGGGCCGCCGCGCCGAGGGACTCACCGATGGCGAAGCCGAGGAAGCAGGCGCCGGCCACGTCGGCGGGGATGAAGAGCAGGATGCCCAGCATGAAAAGCAACTCGACGGCGATGAGCATCATGCCGACGCTCATTCCCGCGCGGAGCGGGATTTCCGAGACCGGCCACGCCTTGCCCCGGAGCGACGCGAAGGCGGTGCGCGAGTTGGCCAGGGTGTTGATCCGGATGCCGAACCAGGCGACGCCGTAACTCCCCGCCATGCCGATGAGCGAGAAGAGGAGGATGATGGCGATTTTCGGGAGTTCGAGATCGGTCAGCAGGAAGTAGACGACAATGACCGCGCTGACGAAGACCCACAGCCCCATCAGGAACTTGCCCTGCTGGACCATGTAGGCCTTGCAGGTTTCATAGATGATGTCGGACACATCGGCCATGGCCTTGTGCACCGGCATCTTCTTGACGGCGGCGTAGCTCCAGAGGCCGAACAGCAGTCCGAGGACGCAGACGACGATGCCGGAGAGCAGGATCTGGTGCCCGGTGTAGCCGAGGAAGTTGCCCTGGTTCAGGTCGGGGAGGAGGAGATTGACCTCTCCGCCGGGGCGATGCGCCGGGGGAGCGGCGGCTTCCTGCGCGGCGCCGATGCCGGTCAGGAGCGGGAGCATCAGGAGGGACAGGACCAGTGCTGTACGCCACCGCAAGGCCAGACGAGGCATGACTCAATATCTCCGCGGAAAGGGTGCCGCCGGCTTGTGGCGGCTCAGTAGGCGCCCCGCGGCTCGTGCGCGGGGTCCGCCATGGTGTGCACGACCGTGAGAAAGCGCTTGGCGAGCTTGTCGAGCTCGCTCTCCCCCGGCTGGTCGGTCTCGATGGTGATCAGGGTGTAGTGCCCCCCCTCGGCCTGGACCGTCACGCCGAGCTGGCCCAGCGTGCCGCCGAAGCGGCGGCGGCGGCGGGCTTCCTCGATCGGGGTCAGCCGCGCGCCGAAGTACTCGGCGGCGCGGGCGACGGCGGCATCCGGGGAGATGCTGGTGCGATGGAAGTACTTCATCCGTCGTCGTTCTCGTAGTACTCAATGCCGAGGTGGGTAATCTGGTCCTCGCCCTTGAGATAGCGGAGCGTGTTCTTGAGCTTGGTCAGCTGGATAAACAGGTCGTGCTCCGGATACAGCCCGGGGCCCACCTGCGGACTCTTGAAGTAGAACGACAGCCATTCCTGGATCCCGGAGAGCCCGGCGCGGCTGGCAAGATCGAAGAAGATCGCCAGGTCGAGCACCAGCGGCGCGGCCAGGATCGAGTCGCGGCAGAGGAAGTCGACCTTGATCTGCATCGGGTAGCCGAGCCACCCGAAGATGTCGATGTTGTCCCACCCCTCCTTGTTGTCTCCCCGCGGCGGATAGTAGTTGATCCGCACCTTGTGGTAGATGTTGCCGTACAACTCCGGATAGAGCTTCGGCTGCAGGGTGTGCTCCAGCACGCCGAGTTTCGACTCTTCCTTCGTCTTGAAGCTCTCCGGATCGTCGAGCACCTCGCCGTCGCGATTGCCGAGGATGTTCGTCGAGTACCAGCCGGCCACACCGAGCATCCGCGCCTTGAACATGGGCGCGAGCACGGTCTTGAGCATGGTCTGGCCGGTCTTGAAGTCCTTGCCGCCGATCGGCACGCCCTTTTCGCGGGCCAGTCCCTCGAGCGCCGGCAAATCGCAGCTGAGGTTCGGCGCGCCGTTGGCGTAGGGCACACCTTCCATGATGGCGGCATAGGCGTACAGCATCGACGGGGCGATGGAGGGATCGTTGGCATCCATCGCCTTCTCGAACGCGGCCATCGTCTGGTGGGTCGGACCGGGGGCGATGAACACCTCGGTGGAGGCACACCAGACCATCACGAGCCGGTCGCACTTGTTGGCGGCCTTGAAGTCGCGAATGTCCTTGCGGAGCGCCTCGGCGAGCTCGCGCTTGCTCTTCGCCTTCTTGACGTTGGTGCCGACGAGCCGCTTCACGTAGAACTGGTCGAAGACCGCCGGCATCGGCTTGATGCCCTTCAGGAACTTGGCGATCGGCTCGATGTGTTCATGCTTGTCGAGCACGCCGCACTTGAGCGCCGAGTCGTAGGCGTCGTCGGGAATCGGGTCCCAGGCGCCGAAGACGAGGTCCTCGAGCGAGGCCAGCGAGACGAAGTCCTTGATGAGCGGGGTCCGGGCCTCGGTCCGCTTGCCCAGCCGGATCGTCCCCATCTGGGTGAGGGACCCGATCGGCTTGGAACGGCCCTGCCGGATATTCTCGACGCCGGCCATGAAGGTGGTGGTCACCGCGCCGAGTCCGACGCAGAGAACCCCGAGCTTGCCCTTGGCGGGCGTGATTGACCGGGCAGGTTGAGGCGCCACGGTGGTCATCCTTTCAGGTGTAGTACGTCAAAGAGGGCGTCGTGGCACCACATGCGGTGCCGCTACGCCCCGTTGGTTGCGCGATAGACAAAGACAAACCGCTGCACGACCGTGATGATGGAAGCCACGGCGAGCAAGGCCACGATCCCCTCGAGCACCAGGGCCTGGGGACCCGCCCCGACCAGCAGGGAGGCAAGCCCGAGCCCGATAATGCGTTCCGCGCGCTGGGCGATGCCGACCTTGCACTCGATGCCGAGCCCTTCGGCGCGGGCCCGCGCATACGAGACGACGAGTGACGAGAGGGTGGCGACCATCGCCAGGATGATGGCGAGGTTGCGGTAGGCCACGTCGGGTGCATGCAACAGGTACGCGGCAATCCCGATGAAGGTGGCGCCGTCGCTGACGCGATCGAGGGTCGAGTCGTAGAAGGCGCCGAACTTGGTCGCCGCCCCGCTCAGGCGGGCCACCGCCCCGTCCAGCGTGTCCATGCCGCCGCTCAGCAGCAGGAGCGCGCCCCCGAGCCGGATGTAGCCGAACCCGAAGAAGAATGCGGAAACGACCACCAGGAGGGTGCCCACCGTCGTGATGGTGTTCGGCCGGACGCCCGAGCGCACCAGCCACCGGACCAGGGGTCCGGTGACGGCGTAGTAGGCGCGTTCAACGCCGATGGGGACGAGCTTCACTGGCCGGATAGACCTCGAGAAAGTCACTTTTTCGCCATGTTCAGAGCGGCGAAAAGTTAACCGGGAGAAGGCGTTAGGGCAATTCGACGGGGGGGCAGCGGGGCAGCGGGGCAGCGGGGCAGGAACGCACCCGACCGTCATCCCGGCGCAAGCCGGGATCCCTTTGGCGTCAGGGGGACTGGACCCCCGCGTTCGCGGGGGTGACGGCCGGTCGCGGATAGAGCAGCACCGGCTGGCGGCGCCGCAGGAACGCCGCGAGCTCATCGGGCCACTCCTCCATGATCACCGCGGGCGCCACGCCCGAGGCCAACCCTGTGCGGAGGCTGGAGTTACCGGCGAGGCGGTCGAACTGGGCCGGCGTCCACGAGAGCTCGGTGGGATGCACCGCCCGGATGACCGCCATGATGGTGACGGCCGTCGTGGTGGGGTCGTAGGTCTTGCGGTCGGTCATCGTCAACCGGATACCGTACAGCGTGGTGTCCGCGTACTTCTTGTCGCCGGGGCTCGTCGGGCGAAATGTCACCCCCGAAAAGGCCACCCCTGGGAGGCTCGCCGCCCGCAGCCCGGCGAGCACCCTGGTGGTGTCGAGCCACGGGGCGCCCACCTGCTCGAAGGGATGGTCGGTGCCCCTGCCGACGCTGAGGTTGGTGCCCTCCATGAGGCAGAGCCCCGGATAGTGGAAGAGCGACTCCAGCGAGCGCAGATTGGGGCTGGGTGGGACATACGGGAGTCCGGTCTGGGCCAGGTCCATGGTCGGGGACCACCCCGTCACCGGAATGACGGTCAGGTCGGCCCCGATATCGAGTTCGGCATTGGCGAGCCGGGCGAGTTCGCCGAGGGTCATCCCGTGCCGCATCGGGATGGGCATGATGCCCACGAACGAGGTGAACGCCGTGTCGAGCACATTGCCCTGCACCGTCCCGCCGATGGGATTCGGACGGTCGAGGACCACGACCCGCTTCCCGCTCAGGGCGGCCGCCCGCATCACGGCCACGGTGGAGCTGAAATAGGTGTAGTACCGGGCACCCACGTCCTGCAAATCCACGAGAACGAGGTCGAGCCCGGTTAGCGTCGCCGAGATGGGGGCGCTATTCTGGTTGTAGAGACTGTAGATTGGAAGGCCGGTGACGCTGTCGGTGCTGTGAGGCACCGCCTCTCCCGGATCGGCGGCGCCACGAAAGCCATGTTCCGGGCTGAACAGCGCCACGAGATCGAGCCCGCTCGACCGGATCCGGTCCACATCACCCACGCCGGCGGCGTCCACGCCGGCCTGGTTGGTGACGAGGCCGAGCCTGACACCGCGCACGAGTGCTATCGAATCGGTGAGCAGGACATCGATGCCGGGCCGCACCACGGCCTCGGCGGGCACCGGAGCCGGTGCCACGGCGGCGGGTGGTCTGCCGCACGCTGCCGCCACGCCCACGACCGCAACCAGGATTGCCTGCCGGTGATTCACGCCCGCCTCGCCCAGTTTTCGGTTGTCCTGCTCGCCTGTGCGGCATCCACCGCACCGGCGCCAGTTCCCGTTGCGCCCCTCCCGTCCCTGCCGGCACAAACGGTCCCCCCACCGAAGGACTCGACCGACCGACTGCTCGACTCGCTCTCGCTCCGGGCCAAGGTCGGCCAACTGGTGATGCCGTGGATTCCGGGGACCTACTCCGCCTACGACGATCCCGGGTTTCTCAGGGCGCGTGCGTGGGTCGACTCGCTCCAGGTCGGCGGGGTCATCGTCTCGATCGGATCGCCGCTCGACATCGCGGCCAAGCTCGACGCCCTGCAGCAGGAGGCCGCCATTCCCCTGCTCGTCGCCTCCGACCTCGAGGGCGGGACGGCGATGCGGTTCAACGGCGGCACCGCCTTCCCCACCAATATGGGGGTGGCCGCCACCGGCCGGGAGTCGGACGCCTACGAGATGGGCCGCATCACCGCCGTCGAGGGGCGTGCCGTCGGCATCCACCTGGTCTTTGCACCAGTGGCCGATGTCAACAACAACGCCGCCAACCCGATCATCAACACCCGCTCCTTCGGCGGCAACCCCACCGCCGTCGCGACGCTCGTCGCCGCCGAGGTCCGCGGCCTGCAGGAACACGGGATGCTCGCCACCGCGAAGCACTTCCCCGGGCACGGCGACACCGGCACCGACACGCACATCGAACTCCCCGTCATCGATGCCCCCTGGAGCCGGCTCGATTCGGTCGAACTGGTCCCCTTCCGTGCCGCCATCAGGAGCGGCGTGGCCGCGGTGATGTCCGCGCACATCGCCCTGCCTGGCGTCGACAGCGGCAAGGTGCGCCCCGCCACGCTGACGCCCACGCTGCTCACCGGTGTGCTCCGGGACTCCCTCGGGTTCACGGGGCTCGTGGTGACGGACGCGCTCGACATGGGCGGGATCGTCCGCACCTACGGGCCCGGCGAAGCGGCGGTGCTGGCCATCCTGGCGGGTGCCGACCTGATCCTCCAGCCGCCGGATGCCCGCACCGCGATCGACGCGGTGGTCGCCGCCGTCGAGCAGGGGCGGATCACGCAGGCGCGGCTCGACCAGTCGGTGCGCCGCGTGCTCGAGATGAAGCGGGGGATCGGCCTCTTCGCGCATCGCACCGTCGCGCTCGACAGCGTCATGGACCACGTCGGCATCGCGGCGCACGAGACGACGGCGCGCGACGTGACGCAGCGGTCCCTGGTCCTGGTGCGAGATCGCGAGGACGTCGTGTCGAAGCTCCGCGCCGCGCCGCAGCCGATCACCCTGCTCACCTACGCCGACGCCCCATCGAGTACCCTCGGCAGCACGCTTGCCGGCGCGCTGCGCGCCGCCGGCTACTCCGTGACCACCTTCCGCCTCTGGCCCGCCAGCGGTGCCGCGAGCTACGACTCCGCGCGCACCGCGCTGGCGGCGTCTCCGGTGGCGGTGGTGGCCGCGTCGATCAAGGTGAGCGCGTGGAGCGGCACCATCAGTCTCCCGCCGCTGGTGGCCGAGCTGGTGAACGCTACCGCCGCCAAGCAGCCAACCGTGCTGGTGTCGTTCGGGTCACCCTACCTGTTGACCCAGGCACCCGCCGTGCAGGGGTACCTCCTCGCGTGGGCGGCGCGCCCGATCAACGAGGAGGCCGTGGCGGCGGCCCTGGCCGGCACGGCGGCCATCGGTGGCCGCCTGCCGATCGAGCTGGATGCCGACACGCCGATCGGCGCCGGCCTCCGGCTGGGAGCCGCCCGCTGAGGCAGGGTGTTGTCGCGGCCGCGTTGCTCCTGGCCGCCGTCGGCTGCGCGCCGCGAATCGAGCCCGGTCCCGTTCCCCTCTACCGTCGTCCGAACTGGAAGCCGCTCCGCCACTTTGTCGACAGCGCGGTGAAGGCCGGTGCCGCTCCCGGCATCGTGGTGGCCGTCGGCTGGTCCGGGCATCGCTACATCTACGGCACGGGCCACCTCGGCGATGGGCACCGCCGCCGTCCCAATCAGCACACCGTCTACGACCTGGCCTCGCTCACCAAGGTGGTCGGCCTCACGACCGCCATGATGTGGGCGGTCGAGGAGGGACGCATCGACCTCGACGCGCCCGTCTGCCTGTATGTGCCCGCCTTCGACGGCCCCGGGGCCGACAGCGTGACCGTGCGACTGCTGCTCGCGCACGCGAGCGGCCTCCCGCCGTGGCGGCCACTCTACCTGCTCGGGTACAGCCGCCCGGCGGTGCTGGCGGTCGCGGACTCGACCCCGCTCGACACCCTCCCCGGCACCCGGTTCGCCTACTCGGACATCGGCGCGATTCTCCTGACCCAGGCCCTCGAGGCCGCGTATGGCGAGCGGATCGATTCCCTCCTCTCGCGCCGGCTGTTCATGCCGCTCGGCATGGGCTCGACGCGATACAATCCGCCGGCCACCTGGCTCCCCCGCGTGGCGCCCACCGAGTTCGATTCCCTGCGGAACCGGGTCGTCTGGGGGCAGGTGCACGACGAGAACGCCTGGCGGATGGATGGGGTCTCCGGCCACGCCGGCATCTTCTCCACTGCCGAGGACCTCCTGACCTTCGGCGAATGGTGGCTGGCACAGTACCGGGGTGCCGGCGCGGGTCCGGGGCTGCCGACCGTCTCCGACTCGTTGCTCCGATCGTTCACGGTCGCGCAGGACATACCGGCGGGCTCGGCGCGGGCGCTGGGGTGGGAGACGCCGACGGCGGAGAATACCGGGAGCGGGTATCTCTCCGCCGGCAGCGTCGGCCACACGGGGTTCACCGGCACCAGCATCTGGATGGATCCGGTACGCGGCGTGGTCATCGTGGTGCTCTCCAACCGGGTGCATCCCACACGCGCCAACCAGCGGTTCGCGGGCGTCCGCGGCGGCGTCGGCGATCGAGCGCTTGCCGCCCTCGACCCCCGACTGCAAGCAACTGCATCGGCCGCGCGTTGACAGGTATGGGGCCCAGTCCCTAGCTTTGACGAGTCACCCAAGGAGCAAGACCATGACGACCGAAGCCCAGTCGACCCAAATTCAGCTCACGCTCACCGACAAGGCTGCGGAAGAGGTGCGCAAGTTCATCGCGGCCGAGGACGTCCCGGTGGAGACGGCCGGGCTCCGGATTTCCGTGCTGCCGGGCGGCTGCAGCGGATTCAAGTACAGCCTGAACGTCGAAGAGAAGGCGCTGGAGGACGACGTGGTGCTGGACTTGAACAGCGTGCGGGTGTTCGTCGACGGATTCAGCCTCCAGTACCTCGCGGGCGTGACGGTGGACTACGTCTCGTCGATGCAGGGGAGTGGATTCACCTTCACGAACCCGAACGCCACCGGCGGCTGCGGCTGCGGGAGCAGCTTTACAGCGTAGGCAGGGCGGCAGGGTGGCAGGGTGGCGGAAGCAACCTCGCTCGGGACGACAGAACAGCTGAAGAGGGGGGATCGTTCCCCCCTCTTTCTTTGCCCCTCCCCCGCCCGCCTCCACCCCGGGGCTGCATGGCACCTCTCGATCTGACCGTTATCGTGGCGTACTTCGCGCTCACCCTGGGCGCGGGGCTCTGGGTATCCCGCTCACAATCGACGGCCGGCGACTACTTCCTCGGCGCACGCAACCTCCCCGCGTGGGCCATCCTCTTCTCCATCGTCGCCACCGAAACCTCCGCCATCACCGTCATCTCGGTTCCCGGCCTCGGCGCCCGCGGCGACCTCACCTTTCTCCAGCTCACCTTCGGCTATCTCGTCGGCCGGATCGGCGTGGCGCTCTGGCTCCTCCCCGGGTACTTCCGCGGCGACCAGGAGACGGCCTACCAGCGGATCGAGAGCCGGTTCGGGCCGACGAGCCGCCGGCTCGTCTCCGTCGTCTTCCTCCTCACCCGCCTGCTGGGCGACGGCGTGCGCATCTTTGCCGGCTCGATTCCGCTGGCGCTCCTCACCGGCTGGTCGGTGCCGACCGCCATCGTGGCGATGGGGACCATCACCCTGGTCTACACCCTGCTCGGTGGGCTGAAGGCGGTGGTCTGGTCGGACGTGATTCAGCTGGCGGTGTACGTGACCGGCGGGATCGCGGCGCTCGGCATCGCCTGGCACCTGGCAGGTGGCGCCGAGCAGGCGCTGGCGGCGGCCGCCGCCGCGGGCAAGCTGCGGATCTTCAATCCGGTCATCAGCTTCACCCAGACCTACACCCTGCTCGGCGGGCTGATCGGCGGCGCGCTGCTCTCGGCCGCGTCCCACGGCACCGACCAGCTCATCGTCCAGCGGCTGCTCGCCACCCGGTCGCTGCGCGACGCGCGCATCGCCGTGGTCGGATCCGGCGTCGCGGTCATTCTCCAGTTTGCTCTCTTCCTCCTCATCGGCTCCGCCATCTGGGCGGCCGGGCTGGCTCCCGACGACATGCCGGCCGACCAGATCTTTTCGCGGTTCATTCTCGACAAGCTGCCCACCGGGCTCGCGGGGCTGATGGTCGCGGGGATCCTGGCGGCAGCGATGAGCACCATCAGCTCCTCGATCAACGCCCTCGCCAGCTCGGTGACGCACGATCTCTATTCGTCGTGGACGGGAGTGAAAGATCCGGCTCGGCTTCTCCGGCTCGGCCGGATCTTCTCCGCTGGATGGGGCGTCGCGCTGATCGGCGCCGCGCTCTTCTTCGACCAGCTCTCCCGCGGGGGCGACACACCGGTCGTCGTGCTGGCCCTCTCCATCGCGTCGATCACCTACGGCGCCCTGCTCGGCACCTACGTCCTCGCCGCACGGGTGACCGGCTCCCGCGGGCGCGATGTCGTCGGCGCAGTGCTCCTGTCGGTCACGGTCATGCTCTTCGTGGTGTTCTCGGGGCAGCTCGCTGGCCGCTCCGGATTCGAGTGGCTGGCGCCGGTGGGCCAACTGGCCTGGCCGTGGTACGTTCCGGCTGGCACGGCCCTGACCATCCTGACCGGCTGGATCCTCAGCACTCTACCCCATGCGGAGAGCAGGCGATGAGCGCACCACTGATCGGCGTCGATGTCGGCGGATCGAAGACGGCCGTCTCGGTGGGCGACCCCACCAATATCCTCGGACGCGCCCTCGGACCCGGCGCCGCGGTGCGCCCCGGGCGCGCCATCGCGTCGGCGGCCACCATCGCGGAATCGGTGCGCAAGGCACTCGCCGCGGCGGGGTGCATGCGCGGCTCGGTGCTGGTGGTGGGCGCGGCGGGCGCCGGCCGGGATTCGGAGCGACGGGAGCTGGAACAGGCGCTCCGCACCGAGGCGCTCGCAGACCGGGTCAAGGTGACCACCGACATCGAGATCGCGCTCACGGCCGCGTTCGGTGACGGCCCCGGCATTGTCGTCGTGGCAGGCACCGGCAGCGTGGTGCTGGGCCGGGACCCGGAAGGGCGAATGCTCCGCCGCGGAGGCTATGGCTGGCAGATGGGAGACGAGGGGAGCGGTTACGCGATTGGACGCGCCGCCCTCGGCGCCGTCAGCCGCGCGCAAGATGGACGGAGCCCGGAAACGGCCATCACGCCCGTGCTCATGGAGGTGACCCGGAGTCTCGATTTCGACGCGCTGGTGCGGTGGGCGGCGGCAGCAGGTCCGGCGGAAGTGGCGTCGCTCGCACCGCATGTGCTGCACACGGCGGAACGGGGCGATGCGGTGGCCCAGGGGATTGCCGACTACGCGGCACGGGAGCTCAGTGCGCTGGTGCTGCGGCTGGCCGACGAGTTTCCCACCGGCGAGCGGGTGGGCGTGGCGCTGATGGGGGGGATGCTCGCAGAAGAACGCTCACTCCGAAGCGCCGTGCTGGAAAAACTGGGGAGCGAATCCACGCTGCGACCGCTGGCCACCATCGTGGATGCGACGCTGGGGGCGCTGGCGATGGCGGGGAAGCTCTAGCCTCGCGCGCCCCCCGGGGTGGGCTCACGCCCACCCCTTTTCAAACGGATGCGCGACTTCGTGCCGGATGCCGGATATCACCCCGGTTGGCGGACACCTTGGGGCTGCCTCCCGAGACACTCCGCGTCGTGTCGCAGGCCCGGCCAACCCACGCGTCGCTTCAGCGACATCAGCTGCGAGCTCGCCCTACTTCTTCGCCGCTTCAGCATCATCCTTGATCCGCAACCGGCTGTGCCGCACGCCGTACAGGAAATAGACGGCCAATCCCACCAGCAGCCAGATCCCGAATCGCTCCCACGTCACCGTGGGCAGCTTGAACATCAGGTACACGCACGCGATGATCGAGATCATCGGCGTCCACGGCACAAACGGCACGCGGAAGGGGCGGACCCGCTCCGGTTCCTTGTAGCGCAGGACGATCACGCCGAGCGAGACGAGCACGAACGCGAAGAGGGTACCGATGTTGGTGAGGTCCACCACCTCGGCGATGTTCGCGAACGCGGCGAAGATGCCGACGAAGAGACCGGTCAGGATGGTGCCGACGTACGGGGTCTTGTACTTGGGGTGCACCTTGGCCAAGACGGGCGGCAGGAGGCCGTCGCGCGCCATCGACATGAAGATGCGCGGCTGACCGAGCTGGAACACCAGCAGCACGCTGAACATGGCGATGACGGCGCCAAGCGAGATGATGAATCGCGAGGCGTTGATCAGCCTCGGTGGGCCGTCGGCAAACGCCAGGGCGGTAATCATCGGCTCCGCCGTCCCGAGCTGCTGCCACGGCGCGATGCCGGTCATGACCGCCGAGAGGGCGATGTACAGCACCGTACAGATGAGCAGACTCATGATGATGCCGAACGGCATATCCTTGCCGGGATTCTCCGCCTCCTCGGCCGCGGTCGACACCGCGTCAAAGCCGATGTAGCTGAAGAAGATGATGGCCGCGCCGGCACCGATACCGGAGATGCCGTTCGGGGCGAATCCGCCGGTGGCGGGGTTGGTCCAGTTGTCCGGCTTGAGCAGCGTGAGGCCCACGGCGATGAAAAAGAGGATGATCCCGATCTTGAGGATCACCATCGCGTTGTTCGAGTTGGCCGACTCCTTGATGCCGTACACCAGCAGGATGGTGATGAGCATGACGGAGATGAACGCCGGGATGTTCGCGATGACCGGCAGGCCGAAGAGCTCCGGTGCCCCGGACACCGCCGAGGCAAGGTAGACCGTGTTCGGATCGGTCGCCCCCGCCGCCAGGGCCTTCACCGCGTCGTACGCGGTCCGGTAGTCCGTGGCCAGCCAGGCAGGCAGGGACAGTCCGAAGTGGCTGATGAGTTCCCGGAAGTGTCCCGACCACCCGATGGCCACGCCGATATTGCCGACGGCATACTCGATGATCAGGTCCCACCCGATGATCCAGGCGATGAACTCGCCGAGCGACGCGTAGGCGTAGGTGTAGGCGGAGCCCGCAATCGGCACCATGGCCGCGAACTCGGCGTAACAGAGCGCCGCAAACCCGCAGGCCACGGCCGTCAGGATGAACGAGAGGATGATGGCCGGCCCGGCCCCGGGGCGCACGGCATCGCCGACGATGGCGGTGCCCGTGGTGGCGAAGATACCGGCCCCGATGGTGGCGCCGACGCCGAGGGCGGTCAGGTGCCACTTGCCGAGGGTGCGGCGGAGGCCGCCGCGCGAGGCGAGATCGTCTTCGCAGTCCTGCACCGACTTGAGGCGAAAGAGCTGGCGCATCAGGTCCTATTTCGATGGGAGAGTGAAGAAGATGACCGCCAGGCCCGGCACGGCCACGCCCTCGGCGTTTCGTGCGGGCTTGAAGCGATACGTTTCGGCGCGCTCGCTGAAGCGGCGCGCGAAGTCGCGATCCTCGATCCCGGGGTCGGTCTCAATGCGGGCCACGCGGCCGTCGGCCCGGACGTGAAAGGTGACCCGCAGCGTCTGCCCCCGCAGTTCCTTGGGCGGCTTGTCGAAGGCCGGCGTCCCGTACGACCACTGGGGTTCGCGGCCCGCCCCGCCCCCGCCACCCCCGCCACTCCCGGGGCCACTGCCCGCCCCGGTCCCCGACCCCACGCCGCCGCCCGAACCTCCGCCGCTCCCGCCCCCGGTGCCGGGTCCCGACCCGGGGCCGCCGCTCCCCGCCCCAGGTTCCGGCACGCTATCCGCCGGCGCCACGACCACCGTCGGGGTGGGCTGGGTATCGGCTGGTACGGGGGTCGGCGCGACGACTTCGGGTGGGGGAACGGCGGGCTGTTCCACCGGGGCCTGCGCAGCGGCCTGCTGCAGCGGCGGGAGGGTAATATACCGGACCCTTTCGCCCCCGCCACCCCCACCACCGCCCCCGCGCGGCAGCAAGACGCTGCCGGAGCTCGGCGGCTGGAAGAAGGTGTCCACCGTGCCCCGAACCACGAGCACCAGGATCGCGGCGTGGAAGAGGAACGACACCGCCACCCCCACGAGTCGCCGGGGGTCGCGCTGCGGTTCCAGCAACGGGTGGCGGGGAAGAGGGGTCTGTTTCACGGCTCCATGATACACCCGACGGGCGCCAGCACCACCGCCTGAGGCGGGGGCCGGCGCCCGTCGAGATGTGCTGAAGAAGAGTTGAGGACACCGGCCCCCGGGAGACGTCCGAGAGGCCGGCATGCCGCACGACTCGCCCTGCTACTGCTGTTGCTGCGCCTCGCCTGCGTCTCTCGGCGTGAAGCCGATGACCTGCACGCCCGCGCCGCGGGCGATGTCCATCGCTTCGATGACATCCTGGTAGATCCGGTTCGGCCCCGCCTTGATGAACATCAGCTTGGCCGGCCGCTCATCGTAGATGGCGTGCAGCTGCGCGTCGAGCTGTTCCTTCGGGTACGGCTGCGTGTTGATGGCGTACGTGCCGTCGTCCAGCAGCTCCAGCACGATCTGGAACGAGGGCTGCTGGTTGGTATTCGGCGTGTCGGGGGGCGGCACCTGCACGTCCAGCGACATCCGGTTGAGCGGCTGCGCAATCATGAAGATGATGAGCAGCACCAGGAGCACGTCGATCATCGGGGTGACGTTGATATCCGCGGAGACTTCCCCGGGATTGGCCCCGCCGGCAGACATGGACATGGGCTATTCCTCCTTGCCGGACTGCAGGAACCCCGTCTGCTCGGGTTCCGTGATGGCGGCGAGCACCCGCACGCCGGCCCGCCGGGCCAGTTCCACCGCATCCTGAATCCGGGCGTACTTCAGGTTGTTGTCCGCCTTGAAGTAGAGGATCTTGTCCTCGGTCCGCGCGGCGTACAGGGTCCGCAGGTAGTCCTCCAGGACCGCCTCGTCGATCGGCTTGGTGTCGAGGAAGAACTTGCCGTTCATGTCGATGCCGAGGATGACGTCGGTCTCCTCCTCGGGGCTCGGATCCAGGTTCTTGCCCTTGGGCAGGGTGGCCTGGAAGCCGGCCGCGATGAGCGGCGTGACGATCATGAAGATGATGAGGAGCACCAACATCACGTCGATCATCGGCGTGACGTTGATGTCCGCATTCACCTTGCTCGCGCGGCTACTACCCGTGGAGATGGCCACTGCCGGTCACCGCTTTCTGGGCCTGGAATTCCTTGGTGAAGATCGACCGGCCCTGTGACGCGCCCACGTTCTTGATGAGCTGGTCGATGAGTTCCTTCGAGGCGTAGGTCATCTCGACGGAGAGGTTCTCGATCTTGGTCGTGAAGTAGTTGTAGAACCAGACCGCCGGGATGGCCACGAGGAGGCCGAAGGCCGTCGTGATCAGGGCCTCGGAAATACCGGACGAGATGCCGGCCAGGCCGCCGGAGGCGCCGCCGGCCGCCATGCCGGCAAAGGCGTTCACGATACCCATCGTGGTGCCGAGCAGTCCGACGAACGGTGCCGTCGAGCCGACGGTACCCAGCACCCCGAGCCCTCGACGGAACTCGGACAGCAGGATGAGCATTTGTCGCTCGATGGCGCGCTCCGAGGAGTTGATGTCGGCCGCGGTGATGGTGGCCCGGTCACTGATGAGCGGCTTCATTTCGCTGAGGGCGCCGCCGAGGACGCGCGAGATGTGGCCGATCTTGTGCTTCTCGGACAGCTGGATGGCCAACTCGAGGTTGTCCTCCATGATCGCCTTCGAGAGCTGCGGCGCGAACTTGCGGGTCGCGTTGGTGCTCCGCTTGATCTGGATGAGCTTCGTCACCGCGATGGTCAGCGAGTAGATCGACATGAGCGCCAGGACGATAATGACGCCCCGGGCAAACGAGCCGGAGTCATGCCACAGGGCCAGCAGAGAAACATTCATCGGTCGAGCCTCCTGGGGTCGTGCTACGAGCCGCCGGCGGCGCCGGCGGCAGGGTTGAATTCACGGGTTACGGGTTGAACGAGACCGCCTGTTGCACCTGCACGCGCACCGCCTGCCCGCGCACCCTGCCAGGCCGGAAGACGCTCTTCATGATCATTTCCTTGGCCGGCTCGTTGAACGCCGGGTTGGTGGTGCTGATGACACGGAATCCGGCCGATTCGGGATGGCCCGTCGTGTCGATGACGAACTGGGCGATGACCCGGCCGCCGATGCCGGCGCGCTCGAGTACCGGGGGATAGCGCCGGGGCCCCGCCGAGATCAGGTCCGGCGGATCGTCCACCTGGGCCTCGAGGTAGGTCTCACCGGTCACGGGGCCGGTCCCGCCGACCACGCCCACCGCGACGCCACCCTGCACGCCGGTGCCGGTGAAGTCCTTGGGATCGAACCGCTCATTCAGGTTGATCGGCGGGATTTCCGTGGGGATGTCCTGCACGGCGACCACCGTCTGGAACCCGCGCGGCGGCGGGTTGGCGCTGACGATGGCGTCCGGCGGCGGGGCTTCCGGCGGCGGGGCCTCAGGCTTGGGCGGCGCCAGGAACACCAGGGTGGTGTCCGCCAACCGCTCCCGGACCACTTCCGCCGCGCCCGTGGTCGCCGCCACCGCACCGGTAATGACCAACGCATGAACGATCAGCGAGGTCACGAACTGACCGGCGGTGCGCTCTTTCTTGGGCTTGGATTCGACGAGTACCTCGAACACGGCACTACCTCCGTGGTGAGTCAGGCTTGAGTTGCAACCTACGCAATCCGCCTTGCCACGCTATGGCCCTTAGATGACAAATCGATAACAACGGAATGAGAAGTTCCGTCAGCCGACCAGTGCCTGCGGAGTCGTGAATCTACCCCCCAGCGCCCGCTCCGCTACCCCCTCCTCCGGGAAGCTCGACCACGAAGCTGGACCCCCGCCCCGGCCGGCTCTGGACGGCGATCGTCCCCCCGTGCGCCTCGGCGATCCACTTGGTGATGGCCAGCCCCAACCCGACCCCGGGGCGGTCGCCCGTCCGGGAACGCGCGGGGTCGGCCCGCCAGAACCGGTCGAAGATATGCGGCAGGTCAACCGACGCGATCCCGATGCCGGTGTCCCGCACGGTCAGCCGGACACCGTCACCCTCGTCCTCGAGGACCACACCCACCGAGCCCCCGGCCGGCGTGTACTTGACGGCGTTGGTCACGAGGTTGAGCAGCAGCTGCTGCATGCGATGGGCGTCGACCGGGACCCGCACGGCATGGTCCGGCACCACGATCGTGGTCGTCAGTCCATGCTGTTCCCCCAGCATCTCGGCCGTCTCTCCGACATCAATGACCAGGGCCCGCAGATCCTGCATCTCCAGCGCGAGCGGCGCCCGTCCCTCGTCCGCGCGGGCGAGCATCAGCAGGCTGTCCACCAGTTCATTGAGTTGATTCAGCTGCTCCAGGGTGGTGTCGAGCGCCTCGAGCACCTCCGGTGGGGTGCCCGGGTGGACCAGCGAACGTTCGACGCCGGTCCGCAGCACCGTCAGCGGCGTCTTGAGCTCGTGACTGGCGTCGGCCGTGAATCGCCGCAACTGGCTGAAGCTCTGCTCCAGGCGGCTGAACATCGCATTGAGGGTGACGGCGAGGCGGGCAAGCTCGTCGCCGGAGGTCGGCACCGCCACGCGGCGGTGGAGGCTGCGGCCGTCCGTCACCTCCTGCACCTCATCCATCAACCGTTCGACGGGGCGCATGGCCCGCCCCGCCAGGAACCAGCCGAGGACGGTGGAGGCGAGGAGAATGAGGGGGACGACCAGCACCATGGACTGCACGAGGTCGGCCGGCCCGAACGCCACCGCGGAGAGGGGCGCGGCCACCACGACCGCGCCGACCTCGGTGCCCGCCCCATCGACCGGCAGGGTGGCGTAGCGCATCGGCTCCTCGCCGGCAGGGAGCACGGCGGTGCCGATGGAGGGACCGACCGGCGCGGGGCCGGCCAGCGCCACCAGCCGCTCGATGACGGCGAAGTTCAGCTGCCGCACAGGGTCGTTGAGGTAGAGCGTGCGCCCCGACCGATCGAATACCAGGAGGAGGTCGCGCACCCCTTCGAAATTGGCGGCCACCCCCGGCTGGATTTCCTGCGGGTCGGTGGGCCGAAGCACCGTGGAGAGGACCTGGTAGGACTCGTTCAGCCAGCGGCGGGCAAAATCGGCCTCGAGGGCGAGGCGCTGGTCGAGTTCGCGGACGCTCGACTGGCGCCGTTCGAGGTAGAGGGCGGTCCCAAAGACCAGCACCGTCGCCGTGAGGGCGATGGTATACCAGAAGGTCAGGCGGCCCCGGATTGTCCTCACGCCTTGACCACGTACCCCACGCCACGGACGGTGTGAATCAGTTTCTCGGCATGGCCGGAATCGACCTTCTTGCGGAGGCGGTTGATCACCACGTCCACGATGTTGGTGCCGGGGTCGAAATGGTAGTCCCAGGCGTACTCGGTAATCAGCGTGCGGCTCATGACCCGCCCCGCATGGCGCATCAGGTATTCCAGGACGGCGTACTCCTTGGGTGTCAGGTCGAGGAGCTCGCCGCCGCGATGGACCTCGCGGGTACCGGTGTCGAGGGAGAGGTCGCCGACCACGAGCGCGGGCGGCGCCACCTGCTTCGGGCGGCGGCCGATGGCCTCGACCCGGGCCAGGAGTTCCTCGAACGCGAACGGCTTGGTCACGTAGTCGTCGGCGCCGGCGCGGAGGGTCTGCACCTTGAAGTCCACCGCATCCTGCGCGGTCAGGATCAGGATCGGCGTGGTGATGCCGCGGGCCCGGAGCATCCGCACAATTTCCAGTCCGGTCATCCCGGGGAGCCGGAGGTCGAGCACCAGCAGGTCGTACAGCCCCCGGAGGCGAGCCGCAGCGCCTCGAGCCCGTCATCCACCAGGTCGACGTGGTTCTGATGCTCCTCGAGCCCGCGCTTGACGTAGGGGCCGACGGTCGGATCGTCTTCGACGACGAGAATCTTCATGGGAGCGCCGGCAGGCAGACACGAAACGTGGCGCCGAGCCCGGGCTGGCTCTCCACCTCGAGCCGGCCGCGGTGGTCCTCGACGATGCCGTAGCAGATGGAAAGGCCGAGCCCCGTGCCCCGCCCCTGCGTCTTGGTGGTGTAGAAGGGCTCGAAGATCTTGCTCTGCTCCGAGCGCGGAATCCCGACGCCGGTGTCCTGCACCTCGACGACCACCTCGGCCCCGCGGTGCCCGCCCATGCCGCTGCGCACCGTGAGGTGCCCGTTCCCCGCCTCCATGGCGTCCAGCGCATTCAGCATCAGCGACATCAGGACCTGGACCAGCTGCTCCGAGTTGGCCAGCACCTGCGGCAGCTGGGCGCCCAGTTCACGCTGCACGGTCAGCTTCTTGAACCGGGTATGGTGCTTGAGGAGGAAGAAGGTGTCTTCGATGACGGTGTTGAGCATCACCGGGCTCTTCTGCATGCCCTTGGGCCGGCTGAAGTCGAGCAGGCCGTCCACGATGTTCGTGCACCGGTCGACTTCCTTGTCGATGATGTCGATGTACTCCCGAAACTGGCCCTGGGCGGTCACCGGCACCTCGTCGAGCCGCCCTTCCATGGCGGCGGCGCAGGCGCCGATCGTGGCGAGTGGGTTGTTGATCTCGTGCATGATGCCGGCGGCAAGCTGCCCAACCGCGGCCAGCTTTTCGTTCTGCATGATGCGGCGGTGGATCCGGTACCACTCCGTGACGTCTTCGCCGATCGTGATCACGTGCGAAATCTGGTCGCCGCCGAGCCGCATCGGGATCTTGCTGATCCGGTAGAAGCGGCCGCCGGCGGCGTCGTCCACCTCGATGTCCATCTGGGACATCTGTCCCGAATCGAAGATCTGGTCGAACTCCATCTTGAGCTGGTCGGCCGACTGCCGGGTGAGCACCTCGAATACGGGGCGTCCGACCACTTCGTCGCGATGGACGCCCTGGGTGCCCGTTTCCCGCTTTCGGTTCCAGATCTGGATGCGATACTCGCGGTCGACCACGTAGAGGCCGACCGGCAGCGAGTCGATCACGAGGCCGGTGAACCGGCGCTGCTCCTCGATTTGGCGCGCGCGCACGGCGACTTCGAAGGCCAGATCCTCGGAGAGTTCGATCAGCGCGACGTGGGGCGCCAGCAGGTCGGCCACGATGGCGGCCGCCTTGCGGCCCGACCCGGGGCCGATCCCCTCGAGCACCAGCATCCCGACCGTGGTCCCGTCGTGCTCGAGGGGGAGGCGCAACCCAGCCGGATCTGCCGCGGGCAGCGCATCGAGGGACGGCAGTGCGAAGGGAGGGTCGGGGGGGGCCGGCGAGACGAACGGTGTGAAGGCGGCACCACTCGGCTGGCGCACCCAGATGGTGACCGACGAGGCGGGCACGCCGCGACGCAGGAGATCGGCCACCTGACCGATGGCATCCTTGGAGTCGCTCCCGTTGAGGAGACGGGCGACCGCCCCGACAAGGTCAAGCGCGGCCACGGCAGCTGTCGTCGTGTCGATCACCGTTCTCCCATCGGCAGCATCGCCCTCATGTCAGCACCCACACCCAGTGGGAAAATAGACCCATGCGCGGGCCGTGGCGCCCATCGCGGCCGGTCGGCGTCAGGGCCGGGCACGCGTGGGAGATCCGTGGTACTCGACGGTCCAGCCGGCGGCATCCCGACGCAAGACGAACAGCGTTTCCCGCTCGCCCTGCCCCGCGTCGGACGGTGGCGACGTGACGACCCACGCGGAGGCGAGGTCCCGGTCCTGGCGGACGTCGGCCCGCAGCAACTGCGCCCACGGCTCCGCCCTGGCCAGCCAGGCGGAGACGGCGGATCGGATGGCAGCCTCATCTGCCGGCACCCCCTGAGGAGGGTGCGACTCGAGTCGGCACCCGGAACCCAGGAGGAGTGCCACCGCCAGTGCCGGAGAGAACAAGGTTCGCATGCGATTGTGGCTCACAAGATGAAAGAGAATCAAAAATGCCACGCGAGCGCGTGCGTGCCGTCGGCTTCAAAGGCCACCCGCCCGCCACGGAGCTCGACATCATCCACCTGTACGGTGGCGTCCATCGGTGTTCCGCGCAACTCGAATTCGACGTGTATCCGGGGGCCATGCACCCGCTCGACGCGCCCCGCCACCTGGCCGAACCGTCGCCGGAGGCGGACCGTGAGCACGGTCCGTCCAACCCGGAGACGCTCGACCGCCATCTCCTCCCAGTCGGCGGGAAACCACGGGGCAAGTTGCACCGCGCCCTCCAGGGCGTTGGGTCGGACGCCCCAGAGCCCTTCGATGGCCAGGCTTCCCACCGCGGCAGGAAGATCCGAACCCGCTGCGACCCGGCGCAGGTCCGCGCTCAGTCGCCGCCACTCCTCGAGGCCGAGTTGAAAGCGGCCCGCCTGGAAGTCCAGAAGCCCCCAGGGTCCAGCATGGAAAGTAGCGGCGCCGCCCATCGGCCGCGCCGCCGCCGCCGCGGCCGACAGCACCTCGGCACTCTCGGGGTGTCCGAGCGCCTCGGCCAGTGGCAGCAACGCCTCAAGCGCCGCGGACCAGGCGGCCGCGCTGCCGGGCTCGCCGAGCCAGGGATGCCTGACCAACCCGACCTCAAACGCGCGGCGGATGGACACCCACCGCTGCGCCAGGAACTCGAGTTCCCCAGTCCAGCTGGCGTACCTCGCGGCGAGCAGGAGATAGAGTGGAATCGCCGGCGTGGTGCCGAAGCTGGCGAGGCCGCCGGTCGAGCACCCTTCGACAATGTGGCCATCCACATCCTGGGTCAGCGAAAGGAATTTCAGCGTATCCCTGGGGCCCGCGCGATCGCCGACGGCAAGCTGTGCCAACGCGCGGAGGCATCCGTGCGGCCCCGCGTACCACGCCCCCCCCGGTCGATCGGGCCCCGCCGATGCGACGGCAAGGCAGCGCCCCACGCCTGGCGTGCCCGTCAGCGCGCTGTCCATCTCCACCTTGGCCCACTCGAACGCCTCGGTCAGCGGCGGTTCCGGGGTCTCGATCGAGGTGGCGTACGTGGCCAGCGCCCGCGCGTGATCCCCCCGTTGCCTCCAGAGGCCGGCAACCCCCCGCCGCGCCAGCATCTCCCGCGATCGCTCCAGATCGCCGGCATCCGCGGCACCGGTCAACCGCACCCGGCACCGGCCCATCCCACGCACCGAGAATCGAACGGCAGGCCCGTCGGCGGGCGCGGCCTGAAGCGTGCCACCCTCGACCTCGACGATGAGGCGGAACGACTCACCGCGTGCTCCCAGCACCGCGTGGTGGCCATCCGGGGCCACGCTCAGCTCGAGGTCGCCGCCACCGCCGGCGGGATACGGCCACGCCCGCCGCACATCCGTGGTCCATGCCAGGTGGATGGCCGATTCCGGCGCGGCAGTGATCTCCCAGTACACCACGGGGTGTTCCAGCGCGACCATCCATCGCTCGACGACGCTTGCGCCACCAGCCGTCGACCGCCGGACCACGTCGTCAGGCGTGCGGGAAGCGGAAGACCCGGCCAGCGGGGCGCCGCCGACGGACACCTCGACGTCGCGGGCCACTGAGAAGGGATGGACCCACGCCTCGCGGAGGCCGTGCGCGTCGCCGCCCTCGAGGCTCGCGCGGCGCCCGGCGAGCCGCCACCGGCTGGGGGAGCCCGACGGGAATTCGGTGACCAGCACGGAGGTGGCCTCCGGCCAGTCCCCAGCGAGTCCGGAGAGCTCGGGAACGGGCGTGAGGTCGGACCGCAGCACCTGCGTCCCCGGTGCCGGCCAGCATGCCGCAGGGGCCACTCGTTCCCGATGGGGAATCCCCTGCCCGACCAGTGCGTTGCGGAGGAGCGTCCGGAGTTGGGGAGCACACGGCTGATCGGCAGGCTCGGGATAGATGCCGCTGCCGATGCAGAGGATGCCGCCGTCGCCCACGGCGTACTCCCAGGCCACGATCCGTGACGGGTTGAGTGACAGGTCACGGCGCTCCACCGCGATGACGGCCGCCGTCGCGGGTCGGCTCGCGAGGTGCGCCGCCCATCGGTAGGGCGCCCCGGGGCGGGGGACCCAGGTCGTGCATCCCTGCTGAAGGTCTGCAAAGAGGGGGTGGGGGCCGAATCCGGCGAGGCCGCGCGGGGCGGGGTCAGATGGGTCGTCTTTCCAGAGACTATCCCGCACGTCATCCGGAGGAACGCTCTCGACGCCGAGCGCGACGGCCACCTGGACCCCGCCGAGGGTGGCCAGGAGCCGGCCACCCGCGCGAATCCAGGGAAGGATGTCAGGGGAAATTGGCGATACGTCGTGAACCCAGAGGCAATCGGCGTCCTGCCACCGCTCACGGTCGAGCGCCGCGGTGACGCGCGAGTTCATTCCCGGCATGGCGCCGGCCAGCGCGCGCACGCCCGCGACGGCGTCTTCACGCGTGACCACCACGACTCGCCTGACCGACGCGGTCATCTCTGGACGGAGGTCGCCCTCAGTCCTCAGTCCTCAGTCCTCGTACCGGGTTACTTCCCGTACCGCGCCGCCACGACATCCCAGTTGACCACATTCCACCACGCGGCCATGTAGTCGGGGCGCCGGTTCTGGTACTTCAGGTAGTACGCATGCTCCCAGACATCGCACCCGAGGAGCGGCGTGCGGCCCACGGAGAGCGGGGAGTCCTGGTTCGGCGTGCTCTCGACCGCGAGCTTGCCGGCCTTGTCCATCGTGAGCCAGGCCCAGCCGGAACCGAACCGCGTCGCGCCAGCCTTTGCGAACTCCTCCTTGAAGGTGGCAAGGGCGCCGAACGTCTCCTTGATCTCCTTGCCAAGCGCGCCGGCAGGCTCCTTGGCCCCGCCCGGCGTCATCATCTCCCAGAAGATGGTGTGGTTGTAGTGCCCGCCCCCGTTGTTGCGGACCGCCATCCGGATGCCTTCAGGCACCAGGTCCAGATCGGAGAGAAGCGCTTCGACCGTCTTGCCGCTGAGCCCCGCCTCCTTGGCGAGCGCCGCATTCAGGTTGTTCACGTAGCCGGCATGGTGCTTGTCGTGGTGGATCCGCATCGTGGCTTCGTCGATGTGGGGTTCCAGCGCCGCATAGTCATAGGGAAGAGGAGGAAGTGAAAACGTCATGGTCAGGCTCCTGATATTGGCGAGCGATTGGGTCGGACTTGAAGCCTGTAATATGGGCCGCAGCCGAGAGAGGGTCAACGCGGCCGGTTGTCCTCCACCGCCGCCTGCCATGCGAGTTGCCCGAGCAGCGCCGTGATTCCTGCCGTCAGCAGCACCGTGAACACGACCTCCTGGTCGAGCAGCGCCGGCCAGACGAGGTAGGCCCCGAACGCGGCCGCGAGCGCGACGACGTGTGGCCGCCCCTGATTCCCCATGGCGGCGGCCGCGAGCACCAGCCAGCCGCCGAGGGTCGCCTCCGGCGCCGTGAACGTGGCCGCAAATGCGACGGCCGCGAGCGCGAGTGGCGCCCGACCGGTCCCGGCCGCCCAGCAGACGCCGAGGAGGCCGATGCCGACACCGATCGGTTGCCAGGAGAGGAGCCAGAGCGGCCCGATGAACCAGACGACATGAAAGAGGAGGGCCCCCGTCACGAACAGCAGCGTGCCCCAACTGTAGATGCCACGCAAGGCGGGGGTGCGCTCATCGAGCCAGCGAATCATACGCCCCAGCCCCAGCAGCTCGGCCACCATCCAGTCGAGGAGGCTCCCGAATGCCAGGGCGCCGGCCGTGAGGACCGCAGGGAACGCACCGCCCTTGTCGAGCGTCGGCCAGGCCGCTCCGAGACCCGCTGCCACGCCGGCCATGGCCAGCCAGAGCGCCGGCGCATGCAGGCGCACTCGAGAGCGGGCGCGCCAGACGGCCAGGGCAAGCAACCCGGGGCCGAGCAGGAGCAGCCCCCCGCTGATCCAGATGGTCAGCGAGGGGCCATGGAAATCGGGAAGCAGGGGAATGCTGACCGCTCCGAGGAGGAACGCCGGGAGCCCGAGGGCGCCGCGGAACCGGTCGGCCCGAGAAGGAAGGAAGAGCGCCGCCACCGCCATCGTGGCAAAGGCCATGGGAACGATGTAGGTCACCAGCGCTCCCTCCCCGGCAGGCTATTTGGCGACGGCACCCGTCATGAGCCCCTGCCGAATCTGCACCGCACTCGGCGAGGCGTCGGGATCGATCAGCAGGCGATAGCTGACGATCGTCACGAAGCGGAGCGGCATCGGCAGGGTCCGTCGCTCCCCACCGCGGCGGACCACCACCGGCACGATCGTCCCTTCGGGCTCGTTGCCATACCGCCCGCGGAACTGCTCGGCCCAACTCGACTCGGTGGTACTGAAGTCGCCGACGCTGACCAGCTCGTCGCCCGCCAGGCCTCCCGCCTCGGCGAACGCCGAGCCCGGCGTGACCGCGACCACGACGGTGGTGCTGTCGTTGCCACTCTGGATGCCGAGCCGCGCCACGCGGTTGCTGTCCAGCACGGCGGAGAGCCCGGCCAGGGCGAAGTCGGTCGCGTAGGGGAAAGGATCGCGTCCGGCAATATAGCGGGCGTTGAACTCATCGAACGACACGCCCCCGGCGGCGGCGGACACGGCCCGCCACCAGTCCCGGGCGGTAAACCCCTTCCCCTGCTCATACGTGGAGCGATAGAGCGATCGCATCACATCGTCGAGGGAATTCCGATTGCCGGAGGCCGCGCGGATGCGGATGTCGAGCAGCATGCCCGCCAGCGAGCCTTTGGGATAGTAGATGTACCCGGTGCCGTCGGTCACGCCGATCCAGGAGGATCTCGACGCGTCCTCGAGCGACACCACGGGCACATCCGCCACGTTCTGCATCTTGCTCGCGGTCAGCGCCAGGAATTCTGTTGAATCGATCACACCGGCGCGCACCAGGGCCACATCGGCGTAGTAGTCGGTAATCCCCTCGCTCACCCAAAGCCAGGGCGTCGGCATCCAACGGTCGTATGTGTAGGGGACCATGTCAGCCGGCCGGAGCCGCTTCACGTTCCAGAGATGGAAGATCTCGTGTGCGGTGATCGACGGGAGCACCGGGTTGCCGATCAGGAGCGGCGTGTAGATGCCCACGTGCGAATTCTGGTGCTCGAGGGCGCTGCCGCCGCCATACTCCTGGTCGAAAATGAGCAGGTTGGTGTAGCTGTCGTAGGGCGCCACGCCGAAGACCGCGATCTCGACCGGCAGGTACTGCTTCAACTGGGCCCAGAACTCGGCGCGCGGTGCCCCGGCCAGGGTGCCGGAGGGATAGCTCGCCAGCCGGACCCACTTCCCCTCCACCTGTGTACTGTCGAAATCGAACGTGCCGATGAAGAATGGCATGTCCACGAGGTCGTGGTAGTTCCCGGCCCGGTAC
Organism: uncultured Gemmatimonadales bacterium; assembly: GCA_963697435.1. Lineage (GTDB taxonomy): Bacteria > Gemmatimonadota > Gemmatimonadetes > Gemmatimonadales > GWC2-71-9 > SPDF01. Next base: position 34,384 of record CAVOOB010000004.1, on the reverse strand, counting down.
GTCCGGGGCTCGCCGGCCGGTGCCATGCCCGTGGCGACGAGCCAGTCCGGCTCGGTCGTGACGCTGACCGTTGCGGCGAAGTCGAGACTCCGGCCTTCCGGATAGAGGAAGACGTTGGTGCCGTTGACCATCAGGAAGTCGGGACGGCTCCACGCCATGGCGTTGTCGAACTGGTTGGCCAGGAAGTCGAAGGTGACGGTGACCTCACCGCGCCCCGAAGGCCGAATGCGCCAGGTATCAGGATCGGTCTTGTCCCACACAATGGCAGCGCCACCCTGGGTGACGGCGACATTCGAGACCAGGCGCGCGAAATTGGAGATCTCGTAGGCGCCCGGCGTCCAGCTCGGCAGGGAGAGCAGCACGGGGGCGGTGCCAGTGACCTGAAAGCGGGTGGTGACCGTGAGGCTTTGTGCCTGTGCGGTGGCGTTGGTAAAGGTCAGGTCGTAGCGGAGGTCGGTGACGGGGGCGGACTGCTGCGCCAGGGCGGTCGAAGGCAATGCCGCGGTGGCAAGAAGAATCAGGAGGCGGCGCATGGGGTCCGGGGGTCGAAGTTCGACTGGGAGGCAGGGCGGCCGAGTGGCCGGACTGCGGGAATGTGGTCTGTACGTGCACAGCGGGCGTTGGGATTCAGAGGTGCGAAAGGAGGGCGACGGAGCTATTTTTTCAGTTCATACCTTGAGGTCCCCCCACTCGCCGGTTGCCCCCTTCCGAGGTCGATTCCATGCACCGCTCGCGTTTCCTGTCCGTGACCTTGCCGGCCGCCCTCCTGGCCGTCGCCGCCTGCTCCCCGCCGTCCATCACCTCCGACCGGAACACCGACATTCCGATCCCGGTCGGCGCGACGGTGGCCTTTGCGGGCGCCACCACCGAAGGCGCCACCCAGATCAATCCCGCGGTCTCGAACGATATCATGCATGTGCGCATCCAGAACGCCATCAAGGCCCAGCTCGAGAAGAAGGGCTACAGGGTCGTCGACAGCACGGCGGACGAGATCTTCAACGTTCGTTACTACGTGGGGGTCAAGCAGAGCACGTCGTACGTCACGACGACCACCGGCGTCGGCGTGGGCGGCCCCTACTACGGCGGGTACGGCCCCTATGGATACGGATACGGATACGGATACGGGTACGGGTATGGCGGCATGGCCACCAGCACGACGACGCCGGTCACCAACAGCAACGTGTCGTTCGTGGTGGACCTGGTGCAGGCGTCGAGCGGGAAGATCGCCTGGCGCGGCATCTACAACGGTGAGGCCTCGAGCTCACCGCCGAGCGACTCCAAGCTGAACTCGCTGGCGTCGTCCATCTTCAGCACGCTGCCGAAGGTCCCGCAGTAAGGCGGGGCAGGTAGGCAGCGGGGCAGCGGGGCAGCGGACGCGAAACTCGTCACCCCGGCGAAGGCCGGGGTCCAGTCCAGGTAGATCACCCGTCGGCGAGGCATACATGTCCAAGACCGCACAGACCAGACGATTCGGACTGCCATGGGCGGCGGCCCTCGTGGTGGCCGCGGGGTGCAGTTCGTCCGTCACGTCGGAACAGAACAGCGCCATCACCATCCCCAGCGGGGCCACGGTCGCGTTCCACGGCTCGGCCTCCGAGGGCAACCCGCGTGTCGACCCGGCGGTCTCGAACGACAGCATCCATCACATGATCCAGCGGGCGATCGCGGGCCAGTTGACGGCGAAGGGGTACACGGTCGTGGACAGCAGTCAGCCCTCGAACTTCACCATTCGCTATTACCTCGAATTGGCCAGCACCACCGGCTACGCGCCGACGGCCGGCGGGGTGAGTGGCCCGGCGGTCGGCGGCTATCGCGGGTATGGGTACGGGTACGGGCAGGACGCGCAGGCGGAGCTGGCCACCGCCCAACAGGCAACGATGGAAAAGGCCTCCTTCGGCGTGGATCTCGTGGATGAGAAGGCGGGGCGGACGGTCTGGCGGGGCGCCTACGAGGCAGAGCCGAAGACCAAGGCGCCCGACCAGGCGCGCATCAACAAGGTCGTCGCCGACGTCATGAAGTCGCTGCCCCGGGTTCCCTGACCGTCTGTGCCGAGAGATCTTTCCTACGTCCTGCTGCTGTTCGTGCTGTTCGTGGTGCCCCGGTTCCTGCAGCGCTATCGCCTGCCCAGCGCCGTCACCGCCCTCGCACTCGGCGTGGGCGCGACGGCGCTAGGGCTCTTCCAGCACGACGAGACCATCGCCCTGATGTCGACCTTCGGCATCGTGGCGCTCTTCCTCTTCGCCGGCCTCGACGTCGACCTCGAGGCCCTCCGACCCGACGCGCGGGTCCTGACCCAGCATCTCATCATCTGGTCCGCCACCCTGGCGCTGCTCACCACCGCGGCCACCTGGATCTTCGGACTCGCCATCCGGGAAGCTGCCCTGGTGGCGCTGGCCCTCATCACCCCCTCGACCGGGTTTATCCTCGACTCGCTGGGCCTCTTCGGGCTCTCGGAGAGCGAGCAACGATGGACGAAGGCCAAAGCCATCGCCTCCGAAATCCTCGCGCTGTTCGTGATGTTCCTTGCCCTGCAATCCAAATCCGCCGAACAACTCGGCCTCAGCGTGCTGGCGATGACCGCGCTCATCATCATGCTGCCCCCGATTTTCCGGTGGTTCGCCGGCCGCATCGCGCCGTTCGCGCCCCGCTCCGAATTCGCGTTCCTCCTGATGGTCGCGGTCGTCGCCGCGTCAGCCACCCAGCGTCTGGGCGTCTACTACCTCGTCGGCGCGTTCATTGTCGGACTGGCCGCCCGACAGTTCCGGGCGCGGCTGCCCGCCATGTCGTCGGAGCGCATGCTGGGGGCCGTGGAAGCCTTCGCGTCGTTCTTCGTGCCGTTCTACTTTTTTCACGCCGGGGAATACATCAGCCCCCACGAATTGAACTTCGTGGTCCTCGGCATCGGGGTGGGGTTTCTCATCGTCTTTGCAAGCCTGCGGCTGGGTGAGGTCATCCTGCACCGCTGGATCGCGCTGCGGGAACAGCCGAAGAAGAGCCTCCGCATCGGCGTGGCCTTGCTCCCAACCCTCGTCTTCACCTTGGTGATCGTGGATATCCTGCGGGACCGTCCGGGAGTGACGCCGACCCTGCTCGGCGCCCTGGTGCTCTACACCACGCTCATCACGCTGCTGCCGGGCCTCATCCTCCGGGTGCCCGCCATCGACTACGCGACCATCCACCTCGACCCGATCTCCCTGCCGCCCGACAGCGGGTTTGGCGCATCGGGTCCGGAGTGGCGCGGTGGAGCGTCTGCCACGGCCCGAGAAGTCAAGCCGCCGGCATCCGCCACCGCGCCCCGAACCGCGGACACGACCTAGGCACGGCAGGCTCGCGGGACAGGATTACCCCGCCCCACCGCGCCCCTGCCCTGCCAGCTCGGCCGCCATCTCCCGCAGCGCGAGCGCGAGGCCGGCCGCGTCCCCCGCCGCGATCCAGCGCTGGAGAAAGCCGTCCCGCGACGCGACCGCCGAGATCGCCCAGAGCAGGTAGAGATAGGGCTTCCGCCGCTGCGGGTCGCTGGCAATCGCAAAGAACGCATGGGTCGGCGGGTGGCCGTCCGCGAAGACAATTCCCTCCCGGCAGCGCGCCACGACGATGACGGGCTCCGCGAGTCCTGGCACCAGCACATGCGGGACCGCGATGCCGGGCCCCACGACGGTCGTCATCGTCTGTTCCCGCTCCCGGAGGAGCGTGTAGAGCTCCGTCTCCGATCGTGCCGTGGAGACGGCAAGCCGGGCAGCCAGCGCCCGGACCACGGCATCGGCATCCGCTGGCCGGCCGAGGTCCACCACCTCTGCCCCCCGAAGGATCCCCACCGCGCGGGCCCGGGGCTCCTCGAGTTCCGCCTCTGGCTGGCGTTTCAACACCCAGACCGTGGCCCCAGGGTGCAGGCTGGCGCCGCGGAAGAGCGGCTGGGTCAACCCGTCCTGGCGAAACCCCAACGGGATCGCCTCGCCGTCCGGAGCGAACACGAGCGGCGTCTCTTCTCCGGTCATCAGGTCCGGCGCCACCTCCTCGCTCACGTCGTAGCGGTCGAGATCGCTGCGGAACTGCACGCGCCGCAACTCGTCGTTTGTGAGGAGCAGCCGGCGGAGCCCGAGCCGCTGCACCTCGGACTCGGTCGCCGACTCCTTTCGCGGGGCCCCCAGCAAGTAGCACTCCGGCACCCCAAACTCCACCAGGGCGTACCGCGCCAGCGCGACGGAGACTGGCTCGTCATTCAGGAGTGAGATGATCATCCGGGCATTCGCGGCACCCGCATCGGTCAGGGTGCCGCGGTCGAGCACGTCCCCCTCCACGGCACGGAATCCGTTCCGCTCGGCATCGCGACAGTTGGCCGGGAGGCGGTCCACGAAGGTCACCTCCTCGCTGCCGCCGCCGACGATGGCCGCCAGCTTGAGCCCGACACCGGTCACCGGCGTAATCAGGACGCCGCGGCGACCGGTGGCCGCCGGCACCAGCTCGTTTCGGCCACGGAGCCACCGGACCAGCCAGGTCAGCATGAACGGCACCGACAACGTCGTGAGGAAGGCCATCACCACCAGGATCGAGAACACTTCCTGGGAAATCAGCCCCATCGCCAGCCCGATCTCCGCCACAATCACCTCGACCGCGCCACGCCCGTTCATCCCGGCGCCGACGGTCACGCCCTCCCGCCACCCGTGCCCGCTCGGGAGGTAGAACAGCGTCGTGCCGATGATCTTGCCGACGGTGGCAAGGACGACGACGAGCGCCAGCAGTTGCCAGTTCGCGATGACCGCGCTGAGCGAAATGTGGAAGCCGGCCGACACGAAGAACACCGGCGCCAGGAACCCGATGGAGAGATCGTGGACCACGTCGGTGATCTCGTACGACCATTTCCGCTGCAGGATCCCCTCTTTCAGGAAGAGGCCGGCGATGAACGCGCCGAGGATCGCGTGGAGGCCGGTGAGTTCGGCCAGCTCCCCGAACATGAGCGCCACGACCAGGACCATCGTGAAGTTGCTGGTGCGTTTCCCCAGCTCCCACCTGGCCAGCAACCGGCCGATCCAGGGAAAGACGCGCATGCCGATGAAGCCCGCGACGGCGAAGAACACGACCGTCTTCCCGACGGTGAAGGCCACCCCCGCCCAGGCCCCGCCTCCCAACTCCTGCGCGGAGAGCGCCAGGATCGCGGCGAATGTCATGAGCGCGAGGGTATCGGCGAAGACGGCGCCCACCAGCAGGACGCTGGCGACGCGGGTGCCCAGCAGGTTGAGGTCGATGAGGATCCGGGACTTGGTGGCGAGGGAGGTGACCCCCATCGCCATGCCCATGAAGAGGGCGGCCGGGGTGGGGTACCCGAGCGCGAGCATGAGCCCGACGCCGGCGCCGAACGGCACGACGAAGCCGCCGAGCGCCGCGAGCATCCCGGCCCGCGACGCAGAGAACAGGGTGCGGGGCTGGATCTCCATCCCGATGTAGAGCATCAGGAGGTAGACGCCGAGGTCGGCGAGGACCTTGACCGAGGCGTTCGGCTCCAGCCACCCGAGGAGCGCCGGCCCGAACACGACGCCGGCGGCGAGCTCGCCGAGGATGGCGGGAAAGCCGAAGCGGACCGCGAGGAGTCCACCACCCCACGCCGCCAGCAGGATCATCAGGAGGTGGATCAGATCAAGGCTCACGCCGCCCCCTGAGCTACGGTGGATCCTCAGACACGAAACGCAGCCGATCGCCGCGTCCCTGAAGATAAATCCTCGAGCCTGATCCGTCCTCCCTCACTCCCTGTCCCCGTTCGCGGCGGCCATCAGCGGAGTCGCCTCCGCCCACCGCAGTCATCTGGCCGGGGTGGCGTTGCGGGAGCTACCCACCCGCCTCCCCGGCCCCGTGCCCCGCTGCCCCGCCGGACTCCGGTGCCCCCGCCAGGATCCTCCCGTAGAGACTCAGCACGTCGCTGCGGCGGAGGAGGCCGACCAGGCGCCCGGATTCCGGATCCACCACGGGCAGGGCGGAGGCGCCGCGCGCTCCCATCCTGCGCGTCGCCTCGAGCAGCGAGTCCTCCGGCTCGAGCGACTCCGTCGCCTGGGCCACGTCCGCCGCCACCAGGAGCTGGTGCACTTCCCGCGGCTCGTTCGCGACGCGGGCCAGGTCGGCCACGGTCAGCACGCCGCTCAATTCGCCGTACTCCGTCACCACCGGAAAGACGTCCTGGGTCCCCGCGCCGAGGTGGGTCAGGAACTGCGTCGCGAGGGTGCGCTCCTGGATGACGATCGGCTTGCGGTGGTACGCCTCGGCCACGCGCAGGCTCGCCAGCACGTCGCGGTCGGTCCCGTGCACGATGTGTTCGCCCTGCCGCCGCAGCCAGCCGCTGTAGAGCGAATCGCGCTCCAGTCGCCGCGCCACGAAATGGCTCACCACCACCGCCAGCATCAGCGGCAGCATGATGGCGGAGTTGTCGGTCATCTCCCAGACCATCAGGATCCCCGTCATCGGCGCGTCGAGTGCCGCGGCCACCACTGCCCCCATGCCCACCAGCGCGTAGGGTTCCACCGACAGGTTCTGCTCAGGGAAGAGGACGATCAGCAGCGCGCCGAACGCCGCGCCCGCCGTCGCGCCGACATACAGCGACGGCGTGAAGAGTCCGCCGGAGCCGCCGGTGTTGAGGGTGATGGAAGTGGCGATGATCTTCATGCCCGCGAGGGCGAGGAGGAGGTACCAGGCCAGGTCGTCGAAGCGGTCGAGCGGGATGGCGAGGTGCCCGAACCCGACCAGGAGCCCGCTCGAGAAGAATGCCAGGCCACCGACCGCGGCGCCGCCGGCGAGGGCCAGCAGGACCGGCGTCCGCTTTCGAAACCGTTCCGCCCAGCCATCCACACCGAAGTAGAACCGCACGAAGGCCACGGACGCGAGGCCGGCGAGGAGGCCGAGGAGGGGATAGAAGATGATGACTTCGCGTGTCAGTCCGTAGCCCTGCTCGAAGGGCACCGGGAAGACCGGATGGTTGCCGAAGACGGATCGGGACACCACGGCGGCCACGACGCTGCTGACGACGACCGGAGCAAAGGCGGCGATGCTGAACGAGCCGAGGATTTCCTCGAGCGCGAAGAAGGCACCCGCCAGCGGCGCGTTGAACGCCGCGGAGATGCCGGCCGCCGCCCCCGCGCCGACGAGGATGATGGTGCGATTGCCCGAAAAGCGGAACGCGCGTCCCAACCGCGACCCCACGGCCGCGCCGAAGACGGCGATCGGACCCTCGGCGCCTGCCGACCCGCCGCTCCCGATCGTGAGGGCGCTCGCCGCGGTCCGCACCATCACCGCACGGGTGGGGATGACACCTTGCCGACGCACGACCGCCAGCTGGACGTCCGGGATCGTGAGCCCCTTCTCTCCTGGCGCAAATCGTCGCATGACCCACCAGGCGGCTACTGCCCCCACGCCAGTCAGGATCGGCCGGTAGGCCAGCTGGCCGAGCTCCGGCAGGTAGGTCTCCGGCCAGCTGAAGAAGACCTCGTGGGCGAAGTCGATCAGCTTGTAAAACCCGATGACGCCGAACGCCGCCGCGAGACCGATCACCACGGCAAAGCCAAGGAGGATGGAGTTCTCACTCAGCTCGAGGCCGTTGAACCAGTCCACCAGGTCGTCCCAGACGCCCTGGGCAACGTTGACCGGGCCATACGTGGTTCGGCGCGCCTGCGCTGCCAAGCGGCGCAGGTGCCAGCGGAGGGTGCGGAGGATGTCGACGGGTTTCACTTCAGCGGAATCTTTCCGGTTGCGATTTCGTCAGACAAGGTAGCACTATTCTGCGGCTTGGCACAGCACGCCACGGCCATCTCAACGCACCACCGACTCGAGCCTGTCACCCGGAATGCGAGCCCTCATGCGCTCCCGCCTGCTCTCCCTCCATCACGTCCTGTTCGTCTTCCTGTTCCTGACCCCGGCCGCGATGGCGGCCCAGTCGATCGGCGCCTACACACCGCCGGTCGAGTGGCCGGAGCGCCCGCGGCGTTTCGACCTCCTCCACCAGCGCATCGCGCTGAGCGTGGACTGGTCCCGGCTGGCCATTGCCGGACAGGTCCAGACCACGGTGGTCACCACGGCCGCCACGGACACCGTCCGACTCGATGCGGATCACCTGACCATCACCGGCGCCAACGACGCGCGGGGCCGGAAGCTCCGCTTCGCCACGGACAGCACCCACGTGACCGTCCGGCTGCCGAAGCGGGTGGCGGCGGGCGATACGGTGACCTTCACGGTCACCTACACCGGCGTGCCGGAGCGGGGGCTCTACTTCGTGCCGCGGAGCCATGTGGTCTGGACGCAGGGGGAAGCGATCGAGACCCGCAGCTGGGTGCCGACCTACGACTTCCCGAACGACAAGGCGACGTGGGAGTTCCTGGTGACGGCCGATGCGGGGATGTCGGTCCTCTCGAACGGCACCCTCACGGGCGTGCAGCCCGCCGGCAACGGCCGCCAGGTCTGGCACTGGGTCCAGGCCCAGCCCGCCTCGACCTATCTCTATTCGGTGGTCATCGGGCCGTTCACGGTGCTGCGGGACGAGTGGCGCGGCCGCCCGGTGGACTACTGGGTGGCGCCCGACACGGTGCCCGCCGGGTGGCGCACCTTCGGTGAAACGCCCTCGATGATCGAGATCTACTCGCAGGTGCTCGGGGTCAACTATCCCTGGCCCAAGTACAGCCAATCGGTCATTCCCGACTTCACCTACGGCGGCATGGAGAATGTGTCGGCCACGACGCAGACCGACCTGGTGCTGCACGGGGCCGACGGCGCACCGGAGAGCAGCGGCCGCGGCCTCGCGGCCCACGAGCTGGCCCACCAGTGGTTCGGCGACTACACCACCACCGCCACCTGGTCGCACGCCTGGCTCAACGAGGGGCTCACGACGTACATGGAGTCGGTCCAGAACGAGAAGAGCCGAGGGTGGGCCGCCGGCCAGCAGTCGTGGTACAACCAGCAGCAGCAGGCCATGGGCGCCGACCGGAACCAGGAACGCCCACTGGTCTGGGGCGACACGCTGGCCGACCCGATCCAGCTCTTCTTCAGCGGGCACATCTACCCGAAGGGCGCCCAGGTGGCGCACCAGCTCCGCCGGCTGCTCGGCGATTCGCTCTTCTGGGCGGGAATGCAGCGCTTCCTGGTCGACAACGCGTATCAACCGGTGCGGACCGAGGATCTTGCCATCGCCTTCGAGCAGACCGCCCACCGCGACCTCGACTGGTTCTTCGACCAGTGGGTGTACGGCATCGGGTATCCGAAGGTGGACGTGACCCGGCACTGGGATGCAGCGGCCAAACAGCTGCACGTCACCGTCACACAGACCCAGACGATCGACTCCACCCATCCGCTCTTCCGCTTCCCGGTCACCATCCGGCTCATCACGCCCGACTCGGTGCTGCGGAAGGAGATCATGGTCACGAAGCAGACGGAGACCTTCACGCTCCCGGTCTCGCAGCCGCCGCTGTCATTCCGGTTCGACGAGGGAGCCTGGCTGCTCGGTACCGTGGCCACCGACCAGACACCGGCCGAATTGGCGGCCATGGCCAGGCATGACCTCGACTACGGCGCACGGAACTGGGCGCTCCGGGCGCTGGCCGGGAACACCACCGCGGTGGCCGACAGCGCGCGGCGGTTCATCGTGTTGAACGAGCGCGAGCAGATCCTGCGGCAGATCGCGCTGGCGCAGCTCGCCGAGCGGAAGGACACGGCGGACATTCCGCTGATCATATCCGCCCTGCGAGACCCGGCCAGCGGCGTGCGTGCCGGCGCCATCATCGCGTGGGCGTCCTTCGATTCCATCGCGGTCCAGGGACCGGCGCGCGACATGCTCCTGAGCGACCCCAACTCGTCGGTCCGGCAGGCCGCCATCAGCGTGCTCGACCCGGAAAACGCATCCAACCGGGCCCTCCTCATCGGGCTCACGGCACCGGGCCAGCCGCTCGGCACCCGTCAGTCGGCCGCCGCCCGAATCAGAAACCAGCCCGACCCCCAGGTGGTGACGGCCCTCATCGCTCTGACCGACCCGTCGAATCCCAGGAACCTGCGCCAGGCCGGGTTGCGCTACCTCGCGGGCCGCAGCGACAAGGGGCCAGCCACTACCACGGCCACCAAGTACCTCGACGACCAGGACCCGCTCTTTGCCGTGAGCGCCGTCCAGACCCTCGGACGGGTCGGCGGACCGGCCGGCAAGGTCACCCTGACGCAGCGGCTGAAGGTGGAGAAGCGCGTGACGGTGGACGACGCGATTCGCCAGGCGGTGGAGGGCGAGTAGGCGGGAACCGTTCACCTCACCCCCTGACCCCCTCTCCACGATATGGGGAGGGGACACGCCAACCTCGGGGACTCACCATGACACTCGACCAGACACGCCCCGGAGGCTCACCCGCCGCGTGGGCCCGGGTGGCCATCCTCGCCGGGTTGCTCGCGCTGCTGGCCTATTTCTGTTCCATCGTCTTCAAGCCATTTCCATGGAGCATCGGACGCATCCTCTTCTTCGCGTTCGGGCCCCTCTCGGTCATCTCGGTCGTGGCGCTCTTCAGGGCGACCGAGCGGGGCGCCAGCGGCATTCTACACTCGCTCGGCGCCCTCTTCCTGATCATCGCCGGCGTCATCGTCAACCTCATGGCGGTCATCCAGGACACGCAATTCACGGTGTTGGGCAGGCAGATCGACGGTGCGCCCGACGCAGCGAGTCGATCGGTGCTGGAGCGCGTCCTCTGGGGTGTCAACGTCGTTCAGTCGGGGCTTGATGTCTCCTGGGACATCTTCATCTCCCTCGGGACGATTTTCCTGGCTCTTGGCCTCGCACGACATCCCGCATTCGGGCGTGTGTGGGCAGGCGTGGGCGCGGTCATCGCCGGCGCGGCATTGACCCTGAACATGGTAGCCTTTCCCGCCGCACCGGCATCGGCAGGTTTGGTGGATCTGGGCCCGGGGGTGGGCGCGTGGTATGCGATCACGCTCCTGCTCCTGGCCAGGTATCTGCCCCACCTTTCCGCACATGCACCAGGTTCGACACGCGACAACGCCGGCTAGCCGGGCAGCGGGCGGCGCATTCGGGAAGCGGATGACGGGGTCAAAGCAACCTTTGCGTGGTTGGCGCTGTCTCAAGGGAGATCGCCCGCCCTTTCACCACCCACCGCAAGGCGCCCGGCATGTCGCGATATCTCGCCCTGATCCTGCTCACCATCATTCCAAACGATGCGTCGACCCAGACGGTCCGATCCTGGCAACCCCCGTTCGAGATGGAGGTGATTGACCTCCCCGTCTCGAACAACGGCGTCGCCTATCGATTGTTCGTGCGGAAGCCGTTGGTGGCGCCGGACTCAGGGGAGCGCCCCGTGGTGGTGTACATCCTCGATGCGCTCTGGGATACGCCGGCCGTCGTGGCGGCGGAGTCAAATGCGGAATTCCTCGGTCACTTCCCGCCCATCTACTACGTCGGCATCGGGTATCAGAACGAGAATGACGGCGTCCGCCTCGAGGCGAATCGAACGCGCGACTACACCCCCACCGCGTGGAAGCCCGCCGATCCAAGGCAACACTTCCTGCAGCCGGTGGACTACGAGGGTTCCGGCGGTGCCAGCGCGTTCCTCGACGTCCTGGAACGTCAGGTCTTTCCACAGGTCGAGTCTCGATACGGAGTGCGAGGGGACACGCGCGTCATCGTCGGAAAGTCCTATGCCGGCCTGCTGGCCACCTATGCTCTGCTCACCCGGCCCGCGCTCTTTTCCGACTACCTCATCATCTCGCCCGCACTGTGGTGGGACGACTATTTCCTCGATTATCCGGACCGGGCCGTGATGCGCCTCGAGCGGGCACCGCACGGCGGGCGGCTTGACGAGCCAACCAAGGTCTGGATCGGCATGGGGGACGGCGAGGAGGGGCTGGGCATGCTGGCTGACGTCTATGTGCTGGGGCGTGCGCTGCGGCTCCGCCGCGACCCCAACCTCCACCTGACCGTCGAGATCATTCCCGATGAGACGCATGAGTCGGTGTACATGCCCGCCTTCACCCGAGGGCTTCGGCAGCTCCTCTGGCAGTGACCGGGGGTGGACATAGCATTCTCTCCCGCGTCGAATAGGTTACGGTGGTCGCCAGCACCCCCCTGCCTATTCGCGGCGAATCGGAGAGCCAATAGTGAGCGCACGCCCGATCATGGCTGTCGTCGTACTTCTGGCCGGAATCTCGGGACACCCCGCCTCGGCCCAGGCCCCTTCCGCCGGCTACCGGGACGCCGCCACCCTCCAGCGCGCAATCACACAACTGGCCGCCGCGCACAAGAACATCGTCACCGTCACCGAGGTGGCGCGCTCCCCGGGCAACCGGCCGGTCACCGCCATCCGCCTCGGCGCCGGCAAGGACCCCGACGGCCGCCCCGCGCTGCTGGTGCTGGCCAACGCCTTCGGCCCCCACGTCGTGGGGAGCGAAGTGGCAATCCGCGATGGCCACCGCAACTGGCCAGCGCCTACGGCAAGGACGCCGCCGTCACCGCGCTCCTCGACACGCGCACCATCTACATCATCCCGCGCATCAATCCCGACGCCGCCGAGGGCTTCTTCCGGGCCCCGCTCTACGAGCGGATCCGGAACGACGGTGCCGCCGACGACGACCACGACTGGGACGTCGACGAGGACGGCCCCGAGGACCTCAACGGCGACGGGCTGATCACCATGATGCGGGTCCGCGATCCCGCCGGCGAGTGGATGGCCGACTCCGCCAACCCGGCGCTCCTCCGGAAGGCGGACCGCGCCAAGGGCGAGGTCGGTGTCTACCGCCTGTACACCGAGGGCCGGGACAACGACCACGACCAGGCCTGGAACGAAGACCCCACCGGCAGCACCGCCATCAGCGCCAACTTCACCTACCAGTACGACTTCTTCGGCGATGCCACCGGGCTCTACCCGATGTCGGCGCCGGAAACGAAGGGGGTGGCCGACTTCTTCATCGCCCACCCCAACATCGCGGCCGTCTACGTGCTCGGCCCGCAGGACAACCTGCTCACCCCGTGGAAACACAAGAGCGGCAGCGGCCTCGGCGGCAAGGACCAGGAGGACCGTCGGGGGCGGAGGCGTACACCAGCATTCTCGAGGCCGACCAGCCCTTCTTCGAGGAGATGGCGGCCCGCTTCCAGAAGGCCACCGGACTGAAGAGCGGACCCGCGTCCGCGCCGCTCGCGGGCGACCCCCTGTCGTGGGCCTACTACGACATGGGCCGCTGGGCCTTCGGCTCCCGCGTCTGGTGGATTCCCGACACCCCGGCAACGGACACGACGGCGAGCCGACAGCCTGCCCCCAAGAAGGAGCGCCAAGGCCGGCGACGGCAAGAAGTCGGCAACGGCGGCCGACTCGTGCTGAAGGCGGAGTCCAACGCCTACCGCTGGATCTCGGCGAACGATCGGCGCCGGCTTCGTCGACCTGGACCCGGTATCGAGCACCCCGACTTCCCGGGCCAGGACGTCGAGATCGGCGGATTCGCCCCGTTCGTCGGCATCAACCCGCCTGCGGCGCATGCTCGACTCGCTCTCCCGCGGCCAGCGTGGCGTTCGTGACCGAGCTGGCCGACGCCCTGCCCCGGATCACCCTCCGCAACGTCAAGGTGACGGCGGTCGGCACCCGGACCTACCGGATCGAGGTCGAGGTCGCCAATGACGGGTACTTCCCAACCCTCTCGGCGATCGGTGTGAAGGCGTTCTGGCCGCGGCGGATCCGATTGGACCTCGACGCGGGGAGGCGGAGACATCGTCGGCGGCCGCGCGGTGCGAGCTGGTCGGCCCGATCCCCGGCAGTGGGGCGTCGGAGAAGTTCCGCTGGGTGGTGGTCGGAGACGCGGGGTCCACGGTGACGATCACGGCATCGAGTCCGGTCGCGGGCACCGCGTCCGAGACCCTGAAGCTGCGTTGAGGCGATGACCATGACGATGACGACTACAACGCCACCGTGCTCACGCTGGCCCTCACCGCCCTCTCCCTCACCGGTGCCGGCTCCGCCTCGGCCCAGGACGTCCTGGCCGCCATGGGGTCGCCGCCGAATCCCGAAGGTGCCCGTCTCCTGGGATCGCTACTACGACCACGCCGCCATCGGCGAGATCGGCCGGCGGCTGCAGAAGGCCTATCCCGACCGCTGTCGCTTCGGCTCGATCGGCACGTCCCACGAGGGCCGCGAGCTGTGGCTGATCACCGTCACCAACTTCGACACCGGCAACCCCGACGACAAGCCGGCGATGTACATCGACGGCAACATCCACTCGAACGAGATCCAGGGCGCCGAGTTCTCGCTCTACACCGCGTGGTACCTCTGCGAGATGGCCGACCGGGTGCCGTGGGTCGACTCGCTGCTCGACCGCGCGCGTCTTCTACATCGTGCCGACGATCAATCCCGACGGGCGCGACGACTTCATCCACAACGGCCAACACCGCCAGCTCGCCGCGCACCGGCGCTCGTCGCCGCGCGACAACGACGGCGACGGCGTCGTGGACGAGGACGCCTACGACGACCTCGACGGCGACGGCCACATCACCCAGATGCGCCGCCGCAACCCGAACGGCCGCTTCAGGTGTCACCTCGCCGGAGACCCGCGCATCATGATCCGCGCCGACGCCGACCAGCCGGGTGAGTACGAGCTCCTCGGCCAGGAGGGGTTCGACAACGACGGCGACGGCCTGCGTGAACGAGGACGGCGTGGCGGTCTACGACCCGAACCGCAACTGGCCCTGGCGCTGGCAGCCGCAGTACGTGCAGGGCGGCGCCGACTACTATCCCGCGCTCGCTGCCGGAGACGCGGGCCGTCATGCAGCTTCGTCATCGGCCACCCAACATCGCGGGCGTGCAGAGCTACCACAACTCCGGCGGGATGATCCTGCGCGGCCCCGGCGTGCAGCAGGACGAGTACCGGCCGCAGGACGTCGCAGGTGTACGACGCGCTCGGCGAGGTCGGCGAGACGATCCTGCCCGGCTATCGCTACATCGTCGTCTGGAAGGACCTCTACACCGCCTGGGGCGGCGAGCTCGACTGGTCCTATGCGGCGCGCGCGGCATCATCACCTTCAGCAACGAGCTCTGGACGCCGTTCAAGTACTTCGAGAAGGCACCGGAGCGGGACAGAGTCGCGTACCGGACCGGAGTACGCAGTTCGATCGCCTGCTCCTGATGAGCGAGGCGATGGTCCCGTGGACGCCGTACAACCATCCGCAGTACGGCCTGATCGAGATCGGCGGGGTCAAGAAGCAGTACGCCGCGTGGCCATGCCCGGCTTCCTGCTGCCTGCCGAGGCGCACCGGAACATGGCGTTCACGCTGTACCAGACCGCGCCAGATGCCGCTGGTGCGCGGTGGACTCGGTCGCCGACGCCGATCGCTCGGCGGTGGGCTCACGGAGGTGACCGCGATCGTGGCGAACAAGCGGCTCGCGCCGACGCACACGCAGCAGGACCTCGAGAATCACATCACCCGGCCCGACTGGGTCACGCTCGACGGGCGGTGACGTCGTGGCGGGGTTCGTGGTGGAGGATCCGCTCTCCGGGCGGGCGGCCGGAGCAGGAGCGCAACCCGCAGCGCATCGCCGTGCGACAACATCCCCGGCATGGGAACGGCGCACGGTGCGCGTGGGTGGTCGCGCGGGAAGGGCCCGTTCACCGTAACGGTGGATTCGGAGAAGGGTGGGATTGGCAGGAGGGGCAGCGGAGCAGGGGGGCGGTGAGGCAGCAGAGCAGCGACGAGACTTCTGTCATTGCGAGGAGGCCCCGAAGGGGCCGACGAAGCAATCTCGGGCCGAGACAGCAGTCGGTTTCTCACGATGAAAAGGAGCCATCATGGCTGGACCACAGACAGGAAATCCCGACAAGATGCCTTGGCACTTCTGGGTGGTCAGCATCGGCGGCACGCTGTGGAGTGCCATCGGCGCGTTCGACTACTTCATGTCGCAGACCCAGAACGCGACCTACATGGAGCAGTTCACGCCGTCGCAACTGGAGTTCTTCTACAGCCTGCCCGCGTGGGTGGTGGCATGCTGGGCCATCGGGGTGTGGGGCGGCCTCGTCGGGTGCGTGCTCCTGCTCCTGCGGAAGCACTGGGCAGTGCCGGTGCTGCTCGCGTCGCTGGTCGGAGCCATCCTGACCTTCATCCACAACTTCCTGTTGTCCAACGGCATCGAGGCGATGGGCGGCGGTGCGACGGCCCTCATCTTCCCCGCGGTCATCCTCATCATCTCGATCGGGTTGTGGTGGTATGCACGAGGAATGCAGATGAGGGGGATGCTGATGTAAGGCGAGGCAGGGAGGCAGGAATCTACTGTGCCTGTCACCCCGGCGAACGCCGGGGTCCATGTCTCTACGAGTCGCGGCTGATGTCGCGCAAGCGACACGAGCCATCAACAGCCGCCCTGCCTCCCTGCCCCGCCGCCCAGCCTGCCGTCAGTGCCCCTGGTCGTGCGGCACACTCACGGTCGCACTCACCTCGGTGGCATTCTCCGAGGAATCCGTCACCCGATAGACGAAGGTGTAGACCCGGCCACTGCCGGTGCCGGACCGCTCCGCGCGGACCTGCACGCTGCGGTCGTCGGTGCCGAGGTCGGCCCCGGCGATGTCGCCCGTGGTGTCGCCGTCCCCCAGGCCGTTGTCGGGCTCGTTGCTCGTCACTGACAGGAGCTCGATGGTCGTCGCGAGGTCGCAGTCCTGGATGTCGAAGATGGCCTCGACCGTCTTCATCTTGTGATTCGGCGGCCAGAGCTGGTCGGGGCTCATCCGGAGGCTCACGACCGGCGGTGCGTTGTCCACCACCGTGAGGGTGATGTCATCGGTCGAGGTCGCGCCGGCGGTGTCGGTCACCTTCAGCGTCACGACGTTCGTCCCGACAGGGAGGACGACCTCCACCACTTCGCCTTCGGCAATCAGGCTGTCGCCGAGGAACCACTCGAACGACGTGATGTCGTCGTTGGTGCCGGCGGTGGAGTTGGCGTCAGTCGACCCCGACCCATCGAGTGTGACCGGAGTGGGGCACTCGACCGTCTGGTCCTCGCCGGCATCCGCAATGGGAGCGATATCGACCACGATGACCAGGGACTGCGAGCCGGTCACCGAGGTGGCGGTCACAGTGATCTCGGTGGGCCCGTCTTCGCTCACCGCGAGCGTGTCTTCCGCCACACCCGCGGCGTCGGTCAGCACCGGTACCCCGGCCGATGCGAGCGTCCCAGCGGTGGCGCTGAAGGTCACGGCGTCGCCGACGATCGAATCCAGGTTGGCGTCGAGCACCAGGGCGGAGAGGGTCGTCGCCCCGATGAGCATGTTCGTCACCGGATCGCGGGGCGCCGAGGGATCGTTCGGATAGAGGATGATGGTCGATGGATCGGCGGAGAGATTCACGCCGGGCTCGAGGACCACCTGTGCGGAACCATTCCACTCGGCGTTGTCGGTTCCACCATTCGAACAGGACGCCGCGACGCCGCTGACAAGAGTGAGCGCGGCGGCAGTGAGTACGCGCCGTGAGATACGCATGGTGTATTCCTCCCTAACAACAGACCGGTCATGCCAGAGCGACATCACCCTCGAGAATCAAACTGCAATAGCTGAATGTAGCGCGGGAATTCGCAGGCGCCAGACCTGGGATCAGCACGGAACCGCATGAGCTGCAATCAGTTGCAGCCCCCACCGATCCCTCACCAGCACTTCACTGTTTCTTACTGTCCCTCGCCTGATCGTACCAGACAGTGGCGTCACTTCGTCCTCAACCATCCTGACACAAGGAGGACACCATGCCCCCACAGGAACCGCGGGGACCGTTCTGTCAGAGCTGCGCCATGCCGCTCGGCAAGCCGGAGGACTTCGGCACCGACCAGGCCGGCTATCGGGTGAATGACTATTGCCAGCACTGCTACGCCGACGGCGCGTTCACGCAACCCGACATCTCGATGGAGGAGATGCTGGCGTTCTGCGTCGATATCATGGCCAAGCAGGGGATCATGCCGGCGGCGCAGGCCACGGGGCTGCTGACCGATGTGATGCCGAGGCTGAAGCGGTGGAGGGCGGTGGTGGCGTAGCGGCAACGCCGCGGCTCGACCGGGGTCAGTCCCCCCAGTCCTCACCAGGCATGATGCGCCGCATGAATTCGTCGAAGAGCGGCACGGTGAACGCCGTGTCGCCGTGGGCCGGGCTGTAGATCATCCCCTTGGATATCAGCGAGCTTCGAGTCGGGCCGAGTGAGGTCACCCGCCGCTCGAGCTTGTCGGCGATGTCCCCGGAGCGGTGGGGTCCCGGCCCGAGTTCGGCCATGGCGCGGAGGTAGCGCTTCTCGGTCGGGGTCAGCCGGTCGAACCGCACCCGGAAGAAGCTCTCGTCCAGCGCGGCCACCGCCGAGCGGGAGGCCTCCGCCACGTCATTCACGGTGATCGGCGACGCCTCGGCCACGTCCCAGGCGTGCTTCCCCCATTCCTGCACGAAGTACGGGTAGCCGCGCGTCTCGCGGACGATGCGGTCGAGTGCGTCCGGCGTGACGACGACGCCCTCGGCCAGGGCGGGCTTCGCGATGGCCTGGCGCGCCGCCTCCTCCGAGAGGGGGCCGACCTCTGGAAAATCGAAGAGCCGTTCCGCGTACGACTTGGCCCGCCCCATCCGGCCCCGGAGCTGGGGGAGTCCCGCACCGACCAGCACCACCGGGAGGCGGCGCTGGGCGGTCCGGTGCAGCGCGGTGATCAGCGCCTCGAGCTGTTCCTCCGGGACGTACTGCAGCTCGTCGATGAACATCGCCAGCGCGGTGTCGCCGGCCTGGGCGGCCTCGCCGGCCACCTCGAGGAGCGCCTGCAGGTCGTGCTCGAGGTCGCCGTTGTCGGCCAGCCCCGGCTCGGGTTCGAAATCAAAGCCGACCTCGATGTCGGTGAACTTCAGCTTGAGACCCTTCGCGAAGCCCGCCAGCCCCCGGAGCGCCCGCACCGCCAGGTCCTTCGCCTTGGCGGTATGCGACAAGCGGAGGAGGCCCTGGCGGAGTTGCGGCGCGAGGATGGCGGGCAGTGACCGATTCTCGGGGGCCTCCACCCGCAGCGTCTGGATGCCGGCCGCCTCGGCGTCATCCCGCATCTGGTCGAGGAGGACGGTCTTCCCCACCCCGCGGAGCCCGACCATGAGGACGCTCTTGCTGGGCAGGCCGCGCCGCACCCGGGCGAGCGCGACCCGCACCGTCTCGAGCAGCTCATCCCGGCCCGCCAGTTCTGGGGGCGGCGTACCGGCACCGGGGGCAAAGGGATTGGAGACGGGATCCATGGGGTAATTATAGCCTGTTTACCTAATTTAGCACAATACAATAATTCGGCTAAACTCTGCATACTCCGAAGCGACACCTGCGACCTTCACCGCTGCCCCGCGGCCTCCCTGCCCCGCTGCCCCGCCATAAACCTCAGAACCCAGCTTCTTGAGTCCTGCGGCATCCACCCGGCGCGGCCCGCCGTCCAGGCCGTAGACCACGGCCTCGGCCTCCCCGATCAGTGACAGCTCGCCGCCTTCCAGCCGGAGCGCGGTGCCCTCGGGCAGGCCGACCACCGGCATGCCGGGGTTGGCGTGGACGAACTCGTTCAACCGATCCACCCGGGTTTCGCCGCCGTGCTCGCCGAGGCGGGCTTCGGTGTAGTGGGCGTTGATCTGGAAGGGCACCAGACCGAGCGCCGACAGTCCCGGTGGCTCGACGATCGGCATGTCGTTGGTGGTGCGGATGGTGGGACAGGCCACGTTGGAACCGGCGCTCCAGCCGATGTAGGGCGTCCCGTTGCGTGCCGCGGAGCGGATGGCGCCGAGCAGGCCGGTGTCGTACATCTGCGCGAGGAGCTGGAAGGTATTGCCGCCACCGACGGCGACCGCGTCCGCGTCGACCAATGCGGCCACCGGGTCGTCACACTCGTGTGCGCCCACCACCTCGTAGCCGAGCGCGCCGAACACCTCGCGCACCGCCTCCGTGTACTCGTCCCATGGCTTGGTCACGCCGGCGAACGGCACGAAGAACACCCGGCGCACCCCGGCGCCCAGGAAGTCGCTGATGTGTGCGACGGGCCCATGCCAGATAGCCCTGACCGGACATCGTGGAATTGCTGAGCAGCAGGAGGCGCGGGTCGGGCACGGGTCATCTCGGTGCGTCCACGTGGGGGCAGGCGCTGAGGATAGCCCGTTGAAGCCTGGCAAGGGAAGGAACGGGGTTCACCCGCCTCTACCCGAACCCGGTACCGGACCGTAGCTTGGCGTCGAGGACGGCGAGAGGGACGGCTTTACGCGCAGGCGGTGGACCTCTGGGTCCGCCGTCCGTGCGGCCGATCAGAGGTCCTTCGTCCCCAACAGCTACTCCCTGCGGTCTGGGTCCATGTCTGCCTTGTCGGTGAGGTGGTCCATGTCCATTTCCAAACTGCTGTGCCTGCTGCTGGTTTCCTGTCTGATCGGTTGCGAGGATGGTCCGACGCCGCCCGTGGTGGCACAACCGGTGATTGAGCTTGGTCCGGGGATGGCGAACGTGTTGCCGCACCAGCAGGAGGGGACCAGGTTCCCGCTCGCGGTCCTCGTGACCGTCCACGGTGAGCCGGCGGCAGGGGTGGAGGTGCGCTGGTACGATGGGCGGAACCCGACCTACCTCAGTAGTCGGCGAACCGAGACCGACGACGAGGGAATTGCACGGACGACCTGGAACCTTCCCTACATCCCCTCACGGTGCCCTGGGCCACCTACACCGCCGAGGCGGCGCTGCCCGGCGCATCCGGCAATCCGATCGACTTCACGATCGAGGTGTTCCGCTGCACGAAGTGCTAGGGGCCGAGGAGGGAGGGAGCGCAGGGGGATCGATCCGAGGGCGACTGAGGCGGTTGCGATCTGGCGACCGTGGGATGAGTCGGTGGGATACAGCGAAGCGCCGGTGCGTTTCAGGCCGCCACTTCCACGAAGGTGGCGTACGAATGTGGCGACGGTACCTCCAGGCCATCAGCACGGAGACCCTCCAGGTGGAATTCGACGGCTTCCCGCATTGCGCTTTCGACCTCTTCCCTGGTGGCCCCAGTCGCCACGCAGCCCTCGACATCCGGCGAGAAGGCGGAGAATCCTGTCGCGGTCTGCTCAACTACAATCAGGATCTTGATCATTTCAGGTCTGCCTGCTTGAGGATGCTGTTCAATGTGCCCGGGGCAAGTACATCGCCCGGCTTTCCGGCCACGGTGACGAGTCCGGGCTTCACCGGATGTTTGAACTGCTGGTGGCTTCCCCGGGTTCGCGCCAGATACCATCCGTCAGCCGCCAGGAGCTTCAACAGGTCACGAATCTTGATCATGGAAGGATGAGCCTCGGGGGCCGTGATGGCAAGTGAACGAGGCTCAATCTCGACGGGTACCGGCGTCCTTCCCTCATCACAAACGCGCACCTCTATCCCTGTGACCGCAGCGGGATGCGCCCGGCGGCCACAAGCTCGACGGTCACCCCACTCACAAGTTGAGGCCGCACATTGCGACCTCAATCGGCGATCTCCTCCCTTGCCCGCTCGACCCCACACCCCCTGCCCCCTCCCCTCCGGGAGAGGGGGAGGCCACCATTCACGGCCTTGCGACTTCGCGTGAGCGGAAGGCCTCTCTTGACATCCCTGGTTGATATATTATAGTTGCTCCCACGAATTATAATGTATCGTATAAAGAGGAATTATGGAATTTACAGGAGCGCTGGGGATCGCCCGCGTGCTGGGCTTGCTCGGCGAGTTGATGGCGGCCAGGGGGGAACGGCTCCGGATTGTCGTGATTGGCGGCGCCGCGATGAACTTGCTCGGATTCGTATCCCGGGCAACCACGGACGTTGATATCCTCGGCCTTTGGCGCGCCGGAGAGTGGGCCGCCGGGGGATGTCACCGTCGATTGTCGAGCCCCCGGCCCCCCTTCCCGAATGGCTCCTGCGGCATGTCCGGACCATCGCGAGCGACCTCGGACTGGACCCCGATTGGCTTAACACCGGGCCGGCAGGACAATGGAAGCAAGTGACGTTGCCCCGGCGGGGCGTATTCAGTGGCGAAGCTTCGGGCCGCTGGAGGTCGGGCTCGTGGACCGGCTGGATCTCATCTACTTCAAGGTGTATGCGGCCGCCGACGACATCGGACCGGAGAGCGTGCATTTCCAGGACCTGCTCGTCCTGCGGCCCAGCCCGACGGAGCTCGACGCGGCGGAGGCCTGGACCCGGGAACAGGATCCGTCGCCGGGATTCATCGACGGACTTCGAAAGGTGGTGAGCCATGCCCGACGCATCACTGAGTAGCCTGGCGGCCGAGTTGCGGCATTCGGCGACCCACCTGGCGTGGAGTCAGTGGCACGCGTTGGGGGCGTCGGTGACCACCGAGGCCACTGCGCAGGCGATCGTGGATCCCGAAGCGTTGATCCTCCTCTCGCTCACGCTCCGGCGGAGCGAGCGTCGCCTGACCGACGTCCTCGAGTCGTGGATGGCGATCAACTCAGGGTGGATTAGCGTGCAGCGGATCAAGAACCTGCGTCGGGCGTTTCCGCAGGCGACGCGGGGGGAGATTCCCTGGCTCGCGGCGGTGGCCCGTGAGAGGGGAAAGGATGCGCGATGGAGCTCCCTGGCCTCGCTGGCGACGAAGGAGGGGGGTGTCCGGCCGCGGAGCAACAAGGCGAGGGCGGTGGAGGTTCGCTACCAGTCGGCGCCTACGCTGATGCTCCAACTGCGCCGCGGGCTCGGCGTCGGGGTCAAGGCGGACATCCTCAGCTGCCTGATCGGAGTATGGAATCAGGGGCGGGAGTGGGCGAGTGCGGCGATGCTGGCGGAGGCGACCGGATACACGCCTGCCGCCGTACGACGCGCCGCGGACGACCTGGCTGCCGCCCGCTTCATTCGCCCGTTGGAGTCCGTAGCGTCCTCGACGCTCGCGCAACGCATGTATACGGTGGAGCTGGCCGCGTGGAGGAGCATCCTGCAGGTCGGCGAGGCCGGACTCAAGTGGCGGTGGTGGGCCGAGCGATTCGCGTTCGTGGCAGACCTGCTGGAGCGCGAGGAAGCGTCCAGGGGCCGCGAGGTAAGCTCGTACGCCTACAGCGTCCTGGCACGAGAGCTGGTGGAAGGCCATCGGGCCACGCTGGTGCGCGACCAGATTGTCGATCAGGCGGAGTTCGCGGAAGTGTCGGACTGGCCGGCGCTGTTGGAGGAATCGGTCGGGGCGGTGAGGCGGTGGATGGCGGCATCCGCGTAGCCCGTCGATTGGCAGAACGTGTTGCGCCCCAAACTCAGGCCCCTGACCCCCTGCTTGCAAAGCAGGTGCTCTCCCAACTGAGCTACCGCCCCCAACGCCCTATCAGACAACGATTTATCGTGTGTTGCGAGACCTCTGAAAAGAGGCGGTGTGTCAGAAAGTGTGCAACTTCATCCAAGCTGGCCAAATCATTCGCCCGAAGCACCAAGCTGAACTCACGCGCTGTTCTGGGCATCGGCGTAGTGGGTCAGGGGCCCGAACGATGGGCCCCTTTGTTGTTCCGGACACACAACAAGACACGCAACAGGGCTCAATGTCGATCCATGTCTGCTGGAATCGTGGTCCGCCACCCACATCCAGCGCCCCAGGCGGGGAACCCGCATGGAGAGTGATCTGCCAGTACAGCTAACCCATTGTATCTATTTGTGTTAGCCGAGCATTCGCGGGCAGGCTTCCACCCAACTGACAACGATCTCACAACGGTTACCCCCTTTCGAAAACGTAGGCAGGGGGTGAACAGTTCGATCTTTACTCACAACAGATACGCCAAATGGCCTATTCCCTTCCTCGTGGAAAGCAGGGGGTCGGGGTGGAGGGAGCTCGCGACAGGCGCGCCAGCCTTAGTATTTTGGACGAGAGGCGGTATCGCGGAAAGCTGAGAGCTGGCGACCATGCGGGCACGGTGGTAGCCAACCGTAGGTTGTTCCCACTTGGAGCATCGTGGTCACTATTGCATCCGGCCGCCTGGACTCACAGCAATGGACGCCAGTGTCGTTCGACCATCCCTGCCTTGCGTTCTTGCGGGCCGAGTGGCGAGATCCCGGCGGCGGTAGCCGCCGATCGTCCCCTGATCGACCGCCCCGACTTGGCCAACCAGGCTCAGAACGCGAAACGGCTTAGCCTCCTCCGGGCTCCTGGCGCGGACCGCTGTTGGATCGCGTTCCCCTGGACACTGCATGGTTCGAGGTGAGGGACCTCAGGCGCGCCCACTTAAGGCAGCTAATTGTCATTGGCCGCTGCGGCTGGGACTCCCCGAACGACGCCAATGAGGTTCTTCGTGTCCTTGCATCACGTTGCCCGAAGCCACTCACCGGTGATCCCAGCGGGTGGTGGCCGCCGATTCTATGGGGCCACAACCGAAACGGTCCTTTCACAAACTCCGAGGGGAACAACCGCCTCGTCGCACTAGCCAGCGCCGAGGATGCCAGCGAGTTTCAGCTAACGACATACGTTGGTATCTCCAAGGCACCTTGCTTGTGGCATCTCCCGGATGGGAGCATGCCAGCTGGTGCCCAACCAGCGCATGAGCCTGACGCGCCACTTCGTTAGCCAGACTTCCAACATCTAGGGGGCCACGCAACCACACTGGCTGATCACTTGTGGCAATTGCAGGCTCGACTCTTTCGGGTAACTCGGGTTGCAGAAGCCACCGCTCGACAATTCAGTGAGGGAGCAGGATCAGCAATGGCACGAGGTCCGCCATGTTGTTCTTGCCCGTGACGGCCACGTATGCAGGTCTTGCGGTGAGGTGTGTTCCCGGGGTGAAGCTGACGTCCACCACCTTATCCCTCGGGCTGCCGGTGGAGTCGATGAAGCGGCAAATCTGACCACCCTGTGTGATGGTTGCCACGCCGCCCACCATCCAAACCTACAGGGCACTCTCGCCCGTCGCATGATAGAGCGATGGGGCTTGCGGCTCGCCAGGTGGCTGGACCGCCACCATCAGCTGGCTGGTGTCGACGAGGCCCTCGGAGCGGCAATCCGTTTGCTCGGTGTCCCACGCTTCCGAACACCACAATTGGAGGTTGTTCTCGCCGCGCTACGAGGTGAGTCGATTCTTTTCGTCAGCGCTACCGGCTCAGGGAAGTCGCTCTGCTTTCAGGTTCCAATCCTTCTGAGTCGCGGTTGCGGGTTTGTGATTTCGCCGCTGAAGGCTCTTATGAACCGACAGGTCGCTGCCCTCATGGCCAGGAAAATCCCGGGCACATTCATAAACGGCGACCTGGGACCTCGCGAAAAGGAAGTCCGATATAAGCTGCTCCGGAACGGCGCGATCAAGTTCCGGTACTGTACTCGGGAACGGTTCGACCCCGACATGGTGCGTCACGCCGAAGTTCAAGAAATCGTCCGAGCCCGCCGAGTTACCTGATCGTCGATGAAGCACACTGCATCGACCCGTGGGGCAACGACTTTCGACCAAACTATGGGAGGTTGGGCGCTGTCCGGACAGCGCTCGGTAGCCCACCAGTGCTCGCATTCACCGCGACGGCAGGCGTAAAGAGCCAACGCCGCATTCTGGCATCGCTTGGAGTACCAGACGCCCGGGTGATAGTGACCGGCGTGAACCGCCCAAACATCAAACTTGCACGCTTGGACAAGGTGAAGGATGAGCTCCGCTATTCGGTGATCGCGAAACTCCTCAAGGTCATGCCGCCAGGGCGCGCAATGCTGTTCGTACCGACCGTCAAGACTGGGAGGCAGCTCCAGCACGGTCTTCAGTCGGTTGGATTGGAGGTACCCTTCTTTCATTCACGAATGGGGGACGGCCATGACCGTGAAATGCTGCTTGCACGTTTCACCGGCCGAGGCAACCCGCCCGTCAGCGTCGTAATCTGCACAAATGCCTTTGGCATGGGACTCGACCTGCCCGATGTTCGACTCGTCGTCCACCTGCAGCACCCAACGTCCGTAGAGGACTATCTACAGGAGTTCGGTCGTGCCGGCCGAGACGGCCAGCCGGCTGTCGCTCTGGTATTCACTGGGGCGAAGGACGAGGGTTTGCTCCGATTCATGGCCGAGAAGACGGTCGAGCTAGCAAGGATTGACCCCGCCCCCAGGAAGGAGAGCACTCGATGCGAAGTACCGCGCAATCGAGGACATGCGCCGCATCGCCAATGCGCGCCATGCCTGCTTGCGCAATGCGATCATTCAATACTTTGGAGAAGCCCCTTCGGCTCAACGGAGGAGCTTTGCGGTCAGACTCGTGGACTGGCTCTTCTCACGGTCCACCACTATCGAGCGCACTCCCCTTTGCTGCGATAGGTGCGATCAGGTAGGTGTCGATAGCGTCGCAGGGGCGCCGCTCAAGTCTTTGCGCAGGCCCGCCGGGGTTGACAGATGCGAATTGGACTCGACAACACCACCGGGGTATTTGGCAATTCTTGGGTGCGACTGTAACGTGGGTGGAATGGCCAGCTGCAAATCAACCGAGCAATCCAGACACCTGACGAATCAGAGGAATACCATGAAGTCAAGCAAGAAGCCTTGGCCACTCAGCTCAATCAACGGCACCCGCGAACGCATCAACACCAACCCCGACTTCCAACGGCCAGCCGTTTGGAGTCGGGCGCAAAAGCAGCTCCTCATTGACACAGTCTTGCGGGATTATGATGTCCCGAAGCTCTACTGGCACAAGGTTGGAGTGAAGCCAGACAAGTATGACGTGGTGGATGGCCAACAGCGACTTCGAGCGTTTTGGGATTTCTTCGATGGCAACATAAAGTTGCCCAAGGACGCCGATCCCATCGATGGAGAGGAAGTCGCGAACTGCCAGTACGACCAATTGCCGGACGAACTTCGGATGCGCTTCGATATCTACTCATTGGACGTCGTCATCGTGGAGGAGACCGATGACGACGAGATCCGAGAAGATGTTCCTACGGCTTCAGAATGGCACCTCCCTAAAGGCGCAAGAAAAGCGCAACGCCTACCCAGGCCACATGCGTGCTTTCGTGCACAAGCTTGCGAGTCACCCCTTCTTCTCGCGTGTTGGGTTCGCGAATAGTCGCTTCAATCATGACCTCGTCGCCGCACAGATCGTGTGTCTAGAATTGGCCGGTGAGCCCACCAATGTAAAAAATGCCGATCTAAATCGAATGTACAAGGAGAACGCCGATTTCGACCCCAAGTGTCAGGATGCGAGGACGTCCAGCGCCTCCTCACAATTCTGGCGGACGTATTCCGAGAGAAGACTCCAGAGCTTGAGCGTTACAATGTCATTTCGCTCTACTGTGTGGTCGCTGAACTTCTTCGACAATACTCCTTCGAAGATGTCAGGCCACTTCTGCACGACTGGTTCCTATCGTTCGAAGGCATTCGCCGCGATCAAGAGGCTAAACCTGAGGACGAGGGTGACCCTGGAATGGACCACGTACAAGGAAAAGATCAGTCATAGTACAGACGCCGCTGACTCCATTCGCTCGCGGATGGACTTTATGCTACTACATCTTCTTGAGACCTACCCAAAGATTCCCTCGTAAGGACAATCAACGTTCCTTCGCACACGCCCAGCGCCTTGCCGTGTTTCGGCGCGACAAGGGGCATTGTCAGGTTAGACTCAAGTGTGATGGCGTGAAGCTTATGTGGGATGAATGGCATTGCGATCACATTGTCCCCTATACATCAGGGGGTCCCACGACAGTCGCAAACGGTCAGGCTGCGTGCACTCCGTGCAATCTGTCGAAGGGCGCAACGGCTGCCTGAGCGGCGATTGTCCAGGCTACCGTTCGCTGGAACAGTCTGGAGCCCGATGCCGGTCGGCCCATGCGACGCGGCTTAGATGCGTGGCTCGAGCGAACAGGGCGTACTCGGTGGCGATATTCAATATTTGCGCACGGCCAAACCAATATTGGCCGATACCACCGCCTGGTCCACAACAAGAGGCCCCAGCGCAACATTCGCGCTGGAGCCTCCTGTTCTCTAGTGGAGCGGACCGGGATCGAACCGGTGACCCTCTCCTTGCAAAGGAGATGCTCTCCCAACTGAGCTACCGCCCCTAACCCATCCTCCAAGATAATGATCTACTCCGCCCTGCCAAGTCTGCCCGAAAGGGAGCCTGCAAGAAGAGTCATATCGGGTGCGACCAAGGCCGATTGCACCGACGCAGCGCCGCCTGACGAATCCGGACACATTGACCAGAGTCCCAGACGCCTACTTCTACTCTATCTCTCGACGCGTGCTGCCATGCCCTCGCCGGGCAGAATGGAAGCGACGGGACTTTGCACCAATACGAACAGGAGATCGTGAGGCCCGGACCGGCCATTTCGAAGCGACAGGCTGTGGCCCCAAGGTCGAGGATGGGAACGCACCAGGAATCGAGCGACCTCTTCTGTACTTGGAGGCTAGCGGAGTGACATTGGCTGCCGTATTGTCTCGATGATGGGCCATCCTATCCCCGTCCGCCCCTGGGCTCTAGAAGTGGCGCAAGATAGGTTAGGGGTGGAACAAGCGTCTCACATGAGCTCTGATGTTGTCATCTCAGGGGGGAAACAGCTGATGCTGAGTAGACTAGACCTCCACAATTGGCGGCAGTTTGAGCACGTCCAGATTGACTTCCATGAGCGTCTGACCGTGCTGACAGGTGCAAACGGCGCTGGCAAGACTACAATCCTGCACATATTGAACCGGCATTGGGGTTGGAACATCCCGTTCACCAGCGCTGTCAGACTGAAGCGACTCAGTCATGGTCGCTATTGGACGGGGTTTTGGCGCTCTGGCTTCGAGGACGACGAGGCGCTGAGCCACACGCCAACTCTGACCATCGGAGAAATCGCCTACGTCGGGCACCCGAACGCCAGCATCGAGGTTCCCGCCGACGTAGCCGAGACATTCTCCCCCGCTATCACGCCAATGCCAAAACTCTTCGGCGTCTACGTCTCGTCACACCGACCCGTATATGTCCATCAGCCAGTAGCGGACATCCCCACCCGCGTCGATGCCCGAGAGCAGATCTTCGACAACTACGTGAACGAACTGCGTGGACACTGGGTCCCGAACCGGCGAGTACAGTCACCATCCCACCGGCTCAGAGAGCTCGCTGATTTCTCTCGCCCTCTTTGGATATGGCAATCAAGCAACTGAACCCAATGACAACGCCAGAGCAACTTACGAAGGCTTTCAAAGATATTCTGGCAATCGTCCTGCCCGCCACACTGCGATTCCAACGGTTGAGGGTTCAGAGCCCGGACGTCATTTTGGAGACCCATACGGGACCGATTCCATTAGACGCGGTATCTGGAGGAATTTCTGCGTCATCGATCTTGCTTGGCAGCTTTTTCCTCTATTCCCAAATCCATGACAAGTTCATTGTCGTCGTAGATGAGCCCGAGGTTCATCTACACCCCCAACTGCAGAAGGCCATGCTGCCAAGCATGCTTGAAGCCTTCCCGACCGCACAATTTGTAGTAGCTACGCACAATCCATTTGTCGTAACGTCCGTTCCCGATTCCAACGTGTACGTTCTGCAGTACAACCCACAGAATAGAGTTATTTCGACGTTGCTTGGAGACATCAACAAGGCTGGTACCTCCAATCAAGTTCTTCGAACTGTGCTTGGCGTGGACTCCGCTTCTCCGACTTGGGTTGACCGCCGCTTTGAGGACATCATTTCTCAGCATGAATCCATGGAGATGTCAGCCGACGTATTGCGCTCGCTTCGGGCAGCGCTAGAAGAGATCGGTCTTGGAGCGTATGTTCCAGCGGCTCTCGACCGACTGCTGGGTGGGAGGTAGGGCAATGAGGTCCCTAAAATCCCGACCCACCAAAGAAGCGACCGCTTACCTCGCCCGATTGGAAGCGCGCCGACTAGAAGCCGAGAACGGAGGCCCTCCGCTCACAGCCGCGGAGATCCGAGGATACGCGCACGAGGATGTAAAGCTTTCGTTGATCGCGGAAACACATGGGAAGTGTGGCTACTGTGAGAGTCCGGTCACTCACGTTTATTGGGGGGATGTCGAACACATCTGGCCCAAGGACGCTAACTGTCGCCCCGACCTTCGGTTCTCCTATGACAACCTCACTTTTGCCTGCGCTCTATGCAACAATGCCAAGCGGGCGTATTGCGATCAGCAAGTGCCACTTGTCAACCCATATGTCGATAACCCCGAGATCCACTTTCTGTGGCTAGGGCCAACAACTTGGCCTATTAATACATCCCCATCTGCCGAGGTCACCCTCATCCGTCTAGCTCTGAATCGCCTGTCACTTGTGGAACAAAGGCAGGAACGGCTCACCATCTACACGCGCTCGCCCGCAGGTATCAATCGATGCCAGCAGGAGCTTTGCGTGATGCATTGCTTTCGCAGCTGAGGACGGAAGTAGATGAAACCGCTCCATTTACTGCACACGCTAGAGCGTTTCTTCAGAACATGGGAATTGCTGTGTAGGCCTCTGACTCCTGGGAATGCCACCGCACAACCAAGGGCAACTCTCGCTTCCGAACTCACTCGACCGGTAATCTCATCTTACGCCTCGGTAGCCCCTGACCAAATTGCAGGTGGTGAGACATCTGGCTGAGGGTCCAACTCGACCCTTTCCGCTGCAAATCTCCTTGCCCGGAAGCCAATATAGCGCTGGATAAAGCGTGCTCACGAATTGTCTCAAAGGTCGAGCACACCGGCGCCCGCTCACCTCCCAATCTTGCTATTTCACCTCTCGCAGCTCCACCCCACCCGTCACGACCCGAAGCAGCGTAGCATCATCCGGCTGCTGGTAGTGCGTCAGCAGGACGGAGGTGGACTTCCACCCACCCGCGTGTGCCACATCCTTGACCGGCAGGTGCTTTCTCGCCGTCGCCCATGCACGGCGGTAGGCGTGGAAGAGCGAGCCGTCCTGCGTTGGAACCCAGCCAGCTTCTCCGCCTTGATCGAAGCCAGTGACTCGCCCGACGCCGGCTCACCGGTTGATCCGGCTTCGTCGGGTTCGGGAAGAGGTAGGCGCTGCCGATACCCGGGCGCTCCGATCGCATCCGATCCAGTGCCGCTCTCGCCTTCGATGACAGTGGGCCACCCACTCACGGTCCATCTTGTCGGAGTCAGCCCGCCACCGAATCGAGCCATGCGGCCCGGCTTCCCAGAGCACGTCCGCCCACTGGAGGTTCAACACGGCCGACACTCGGCGTCCCGTTTCCGAGCAGAGCGTCAGGATGTCGGCGAGATAGGCACGTCTGCCGGATTGCCTTCCCGCCCCACCGGAGCTCCATCGTGAGCTGGTTGGCGGCCGCCAGAACCGCCTCCAGGCGGTCCGTGCTCGCAACCGGACGCTTTGGGTTCTTCTCGGACGGGATCGGGAAAGCCTGCTTTCCCCGCACCGGGTTGGCCGCGAGCAGATAGTTGCCTTCCGCATCCTGCCAGGTGGTCGCCCACCCCAACACCCATTTGAGCCAGTGCAGATCCTGCTGAACCGCGCGGGCCCCGACTGGACGGGGCGTTGGGGGACAAGTGCCATCCGCCGCCAAGCAGGCCCGCGGCACGCTCACGAGTGAATCGGGCCCATTCCTCCCGAGTGATCTTTCGGCTGTCCTTCCCTGCCCCAAGGAACCTGGCTCCAGAGCCTCACGCGTCGCCGGTCGGCGGCTTGCTCGTTAGCGGTCTTGTTCGGCGTGTGGTGCGCCAGGTAGAGGGCGAACAACCGTGAGATCGGGAGCCGGCCGTCCCGGACCGCCCCCTCCCCGGCCTGGAGCTTTGCTGCCTCGGCCAGCGCGTAGGCCTTCGCCCGGTCACGGTCCCGGTGCCCGAGAGACTGGCGGATATACCCGCCGTGGCCGTTCGTGGCCCGGACGTACAGTGGGCCCCCCAGCGAGCGCTCGTACACCGTCACCTGGGCACCGCGGTCCCCCGCGGTGTACCGCCACTTCGGCTTCCTAGGAGTCATGCTTCTGCCCTCCTGAGACTGGGCGTGGGAATCCGATGCTCGCGCTCCAGGCGGGCCACCAGGGCATCGAGCCGACGAGCGTGGCCCCGAAGGGCACCCGCGAGTCGGTGGCTGAGCTCGGCCGAAGGAGTCCGCTTCCCGGCCCGCACGTACCGGAGGAGCGAGGCCGAACACCCTGCCTCGGCGGCGATCTCCTCCAGCCCGACCGAAACGGCCTGGAGAGCGGCCTGAAGTGGGTTTGGGGGGTCGAGTTTGCTCACAAGTTGGCACACTTTCGCGGAAGGGTGAGGAACGCCAACGAGTTAGGTGCCAAGAGCACATGCTCAGGTGGCAGGCTCCACAACGGCTGTCACAATTATGTGACATTACTTCTGCCGAGCGCAAGCCCGCGACACTCAACACCCGGCCGGCGAAGTCGGGGCCTGTCAGCGGCTCTGAGCCTTCCTAGGTAGATCAGCACGCCGAACTACGTGGTGCGCCCTTCGATCCCGGCATTCGCGAACCTCCCACTCCGGACTGCCTTCTCCAAGGCGCTATATGACAGCCCGGACTCCTCCACCGCCTGCTCCAGCGTCAGTCGCTCCGCCCCCCACTCGGCCTGAGCAGCGACCAACTCCCTCGCTGCCAACTCCAGCCCGCACGCCTCTCGCTCTGCCCCGCGACGGCGCAGCGTCACGGCATCCTCCTGCCACTTGGCGAGCAGCGCCGCGAACGGATCGGGGCGCATCAGGGCGGCCGCTCCCCTTGGGCAGATCGAATGTCTCGTTGCGTCCCGGTGGCACAAGGAGGGCAAACATCAGGGCGCCCCTCGCAGAGCATGGGGTGGTGGCTGGAGAACACTTCGCCATTCTGTCATGGCTTCCTCGCTTGCCGATTCGTTTGCTGCGGGGGCTGGGACCGCGGCCCCGGCAGGCGGGCCCTGTATCGCAAGCGGCAGTCTAAGAATAGTCCGCTTGGAACGATATTCCGTTGCGCCTGCGCTTGCGCTTGGCGCTGTCTTTGTTTCTGCCCCTGTCCCTGTCCCTGTGTCTGGGCCTGCTACTGATACTGCTACTGCTACTGGCTTTGACGGGGCTTGGTATGCCCCTTCGGATGCCACTTGGGATGCCCCTTCGGATGGTGCTACGGGCGGGCAGATGATGGCCGCGATCTCCGGGGCAATCGCCCGGTGCAGATCGGCCCACCGCTTGCGAAGGTGAGCGGAGTGAGTCCCCTCCAGCTGTCCGAGGATGTTCTTACAGCGCTTATCACCCGGTGCAAGCACCCCGGCGACTTGGCTTGCCAGCTCCCCCACCAAGAGCAGTTCATTCGTCTCATCGTCTCGATCGAGAAAGTCCGGCGACAGCTCTCGCTCTGCCGCCTGCACGCGTGCCACGGTGAACCCAGGTATTCCGCGAGGAACCCGGCGGGGCAGTAAGACACACCTGCCATATGGGAGCTGGGGCCCAACCGAGCCGCCAGAAGCACGAGCTTCGCATCTGCCGACAGGCGGTGGAACGCGGGTCGGGTCCACTCGGTGATCGGGGATCGCCTGGTAACAAACCTGACCTTGCTTCCTTACTGCGTTCTGCTCAGGTTCCATCGCGCCGCTCCCTTGTCAGCGGTGTGATCTACGCGATGCCGCCCCCGCCGGGCGGCGTCGTTGTGTTCGGTACTAGCCCTGCCACCGTGTCGGCCTTGAGGAAAGAATGGTCGTCATGCGACCTCGTCCGAGCCCGCAGCGGGGCTCTGGGGCACAATGCGGGCGGCTTTCAGGCCGGCCGCTTGTTTCCCAATTAGCTCTCGCAATGATGGCAAGCTCACCATCCAGACCCCCACCACCTTCGCCCCGGCTACCACACCGCACTGGACCATCCGGATCAGCCGTTCACGACTGACCTGTGCCTCGACTGCGGCCTCGCCTGCCGGTACCAGGTCCCCTAGATCAACCATTTGCCCCCCTTGACAGTTTGCATGCCCTCCCCGCATATAGTTATTCCTCTTAAACATAGGTCAACCATGTCGAAACCGCGAAATCAAAAGACTTCCCCGGGCAACCGGAGATCGACTAGTCGCCCTCACCGCCAAGGGAAGCCTACGATTGCGAGAAGAGCGTCAGAGCTGGGGCTGGAGCCAGGCAGGGCTCGCCGAGACTGTCGGGGTTAGCGGGGCCTTCCTCAGCCAGCTCGAAACCGGGAAGCGGACCCGTTGCGGGGAACAGCTCGTAACACGATTGGCAGACGCACTTGGGGTGAGCCCCGGATACCTGGCCGGCACCAGTGACGACGTGCGTATCTCGTTCGCCCTCCCCGACAGCCAATGGGAAGCCCGATTGGCCGGGTCTCCGGACGATCCGCTGAGGATCGTCGCTGTCGATCCCGCCGTTCGCAGGACGACGAAAGGTCTGAAGTCTTCGGCACCGAGAGCCATGAGCAAGGACGGGGACACCATCGGAGCCCTCCTCACGACCTGGCTGTACCTCGGCGCGTGGCGAAGCCTGTTGCTCGGGCCCGCCCCGGCGGCGAACCCGCCGTTTACCGGAACGACACGTGCGATTCGTGCGGGCTATGACGGAAGCGCTGGCGATCATTC
>CAVOOB010000003.1:502500-712388 GCA_963697435.1 uncultured Gemmatimonadales bacterium | reverse complement strand
GCATATCCTGACAGCGGTCCGCTATAGGCGATGCGAACCGTGATCTCCTCGTTCGGGGGGAGCGGTCGGGGCAGCGTGACCATGATTTGCGTGACGCGGAGCTTGTCGAAGTCGTCGAAGGGAACCACCTGCTGCCGAAACGACAGCGCGTGACCGAGTTGATCAGTGACGGCGGTCGCGCGCATCGTCCGGTTGAGCAGGAACGACACCGCTGAGGCAGCAGTATCCGGTGGGTTCCCCAGGACGATCTCTGCGGTGCCCGCCAGCACTCCGGTGGCGTAGTCCAGGTCGACGGCGATGTCATAGTGGCGCGGAGAGAGCACGGCCGCATGCGTATCCCCGCCCGGTCGGGAAGTGTTCACCTGTGCGGCGACGAGCGGCGACAGGAGGAGGAGCACGCCCCACATCACCCCTTCGCCGCCTTGTCGTCGCTGTTCTTCGAGAGGAGGAAGAGGCCGGTAATCGGTGCGAAGAACAGGCCAAGGAAGAACCAGAGCCATGCCTTGCGGTCGGTGTGCTGGGCCCACCAGGCGCAGAAGATGGCGAAGAGGTAGAACACGAGCCCTGTCTTGGCGTACCCATCCATATCCATGTGCATACCGGATCCCTCAACGGTTGGTGGCTGATTGTCTATGAGGCGGCGATCGCCCCCCGAATCCCCTGAATCAGCATCTGCGTCCCGATGACCGCCAGGATCAACCCCATCAGGCGGCTCACAACCTTGATCCCGTTCTGGCCGAGGAATCGCACGAGCGAGTCGCTCCCAAAGAATGAGATGAGATTGAGGGCGAAGATCGTCGCAAGCGCGGCCAGGACTCGTGTCACCTCCGGCACGGTAGACTCGGCGGCGAAGCTCATGGCGGTGGCGATGGCGCCTGGGCCGGCCAGGATCGGCAGGGCGAGCGGCGAGACGGCGATGCCGAGGGCGGCGTCCTTGCTTCTGGCGTTGTCTTCCTCGCTGGGCGTGTGGACGCTCGAATCCTTGCCCTGCAGGAGTTGGTAGCCCACCAGGGCGATCAGCACGCCTCCGGCGATGCGGAACGCCGGCAGCGTGATCCCGAACAGGCCGAAAATCTCACGGCCGAGGATCGTGAATGTCGCCACAATCACGAACGCGAGCAGAATGGCCCGGATCGCCACGCCGCGCCGCGCCGGCGCGTCCAGGTCCTGTGTCAGGCCCATGAAGAGCGGCGCGTTCGCGATCGGGTTGATGATCGCGAAAAACGCCATCAGGACCGTCGTGAAGTGGGTGACCGAATTGCTCATCTCGTTGAAGCCCCTGTGCCTGTGCCGCGACCGTGCGCCCGAGCGCAATCCCAATCTACCGGGGTATCGGCTGGTTGCGAGTTCCTGGCCGTGAGGAGCTTGGCCGGGGGCAGGGAAGAGGGCTATAAAGTTGCCAAGGGAACCCCATAAGTGTATGATTCTACATTCCTTAGAGCATTTCCCGCGGTCGTTTCCGCCGCGTGGGACCCGCTAATCAGTTCACGTCCGGGGTCGCCCCCGGTACGTGCGTCCGTCACAGGTTCAGGAGATCCGCATGGGTAAGAACGAAGCGCTGCTCGCGCGCCGATCCGCTGTCGTCGCGCGGGGAGTGCCGATGGTCACGACCGCCACCGTCGCCTCCGGGGCCGGGGCCCTCCTGCGCGACGTGGAAGGCGGGGAGCTGATCGACTTTGCCGGCGGCATCGGCGTCATGAATGTCGGGCACGGCCATCCGAAGGTCGTCGCCGCCATCCAGCACCAGGCCGAGCAACTGCTCCACACCTGCTTCCACGTCGCGACCTACGAGCCGTACGTGGCGCTCTGCGAGCGTCTGGCCGCCCTGCTCCCGCACGGCGACGCGACCAAGGTCGTGCTGCTCAACAGCGGCGCCGAAGCGGTCGAGAACGCGGTCAAGATCGCGCGCCAGGCGACCGGTCGTTCCGGGGTCCTCTGTTTTTCCGAGGGGTTCCACGGCCGCACGCTGCTCGGCATGTCGCTCACGACCAAGGTGGGGTACAAGGCCGGCTGCGGGCCGTTCGCGCCCGAGATCTATCGCCTCCCCTTCCCCAACCACTTCCGCTACGGCGACGGGCTCGATGCCCAGGCGTTTGTCGAGCGGGAGATCCAGCGCCTCCGCACCGCATTCGTCACCCTCGTCGCGGCGCAGGACCTGGCCGCGATCATCGTCGAGCCGGTGCAGGGCGAAGGGGGCTTCGTCCCCGCGCCCAAGGCGTGGATGCACGCGCTCCGCGCGCTCTGCGACGAGCACGGCATCGTGCTGATCTTCGACGAGGTCCAGAGCGGATTCTGCCGGACCGGCCGGTGGGCGGCGTACGAGCACTACGGCGTCACGCCGGACCTCTCCACCTGGGCCAAGTCGCTGGGCGGCGGTCTTCCGATCTCGGCCGTGATCGGTCGCGCCGAGGTGATGGACGCGGCCGCCGTCGGGACGCTGGGCGGCACCTACGGCGGCAACCCGGTCGCCTGCGCCGCGGCGCTCGCCGCCATCGACGTCATGGAGTCACTCGAGCTCAACGCCCGGGCCCAGGTGATCGGCGACACCATCCGCGCGAGGTTCACGGCGCTGAAGGCCCGCTGCCCCATCATCGGCGACGTGCGCGGACTCGGTGCCATGATCGGCATGGAGTTCGTCGAGGACGGAGATCCCGCGCGCCCCGCCGGCGCCTTCGTCAAGGAGGTGCTGACGGCCGCCCTCGCGCGCGGCGTGCTGGCGATCTCGGCCGGCACCTACGGCAACGTGATTCGGATCCTCAGCCCGCTGGTGATCACCGACGAGGAGCTGGATCGTGGACTGCGCGATCCTCGAAGAAGAGATCCTGTCGGCGTGGAGTCGTCAGGCGGCCGCGGCCACGACGGCGCCCCAGACGCTCGCGAGGGCCTGATGCAGCCATTTGCCATCGCCGGCCTGCAGCTCAGCCTGTCGGGTCACGGCAACAACCTCCCGCGGATGCACGAGCGGCTCGACTACCTGATGGCCGTCTTTCCCTGGGTGCAGATGGTGGTGTTCAGCGAACTGGCGGCCTGCGGCCCGTCGCCGGTCCACGCGGAGCCGATGCCGGGCCCGGCGGAGCGGGCGTTCCAGGAGATGGCGGCGCGCCACCGGGTCTGGCTGGTCACCGGGTCGCATTTCGAGCTGCACGACGGGAAGGTGTACAACACCGCCTCCGTCATCGATGCCGACGGGCGCGTCATCGCGCGGCACCGCAAGCTGTTTCCGTTCCTGCCCTACGAGCAGGGGGTGACGCCCGGCTCCGAGTTCGTGGTGTTCGACGTGCCGGATGTGGGCCGCTTCGGTGTCTCGATCTGCTACGACATGTGGTTTCCCGGAGACGTCGCGGCAGCTGGCGGCGATGGGGGCCGAGGTGCTGATCCATCCGACGCTCACGACCACGATCGATCGCGACGTGGAGCTGGCGATCGCCCGTGCCACCGCCGCGACCAACCAGTGTTTCATGGTGGACATCAACGGCGTCGGCGACGTCGGCAACGGGCGGTCGGTGGTCGTGGGGCCGGCGGGGGACGTGCTGTACCAGGCCGGTACGTCCGAGGAACTGATCCCGATCGAGATCGACCTCGACCGGGTGCGGCGGAGCAGGGAGGTCGGGCTGCGCGGCCTCGGCCAGCCGCTGAAGAGCTTCCGCGACACCACGGTGCGCTTTCCCGTCTACGCCGGCGAGACGCGCACCTATCTCGACACGCTCGGGCCCGCTGGCCCGCCCCGAGCGCGGCTCCAAGGCCGGCATCCGTGCCGTCACCCCTGAAATCCCAGCCGGCATCGTCCGCGGCCCGGAGGATCTGTCCAGGCGAGAGTTGACCAGTCAGGAGAGAAGATGAGTGCAGAGCAGTTGCCCGCCGCCCGCACCTCGCGCACGGAACCGTTCTACAATCTGTCGAGGGTCCGTACCGACAACTGGAACCGGCTGCGCGATATCGCGCGCCGGCTGCACCGCGGCGTGGAACGAGCCGACGAAGTGGAACGCCTGGAAGTGGCGTGCCAGCAGGCGCTCGACACGCTGGCTCCGCTCGAACGCTACTACGCCTTCCCCGGCTGGCGCGCCTTCGAGCGGCTGCAGAAGACCGCCGACCGGAAGGAATGGACCACGCTCGCCCGCCAGACCTCCCGCCTGGTCCGGCTGATCACCACGGGGGCATTCCGGCGGCTCGACCTCCTCGACCTGAAGATCCAGGGCTACGCCGACCTGCTCGACCTCGATGAGTTCAACGAGGACGTCTACAAGAAGCTCGGGGTCGAGCGCCGCCCGTACTTCGTGACGTTGATCGTCGACGAGATCGGGCCACGGCAGGAGCTCGAGCTCCAGAACCGGCTCCGCGCGCTCCGCCGCCCCGAGGACATGTTCATCTACGAGGCGATCGTCGTCTCGAGCTTCGAGGCGGCGCTGCTCGCCGTCATGGTCAACCCCGCCATCCAGTCGGTGGTCGCCCGGTATTCCTTCACGTTCGCCAATGAAGACGCCGCGGCCGCTGTCGCAGAGCTCTATCCGAACCTGGGCGTCCGCCGCGAGGAGCTGGCCGCGATGATGCCGGGCGACCGGACGCTCGCGCTCGGGGAGGTCCTGAAGCGGTTCCGCCCGGAGATCGATCTCTTCCTGGTGTCCGACGCCCCGGTCGAGGACGTGGTGGGGAGCAAGAGCCTCGCGTACCGCCGCGTGTTCTATCACGCCGAGGACTATCAGGATCTGCACCTGAGCATCCTGAAGGGGGTGCACGAACGGTTCACGACGCCCTTCTTCACCGCGCTCCAGAAATACAGCCTGAAGCCCACCGGGGTGTTCCACGCCCTGCCGATCTCGCGCGGCAAGTCCATTGCCCGGTCCATCTGGGTGGACGACTTCGCCGAGTTCTACGGGCCCAAAGTCTTCCAGGCGGAGACCTCGGCCACCACGGGCGGCCTCGATTCCCTGCTGCAGCCGGTGGGCACCATCAAGAAGGCGCAGGAGGCCGCGGCCCGGGCCTTCGGGGCGCGGCGCACCTACTTCGTCACCAACGGGACGTCGACGGCCAACAAGATCGTCATGCAGGCGCTCATGCGGCCCGGCGACATCGTCCTGCTGTCCCACGACTGCCACAAGTCACATCCGTACGCCGTCATCCTGGCCGGTGCCCATCCGGTGTACCTGAGCGCGTATCCGCTCTCCGACTACTCGATGTACGGCGCGGTGCCACTCCGGGAGATCAAGGCCCAGCTGCTCAAGCTGAAGGCCGCCGGCAAGCTCGACCGGGTCAAGCTGCTCCTCCTCACCAACATCACCTTCGACGGGATCACCTACGATCCGCTCCGGGTGATGGAGGAGGTCCTCGCCATCAAGCCGGACATGGTCTTCCTGTGGGACGAGGCGTGGTTCGCCTACGGGCGGTTCGTTCCGACGCTCCGGCTCCGGACCGCCATGGAGGCGGCCCAGCGACTCGAGGCGCGGCTCACCTCCTCCGCCTACCAGGCCGAATACGCGGCGTGGCGCAGCCGAGATCGACCTCGCCGGACGACGCGGGTCTGCTCGGACACGCGCCTGCTGCCCGATCCCGACCAGGCGCGCGTCCGCGTGTACGCCACCCAGTCCACCCACAAGACGCTCACCTCGCTGCGCCAGGGCTCGATGATCCACGTCGCGGACCAGGACTTCGAGCACCGGGTCCACGCCGTCTTCGACGAGGCGTACCTGACGCACACGTCGACCTCGCCGAACTACCAGATCCTCGCCTCACTCGACGTGGGGCGGCGGCAGGTGGAGCTGGAGGGGTACGAGATGGTGCGCCGCAGCGTGCAGCTGGCGATGTCGCTCCGGGAGCGAGTCCGCTCCGACGCGACCCTGAGCCGATACTTCCGGGTGCTCGGCCCGCGGGAGATGATCCCGGCGCCCACCGCCCGTCCGGGCTCGATGCCTACTTCGACGAGGCCACCGGGTGGCACTCGCTCGAGCCGGCGTGGCGCGGGGACGAGTTCGTGCTCGACCCGACCCGGGTGACGATCGACGTCGGCCGCACGGGACTGGACGGCGACCACTTCAAGAAGCTGCTGATGGACAAGTACGACATCCAGATCAACAAGACCTCCCGGAACACGGTCCTCTTCATGGTGCACATCGGGATGTCGCGCGGGATGATTGCGCACCTGGTGAAGGTGCTGACGGAGATCGCCGAGGAGCTCGACGATCGATTGAACCACGCGAGCGAGGCGGCGGTCAGGCTCCACGAGGGCCAGGTGCGGGCCCTGGTCGACGAGCTGCCGCCGCTTGCCGTACTTCAGCCGGTTCCATCCCGCCTTCAAGGACGGCGGCGGACAGCACGACGCCGGAAGGCGACATGCGGGCCGCCTTCTACCTGGCCTACGAGGACGCCGCCTGCGAGTACGCCAGGCTGGACCGCGTCCCTGTCGCAGGCGGTGGCGGCCGGCCGGACGGTCGTCTGCGCCCGGTTCGTGACGCCGTATCCCCCCGGCTTCCCGGTCCTGGTGCCGGGGCAGGTCATCACCACAGAAATTCTCGACTATCTCCTCGCGCTCGACGTGACGGAGATCCACGGCTATGAACCCGATTTTGGCCTGCGCGTCTTCACCGACGCCGCGCTGAACGCGCGGCTCGGCGTGCACCACAGACGGAGCCGGCCATGACGAATGGAGTGACGGTATGAAGAAGTCCGCCCGCGCGGTCAAGAAGCGGGGCGTGGCCAAGGCCGGCCGCACGACGGCGCCCGCGTCCGCACCGGCCCGCCCGAAACTGGTCGGCATCTCCGACATCCGGCGCTATTTCCACCGGAACGAGGAGCCGATCTACTTCATCAGTGCCACGCCGTTCAACCTGCTCGGGATCGACGAGTGGGTGCGCAACTTCCACTTCATCAACTACATCGACTGCTTCGACGGACAGCATCCGCACGTCTTCGTGCC
Organism: uncultured Gemmatimonadales bacterium; assembly: GCA_963697435.1. GTDB lineage: Bacteria > Gemmatimonadota > Gemmatimonadetes > Gemmatimonadales > GWC2-71-9 > SPDF01. The sequence continues at coordinate 705,481 of CAVOOB010000003.1, read as the reverse complement.
GCGGGAGACGCCGCACCGGCCGTTCACCTCCATCGAGGACATCAACAACTACCTCCTCGGTCACAAGGAAGTGGTGGACTACATCCGCGCCCGCGGCCCGGGCGGCAAGGCGGTCTTCCTCTTCTTCGACGAGGAGACCGAGGCGCTCTGCAAGGAGCTGGGGCTGGAGGTCTGCTTCCCCTCGGCGAGCCTCCGGCGCGCGGTGGACAACAAGGTGGAAGCGACCCGGATTGCCGAGCGGGCAGGGGTGAAGTCGGTGCCGCACGTGCTGGCCAAGGTGGGCTCCTGGGAGGAGCTGCAGAAGGTCGCCAAGCCCCTGGGGACCGACCTCGTCATCCAGACCGCCTTCGGCGACTCCGGCCATACCACCTTCTTCATCGACTCCGAGGAGGAGTGGAAGAAGCACGCGGAGGAGATCGCTCGCCGAACCCGAGGTCAAGGTCATGAAGCGGGTGCGCGTGAAGGGCTCCGCGCTCGAGGCGTGCGTCACGCGGCACGGCACGATCGTCGGGCCGCTGATGACCGAGCTGGTCGGCTTCAAGAGCCTGACGCCGTATCGCGGGCGGCTGGTGCGGCAACGAGGTCAACGCCGGAGGCGTTCCCGCGCGTGGTGCGCGACCAGGCGCGCGACGGCGACGATCGCCGTTCGGCGAGGAACTGCGCAAGATGGGCTATCGCGGCTACTTCGAGCTCGACTTCCTGCACGACCAGGACACCGACGACCTCTACCTCGGCGAGGTCAACCCGCGGATCACCGGCGCCAGCGCCATGACCAACCTGGCGGCGTTCGCGCACGCCGACGCGCCGCTCTTCCTCTTCCACCTGCTGGAATACGCCGACGTCGACTTCGAGCTCGACGTCGACGAGCTCAACGCCCGGTGGGCCGACCCGGCCAACATCGATCCCTGGGGCCAGCTGGTCATGAAGCACACCGCCGATACGACCGGCCTCGTCACCGCGGCACCCCGGACCGGCATCTGGCAGCTCGGGGTGAAGGGCGGCCGCGCCGACCTACGTGCGGCTGCAGACCCACCGGCGCACCGTCGAGAGCGAGATGGAGGGGTTCTTCCTGCGGATCACCAACCCCGGCGACTACCTCTACGAGGGCGCCGACCTCGGGATCCTCATCACCCCGGGACGCCTGATGACCGAGGATCACCAGCTCAACGATCGCGCGCATGCCTGGATCCAGGCGATCGAGTCGCAGTACGCGAGCGTGCCGATTCCGGACAAACACGGCGCCTGTCGCCGCATCGGTCGCCGAGGTGGGCAATTTCAAGATGCTGTAGGCGCGCCCGATGGAACTGACGTTCTACGCGATCGAAGAGGGCACGCCCGGCAAGCGGTGGCAGAACATCTACCACCACCTCGAGGACGGCTACCGCCGCTGGTTTCTCCGGGAGGGCGACGCGGCGCGCCCGTCGTACCTCGTCTCGTCGCGGGCGCTCCGGCGAGCACATGCCGGAGCTCGTGCCGGTCTACGAGCGACTGGTCGACCTCGCGGGCGGCGGCGACTTCGCCGCACGACTGCTCGCGCTCTGGTGCCCCACGCCGTACCTGACGGGCTGCTCGCAGGCCGTGTGGAGCGGGACACCACCCATCCTGGTCCGGAACTACGACTACCATCCCGCGCTCTGGGACGGCGTGCTGCTCTCCTCGGCGTGGACCGGCCGGCGGGTCATCGCCATGCTCGACTCCCTGTGGGGGGTCCTCGACGGCATCAACGAGGATGGGCTGTCGGTGTCGCTCGCGTTCGGCGGGCGGCAGGTCGTCGGGGAAGGATTCGGGATGCCGCTGATCCTGCGCTACGTACTCGAGACCTGCCGGAACGTGGACCAGGGAGTGGCGGCGCTGATCCGCGTGCCGAGCCACATGTCCTACAACGTGACCCTGCTGGACGCCCGGGGCCAGCACCGGACCGTCTTCCTGGCGCCCGATCGCCCCCCGTCGGTCACTCGGCGCGCCCTCGCCACCAACCACCAGCGCGTCGTGGAGTGGGAGGCGTTCGCGCACGCCACGGCCAGCGTGGACCGGGAGCGCTACATCCGGGCCCGGCTCGACGACCCGGCGGAAACGGCGGAGCGGTTCGTCGGCGCGGTTCCTGGAGCCACCGCTCCACATCGGGCATTTCGACCGCGGGTGGGGCACGCTCTACACGTCGGTGTACGAACCGCGCAGCCGCAGCATGGCACTCCACTGGAGTGGGGCCACGCCTCCAGCAGTCGATCGGCCATCTTCCAGGAGGCGGCGATCCAGTTGTCGTTCGCCGCCGAGTCCCGCGAAAGGATCCAGGCATGAGTCACGTCGCCATCAACCCGTCCACCGGGCAGACCATCACCACCCATCCCGAGATGACGTCCGAAGGAGCTGCGGGCGGCCATCGCCGCGGCGCAGAAGGCCTACCTCAAGTGGCGCACGGTCCCGGTGGCCGGCCAGGACGGAGCCGCTCGCGGCAGACCGCCCGCCTGCTGCGCGAGCGCGTCGAGGAGTACGCCGCGTTGATGGCGCAGGAGATGGGCAAGCCGCTGGCGCAGGGCCGGGGCGAAGTGGAGAAGTGCGCCTGGGTCTGCGAGTACTACGCGGACCACGCGGAGGCGTTCCTGGCGCCGGAGCTGGTGGAGACGGACGCGCTGCGGAGCTACGTCGCGTACCGGCCGATCGGGATCGTCTTTGCCATCATGCCCTGGAACTTCCCGTTCTGGCAGGTGCTCCGGTTCGCGGCGCCGACGCTGGTGGGCGGAAACGCGGCGCTGCTCAAGCACGCGCCCAATGTGCCGGGCTGCGCGCTCGCCATCGAGAAGCTGCTCCGGGACGCCGGCTTCCCCGAGGGGCTGTTCCAGACGCTGCTGATTTCCGTGGCGCAGGCCAAGTCGGTCATCCGACACAAGCATGTGGCGGCCGTCACCCTGACCGGCAGCACCGCGGCGGGGAAGGCGGTGGCCAAGGAGGCCGGCGCGCGTCTCAAGAAGTGCGTCCTGGAGCTGGGCGGGAGCGATCCGTACCTGGTCCTGGAGGACGCCGATCTCGGGGAGGCCGTCGAGGCGTGCGTCACCAGTCGGCTGATCAACTCGGGGCAGAGCTGCATCGCGGCGAAGCGGTTCGTGGTGGTGGAGTCGGTGCGGGAGGAATTCGAGCGGCGGCTGCGTGGAACGGATGCGGCGCGTCCGGATGGGCGACCCGATGAGCGGCGATACCGACATCGGCCCGCAGGCTCGCGCCGACCTGCGCGACAGCCTGCACGACCAGGTGCAGCGCTCCGTCGCCGCGGGCGCCCGGCTCCTGCTCGGCGGGACGGTGCCGTCCGGCCCGGGGTACTTCTATCCCGCGACCGTCCTCACCGACGTGGCCAAGGGGATGCCGGCGCTACAGCGAGGAGCTCTTCGGTCCGGTCGCGTCGATCATCACCGTCAAGAACGCGCGGGCGGCCATCAAGGTGGCCAACGACACCGCCTACGGGCTCGGCGCGGCGGTCTTCACGGCGGATGTGGCGCGGGGCGAGCAGATTGCCGCGGACGAGCTGGAGGCGGGGGCCTGCTTCGTGAACGCCTTCGTGCGGTCCGATCCCCGGCTGCCGTTCGGCGGGATCAAGGAGAGCGGCATCGGGCGGGAGCTGGGGCGCCACGGCATGCTGGAGTTCCAGAACGCGAAGACGGTGTACGTCCGGTAGCGCGGGCCGCGCTACTTCACCGCGCGCCGCAGCCCCAGATCGAGAATCTGCTGTTCCATGCCGCTGATGTCCCGATAGAGGGTGTCGGGGATCTGGTTGTCTTCTGGTCGGTCAGGATGACGTAGCCCCTCGCGGTTGGTCCGGACGAGCATCAGGTCGTAGTCGCGTCGTTGGGATAGCGCCGTGGCCCGACCATCGCGTGATGCGCGACGAGCTCGTCGTGCGTGACCACCAGCGCGTCCCGGACCCCACGGCCATCTGGCGCGAATACGTACACGCACCGTATCGCTCGGTCGCGCACCGCGCCGAGCGCTCGAAGGGAATCCAGCACCGGGGTCGGTATCCTCGGCGCAAAGGCGTCGATCGCGGGCGGGACACCCGTGCGGAGATCGGCATACGTCCGGATGGCCAGACCGCCACGAACGCAATCCCGATCATCACTCCCGCCGACCACCATCGCCGTCCGCCCGAACCACCGCCGCCGGGTCCGACGCCGCGCCAGCTTCGGCGACGAGCAGCTTGTCGGCCGCGCTGGCGGTCCGCAGGGCGTCGGCCATCTCCTTCGCGGAGTCCCAGCGGTCGTCGGGGTCCTTTGCCAGCGCACGGGTGATGATGTCCGACAGGGCCTTGGGCAGGTCCGGGGCAACCGTCGAGAGCGGTTCTGGCGCCTTGCTGACCTGGTTGGCCATGATGTTGACGGCCGAATTGCCGGTGATCGGCCGTCTGCCCGTCGCCGCCTCGTAGAGCACCACCCCCAACGCGTAGACGTCGGCCCGCCCGTCGAGCCGATCCCCCGCCACCTGTTCCGGGCTCATGTAGTGCGGCGTGCCGCTGCTGGTGCCGTCCGGCGTTGCATCGGCGGCCGCGGCCACGCGGGAGATGCCGAAGTCGGCCACGAAGGCGTGGCCGTCCCCATCCAGCAGCAGGTTCTCGGGCTTGATGTCGAGATGCAGCACCCCGCGTGCATGCGCCGCGGAGAGCGCGTCCGCGACCTCGATGCCGAGCCGCGCAACCCCCGCGGGAGTGAGGGGGCCCTCCCCGGAGAGCCGCGCGCCGAGGGTGCCGTCAGGGAAGAAGCGCATGACGAGATACACGACCCCGTCGCGGTGGCCGGCCTCGTAGAGCGGGACGATATGGGGGTGTTCGGCGGTCGCCACCAGGCGGGCCTCATCCAGGAGGCGATCCGCGGCGGAGTCGTCGAGGACGAGCGTCGGGTCCAGCGCTTTGATGGCGACGTCGCGATTCAGCAGGGGATCTCGACCCCGAAAGACCGCCGCGAATCCGCCGACGCCCAGGAGCTCCCCGAGCGCCAGCCGCCCGCCGAGCGCGGCATTCAGGCGGCGGGCAAGAGCCTCGGTGCGTGCAGCGTCCATGGGGGTACCTCCAAATATCGGCCAGATGATCCCTGAACATATAGTCGCGGAGCCCGAGAGGCGATGGACCGTTGACCCCCGAGGCGACCTGTCTTGCCGCGACTCAGGATATCTGGTACACTCGTGCAGCCCTGCCAAAGGAGCGATTGTGGCAGTTGAAGTCCGTCTGAGCCGCGAGATGCGGTTGATCGATGTCACGATGATCGGCGTCGGCGCGATGATCGGCGCCGGCATCTTCGTGTTGACCGGCATCGCGGCCGGCGTTGCCGGGCCGGCGTTGATGCTCGTCTTTCTCCTCAACGGACTGGTCGCTCTCCTGACCGCCATGGCCTACGCCGAACTGGGCGGCGCAATCCACGGCGCGGGCGGTGGGTATCTCTGGATCAAGCAGTCCCTGCCCGATCCCAGCGGGTTCCTGGCCGGGTGGATGGACTGGTTCGCGCACGCGGTGGCCTGCTCCCTCTACGCCCTCGGCTTCGGCGCCTACTCGCGCGAAGTGCTTGGCGTGCTGGGCTTCCACGACATCCACACCTCCATTTTCCCGCTCGAAATCTGGCTCGCGATCGGCGCCTGCCTCCTGTTCACGGTCGTCAACTACCGGGGCGCTTCCGAGGCGGGCAAGGCCGGGAACGTCGTCACCATCGGCAAGATCGTCATCATCGGCGCCTTCATCGTCGCCGGGCTGTGGGCCATGGCCCAGAAGACCGACTGGCAGGGCGCCTTTACCCCGTTCATGACCAGCGGATGGGGCGGCATCTTCGCGGCCATGGGGCTGACCTTCATCGCCTTCGAGGGCTACGAGATCATCGCACAAACGAGCGAAGAGGTGGAGGACCCCAAGCGGAATGTGCCGCGTGCCGTCTTTCTCTCGCTGATCATCGTGATCCCGATCTACATCCTGGTGGCGCTCGTCGCGATCGGTGCGGTGACGCCTCCGGCCGGCATCTCCATCACGCAATACCTTGGACAGGAAAAGGAAGTCGCCCTGGTGGCGGCGGCCAATCAGTTCGTCATCGGCGGCGGAATCATCATCCTGGTGGGCGGACTCCTCTCGACCCTCTCCGCGCTGAACGCCACCATCTATTCTTCATCGCGCGTGGCGTTCGCCATGGCGCGGGACGCCAGCCTTCCCCAGGTGATGGCAAAGGTCCACCCGACCCGCGGCACGCCGCACGTGGCGATCATTGTCTCCGCGATGCTCATCATCCTCATGGCGATCCTGCTCCCGATCGAAGATGTCGCCGCGGCGGCGAGCGTGATGTTCCTGCTCTTGTTCGGTGGCGTGAACATCGCCCTGATCCGGCTTCGCAAGCAGCAACCCGATCTCGACCGCGGCTACAAGGTGCCCTGGGTGCCGTTCGTCCCGATCGTGGCCATCGTCGCGATGCTCTTCATCGCCGTGTTCATGTTTGTCGGGTATCCGCTGGCCTGGGCCGCGGCCGGGGGGTGGATCGTGCTGGGGTGGGTGTTCTATGTGACCTACAGCCGGAAGCGGGAGACCGCGTTCCAGGCCCGCACGTCGTGGATGGAACGGATCAGCCAGGATGAGTACCGGGTGCTGGTGGCGATCGCCGACAGCCGGACCCTCCCCACCCTGATGGAGACCGCGCTCGCCATCGCCCGACCGCGCCAGGGCGAGCTCGTGGCCGTCACCGTGGTCGAAGTCCCGGACGGAGAGCCGATCGTCCGCGGACCGGCCGTTCCCGAAGGAGGTTGCGCGCGGCTCGAGGAGGCGGTGCGATACGGCAAGGAACGGGGTGTCGAGGTCCGGCCGGTGGTCGAAATCGGCCGCCGCGTCAGCGCCGCGCTGATCCAGGCGGCGCGCGAAGCCGAATGCAACTTCCTGGTCATGGGGCAGCCGCGGCAGCAGTCGTTGCTCGAACGCCTGGTGCCGTCGGTGGTGGACGCAGGTGCTGGAGGACGCCCCCTGCCAGAGTGGCGGTCGTGTACGGCGATCATCGACCGGGCGGCCGATCAAGCGCATCGCCATTCCGGTCACCCAGGGGGAGAACGCGGCGCTCGCGGCGCGGCTGGCTCCGGCCTTCGGCAGCTGGTTCAATGCCGACGCTGCGCCCGCTGACCGTCGTCGACCGGGCGCTGAACGAAGCCGAGGCGGAGCAGCGCGCCGCCGAAGCCCGGGCGGTGATCGAAGCGGCGACCCTCGACCAGACGCTCGAAGTGCTTCGACGGGGCGACCCGGCGCGCGGGCTGCTCCGCGCCATCACCCGGGACGAGCTGGTGCTGATCGGGGCACCCTCCTCCGGGCCCAGTGGTGCCGCTGCATCGGCCAGACGATTCCCGCCGCTGCTGGCCAGCCGGCAGGGGCACCCGGTCGTCGTGGTGCGTGCCGTCGAAGAGCACCGCGCCCGCCGGCTCGAAGATGTCTTCTTCTCGAGGAAGTAGGCCATGACCCAGATTCCGACTTCGGGCACGCTTGCCCAGTTCCAGGAGCAGCTCGCGCGAGTACCTGCCCACGCTCGCCGCCGGTCTGGTGGTGCTCGCGCTCGGCATCGGGCGTAGGCTGGCTGGCCAAGCGGGCCGTCATTCGCGCCCTCACCTGGCTCCGCCTCGACCGATTGGGCGGGGGCCATTCGTGGCGCGCCGCCTTCGCCAAGGGCGACGTCCGGTCTGCGCTCTACAGCCTTGTCGGCAGCGTCGTCATGGTGTTGGTCATCCTCGTCTTTCTCGACAACGCGCTCCAGATCTGGGGGCTCGTGGTCCTCTCTCGGCTGGTCGACCAGGTCCTCTTCTATCTCCCGAATCTCGCGTTGGTCGTCCTGATCGGAGGTGTCGGCCTGCTGCTGGCCAACACGCTTGCCGACCGAGTCGAGGATACCCTGGAAGAGGAGGGGGTCGGGCGCGCGCGGCTGATCGCCAAGATCTTCAAGAGCGCGCTGCTCGCGGTCGTCGGGGCGCTGGCGCTCTGGGAGCTGGACTTTGCGCGCCAGATCGTGCTCGCGGCCTTCCTGATCGGCTTCGGCGCCATCGGCGTGGCGTTCGCCATCGCCGTGGGGGGAGGCTCCTCCAAGGCGATTCAGCGGGCGTGGGACACGATGTTCGACAAGGCGAAGGACCGCTGAGGAAGAATCGATACTCGGATTGACGTGAGGTGATTGTGCACGGGACGTCCGCACGACTGCTCGTTGTCGGCCTGCTCGGCAGGACTCCTCGCGTGTGCGCCCAAGGAGCGCCAGGGCGCGACGCCGAACTTCGTGAACATCGTGGCGCGCGGACTCACGTTCGAGGCTCCCGAGGCGATTCCCTCCGGCTGGACCACGTTTCGGTTCAGGAATGAATCGGAGATGGTCCACTTTGCCCTCATCGAACGGCTGCCAGAGGGGATCACCGTCGAAGACCAGCAGAGAGAGGTGGCGCCGGTGTTCCAGGCGGGCCTCGACTTGCTCGTGGCAGGTGAGGTCGACGCCGCGCTCGCCGAGTTTGGGAAGCTCCCGGAATGGTATGGCCAAGTGGTCTTTTCCGGAGGCCCGGGCCTGACAGCTCCTGGGCTGGTGTCAGAGACGACCGTCTATCTGGAGCCCGGCACCTACCTGATCGAGTGCTACGTCAAGACCGCCGGCATATTCCACTCCTACAATCCAAACCCACCGGGGTTCGGGATGGTCCATCAGTTTACGGTGACGGAGGAGGTCTCTACGCTGCCGGAGCCGAGCGCCTCGATGACGGTGACGCTGTCGGGTGAACGGGGCATCGAAGTGTCGGGAACGCCGACGGTCGGCCGTCAGACCATCGCGGTCCAGTTCGAGGACCAGACGACCCATGAGAACTTTGTGGGTCACGATCTCCACCTGGCGCGGCTGAATTTCACGACCGATCTGGGTGAACTGGGGATGTGGATGGACTGGTCCCAACCGAACGGCCTCCAATCGCCGGCGCCCGTGGAGTTTCTGGGTGGTGCCGAGGAAATGCCCGCCGGTTCCACGGCATACGTCACCGTGGACCTCACGCCTGGCCAGTACGCGTGGGTCTCAGAGGTGACGAGTCCGGAAGCGAAGGGGATGCTGGTGGAATTCGCGGTCGCCCCCAGCACCGGCCCCTAACCCGGGATTGTCTCGAGGCCGGAAAGCTTTGTGGTACAAGGGTTTAGCGTCTGTGTTGACGCTATGGCCGTGGGTCCGGTCTGTGCGACCGTCACAGGCTCGGACGTCCCCCTCCCTGATCGGAATTGGATTGCATCCGGGGGCGGATTCTCCCGCCGGCCATCGATGCCCTTGCGGCCGACCGGTCACGCGGCATATTTCAATTTGAGACCGACTCATGTTCTTGCCGTCTTCTTCACCCAACCACCGAGGGAACCCCCCGATGATCAAGACCCGATTCGTTGCCGCCAGCCTCGCACTCCTGATCGGTGCGACGCTCGTTGGCGCCAATGACGCGGCCGCCCAGAAGGTCGCAACGAACTACGACACCAGCGTCGACTTCACGAAGTACAAGACCTACAAGTGGGTCACCATCCAGGGTGCCACGTATCCCAACCAGTTGATGGACATGCAGATCAAGCAGGCCATCGATTCGACCCTCAAGGGGTTCGGAATGGTCATGAAGGACAGCGGCGATGTCGACGTCTACGTCGCCTACCAGATCAGCGTGCAGCAGTCCACCCAGTACAACACCTTCGGCACCGGCGGTGGCGGCATGTACGGCGGTGGGTGGGGCTGGGGCGGGATGGGCGGGGGCATGTCCACAACGACTCCACAGACCATCAATACCGGCACGCTCGTGGTCGACCTCTATGATCCGGCCCTGAAGCAGCTGGTCTGGCAGAGCACCGCGACCAAGCAGATGAACCCGAGCTCCGACGCGGCGAAGAACCAGGAGAATCTCCAGAAGGCCGTCAACAAGATGTTCAAGAACTATCCGCCTGAGGCGAAGAAGTAGTCGTCCCTGGGTTTGCATCGGTAGTACCGTTGAAGACGGGACTGGGCTGAGACCTGGTCCCGTTTTCTTTTTGCTGAGGAGAAGACTCGATGAGCGCTCGAAATCGACAGGCCACGCTGGGACTCCTGGTGCTGCTCACCGCTGGCTTCACTGGCGATCCGGAGCCGGTGGACTGGGCCATGGTGGCGAAGATCCGCGAAGAGGGGCTCCAGCGCTCCCAGGTCATGAATTTCGAGAGCTACATGACCGACGTCCTCGGCGCGCGCCTGACGCTCTCCCTCGACATGCAGCGCGCCCAGCGCTGGGCGCAGGCGGAGATGCAAGGGCATCGGGCTCGTCGAATGTCGTCGCCGAGCCGTTCATGGACTTCGGCGTGACCTGGGACAACGAATACGTCTCCCTGCACCTGCTGGAACCGGACTATCAGCCGATGGTCGGGTACCCGATCGCGCATACCCGGGGTACCGACGGCCGCGTCGTGGCGGAGGCCGTGATTGTCGCCCTGCAACTCAGGTCTGACCTCGAGCAGTACCGCGGCACGCTCGCGGGGAAGGCGGTGCTGGTCACCCCGCCGGCCGCCATCGACCTCGCGCCGCTGACCAACGGGGTGCCGCGCCGGACCGACGCGGACCTGGAGGCGCTCGAACAGACCACCATCGTGCCGACGCGTCGCGGTGACGCCCCGACCTCCGCCCAATCCCGACCTGCTGACCGCCGAGGAGAAGATGGCGTTCTACGAGTCCGAGGGGGTCGCGGTGGTGCTGCAGTCGCGAGAGTGGATGGCTCGGGGCGGTCCGTGGGTTCTCCCGCCCGGGCTCGCGCAACGACCGCTGGTCGCGGGCCGGCATGCTGGCCGGTCCCGCCATCGTGGCCATCACGCCGGAGCACTACAACCGGATGTATCGGATCCTGCAGCGTGACATCCCGGTGACGGTCGAGGTCGAGGTCCGCAACCGGATCGGCGAGGTGGTCGAGCAGGCGGTGAACATCACGGCCGAGATCCCCGGCACCGACCTGAAGGACGAGGTCGTGATGATCGGCGCGCACTTCGACACCTGGCACGCCAGTCCCAACGCGAGCGACAACACCTCCGGGGTGGCGGTGGTGCTCGAGGCGGCGCGGATCCTGAAGGCGGTCGGCGCACGGCCGCGGCGCACCATCCGGGTGGCGCTCTGGAGCGGGGAGGAGCAGGGGCTCTGGGGCTCGCGCGCCTACGTGCGACAGCACTTCGGCGACCCGCGCGATTCGACCGTCGGTGTGAAGCCAGCGTACGAGAAGCTGTCGGTGTATTTCAACCAGGACTACGGGGCGGGGCAGTACCGCGGCATCTACCTGCAGGGCAACGAGCACGCCCGCGCCATGCTGACCGCGTGGATGGAGCCGTTCGGCGACCTGGGGATGACGACGGTCTCCAACCAGAGCGTCGGGAGCACCGACCACATCGCGTTTGACGAGGTGGGTCTCCCGGGCATCCAGTTCCTGCAGGACAACATTCCCGGCACCGGCGGGCACACCAACCTCGACTTCTACGACACGATCCAGGCGGAGGACCTGATGAAGAACGCCGTCGATCATGGCGTCCTACGTGTATCACGCGGCGATGGCGCCGACGAAGCTGCCGAGGAAGACGATGGCGGTCAAGTAACGTGGCACATCAGGTTGAGGACGATGCCGCTGGGGTCGGTGACATGAAACCGTCGGACACCCCAGCGCTCCGTGGTCAGAGGGTACACGATCGGCATCTGCCTCGCGACCGCGTCGGCATGCAGCGCATCCGGGTCGGCGACCTCAATGGTCAGCGTGATGGGACCCTGGCTGTCCGAGGGCGGTGCTCCCTCCACCAGGCTGATCTGGGCGGTGGGGTTGATCGGGGAGACCAGCGTCACGATGCGCCCAGTGGCGATCTGCATGTCCATCGCCACCTCGAAACCGAGGAATCGCGAATAGAACTCCACGCTTTCAGCCATCTGACTCGAGGTGATGTTCGGGACGACTCGGCGGATCTCCATCGCGTCTCCAGTCCGTGACCGGTTGGGAGTGGTGCTCAGGCGGTCGGCCGCACTGCTCGACTCCCGAGCGACCCACCGATGGTCCCGGCAACAATCCGCCCGAGGTTGGACGCCACGAAGACCGCCTGGAACGCGGCGCCGCCGGCAATAAGAAGCGCGACATCGATCGCGGCCGCCGCGGCGCCCACCAGCAGCCCGTTGAGTGTACCCGCCGACGGGACGGACTTCCCGACCCACCAGCCCCCGAGGAGACAGAGGCAGAAGCCCGCAAGCGGACCCACCCACACGCCGATTCGCCCGGCGAACGCGCGTGCATCCTCCGGGTCTGGGGGGCCGAGGAGCCAAACCAGCAACACGAGCAGGAGGACCGCCCCAATTTCGGTCGCGATCGCCACCCCGATGATGCGGCCTGCTCGGACTCTCATACGCTTCCTCCTCCGAGGCTAATGGGCAGGTTTGGAGCCGATACCGGGGAATGCGGCCGCCTTCGCCCACACCTTGTCGCGGACATCGTCCACGAAGAGCTGGAGATGCGGATAGGGGATCTCGATGCCGGCCTTGTCGAGCGCCACCTTGGACGCCTCCATCACGCTGTGAAAGACCGGTCGCTCATCGCAGGCGTCATCGATCCAGACCCGCACCAGAAGGTTGACGCTGGAGCTGTCGAGCTCGATCACCACGACGGTCGGCTCCGGCTTGGACATGACCCCTTCCAGCCCGCTGACCGCCGCCAGCAGGACATCTCTCGCCTGGGCGATCTGCTCCTTGTATGCGATCCCGATCGGCACGTTGACCCGGGTCTCGCCGTACATCGAGTGGTTCACCAGCACCTCGCCGATGATCTGGCTGTTCGGGATGACGACGTAGGTGTTCTCCATCGTCCGGATGCGGGTGGTGCGCATGGTGATGGCCGTGACCTCGCCGTACAGCCCATGCGCCGTGATGTAGTCGCCGATCTTGAAGGGCCGGTCCCAGAAGATCAGAAACCCGGCGATCATGTTGGCGAGCGTCTCCTGTGCCGCGAACCCCACCGCCACGCCCACGACACCGATGCCGGCCAGGGCGGCGGCGACGTTGATGCCGAGCTGACTCGCGGCCATCACAATGCCGATCAGCAGCACCGCACCCTTGTAGAGGCTGTCCACGATCAGTCGGATCAGGGCGTCCGCGAACCCGGCCCGCTGCAGACCCGCCCGGATCGGTCGCTGGGTGAGGCGGAGCGCCACCCAGAACAGGAGGAAGATCAGGATCGCGGCCACCAGTTTCGGAATGAACGCCACCACCATGTTCGAGATCTGGTCGGCGTCGGCCAACTTCAAGAGATCCTCCATCAGGTCAACTCCCCCAGGTGTGTGTAGGTGTGGCGGCGCGCCTATTCTCATCGCGTTGACCGCCTCCGCCCGCCGACCCAGCCCCGATACCAGAAATAGCCGATCATGATGCCCGCGACCACCGCCATGACCGCAATGACAATCGGATAGGCGTTCTGCCGGTGCAGCTCCGGCATGTACTCGAAGTTCATGCCGTAGATGCCGGCGATGAACGTCAAGGGAATGAAGATGCTGGCGACGATGGTCAGCACCTTCATGACTTCGTTGGTCCGCTGGCTCACCGTTGAGAGATGAATGTCCATCAGGGTGACGGTCATTTCGCGGCAGGAGTCGATCAATTCCACGATCTGCGCAATGTGATCCTGCGTGTCACGAAGGTAGGCGCGCACTTCGTCGGTCACGAACGGGGTCTGGTCCCGGATGAGGCTGGTGATCGCTTCCCGCTGCGGCCACCCCACCCGGCGGAGGATGACGATCTGGCGGCGAATGTCGTGCAGCCGGCCCATCGCTTCGGGGTCATCCCCCGCCGCGATCGCGTCTTCGAGGTCCTCCAGCTCATGCGAGAGGCTCTCGGCGGCCGGGTAATACCGGTCGATGATGGTATCGATCAGCGCATACGCCAGGTAGTCGGGGCCGAGGGTCCGAATCGGCCCGATACCGCTCCGAAGCCGTTCCCGCACCGGCTCGAACGCGCCGAGGGACTCCTGCTGGAAGGTGATGAGGTGCCGCGTGCCGAGGAGCAGGCAGACTTGGGGGGTGTCCACGCCCCCGTCCTCGGTCAGGATCGGAAGCCGGGCGATGATCACCTGGTGCCGGTCCCGCGCCTCGGACTTGGCCCGCTGGGGCAGATTGACGGCGTCTTCGAGCGAGAGTCCGTCGATCCCGAACAACTCGGCAATCTGCCGGAGGACCGCTTCGTCGCCCAGTCCCCGAACATCCACCCAGACGGTCTTCTCGCTCTTCGCAAACGGGACCAATTCCTCCACCTGCGCGATCGGCCGCTCGACGAGCTCGTCGGTGGTGTACTGATAGACATGAATCCGCGGGGGCGGCGAATCGGGGGGGATGGCCAGCGTGCCAGGCCGGGACCCTGGCGGGGGATTCAGCTTGCGAAACATCGTCACTGCGCCTCCGGGGTCGCGGCAGGGGGACAAATACTCCACCCTTTAGTATAGCGTGACCGAGGCCGGGAAGGCGCTAGTCCGTTGTTGGACCGGAATCGTACGACATGATCGATGCGATGAGGAAGATGAACGGCACCGTGGCAAGGACGACGGGCAGGGCGTTGGAGGTTTGCGAGTCTGTGGAATCCACCGCGGCCAGGGACAGGGAGACGCGGCAGGTCGTGCAGCCGCTGGCCGAAGAAGTTGGGATGCCACTGAGGCTATCGTGGGTAACCTGGACCGACCGCCATCGCACGCTGCTCTCACCGGTCCAGACCCGGATCACTCGATTGGAGGGGACCCGGTCCGGGGCGGAGATCTCGGTCGGCTGCCACGAGACGCACCCGGACAGCAGGACCGCCGTCAACAGGACGCGCATCGATCGATTCACGAGTGCTCCGTGAAGCCGGTGAGGGGGCACCCCGAATAGGCGCCCCGTGGGCATGATGGAGGTGGAGACGACGGGCAGGGGCCGCGCTGCACACGTGGGTCGGGCGGCGCGGCCGGCGTTGCCGCAGGCCTACCTCGGAACCCTCACTCCGGCTCGAGGTGGTCCACGACCCAGCGGCCGTCCGCGCCGCACGCTGAGCACCCCGCCTTGCCGTCACCAAAGAGGATCATCTCGGTCTGGCTGAAGCAGGAGGGGCAGTCCGCCTGGGCGGTTTGCAGGGAATCGAGGGGAATCCCGTTCCGAACGATGCGCCGCACCATCGCCCCGGGTTCCGCTGCGCCAAGGGGGCAGAGGTGCCCCGTGCACTGGGCGCCGATCTCCAGGCAGATCAGTTCGGCGTCGCTCACCTGCGCCTGGCCTTCGCTGGTCGGCTCATCGGTCATCAGTACCCGGACCGGTCGGTCGCAGGCGCTGCAGAACAGTTGCTGGCTTCTCATGTCGTCTCCAGGTCGCTCTACGTGAGGGGCAGCACCTCGGCGTCGGCGATGACCCGCCGTGCCACACGCAGTGCCGCCTCCGTACGCATGCCGAACACGGCGGTACCGGCCGCATCGGCGTGCATGGCATTGTCCCCCTGCACGGTCACGCTGTGGATCAGTGACTGGCGTGGCGCCGCCGTGCTCGGGTCGATCAGGTGGTGGTACCGGACCCCCTGCCAGGTGAAGTACCGCTCGTAATCTCCAGATGTCGTCACGGCGCGGTCGGCTACTGACAGTCGTCCAGCCAGCCGGTCGGGGTGGTGGGGGTCGCGAATGCCAACCTCCCAGGGCGCGTCGTCGGGCGCATGACCCAGGGCGTAGAGGTCGCCCCCCACCGTCACGATGCCGTGCCGTATCCCGGCCGTGCGCAGCGCCGCCACCGCGCGATCGATCCCGTACCCCTTGGCAATCCCACCCAGGTCCAACTGCACGTCGGGGTCATTGAAGCGCACCTGGTGTGACCCTCCGACGCGCGAGAGATCCACCCGCCGCCAGAGGCCCCGTGACGCGAGCCGTGCCACCGACCCCTCCGCTGGCGGTTCCTGACGGTGCAACACATCCCAGAGCACCGTCGCCGAGCCCAGGGCGGGGTCGAACGCGCCATCGCTGACCGACGACCACGCCAGGGCCGACTGGATGACCAGCGCGGTTTCCGCGGACACGACCACCCCGTCCACGCCAGCGCCAAGGTTCACGCGGCCGATGTCAGAGTCGGGCTGGAACCGGCTCATCATCTGTTCCACCCGCCGCAACTCCGCCAGGGCGGCATCGATCGCCGACTCGGCGAGGCGTGCGTCGCGGTGCGCGACCTGGACCTCGGCGATCGTCCCCATGACCGGGACGGAGCGCCGTACGAGGGGCAGGCGGCGTCGCAGGGCGAGCGGCAGGGACAGGGCGACGAACACGCCGCTGCCAATAGCGAGAAACTCGCGCCGGGTCGGGCGCCGCCGGAAGAGGTCATCCGACATCGGTGTCTCCTTCGTGGTCGTATCGCTCGCAGGAGCGGCCACAGCCGGTGCAGTGGCCGTTGCATTCGCGGTGGGGGAGCAGGCCAAACAGGACGAACATGCCGGCACAGAGGGCGACGGCGATCACGGTGGCGGTCATGGCGCGCTCCCCATTCCGGCGAATCCCATGAACGCCATCGACAGGACCGAGGCCACCACCAGCACCAGCCCCATGCCCCGCGCCACGGCCGGTACGTCGGCCACGTCCATGCGTTCGCGGATCGAGGCCATCAGCGACAGGGCCAGCGTCAGCCCCGCTCCGCCGCCGAGGGCGAACACAATCGACTCAGCGAGGGTGTATTGGCGTGCGGTCTGGAACAGGGCCAGTCCGAGAATGGCGCAATTGGTGGTGATCAGCGGGAGGAAGATGCCCAGTTGCCGGAACAGGGTGGGCGAGAACTTCTTGATGGCCATTTCGACGATCTGCACGCCGGAGGCGATCACCACGATGAAGGCGATGGTGCGGAGGAACGGCACCTGGGTCAGCACATAGGTATTCAGCGTCCAGGCGCCCAGGGCGGCCAGCAGCATGACGAAGGTGTTGGCCACGCCCAGGCGCCAGGCCGTCTCGATCTTTGCCGTGACGCCGAAGAAGGGGCAGAGCCCGAGGAACATCGCCAACGTGAAATTGCTGACCAGCAGCGTCGAGATGAAGATCCACGCCAGGTTACTCATGCGGCCTCCTGGGCGCGCCGACGCCGGATCTCGGTGAACCAGGCCAGGCAGAGCAGGATGATGCCGAGGGTCAGGAAGCCGCCCGGCGGCATGACCATGAAGACCCACGGCTCGAAGTTCGGCCCGAGGAGGTTGTAGCCCAGCAGGGATCCCATGCCGAGCAGCTCGCGGAGCCCGCTGATCAGTGCCAGTGCCAGTGTAAATCCGAGTCCCATGCCGATGGCGTCGGCCATGGCGCGTACCGGCCGCACCTTGGCGGCAAAGGCCTCGGCGCGGCCGAGCACCATGCAATTGACGACGATCAGCGGCATGAACGGTCCGAGCGCCTTGCTGATATCAGGGAAGGTGGCGGCCAGCAGGAGGTCCACGACCGTCACGAAGGTGGCGATGATCAGGACGTAGGAAGTGATGCGCACCTCGTGCGGAATGACCTTTCGGAGGAGCGACACGAACAGCTCGGAGCCGAGGAGCACCAGCATCGTGGCGGTGCCCATCGCCAGGCCGTTGGCGAGGGTGTTGGTCACCGCCATCGCGGGGCAGAGGCCGAGGAGCTGGATCAGGACGGGGTTCTCACGGCTGATGCCCCGCCAGATATCCGCGGTGAGCGCCGCCGGCGGGGGTGCCCCCGGCACGAATTCCGGCTGGCTGGCAGGCGTTGGTGACACGCCGGCGGTCACTTGGCACCTCCCTGGTCCCAGGCGGCGAGCAACGGACGCCACCTGGTGATGGCGTTGTTGATGATCCGCACCACCGCACGGGACGAGATGGTGGCTCCGGTGATGGTCTGCACCTCGTCGGTTGCGCCACCTGTGGCGCCCTTGACCCCGCGCAGCGGGGGCGTGCGCCCGGCAAACTGTCTGGTGAACACCGTATCGATCTCGATCTTGTCTCCCAGCCCCGGCGTCTCCTTCTGCTCCAGCACGCGGAAGCCGATGAGCGCGCCGGTCTCTGGCTTGAACCCGATCATCACGGTGACGTTGTCCTGGAAGCCGGGCTCGGTGCCGGTAATGGCCACGCCCAGTTGCTCGCCATCCGCATCGAACCCCACGAATGCGCGCGGGGCCCGCGCGTAGCCGGTGGTCGCTGGTGCGGTCCGGGTCAACGCGTCGTCCACCAGGTAGAGTGTGTCCCAGCGGGCCGGCGCGCCAAGCACTTCATACACGGCCGCCCGTTCCCGCTCAGCGGCATGCTGCTCGATGGCGGGCAGGGTCCATTGGTACACCGAAGAGACCAGCCATCCGGATATGGCGCCGGCAATGGCCAGCGTCGCCACCAGGCGCCACGATGGTGTACTGGCACGCGGGGCCGCGGCGGCGGGAGCGCCGTGCTGATGCGGCGCGGTCATCCGGCCTCCTGCCGCACCGTGCCGAACACCCGGGGCTGCGTGGCGCGGTTGATGAACGGCACCAGCGCGTTCATGAACAGGATCGCGTACATCACCCCCTCGGGGAGGCCGCCCCAGAGGCGGATCACGACCACCAGGACACCGACGCCGGCGCCAAAGACCCACCGGCCACGGTTGGTGACCGGCGACGTCACCATGTCGGTCGCCATGTAGACGGCGCCGAGCATCAGGCCGCCGGAAAAGAGCATGAACATCGCATCGGGGCGCTGGGCGTCCACCAGGTGGATCACGGTGCTGAGCGCGGCCACCGTCAGGAAAATGCTGACCGGGATCCGCCAGTTGAGGTAGCCGCGGAAGGCCAGGTAGGCGCCGCAGGCCAGGATCACGACCGCAGCGGTCTCGCCAAGCGACCCGCCGGTGTTGCCGATCACCAACTGCAGCAGGTCGGTTCCCTTGTTCTCGAATTTGAGGAGCCCGAGCGGCGTGGCCGCCGTGATGGCGTCGGTGACGGGATGCATGAAGGGGAGCGCAAAGAGGTCGCCGCGGAGCGTCCAGAACGAACCGCCGCCGGCCGGCCAGGTCGTGATGGCCACCGGGAAGGCGGCCTGCAGGAACGCACGGCCCACCAGGGCCGGGTTGAAGACGTTCTGCCCGAGACCGCCCCACACGATCTTCCCGAACCCGATGCCGAATGCCCCGCCGAGGGCGGCCATCCAGAGCGGGATTCCGGCTGGCAACGTGAGGCCGAGGAGCAGGCCGGTGATGACGGCCGAGCCGTCGGCGAGCGAGCCGCCCCTGCCAAAGGCCCGCTCGGTCGCCAGGGCGCCGATTGCGGCAGCGCCGATCACAAGGAGGGCGCTGATCCCGAAGAACCAGGTGGCCGCCCCGATAACCGGCACCAGGGTACCGACCACATTCCACATGATGACCGGCGTGGAATCCTGCGACCGCACGTGCGGCGATGCCGTGATGACGAGGCCAGGCGGGCGGGGTGTGCTCATGGTGCCGCCGCCATTGCGGCCGCGCGCCGCAGGGCCACCTTGCTGGCCTGGAAGAGCTGCGACAGCGGAATGTTCGAGGGACAGACATAGGAGCACGATCCACACAGCATGCAGTCCGAGAGGTGAGCGTCGGTCATGTCGTCATGGCGGCCCACGCGAGCCAGGTCCCCGAGCAACGAGGGATTGAGAAAGACCGGGCAGGCGTCGAGGCAGCGGCCGCAGTGGATGCAGGGATACACCCGTTCAAGGCGTGTCTCGTGGCGCTGGAGGACCACGACGCCTGTCGTGCCCTTCAGCACCGGGGCGTCGAGATTGGCCTGCGCCTGCCCCATCATCGGCCCGCCGATGATCACCTCCGCCGCGTCAGGCGCCAGCCCGCCGCAGTAGTCCAGCAGATCCCGCAACTTGGTGCCGACCGGTACGATGAGGTTCGCCGGCCGGAGCAGGCCGTGCCCCGAGACCGTCACGATGCGCTCGATCAGCGGCAGCCCGGTCTCGAACACCTCCGCAATGGCCGCCACCGAGCCGACGTTCTGCACCACCACTCCTACGGTCACCGGGAGCTTGCCCGACGGGACCTCGACCCCGGTCACCGCCTGGATCAGCATTTTCTCCGCGCCCTGCGGGTACTTGACCGTGAGCGGCAGGATGGTGATGTCGAGATCGGTGGGCAGGGCGCCGCGCAACGCCTCGATCGCGTCGGGCTTGTTCCGTTCCACGCCCACCACGCACTTGCTGACCTGCATCGTGTGCATCATTACCCGGATGCCGAACATGACCCGGGAGGGATATTCGGCCATGGTGCGGTGGTCGGAGGTGAGGTAGGGCTCGCACTCGGCGCCATTGATGATGAGGGTGTGGACCTGGAAATCGGGCGGGGGGGCCAGCTTCACGTGGGTGGGGAAGGCGGCCCCACCGAGCCCCACCACCCCGGCTTCCTGGACCGCGCGCACCACGTCATCGGTGGAGAGGCCTTCCCAGTGCGGCACCATCCGGGGTCTCGGCACCTGCGGCGCATAACGGTCGACCACAATCCGCACCGCGGTGGCCATGGAGCCATCGGGGTGGGGCCACATGCCGATCTCGGCTACGCGGCCTGCCGCCGACGAGTGGATCGGCACCGACACCCAGCCGTCGGCGAGCCCGACCGGATCCCCGCGCTCGACATGGTCGCCCACCTGGACACAGAGCCTGGCCGGTTTCCCGGCGTGCTGGCGCAGCGGGAGGACAATCTCGTCGGGGTAGGGCATCCGACGAATCGGCAGCCGATGCGTCAGCTCCTTGGCCTCGGGAGGGTGGACGCCGTGCCGGAATCCTGGAGAGCGCATCAGCAATCGCTCAATTGAACTTCGCGGCGCGCGCGATCCACTTCTCGAGGTCTTTCTCCTTGGGGTTAAGCGGCGTGCCCGGGTGGATGATGGACACCGGGCAGCGTTCCGCCGCCGTCACCAGTTGCTTGAAGGTCCCGGCTTTCGCGTCCTTGATGTAGGCCTGCTTGTCGGCATTGTAGGCAAAGAGCTTCTTGTTGATGTTGGTGCATTCGTCGCAGGTGGTGCACCGGTCAGAGTCAATGTACGCCTCGAGGACCATTCCCTCGTCTTCGTCATCGGCCGCCTCCGCGGCCTCAGGAGCCACTGCCGGTGCTGTGGCTGCTGGCGCCAGTGGAGCGGCTGCCGCCGGTGCCGTCGGGCTGAGCGGCGCCGCGCCGCTGCCGTTGGGTGGCATGGTCGCGGCCGGGAGCTCGGCTAGGAACTCCGCCACCGCGGCCGAGCCTCCCGCCTTCGACAGGAGCGCCGTGGCGAGTTGCCGGGCCATCTGTGCCGGATAGGTGGCACGGAGGTCGGCCAGCTTCGCCTCGTACTCGGCCCGCAGCGCGGCGCTGCGTGTTTCGAACTCCTCTTCCAGTGAGGCGGCCACCAGATCGCGCACCGCCGGGGCCACTTCGAGCCCGGCCAGTTGGCGGAGCTGCGACCAGAACATCTGCCGCTCCTCCGCCAGCTGCACGATTTCCCTTGACACCCGTAGCCGTCGGAGGGTCCGGTCCTTGGTGAGCCCGAGGATGTACGGCGTCAGGCCCTCCCGGTCTTCGGCCGAGAGTGTGAAGAACTCGTGGAAGGGCCGCATCTCCTCGTTCCAATCGCTCGCCGGCACTTCCCTGAAGTGCTGCTTGAAGCGCGCCTCGGTGGCGGCCCAGTCGGCGATGGTGACCGGCAGTTCGAGGGCCTCCTCCGACCCGGAGTCGTCGAGGAACCGCAGCGTATAGGTCGGCCAGAGATCGTCGATGGCCGGATTGCCATCCAGGGATAGCTGGTCGGCGTAGGTCGGGCCGGCGTCCGGGTCGAAGGTGAGGAACGGGAACGCCCTGCTTTCGAGGGCCAGCCGCGCGGCATGCTGCGACCAGTCGTCGGCCAGCCCATGCTCGACGGGGCAGGGGGTGTAGACGTTGATCAACACCGGGCGCCGCTTGTGCAGCCCCCGCAGGACGCCGCCGATGAGGTGCGTCGCCGCCGCCTGGGAGGTCTGGTGGACATAGACCCCGCGATGGGCGATGCCGAGGAGCGCCAGTTCCTTTCGGACTTCGGTCTTGCCGTGTTGCGCCTTGCCGAAGCCGGACATGTCGGCCACCTGGCCAGTGTAGCCCGACGTGCAGGCCTGGCCGCCGGTGTTTGAGTACACCTGCGTATCGAGCACCACGACCCGAATCGGCTTGCCGGAGGCCAGCAGGCGCGAAAGGTTCTGGAATCCGATGTCGAGCATGGCACCGTCGCCGCCCATTGCGAGGATTGGCGGACAGAGCGCGAACTCGTCGTCGTCGAAGTCGGCCCAGGTCAGCGATGACAGCTGATCGTCGTGCGTGGCGGGGTCGTAGGCGCCGTCGCGGAGCAGTGCCGCGCGGCGGACCAACGCCACGTTGTCGGCCATCTTCCGCATCTGCGCTTCGAAGAGGCCGATGGCAATCGACGGCGCGTCCTGGAAGAGATGATTGACCCAGGGGAACGGGTACGGATTGTAGGGATAGGTACTGCCCCATACCGACGAGCAGCCGGTGCTGTTGGACATCCCGAGCGGTGCCCGGCCGGCACCGCTCGGCCCGGCTTGATACCGCCACTTGAGGTCGCGCAGTTCGCCAATGGTCTGGGTCAGGCGCGCGAGCCGCTCCCGCTTGTCCGCGTCCAGCGGCACGGCGGCGGCACCGCTTCCCGTTGCCGCGGCATCGAGATCGGCGCCGGAGGCCAGGAGCGCACGGGCCGAGCCGTCGAGGGCGGTGATCAGCTCCTCGAGGTGGACCAGATGCTCCTTCACCCGGGGCTGCATGGAGGCGAAGATCGCCGAGACGATGAGGTGGACCGCGGTCTTCTCGCCGCATCCCATGCAGGCCCCGTCGCCGCCGACCATCGAGCGATAGGTGGTCTTCTTGAGCAGGAGCGAGGAGAGGACACCGATCCCCTCGTCGACATCGGACACGTTCACGAACCGGTCGTCGGTGTCCGGGAGTTCCTGCCACACTTCCCAGTTGCGCCGGAGGAGAGCCAGCGCGTCGTCGTCCTGGCGGACGGTGATGAGCGCGCCGTCGGGGCAGACGTCCACGCAGAGATTGCACCCCTTGCACGCTTCCGGATTGACGGTAACGGAGAGCAGCCCGCCCGTTCCCTTGGTCTTCCCCTCGACCGCGTCGAAGAACGGACGGGTACGCGCCAGCGGGAACTCCGCCAGCCGCTGCTGCACCGTCGCCGCTTCGACCTCGGTCGCGGCTCGACGCTCGTCATCCCAGCCCATCTTGTCCGCTACCGATGCGTAACCCTTGGCAAAGGCGGCGGGCACCGCCAGCTCGGGCTCCTTGGCGAGGATCCGCTGGACCTCGCGGGCCCACGGCTTCACGATCGGGCGCATCCGCTCGAACCGGGTCCCGTTGGTCGCGGCGGTGACCACGGCGTTCAGGATATCCTCGGGGGTGTTGACCAGCCCCGGGATGGCGGCGTCGGGGCACTGCGTCCAGCACTGTGCACACCCGGTGCAGTTCTCCGCCACGAAGGCGGGAATCTCCATCCGGACACCGCTCATGTCTCGCACTGCGCCGGTGGCGGCCGGGATGGCGCTGATGGCGGCGAAGGGATCGGCGATGCCGTCCAGACCGGTGGTACACGAGGAGCACACCTGTTCCCAGAAGCGGCCAGGGTTGCCGATGCCGGGCTGTGCGTCCGCCACATCCAGCATGCGCGGAATGTGGGCCACCGTACCTGGCGCATCAGGGACGATGCTCGCGACCGACTCGACCGGATGGACCTCGTCGTAGCCGCGCCGAATGACGCGGACGTTGTCGTCTACAACCGCCGTGCCGCGGTGACCGAACTTCTTCTCCAGCTGTTCCTTGATCCCCCCGAAGAGCCGCGCCTCGGAGACCTCTTCCTGCGCAAGCATCGAGGACGCCCGGAAGAACGCACCGAGAAAGGCGGCGCCCTGCATCCGGTAGCGGAGCTCGACGTCGCTGGCCTCCTCGCGGGCGATCGCGAAGGCGTCCAGCGTGTAGACCTTGATCTTCCGCTCACGGATGGTATGGCGCGCCTGCGCGGGAAGGGTCAGCCAGAACGCGTCGGGCGTCAGGTCGGTCTGGATGACGAAGGTGCCACCCTCCGCCAGCCCGGCGAGCGGATCGCTGTGCCGGAACACATTGGGGTCGGGAGAGAGCACCACGTCCACGTGCTTGAGTTCGCAATTGAGGCGGACCGGGTCGTGCGCGAGCACGGCATAGAAGGTCGTCGGCTGCCCCTTTTTCTCGGAACCGTACTTCGGGTTGGCCTTGATCTGCATGCCGAACAGCTCAAACGCCGTCATCGCGAGGTTCTTTCCCATCGTGATGGCGCCCCATCCGCCCACCGAGTGGATGCGGACGGCGGTGGAACTCTCCGGCAGGAGGTTGATGTCTCCCGCCGACGGCAGCGAGAGCTGGCCGACGTCGGGATAGCTGTCGAGCATCCGCTCCTGCCAGATCTGGAGCTTCGGGAGGCGCGTATCCGGCCGGATGAAGTCGATGCCGAGATAGAATTGGCGCTTGCGGGCACCCTCCGGGAGCATGTTGTCGACCGCCGCCACGATGTCCCCGGGCTGGAGATCGCGGCTGCCGAGTCCGAAGCACCCGGAAAAGAAATCGGGCACTTGGGTGGGCTTCAGTGGGGCCACGCCTGGGTATGGGAGCTCCCCGCTGCGCGCACGACCGTTCTCCGATGCCTGTGACATGGCGCCGCGGATTTCGCGAAGAATGGGCGGATCGACCGCGAGCGGCTGGTCGGTCCGCTCGAGCACGACGACCCCCTTCTTGCCCGACAGCGCGTGGCTCAGCAGGTCCGCCGGGAATGGCCGGAACATCGTCAGGTTGAGGACGCCGACCTTCAGCCCGCGCTTCGTGCGGAGGTAGTCGGCCACAGCCTCGGCGTTGGACACCACCGAGCCCTGGCCGACGATGACGTACTCCGCGTCTTCGAGCCGATACCGCCCGATGCGGGCGTACCGGCGGCCGGTCAGCGCGGCGTACTCCTCGAACGCCTGATCGGCGAGGCCAACGATGTGATCGAAGTAGAATGGCCGTTGGGCGGCCACACCCTGGGCGTAACTCTCCTGGTTCTGCACCACGCCGAGCATCGCTGGATAGTCGAGGTCGAACATCTCGGGGATCCGGCGCCGCGTCTCCCCGAACACCATCTGCTGGGCCGGTGTCGGCGACGGAATGCGGTCGGCGGGGTCGCCGAGGTACGCCTTGATGAGCTCCCGCTCCGGCAGCCGGAGCGACTCGATGACGTGAGAGGTGAGGAAGCCGTCCTGAGCGCAGAGGCCGGGATTGAGGGAGAGTTCGGCGATCCGGTGCGCGATCAGGTTGAGGTCGGCGACCTCCTGCACATCCTTCGCGAACAGCTGGAAGAAGCCGGTGTCATCGACCGCGTGGTAGTCGTCGTGCCCCGCATGCACATTCAGGGCGTGTTTTGTCATGGCCCTGGCCGCCACGTTGAGCACATAGGTCAGTCGTTTGCCCACGGCCGCGTAGAGCGACTCGTGCATGTACGCGATGCCCTGGCCGCTCGAGAAGTTCGTGGAGCGAAGGCCGGCCATCGACATGCCTGCGGTGACGGCGGCGGCGGCATGCTCGCCTTCGGGCTCGAAGAAGAGCAGCCGCCGGCCGTTCACGTTGCGGCTGCCGTCGGCAACCGCCGCGGCCCAGCCCTCACCCATCTGCGTCGACGGGGTGATGGGATACGCGCCGGCCGCCTCGCCGGCGGCGGTTTCCATGGCCACCACGGCGTAGCTGCCGTCGAGCGCCTCGAGCGTCCCCGGGTAGGGAGGAGGCGCCGGCGCCTTCGCGTCGCGCTTGGGCCGAAAGATCGAGGTCATGCTGCCGCACTCCTGGACAGAGAAGGCTCCGGAACGAACTGCATCCCGGTAAGCCAGACAATCGCGCCGGTCGGGCACCGCGCAATGGCGCCCGGATCGGCCTGCGCATCACAGTCGTAGTTCACCACGGCCACACCGCTGGCGACGCTGATCAGCCCCTCGGCGGCGTCCTGCACGCACTTGCCGCAGGCGGTACATGCCACCTTGCACTGCTCCAGCACCGCATCGCCGTTGAGGAGGTTCTTGCACTGCACCAGCAGGTGCGTGTCAACCGGAAGCATGGTGAAGAGTCCTTTGGGACATGCCTCCACGCAATCACCGCAGGCGGTACACTTCGCGGGATCCACGACCGGCAGCCCGGTGGCCGTCATGGTGATCGCATCGAAGTCACAGATCCGCTCGCAATCCGCGAGGCCGAGGCAACCCCAGGCGCATCCCTTGCCGCCACCGGCCACGGCGGTGGCCGCGGCGCAGGTCGGAAGCCCTCGGTACTCGGCCAGCGCGCCGGCCACATCGTGCCCGCCAGCGCACTGGAGTCGCGCGACCCGACGTACGGCCGTGCCGGCATCCACGCCCAGGAACCCGGCGATCGCCTTGTGTGATTCATCTGTGCCGACGGTGCACTGACTCGGCTGGACCAGACCCTCGACGGCTTGTTCGGCAAAGGCCCGGCACCCGGGGAGGCCGCAGGCGCCGCAATTGGCGTTGGGCAGCAGGGATGACACCACCTCGATGCGAGGGTCTTCCCAGACCCACAGCCGGTGGTTGGCCAGCGCGATCAAGACCGCGAAGACCAGGGCCACCCCGCTGAGGATCAGCACCGCCAGCATCGTCATCGGCTCAGCTCCCTGGCTGCCCGGACTGACCCAGCAGCCAGTTGGCGATCCGGTCCACCGCATCTTCGGCGCCGACGGCTGGCTTGGCTGACCCGCCGTTCACCGGAATGCTGAACGGGGTGCGGCCGAGATCTGCCAGGAGGGTCCGCTCCTCCTTCATCTGCCAGGCGCTCGTGCCGCCCAGCGTGTGCTTGGGTTCCTCCCCGAGCGTCCGCACCGTCAACCGCTGCCACGGCTCGCGCCCGGCGGCCGGGTCGTGGAGGAAGACGGCGGCGCTTTCGGGCATCACGGCGGCGACTGCCGGGCCGTCGAACGCCGCCACCCGGTCGAGGCCGGTGCCGTCCGTCGTCTGAAGGACGAGGGTGCCGGGGGTGATGCAGCGGGCGAGCGGGGCAGGGGCGGCAGCGCCGCGCACCACCAGCACGATCTTTTCGCGCCCATCCGCGAAGTCGCTCAGCGCCCCCACGTGCAGGTCGGCTCCCTCGAGCGACACGATGAGGGGTGGCGCGTACCGCCGTGCCGCCTTGCTCCAGGCCCGGAACTCCACGGGATCGAGGAGGGCGTCGTGCTCCTCCGCCTTGTACCGGCCTCCCCGCACCACCTCCGAGAGGATGACGGCGCCGAAGGCGCGCCCGATCTCGGCGAGCGCGTCGCCGACGGCCACTCCGAGTCGGCCACCCTTCTTCAACTCCACGAAGAACGCGTCATCTCCCTGGTCGCGGAGCTTCTGGAGCGTCGCGATGGCGCGGTGCAGCGCCGCGATCGCGGCCGGCTCGACCGGACTGACCGCGGGGAAGAGCTCGGCAAACCGGGCCGCGTCGATGCGACCGGCGGCAAACCCGCCGAGTTCCATGCCGGCGCGCTGGGTCCGGTGGCCGGCATCGGCCCCCTGCTCAACGAGAAATGCTTCGGCCTGGGCGAGGGCGCCCTCGATGATGGACCGGAACTCGGCGATCGGCTGCGCCATCGCCGCCATGGTTTCGGTGAAGCGAGTGTCAGACGGCATAGCGATCCAGCTCCGCATCAATCAGGGTGACCCGCTCTTCCGGCGTGCGTGGCGGTACCCGGCGAATCTCCTCGTACCGGGGGCTCGACGGGTCGCGGTAGAGCACGCCGAGGTGAATGTGGTCGTTCGCGCTCGCGACGCGCCTGGCGGCCTCGAGATCGTGGGGGTCGTGCCGCACTTGCGAGCGATAGATCTTCTCAAGTTCGGGCACCACCACACCGTCGTCATGGATGAGCATGGCGATGTTCGCCGGATCCTGGACCGCGGCCTGGTAGACGGCCGCCGAGTAGATCGGGCAGCGCTGCAGGATGCGCACGAAACTCAGGCCGCGGTGGTGGTAGGCGGCGCGCAGGGTGGCGTAGAGGTGGGCCGGCACCCATTCGGCGGTCTGTGCGACGAACGAGGCGTTGGTCACGCCGAGCGAGACCGAGAGTGGATTGAGTGACGGCAGCACGCCGCCCTGGGGCATCGTGTTGCTGGCAAACCCCTGCGGCGTCGTGGGCGAGGTCTGCTTCTTGGTCAGCGCATAGATGCCGTTGTCGAGCAGCAGGACCGTGAGGTTGACGTTGTACCGCAGGGCGTGCACCCAGTGGGCCGCGCCGATCGAGGTGCAGTCGCCGTCCCCCATGACCACGAAGACCTGCAGGTCGGGGCGGGTCAGTTTGATGCCCGTCGCCACGGGCAGCGCCCGCCCATGGATGCCGTGGAAGCCGTAGGTCTTGAGGTAGTGCGGGAACCGGCTGGAGCAGCCGATGCCGGAGACGAACACGGTCTGCTCGGGCGTCAGTTGTTCGGCCGTGAGCAGCTTCTGGACGGAGGCGAGGATGGAGTGGTCGCCGCAGCCGGGACACCAGCGGGCGCGCGCGCCCTCGTAGTCATTGAGTTCATAGTGAGACTCATGCTCGCCGGGCTGAAGCACCGGCAGGAGCCCGCAGGAAATACTCATGCTGCACCTCCCCGCGGCGTACGATCGCGGATGGCATCCAGGATGGAACCGGGGCGCAGTGGCTCGCCCGGTACACGCGTCCAGCAGTCGATGTCGACCAGGGTCGTGGCCCGGAGCACCCAGGCCAGCTGGCCGCGGCGGCGATTCTCGTCGGTGATGTAGGGATCGCCGGGTTCATCGCTGTAATTGATCTCCACGGTGCACACCTTCGTGAATCGTGCGAAAATGTCTTTGAGCCCTGGCTCGAGGGGCGAGAGGAAGCGGAGGTGCAGGGAGGAGACGCGGATCCCTTCACTCCGCGCCCGGTCGACCGCTTCCTCGATGGCGCCCTTGGTGCTTCCCCAGCCAACCAGCAGCAGGTCGCCCTCGGCATCGCCATAGACCGGCGGGGGCGAAAGCAGGGACTGCAGGACCGCCAGCTTGCGGCTCCGCATCGCCGAGGCGCGCTGATGGACGCCGGAGCTGTAGGCCACCTTGCTTCCCTCGTCGTGGGAGAGGCCCGTGACGGTGTAGGCCCCCCCAGGCTGTCCGGGGACGATTCGCTGTGACAGGCCGGTGTCCGTGTCCCACTGATACGCCTTCCGTCCCTCGGCCACGGGGGCGAGGTCGATCGGCGCCGCCTGCCAGCTGATGTCGGCTTTCGGGCGAGGGAAGGGGGTCACGCCGGTGGCCAGGTTGGCGTCCGACAGCACCATCACCACCGTGCGGAACGCCTCGGCGATCCTCCGGGCCGTGATCATGATGTGGAAGCACTCTTCGATGGTGGCCGGGGCCATCACGACGTGCGGGGCATCGCCGGGGCTCGCAAAGAGGGCGGCAAGCAGGTCCGACTGCTCCACCTTGGTCGGCAACCCGGTGCTCGGCCCGCCGCGCTGCACATCCACCACGACCAGCGGAATCTCGGTCATGATCGCCAGCCCGAGGAACTCGGTCTTCAGCGCGAGTCCCGGCCCGGAGGTGACGGTGAGCGCCACCTTGCCGGCGTAGGAGGCGCCGATGGCCACACCGACGGCGGCAATTTCGTCTTCGGCCTGGTGCACGACGCCGCCGAACCGCTCAAAGACCTCGCTCAGATAGTGGGAGACCGAGGTGGCCGGGGTGATCGGATACATGGAGCAGAGCTCCATCCCGGCCGCGATGGCCCCGAGGCCACATGCCTCGTTCCCGTTCATCACCACCATCGGTTCGGGAATCGGCGGCGGGGTCACCTCGATCCGGAAGTCGATGTTGTTCTCGGCCCACGTATAGCCAAGGTCGAGGAGCGCGACGTTCTGCTCGTACACCTCCTCGCTCTTCTTCCGGAAGGTGTGCGCAATCTGCTCCTTGATCCGCTCGATGTCCCGTCCATAAATGCAGGCGAGCATCCCGAGCGCAAACATGTTCTTTCCCTTCCGGGGATTGTCGACCAGCGTCAGGCACTCCACTTCCATCGGGACGGGGATGATCCGGTACTGACGATGGGAGAGCTCTTCCATCGCGGCTTCCCACGCGGCCCGAATCTCCGGGTCGTCGTGGGTGGCCCACTTGTCCTCGACCAGGAGCACCGCGTCGGGGGCCAGCGCGTCGAGACGGTGCCGGGCCACCAGGACCTGCTCGTTGAACGCGAGGGCCAGGTTGGTGGCGTCGCCCCAGTTGGTGACGGGGCCGGCGCCGAGGCGGATGCGGTACCCGCTGGCACCCTCGGGGGCACGTGGAGGCGGCTGGATCTCGGCCGGGATGATCTCGACGGTCCAGACACCGTTGCCCATCTTGGCGGAAACGGCGCCGAAGATCTGCCCGCACTTCTGCGCGCCCTCGCCGGAGTCGGAGACGATTTCGATCGTGTGCTCAGGGAGCCGCGTCGCAGTCGGCGCGGGCGGCACGACAGTGGAAGCAGAGGTAGCGGTCACGGTACGGTCGTCCTCACGTGAGAGTGCCGAAGCGGCGTCGCTCGGCAATGATGTCGGAGGCGGCAGGCTCCGGGGCAGGAGCAGGGTGCCGGTCGCGGCCCCTGTTCTCCCGCAGGAGCGCCAACTCGCCAAGGAGGTCCTCGTACACCTCCACATCGAGCAGCACCCCGGCCGAGCGCCCATGCTGGGTCAGGATGACGGCACGCTTGGTGTCGCGGATCTGTTGGAGAAAGGCAGAGGCGTGCGCCCGGAATTCGGTGACCGGACGGACGTCCTGAGAGGGACAGAGGCGGGGCAGTCTGCGGTTCGTCATAGCGTACGCTCACGTGTACATGTGAACAGGCTGTGACGGAGTCTGTGGGGGCGGTCGTGAAGGTTGTATGAAGGACCGATGAGCCAACTTTCAGGTCACTCGAGCGGCTTGCTCATCAGGACGAGGTGGACTGGCTGCTTGAGCTTGCCGGGGGCAGGGAAGGCCTCCGTGCCGGTCGGCACGTAGCCGAACTTCGCGTAGAATGGCGGGAGCTCGGTCCGGAGGTTCACGACGTCGATATCGATTGCCCGGCAGCCTGCACGGCGGCAATGCGCCTCGGCGGCTTCCACCAGCACCCGGCCGAGCCCGGTTCCCTGGTGGCCTGGGTCCACGGACAGCATGCCGAAGTACCCGCGATCGCCCCTGAGCTCCACATACACCGCGCCAGTCAGGTGGCCGCTCGCCGATCCCTCGATTGCCAGGAACTCCGAGTGACGCCCCCCGATGCGTGCCAGGACCTCTGGCTCACTGATGCGGTCGCCAATGATGAAGAAGGCCTCGACGCGGTAGGCAGAGTTGATCAGCCGGGTGAGGGCCGGGGCGTCATTCGGGGACGCGAGACGCACGTCACGACCGGTCACGCACGAACTCTGCTCGAATCGGCTTGCTCACCAGCCGCCAGATCAACCATCCGCAGGTGGCCATGATCGCGACACCGATGATGAGGGAGAACGTTCGTATGGTCGACATCATCTGCGTCATGTCGGGCATGTTGGGATAGTTGGGATTTGCTGGCATCGAGATGTTCCCCGAGAGGAGCTGGAGCCCCGTCATCAGCGCCATCCAGGCGAGGGTGAGGGCCAACATGACAACCGTGGTCAGCCGCGCCCAGTTTTTCCGGTGTAGCAGGCCGATCGAGGCGGCTACGCCGATAAGGGCGTAAGCGAAGAACGCCGCGAAGATGATCCGGCTGATGCCGACGACGTAGGGCCCGACTTCCGGGATGGGAGTGGCGGAATACGCCGCCGTCACGCGCTCCATCAGCGTCGGGTCCTCCAGCACCGTGCGCAGAAGGACTCCCTGCATGATGGCGCCGAGCGCGAGGAATGCGTGGAGGATGATTCCCAGCCATGCGAGGACGGAGACGAAGGTCGAGGGGGGCGTTGCGGTCGTATCGGGCGCTGGAGGGGCTGTCATCTGGACACCTCAGGGGCGGGGGACGATGGGCCAGCGCTATTCGTCAGGAGTTGGCAACCTACCGGTCGGGGGAGAGTTCGCCACCTCGGTCAGTCGTGCAGCCACTCCCTCCATCTGGCGGGCGCGGTTCTGTGCCCAGCGAGGCAGCCGGAGTGCGCCGAACCCGAACATGCCCGCGCCGCTCAGACCCAGCATCATGAAGAGCGGGGCCGCGTCAGCGACGCCCTTGGCGAAGGCCACGGGTACCGAAAGGGCGAACGCAAATCCGATCATGAAGAGGCCCGCCAGCATCATGCTTTGCGAGTTTCCATTGAGCGTCCGAAGCCGGAGCTGTTGCCCGGTCGGTGTCGGCTCGAGCAGGGCATGGAGGTTCCCGTTGGTCCACTGCCGGAAGGAGCCGTCGACGCTCACTTTGCCCCGTGCGTCGAATGTCTCACGCAGGTCGACCACCAACCGCTCCCACTCCTCGTCGGTGAGAGTTCTTCCGACTTCTACCGTCCGCCCGACTCCGAGGGGAAGGCCGAGGAAGCGGCGTCCCGCCGGCGTCCCCGTGCGCTCGAGGCCGCGGGCGGCGTGGGCCACCAACTCCTTGGAGATACCTACTTCCCGGCCGATCTCCTGGAGGTCGGCAAGCGTCATCCCTTCGCCGGCCGGCAACTGCCGCCGGGCGGTCTGCTGCGCCTCGGCGGCCCGCTTGAATATCTCGGCGACTTCTTCTTCGCTGTATCGACGGTCAGTCATGGACTGAAGATCGCTGCGGGGGGCACCGGTCGCAATTCCGGGCCGTCACTCGGCCGCCTGCCCGGCCTGTGCCCGCGCCATGATCGCCTTGACCTGCGCATGCGGCAGGGCGGGGAGGGTGAAACCGTTGGCGCCGGTCATTGTTGTCGCCGCGAGCATCGCGTTGAGGATCGCCTCCTCCGTGGCGTAAACCGAGGCGAGAATCAGCGGATTGATCCGGTCGTTGGGGAGCATCGAGAGGGTGGTGACGCTGTCCTTCTCGGCAACCGCGGAACGGTTGGCGGTACTGAAGCCGATGAAGATGTCCCCCGAGCCGTTGTACGCCATGCCGCCCATGCGGGCCAGGCCGAGCGCGGTGCGTCGCACGAGACGCTTGACCTGCGTGGGAAGCAGCGGCGCGTCAGTGGCCAGCACGATGATGATCGAGCCCGCGCCGAGGGGTGGGGGCGTCGCCGTGCCCGCCGTCATGTAGGCGCTGTCCGCCGCGGTGCACCACGGCACTGTGGGGTAGCGCAGGCTGTCCGGCACCGATCGGTCGGCGTAACAGGTCCGCGGCTCGGTCAGCATCCGGCCGACCGGCACGCCGGCGATCATGAGGTCGCGCCGGGCGCCCTGGTTGCATTGGACCAGCACGCCGACGGTGTAGCCGCCCTGCCCCGCCGGGAGCACGCGGGACGAACTCCCGATGCCCCCCTTGAAGCCGAGGCAGCCCATTCCGGTCCCGCCCCCGACGGCGCCCTGCAGGACCGGGCCCGAGGCGGCATTGTCGAGCGCGGCGAAGACGTCGGTGGGCTTCACGTGAAACCCGTTGATGTCGTTCAGGGTGCCGTCGTACGTCTCGGCGACCACCGGTAGCGCCCAGAGGAAGTCGGGATTGCGCCGACGCATCCAGTCGATGAGCGCGTCGCGCGCCACGCCGACACTGTGCGTGTTGGTGATCAGGATAGGTGTCTCCAGGATGCCCCCCTCCTCGATCCACGTCGTTCCGGTCATCTCGCCATTGCCGTTCAGGCTGAACCAGCCGGCAAATGCCGAGTCTCCGGAGGTCCGTCCCCGTGGCAGGATGGCCGTGACCCCGGTGCGCACCGGTCCCTGACCTACGACCATGGCCCCGCTGCCGCGGATGATGGTGGTCTGTCCCACCTCCACCCCGGCCACATCGGTGATCGCGTTCCATTTGCCCGGCGTGCCGTTCAGCGGGATGCCGAGGGCGCGGGCGTCGGGGTGGGCGTCCTGGGCCTGGGCCGCAGCGGGGGTCAGGACGGCGAGGCCGGTCAAGAGGAGCAGGAAGTGGGTGCTCAAACGCGGTGCGAGGCGGATGGTATCCTCCCGGGGGGGCATCGTGGTAAGATGTACCCATCAGGATGCCACTCCGGTGTGTGGGTGGCAAGGCTGGCCACTGCCCGCACGTCCTGGCTTGGAGACGATATCTCAGGAGGGACCGTGAAGCGAGACGACACTGATGACGAGTATGGCGAGGACGAGACGGCCTGGGGTTCGGGGACGCTGTCGGAACACCTCGACTCTGAGTCGGAGACGGAAGTGGAGTGCCCGTACTGCGGCGAGACGGTCGAGATCGTCATCGACAAGTCGGGCGGGGCCACCCAGGACTACGTGCAGGACTGCGAGGTCTGCTGCCGTCCCTGGAAGGTGCACGTCAGCCTGGATGTTGGGGGGGTGATGAACGTCAGGGTTGAGCAGACGGGGTAGCACAGGCGGCGCGGAGCTTGTCGTGGCCGTCAGTCCCCGGGGTATGCCGCCCAGGCCGCCATGAACAAGACACCCGCGAGCGCCACGCCGACGGCGATCAGAGTCTTCGATGTGCTTCCGTGGGCGATCTTGACCGAATCGACCTGATCGAGCGGAAACGAAATCCGGCAAGAGGTGCAGGACGGCGCCTTCTTGAAAGGTATGCCGCTGAGGGTGTCCGGCGTGATCTGGACCGCGCGAAGCCAGAGCACCTCATCTGGGGTAAACACCTGATATTGCGCTTTTGGAGGGACATCGCCGGGCTCGGGCGCCTGGGAGTAGCCCCAGGAGTTGCACGACGTGAGGGTGGCGACGGCCAGGATGAGCGCGGTCAACCGTCTCATCGGCAACTCATTCTCCCAGCAGCTCCCGCGCCCGCCCCACTTCCGGGCCTGGCACGGATAGCTGAATGGCCCGCGGCACCGCCCCCTGGAACGAGGGACCGAATACGCCGGCCTGGTCGTTCTGCCGGAGCACGGGGATGCCTGCGCTCTCGAGTTGTGACTGCACAATGTCGGCGTCGAGGCCGCTACTGAACGAGCCGATCGGGACCCACCTGGCGCTCATCTCCTGCCTCCTATTTCCCGTAGATCCACTTCCCCCATACTCCCTGCGTCGCCACCGACTCCGGCAGCTTGTGACCGGACTGCTTGAGCGCCAGCAGGATCTGTCCTCTGTGGTGCGAATCGTGGGCGATCAGGTACCCCATCCACCGGATGGGGTTCTTGCCGAACATCCGGGGTTTGGTTTTCCCCTTCATCGCCGCCACGAGGAACGCTTCGATGTCGACACCCGACTGCGCGAGAGATTTTCGAATCTGCGACTTGGTGGGCGGCTTCGACTTGTCGTATCGGGCGACCTTCGGACGCTTTCCGGTGCGGAAGTACCCCAGCCACCCTTGTCGCACGCGGGCCAGGTGGGCAAACTGGGCACGAACGTCCCGGCCCTTCGAGCCGTGGGGCAGAGCCTTCCAGCCGGCGGTCGGCACCTGGTCCAGCAGGTAAAGCAGGACTTCGTTGTTCACCCTCCACGCACTGCAGACCTGGGATTCTGTCGTTGGGTGGGTCATGGGGCCTCCTCAAAGTGGTGGCTGCCTCTGTGGCGCCTCCTTGCCTCGGTCAGAGCTCGAACACCATCCCCTCCCGCGCGATGCCGAATCCCCGGCGGGCGATCTCCGCCTGCTGCGTCCCTCCCTCATCCAGCGCCGGGTTGGAGTTGTTCAGGTGGGTCAGCACGATCCGTGTCTCCCCCTGATCGGCCACCTCCTGCAGCGCGTCCATCGTCTGCGTCATCAAGGGGTGCGGTACCTCCTCCACCGTCCGACCCCGCAACTCGTCCATCGACCAGAACGACCCGTCCAGCAGCGCCACGTCCACGCTCGCCACCGCCTCGGCGACGTTCCGCTCCCACAGGCTCCACGAGTTGATGTCGGGCAGGAACAGGATCGAGGCATCGGGGCCGCGAAAGACGAAGCCCACGGTGTCTGCCTGCTCGTCGCGGTGCGGCACCTTCCAGAGTTGCACCTCGAGCAGCGGATCGAGCCGGTGCCAGCGATCGAGCGCCAGCGGCCGGAGGTCGATGCGTCCCTGCTCGACCAGGTAGCGCCAGGGGTAGTTCTCGGCGAGGAAGTTCGCCATCAATCGGGTGCAGTAGACCGGTGTCTCCTGCATTCCCATCCCCTCGTTCCCCAAGACGGCGAGGCCGGCGTAGTGACCAATATGGGCATGGGTGAGGAAGATGCCGTCGAAGGGCCGCCGCACGGCGGCCCGGCGCCGGAACGCCGGTTCCGTGATCAAATCAATCTGCCGTGTGATGTCGGGAGTCGCGTCGACCAGGTAGAACCGCTCCGACTCCGGTTCCACGAGGGCCAGTGAAGAAACAAACCGTCCGCGCCCCGCTGCATGGAGGGCGCGCCCCTCGTTGCATCGGTCGGTATAGCAGCCGACCTGGGGGAACCCCGCATCCTGCACCGAACCCAGCACCAGCGCATAGACGTCGCCCCCTGACCGTTGGGGAGTCGGGCGCAGCCCGGTGGGCAGCAGGGAGCGTGGCACGAGGCCAGTAGCGGCAAGGGCGGAGAGGAAGTGGCGGCGGAGCACGTCGGGCAATCCCTTTCTGGTGTGCTGCGGAATCTACTGGGTCAGGTTGCCAACCAAGAAAGATCACCATAAGATGACCAATCCACAGCCGACAGGTTGTCCTGCATGAGTTCCGTCTGGCGCCCAGCCCCCCATCCATCACCACTCTGGCGGGTGGCCCAATATGCCGGTTTGGGCCTCACGGTGGTCTTGCTGGCCGGGCTCGTCCGCACGCCGACGATCGCCCTCCACGTGCTGTGGGACATGGTGATCCCGCTCCTGCCGGCGGTCTTTCTCATCAATCCGATGATCTGGCGGAACGTCTGCCCACTCGCCACCCTCAACGCGCTCGGCGAGCGCTCTCCACCCACCAGGTTACCCCCCAATCTGCTGCAGTCGGGATGGATCGTCGGGATGATCCTGCTCTTTGCACTCGTTCCCGCCCGGCGCTTTCTCTTCAACGAGCAGGGCGTCGCACTCGCCGGTACCATCGTGGTGGTGGCTCTCCTGGCGCTGGGGACCGGGTTCGTGTATTCCCGCCGGGCGGGGTTTTGTAACTCACTCTGCCCGGTGCTCCCGGTTGAGAAACTCTACGGCCAGGCTCCACTCGTGACGGTCTCCAGCGCCATCTGCCCAGACTGTACTGCCTGCGCCGTTCGCGGGTGCATCGATCTCGCAGGTGGTCAGGCGCTGGCGCAGAGCGCGGGGAAGGGGCTTCTCCACGATGCGCGGTGGCTGGCGACGCCGACGGGTGCCTTCGCGCTTCTCTTCCCGGGCTTCGTGGCCGGATACTTCACGACGGTCAATGGCGGGCTCGACACGGCGATGGCGGTGTACGGCCACATCGGGCTCTGGATGCTGCTCGGCGCGGCTGCGCTTGGGCTCGTCGTGACGGTATTGCGGGTGCCTGGAACGGTCGCGCTCCCTCTGATCGGTGCGGGCGCCCTGGCCCTCTACTATTGGTACGCCGCGCCGGCACTGGCCACGGCCTACGGCGTGGAATCGCTGGGACCGGTCGTGTTCCGCGCCGCGTTCTTCCTGCTCATCGTCGTCTGGTTGGCGCGTACGATTCCTCAGCTGCGGCGCGGGAGCTAGCCTAGATCACGATCCCCGACCCGCGCCAGCGCCTCACCGCCCAGATGATCAGCGCAACCACCACGCCCCCGATCGACACGACGTTCGCCACGATCAGTGGCGCGCCGAAGTTCCAGAGCAGCGGGCGCAGCGCGCCGAGGCCGAAGAACCAGACCAGACCGACCCGCAAGCCATGCCGCCACCCCTGCGCCCTCGGTTCCGATCGCAGGAGTGTCGCCAGCACCATTGTGGTGAGGGGGAAGAGCACCGCCTCGGCGTGCATGATCCTGGCGAAGTCGAACGACGTCGCGATGCGGACAACGTAGTCGAGCGCTGCGGTGGCCACGATGACGAGGATCCAACGGGTGCGGGACGTCATGGCACCTCCGAGTCGTCCCATGGTCAGGGGACTATTTCCAAGATGGCGTTTGGTTGGGGCCGACGCCACCCGGGAGCATGCAGGCGGAACCAGCGTACCGCTGGCCCCGTAGTGATGGGATCACCAAGGAGACCACCGATGACTCTGTGGAACCGGAGCGCCCGGTCAGTCGCGTTGTGCCTGCTGGCGGCCGCCCCTCTCGCGGCACAGCACACCATCCCGCCCGACACCCTCTTCACCGTGTTCGATGGCGACACCATCCCCCAGATGGGGGCGGTCGGGGGCGTCGCCGTCGACAAGCTGGGCTACGTCTACGTCGCCGACTTTCGCAACCGCCTCTGGCGGTATACGCCGGGGGGCTCGGTCGAGGTCTACGCCGACGGGTTCTACGGGTCGTCCGGCAATGCCGTCGGCCCGCAAGGCGAGGTGTACCAGTCCAGCTTTCATGGCGACTACATCACTCGAGTGAATCGGGACGGCACCACGGGCATCTGGGCGGAGCGCGGCCTGGATGGGCCGGTGGGAATCGCGTTGGCGGAGGGTGGGGACTTGTATGTCGTGAATTGCCGGGGCGGGTACGTCGCCGTGGTCCGCCCCGATCACGAAGTCACGCGCCTGGTCGAGGGGCCGCTCTTTGCCTGTCCCAACGGTATAACCAGGGATGATCGCGGCGATTTCTATGTCGTCAACTTCGGCAACACCAAAGTGGTGCGGGTGACGCCGGCGGGGGAGGCAACCGAGTTCGCCGATGTCCCCGGTGCCGGTGGCAACGGCCATATCGTCGTATGCGCGGGGTGGATTCTACGTGACCAAGTTCCGCGGTCACCAGGTCTTTCCGGGTGGAGCGTGACGGAACGTGTCTCTGTCGTCGCGGGAACTGGTACCCAGGGTCAGACCGATGGCCCCGCCACCGCCGCCCTGATGAGTCAGCCGAACGGGATTGCGGTGTCCCCCTCAGGCCAGGAACTCTGGATCAACGAACTGATTTCCGGGAGTGGCGTCGCTGGCGGCGCCGCCCGCTCGGTGCTGCGGCGAATCCGCCTGGTGTCACTCACCGACGTGCTGAGCGCTGCCACAGCCGGCGACGGATCGGTGGCGGCCGCGTACCAGGCCTATCGCGCCGCCCGTCCGAAGGAAGAGACGGCGGCGCAGCGCCATCGCGGTGGGGTATCAGTTCCTGCAGACGGGGCGAATCCAGGATGCGCTCGCGGTGTTCCAGCTGAACGCCGCCGATTTCCCCGACGACCCCACCAGCCAGTATCAGCTCGGCGAGGCGTA
The DNA here is from genome assembly GCA_963697435.1 of uncultured Gemmatimonadales bacterium. Classification (GTDB taxonomy): domain Bacteria; phylum Gemmatimonadota; class Gemmatimonadetes; order Gemmatimonadales; family GWC2-71-9; genus SPDF01. The sequence goes on along the minus strand of CAVOOB010000003.1, from coordinate 666,277 downwards.
CCGGTTCACCGGCCAGCCCAAGGAAGCCGCTGTTCAGTACCGGAGGACGCTGAAGCTCGACCCGGACTATCCGCAGGTCGCCGCGCGGCTCGAGGCAGTCGGCGGCAGCTAGTCACTCCGCCTCCTAGACGGGTCGGGAGGAGCGAGGGTCGATCGAGAGGAGGGAGGCGACGACCAGGGCGCCGACCAGCCCCCACTCCACCCCCTCGGGGTGCGCTCCACCACCCAGCACATCCCCAGCATGGCGGCGTTTGCGGCGATCGTGGCGATCCAGAGGCCGCGCGCCTTCATGCCGTACCAATAGTTGAGAATGTTGATCGTCCCCAGGTAGACGAAGATCAACCCGACGATGACGCCGATCTCGTCCATCCAGGGGGTGACTTCGATGAAGGTGTTGGCGATGAAGTAGGTACCCGTCAGCGCAATGGCGCTGCCGGCAACCAGGTAGAGGTACCGCATTCGGCCTCCGTTGGGTGAGCTCCCGACTCGGGGGGAGGAAAGTCCATCCCGCAATCGGAGGGCCGTATCTCCGTGCGACACCGTCGTTGATGAGGGAATGGCGCCACACCATCTGCCAAGTCCCGAGTCTGGAATGGGTTACGGTTGCCCCCCAAGGGACTCTGAATCGGCAGCCAGCAGTCGGAGTCAGTCGGGATTGGGCGTTCACTCTGGCGATTTCGGTAGCCAGGCGCGGATTGCGACGCGATGCAGGAATCCTCCCGGGATGCCGTCCCAGAGGTTACAATCCCTGTTGACAGGGTGCTGGTGCCGCTCGCGTGGTCATCGCGCCGCTCGCCGACGCCCGCTCACCGGAAGTGAGGCCCGGTTCTATGGTTGCCACTACTTCGATTCCCCCGATCATCCAGGGTGGCATGGGCGTCGGTATCTCCGACTGGCGGCTCGCGCGCGCGGTATCGCTGCGCGGGCAGCTGGGGGTGGTGTCCGGCACCGCCATCGACACGGTACTCGTCCGCCGGCTTCAGGACGGCGACCCCGGAGGCCACATGCGGCGCGCCATGGAGGCCTTCCCGATTCCAGGCGTGGCCGCGGACATGGAGCGCCTGTACTTCCTGCCCGAAGGGCGCGAGCCCGGCTCACCCTACAAGCTCCTCCCGATGGACAGGCAGACGGCGAGCACCGCGCGCCAACTGGTAATTGTCATGGCCTCATTCGTCGAGGTGTACCTGGCAAAGGAAGGCCACGAGGGCATGGTGGGGATGAATCTCCTCACCAAGATCCAAAGCCCGACGCTCGCGGCGCTCTATGGGGCCATGCTGGCCGGGGTCGATGTCATCCTGATGGGCGCCGGCATCCCAAGGGAGATTCCAGCCGCGCTCGATCGCCTGTCCGAGCACCAGGTGGCGAAGCTGCGATTCGAGGTGGAAGGGCTCCCCTCCGGCCAGGAGGAGTACTCTCACGCTGGACCCCGCGGTATTCTGGTCTTCCACGCCGCTGGTTCTCACGCGTCCGCAGTTTCTGGCCATCATCGCCAGCAACTCGCTGGCGACGGTGCTGGCCCGAAAGGCCAGTGGCAAGGTGAATGGGTTCATCATCGAGGGGCCGACCGCGGGTGGTCACAATGCTCCTCCGCGCGGCGCCCCCACCTTCAACGAACAGGGCGAGCCGCTCTACGGCGCCCGAGACGAAGTCGACCTCGCGAAGGTAGCGGAACTCGGCCTGCCCTTCTGGCTGGCGGGGGGGACCGGGCGACGGGGGAGCCTCAGGGATGCCATCGAGGCGGGCGCCAATGGCATCCAGGTCGGTACGCTCTTCGCCTACTGCGACGAGTCGGGGCTCGCCGACGAATTGAAATACGGAGTTCTTGAGCACGTTGGGCGGGATGAGGTGACGGTACGGACCGATCCACGGGCGTCACCCACCGGCTTTCCCTTCAAGGTGGTGACATGGCCCGGCGCGCCGGGCGCCGGCATCGAGCGCGAGCGGAAGTGCGATCTCGGCGTGCTCCGGGTGCCCTATCAGACGCCGGAAGGAAAGATCGGGTACCGATGCGCGGCCGAGCCGGTCGACGCGTATATCAAGAAGGGTGGCCGCGAGGAGGACACCGTCGGCCGTCGGTGCCTCTGCAATGGGCTGATGGCCGACATCGGTCTGGGGCAGGTTCGCGGCAACGACACCGTCGAACCGCCGCTGGTCACCAGCGGGGACGACCTCGTCGCGCTCGGCGACTTTCTGGGGGAGCGGACCCACTACTCCGCCGGAGAGGTGCTCGACTATCTGATGGCCTAGACTGCGCGCGCCTCGCGGGAGCGCCGGTCAACGGCCGCCCTTCCGCGAACGACCGCCGGACTTCTTCTTCTTCTTCTTCTGCCGGGCTACCGCCAGGGCCCCCTCAACCCACGCCTGCAGTTCCTCCGTGTCCTCGAGCATTTCCTCCGGCACGGCGTAATACTGCATGCTTCCGCCACCCGGCCCGTAGGGCTCGAACGGGCCCATGCCCCGCGCCTCGAAGACCGATCGGTTGCTGTCATCCACCTTGAAGTACACCGTGTCTTCGTCGATCAGGGCGAAGAACAGCTCCCCACTGTAGATGCCGACACCGCCGAACATCGACTTGTCGCGGATATCCGGTGCCGCCCGTGCAAGCTGCTCGAGGACGTAGGCCCGGAACGATGGGTTGACACTCATAGGGCCGCCGATCGGGAAATGGATGACTCCGCGAGCACTCGATTGAGGGTCGCAAGCAGATGGTCGATGTCGTCCGAATCCACCGTGAGCGGTGGCCGGATCTTCAGCACGTTGTCGGCCGGCCCCTCCGTGCCGATCAGAACCCGTTCCTGCCGCATGCGGTTCTTGATGTATTGTGCCGCCTGTGTTGCCGGCTCCCGGCTCTCGCGATCCAGGACCAGGTCCACGCCGACGAAGAGGCCGATACCGCGCACATCCCCAATGATCGGGTGACGCCCCTGCAACGCTCGTAGTCCCGCGAGCAGGTGTGCGCCTGTGGCCGCGGCGTTCGCCTGCAGCCCCTCCTCCTCGACGATCCGCAGCACCTCGGTCCCGATCCGACACGATAAAGTGCTGCCACCGAAGGTCGAGAAGAACTCGATCCCGTTGTCGAACGAGCGGGCAATGTCCGCGGTCGTGGCGACCGCCCCGAGCGGGTGGCCATTGCCGAGCGGCTTCCCGAGCACGACGATGTCCGGGTCGGCCTCCTGCGCCTCGAATCCCCAGAAGTACGCGCCGAGCCGACCGAGCCCGGTCTGGACCTCGTCGGCGATGCAGACCCCGCCCGCGGCCCGAATGCGTGCGTACACCGCGTGCAGGTAGCCGGTCGGCGGGATGATCTGCCCCGCGACACTCGGAAACGTCTCGGCGATGAAGCCGGCGAGCCGTCCGCCACGGGCGCGGACGCGCTCAAGGGCGTCGTCAATGGAGTTCGCATAGCGCTCTGCGGCATCGTCGCCACGATGCTCGCCGCGATAGGTGTCCGCCACAGGAACGAGATGCACCCAGTCCGGCGCACCTCCGCCGCCCGGCTTGTTGAACTTGTACGCCGAGAGATCGATGGCGCCGGTGGTGTTGCCGTGGTACCCGTGGTCCACGACGACCATGTCCTTGCCACCGGCGTGCGCACGCGCCAGGCGAAGCGCCAGTTCGTTGGCCTCGCTGCCGGAGTTGACCAGGAAGACGTGCGAGAAGCGCGACGGCAGCTTCGCGAGGAGTGCCTCCGCGAATTCCACCTGTGCAGGGTGAAGGTATCGCGTGTTTGTGTTGAGGCGCGCGAGCTGATCGCACGCCACGGCCGTGAGTCGCGGATGCGCGTGTCCCACATGCGGCACGTTGTTGTAGGCGTCCAGGTGCGGCCGCCCCCACTGGTCGTAGAGATGGGTCCGCCACCCGCGCACGAAGAGACAAGGGTCGGAGTAGCTCAGCCGGAGGTTGGTCGCGAAGTGGGCGTGCCGCTGCTCCTCGATGGTCGTGGGATCAAGGGGACGGTACGCCACGCGATCGTCGCCCAGGTTCAGGAGGGCGGCCGGATTCGGGCAGAGCGCCTGCCACAGATCGAGGTCGTCGGGGTCGGCGACGCCGGGCCAGTTGGCGGGCATCGCGTCGGGGGCCACCGCGAGCTGGAAATGCAGGTGCGGCTGCCAGCCGCCATTCTCGTCCGGCGACCCCAGGGATGCGAACGCGGTGCCTCTCAGGATGGACTGGCCTGGAGAGAGGTGGCGAATCGAACCGGGTGACAGGTGGCCGTAGAGCGTCACGAACTCGTCGCCCTCGGGAGTCACATGCCTCAAGACCACCATGCCGCCGTAATCGAGATGCCCCTCGCGGTGTTCGATGACCTCGACGACGCCGTCGAGCGGCGCACGTACCGGAGTACCCGCTGCCATGAAGATGTCCACACCGAGATGCACTGTGCGTCGCGCGGAGCCGCGATAGGCAGCCGCCCGAAACGCGGCATCGGTATAGACGCCGCGCGGCTCGCCATAGCGACCGAGCCAGGCATCGTTGCCTTTGACGTCTGGGCCGAGCGCCAGCGCTTCCGCATCGCTCATCCGGGTGAGGTCCTGCGGGACCGCCGTCTCGGCGATGGCCAGCGAGTGAACCGGGGCGGCCGATAGATCGGCGGAGACCACCGGCGCGAACGACCCTCGTGAGGAGTCGAGCCACGTCGTCACGCGGCCGGCTCTGTCGTTCGCGGGGAGACCGCAGGCGGCGCGGATCTGGGCCGTGACGTGGGCCTCAGGAATGCTGGCCGACCGCTCGAGAAACCGCCACGCTGGAGCCTCGGAAATGACCACGTAGGGATCGTCCGGTCGTTCCTTGTGCGTGAGGGCGGCGATGACGACGCTCAGTGCGAGGCGGGTCCGCAGCAGGGGCCAGATCATGTCGATCTGCTTGCCTGAGAGCGGTGTCACCTCGTGGTAGCCTGCGACCAGCGCCGCGATGGCGCGTTCCGGATACGGATGATCGAGTGCGACGTACGCCGCGGCGATGGCGACCTCCGCGACGACGGGACCCGAGACGAGATCGCCGAGGTCGAGGAGCCCGCTGATTCGTGGTGAGCCGTCCGCCTCGGTCGCAACCAGGATGTTGTAGTCGTTGACGTCGTTGTGGATGGGAGTTCGCGGTTGCTCCAGCAGTGCGGGCAGCACCTGTGCATGTCGAGCCAACACCTCGCTCAGCACGGCGCGCCGCCCTGGGTCAGCGATGGCGTCGAGGTGGTCGGAAACCCAGCCGGCGTGGCGCAGGTCCCACCGCAGTTCTCGTTCGAGGCCTGGATGGGCGAAGTCGGCCAGCGCGCGGTCCAGGCGGCTCACATCCCGGCCCAGTGCACGGATGAGCCCAAGGGTATGAGGCCGAGAGGAGGCATATTCCTGCCCGTCAAGCATGGTGAGCAGCCAGAGAATCCTGGAATTGCCGCCGGGGTCGAGCCTGGAGCACCAGAGGGCCCCGGTGGGGAGGGGAACCACATCCGGAACCGGCACCAGGCCCTCTCGTAACCGAATGTGGACATGCGCGGTACAGAGCATCTCCACGAAGGCCTCGTCCGCCGAGGTCCGCATGACCTTGAGGACAAACTGACGGCCGTCACGCGCAGCGACCCGGAAGTTCAGGTCGAGCTCGCCGGCCAGTGGGTGGAGTTCGGCCTCGATGCCCCAGGCATCGCGCAGCTGCTCGGCCCAGAGTGCCCTGCTGTCGGCCATTGCGGTTCCAGTCGAATCCATGGCCGCAAAGTTAATCAGGGACGGCTACTGGCCGGAGTGTGTGCTCTGGCGCTGAAGCTCAGCGATCGCCGCCTCAAGGGCGGCGTCCCGGTTGGCGAGAAAGTCCTGCACCGTGCGTGGCACCAGGAGCTGAGGTTGCACGCCACGGCCTACCAGGGCAGTGCCGACGTTTGCCGAGGTGGAGACGCGCCCAAATCCACCGCCGGGCAACGCGAAGCCCACCGGGTCACCCGTGCTGCCGCCCGTCGGTTCGCCGATGATCGTCCCCCGGTCCATGACCCGGAACGTTTCGGCGAACACATCCGTCGCCGAAATTGCCCGGGGGCCGGTCAAGAGCACGACCGGCTTCCCGTAGTAGTCGCTGGGCTGGCCCGGGGCGGTCTGCATGTCGGCCGTGTACCAGGACCCGGCCGTGCCCCAGGCGCGAAGGGTCGGCACATACTGGCGCGACTTCCACTGCGGCAGGGGAATCGCGACCGGGGAGAGATAGCCGAGGATCGCGTACGCGATCAGCCCGCTCCCGCCGTCGTTTTGCCGCACATCGATGATCAAGCCATCACTGGCCAGAATGGCGGGCCACGCGGCGAGCAACCGCTCCTCGATGGCCGGGTCCCCGAAGGAATTGATGGCCAGGTAGGCCAGGTTGCCGGGCAACTGACGAAACTCCATCGCCGGAAGGGACGTGACCTCCGCGTATCCTGAGCGATTGAGTCGCAGCGTGAACTCGGCACCAGTGGGCCGCCTGAAGCCGATGGACACGGGCACCGCACGGTCACCGGCGAGAAGTCCGTAGGTGTACCGCAGGACCTCGGTGTGCTGCGGCGAATTGCTGCTCACGTAGGGCGCGCGCTCGCTCGCAACGAACTCGGGGACCGGCGTCCCGTCGATGGACACGATCTCAAGCCCTCGGGAGACGCCAAGCGAGTCGAGCGATGGGCTCTCCACGGCGGCGACAAACACGCGATGGTCGATCACCTCGAGGCGGAGCGGCGGCGTGCCCTGCCGAGCCGCGATCTCCTTGGGCATGAAGACGTCGGTATGGCCATCGTGGAGGAGGGCAACCATCGTCTGGAGGGCGCGATAGTACTCATAGGTGCTCGTCGTGGCGCGCACCTTCGGGATGTAGTCGATGAAGGTCTTGTCCCAGTCGAGGTCCGGCACCTGGGCGAAGTTCGGGAAGTTGATCTTCACCTCCATCCAGAGGCGGCTGAGGCCGGCAATCTTGTCGTCGTCCGGGATGTTCTCGGCAAACGGAACACCCCAGGCGGCAGCGCTTCCCCAGATGACGCCGTCGCGTTCGAGCACCGCCTGCCGGGAGGGCTTGGGCGATTGGGCGGTGGCGAGGGGGACCGTGGCGAGGAGGAGGGGCAGCAACAGTAGGACCGGGAGTCGGCTGGGCACCATCGTGGCGGGCTCCTCAGGCGGCAGGTTCCAGTACGGAGACGATGGTATGTCCTACGGACTGGTCGTTCGAAAGTGTCGCCGTGGTTGGATGCCCCCACCCGCGAGTAGATTCTGTCTGCGACCAATTGTCGAAGTCCGGCATCTCGACAGGAAATCTGTTGCCTCTGATACTCTTCCCCAGATCCGGAGCAGGCCACCGATGCTACGCACCCTGTGCTGTCTAATCGTGTTGAATACCACCGCGCTCGCCGCCCAGCAGTCCCCCTTTGCCGGGACGTGGCGGCTCACTTATCCGGTCGGGGCGACGATCGAGAACGGGGTAGCCACCCCGATCCTGGGGTCCGGCACCCTCGTCGTGGCCGCCGTGGCCGACTCCCTGATTGGTGAACTCAACATGGACCCCAATCCTGAACTGCCCCCCCGGCCGGCACAGCGCATGGCGGCGACGGCGACGGCGCCCGAGGTCACCTTTGTGTCGCATACTGAGGCCGTCCTCAACATGAACGGTGAGGAACAGACGGCCACGGTCATCAGTACCTGGAAGCTGGCCGTGAAGGGCGACTCGCTCTCCGGCACGGTGGAACGGGTGCTGGAGGGGTTCGAAATGGCCAACCAGCCGCCGCAGCCGGTGACCGGCGTGCGGCGGACGCGGTAGTCGCGGGCGCGCTACTCGGGGTCGATCTGGTTCCACCCCACCGAGCGCTTGAGGAAGCGTGGGGAAAGCGCCAGTGCTGCCAGCACGAGGAGAACGGTGATGATCAGGGTTACCTGCATCGGGCCCTCGGTCGTCAAGTCCGACAGATTGATCAGGGCGCCGTCTCGTGGGCCGACGATCCGGTTCAGGAAGACGAAGTGCAGGTGGAACCCAATTCCTGTCCACACGGTGCCGGTCAGGATTCGCAAGTACTGCACGAACGCCCCGAAGCACGCCATCATGACCAGGTATCCACCGGTGATCCGATCCGACGGACCAACCTGGATCTCCATGCCGAGGAGGTTCCGTGAGATGGGGACGACCACGACAGGGAGCAGGACGAAGAGGGCCACCGTGACCGCGCCAGCAACCCAGCGGCGTTGCACGGTGTTCAGATTGCGGTAGATGTAGCCCCGGAACACGAGTTCCTCCGGCAGCGCCTCGAAGAAGAGCACCGTGAAGAACCCGGCCGCCAGTGCGCCGAGCGCCGGAGTGGAGGTATTCAGCGTGACGGTGGCCCAGCCGAGCAGGTCGGTCAGCACCAGCGTCACCACCAGCGGGAACAGGATGAGCCCCGCGCCGATCAGGAACCCCCGCAGTGAGCGCGCGAATCCGAGGACCTCGAGCCCCGCCAGGGGGCGCCGGTCGACCCGGGTGCGCAGCCACCAGATCCCGGGTACCACGATGCCCGACATGATGAGCGCCTGAAGGCCGTAGCGGGTCAGCCGCCCGACCCCGAGGGTCGCCACTGCGGACTGGCCGGCCCATCCCGCCAAACTCAGCGCCACGAGTCCCAGCGTCCATGCGGCGGCGATCCTCAGTGTCAACGGCGTCGGTTCGTTCTCGGTCTCTGTTGTAATCATCTGGCCCCTCCCCAAGAGATGAGTCACCTCCGGTACCCTGGAGAAGGATAACGAAAAACGTTTCAAATAGTTTCAGATAGGAACATTTCGGCGGCGGAGTGGGGGGAGGGTACGGAGGTAGTACATTCGGTGGCGGTAATGTAAAGCATTTCTGCATAGGTGGTTATGGAGTTCGTCCACATCAGTCCGACCTTGCGGCTCATTCCCGATACGCAATGCCTCCTTCGGTGGGTCTATTGATTCTGCTCCGCCTGTAGCCGAGCCAGCAGCGCGGTATTCAGGCGGGTGTACTCGTCGCGCAGTTCCGGAGGCGAGTTTGCGGCACCAGCGAGCGACTGTTCGGAGGCTTCGATCGCCGCCGCCCGATTCCCGTTGCGTTCCTGGATCAACGCGAGCCGGTACAGCATGCCGATGTGCCCGGGGTTCGCCTCGAGCCCCAGTGTCATGAGCTCCACCGCGCGGTCGAGGTCGAGGTTGTTCTCGTAGTAGAACATCGCGGCCTGAAAGTACGGCTTCCGACCCTCGCCCTGGAGGGCGGCCTCGAGCCGCGGCACGACCGTGGCCCGGACATCGATCGATATCCGAAGCGGTACGCGCACCCGATCCCAGGTGATGTCCATCGTGGCGGCGTCGGTGGTCACGTCACTGAATCCGATGGTGAAGTTTTCGACTGGTATGGTGACGGCAACGGGGCGCGTGGTGATCCGGGCCGCATCGTTGGCGGGGTCGTAACTGTACGATCCCCACTGGGACCGGGCGCGCTGGAGGACGATGACCCATTCGTCCCTGTTGGGGATCGAGAAGAGCTCGTAGTCACCTGAGTCGACGGTGGTCCCGTTGATGGACACGGGCGTGCTGAAGGTTATGCGGGTCGCGTTGTCGGATCCGGTGCGCCACACCTGGCCATAGGGGACGAGACTCCCGAAGATCACGCGACCCCGCACGGACGGACGGTGGTAGGTCACCTCGATCTCGGTGGCCGCCACCTGCTGCAGCACAACGGCGCGGGAGTTGGTGGTGGGGATGGGAAAGGGGACCGCGGATTGAGCGGGCAGGTCGGCAAGCCACAGGCTCGGCAACGCGAAGGCAACCAGAAGACTGCGGCGGCGCATGTGAGCATCCTGGGAACGGGTCATCGTGTGGTCATCCTCTCAAGCATCACCGCGACCATGGCACCTACGCCCACCAGGATGGCGGCATCATCGGCCACATACGAGTCGGTGTGCGGCATCCCGACGGTGCCAGCAGCGGGGTTGCTCACCCCCAGAAAGTACATCACACCGGGCACTTGTTCCTGGAACGACCCGAAATCCTCGCTGAACACCGGGGGGACACCCTGGACCAACACGACGGCGTCGTCCCCCATCACGCGGCGGATGCTGGCATTGGCGTGGGAGACGAGCATCGTGTCGTTGGTCACACCAGCAATCTCCCGGTCCTGATAGGAGGTCGAGGCGGAGACGTCCGGCAGCCGCAGCCTCTCCACCCCGTGGACGATCGTCACCCGAGCGCGATTGCGCGCCTCGGCGCTCGCGGTCGTGATCATTGCCCCCACGGTCCGCGTCGTGCCGCCGGCCGAGCGCCCGGAGCCCGGGAAGAGCTGCACCAGGATGAATCCGTCTGGCGCCGCCTGACCCACTTCATTGGGCGGGACGGTGTTTACGCTTCGAATGAGGGCGCGCACCGAGTCCGCGGCGGCGGCGAGGTCTCCCGATCCCGTCAGCGTCACGGTCACGCGCGCTCGTCCGGCCATCATGCCGCCGGGAGCCGTGCCGAGCGTGCCGACGGGGTAGGGGGCGGTATGGACCGCATAGATGGCATCCGGTCGCGTTGAGTCGAAGACTCCGTCGGCGAGCATCGCCTTCGCACCGGTCGCCGATTCTTCGGCGGGCTGGAAGATCAGCATGATCGACCCTGCCAGGTCATTGCGGACAGCCGCGAACGCCTCGGCGATTCCCAGGCCGACGGTCACATGCACATCGTGGCCGCAGATGTGTCGCACGCCGGGGGTCAGTGAGCGGTAGGGGACCGGATCGGGCGCCGACGATCTCACCGCGTCCATGTCGGCGCGGAAGGCGACTATCGGACCGGGTCGGGCGCCGCGCAGGACGCCCACAACGCCATGGCCTCCTACGGCGGTCAGCACCTCGAATCCCAATGCCTCCAGCCGCTCGGCGATCACGCCGGCGGTGCGCGCCTCGTTTCGCGAGGTCTCCGGATGCCGATGAATGTCGTGGCGGAGGGCGATGAGCGCCGACTCCTGGGCCGCGACGGCCTTGGCCATCCGGGCATACAGGGCAGGGGCGCCGTTCGTTTGAGCGACCGCTGGTGGCGCGCACAGGAGGAGCGCGGTGGCGATATGGGCCAACCGCGACATCTGCCGGCGAACTGGCACGACTGGTCGGTTGGGCATCGCCGGTGGAAGTCCAAAGGGCACGCGCGCGCCTTGAGGGGAGGGAATACAGTCCCTACGCATGCGTGTGTGGGTGGGTTTCCGGCGTTCGAGGCGTGTTGCCGGCAGTCAGAGCAAACCTGCCAGCGCATCGTGGACCCGTCTGGCCTTCTCGCGGTTGTTCCCGTCCATGTCGATCTGAACCTGGGGCTCGATCCCCTCGAGTTCGTTCCGCCCGTTGGCACGGTAGCGGGCGCAATCTGGCATTCTGACCGTCACATCGATATGCGGGAGGTAGATCGGAATCCCGCCTGCGATGAACCCGCACCCGGCGCCGTAGGTCTTCTCGCCCATCAGGACCGCGGCTCCGTTGGCCTCGAGCAGCGACACGAACTGCTCCGATGCGGACGCCGTGCCACCGTCTGTGAGCACGAAGAGCGGCCCGGCCCAAGTCCCTTCTTCGAACGTGGCATTCAGCGGTTCGAAGATCACCGCCCGCTCTTCCAGGTCGCTCAGGGACCCGGGCGCAAGGTACTCGAGGGCTCCGCACGCGGGGCCGAAGGTGAGCTGGGTGCAATCGGGCAGAGCCCCGGCGGCGTGGAACGCCGACCGCCTGTCGCACGGCTTCGAGGCCTCCATGGCCCGCTGCATCGTTGCGGTCTGCGCGCTCGTGACGATCATCCGGCTCGAGCCGGACAGCGGGCGCTCATCGAGAAGCAACTGGAAGTAGTCCGCCCGGTGGGCCAACCGGCCGCCGTGGTGCGGATGGCGTACCACACCGATCGGCGGACAGTGGAGGAGCGGGGGTGTGAAGATCCTCGGCGCGACCGCGGCCCAGTCGGTGCCGCCGCCGTTCCCTGTGATGTCGATCAGGACGGCATCGACACCCGCATCCGCCAAGGCACGCGCTCCCTCTGCGAGGTACGCCAACAACCGGTCCATCACCATGGTGCGAAACTGCCATTGGCAGCCGTTGTCGCAGGGGCCCGCGAGCTCACTCGCGAAGTCATCCCAGAGCGGCCGAGCCACCTGGGGATAGCCATCGTCGCCGAAATGGGCAATCCGGAGCACTCCGACAGTCTTCTCGCCGACGGTGAAAATGCCCCAGGCGAAGGGGTTGGTCGCCGACGGCTCCAGGTGGGTGAAGCCAGGAAGTCTCTCGAAGTCGATCTTGAAATCGAGGTCACGTCCGCGAAAGCCGATGGTCTCGAGCGCATCGTCCGCGCCGATGTCTGGGGCGACGCCGGGGTCAGGCACGCCGCCCTGCCCCGGGGCGCGGCTGTCGCCGTTGCTGACGCGCATGTGTGGGTCGTCGAACGAAGCGACGAAGCGCCGGACGAGCTTGCGGGCCGAGCGGCGGCTCGACGCATTGCCCAGGGCGGCGCGGGTGTCCTGGTAGAGTTGAGCGGTGTTGATGCCGCGCTCCTGTACGGCCCACTCGAGGTTGGCGTAGACGACCGCCATGTGGTCGGCGAGTGCGTCGAAGTCCTCCTGCCAGCCCAATCGCTCGGCTGAGCTGGCCGGTGAACAGCCGCCGAGGGCGAGGAGGAGGAGGAAAATGGAACGATGCATCGGAGCCCCGTCCGGTCAGAGTGGCGAGGCCCGCAACTACGGGTTGGAGAGCACGAGTGTTTCAGAGTGTGACTTCTCCGGCCTCCTCAGCCCGCGTCCGAATCATCCTCCATCATGCCGAAGATGTTTCCCTCAGGGTCCTTGCAGTAGGCGAGCCAGCCCACGCCCTTGATCGGCATCTTCGGGACCGCGACGGCCGCCCCCGCCTTGACGGCCTTCTTGACGGAGGCATCAACCGATGCGACGTCGATGGTGCAGACATAGGCATTGACCGCCTGACCCTCTACCGGACCCGGTCCGCGACGGAACAACATGCCGCCGTTGATGCCGGGCTCGTCCTCGGACCCCGTCGACACCAGCCAGTACCGGTTCTCTTCGGGCATGTCTGTGCCGGGAACCACCCATTCCTTGATATCCCAACCGAAGAGCTCGCGATAGAACTTTGCCGCCCGCTCTGGGTCGGCGGCCTGGATTTCGAAATGGACGACGCGGTTCATGGCTCTTCCTTTCCCCCCTCATGACATGCGACCGCCTCGGCTGCATCAGCCACGCCGTAGCTGGCCTGCAGGAGGCGGCGCGGCAGGTCGGCGGGCAACTCGAGCACGAAGATCGTCGCATACTCCATGTCGCAGAGTTCCGGCAACTCGGGACCGCCCAACGCCGCGATAAGCAGGGCTACCGTGTTCGAATGACCGACCACGAGCGCCGCGCTCCCAGCGGCCATGGAGTTGATGGCGGCGGCGGTTGCCGCTGCCTGTGCCGCCTTGTCGCCCTGGATGGGGACGACCGTCGGCATCAGCCCAAACGCCGCGGCCGTGGGCGCGGCCGTCTCCGTCGTTCGGCGATACTCCGACACGTAGATCGCCTGCAACGGAAAGGCGGCAAGCGCAGACCGAAGTGCCACCGCGCGTGCGATGCCCGGAGCGGAGAGTGCCGGGTCTCTCGTGGTATCGACCTTCTCTGCATGCCGCACCACCACGACGGAGGACGCCTGGGCGTTGAGGGCAACAGGCGTGGCGACGGCGAGGAACAAGTAGATCACCCGCATCAGCCTGTCGCGGGTCGTACCTCCAGGGCCAGGCACTAGGCCACCCATCCGTTCCACCGCGCAGCCGCGTACAGCAGTCCAAGGAGGAAGAGCGGGCCGAAGATCTCCTTGTTCCACCTGGCGATCCATTCGGGCAGGTAGATGTCGAAGTTGGGGCGTCGATCGGCGGTGAAGCGGGCGGCGATGGGGGTCAGCGGACAACGCATCCGATTGAGAGCGAGCACGAGGACCTCAATGAACACCAGGCACGCCAGCCCCAGGGCCCAGTCGAAGCGGCCGAGGCGCGCGCTGATCGGGACCCCGATAATCGCCGCGACGAAGAACGCCCAGACCACGGTATGCGTGGCCTTGATGATCCTGAGGGGGACGCGGGATGACGGCGCGGCGCCCTCCTTCACTTGGTGGGTGTTCGATTCGGGCCGGTCCCGACCGTGACCTCATACGACTCTGACAACCACTTCCCCCAGATCTTCTTGGGCAGCGGCTTTTCCGCGGTGAACCTGGTGGTGACCCAGCCGGTCGAGCCCACCTCAAAGCGATCCGGAGCCTCCGCAGCCAGCTTCCTGGCCTGCGGCATCGAGTTCGTCAGCTTGAACATCGCCTTGAATCCCATCCCCTTCGGCCCGGGGCCGATGAACAGGAAGGTCCCTTTGCCAGCCTTGAAGGAACTTTGTGTGCACGCCGTTCCTTTGGCAATGCCGGGAAAGGTCATGGCCTGTTGACGAATGGCTTCTGTCGGGTCCTTGGTGGCTGCCATATGAGGATTTTTTGCGTGTTCAGCCGCCCGGCGCGCGTGGCGGTGTTGATTCAGCCGATTGTTGGCCTCTTCGATCCGTGATCGCCAGGTCTTCGGGCCGTTCGCCAAGGCACCCCGTGAGACTACGCCCCCAACTCGAAGGGACGCCGCGCCGAGGCGTACGCCGACATCGCCTCCAGTCCCCGCAGCGCCGAGGGGGGGAAGTAGGAGCGTGGGATGCCCTATTGGTCCAACCACTCCTCACGCAACCGGAAACGCCCTACCGCGATTGCCCCGTCGGGCTGCTCCACCAGCCCATATACGATGCCTCCGATCGCGTCCCACGGGGTGAACGAAGCCGGGACGATCAGCTGCCACTCGAGCCGGCCGTCGGTGCCGAACAGGTCCCAGTGCACGCGGGTGGCGCCGAGCGTGCCTGCAAACGGGGTGAGGAGTGGATGGACATCGGCGGTCAACGAGTCGACGACCTGCACCCAGAGGCGACCCTCCCGATCGTAGCGTATGGCGTCGATGGCGTTGCGACGATCACCGATCTTGATATCGGGGAGCAGCGCTCGAAACGGACCGAAGAATTCAATCGGATGTCCCGAGGCGGCCGCGAGGGCCTCATAGTCTGGATTGCGGATTGACCCCGGGACACCAATCCGGTCCCATACCCGACAGATCCGCGTCGGCCCCTCATCCGCGGAAAGCGTGGCAGTGACGCAGTACTCCACCCCGTCGGTGAGAGCGTGGCGACCGTCGGGTGCCACCGCAGTCATGGGAATCGGCCCGTACAACTCCGAGCGCGCACCCGAAAGCGCTTCCTCGTTGAAGATGTACGGCTGGCCGACCACGCGGTCGAGTTCCCTGGCGGTGTCCTCGGCAGGGAGGTGACGCACGACTCCGCCGAAGCTGGCCTCGCCGCTGAATGAGACTCGCGATCCCCAACCCGCCACCACCGCGCCGTCCAGCAACGCCACTCGCCCGCGATGGAGGATGGCAAGCGCGCCGGCCTGGGGGAAAAGCCCCGAGGTGAGCACCGTGCCGTCGGTCCGGAAGATCGTGTAACGCTGGTTGCGCCGATCGAGCGCCACTATCGAATCGCCAGAGCCGCCGATTGCCCCTATGGTGCTGAACTCACCCGGCCCCCCGCCGCCCCGACCGAACGTCCTTAGATGGGTGCCGTCGACGTGTACAAGCTGAAGCTGCTGCGGATCGGCGACCACCAGAGTTGCAGCATCGAGGGCCACCAGCATTACCGGATTGATCAGCTGTGCACCGCCAAAGACCACCTCGACCGAATCGATGGTGAGGGCGCCACGCACCGCGCCACGCTCGGTGGTGACCACCGTGGTGTCGCCTACGATGGCAGTGGTGCCCACCCAGCCGTGGCTCGATGCATCGGGTGTGGGATCGGCGCAGGCGGCCGCGAGCAGCAGGGCCGGGCAGAACAGGCGACAACGCATTATCTGCCTCCTCACTCAATCAGGCGACACACCGGTCAGACAGCGCTCGGCCAGCCGCTCGGGGATGCCAGGCACCATCTCCCCCGACCGTGAGGCGATCCCTCAAGCACAAGAGAGTACCGCGACCCCCAGTCGATCGTCAAGATAGATGCGGAGGCCAAACTGGATCTCGACGTTGGCACCGGTGATGTGGATCCGTGCTGACTCCGCGCCGGACGTGGCGTACGCGGAGTGGAGCACCGGGATGGGCGGTCCTCGATGCGCGATGCGGCGCGGCCTAGTCAGATAGGTCCGCAATCACCGGGCGCCAGGTCGCCGGGTCGTTGTGCATCCCACGCTTGGCGCTGACCACTTCAAGACGGAAGGGGGCGACGCGGATCAGCAGGTAGTCGTCGCCGCGATTCTGGTCCTTGTACAGCGAGTCCCACGCGTCCTTCCAATGCGCCGCCTTCTGCACGGGGTCCGTATCGAGTGTCGCCGTTCCCAGGACAGTCACAAACTCATAGGCCGCCGGGTTGTAGCAGAGCAGGGTGACCCGCGGATTGGCTTGGATCTCCTGCACCTTCCGTGTCAGTGGGTTGGTGGCGATCCAGATCGTGAATGCCGAGTCGGGCGGGAAGGGATCGACGATCCGGGCCTGCGGCTGCCCGTCCTCCCCGACCGTAACGAGCGTACAGAAATGGGCCTCCTGCATGATGCCCCGCGCTGCTGCGATGACCTCTGGCTGGCTCGGGCTGTTCTGAGGGGTGGCCTGCGCGATCATTGTCCCGTGCAGGCCGATCACGAACACTGCTGCCCAACCGCAGACAGGAACTTTCATCGGCATCTCCTCGCGCTAATAGCCCGGCCACCCCTCCCGCTTCCCGATCAATTCGATCACGGCTTCCGACAGCTTGTCGCCGTTGTCGCTATTCGTCAGGATGACCACTCCATGCCCGAGCGACAGGTCGGCCACCATGGCGCCCCGGAACCCGTCGTTGGCGCCATCATGCCAGAAGTATGTCCGGCGATGGAGAGACCGCAAGCCGAACCCCAGTGCATAGTCATTCTGCACCTCGGTGAGGAGCCGCCGCGTGTAGTCCTGGCTCAGCACGAGGTTGGACTCCCCACGGAGCGAAAGCTGGATCTCGATCACCAGGAGTGCGTAGTCCGAAGGGGTTGTCCACAGCGCCGCGGCGGCCATTTCCGGGTAGATGTGGTGTCCGCCGGGCACCGGTGTGCCGTCGGCGTAGTAGCCGGAGGCGGCCAGGTCGAGCATGTCGGGCGGGAGTGGCTGCTCGTAGGTGCTCTGTGTCATGCCGACGGGCGAGAGCACGCGATCGTAGATGAACTCCTCGAAGCCCTCTCCAGTGATGTCTCTCACGGCGAGGTCCGCGATCTCGTATCCGCCACCTGAGTAGCTGAATTGACTCCCTGGTACGGATTCCACTCTGACCGGTGGCGAATGGGCAGGCGGCGTGCCGTTGAGAATCTGCACGAGAGTGGGCAATGCCTCCCCGTAGCGATACCCCCGGAATCCGTGCACCGTGGTGCCAGCGGTATGGCTGAGCAGCCGGCCCAGGGTGACTTGTTGCGTTGCCTGGAATGCGTTGTAGGGCACCTGCCACGACGTCAGGTAGTCATTGACCTCCTGGTCAAGCGAGACCGTTCCCTCCTGGGCGAGGCGCATCACCCCCATGGCGGACACTCCCTTGGTGAGGGAAGCCGCCTGGAAGAGTGTCTGCGCCGTGACGGGTTCCTGGGTGGCGCGGCTCTTGACGCCGTGGACCTCCACGTAGTCGAGCTTGAAGCCCTTGATGACGGCGACGCTCGCACCGGGCACGTCGTAGAAGGTCATCCAGTCGGCGATGCTGTTGCGGTTGGTGGGCCCGAGACTGCTGCTGCAGCCAGCGAGCGTCAACAGTGCCGCGATGGATGCGCCCAGCCGGACGCCCGGTCGTGGGACGGTGGGTGGGGCTCTCATTGCCGCTCCTTCACTTCACGGGCCTGCTCCAAGGCTGGGGGTTCACGCCTTCCTCAGCGAAATCAGCAGGTGCTTTCCCTACGTCGCGGGCGGTGCGGATGTGTCGGGCGCCCTCGTCTCGTGCGCGGCCCGTTGTGCCCCGCCTCTGATGGAGAACAGCGTTGAACTGGGTCCCGGCGCTCGCCGGGCGCCAATCCGATTGGGGCTTGACCCGGGGCTGACCTTGATTCATCTTCCATAAGCTACTTATGGGAGCTACGTCGTGCCGACTGTCTCACTTCTGCCTGGCTCACTCGATGTCCTGACCCTCCGAGCGGCGAGTCACGGGCCGCTCCACGGCTACGGGGTCATCGAGTTCATTCGCGACACCTCTGACGACTCATTTCGCGTGGAGGAAGGCGCGCTCTACCAGGCCCTCCACCGCCTGGAACGCCAGGGATATCTCGCCTCAGCCTGGGGCACGTCCGAGAACAACCGCCGGGCCAAGTTCTACGAGCTGACGCCGCAAGGCCGTCGTCGCCTTCGCGCCGAGACGGCCGAGTGGCGGCGCTACGCGCGCGCGATGAACCTTGTGCTCGGGTTTGTGTGACGGCATGCCGCTCCCGCGACAGTTCCGCCTCCCGTTCCGCGGCGCCTCGCAGTTGCGAGGGGACATCGACGCCGAACTCGACCATCATGTCGCCGCCGCGACGGAGGCCCTGATTCGATCGGGTCTCGATCCGAAGACTGCGGCGAGGCAGGCTGCAGCTGAGCTCGGGGATCGAGGCGCACTCCAACGGGCGCTCCTGCGCCAGGCGCGCCGAGGAGAATGGGGGAAACGGCTCATGACGGTCCTCCGCGAACTCCTCCTGGACGCCGGATTTGCCCTGCGCCTGGGCCGGCGCCGAGGTGGCACCGCCGCGCTGATCGTGGTGACCCTCGCCCTGGGAATCGGCGTCGCCACGACGTTTGCCAGCGCGGTGGATACCATTCTCTTCCGACCCCTGCCGATATCTCAGCCAGACCGGGTGGTGAGCCTGTTTCGGGTTGACAAGGCATCGGGCCGGCCGGATGGCGTGGCGCCCGGAACCATCGTGGATTGGCGCGAACGGACGCGCAGCTTTGCGGTCATTGCCGGGGCCGAACCGTACTCCTATGCCTATGATTACGGCGCGGGGCCGGTGTCGGTCGGTGCCTGGCGGGTGTCCGAGGGCTACTTCGATATTTTCCGGGTGCAACCTGTCGTCGGTCGCTTGCTTGGAGACGCCGACTTCGAGGCCGACGCAGACGCCGTGGCCGTCGTCTCCTACCCGTTCTGGACAACGCGGTTCGGGTCCGACTCCGCCGTGATTGGGACGATGGTCCGGCTGGGATCGGACCGGATCCCCTATCGAATCGTCGGCGTCCTGCCCTCCGATTTTCCATACATGGACGGTCGTGACCTCTACGTGCCCCAGCCGCTGGTCGGACAGCTCCGCCAAAACCGGTTCTCGAACTACTACCCGACATTCGGCCGCCTCACCGCGCATGCTTCTCTCGAGTCGGCGGAGGCTGATGTTCAGGCCGTCTCCGCGGTGACAGCCGCGGAATTCCCTGAGTCCGACGCCGGATGGACGGCCAGCCTGGTCATGCTCGATGCGTCGATCACGGCGGGAGTCCGGCCCGGCCTGTTGCTTCTCCTGCTGGCCTCCGTGCTGATCCTGCTCATCGCGTGCGTCAATGCGGCGTCGCTCATCGTGGCCGAGGGAGCGCGGAGGTCGAGGGAGCTGGCGGTTCGGGCCGCACTCGGGGCGGGAAGTTGGCGGATTGTCCGGCAGATGATCGCCGAGGTAGGATTGCTGGCGCTGGGGGCTGGCGTCCTCGGCATCGGCATTGCGATGGGAGGCCTCGCGGCATTTCGCCAATTTGCGCCCGCGGGCATCCCGAGGCTCAACGAGCTCCAGGTCGACCTGACACCGGTCGCTCTCGGCGCGCTCGCGGCGATCATCGTGGCAATCGTCGTCGCCGTCCCGCCTGTCATGCGGGTGGGTGGGGCCGATCTGCGCGCCGCGCTCAAGGCCGGCGGCCGAGGAGCTCTCCAATCCCCGCAGTCGGTGCGCCTCAGAAGCATCTTGGTGACGGTGCAGGTAGCGCTCGCGGTCGTGGTCCTCGGTGGCGCAGGCCTCTTGTTGAGAAGCTGGATGGCGATCACCGCCACCGAGCAGGGCTATCACCCCGCAGGGGTGGTGGGGGCGGAGGCACATTTCTGGGGGAGCCAGCCCACGGAAGAAGCCAGGCTGGCGTTCGTCGAGGAGGTCGTGCGCCGCCTGAACGAGCAGCCCGGCGTTCGCGCGTCGGTGGCGTCGAGTCTCCCGCTGAGTTCCGGAATCGGCAACGAAGACGCCGAGGTGCAGATACCCGGCTCAACCGAGTCGATCGAGGCATTTGGCGTGATCGTGGGCAGCGGGTTCTTCGAGCTGCTGAGCGTTCCGATCCTGGATGGCCGCTCGATCGACGCGGATATCCGCGCCGAAGGTGACCCGGTGGTCGTAATCAGTACAGCGGTCGCCGATCGACTCTGGCCCGGTGGCGATGCTGTGGGTGCGCTGATCCAAGTCTCCTACGGCGGACCGCCTCAGTTGCTCCGTGTGATCGGAGTGGTGGGCGATGTCCGGTTCCAGTCGCTGGAGCGCGAGCAGGGGCCCACGGTCTACCTGCCCTATGTTCAGGCGCCAACCGGGTCGCTCTTCGTCGTGGCCGGTGGTGCGCAGCCAGCGGTCGCGACCGACCCCCTGGTGCGCGGGGTGCTCCGGGACATTGCGCCGACCATGCCCTTTGGGCAGGTCGTGCACCTGGACCAGCAAGTCTGGAGTGCGGGGAAGGGGCGGCGCTTCTCGCTCATGATCCTGGCCGCGTTTGGCGCCGTCTCAGTACTCCTGACCGCCATCGGGTTGTTCGGCCTGATGGCGCACATGATCCGGACTCGTGCGCGGGAACTCGGGATACGATTGGCTCTGGGCGCGTGGCCCGCTCAATTGCGGAGGCTCGTGCTCCGGCAGGCGGCGACGCTCGTCGGAACCGGCGTTGTGGCCGGAGTCGCGCTCTTTCTCCTGGGCGGTGGGCTGATGCGCGGGATGGTCTACGGGGTTGTCACTGATGATCCGCTGACGATCGTGGCTGTGGCCATGGTGGTCGTGTTCGTCGCGCTGGGTGCGGTGTGGCGCCCGGCGAAGATGGCCACACGAATCAATCCTGCCGCAGCCCTCCGCGCCGACTAGATCGGCCCTCTGGACCTCCGAGAAACCGCCCCGGCCGGTCCCTGCGAGAAACGCCATTCCCTCTTTGCCAAACCTTCTCCTGGCCAGGCTTTACATGGCGTCATGCGCCATCGCATGGTGTGCATCGCGCTGGAACGCAAGAAACTCATGCACCGCCATCACAGCCGTTGAATCACTCGACCAGATCACGACCTCGCCTCCGCGCGGGAGGGTGTCCATCGTGTAGGTGATCTCGGCGCGCCGCTCGGCCATGACGGCCGTCCCAGGGACCACCTGGTCATGGACGAACCCCGGGATGTCGAACCGTCCTTCGGAGAAGGCGACGGCGATCGACGCCAGGTGCGCACGGATCGCCTCGGTCCCCACGCTGTCCACGGAATCGCGCTGCAGGACGATCCGCCCGCCGTCGGGGAGCGGCTCGAAGATGTGCGACGAGGTGTACTGGTCTACCCCCATCGCCTCCTTGCCGCGTTCCTGCATGGCAGCGAAGCTCGAGTCCCCAGCGGCGGTCGAATCGTCGACCCTGGGGGACGGGGAGCAGGCCAGGCAAAGGACGGTGCAGGTGACCGCGATGGACCAACGCATGTGATATGCCTTCGGCAGGGGGATGGTCATGGGATGGCACGACGCGTCCGGATCGTAGGCCACTCAGGTCACACGGGTTGCGCTCAATCTTGGCCACTCCATTGCGACTGCCCCGCCAACCGGGAGGCCTTCCCAGAGCGCGCTGATCTCGTCCAGCCGCCGGCAGACGCGCTGGATGACGCTGTCGGTGTACGCGGCGAGCTCTGCCGGTGGGCATGTGCCCAGCACTTGTTCGGCCTGGGACGCCATCGTCGCGGCGAGCTGGCGACGCTCTGGCAGCGACGAGCGGTTCAGCCACTCATACCAGAAGAGGTACGACGCGCGCTCGGATTGCGCTGCCTCCGCCTGTCCCTCGTGTGCCAGGCGTTGGCCGATCGCGGCGGGGCGCCGCCGCCGCCGTGTGCTCGCGCGGGCGTTTCCCGCTGGTCTCCAGGTCCCGCTGGAAGGTGGAGGCATCCCCGCCGGCCGCGAGTTGCCCAAAGACGCCGTGCGTCAGGCCCAGTTCCGCTTCCACGACCAGGTGAAGCAGGTCGTGCGGCATCAGCGGATCGTAGCCGGGGGCGGGGTCCATGCCGACATCCGGGTACGACCCCCGGTGGGCGTCGATGGCGTAGCGGCGCGGGCCTGTGCGGCGGAAGACCACCTGCATCTACCCCCCTCCTACTCCTGGACGGTGGAGCTCGCTTCCACGAAGGTGATGGGGGGTGCGCCCCGAATCATGCAGCGCCTTTCCGCCCGGCCAGCCAGCCATCGACGCTGAAGGGACCGGCGCCCCATGCCGCGAACGTCAACCAGATGAAGGCGTAGAGGAGCACCAGCTCGCCGCGATTATCCCACCACCAGAGCTGGCCACCCCCACCGACGTGAACCCAGAAGTAGGCCACGGCCATCTCGCCTGACGCGATAAACGCCGCCAGGCGGGTCGAGAAGCCAAGGACGAGGCAGGCTCCCGCCACGACCTCGATGACGCCGGCCGCGCCGAAGCGGGTCAGGAGGTCGACAGTCCCACCGTCGGAGCCCATCCCGCCAAACCACCCGAACAGCTTGGCGGCACCGTGAGAGAAGAAGGTCAGCCCGGCGGCAATCCGAAGCGCTGCCTGGGCAACAGGGAGGTAGCGGCTGTTCAGTGGAGCGATCATCGGTTGGCCTCGGAAGGGGGAGAGAGATGATCGGATATTAACGCCGAGGCGGGACGAGGCAATGGTCGATGGATATCAATGCCAGACGGTCGAACTACTTGGCGAACAACTGGGACACATCCTTGAACGCCTTGAATTCGAGTGCGTTGCCCGACGGATCGAGAAAGAACATCGTGGCCTGTTCACCCACCTGGCCTTCAAACCGAATGTAGGGTTCGATCACGAATCGAATGCCTGCCCCACGGAGCCTGTCGGCGAGCCGATGCCAGATGTCCCACGGCAGCACGACCCCGAAGTGGGGTATCGGAACGGCGTGCCCATCGACCGCATTGTGATGTCCCGGGTCGGCCACCGCTTGCGGGTCAGCGCCCGCTCCGGGAGCTGTGGCGGGTGACTGACGATGGGCGACCAGCTGGTGCCCGAAGAAGTCGAAGTCGACCCACTCCGTATCGCTGCGCCCTTCGGCGCATTCCAGGAGCCCACCGTAGAATCGTCGAGCCTCCTCGACGTCGCGAACGGGAAAGGCGAGATGGAACGGAGTGAGTTTGACAACACCGGGATGGCTCATGCGCAGGACCTCGAGATACTGGTGTGTCCCCTTGTCGGGGGCGATACGTTCTGGAGGCGGATGGGGTTACAACCACCGCGCCGTGCAGTCTCAGGCAGATGCCTCGCTGGATGCGGCGCGCGTGGAACCGTCGAGTCGCAGCGCCCGCCATCCTGTCCAGATCGCGGCGAGGGCGATCACGACGCCGACGAAACGGATGTCGCGCGCGATCTGTGCGTCCCGCGTGAGGGCTCCCCATTCACTCAGAAGATAGTTCCAGTCGTGCTCCCCGCCGCCCACCAGTGGCAGCTCCATCGCCTGCGCGTCGGCCGCGTAGCGGGCGATGTTCCAGCAGTTCTGGCCCACCCACCAGAGTGGGATGCTGGCGGCATGGCGGTCGCCGCGGTGCCAGAAGTAGATGACGAAGGCCATGGGCATGGCCAGCTGGAAGAGCGTCCCGCCGAGCGCCGTGAGGACATCGCCACCCCAGGCGAAGACCAGGTGCCCCGTTTCGTGGATCGGCAGGTCGAGCGCATCGACCAGGTGGAATTCATCCGGTGTGCGCAGGTACCAGACGGTGTACAGCGCGAGGACGATCGTCAGCGCGCGGCGCCAGGTCCGTTCGACGGATGACATCGTGCCCCGCTCACCTGAACCTGCGCTCATCGCCCCGATGCGACCTCCTGCGCATGCGCAAGGCGCACGATGAGACTCAACGGGATCTTCGCCTGCGGGCGGCTCCTCCACCGGTGCGTCAGCGCCGGGCGGGTGCGGCGGGTGGCCCGGGGCATTACTCAGATCGGCGTGGACGCAGTTGGCGTTTGTCTGGCTGGCGTCTGTCGGCGCGGGGCGGGCGGCAGGGACAGCTCGGGTCCGCTCGTCAAGGTCCGCTCTGCGTAGTCCAGCCGCTCTTGCACCTCGCCAAGCTCAATCCGGAGGTGCTCGATCTCCCCGGTAAGCTCAGCCGCCCGGCCGCGATTGATGTGGCCCTTGAGCCAACTGATCATCGCTCGCCCGATTGGGGTCACGGAAACCAGCGTGATGCCGATGGCTGCCACGACATACGGGAGCAGCCCATTGAGAAACTGGTAGATGTACCAGCTGAGGAGCTCGCCGTCCTGCTGCATCTGTCACCTCCGTTGTCAGTGTCAGGGGCGTCGATTCCCGGAAGCTTGCACTACACCGTCACCCGACCACGAAAGCCCCTGCCGGCGTAGTAGGACTCGGCGCCGTTGTGGTAGACGAACACGGTGTCGAAGCGACGGTCGCAGAAGAGCGCACCACCGAGATCCCTGATCCTCGCGGGCGTTCGCACCCAGCTCGACGTCTTCCGGTCGAATTCACCCAGCGTCTGCAGTTCCCGATATTGCTCCTCGGTGAGCATCTCGATGCCGAGCGAGGCCGCCATGTCCATCGCGCAGCCGCGCGGCTTGTTCTTCTTCCGCGCATCGAGCGCCTCGCGGTCGTAGCAGAGGCTGCGCCGGCCCGCGGGGCTTTCGGCGGAACAATCGCAGAAGATGAACTGAGCCGTCGCGCCGTCGCGGCCGACGACATCCGGTTCGCCTCCGGTGCGTTCCATGTCCGCGAGCGCCTGGAGCCCGGCTGGGTTTGCGGTCAGGCTCGGTTCCACGTCGGACCAGCTGATGCCCGGATGGCGATCCAGATGCTTCGCGAATCGCGCTGCGAGGGTCTTGACCAGTTTGCCGCGGTCCGCAGCGTTCATGTCACCATCTCCCGAGTGCGATGTGCAGGTGATGCGTGTCGCGCTTGGCTGGCCCCCGTGTGTCCATCCGGACTCTTGCCAATCGGCTGCTGGGCCTCGCTCAGGCGTCCTTGTTCTTGTCGTCCCAGAGCATCGGTTCCCAGAGCTCGACCTTGTTCCCATCGGGATCCATGATCCAGGCGAACTTGCCGTTCTCGTGCGATTCGGGTCCCTGGATGACTTCCACACCTCCCGCACGAAGCTGCGCCAGCAACTCGACGAGGTCGTCGACCCGGTAGTTGATCATGAACGACGATTGCTCGGGCTGAACCACTTGGTGTCCCTTGTCCGCCACATGCCACACCGTCAGCCCCCTGTCCTCGGCCGTGTCCTCCGGCCACTTCAGGATGGCGCCGCCAAACTCTTCCAGCCGCAGACCCAGGTGTTTCTGGTACCACGCGGCCAGCGCGGCGTGGTCGCCGGTGCTCTTGAAGAAGATGCCACCGATTCCGGTAATCCTCGCCATGATTGCCTCGCTGCTTGTTGGGTTGCCTCAGGATTGGCGCATCAGCCGCCGCGCATCCTCGCAGTCAGTATACAGCGCGGCGGCTGCCGCAGAGAGAGCGCGCCCTCGTCAGCTGCATGCGCGGGTTAGACAGCGGCGCTCTCACCAGCGTGTCCGCCCTTAGTCCACTGTGCTGTGAGGCCAGACGATGACGAGAAGTGCCAAGAGCCCAGCACCAATCAGCACGGTTCGATACACGCCCTTCTCTGAGTCGCCGAGGCGAATGGAGTCCACCGCAGCCTGCGGTACCGCAATGCGGCAGGGCGTGCAATCGAGCCCTTTCTGATATGGAATCCCCGACACGCTATCTGAGGTAATGTATACGCCGTGCCATTGATCCACCTGAGTGGACTGCCAAACTTGAACCTGCTGCTTGGCTGGGAGCGTGCGGGGTGCTAGATCGTCCGAAGGTCGTTGCCAACCAGCTCCGCAGGCCTCAGCGAGGAATAGTGACGCAGTGGTAAGGCTTACGATCCGCCAGCGCCTGTTCCTACGTGGAGAACTTGTCAGGGTCGACTCGGTGTTGATGGGAGCCCAACGGCCTCAGTCGGTCACCGACGTTGCCTAACGAATGGCGCATCAGCTGCGAGGGCGCTCGCGGCAGCCGCCGCGCGACCTCGCTAGCAGTATAAAGCGCGGCGGCTGCCGCACAAAGAGCGCGCCCTCGTCTGCTGCATGCGCTGGTTAGGCTGCGCGTCGCAATGGTGCTTGCTCTTAGGGCTTCAGGAGTTGGATTTGAAACACGAAGACTAAGATGAGTACGGCACACGAAGCGAGGAGAAGCGCCCATCTCCATCGAGGGTATCGGTCTCCCAGCAGTGAACTGCCAGTTCCGAGTAGCATGCCGGTCCAAAGCAAGATCAACACCACGCGCTGGCTGTCGTACGGCCAGGTATCGGCATGGGCGAAGGCCGTCCATGCCAGTCCGAGGGTATTGCCCACGACCAGGATGCGCGCAAGCGCCTTGCGCAGCGGGTGAACCGGACGGGCCAAGGAACTTTCCATCAACGCCTCCATCTGCGAGGCCTAACGAATGGCGCATCAGCTGCGAGGGCGCTCGCGGCAGCCGCCGCGCGACCTCGCTAGCAGTATAAAGCGCGGCGGCTGCCGCAGATAGAGCGCGCCCTTGTCAGCTGCATGCGCTGGTTAGGCGGCAACCTTCTACGGACCGTAAAGGGTGAGCGCGATCGCTGTGACGACACCTGCCGAGTCAAGGCGAACTTCGATCCGTTCATTGCCAGGATCCGAGCAGACCATGGCCTCCCAGCCAGACCGTGCCAAACCGCGTTGCGATGCTGGTGCATTCAGTAGATCCTGTACCTCGGCAATGCGCATGCCCACTCGCGCCCCAGATCGGAGTGGGACGGTGGAATCCCACGTTTCTATCCGCTGGATGCCGAATCCGCGATTATCGGTTTCAAGCAACAACTGAGCGTAGCGAGAGATCGTAGTCGAATATTCCCCACCATCATCCTCGCCTGATCCAGAATCAGTTGCAATGGGTGGTCCTAACGCGCTCCGCGCGACCTGTTCGTCGATGAATGTGCCCAGTCCAAAAAGTCTGGCCTGGGCGCGCGGGACGCAATAGTCCTCCGGGCGAGCATTCGAGCCTTCCGGCGGCGCGAGGATACTATCGTCGACCGCGACCAGCACGGGCGCCGCTGCGTGAGGGGTTCGGCTCTCGCTCCGGCAGCCAAGCGAGAGGCACGCGATCATGGACAGAGTCTTCACAACGGACACAAGTTGCCGCCTAACGTGAATTCGACTGCATTCGCCTAGCTGCATATGCCGCTGGTCGGGCCGGGAAGGCTGCAGCCGCTCTGCCGCCTAAGACAACGATACGCCAGGGACCGTTGCTTGGAAAGCTGCAAGCCCACGCAGCAGAATACGTAAACGCTGCAACGGCCGAGTACCCAACAAGAGCGAGCGGGCGGCCGCCTGTCGACCCAGATCCCCGACCCATCGAAAGGTCAATCGACCTCGGCCAGCCGATACTCAAACTGGTACGAATGCTTCCCACCCTCAATGATGATCTGCATCGAGCCCGTCAGCCCCGTCAGCTCGCCGGTGCCCGAGTCGGGGACCACCGTGAGTGTCAGGCTGGCCGCTCCACGGGTCATTGTCCCACTGTGCTGCAGGACGAACGTGCCCTCGCGTCCACCGAGCGCACCCGTCACCTGCTCCATGGCCACATACCCGGCGGAGCCCTTCACCGGGGTGTTGAACGCCAGCATGTGCCCCTGGCTGGTGGCTTCCAGATCGCCATGAAAGGCTTTGTCGATGGAGAGACTCCCGATGGGCGACTCCCCAGCGAGTGGCTGGGGAGTGAGTGTGACGTCGAATGTTCCGTTGGCGGTCATGGTCCCTCATCGAGTGGGAGGCGCGAGTCGCGGCGTGGCCCGCAAGCTACACGAATTGCGCCGTCTCCGTGCTCCCCTCCAGCGCCAGCGTCGAGCTCTGGCCCGCCGACACCACCTGCGCCACCGCGTCGAAATACCCGGCCCCCACCTCGCGCTGGTGCTTGGTGGCCGTATACCCGTGCGCCTCGGAGGCGAACTCGGCCTGCTGCAGCTCCGAATAGGCCGACATGGCGCGCGCGCGGTAGTCCCGCGCCAGCTCGAACATCGAGTGGTTGATGGAGTGGAACCCGGCCAGGGTCACGAACTGGAACTTGTAGCCCATCTTGGCCAGCTCCCGCTGGAACTTGGCGATCGTCGGCTTGTCGAGATGCTTCTCCCAGTTGAATGACGGGCTGCAGTTGTAGGCCATCATCTTGCCCGGGAACCTGGCGTGCACCCCCTCCGCAAACTGCCGCGCCTCCTCCAGGTCCGGCGTGCTCGTCTCGCACCAGAGCAGGTCCGCATACGGGGCATACTCGCATGCACGCGCGATCGCCATCTCCACACCGTTCCGGATGTGGAAGAACCCCTCTGGCGTCCTCGGTTCGTCCTTGATGAACGGACGGTCGCGCGGGTCGGCGTCGCTCGTGATCAGCGTGGCGGAGTCGGCATCGGTACGCGCAATGATGAGCGTGGGCACGTCGGACACGTCCGCGGCGAGCCGCGCCGCCACCAGTGTCCGGATAAACTGCCCCGTCGGCACCAGCACCTTGCCGCCCAGATGTCCACACTTCTTCTCGGAACTCAACTGGTCTTCGAAGTGGACGCCGGCGGCCCCCGCGTCGATCATCCCCTTCATCAGCTCGAAGGCGTTGAGCGCTCCACCGAACCCGGCCTCCGCATCCGCCACGATCGGGGCGAACCAGTGGGTCTTGCTCGGCCTCCCCTCCGCGCTCTCGATCTGGTCGGCCCGCTGCAGGGCGTTGTTGATCCGTCTGACAACCATCGGCACGGAGTGGGCGGGGTAGAGGCTCTGGTCGGGATACATCGAGCAGGCGTCGTTCGCGTCCGCCGCCACCTGCCACCCCGAGCAGTAGATGGCCGGCAGTCCGGCCCGCACCTGCTGCATCGCCTGGTTGCCGGTCAAGGCGCCGAGCGACTGCACATACTCTGTCGTGTGGAGCAACTCCCAGAGGCGCTCGGCGCCGATCCGGGCCAGCGTGTGCTCCACCCGCACGCTGCCACGCAGTCGGGCGACGTCGGCGTCGGTGTAGGGGCGCGTGATGCCGGCCCAGCGGTTGCCACTGCCATTGGTCGAAGACATGGGGGCTCTCAGTCGGTCAGGGGGTGTCGAGCATGGGATACGCCGGGAGCGTCAGGAATTCGACGAACTCCCGGGCGGTGGACAATTCTGTGAACAGGTCGCGCGCTTCCAGATAGCGCGCCCCGGCAAATCGGGGGGCGCCGATCTCCTCCTTGATGCCGGCAAACTCCTCCGTCACCATCTGTCGGAAGGCCGCCTCGGTGAGCGTCGTGGCCTTGCCGTCGGTCATGGCGATGTCAACTTCGTTGTGCAGCCACTGCCAGACCTGCGATCGGCATATCTCCGCCGTGGCCGCGTCCTCCATCAGGTCGTAGAGCGGGACACAGCCGTTCCCGGACAGCCACGCCGCCAGGTAGTGGATGCCCACGCGGATGTTGTGCCGGAGCCCGGCCTCGGTTCGCGTTCCCTCGGGCACGGCCAGCAGGTCCGCGGCGGTGACCTGTACATCCTCGCGCAACACGTCGAGCTGGTTCCGCCTGGTGCCGAGGACGTCGTTGAAGACCCCGAGCGCAATCGGGACCAGGCCGGGATGCGCCACCCACGTGCCGTCGTGGCCGTCGCCCGCCTCGCGGCGCTTGTCGGCCCGCACCTTCTCCAGCGCCGCCTCGTTCCGCGCATCGTCTCCCTTGATCGGGATCTGCGCCGCCATCCCGCCCATGGCGAACGCGCCGCGGCGGTGACAGGTCTTGATGAGGAGGGTGGTGTAGGAGCGCATGCAGTGCGCCGCCATCGTCACCTGGGCGCGGTCGGGGAGGACGCGCCCCGGCACGGCCTTGAGCGTCTTGATGACAGAAAAGATGTAGTCCCATCGCCCGCAGTTGAGGCCGACGATGTGCTCGCGCAGTTCGTAGAGGATCTCATCCATCTCGAACGCCGCCGGCAGCGTCTCGATCAGAATGGTCGCCTTCGCGGTGCCGACTGGCAGGCCCAGTTGCGTCTCCGCGTAGGTCATCACCTCGTTCCACCACCGCGCCTCGAGATGCCCCTGCAGTTTCGGCAGGTAGTAATAGGGGCCGGTCTTCCGCGCGAGCAGCTCCTTCGCGTTGTGGAAGAGATAGAGGCCGAAGTCCACCAGCGGTGCCGGAGCAGGGGAGCCGTCCACCGCAAAGTGGCGTTCCTCGAGGTGGAGCCCCCGGGGGCGCACCAGGAGGACTGCGGTCTTCTTGTCCAGTCGGTACGACTTCCCGCTCACCGGATCGACATAGTCGACCTTCCGGCGGGCCGCGTCCATCAGGTTACCCTGGCCGGCGATCACATTGTCCCAGGTCGGCGAGAGCGAGTCCTCGAAGTCGGCCATGAACACCTGCGCGCCGGAATTCAGTGCATTGATCACCATCTT
Organism: uncultured Gemmatimonadales bacterium; assembly: GCA_963697435.1. Taxonomy (GTDB): domain Bacteria; phylum Gemmatimonadota; class Gemmatimonadetes; order Gemmatimonadales; family GWC2-71-9; genus SPDF01. The sequence goes on along the minus strand of CAVOOB010000003.1, from coordinate 635,667 downwards.
CCGGTCCACCGGCCCGGTGATCTCCACCCTTCGGTCGAGGAGGTCGGCCGGTATCGGAGCGACCTTCCAGTCGCCGGCGCGGACGTCGGCGGTCTCCTGCAGAAAACCCAGCTTCTCCGTGCCGGCATCCAGCCGAGCCTGGCGCGCCGCGCGCGCCGCGAGAAGTTCCTGGAGTGGAGCCCGGAACCGTCGGGTCAGGTCTTCAATGAATGCACGCGCCTCAGGGGTGAGGACGCGAGAGAGATCGGCGGGGGCGGGCGCGGCCTGCAGGGCCATATCGCTGGCTCCGGTGAGAGTCACTCAATAATGGTGCGTGGCATTCGTGGAGACCGTGGGATTATCGTGAAATTCCCGTGCGGCTCCCATATGTAGGAGAGGGGCAAGATCCGGGCTTGGAAGTGGGGTGCGAGGGGAACCGCTAAGGCGAGTAATAGCAACCTGTTACAACGGTGCAAATTTCAGCGCTGTTGCACCCAGGAGACGATCGAATCCAGCCCCAGCGCGACATCGCCTGGCCCCCAAGTACCTTGGACCCCGGTATTCGCCGGGGTGATGATCGGTTGGCTACTGCCCCGCGGCCGTGCTGCCCCGCTGCCCCGCCAGTTGACCGCAGGCGGCTTTGATGTCGAGTCCTCTACTCCTCCGCACCACCGCTTCCACCCCGCGTGCCTGCAGCCGCCCGGCGAAGAGCTTGATCTTGTTCGGCGGCGTCGGCTCAAGTCCCGGCGCCCCTCCCGGGTGGAGCGGCAGCAGGTTCACCAGCGCGCCATGCCTGTTGGCGAGCGTGGCCAGCGCGTCGGCGTCCTGATCGCTGTCGTTCTTGCCGGCAATCATCACGTACTCGAAGGTGATGCGCTTCCGAAACGCCATCGCCGCCTCAAGCACCGCCGCGAGGTCGTACTTCTTCTCGATCGGCATGATGGCCACGCGCCGCGCGGCGGTGGGGGCGTGCAGCGAGATGGCCAGCCGGAACTGCTCCGGCCGCGCCGCCAGTTGCTTCATCCCGGGGATGATGCCGACGGTGCTGACCGTGATGTGCCGGGCGCCGATACCGAGCCCCGCCGGGTCGTTGAGGATGCTCAGGGCGACATCCACGCCCGGCCAGTTGAGGAGTGGCTCACCCATGCCCATGAAGACGATGTTGCTCGGCTTGTCGGCGGGGTCTCGCAGCATCACCTCGCGCACCTGTCCGGCAATCTCGAACGGGCTCAGGTTGCGGCGGAATCCCATGAGGCCGGTCGCGCAGAAGACGCAGCCGAGGGCGCAACCCGCCTGCGAGGAGATACAGAGAGTGCGGCGGGAGCCGGAGGGAATGAGGACTGACTCCACGGCCTCGCCGTCGTCGAGCCGCCAGAGGAACTTGCGGGTCCCGTCCTGGGAAAGTTCGGAGAGTTCTTCCTTCAGGCGGCGGAGGGGGAGTTCGGCGTCGAGTTCCGCGCGGAGGGCGGCGGGAAGCTCCGTCGCCTCGGTCCAGGCGGCGATCGGCTGCACCCAGAGTCGCCGGTGAAGCTGATCGGCACGGTAGCGCGGCAGCCCCCGGGCCTCGACCCACTTCGCGAGGCGTTCACGCGCCGCGTCGGGGGTGAGGTCGAGGATACTCTCTGCCGCAGGTGCCACTCTCGAGGATGCCATCGGGCAAAGATAGCAGTTCTCCCGTTGCGAAGCGGCCTCGAGCGGGACCGACGAAGCAATCTCGCGTCACCTAAGCCCTTTTGTTTGAATTACTTGCCCGTCTCTAGGGCGGCGGTTACGTTTCCCGTAACCGCGGCTCTCCGCCGCCCTCCCGACTCCGCAAGGAAACCGCCGCATGACGGCCACCGCACACCGCACGCACCTCTGTGGGGCCCTGACCCGCGAACACGCCGGCCAGTCCGTTCGCCTCGGCGGGTGGGTGCATCGCCGCCGCGACCTCGGCGGGCTGGTCTTTCTCGATCTCCGCGACCGCGCCGGCCTGGTGCAGCTCTCCTTCGATCCGCGCTGGAGCTCACCGGAAGTGATTGCCCGTGCGGCATCGGTTGGCGCCGAGACGGTGGTGCTGGTCGAGGGAGAAGTGGACATCCGCCCCGAGATCGGGCGCGACGCCGGGATGGCGTCCCGTGAAGTCGAAGTGCATGTCCGGGCATTGACTGTCGCGGGCCCTGCGGTGACTCCCGCGATTCCCGTCGCCCGGAAGGAAGGGGAGGAGCTCCCCTCCGAAGAGCTGCGGCTGCGCCACCGGGTGCTCGATCTGCGGCGCCCGGAGCTGCAGCACAACATGATCCTCCGCCACCGGCTCCTGCAGCGGAGCCGGCAGACGATGTCCGAGCTCGGTTTTCTCGAGATTGAGACCCCGATCCTTACCAAGCCGACTCCCGAAGGCGCGCGTGACTATCTCGTGCCGAGCAGCGTGCATCGCGGCGAATTCTACGCGTTGCCGCAGTCGCCGCAGATCTACAAGCAACTCCTGATGGTGGCGGGCTATGACCGCTACTTCCAGCTTGCCCGCTGCTTCCGAGACGAGGACCTCCGCGCCGACCGTCAGCCTGAGTTCACGCAGATCGACCTCGAGGCCTCCTTCGTGGAGCCGGAAGATGTCCAGGCGGTCGTCGAGCAGGTGCTGGTGGATCTCTGGGCGGAAGCAGGCCACGCCATCGAGCGACCGTTCCGCCGGCTGACCTACGCCGAAGCGCTGGAGAAGTACGGTGTCGACAAGCCGGACCTGCGGTATGGCTTCGCGATCCAGGATCTGACCGCGCTCGTCGGCGGGGACGCGGCACCGTTTGTCGGCACCGCGATCGACGGTGGAGGCCGGGTGCGTGGCATCGTTGCCGCGGGCCAGGCCGACGCCAGTCGCAAGGAACTCGACGCGCTCGGCGCGCTCGCCAAAGACGCCGGTGCCGGCGGCCTCATCTGGGCGAAGCGCACCGCTACCGGGTGGGAAGGGCAGGGGGTCAAGGCGATCGGCGCGGCGGCGCTCGAAAAGCTCGGCGGGACCGGGGGGGACCTGCTGCTGGCGGTCGCCGGCCCCGACACGGTGACCTCGCCGGCACTCCACGCGGTGCGCAGTGCGCTCGTCCGCCGGCCCAGCGTCACACCAGACTCGGCACACGCCTTCTGCTGGGTAGTGGACTTTCCGCTTTTCGAACAGGATCCCGGCACCGGCGCGTGGTTTCCGGCACACCATCCGTTCACTGCACCGCACCCCGACGATGCCGCGCGGCTCCGCACCGAGCCCTGGTCGTGCCGCGCGCTGCACTATGACGCCGTGTACAACGGCAACGAACTCGGCAGCGGGTCGATCCGGATCACCACGCCGGAACTGCAGACGACCATCTTCGAACTGCTCAGGATTCCGGAGCCCGATATCCGGCGCCGCTTCGGATTCCTCCTCGACGGCCTCGCGGCCGGCGCGCCGCCGCACGGCGGGTTCGCCCTCGGGTTCGACCGGATCGTGATGCTGCTCGCCGGCGCCACCTCGCTCCGCGACGTGATCGCCTTTCCGAAGTCCACCGCCGCCCGCGCCCTCTTCGAGGGTGCTCCAACCACCGTGGACGCGAAGGACCTCGCCGCGCTCCACCTGGAGGTCACTGGTGAAGGCTGACGCCAACGACGTCGTCCATCGCATTTCTACTGAAGGCGCCGACCCGCTCCTGCTCGGCGGCGTCAACGACGTCAATCTCCTCGAACTCCAGCGTGCGCTGGGGGTCCGCGCCACCCTCCGTGGCGAGACCCTCACCCTCGGTGGCACCCTCGAGCAGATCGAGCGCGCGACGCCCGTCGTGCAGGGACTCATCGACCTCGCGCGGATGGGGGAGTCGATTGCGCCGGAGGACGTCTATCGCATCGCGTCGGAACCGGGCGCGGAACTCCCCGCCACAAACGGCGACGGACGGATCGTGTTGCCCGGGATGCGCCGGGCCATCGTGGCCAAGACCGGCGGCCAGAAGGACTACCTCGCCGCCATCACCGCGCACGATATCGTTGTCGGCATCGGGCCCGCCGGCACCGGCAAGACCTACCTGGCCGTCGCCAAGGCCGTCGAAGCGCTGGCCCGGAAGCGCGTCAAGCGGATCATCCTTGCGCGGCCCGCCGTGGAGGCCGGCGAATCACTCGGCTTTCTCCCCGGCGACCTGCAGGCGAAGGTCGATCCGTATCTCCGCCCCCTCTACGACGCACTCGAGGACATGATGCCGTCCGAGAAGGTGCAGAAGTCGCTCGAGACTCGCATCATCGAGATTGCCCCGCTGGCCTACATGCGCGGGCGCACCCTCTCCGACGCCTTCATCATCCTCGACGAGGCGCAGAACGCCACGGGCGCCCAGATGAAGATGTTTCTGACCCGCCTCGGTGTGAACAGCCGCGTCGTCGTGACGGGCGACAAGACCCAGGTGGACCTGCCCAAGCGTGAGGATTCCGGTCTCATCCAGGTCGAGCGGATCCTCCCCGGCATCGAGGGGATCTCGTTCTGCTATCTGCAGGACACCGACGTTGTCCGCCACCGCCTGGTACGCGACATCATCCGCGCCTACGCGGAAGACCAAGTCGGATGAGGGGGAAGGGACGCTGTGGCTGCTGCCGCTGAGGTGACGGTGCACGGGCGGGTCATCCCGTTGCCGGCCGCGGCCGTGCGTAAGGCCGTGCGAACGGTCTTGAGCGGCGAGCGCCGGCACGCCGCGGTGTCCGTCACCTTCCTTGGACGGGAGGCGATGCGCCAGATGAACCTGCGCCACAAGGGGCACGACTTTCCGACCGACGTGATCAGTTTCGCCCTTCCAGACCCGCGCGGTGGCCTGCTTGGCGATCTCTACATCTGCCGCTGGCAGGCGGACCGTGAGGCGCGGCGACGCGACCTGCCGCTGCGCGAGGAACTCCTCCGCCTGGTCATCCACGGGACGCTGCACATTCTCGGCTGGGATCACGACGATGGCGCCGGACGGGAGGCGTCCGCCATGTGGGTCAGGCAAGAGCGCTACCTGCGGACAATCACGTGACCGCCGTCTTCCACGGATTGCTCTCACCGGCGGCGGTCGTCGGCTTCACCCTCTGGGCGGCGTGGCTGGCGCTTGCGGCGGAGTCGGAGGGCGACCTGCCACGCGCCGACGGCAACCAGACGCTCCCCCTCGCCCGTCGGTTGCACCTGGCGCACCTTGCGCTGCTCGTCATCGCCGGCGCCGCGGCCGGGACCTCCGTGGTCTGGTGGGCGTGGCCCCCGCTGAGGGGCGCCATCCATCTTGCGCTCGCCGTGACGGTGGTCTGGGTGGTGGGCGACCTCCTCCCCCGCCTCCTGGCCGCCATCGCCCCCGAACTGGCGCGGCTGGTGCGCCCCGGCGCGGCGCGGTCGCTCGCCATTTTCCGCCCCCTCTTCCACCTCGTCACTCTCGTCGACCGCCGCGGCATGCAGCAGAGCCTGGCCCCCGTGCGTCCCGGAGTCCGGGCGTCGCGCGACGCGATGATCGGCGTCTTCGCACTCTCCGACATGACCGTCGCGGAGGTGATGACGCCGCGGATCGACATCGTGAGCGTGGACGCGAGTGATTCCCGCGAGGACCTGGTGGCCACCCTCGGCCGTGCCGAGCATGCGCGGCTGCCTGTCTTCGAGGGCCAGCCCGATGCGGTGGCGGGGGTAGTGTATGCCAAGGACATGCTGGCCCACCTCGATGATGACGAGAGCGCCGCGCGATGGACGGCGCTCATCCGGCCGGTGCCGTTTGTCCCCGAAGGAAAGACGCTGGATCGTCAGCTCCGCGACTTTCAGCGTGGTCCGAGTCACCTGGCGGTGGTGGTCGACGAGTTCGGCGGGACGGCGGGGCTCATCACCCTCGAGGACATCCTCGAACAGGTGGTCGGCGAGATTCACGACGAATACGACGTCGATGAAGTGGAACCGGTCGTCACGGTCGATATCGACACCTACCGGGTCGTGGGCGGCGTCGCCCTGAGCGAATTGGAGGCCCTCTTCGAACAGGATCTCGGCCACGAGGACGTGAGCACCGTCGGCGGCCTCGTCCTGGCGCAGCTTGGCCGGGTGCCGCGCGCCGGCGACGAGGTGCGGGTCGGCGACGTCGAGTTGCGGGTGGAACAGGTGACGCGCCGCCGGGTCCGTCGTGTGCTCGCCCGTCGGGTCCCGGCCGACGCCGGCCCGGCGCCGGGGGAGGCGGCATGATCTGGGGAGTCTTCGCCCTCGGGCTGGCGCTCACGCTGCTCGGATCGATGGCCGGCGCGGCGCTGGTGTATGTGAGCCGCGCCGAGCTGGCGCGCGCCGTGTCGCGCCAATTGCGTGGAGGCTCCTCGGCGCTCGCCTGGCTGTCGCGCATCGAGTCGATTCTCACCGCCGCCGCCGCCACCTCGGCGTTCGGCGTCATTCTGCTTGGCGCGGCCTTCCCCGCCGTCTTCGCGCGGCAGGGCGCCGTGCTGCTCGCGCCGTTGATTGCCCTCGTGGCCGTGCCCTTCGTCCTCTTCAGCGGATACCTCGCGCCGCGGTGGCTCAGCGCGTCGCGCGCCGACCGCATCACCAGTATTGCCATGCCGCTGCTCCAGCCATGGGCGCGGTTCCTCAGCGTGCTCCTGCCGGCGCGGCGGCCCTCGCGCGCCACCGAATTCCGCACCCTCTGGCGCGAAGGCGCGGCCGTCGGCCTGCGGGCAGACGAGGACCTCCGCACGGTGGGTGGCGTTATGGCGTTCGCCAGCCGCCCGGTACGCGAAATCATGACACCGCGGACCGACTTCATTGCCATCCCCGAGGACGCGACTCTCTCCGACATTGTCGAGGTCTTCGCCCAGAGCGGGTACAGCCGGATCCCCGTCTATCGCGGCAACCTCGATGAGATCGTGGGCATGCTGCACGCCTTCGACCTCTTCAAGCTCCGGCCCGGCGATCCCCTTCCCGTGCGTCCCGTTGCCATTGCGGCGCCCGGCCGCGCCGCCGGCGAGCTCTTTCTCGACATGCAACGCGAACGGCGCCACCTCGCCGTGGTCATCGATGAGTTCGGTGGTACCCTGGGCCTCGTGTCCCTCGAAGACCTGCTGGAAGAACTCGTCGGCGAGATCTACGACGAACACGATCAGATGCCGGTTGTTCCTCCGCCGACGCACGGAGCCGCGCTGGCGGACGTCGATGGCTCGACGCCCACCGCCGACCTGGCGGCCCAGTTCGAGGTCCCCCTCCCGACCACCGGCGCATCCACGATCGGCGGACTCCTCGCCGAGCTGGCGGGCCGGATTCCCGCCGCGGGCGAGCGGTTCACGATCGGCGGACTCGAGGTCGACGTGGTGGCGGCGAGCGCCACCCGCGTGGAACGCGTGCTGGTGCGCACTGGTCCCGTGGCCCTGGTTCCCCTCGCGAGGGAGTCGTCATGAGCCCGCGTGCCGCCAAGAAGAAGAAACCGAATCTCCCCGAGCTGCTGCGCTCCGGGCGGATCGACGAGTTCGTCGCGCTCGCGCTGGACATGGAGCCGGTGGATCTCGCGGACGTCCTCTCCTCGCTGGACGATGACGAACGGCTGACCGCGGTCCGTGCCCTGCCGCCGGAGGTGTCCGGTGAGGCGCTGACCGAGATGCCGGAAGAGGAGCACGCCGAGGACACCCTGGCGGCGCTGGAGCCGGAACAGGCCGCCGACATCGTCGACGAGATGGCGGACGACGACGCCGCCGACATCCTCCAGGATCTCGATCCGGAGGAGCAGGAGCGGATCCTCTCCGAGGTCGAAGACCGCTCCGAAGTGGATCGCCTCCTTGCCTACGACGAGGAGTCCGCGGGCGGCCTGATGACCACCCACGTGGTGACCGTGCTCGATGCGGCCACCGCAGGGGAAGCGATCGAGGCGATCCGCCGCCAGGCCGAGGAGATGGAGGGGTTCTACCAGGTTTTCGTGGTCGATGGCGGCCACCACCTCCTCGGGTTGCTCCCGCTCAAGGACCTGGTGACGAGCCCGCCGGACCGGGGAGTGGTGGAGTTCATGGAGGCGGCGGACATCACCGTCACGCCCGATCGCGACCAGGAAGAGGTCGCGCGCCTCATGGCGCGCTACAACGTCCCCAGCGTCCCGGTCGTCGACGGGGACGGCGTCCTGCTCGGCCGGGTCACGTTCGATGACGTAATCGACGTCGTCGAGGCGGAGACGACCGAGGACCTCCTGCAGTTCGGTGGCGTCTCCGCCGACGAAGAACTGGGCGCGCCCTGGACCGACGCGGTCCGCAGCCGCCTCCCCTGGCTCTACGTGAATCTGCTGACCGCCTTCGCCGCCGCCTCGGTGGTCCTCGTGTTCTCCAACGCCATCCAGGAACTCAAGTGGCTTGCGGTCTTCATGCCGATCATCGCCGGGATGGGTGGCAACGCCGGTACGCAGGCGCTTGCCGTGTCGGTCCGCCGGATCGCGCTGGGACAAGTGCACGCGGGGGATGAAATCGGAATCGTCGGCAAGGAAATGCTGGTCGGCCTGGTCAACGGGTTCGCGAGTGCCCTGGTGGCGGGTGGGATCGGGTGGATGGCGGCGGGGCCGCAGTTTGGCGCGGTCGTGGCGCTGGCCATGGTGGCCAACCTCGGCGTTGCCGGGTTCGCGGGCGCCTTCGTGCCGCTCTTCCTCGAGCGGCTCCGGATCGACCCCGCCATCGCCAGTTCCGTCTTCGTGACCACCTTCACGGATATGTGCGGCTTCTTCCTGCTGTTGGGGATGGCCACACACTTCCTGCTCTAGCTTGCCCCGGCCCCTGTTCCGGGTGACTTTCCATCATGGATCGTGACGTTCTGCTCGCCGGCCTGCGAGAGCGCCAGCCCGCCGCGTTGGCCCGGGCCATCTCGGTGGTCGAGAACGGGCGTGAGGGGTTCGAACCGCTCCTCAGCGCGTTGCATCCGGTCCTCGGACGCGCGCACCGGATTGGAATCACCGGGCCTCCGGGGGCCGGCAAGTCGACCCTGACCGAACGGTTGGTCGGGGCCTTCCGGGCCCAGGGCCATACCGTGGCGGTCGTGGCGGTCGATCCGACCAGCCCCTTTTCGGGGGGCGCCCTCCTCGGCGACCGGATCCGGATGGAGAGCATCGCCCTCGACCCCGGCGTCTTCATCCGGTCGATGGCGACGCGGGGCTCGCTTGGCGGCCTCGCCACCTCCACCCGCGAGGTCTGCGACGTCCTCGACGCCGCCGGCTTTGACCGGATCCTGGTCGAGACGGTGGGAGTGGGGCAGTCGGAGCTGGCCGTGTCGCGCATGGCGGACACCAGCCTCTTGCTCCTGGTGCCCGAATCGGGCGACGGCATCCAGACGCTGAAGTCGGGCGTCATGGAAGTGGCCGATCTCTTCGTCGTGAACAAGGCCGATCGGCCGGGTGCGGACAAGTTGCGGCAGGAAATCGAGATCACGCTCGGCATCCGGCGTGGGAACGCCTTCCGGCATGTGCCGGCGCACCACGGGTTCAAGGCCCGCGGCAAGGCGGAGGCCGATGCCCGGGCCGCTGAGCCGGACGAGGCGTGGAAGCACCCGGTGCTCGCCACGATCGCCGCGAAAGGCGAGGGCATCGACGAGGTCGTCGCGGCGTTGGACGCCCATCGGAGCTGGCTGGGGGCCTCCGGCACGATGCGCGAACGCCGCCGCCGCCGGCTGGAAGAGCGGACCCGGGAGGTCGTGGACCGGGCGCTGGTTCGTTGGGTCTGGGACGAGACCGCCGCGGACGAGGCCATCCGGAACCGGCTCGACGACCTCGAGTCGGGCCAGGTGAGCCCGTACGAGCTGGCAGCGAGTATTCTGGACGCACTCAAGCAGGGAGCACGGCCATGAGCGCACCTGACACCAACGGCGACCGAGACCGACTCGACGCCCAGGCCCGGGAACTCGCCGCGCTGCGGTCCGAGGTTGCCGCCTGGCGAGAGCGGTTCGGCAAGCTCTCGCTGCGGAATGACTCCGACTTCACCTCAGTGTCCGGCCGTTCCGTCGATCCGGTCTACACACCGCTCGATCTCTCTCCGGGCATTCTGGGACAGGGCATCCTGCCCGGCCAGTACCCGTACACGCGAGGGGTGCACCCCAGCGGGTACCGCGGCAAGCTCTGGACGATGCGGCAGTTCGCCGGGTTCGGCACCGCGCAGGACACGAACGAGCGCTACAAGTTCCTGCTCTCCCGCGGACAGACGGGCCTCTCGGTCGCCTTCGACTTCCCGACGCTGATGGGCTACGACGGCGATCATCCCCGGTCCGAGGGGGAGGTTGGCAAGTGCGGTGTCGCCATCTCCTCGCTCGCGGACATGGAGACCCTCTTCGACGGGATTCCGCTCGACCAGGTCTCCACCTCGATGACCATCAACGGTCCCGCCGCCATCATCTTCTGTTTCTACGTGGCGGCCGCCGAGAAGCAGGGCGTCTCCATCGAGAAGCTGCAGGGAACGATCCAGAACGACATCCTCAAGGAATACATGGCGCAGCACGCCTGGATTTTCCCGGCGGAACCGGCGCTGAAGGTCATCGTGGACATGTTCGAGTGGGCCGCGGAACACACACCCAAGTGGAACACGATTTCCATCTCGGGTTACCACATCCGTGAGGCGGGGTCGACGGCCGTGCAGGAGCTGGCCTTCACCCTGGCCAACGGCTTCTGCTACGTGGAGCATGGCATCGAGCGAGGGCTCGATGTGGACGCCTTTGCGCCGCGGCTCTCGTTCTTCTGGGACGTGCACAATGATTTCTTCGAGGAAATCGCCAAGATGCGGGCTGCCCGGCGGATCTGGGCACGTCATCTGCGCGAGCGGTACCACGCGCGCGACCCGCGCAGCTGGATCATGCGGTTTCACTGCCAGACGGCCGGTGTCACCCTCGCGGCGCAGCAGCCCCTGATCAACATCGTCCGCGTGGCCTACCAGGCCATGGCCGCCTCGCTCGGTGGCACGCAGTCGCTCCACACCAACGCCTTCGACGAGACGCTCGCGCTGCCCACTGAAGACTCGGTGCGGATCGCGCTCCGCACGCAGCAGATCCTCGCGTATGAAACCGGCGTTCCGAACGTCACGGACCCCCTCGGCGGCAGCTATTACGTGGAAGCGTTGACCGACCAGCTCGAGCGCGAGGCGGAGGCCATCTTCGCGGAGATCGATGCGCAGGGGGGCGTCGTGAAGGCGATCGAGGCGGGGTGGTCGCAGCGGCAGATCGCCCGGTCCGCCGCCCGCTTCCAGCACGAAGTGGAGCAGCACCAGCGCACGATCGTCGGCGTCAACGAGTTTGTGGAGGACGACCAGACGGCGGTGGCAATTCTGAAGATCGGCGACGAAGCGGAAGCCGCGCAGCGGGAACGCCTTGCCCAACTGCGCGCCACTCGCGACCAGGCGCTGGTGGACCAGCGTCTCGAGGCACTGCGGCAGGCCGCCGCGGAAGACCGGAACGTGATGCCCGCGATGCTCGACTGCGCGCGCGCATACTGCACTCTATTCGAAATTCGGCACGTGCTCGAAGGGGTCTTCGGAACCTACCGGGAACCGGTGTTCTTCTGACCCTCGGGCCGCTGCCCAGGAGGAACTCATGGCACGCACGACCAAGCCCGCCGATCGCAGCATCGCGGCGCAACTCGACCGTCTCAATACTTTCCGACAGGGGAAGCACCGCGTCGTCAGTTGTTACCTGAAGGTTGAGCCGCGCGATCGTGCGCGGGGCAAGTACCTCATCAAGGTGAAGAACCGGGTCCGCGATCTCGAAGCGGCGCTGCCGGAACTCGGGCTCGACCGGGCCACGCTGGAGGCGGTCAAGGCCGACCTCGCCCGCGTGCTCGCCTTCCTCAAGCAGCCGGGTAACCTCCCGGCTTCCCAGGGACTCGCCATCTTCGCCTGTGGCCCGCAGAAGCTCTGGGAGGTGGTGCCGCTGCCGTTCGTGCACCGGTCCCGGTTGGCCGTCGACCGCACGCCGCTGGTCCGCGAGCTGGCAGCGGCAGATGATGAATTCGGCCGCGTTCTGACCGCCGTCCTCGACCGGACCGCCGCGCGGTTTTTCCGGGTCACCGCCTTCGGGTCCGAGGAAGTCGCGGACATGACCGCCGACGCCACCCGGGGCGGCCGTTTCCACGGCGACCAAAATGGTCCCGGTTGGGGAGAGCACAGCTACAACAACCGACTCCGCACCGAGCGTCAGCGCCATTTGGAGGCGGCGGCGCTGCAGTTGCAGGCGCTCGACAAGCAGGAACCGGTCCGCGGCATCGTGCTGGCCGGCAACGGCACCGATGCGGGTGTACTCCAGCCCTACCTCCATCCCTATCTGCTCGACCGGGTCATGGGCGCCGTCCGGCTCAACGCCAAGAAGGTGACCCCCGCCGAGGTCATGGAGGCGACGCTCGCGGTGCGCGCCGAGTGGGAGCGCGCGTCGGAGCTGCTGCTCATGCACGATCTGGAGGAAGGGCTCGGCACCGGGTGGGCGGTCGACGGGGTGCACGAGACCCTCAAGGCGCTCGGGCGCGGACAGGTGCGCACGCTGCTGGTCGATCCTGACGTTGCCGAACCAGGTTTTCGTGGTGTCGAGTCCGGCCGGCTGGCACTGATGGAGGCTGATCTGCGTGGGGAGAAGGATGTCGTCCCCGTCATCGACGTCATCGACGACGCGATCGAAGAGGCGTTGCGGCAGCGGGTCACCGTGAACGTCGTGTTCGAGCCGGCGGCCAAAAAGGCGATTCACGGGTTGGCAGCGCTGCTGCGATTCCGGTAGACCCGCACCATTCCAGACAGGAGCCGTCGCGCATGACACGCACCAAGTCACTCTCCAGGCCCATCCGGGTGCTCGTGGCCAAGCCCGGCCTCGACGGGCATGATCGCGGGGCCAAGGTCGTCGCCGCCGCGCTGCGCGACGCCGGGATGGAGGTCATCTATACCGGCCTCCACCAGACGCCGGAGATGATCGCCGCCGCGGCGGTGCAGGAGGATGTCGACGTGGTGGGCCTGTCGATCCTCTCGGGCGCCCACATGACGCTCTTCCCGCGCGTGCGCCAGCTCCTCGATGCACAGGGCCGGCAGGACATCCTCCTCACCGGCGGCGGCATCCTGCCGACCGAGGACGTCGCGGCGCTTGAGAAGCTGGGCACCGGTCGACTCTTCGGGCCGGGGACCCCCACCACCGACCTGATCGAGTACATCCAGGCGTGGGCCGCCGAACATCTGAAGGATTGACGTGACGCCTTCCCGTTCCGGTTCCCACGCCGGCAGGCTCCGCACCCTGACCGACGAGTACCTCGAGCTGGCACGCCGCCTGGAACAGGGCGGCGGCGCCAAGCGCATCGCCAAGATGCACGGCAAGGGCCAGATCTCCCCCCGCGAGCGCGTCGAGCAGCTGCGCGATCCCGGCACGCCGTGGGTCGAGATCGGGCTGCTGATTGCCTATGACCAGTACGACGGGCAGGCGCCGGGCGCCGGCGTCATCACCGGTGTGGGAGTCGTCGAGGGCCGGGAAGTGGTGATCGTGTCCAACGACGCCACCGTCAAGGCGGGGTCGTGGTGGCCGGAGACGATCAAGAAGATCCTGCGGGCGCAGGAAGTCGCAATGCGGCAGCGGATCCCGATCATCTACCTCGTCGACAGCGCCGGCGTAAACCTCCCCTACCAGGGTGGCGTCTTTCCCGGCCAGTATGGCGCGGCCCGCATCTTCTATTACAACTCGATCATGCGCCGCTACCTGCACGTGCCGCAGGTCAGCGCGGTCATGGGAAGCTGCGTGGCCGGCGGCGCGTATCTCCCCGCACTCTCCGACGTCATCTTCATGGTCGACGGGACGAGCTTCATGGGACTCGGTGGTCCCAACCTCGTGAAGGGCGCCACCGGGCAGACGGTGGACGGCGAGTCGCTCGGCGGGGCGCGCACCCACACGGAAGTCAGTGCCGTGGCGCACTATCGTGCGGCCACCGATGCCGAATGCCTCAAGCGGATTCGTGAGTATGTCGGGCGACTGCCGAGGCTCGAAGGGGTGCGCCACCGGGTACGGGAATCACGTTCGCCGAAGCGCGACACAGCCGAGTTGTACGATGTCCTGCCGCAGGATCACCGCATGTCCTACGACATGCAGCACCTCCTCGACTGCCTCCTCGACGATGGGGCCCTGGACGAGTTCCAGCCCGACGTCGCCAAGGAGATGATCTGCGGGCATGCCCACCTCGAGGGGTGGCCCGTGGCGGTCATCGTGAACCGGCGCGGCCTCGTGAAGGGGGCACCCGGCACCAGGCCGAAGTTCGGCGGCATCGTCTACACCGAGAGCGCCGAGAAGGTGGCCTTTTTCATCGAGACGGCCAGCCGGGAGCGGATCCCGCTGCTCTTCGTTCAGGATGTGAGCGGGTTCATGGTCGGGCCGGAAGCGGAGCACTCCGGCATCATCCGCGCGGGGGCGCGCTTCGTCGAGGCGATGGCCACCGCCGTGGTGCCGAAGATCGTGCTGACCGTGAATCACGCCTCCGGGGCCGGCTACTACGCCATGGCGGGGCAGGGGTTCGACCCGGACTTCATCCTCTCCTGGCCGACCGGCCGGATGGCGGTGATGGAGGGGGAGTCCGCGGTGACGGCCGTCCACGGTCCCGATATCGAAACGGCCAAGAAGGCCGGCGCCGAACCGTCGGCTGCCGTGCAGGCCTCGATGGATTCAATGCGCGAGGACTACGAGCACCAGCTCGACGCCAAGTTCGCGGCCGCCCGCGGGTATGTCGACGCGATCCTCACGCCGGAGGAAACCCGCGACCAGCTCGCCTTCCTCCTGCGCACCGTTTCCAATTATGCCGGACCGCATCTCGGGCCCTTCGTCCTGCCACCGCTCGACGCGGTCTCGCAACGCTGATGCATCTTCGCCCGGTCGCACTCCTCGGCGCGTTCCTCCTCGCCTGCGCGCCCGCGGTCCAGCAACCCCAGCCCAACATCGAACCGGGTCGTGCGGAAACGCCGCCCGTCACGGTGCCCGAGCCGACCCCGCCGGCACCGACCGTACCGCTCGCTCCCGCGGACGCGGCCTACGCCAAGGGGTGGATGCCCCTCGCTGCGACGGGCATTCCCGACTTCCTCGCGCTGCATCCCAAATGGGATGGCCGCGGTGTGCTGATCGGCATTCTGGACAGCGGAATCGATGCCGGTGTGCCCGGCCTGCAGCGGACTCCGGACGGAAGCCCCAAGCTGCTCGACCTCCGGGACTTCAGCGGCGAAGGCGCGGTGCCGCTTTCGCCGCTCGTACCCAGGGGCGACTCGGTCCGCATCGGTGGAATCGCCCTGGGCGGGATGAGCCGGGTGCGGACCCTCAACGCCAACGGCCCCTGGTACGGGGGTGTGTTCTATGAGCGGCCCCTCGGCGAGCTGCCAGCGGCGGATGTGAATGGAGACGGTGACGACGCAGACTCGCTCGCGGTGCTCGTGACCCAGGCGAGCGACGGATGGGTCGTCATGGTGGACACCGACGGCAACGGGTCGTTCGCAGACGAGCGACCGGTGCGCGATTACCTGCGCGGACGCCACACCTTCGGCTGGGCCCAGCCCGGCAAGCCGACGTCGTTGACCGTGGCCGTGAACATCACGACTGTCGGCGGCGCGCCCATGCTCGACCTCTTCCTGGATACCAGCGGTCATGGGACGCACGTCGCGGGGATCGCGGCGGGTAACGACTTGTATGGCGTCGGCGGCTTCGACGGCGTGGCGCCGGGCGCGCAACTGCTCGGACTCAAGATTGCGAACAACGCCCATGGCGGAGTCACCGTCACCGGCAGCATGCTCTCGGCCATGGACTACGCCATTCGATTTGCCAGGGCGCGGAAGATGCCGCTGGTGCTCAACATGAGCTTCGGCGTGGGGAACGAGATCGAGGGCACCGCGCGGATGGACCAGATCGTCGACTCGGTGCTCGCCGCGAATCCCGGTGTGGCGATGGCCATCAGTGCCGGCAACGAAGGGCCGGGTCTCTCCACCATCGGTTTTCCTGGCTCGGCGGAGCGTGCCCTGACGGTGGGCGCCACCTTCCCCCTCGCATTTCTCGCGGGTGCGCCGGAAGACGATCGCCCCGACCCGGTGGCATACTTCTCCTCGCGCGGTGGCGAACTCGCCAAGCCGGACCTCGTGACCCCCGGTGTGGCGTTCTCCACGGTGCCCCGGTGGAATACCGGCGACGAACGGAAGGGCGGTACCAGCATGGCGTCTCCCTATGCCGCCGGCCTGATGGCACTGCTCCGTTCCGCGGCGGTCGCCGAGGGCCTGACGCCCAACGCGCGGCAACTGAAGCAGGCGCTGATGGTGACCGCGCGACCACTGGCGAACGCCACGTACCTCGATCAGGGCACCGGGTCTCCCAACGTGGGCTCGGCATGGACCTGGCTGCGGGAAGCTCGCGAGGTGCCGGCGGTATCGGCGTTCGTGCTCGATGCGACTCCGGCGGCGTTCCGTCAGTCCGGCGGGGAAGCCGACTCGACACAGACCTTTTTCGTCGGTGCGGCGGACGCGAGCGTGCTCACCGCGGTAACGCTGCGAAGTGACCGCCTCTGGCTGGAGGCTCCGGCGACCCTTGGCGAGGCGTTCCGGGCGACTGCTGCAGCATCGGGCCGAGTCGGACCCGGACGACTCGTGCGGCTCCGGTACAACTCCGCTGGGCTCAAGTCTCCCGGGTTGCATGTCGGTGTCGTCACCGGCTGGGGGCCCGATACCCTGACCGGGCCGCTGTTCCGGCTCGTCAACACGGTCATCGTCCCCGTACCGGCGGATACCAACCTCGGCCTCACTACTCTTGAGGCCGGTGCGACGGAGCGGGTCTTCTTTCCGGTACAGCGCAACCGGCCGTTCCGGGTACAGCTGACCTCTGGCCCCGACAGCCCCACGCTGCTCGGTGCCCTCTTTGCGCCGGGGGGGCGCCCTGCCCTCGACGACAATGTCCTCGCCGCGGGGCCTGGCGCCCCCGCCGAGTTCATCGTGGACGGAGAGGACGCCCGGCCGGGATTGTGGGAGGTCGATGCGCTTGGTTCTCCCGTGGCCCAGGGATCGGTGGGCGTGTCGATTCGGAGCGCGCCGGTGCGGATCGCTCTGGGCCGGAATCCGAAGGGCGTCGATCTGTCGGTGGAGAATGTCACCGCTGCCCCCGCCACCGTGCAGGTCGGCACCGCCCTCATCGGCGGCGAGCGGGGCGCGGTCATTCCGGGGCAGGGGAGTCGCGAGGAGTTCCTCTCCTTCGCGGTACCGGATTGGGCCCGGGAACTCGTCATCGATGCGGAGATGCCGAGGCTCGAGTGGTCGCGATTCACCGACTTCGCGTTTACGCTCTATGACACCGCCGGGAGAATCGTCATGGCGGAGCCGCTGAACTTCGCGGATGTCCGGCTCCGGCTGGAGATCCCCGAATCGCTCGCCGGGGAGACTCTGACCCTGCGGCTCACGCCCGCCTTTGCGGACAGCACAGACACCGGCGTCTGGAACCTGAAGGTTCGAATGCGTCTCTTTGCGCCGGAGGCGTTTCCCCTCGACGTGGCCAGCGACGAGGAGCACCGGACCGTCTACCTCGAACCCGGCTCGAAGGCGGCGGTCCGGTTCACGATGGCGGATTCCCCCTGGCCGCTGCCCGACGGGTTCTTCCCGCTGGGGCAGGGAGTGGTGATGCAAGGCGATACCCCGTGGACACGGACCGGAGGACTTCCGGTCCCGACTGGACCGGTGATGCGATGACCGACAAAGTGGTGCGAATCGCGGGAGGGCAGGGCTTCTGGGGCGACTGGCTCGAGGCGCCCGTCCGCCAGGTGCGCGATGGTCCGATCGACTACCTGATGATGGACTACCTGGCTGAAGTCACGATGTCCATCATGCAGAAGCAGCGCTCGCGCAACCCGCACGCCGGCTACGCGCGCGACTTCGTGCCGCTGATGGAGCGGATCCTCCCAGACATCGTGGAGAAGGGGATCCGGGTCACCTCCAACGCGGGTGGCGTCAATCCCCGGGGCTGCGCGGAGGCGGTGCTCGAGACGGCCCGGAAGCTGGGGCTCGGCGGCAAGCTCAAGATCGGGCTCGTGACGGGAGACGATCTCCTTCCCGACCTCGACGAACTCATCGCCGCCGGCCACGAGATGCGGGACATGGAGACCGGCCGCCCTCTCTCCGACGTCCGTGATCGCGTGCTGTCCGCCAACGCCTATCTCGGCATGCAGCCGATGGTCGAGGCGCTGCGACGCGGGGCACAGGTCGTCATCACCGGGCGGGTGACGGACACCGGCCTTACCCTGGCGCCGATGTTCCACGAATTCGGCTGGGACTTCGATGACTGGGACAAGGTCGCCGCGGGCACGGTAGCCGGGCACATCATCGAGTGCGGCGCGCAGAGCTCCGGCGGCAACCTCCTGAAGGACTGGCGCAAGGTGAAGGGGCTCGCCAATCCCGGATTCCCGATTGTCGAGGCGTCCGCCGATGGCAATTTCGTCATTACGAAGCATCCGGGCACCGGGGGCGTCGTTTCCATCCCCTCGGTCACCGAGCAGCTCGTGTACGAGATGGGCGACCCCCACGAGTACATCACCCCCGACGGCGTGGCGGACTTCACCTCCATTGAGCTCAGGCAGGCGGGGAAGAACCGGGTGCGGGTGAGCGGCATCCGGGGCGGGCCGCGGACCGACATGCTGAAGGTGTCCATTGCCTACTTCTACGGCTACAAGGCGGTGGGGACCCTGGTCTACGGCTGGCCCGACGCCCACGATAAGGCCAAGGCCGCCGATGCCATCCTCCGGCAGCGGCTCAAGGACCTCGGCCTGGAATTCGAACAGATCCTCACCGAGTATGTCGGGGTGGATGCCACCCACGGGAAGCTCGCCGGCAAGGCCAGCCCCGACCTTCCCGAGGTGCAGCTCCGGGTCGGGGTCCGGTCGACCGACAAGGCCGCCGTTGAGCGCTTCACCAGGGAAATTGCGCCGCTGGTCCTCACCGGCCCGCCGAGCGTCACAGGCTTTGCCGGAGGGCGCCCGCAGGTCGAGGAAATCGTCGCCTACTGGCCCGCCCTCATCGACCGAACCGCCGTCGAACCGGGCGTGCGGGTCGAGATCCTGGAGGCATGATGGCGACCCCCAAGATGGTCCCGATGCAGCTGCGCTACCTGGCTCACGCCCGTTCCGGCGATAAGGGGAACACCGCGAACGTCGGCTTGATAGCACTTGAACCAGAGTGGTATGATGTTCTGAATAAACAGGTTACGGTGGCCCGTGTGCGAAAGCACTTTAAGGGCATGGTGAGTGATGTGGAAAGATTCGAGCTGCCCAACCTGCGCGCCCTGAACTTCCTGCTGCACGACGCACTCGATGGGGGTGGGACCATCTCGCTGAAGACCGACGCGCAAGGCAAGGTCTACTCGACGGCGCTGCTGCGGATGGAGATCCCCGTCCCACTTGCCATGGCGCGCCAGGCCAGGAAGCGGGCCAAGTGACCGACTCCTTGCTCGTTTCGCTCGAGGCGGGGGTCCTGACCCTCACGCTCAACCGACCCGACAAGCGGAATGCCCTCGATACCCCGACCCTCGACGCGCTGCATGCCGAACTGGAGCGGGCCGATCTCGATGCCGACGTGCGGGTGGTGGCCATGCGGGGTGCCGGGAAGGACTTCTGCGCGGGGGCGGATCTCGCCGAGCTGCTCGCCAGTGCCGGCAATACCCCGGAGCAGAATGAGCGGACCGCGCTCCACCTCGGCGGGCTCTTCGTCAAGATCAGGAACCTGCCGAAGCCCGTCGTCGCCGTCGTGCACGGGCGGGCGCTGGCGGGTGGGGCTGGGCTGGCCACCGCCTGCGATCTCGTACTGTCCACCGCCACCGCCAGATTCGGCTACCCCGAGATTCAGCGCGGCTTCGTGCCCGCCATGGTCATGACGCTCCTCCGCCGGCTCACCGGCGAGAAGCTCGCGTTCGATCTCGCGGCCACCGGGCGGGTGCTCTCCGCGAACGAGGCACTCGCTGCCGGCCTCGTCTCACGGGTCATCGACGATGCAGACTTCGAGGTAGTGTCCGGGCGGGCGCTGAGCGCGCTTTCCTCCAGCAGCGCTTCCGCCCTCGCGCTCACCAAGCGGCAGTTCTATCAACTCGATGGAAAGAGTTTCGAGGACGGGATCGCCCTCGGCGCACAGGTCAACGCGCTGGCCCGCAGCACCCCCGACTTCACGCGGGCCATTGCGGCCTTCCTCGACAAGTGAACCCCCTCCGGATCGTCACCGCCGTGATGGGCTTTCTCGCCGCGGTGCTCGCCATCGCACGGGACGACAGCACCCTCGTCTGGATCGCCATCGGGTTGCTCGGATCCTCGATCGCCGTCCGCATCGCCCAGCGCATTCAGTCGAAGCGCGACCAGGACGAGACCGATCTGCCGGGCGGCAGCTGATTCGCGTTGGATGGCGCCGGCCGGCGAATCCCGGATGGTGATTCGCCGGCCCTGAGCCCCCAGCTTCATCAGGTGACGACGCACCTCTCCGAGCGCCTCGCCCTCGCACGCTCCACACTCCTCCACCACTTCGGCTTTCCCGACTTCCGTCCCGCCCAGCGGAGGGTCATCCAGTCCGTGCTGGCCGGCCGGGACACCCTGGCCGTGCTGCCGACCGGAGGTGGCAAATCGGTCTGCTTCCAGGTGCCAGCGCTGGTCCTCGACGGCCTGACGGTGGTGGTCTCGCCACTCCTCTCGCTGATGCAGGACCAGGTGGAGGCGGCACGAAGGCGGGGGATGGCCGCCGCGGCGCTCAACAGTGCCCAGGAGCCGGCGGACCAGCGCGCCGTCCTCGACGCAGTCAAGTCAGCCGGGCTGAAGCTCCTCTATGTGTCACCGGAGCGACTCGAACGGTTGGCCGGTCGGCTCACCTCCCTCGGTGTGCGGGTCGGGCTGCTGGCGGTGGACGAAGCCCATTGCATCAGCGAGTGGGGCCACGACTTCCGGCCGAGCTACCGGTTGCTCCTTGCCGCGCGCGTCCGGTTGGGGCGGCCGCCGGTCGTGGCGCTGACCGGGAGCGCGACGCCCGACGTCCGCGAGGACATCGCGACCTCCCTGCGGCTCGGTGGCGGCAGGCGCTGGGATTTGCATCTCGATTCCTTCGATCGGTCGAATCTCTGGTTCGGTGTCAAGAAGGTGGGGACTGACGGGGACCGGTTTCGAATACTGTTGACGTATCTGTCGCCGAGGCGGGGCACGGCCATCGTGTACGCCCCGACGCGGCGAATCACCGAGGGGCTGGCGCGCTCGATCCACTACGCCGGGTTTCGGTGTGCCGCCTATCACGCGGGGCTCAGTCGCGAGCGGCGGGAGGAGGTACTGCATCGGTTCCTGTCGGGGAAACTCGATGTCGTGACGGCCACCAGCGCCTTCGGCATGGGGATCGACAAGCCCGATGTTCGCGTGGTGGTGCACTGGATGACGCCCCCCACCCCGGAGTCGTACTATCAGGAGGCGGGCAGGGCGGGGAGGGACGGCGCCGCGTCGCGGTGCGTGCTGTTGTTCACGAAGGGGGATGCCGAGCTCCACCGGCGCCAGCTCGACGTCACCTTTCCGGCGGAGCGCATCGTGGCGCGTGCGTGGAAGGACCCGGCGGCACTCGCGAAACTGCCGTCGAATGTGAGGGAGTCGGTCGAACGACTGCGGCGGGAACTCAAACCGGCGTCGGGCCCGGCGGAATGGAAGCGGATACGAGGTCGCCGCAGGCGCGCGGAGGGGCGCATCGCGGCGATGGAACGATATGCGACGACGTCACGTTGCCGTCGAGCCGAATTGCTCCACTATTTCGGGGAAAAGCTCGTGCAATGTTCTGGGTGTGACAGGCATCCGGTGCGCTAGCTTCCTTCCCCGCTTCCCCGCCACTCTACCCCCAGATCACTCCCTCGCGCTGCACCAGTTCCCTGAGGTTCACTCTCGGACGCCGGCAGACCCAGATCGAGACCTCCTGCTCTTCATCCACGCCCCAACGGTTACGCACCCGCGTCGCCTCGGTGACCTCTTCGAAAATCGCGTCCAATCCCTCGCGGTCGCCGCCGACTACAATCGTGACCCCCTGGCTGATGCCCGCGAACCCCCAGGCGAAGAAATCGCCGTGGCGGCTGACCGGGTACGGCAGTCCAAGGGGCGGTCCGTAGAGGGCCAGGGCGCCAGTGCGGCCATAATTGATCCCGAAGATCGAGGCCGATGCGCGTTCCGCGTCCGGAAGGGCGTGGTAGACCGCCGCCACGCTGTCGACCAGTTCCTTCCACCCGGTCATGTCGGCGTAGTCCTGCGGTAGCGGCAGCGTGGTCCCGCGGTTCGTTTCCGTCGCCTGGGTGATGCCGGTCCGCACGGCATAGCGTGCCATCGGCTCCGGGGAAAGGACCGGGACGCCGAGCGGCAGCAACGCCACGCCGACCACAACATAGAGCGCCAGGGCACCGGCGAGGATCGGCCTGGGCAGGCGCTTGGGCAGGATGCCGCCAAGGAACGCGGCCGCCGCAGCGATCAGCAGGACGTGCATCGGACCAAAGTAGTACGGCTTCCCCCCGCTGAGCATGAAGACCACAAAGATGCTGCCGGCCAGGAGCCCAAGCGCGCGGAACGGCCGCAGCCTGGGCGCCAATAGCAGCGCCGCCAACCCGATGCTCCAGAGTACGGCACCGGGACCGAGCATGAGGAACTGCCCGCTGATGAATTGGAGTCGATCGACGTGGACGAACTGGGAGGCGCGCAACGCCTCGATCTGCGTGAAGAAGGGCCAGCCGTGGACCTGCTGTCCCGCGAGGCCGGGAACCGCGAGGAGCGCTGCCGTTGCCGCGGCCAGCCACGGCCACCGGGTCTGCAGGTCACGCCGGAGCGGGGTACCGATCGTCGCGACGAGGAGTCCGAACCCGAGGAACGCCACGCTGAACTTCAGCATTGCGCTGAGCCCCAGGGCGACGCCGACCAGAAGCCACCAGCGACGGTCTCCGGTGTGGAGCCGCTTGGCAAGGCCCAGCACGGCCAGGGTCCACCACACCTGCTCGAAGATGATGGGCTGAAAGAGCGTCCCGGCCCGGAGGAACAGGGGTGAGAAGAAGACCGCGACCGCCGCGAAGAGCTGGGAGCGAGGACCCCCGCCCAGTTCCCGGCAGGTCAGGGCCGCCAGCACGGTCAGTGCGGTTCCGCCGAGTGCCGCCAGCAGCCGCACCGCCGGCAGAATGTCGAGAGGGAGCGCCCGGGCAGTCTGGGAGAGGATGGCCATCAGCGGCGGGAATTGCATCCGGAAGAGATCGAGGTGATCTCCCATCGCGAGGTACAACAACTCGTCTCGGTGGAAGCCGTACCCCGGCTGCGGCAGCAGGTGCAGGACGAGAAAGGCGAGTGCCACCACCCACACGCCCACCGGCAGGGGAGTCTGCTTCTGGTGAGGCGGCGCTTCTACCATTTCGGCCATTGTCTGCCTTCCCTCTCGTTCATACCCTGCCTCCCTGCCTCCCTCCTCCTGCCTCCCCTACTCCTCCGCCACCACCTTGTACACCCGCCCGCCCGCCATCGCCACATACACCTCGCCCATCGCATCCTCGCCAAATCCCGCCAGGTTGTCGGCCGGAATCGCCGGGGCCCAGATGGTCACGGCGCTGATCGAGCCGGTGGAGGACCGCGTCAGGCTGCGAAAGGTATTACGGCAGAAGTCCCCGAAAAGATACGTCCCCTTGCGGCCGGCAAGCGCGGAGCCGCGGTACACGACGCCGCCGATGACCGAGCATCCCTCCGCGTGCGAGTACTCGTAGGTTGGGGCGGTGAGCCCAGCCGACGGGCAGCCGGTCGCCGGAATCCAGCAGGCGTTTCCCTCGCGGTAGGGCCATCCGTAGTTGAGTCCGCCGACGCCGGCGGGCGAGAAGTTGATCTCCTCCCAGCTGTCCTCGCCGACGTCCCCCCACCAGAGGTCGCCGGTCTTGCGGTCGACGCTCCAGCGGTACGGATTCCGGAGCCCGACGTGGTAGATCTCCCCGCGCCAACCCGGGCGTCCGACAAACGGATTGTCGCCGGGAATGGCGTAGGGGGCCGCGCCATCCACGTCGATCCGGAGCATCTTGCCGAGGAGCGACGTACTGTCCTGGGCGGGACTGCTGGGGACAGCACCGGTCTCCCCGTCGCCGGTGGCGAGGTACAGCATGCCGTCCTTCCCGAACGTCACCGTGCCACCGTAGTGAATCGCGTAGCTCGGCTGGGAGAACTGCAGGATGGTCCGAATCGGCAGGGCACTCACGTGATCGAAGTCCGGTGCGGCGGTGAGCTCGATCAGCCGGGTGTTCTCGTTCGTGTCGATCAGGTAGGCGTAGAAACGGTGGTTCGTGGCGTACTGCGGGTGAAAGGCGATGCTGAGCACTCCGTACTCCCGCGCCACGCCCGGAACACCCGTCAGCCCCGTCAGGTTGGCGAACGCGGAGTCGAGCCGCACCCCGTTCTTGCGGAGCATCACGCGGCCGCCCCGTTCCAGGACCATCAGCCGGCTGGTGTCACCAGGCGGGGCGATGACCTGGATCGGGAAGTCGTAGCCGCTGTCGATGGCGGCCAGCGTCAAATCGGCCGGCGGGGTCGAGGGACCGGCAGAATCGCTGCTGCAGCCGACCGCGCCGGCCACGAGGAGGGGAAGGGCAACGCGAATCGCGCCCCGGAAGGACAAACGGACCTCAGCCGACATCGGGACTCCTCGCATGCGGTGCAGGGGGGGGCGCCTGCGGGCGCCGACGGCAATCTAATGGGGTGTCGGGGTGAAACCCCGCTGCACCCGTGGTAGATTGCAGGGACTATTCCCCCTGCATGGATGGCCCATGGATCTGCCCTTTTACTTTGGCGAACAACACCTTCAGGTGCGCGAGATGGTCCGCGAGTTCGCGCGAACCGAAGTCGCACCCGTCGCCAAGGAACTCGATCGCACCTCCGAGTTCCTGTGGGAGAACGTCGCCAAGATGGGACCGCTCGGGCTCCTCGGCGTGCCCTGGCCGGAGGAGCTCGGCGGGGCCGGCATGGACCAGCTCTCGTACTACATCGTCCTGCACGAGCTGGCCAAGGTCGACGCCAGTCACGCCCTGACGGTCAGCGCCCACACCAACCTCGGTACCTCCCCCATCGTCGATTTCGGCACCCAGGCCCAGCGGGAGCGCTACGTCCCCCTGCTGGCCTCGGGCAAGGTGCTCGGCGGCTTCGGGCTGACGGAACCGGGTGCCGGGAGCGATGCGGGCGGCACCGCCACGACCGCGGTGGACAAGGGCGATCACTACGTGCTCAACGGCTCGAAGGTCTTCATCACCCACGCCGGCGTCGGCGAGATCTTCTCGGTGACCGCACGCACCTCCCCGGGTCCCGGCCATCGGGGCATCACGAGCTTCATCGTCACGAAGGACTCGGTGGACCTCGACCGCTGCACGGCGATCGGTGTCGGACACGCGGCGGACCTCCCAAAGACCAAGGGGGTGCGGGCGGGGAAGAAGGAAGACAAGATGGGGTGGCGGTCGTCCGACACCCGCGAGTTGATCCTCGAGGACGCCGTGGTTCCGAAGGAGAACGTGCTGGGGACGGTGGGCGAGGGGTTCGTCAACTTCCTCAAGACACTCGACGCCGGTCGGATCGGCATCGCCGCCGTGTCGCTCGGAATTGCAGAGGGGGCTTACGAGGAAGCGCTCCGCTATGCCTCGGTGCGGAAGCAGTTCGGCCAGGCGATTGCCAGTTTCCAGGGCATCAGCTTCCAGCTGGCCGACATGGCCACCGAAATCCAGGCCGGCACCCACCTCCTGTATCACGCCGCCTGGCTGAAGCAGAACGGGAAGCCGTTCAAGCAGGAGGCGGCCATGGCCAAGCTCTACTGCTCCGAGCTGGCCATGCGGGCCACGACCAAGGCAGTCCAGATCTTCGGCGGATACGGCTACACCACCGATTATCCGGTGGAGCGGATGATGCGCGACGCCAAGGTCTGCGAGATCGGGGAAGGCACCAGCGAGATTCAGCGTATCGTCATTGCCAGGAACATCTTGGCCTCGCTGGAGGGGTAGGCGCCGGGGCTCTATTGCCCCAATTGGGGGCATCTCCTATCATTCTACGATGAAGTCTGCTTCACCCACTCCTTTCGATGTCATGTTCGCCTCCCGGGTCCGAGCCTGGGGGGCGACTGTGCTTGCCCTTATTTCTCGGTTTTCCACCCCCTCCGCATCCCATGCACGCCCCCTCCCGGCCGGTCCGGTGGGGCGTTCCGGGGTGGGGAGGCTGGAACGGTCTTTTGGTCGTCTTGCGTCTTTGCTGGCGGGGTTCCCGCCCTCTGTCTTGTCCCACCTGAGTTCGATCGTCACCCTCCACGCCGGGGCGGGCCTGCGGGCCGTCCGGCGGATCCTGGTTGGGGGATGGTCGACCCTGGGGGATTCCCTTGTACTGATCGGCGCCGCACTCGACCGGGCCCTGCTGAGCCCGGCCGCCGTATTGCAGCCGATCGAGGTTTCCTCGCGTGAAGCGCGAACTTCTCATCAATGGAGGCCGGCGGGAGACCCGCGTGGCCATCCTCGAGGACGATCGGCTCGTAGAGCTCCTCTACGATCGTCCTGATCAGCGCCGTTCCCTCGGCGACATCTATCTCGGCCGAGTCGACGCGGTCCTCCCCGGCATCCAGGCCGCCTTTGTAGACATCGGCCTGGAGAAATCGGCGTTTCTGCACGCCTCCGACCTGCTCGAACCCGACGAGGACGACGACCCCGACGAGGACGATGTCGCCGACGTCCCCGATACCGATGCCGAGGACGCCTCCGCGAGCAACGGCCGGGACAGGGGTGCCCCCCGCCAGCGCGAGGTCGACCATCGGGCGGCCGTCCCCGACATTTCGGAGCTCCTCAAGAAGGGGCAGACCATCCTCGTCCAGGTGACCAAGGAGCCGATCAGCACCAAGGGCTCCCGGGTCACCGCGCAGATCTCCCTCCCCGGCCGCTTCCTGGTGTACATGCCGTTCGCGTCCCGCGTGGGCGTCAGCCGCAAGATCGAGAGCCGCGAATCCCGCTCCAAGCTCCGCGACATGGTGCGGAAGGCGCTGCCGGAAGACGCCGGCGGCGTCATCGTCCGCACCGTGGCCGAGGGGGTGACCGAAGAGCAAGTGAAGCGGGAGATCGAGTCACTGCTCGGGCTCTGGAAGAAAATCAACCGGAAGAAGGGGTTTGTTCGCGCGCCGGCCCTGGTGCAGCGGGAGACCAGCCTGACCCGCGGGATCATCCGCGACCTGTTCAGCGCAAAGGTCGATGCGCTCCACGTCGACTCGAAGGAGCTCTTCAACGAGGTGGAGCAATACCTCGAGCAGGTCGATCCCGACCTGATGCAGCGGGTGCACTTCCATGACGAGGACCAGCCCCTCTTCGATAAATTCGACATCGAGTCGGAGATTCGTGACCTCTTCAAGCCTCGCTGCGAGCTCCCCACCGGCGGGTCGATCATCATCCAGCCGACGGAAGCGCTGGTCTCCATCGATGTGAACACCGGCCGGTACACCGGCAAGAAGGACCCGGAGAAGACCATCCTCCGCACCAACATGGAGGCCGCCAAGGAGATTGCGCGGCAGCTCCGGTTGCGCGATATCGGCGGCATCATCGTCTGCGACTTCATCGACATGGACACCCGGTCCAACCGGGAAAAGGTGCTGCAGGAGCTCCGCGCCCATCTGGCCCGTGACCGGGCCCGGACCAAGGCGTTCGCCGTCTCTGAGCTGGGCCTCATCGAGATGACCAGGCAGCGGGTCCGGCCCTCGCTCTGGGCCTCCCAGACCACCGAGTGTCCCACCTGCGCCGGCAGCGGCCGGGTCTTCAAGCCGGAGATTGTCACCCGCCGCCTGGAACGGTCCCTCCGCCGTGCCGGCCATGAGCACCGGGAGCGCCAGCTGGCCGTCCGCCTCCACCCCGAGGTGGCCATCTACCTCCTGGAGGAGGAGCCCAAGCTCCTCCAGGCCCTCATCCGGGCTACCGGGCTCGATCTGGAGTTCCGGGACGACCCGATGATGCGGCTCGACGAGTTCCGGCTCATGAGCCGGCCGGCGGGGCGGGATGTCACGGAGCTGTACGCGGTCGCGTAGATCGGCGGGGCAGGGAGGCAGCGGGGCGGGGCGGCAGTTACCGCCTCCCCGGCGCTTGACCTAACGCCTGCCCCCGGCTAGACTTCAGGGCTTGCAACGGAACCACCTTTTGGCAACGAGTTAAGTCATGTACGCGATTTTCAAGGCGTTGGGCAAGCAGTTCCGTGCGGAGAAGGGCAAGGTTGTACGCCTTCCCCTCATGGACGCCGAGCCCGGCTCCAAGGTCACCTTCGACGAGGTGCTCCTCTCCTCGGACGGCACCACGGTCAAGGCCGGGACCCCGTTGGTCAAGGGCGCCAAGGTCACCGCCGAGGTCGTCGGCGACGGCAAGGAAAAGAAGATCTACGTGTTCAAGTTCAAGCGGCGGAAGGGCTATCGCCGCAAGACGGGCCATCGGCAGAAGTTTACCGAGGTCCTTATCACCGACGTCAAGGTAGGGTGAGGCTCTCATGGCTCATAAAAAGGGCGTAGGCTCCAGCCGCAACGGCCGCAACAGCAATCCCCAGTACCTCGGCATCAAGAAGTTCGGGGGAGAAAACGTGCTGGCCGGCAATATCCTGGTGCGTCAGCGGGGCACCGTCATCCATCCCGGCAAGAACGTCGGGCACGGGTCGGACGATACCCTCTTCGCCAAGGTCGACGGCGTGGTGAAGTTCGAGTACCGGGACAAGGGCCGGAAGAAGGTCTCGGTCTACCCGAAGGAAGCCACCGCGTAACCAGAGCGGCTCCAACGACCATGGGGGATGCGGCAGGCGCCGCATCCCCCTTATTATTGCCTTGAACTCTCTGTGGAGGGTTCGAAATGAAACATTCTGGCCCCTCAGGCCGTCAGGTGCGGAGATCCCGACAACGGAGAACCACCATGTCGTCCATCTTTTCCAAGCTGAACAGCGAACTCGAGAGCTTCGGCCGGCGCGCCAGCGCCGCCCTGGATGAAGGCCGTCTCCAGATCGATCTCCTTCGCGTCAAGCGCCGCCGCGACAACGCGGCCCGAGACCTCGGCATGATCGCCTATCACCGCGAGCAGGGTGTGGAGCAGGACCAGCGCCGGGTCGATGCCCTGGTCCTCAAGATCAGTGACCTCGAGGCCCAGATCGAGTCGATCGAGGCCCAGATCGCCACGCAGAAGGCGATCGTGGTGTCGGTCACCGATACGCCCGATGACGAGACCGAGGCGGAGGCCGAGGAGGGTCTGGATGCCGAGGAGCCGATCATCGACGAGGCGGCGGCGGCCCCCCAAGGCGACGGCGCCTAGCGGCTAGAGGCCACCACCCGAGACCAGTTCGTACTTCAGCGGGGCGCCGGACATCTCGATCTTGAGGACGGTGTGCGGCGCCCGCTTGAGGATCAGGAACTCGACGTCGGTGGCCCCTCCCGACAGCCGCGCCCGGTAGGCATCGAACGCGCCGGCCGGCACCATCGCCATCTCCTCGGCAATCACGTACAGCACCATCTCCGTTATCGAGTTCGTCCCCGCACTGTACATCCAGAAGTTCCAGCCGGCCTCCTTGGCCCACGGCAGGGCGGGGAGCAGCGCCTGCAAGGCATTGTCGTCCACCGTGCCGGGTGGCACGGTCGTGTCGACCGTGAAGCGCTTCTGGCCCGCGGACGTCACCGCCTGGACGTTGCCGGTCACCCGACCGTTGTCGTAGCTGATGTCGATCCCGCCATCCATGTCCCGGACCATGCCCGTCTGTCGCACACGTTGTACCTGTCCGGACTTTGTCAGGTCGACGGTGGTGTTCTGCGTCATCACCGAGCCGATGGCGGTGTGCTCGCGCACGACGTAGCCCTCGCCCACCTTTTCCACTCCCCAGACGCTGGTGCCCATCGGCTGGTTGTTGACCAGCACGGTCATGCTGTCCCGGTGGGGAACGAGCTTCTTCATCTCGACCGGCAGCGGCCGGGCCGGCGAAGATTCGGCTGCGGGCGCCGGATTCTGTGCGTGGGCAGGAGCGGCAAGGGCTAGGGTCAGTGCTCCGATGGCGGCGAGTGCATGGCGCGTCACGTCGAGCTCCTGGTGATGTTCAGCGAGGGAGGGTGGGGAAGAGCCGGAGACTCGTCTCCGAGAGGATCGCGCGCTGTACTTCCGGCGAGAGCGGCAGCGCACGGAAGGCATCGAGGTTCTTGCGCAGGTCGTGCACGCCGGGGCTCGGCCAGTCGGTACCCCAGATGGTCTTGTGCGAAATATCCGTCAATCGCGGGAAGTACTCAAGCAGCCGTGCCGGCGGGATCCCGGACAGCTCCAGGTAGACATTGGGATGGCGACGTAGGATGAAGAAGGCCTCCTCCATCCAGAGCGGGCGCCCACCATGCGCCATGACGATCGTCAGCTGCGGATAGTCGATGGCGACGTCGTCGATCTCCATCGGGTTGCCCCATTTCGACCGCGCGCCCGGGAAGATGCTGGTACCGGTATGGATCAGGACCGGGAGGCCCCGCTCCTCGCATCGCCGGTAGATGCGGCCCAGTGCCTCCAGCCCTTCGGTGTACGCGTTTGCCGGATACATCTGGTGGGGCGGGTGGATCTTCAGGCACCGGATCCCCATCTCTACCAGCCGGTCCACGTCTCCCTCGGGGTCCTTCGTGAACCGCGCATGCACCCCGCCATAGGGGAGGATGCGTTCGGGCGAGGCTTCGGCGTACCGGGCGGAGAATGCGTTGGTCGAATCGTCGAACCCCATGAGGTCGGGGCTCGGGTAATTGATGAGCGCCACGCGCCACACACCTGAGGCATCCATCACCTCCAGCAGGGCCTGCGGATCGTCCATCAGCGCAATCAACCGCTCCCAGTGCGCCTCCTTGCCGACCCGCATCGACATCCGCCACGGCAGGCTTCAGCTGCCGCCACGGCTGGATATGGATATGCATATCGGAGACGGGATAGCTCAATGTTCCTCCGGTGTTACCGTTCCCTTGAAATCCGCCGGCCGCTTCCCGAGAAATGCCGCGACCCCTTCGGCCTTGTCCTCGCTCGAGAACGCCAAACCAAACAGCGTCGTCTCCTGGCGCAATCCCTCATCGAGAGGCACCCGGAGCGAGGCGCGCACCGCCTCCTTGATCAACTGGAGCGCCACGGGGCTCTTCTGGGCGATGCTCTCCGCCATCGCCATGGCACGGACTCGGAGCTCTGCGGCGGGCACGACCTCGTCCACCAGGCCGATGCGCAGTGCCTCTGCCGCGGGATCAACTCCCCCGTGAAGAGCAGCTTGTACGCCGCGCCTGCGCCGACCAGCCGCGGAAGCCGCTGCGTGCCGCCGCCGCCGGGAATGATGCCGAGGTTCACCTCGGGCTGTCCGAGCTTGGCGGTGTCGGCCGCGATGCGAATGTCGCAGGCCATCGCGAGCTCGCAGCCGCCGCCGAGCGTGAACCCGTTGAGGGCGGCGATGACCGGCTTCGGAAAGCTGTCCACCGCATCGAAGATCGTCCGGCCCGACATGACGCGGAACTGATCGATCGGGCTTCGCCCCTCGAACTCCGAGATGTCCGCGCCCGCCACGAACGCCTTGTCGCCCGCGCCGGTGAGCACGACCACCCGCACATCGGTGTCAGTGCGGAGTTCGTCGAGAACGCCGAGGAGCTGGCAGCGCGTTGCGCCGTCGAGGGCGTTCCGTTTCTCGGGACGGTTGATAATGAGGAGAGCGACGCGCCCGTGGACTTCCTTGAGGATGTTCTGTGGTTCGCTCATGATTGGGACCAGTCGTAGAAGCCGTGGCCGCTCTTCTTGCCGAGTTTTCCTTCGGCGACGAGGCGGCGGAGGATGGCCGGGGGCGCGAAGCGTTCCGCGCCCAGGGCCTGGTGAAGGTAATCGGCGATACGGAGCCGCACGTCGAGCCCGACGAGGTCGGTCAGCTTGAGCGGACCCATCGGGTGGTTGTAGCCGAGTTCCATGGCGCGGTCGATGTCCGCGGCGCTGGCCACCCCCTCCTCCAGCATCCGCATCGCCTCGAGGCCGAGGGCGATGCCCAGCGCGGCTCGACGCGAAGCCCGGGGAGTCCCGCACCACGATCGGTTCCTTGCCCATGGCCGGACCACGGACAAGCGCGTCGACGGTGGATGCGTCGTCCGAACCGTCGTGCACCACGATCTCCACCAGCTTCATCAGGTGCACCGGGTTGAAGAAGTGCATCCCGATCAGCCGCTCGGGGCGGGGCAGGTCGGCCGCGATGTCGGCGATGGAAATGGACGAGGTGTTGGTGGCGAGGAGCGCGGACGGCTCAGCCCAGTCGCTGGCCTGGCTCATCACATCGCGTTTGACGTCCAGGTCCTCCAGCACCGCCTCGATGACCAGGTCGGCGCCCTGGCAGGTAGCCCGCATGTCGGGGGCGGTCTGCAACCGGCCAAGAATAGCGTCGCGTCCGGCGGCGTCGAGTTTGCCGCGCTGCACCGCACCATCCAGGGTCCGGCCGATCCGGTCGAGGGCGCCCTGCAGCGCCTCCGGACGGGCATCGGTCAGGGTCGTGGGCCACCCTGCCGTGGCGGCCGCCTGCGCGATGCCGGCACCCATGGTGCCGGCGCCGATGACGGCCACTCGAGTCGGAAACGCGGTCATGCCGCCACCGCCAGTCGGTCGGGATAGTTGCCACAGAGCCCGTCCACCCCCATCCGCCCGAGCCGCGCCGCCGCGACTCGATCATTGACGGTCCACGCGATCAGGCGAGCGTCGGCCGCGTGCACCGCCTCTACCAGTTCCTGGTCGATCATCGTCCATTCCTGCCAGAGTGTCGTGGCGCTCGCGATGCGGAGTACGTCGGTCGGGTTCGCGACCCGCGCCACCAGGAGCGCACCGAGGGCGAGGCCTGGGCGCTGCCGGGCCAGCCGGGCCGTGATGCGGTGGTCGAAGCTGTGGACGGCATATCGGGCGGGGAAGGGTCCGGCGTCCAGCGCGGCGAGGAGGGCAGCATCGTGCGCGGGCGGCAAGGCCTTGACCTCGACCCAGACGTCCCGGTCGCCAATCAGGTCGAGCGCGGTGGCGAGCGCCGGCACCGGTTCCCCGTTGGGGAGCAACGCGGCGGTGGCTTCCGCCATGGTCAGGGTGTCGAGGGGCAGGCCGCCGGTCAGGACGGGATCGTGATGCACCACGATGCCGCCGTCGGCCGTGGCGTGGACGTCGAGCTCGACACCGTCCACACCTCGGGCGGCCGCCTCACGAAAGGCGGCCGGAGAGTTCTCAAACGCGT
This sequence comes from uncultured Gemmatimonadales bacterium, assembly GCA_963697435.1. Lineage (GTDB taxonomy): Bacteria > Gemmatimonadota > Gemmatimonadetes > Gemmatimonadales > GWC2-71-9 > SPDF01. The sequence goes on along the minus strand of CAVOOB010000003.1, from coordinate 602,545 downwards.
AGCCGGAGGCGCCCCGATGGGCGATCACCAGCGGGCGCGTCAGTTGTTCTCCTCCAGTTTCCGAAACTCGATCCAATCCGGCTCGTCGAGCAGGTCCGCAAGCAGCGTACGGTCCGCGTCGTTGGGCATGGCCGACTCGAGGTACGCCGGGTAGTTCTCGGCGGCAACCGGCTCGCCCGTGAGCGTGAAGTGCTGCCGGGCGTAGAGGCCGATCTTCCGGTTGAACTTCACGTCCGGCACGATCAGGTACTGGTCCGGATCGGGAATGGCGGTGTTCAGGCGATCCACCAGTCGCGTGATCTCCTGACGGTAGAGCTCGCGGCTCGCTTCATTGAGGTGGGCCACGTTGGCCTCGTCCGGCGTCTCGCGTTCATCGAAACGACCCTTCAGCCCCCACACGTACGCCCAGTGCGCGCTTGAGGAATTGTCGGTGCCAAAGAGATCAAACGCCGTAGGCACCCACTTGTTGAAGTAGCGCTGGACCACTTCCGGCGGCACCCGCCCGGCGCGGAGAATCCGCCGCAGGCCGTTGTTGCCGGTGCCGAGATGGAAGCTCTCCTCCTTCAGCATCGGGCCCATCGAGCGGGCCAGAGGGTGGAACGACGAGGTGGACAGCATCTGCAGCTGGAACTTGCCGTCGCGGTCGATGAACTGCGTGTAGGTGAAGAAGTCGAGCCAGTTTTCGACGATCTCGTTGAAGGAGCCGAGGAGGCGCTCGCCTTCTTCCGCGCGCCGGTCGAGGAGCTTCTGCGCCTCGCGCTTCCCCTCGTCGCCGAAGTGGGTACAAAGGAGGTAGGACATCTGCCAGCCGTGGCGCATCTCTTCGCTCATCACCCGCATCAGGGAAAAGAGGTCGTAGTCGCTCGGCGCGCGCTCCAGCAGCTGCCGCTGCTGCTCCACCGACGCGAACTCGGTGTCGCCCTGGAACACGATCAGGTTCAGCAGCGCGTCGCGAATACGCTGGTCGGGGATGTGCATGATGGTCGGCCACTTGGTCTGGCCCTTGTAGTGGCCAAACTCGATCGTCCCGGCTTCGGGCTCGCCGAACTTCGCGTCGAAGCCGACCTTTCGGAACGGCGTGCCGGCCATCTCCTTTTCGGAAATGCCGATCGAGTCCTGCCAATAGCGGAAGTAGTCGATCCAGTCGTCAAAGTTGTTCACTTTCCGCATGTCTTCCTCACCGTCCGTGGAATTCAGGAACTCGATTATCGTGGTACGCGGCCAGTCCTTCGGCGGCGTCCGCGCTGCGAAAACATTCTTGGCAGTGCCGCGCCTCGATCACCAATGACTCGGCGAGGGACGTCGACTCTGCTTCACGCACCGCACGCTTTGCCAGGCGGACGGCGATTGGCGGGAGGGCCGCCAGCCGGCGGGCCCAGGCCTCGGTCTCATGCTCCAGGTGGTCGTCCAGGACGACGCGATTGACCAGCCCGAGCTCCCGGCAACGGGCCGCCGAGAGCATGCGCGGTGTCCAGAACAACTCAAGCGCCGCCGCGGCACCCGCCAGCCGGGGGACGAACCAGCTGGTGCCGAAGTCGGGGTGGAGCCCGAGCCGGTGAAACACCAGCCCGAGCGATGAAGTCGCCGCGGCAATCCGGAGGTCGCAGGCCAGCGCCAGCCCCACCCCGCCACCCGCAGCAGCCCCGTTCAGGCTCGCCAGCACCGGCTTCGGGGCGCGGTGGAGCAGTTGCACCACATCCGAGCCGATCCGCACCAGTTCCATTGCCTCGGATTCTCGGAGTTCGCCGGAGGGACCGGTGAGTGCGTCGAGATCGGCCCCGGCGCAAAACCCCCGGCCGCTTCCCGTGAGCACGAGGACGCGCACCGAGTCATCGGCAATCATGGCGCGCACCACTTCGTGGAGCTCACGGAGCATCTCGACATCGAAGGCGTTCAGGCGCTCCGGCCGGTCGAGCGTAATCGTCCCGATCCCGTCGTGGATCCGGGTACGCACCGCGCTCTTGACCATCGTCTCCAGCATCGTCATCCTCGCTTCAGTCCTCAATCCGTTCGAACACCGTCGCGATCCCCTGTCCCACACCGATGCACATCGTCGCCAGCCCGTACCGACCGCCCGTCCGACGCAACCCATGGATGAGCGTCGCCGCCATACGGGCCCCGCTGGCGCCGAGCGGGTGCCCGAGGGCGATCGCTCCACCCGAGACGTTCACGCGATCGGAGTCGAGCCCGAGCGCACGGATGCAGGGGATGGCCTGGGCCGCGAACGCCTCGTTCAGCTCGATGAGGTCGAGGTCCTTCACCGTCATGCCCAGCCTGGCGAGCAGCTTCTGCGTGGCCGGAATGGGCCCGAGGCCCATGCAGCTTGGATCCACCCCGGCCACCGCCGTGCCCACGATGCGCGCGATCGGGGTGAGGCCATGGGCCTCGATGGCCGAGGCACTTGCGACCCCCAGGGCGGCCGCGCCGTCGTTGATCCCGCTGGAATTCCCCGCCGTGGCCGTGCCACCTTTGGCAAACGCCGGCTTGAGCCGGGCCAGCCCGGCGGCGGTGACCTCGGGGCGCGGATGCTCGTCGCTGGTGACCGGATCCCTGGTGCCGGGCCCGGAGACCGCGACCAACTCGTCGTTGAAGTGTCCGGCCTCCATGGCGACCTTGGCCCGCCGCTGGCTTTCCGCGGCGAAGGCATCCTGCTCCTCGCGTGTGATGCCGTGCTGCTCTGCGACCTTCTCGGCGGTCTGGCCCAGCGAGATGGTCCATTCGCTGGGCATGGCGGGATTGACGAACCGCCACCCCACCGTGGAATCGGCGACCTGCGGCGTGTGCCGATCCCAGGCGGTGCCACTCTTCAGCGTGATGTACGGCGCCCGGGTCATGCTCTCGACGCCGCCGGCGATGAACAGGTCGCCCTCGCCCGCCTTGATGGCGTGGGCTGCGCTGGAAATGGCCTGCAGTCCCGATCCGCAGAGCCGGTTGACCGATTGTCCCGGTACCTCGATCGGGAGTCCTGCCAGCAGCAAGGCCATCCGGGCGACGTTGCGGTTGTCCTCGCCGGCCTGGTTGGCGCAGCCGAGGATGACGTCGTCGATGCTGGCGCCGGGGAGGCCACCCCGCTCGACCGCCGCCCGGATGGCGATGGCGGCGAGGTCGTCGGGCCGCACACCCGCAAGTGCCCCGCCGGCGCGGCCGATGGGGGTGCGAACGGCGGAGACGACGAACGCCTCGGTCACAGCGCGATCCAGACCGACTTGGTTTCGGTGTATCCCTCGAGTGCGGTGCGACCGAGATCGCGGCCGAAACCCGACTGCTTGTACCCGCCAAAGGGCGCGGCGGGGTCATACATGTTGTAGGTGTTTACCCAGACGGTGCCGGCGCGAATGGCGTGGGCCACCCGGTGCGCGCGCCCGATGTCCCGGCTCCAGACGCCGGCGGCCAGCCCGTACATCGACTGGTTGGCCAGGGCAATCGCCTCGTCCTCGTCGTCGAAGCCGAGCACCGCCAGCACGGGGCCGAAGATCTCCTCGCGCGCGATCGTCATCTCCGGCGTCACGCCATCGAAGACGGTCGCTTCGACGAAGTACCCCTTACCGTTCACGGTGGCCGCGTTGCCGCCGGCGACGATTGTCCCGCCCTCTGACTTGCCGGTGGCGATGTACTGCAGCACGCTCGCCTGCTGCTCCTTCGAGACGATGGCGCCGAGGCGGGTGGTCTTCTCGAACGGATCGCCGGGGACGAGTTTCTTGCTCCGGGCGGCGAGTTGCTCGACGACCTGGTCCTTCACCTTCCGATCGACCAGGAGGCGGCTGCCGGCGGCGCACACCTCGCCCTTGCCATAGAAGATGCCGGTCTGCGCGCCGCGCACGGCGGCGGCGATATCGGCGTCGTCGAAGATGATGTTCGGGCTCTTCCCGCCGAGTTCGAGCGTCAGCCGCTTTACGCTGTCGGCCGCTTCCTTCATGATCCGCTGGCCGACTCCGGTGGAGCCGGTAAAGGAGATCTTGTCCACCCCGGGGTGGCGGACCAGCGCCGAACCGGCGGTGGAGCCGTGGCCGGGCACGACGTTGAAGGCGCCGGCCGGGAGGCCGGCATCCGCAAAGATCTCCGCCATCAACAAGGCGGTCAGCGGGGTCTCGGAGGCGGGCTTGAGGACGACGGTGCATCCGGCCGCAAGGGCCGGGGCAAATTTCCAGCCGGCAATGTTCAGCGGAAAGTTCCACGGGACGATGGCTCCGACCACGCCGATCGGTTCGTGGCGAATGTACGTCAGGAAGTTGCCGTCCACCGGTACCGTCTCGCCGCCGAACTTGTCACACCACCCGGCGTAGTAGCGCAGGGTCTCCACCGTGCTGGAAACGTCGATCTTCGACTCGAACAACGGCTTCCCGTTCTGGCGCGTTTCCAGTTCGGCCATCTCCGGCAGGCGATTCGCCAGCAGCTCCGCGGCCCGGTAGAGCATGCCGCCCCGCTTCCGGGCGGAGAGCCCGCGCCACTCCGCGGACTCGAAACAGGCCCGGGCCGCCGCCACCGCCTGGTCGATGTCGGCGGCGTCCCCCTCCGCCACCGAGACCAGTACATCCTCGGTGGCGGGGTTGATCACGTCGAACCGCCGGCCGCTCGCGGCCGGGGTCCAGGCGTTGTTGATGAAGAGGTCGGTCTGCACCGGTTACTTGGCCTCGAAGTTGGGCATCCGCTTCTCGACGTAGGCCGCCAGCCCCTCCTTGGCGTCCGACGACGCGAAGAGCTGCTGCTGCAGTTCCCGCTCGAGGGTCAGCGCGCTCTCGAAGGGGAGGTCCATGCCGGACTGCACGCTCCGCTTGATGGCGCCGACAGCACGGGCGGCCTTGTTCGGCGGGCAGAACTGCTTCGCGTACATCAGGACCTGGTCCCAGTAGCCGTCCTTCTCGAACACATGATTGACCAGGCCGATTTCCTCGGCCTTCTCGAAGGAGAAGGTCTCGCCGGTCACCATGAACTCGATCGACTTGGACTTGCCGATGAGCCGGCAGAGACGCTGCGTCCCGCCGGTCCCCGGGAGCACGCCGAGGTTGACCTCGGGAAGCCCGATCTTGCCGGCGTTCCGGCAGGCGATCCGGATGTCGCAGGCCATGGCAATCTCCAGCCCGCCGCCGACGGTGTGGCCGTTGAGGGCCGCGATCGTCAACTTCGGGGTCTGCTCCAGCCGGCTGAGCGTCTCGTTGGCGTGGAGGCAGAAGAAGTACTTGAAGCGGGGGGTCACGTTGTTCAGCATCGAGATGTTGGCGCCGGCCGAGAAGAACTTCTCGCCGTGGCCGCGGATGACGATGACGTGCACCTCGTCGGCCATCCGGGCATCGAGGATGGCGGCGTCCATCTGCCGGAACATCTCGTATGTATAGGTGTTGGCCGGCGGGTCGTTCAGCGTGATGATGGCGAGGCCGTCCTTCACCTCGTAGTTGATGAGGATCTTGTCGGTGGGCGCCGGAGCGCCGGGGCGTGGGGAGGTCAGCGTAGCGGTCAAGGGGTCATCCTCCGAGCGTGGCGACCAGTCGTGGGGTCGCGTGGTGAGCAGCGATGTAGCCGTCCAGGAAGAGCGAGGCCAGTTCCTCGGCCAGCGTGGCTGGCGAAGTGGGGCCCGCAGGGTGATACCAGGTGTAGATCCAGTTCATCATGCCGAAGAGCGCGTAGGCCGCAATGCGCGGGTCAGCCCGGGTGCCGGGGACGTCCCCGAGGAGCACCTCGAGCAATCCGACATATTCCTTCTTGCTGCGGCGGAGCCGCGCACGCATCGTCCCGGTCAGTTCCGCCTCTTCGTGCGCGAGGACCTTCATCTCGTCCATGTGCGCCGCGAAGTAGGTTACATGGTGGCGGATGAACGCGCGGAGCCTCGTTTCCGGATCGTCGGCCGCCTCAACGGCCTCGCGAGCGCCTTCGAGCACCAGCGCAAAGCAGCGGTCCTGGATCTGGAAGAGCAATTCTTCCTTGCTCTCCACATAATGGTACATCCCCGCGAGGCTGAATCCACTGGTCCGGGCCAGGTCGCGCATGGACGTAGCGTGGTAACCCCGCTCCGCAAAAGTCTTTGCGGCTGCGGCCAGAAGGGAATCCAGGCGCTGGTCATAGGGCTGCATGTACCGTCCGAACGATCGTTCGAAGGAAGTTATCCGACTTATTGAGTCGGGTCAACGCTTAACACCGGGTGACTTACAGCGTCCATGCCCACTGAATGCCATCCTTGACCGGGCTCGACGGGCCATCGGACGCCGCCCTCGCGGCGGCGTGGCGGACGGGAAGCGAGCAGGCGGCCACCGACCTGGTCCGGCGGCACGCGTCCGCCCTCGCCCGCTTCTTGACCGGGGCGGGGGCGGGGCCGAGCGAGGTGGAGGACCTCGCACAGGAGGCGTTCTTCAAGGCCTTCCGTGGGCTCGACGGGTGGCGCCAGGAGTCCTCCTTCCGGAGCTGGCTCTTCAGCATCGGTTCGAACCTGCTCAAGGACGCGTACCGGAAGCGGAAGGGCAGGGTGGTGCTATCGATCGAGGATCACGACATGCCGGTGCACCGCGATCCGGGTGACGAGATGGCGGCCGATGAAACGGCGGACCGGATCAAGGGGGGGCTGTCGGAACTGCCCCGGCTCCAGCGGGAGGTCTTCCTCCTTCGGGCACAGCAGGGGATGGCGTACGCCGAAATTGCTGAGTCACTCGGCACGACGGCCGGGGCGGCACGGGTGCATTATCATCACGCGGTCAAGCGGTTGAAGGAGCTGGTACCATGAATTGTCAGGAACTCTCCGACAGGATGCCGAGCGTGGCCAGGGGTGAGCGTTCCTGGACCGAGGCGGAAGACCGCCATCTGGCCTCGTGCGCCGACTGCCGGTCGGCGTGGAGGATCGTCTCGGCCGGGGCGGCTATCGGGAATGACGTGACGGTGGACGCCGATGCCCTGGCGGAGCGGGTCCTCCTGCGCCTCCGGACCGAACCGGTGGTGAAGCGGTTCCCCGCCCGTCGGTGGCTGGCCGGGGTCGCCGCGGTGGCCGCGGCGGCGCTCTTCATCATCAAGGCAAGCACCCCTGCCGCCCTGCCGCCCAGCCTCCCGGCCGAACTGTCGCCCGATATCCCCGGGCTGCACGCGCTCGGCGAGGAGGGGCTGGCCGAGCTGCTCGAATCGATGGCCCCGCAGTGGACGGACACTCCGACGATTGATACACCGACTCTCGACGACCTGGATTCCCAGGAACTCGAGCAGGTCCAGCGTCTCTGGGAGATCTGATGCGACGACTTCGATGGATGTTGATGGCGACCATGCTGATGGCGGTGGCGCCGCTCCGTGCACAGGTCAATGGCGATGAGTCGCCGCAGGCCGCCCGGATGCGCCAGCAGATCGAACAGCGATTTGCCCAGCAGATCCAGACCACGCTGGGGCTGACCGACGACCAGGCGGTCAAGCTGCGGGCGACCTTCAACACCTACGCACCGAAGCGGCGGGCATGGGAGCAGGAGGAGCGGGCCATCAAGCGCGGGCTGCAGGGCCAGCTCCGGCCCGGAATCGCCGCCAACTCCGACAGCGTCAATACGCTGGTGGATCGATTGCTGCAGGTGAAGGTGGCCTATGTTCAGAGCTTCGTGGATGAGGATAGGGAGATGTCGAGGTACCTCACCCCGGTGCAGCGGGCGCAGTTCCAGGTCCTGCGGGAGCGGCTGATGGCCCGCATCGAGGAGATCCGCCAGCAGCGGCAGCAGCAGCTCCGACAGCAGGGAGGGCAGGGGGCGCGGCAGCCGTAGCCAGACCGCTGCGCTTCTTGCGCCCCTGCAGCGGACTGCCCATCTTCCTCCCGCGGCGCCCGAGTGGCGGAATGGCAGACGCAGCGGACTCAAAATCCGCCGGGGGCGACCCCGTGCGAGTTCGACTCTCGCCTCGGGCATGACAAGCAGCACAACGACTTGGCCCCCATCGAGTACATCACTCGGTGGGGGCTTTGTCGTTCCGCGTGTGATGATGTTGCGGCAGTTGTGGGTTGCGCGCGCCTCCCCGAAATCACCTCACGCGTCCGTGCCCCCCAGAACGCCGGTCGATTCGGAAGTACGGCTCGGCACCGGCTACCTCGGGATGAAACAGGATTCTGGACGGATCCGTAGTTGTGAGGAACCCGCGGGCCCCCTCCACCGCGCAGGCAGCCATGGCCACTTCCAATCTCACAGTGAACGGGGTACGGCGATCGGTCGAGGCACCGGCCGACACTCCCTTGCTATGGGTGCTGCGAGACGACCTCGAACTCACGGGAACCAAGTACGGGTGCGGCGTTGGGCAGTGCGGAGCCTGCACCGTCCTCATGGATGACATTCCGGTCGCGTCATGCCTGATGCCGCTTGCCGCGGCCGAAGGCCGGCGCATTACCACCATCGAGGGGCTTTCCGCGGACGGCGCTCACCCGGTGCAGCGCGCGTGGCTCGCCGAGAATGTCGCGCAGTGCGGCTTCTGCCAGGCGGGGTTGATCATGGAGACCGTCGGCCTTCTCGCGCGGACCCCGAGTCCGAGCGATGCCCAGATCGCGGCGGCGATCGAGGGGCACCTGTGCCGCTGCGGCACCTATCCCCGCCTCGCCCGTGCGGTGCGGCGGGCCGCTGAGGGGGGTGACATCCGATGACCACCCGGCGGGACTTCGTGATTGCCTCCGCGCTGGCGGGCGGGGGATTGCTCGTCGGGTTCCGCTGGCCCGGCCGCGCTGGCGCCGCCGCAGGGTTCGCGCCGACGTTCCGGCCGAATGCATGGGTGCGCATCGAACCGGACGGCCGGATCGTGCTGGTGATCGGCCGCACCGAGATGGGCCAGGGCGTCCGCACCTCGCTGGCCAAGATTCTCGCCGAGGAGCTCGACGTCGCTCTCGATCGGGTCGAGCTCGAGCAGGCGTCTCCTGGACCCGAATACCCAGACCTCGGTACAGGCGGCAGCTCCAGTATGATGGACAGCTGGGATCCGCTCCGCGCTGCCGGTGCCTCCGCTCGCGCGATGCTGGTGGCCGCGGCCGCGGCGCAATGGGCCGTCGAGCCCTCCCGATGCACCACGGAGCCTGGCCGCGTGAGGGGACCGGACGGGCGGTCGGCGGCGTACGGCGAGCTTGCCGCCGACGCTGCGCGCCAGCCGGTGCCAGGCGAGCCGCCGCTCAAGCCTGCGGGGGCGCGCTGGCTGATCGGCCACCCCACCCCGCGGCTGGATGGACCGGCGGTCGTGACCGGCCGCGCCCGCTACGGACTGGACGTGCGGCTGCCGGGCATGCTCGTGGCCGTTATCGCGCGACCGCCGACCTTCGGCGCGACGCTGACCACGTTCGACGACGCAGAGGCGTTGGCGATCGAGGGGGTCGTCCGTTGTTTCGCGGTGCCGAGTGGTGTCGCCGTCGTGGCGCGTTCGACCTGGGCCGCAGTGGCCGGGCGGCGTGCGCTCACGGTGCGCTGGCAGGAGGGTCCCGGCGCTTCGTTCAACAGCAGCGCGCATGCGCGTGACTTGCTCGAGGCCGCCGAGGAAGCCGGCGTGACGACCAGACTCGAGGGTAGCGGGCGCGCCGCGCTCGCCACGGCGGCTCGTCGCATCGACGCCACCTACCAATACCCGTTCGCCGCCCACGGCGCGATCGAGCCGGTGACCGCGACCGCGCGTGTGACGGCGGAGCGTTGCGAGATCTGGTCTCCGACGCAGACCCCCGGCGCCGTGCAGTACTTCGCGGCCCGTGCGCTCGGCCTGGATCGGCAAGCGGTGACGGTCCACGTGACGCTCGCCGGCGGCGGGTTTGGCCGGCGCCTGGGGTGGGACTTCGACATGGAGGCGGTCGAGATCGCCCGGCAGGTGGACGCCCCGGTGCAGCTGGTCTGGACCCGAGAGGACGATCTTGTGCACGGGTACTTCCAGGCGGCGTCGGCCCATCGGCTCGAGGCCGGCCTGGATGCGCGCGGCCATGTGGTCGCCTGGGATCACCGCAAGGCATCCACGCCGCACAACGCCCGGCGCCGGCCGACAGCCGCGCAGCTGGCCGACCCGGCCTTCCTGGCCGGCTCCTCGTGGGGAGTCGTCGATCAGCCGTACGCCTTCCCGGCACTCCAGACCAGCTATCGCGCGGTCGAGGCGCCGGTGCCTATCGGGCCGTGGCGCGCTGTCTTTGCGCCGTCGTCGGTGTTCGCACGCGAGTGCTTCCTCGACGAGATCGCGGTCGCGACCGATGTGGACCCGCTCGCCTTGCGGATGGACCTGCTTGGCGCCTCAGATCCCGCTGTGCCGGCCAGCGTCACGCCGCACGAGACGCCGATCGACCGGCGCCGCCTGCGCGCGGTGCTCGAGACCGCCGCCGAGCGGGCCGGATGGAGCCAGCCGCTTCTCCCCGGGCGGGCGCGCGGAATTGCCGGCGATGTCTTTCACACAGAGACGTACGTCGCGCATGTCGTCGAGGTCGCGCGCCGGCCGGACGCGGGCGCGGGCCAATTGCCCTTCACCATCGAGCGCGTCGTGGTCGCGATCGACTGCGGCGTCGTCATCGACACGGACGGCGTGACCCAGCAGGCGGAGAGCGGCGTGCTGTGGTCCCTCTCCAACGCGCTCGGGGAGACCACCTTTGAGGGCGGGCGCGCAGAGGAGCAGAACTTCAATACGTTCCGCGTGGCGCGACTCAGCGATACGCCGCGCGCCATCGAGACACATGTCGTCGCGAACGACGACCCCCGTCCGCACGGCCTCGGCGAGCCGGTCGTCAACAGCTTCGCGCCGGCGCTCCTCAACGCGCTGGCACGATTGACGGGCCACCGTGTCCGGCGCCTGCCCCTGCAGGCATCCGACTTCGGCTGAGTCACGGAAGTGCCGTGACGACCTCGCCCCCATCGAGCACACTGCTCCGTGGGGGCGTTGTCGTGTAATCGTGCTCCGATCAGCCGTCTTCGAGGTATCCGAGGCAACACCGTCCAAGTTCGACGCTCGCCTCGGCCCGGGGCTACTCGAACGCGAAAATCCGCTTCCAGTCGTCCTTCATGCTGATGACCGTCCAGCCGTTGGCCTTCGCCTCCGCCATCAGCGAGTCGCTGAAGGTCCCGATTTGCGAACTGGGGCCATACGCGTATTCCCGGACCGCATCGTCGTGGCGCACGAGCATCCGGAGTCGCGGCTGGTCGGTCGGCACCCACTCGAGCATCTGGCGGTCGCCGTCGGAGTTGCCGACGGCGCCCATCGGCCGGCGTCCGATGACGGCGTTGATGCCAACCGGCTTGCCATCCTTGTCGTCGATGAAATCGATCGCCGCCTCGCGCATGAGTTCAGGGCCATGTGACGTCATCTGATAGCTCGTCTTGATTCGGCTCCCGATGACCTGTTCGGGCGGAATCCCATACACTTTCTCGGTCCACGGGCGCATGAACTCCACCCCGCCCCCGGAGACGATGTACGTCTTGAATCCCTTGGTACGGAGATAGGCGAGCAACTCCACCATCGGTTGGTAGACCAGTTCGGTGTACGGGCGCTTGAATCTGGGGTGCCTGGTGGTGGTGAGCCAGTCGGACACGATCTGCTCGAACTGGGCGGTGCTCATCCCGGCGTGGGTGGCCATGATGATCTCGAGGATGGCGTGCTCACCGCCAGCCAGCGCCGCCGAGAGGTCGCCCTTGAGGAGCGAGGCAAATGGCTCCGCGGTCTTCCATTCCGGGTGCTGGGGCGCGAGCGCCTTCACCCGGTCGAGCGCGAAGACGAGTTGGGTGTACATTGGTTGCTCGACCCAGAGCGTGCCGTCGTTGTCGAAGGTGGCGATTCGCTCCGATGGCGGAATGAATCCGGGGCGCCCGGGCGTGGTGGCTTCCGTCACGCCGGCCAGGATGGCGTGCTTGGTGGCTCCCTCGTTCCAGGAAGGGAGGGGGTCCTGGGCAGCGGCGGCGGCTGCGCCGGCCATCGAAATGGCAGTGAGCGTGAGGGCAGTCATGCACGAGCGAAGACACCGCATCACCAGCTCCCAGAGAGTGAGGGGGGCAGCCCACGTCCGGCGTTCCTACTCGATGATACTCGCAACCTGTCGTCGCGACCACTACCCACTCGAAACCGATGGCTGATGAAGCGCGTAGATGAAACAGCCCCCGCCAACGAGATCGAGATGACCGGACATACCCTTTCGCCATCAAGCGTCGCCCCTCGAACGCCCCGCGTCCTCGCCTCCACGGCCGTGGTGGGTGCCTTGGCGCTGGCCGTTGCGACGGTGGGCGTGACACCGCCGGTCAACGCGCAATCCAACGGCACCATCCTCGCCGCGAATCAGGGCGACGACAGCGTGTGGCTGATCGACCTCGCCACCGGCGAGCGTCGCGCCATCGTGTCGACGCACATCGCGCCCCACGAAATCGCCGTCACCAGCGACGGGCGGACCGCAGCCATTACCAACTACGGCGACCGGCGGGGCCCGGGAAACGTGGTGCAGTTCGTGACCATCCGGGACGGGTCGGTGTCGCACGAAATCACGGTGGAGGGACAGCAGCGTCTCCACGGAGCGGCATTCCTGCCGGGCGACTCGCTGTTGGCCCTCACCTCGGAACGCACCGGAGAAGTCCTGATTGTCGGGGTCGCGGACGGCGGGGTACGACGGTCACTCCCGACGCAGGGTCGCGGCTCGCACATGCTGGCCCTGGGCGGCCGGTGGGTCTACACGGCGAATATCATGGATGGCACCGTCACCCGAATCGATCTGACCGGCGAAACCCCAACGCTGGTCTGGGAGGCAGGCACGCGAACGGAGGGACTTGCGGCGACGCCGGACGGGTTGCAGGGCTGGACCGCCAGCATGGACTCGGGCACGGTCATCGGCGTGAACGGTGCGACGGGCGATATCGTGGCGCGAATCGGCGGACTGCAGGTGCCCTACCGGCTGGCCATCACTCCGGATGCTATGACGGTGGTCGTGAGCGATCCGGAAGCGGGCACGCTCGTGCTCATTGACCGGTTGCTCGGCGCCATCGTCGCGAGCATCGATATCGACGCGGCGGCGGCCGCCGCCGGGTATGGCAACTCCGCCTCTCCACAAGGCTTTGCGGTTTCCCCCGACGGGCAGTGGGCCTTCGTCTCGGCCAATGCCATCAACCGCGTGGCCATCGTGGACCTGAAGGGCCGGCGTGTGGCCCGGTTCGTCGAAGCAGGGGTCAATCCCGACGGCATGGGCTTCAGTCCCGTGGTCGTGACACCGCGCTGACCGGCGGCGGCTCACTCGCGCACGCCGCCTCCTACTTCTTGACCAACTCCACTCGCCGGTTCTGCTGCCGGCCTTCTGATGTGGTGTTCGGCGCCGCCGGCACCGTATCGCCAAACCCCACCGTCGTCAGGCGATTCCCGTCGATCTTGTAGGTGTCGACCAGGACCTGTTTCACCGCCGCCGCCCGGCGGTCCGATAGCGTGAGGTTGGAGGCCGGCGTGCCCACGTTGTCGGTGTGTCCCTCGATCACCAAGTCGAGGTCGGGGTGGTCCTTCAGCATCTCGGCGATCTCCACCAGGGTCGGCGTCGATTCCGGCTGAATCTTGTCCGAGCCGGAGGCGAAGTAGATGCCCTGCGTTGCTACCCTCCCGTTCTCCTCGAGCGCATCGTAGAGCTCCCGGCCCCCGGCCAGGACGCTCAGGTTCCCGATGAACGCCGGTTCTCCCTCCAACCCCGAATACTCGAAGGTGATCTTGTTGGAGCGCCCGAGTTCGGCGTTGGGGACGTTCGCCACGCGGGTGTCGTTGATGTAGACCTTGACGTACTTACCGTCAGCCATGATGCGGAACCGGAAGACGGCGCGCGGCGCCAGGGAGGCGGTGGTCGGCACCCAGGGCCTTCGGGCCGGTGCCGTCGACGCCACCCCCCATCTTGGTGTTGTAGAAGTAGTACCGCACATGGCTCGGGGCGTCAGGGGCAAATCTGATGAACGTGGAGATATTACCGGAAGAGGCCGTCGCGTCGAACTCGATCGTGAACCGCTCGGTGAGCGTCTCGGGGAGGACGATCGCAAACTGCGACCCGCGTGTGGTGCTGCGCAGGTACCGGGCTCCGTTCCACTCGGCCACTTCCATGTTGCCCGCGATGAATTCCAGCCGCTTCGGGAAGTTGCCGACCCGGTCCCGGGAGAAGTCATCCACGTAGAGCGGGATCTCGCCCGGCTGGAAGTCGTAGTTCACCCAGACGCCGGAGCCGGGGGCTTCGGACTTCGCGGGTGTTGCCGCCGGATCGGTAGTGGGCTCGGCCGCTGCCGGGGCGGCTTCGGCCTCCGGTTGGGTCGTCGGGGCCGCCACCGTCGGGACCTTCGGCACCGATGGAATCTTCGGCTTCTTGATGCCGCCGATCTGAGCCGCGGCTGCATGCGGCAGGGCAAACACCGCCAGGGTGAGTATGAGAGCCAGCCGGGACATCCGCATCATCGTAGGCCTCCTGTGAACGTCGCTGCCTGGCACCGCACAATCGAACTAATAGACAGCGCTGTACCGGCCGCCGCCAGTGGGGCCCGGCCCCGAGACGGGTACCTCCGCTATCGGGCTCCGAGCAGCAAACCGGTCACAAACGGCACCAACCAGACAAGCCAGACGGCCACGCTCGTCCGGTGAAAGGTCCGGAGGCGTGCCTCGTTCCCCCGCACCAGGACCATCGTGGCCCACCCCGCGTGCAGCAGCATGAGCAGCAGCGCGAGCCCGCCCGTTGCCGTGTGAAAGCCCCATCGAAATCCCCCCGCCATCTGCCGCATCAGCTCGGTGCCGGCCGTGTCGGAGGTGAAACCGAGCCAGAAGAGCAGGGCATGCCACGGTTTCAGGCGGTGGGAGAGTACGGCCGACCAGACGCCGACGGTGTAGAACCCGAAGGCGAGGAACATCAATATCACGGCGGTCTTCACGAGGGGTGGCATGGCAGCATCAATCTAGGATTTCCAGCACGTCCCCGCCTGAAGACTCCCTCAGAATCGATTGCAGATCCCTTGTGAACATTGGTGCAATCTTCGGTATGGGGATACCGAGATATCCAGATAGTGCCATCGGGCAGCGGAGGGTCGCGTGAATACCACCACCAAGTCGATTTCCGACGAAGTCCTGCAGGCGGCTGCCCGGGTCATCAAGTGCCTCGGCCACCCGCTGCGGCTCCGGCTCCTCGAAATCATGGAGCGCGGGGGAGAACAGAACGTGAGCGAACTGCAGTCGTACAGCGGTGCCACCCAGGCCGCCGTCTCCGAGCAGCTCGGCATTCTCCGCGGACACGGCGTCGTCGAGTCGCGGCGGGACGGCACCTACATGCTCTATCGCATCATTGAACCGAAGGTGTTCCGCATCCTCGCCTGCGTCCGCGAGTGTGCAATCATCGACGGGAGGATTGCATGACCCGCATTGTCGTCCTCGGCGCCGGCACGGCCGGGACCACCATCGCCAATCGGCTCGCCCGTCATTACAGCCGCGAACTCGCGTCCGGGCAGACGATGATCACCATCGTGGACCAGGACAACGACCACATCTATCAGCCGGGACTCCTCTTCCTGCCGTTCGGGATGTACACACCGGAGCAGGTCCGGAAGCCGCGCAACCGGCAAATCCGCGCCAGGATCAGGTACGTCCAGCGCCCGATCGACCGGGTGGACCCCGACAAGGACGTCGTGTTCCTGGCCGACGGGACGCCGATCGTCTACGACGTCCTCATCGTCGCCACCGGTACGCGCGTGCTTCCGGAGGAGACCGAAGGGATGACCGGGGCCGGGTGGCGCAAGAAGGTGTTCGACTTCTACACGCTTGAAGGCGCCACGGCGCTCCGGGACGCACTCGCCACGTGGGAAGGAGGACGACTCGTCGTCAACGTGGTGGACATGCCGATCAAGTGCCCCGTGGCACCGTTGGAATTCGTGTTCCTGGCCGACTGGTTCTTCACCAAGCGGGGGATGCGCGACAAGGTGGAGATCACCTACGTCACCCCCCTGGACGGCCCCTTCACCAAGCCGGTCTGCAACCGGGAGTTATCGCATCTCTTCAGCGGCAAGAACATCCACCTCCAGCCCGAGTTCAACACCGGCGAAGTGGATGGCGCCAACGGCCGCTTGATCGCCTACGACGAGCGCGAAATCCCTTTCGATCTGCTGGTGACCGTTCCCCTGCACGGCGGCGCTGAGTACGTCAGCCGCTCTCCGGGACTGGGGGACGACCTCGGATTTGTCCTGGCCGACCCGCACACCCTGCAGGCGGAGCGGAAGCCGAACATCTTCGCCCTGGGCGACGCCACGAACGTCCCGGCGTCGAAGGCGGGCTCGGTGGCGCACTTCCAGGCTGAGATCCTCGAAGAGAACATCGTCCGCTTCCTCGAGGGCCGACCGCTGGAACCCGACTTCGACGGCCACAGCAACTGCTTCATCGAGACGGGGTTCAACCAGGCGCTCCTGATCGACTTCAACTACGACACCGAGCCGCTCCCCGGCACCTTCCCGCTTCCGGGCATCGGCCCGCTGCGCCTCCTGAAGGAATCGCGCCTCAACCACCTCGGGAAGCTGGCGTTCCGGTGGGTCTACTGGAACATGCTGCTCCCCGGCCACGACATCCCGCTCGTGGCGCCGAAGATGACCATGCGCGGCAAGTACCATCCGGAACCTGCCGCTGAACCCGTTGCTGTCTGACCCCAGAGGAGAATGCACAGATGCCCACCCTGACCATGATGGATACCGTGCTTGATGTGGATGCCGAGGGCTTTCTGCAGAAGCCGGAGCAGTGGAACGAGACGATCGCGGCGGAAATCGCGCGGGAGAACGGCGTCCCTGAGCTGACCGAACGCCACTGGTTGGTGATCCGGTACATGCGGGGCCGCTATCTCGACACCGGGACCGCGCCGACCATCCGCTCGCTGGGCAAGGAGTCCGGCGTCGAAATCAAAGAGCTGTACAAGCTCTTCCCGAAGGGCCCCGCCAAGCTGGCCGCCAAGATCGGCGGCATCCCGAAGCCCAAGGGTTGCATCTGAACCGGCACCCGCCAGAGGAGTCAGAACGATGTCCGCAACCGCAGTCTATCCAGAGACGTCCACCGCGCCTGCGACGGCCGCGCCTGAGCCGCGCCGCATCGAGAAGGTGTCCATCATCGTCTCGAAGGGGTCACTCGAGGGGATCTATCCGGCGCTGATCATGGCGAACGGCGCCCGCATGGAGGGGATCGAGGCCAACGTCTTCTTTACCTTCTTCGGCATGGATGCCGTGGTGAGGGCGAAGCAGGGCAAGATCAAGGTGGCCACGGTGGGGAACCCCGCCCTCGGCATCCCCTCGCTCCTGGGAATGATCCCGGGCATGTCGAGCTTCGTGACCAGCCAGATGCAGAAGAAGATGGAGACGCTGGACATTCCACCGATCGGCGAGTTCATCCAGATGATCGCCGACTCCGGCGGGAAGCTCTTTGCCTGCAAGGCGTCGGTGGACATGTTCGACCTGCGGCAGTCCGACTTCGTCGAGTCGGTCGACAGCATCATCACCGTCGGCGATTTCTACGAGATGGCGGCAGGCGGCGAGATCATCTTTACCTGAGCGCTCCCCTCTCGAACTGATCAGCCCCCATCCGATGGAGACCGGATGGGGGCTGATTCGCAGGGACGCGAACCTGCGCTGTCACCCTCGAAGCAACATGACGACGTACACCCCATACCCCGCCAGCAGCATGCCCCCCTCCAGCCGCGAGATGCTCTTCCCCTTCCGCATCATCGGGAAGAGCACGACGGTGAAGGCCAGCATCCACCAGGCGTCCGTCTGGACAATCCCGGCGGCAATTGGAATCGGGTGGATCAGCGCGGTCACCCCGAGGATGCCGAGGATGTTGAAGATATTGGAGCCGATGATGTTGGCGAGCGCCAGGTCGGTCCGGCCACGGTAGGCTGCCACAAGGCTGGCCGCCAGTTCGGGCGCCCCGGTGCCGCCTGCGACGATGGTCAGTCCGATGACCCGCTCGGTCAGGCCGGCGTACCGGGCAATCGCCACCGAGCCGTCTACCAGGAACTTCCCTCCCAGGACCAGGAGCCCGGAGCCGATGACCACCGTGAGGATGCTCAGCCCCAACTCCCGGGTTCGCGGATGGAGCGAGCGCCCCGCTGTCTCGCTGGCGTAGTCGGTCTGTTCCTCCGGACTTACCTCGTAGCGGGCGATGTACACGGAGTAGGCCACGAACACGATCAGGGAGGCGACGAAGAACCCGCCCTCCATCCGGTCGAGCCCGAAGTCCCGCATCAGCAGGAACCCGATCCAGCTCGCCAGGAACATGATGGGCCACTCGAGACGCACAGCGGTGCCATGCACCACCAGCGGGGACACCAGCGCGGCCGCGCCCAGCACCATCCCGATATTGAAGATGTTGGAGCCCACGACGTTGCCCACGGCGATATCCGGCGTCCCGTGAAGGGCAGCCAGGATGCTGACGACCAGTTCGGGGAGAGAGGTCCCCGCGGCCACGACCGTCAGCCCGATGACCGCCGGGGTCAACCCGGCGATGCGGGCGATGGTCGTCGCACCACGGACGAGTGCCTCGCCTCCGCCGGCGAGGAGGGCGAGGCCGAGCACGACCAACAGGACAGGGATCAGGATTTCCATGGTCTCCAATATACCCGGCAGGGCGGGGAATCCCGGGCCTGTGCGGAACGGCGCATCCCTGTACCTTTCCCGCCGTTCTGCCGCCCGGAATTTCCCGGACCGGCCAGCGCATGACTGCAGAACACCGAGGCGGGTCGTGGCGATCGAGGTGCAGGTCTTCGGAACAAAGAAATGTCAGGACACTCGCAAGGCGCTCCGGTTCTTCGCGGAGCGGCGGGTGAAGACCCACTTCGTCGACCTGCGGGTGAAGGCCGCCTCTCCTGGCGAACTGCGCCGGTTTGCCCAGAAGTTCGGGGTGGCCGCCCTGGTGGATCGCGGCGGGAAGCGGTTCGCCGACCTCGGTCTCCGCAGCGCCGCGTTCTCCGAGGAGCGCTGGCTCGACCGACTCGCCGAAGAGCCTCTGCTGCTCCGCACCCCGCTCGTGCGGTACCAGCAGCGGCTCACCATCGGGGCGGCAGAAGAGACCTGGAAGGAATGGGTGGCGTCGTGAGTCAGTTTTCGGTATCCGGCCTGGCCGTCGAGTTCGGGGTGACCCGGCTCTTTGCCGACGCCACCTTCACCATCGAACGGGGCGAGCGCTGGGGCGTGGTCGGCCGGAACGGGACAGGAAAGACCACCCTCTTCCGGCTCCTCGCCGGCACCGCGCAGCCGAGCCGCGGGACAGTCGCGCGGGAGTCCGGGCTGCGCATCTCGCTGATGGACCAGCACCGCGACTTCGGCGAGGCGAAGCGCGTTTGGGAGGCGGCCGCCGGCCCATTTGCCGAGCTCCTTTCGCTCGAGGCATCCCTCGCGGAACAGGCCGCCGCGCTTGGCGCCGATCCCTCCGAAGCCGCTCTCGATCGTTACTCGCACGATCTCGAGCGCTTCGAGCGCGACGGCGGGTATACCCTCGCTCCCCGCGTGGATGCGGTGCTCCACGGCCTTGGTTTCGATCCCGAGGCGGCACGCACCCAGTTGGTGGCGACGCTCAGCGGCGGTGAGCGGGGCCGCGTCGCGCTCGCCCGCCAACTCGTGGCCCCGGCCGACGTCCTCCTCCTCGACGAACCGACCAACCACCTCGACCTCGAAACCACCCGCTGGCTGGAGGACCACCTGCTCGGCCTCGACGCCACGGTGCTGGTTATCAGCCACGACCGCGCCTTCCTGACGCGCCTGTCGAACCGGATCCTGCACTTCGAGGCGAAGACCATCACCGCCTACAAGACCGGCTACAAGGGTTTTCTCGAGCAGCGCGCCGAGCGGCAGCTCTCGCAGCAGCGCGCCTTCGACAAGCAGCGGAAGAATATCGAGGCGGAGGAGGATTTCATTCGGCGGAACATCGCCGGCGGGAACAGTGCCCAGGCCAAGGGCCGCCGGCGCCGGCTCGAACGGCTCCCGCGCCTCGGCCCACCCCCCGGCGAGGAGGGGAGCATGACCGTCAACTTTCCGCCCGGCGATCGTGGCGGCGACCAGGTTCTCGTCGCCCAGGATGTCCGCGTCCAGATCGACGACCGGGTGCTGCTGGCCCGCTTCTCGGCGCGTGTCACCCGTGGAGAAGTGGTCGGCCTGGTCGGCCCGAACGGCGCCGGCAAGACGACGCTCCTCCGCGCCCTCCTCGGCGAGCGCCCCCTGAGCGGCGGTGAACTTCGTCTCGGCGACTCGATCCGGCCCGCCTGGTACCGCCAGGACATGGCCCAGGTGCCGCAGGAGAAGACGCTCTACGACATCACCGCCGACCTGCGCCCGATGTGGAATCGCGGTGCCATCCAGGGGCACCTCGGTGCCTTCGGCTTCAGCGGCGACACCGTGCTCCGCCGCGCGGGCTCCCTTTCCGGGGGCGAGCGTGCCCGGATGGCGCTCTCGATGATGGTGCTCGAGAACGCCAACCTGTTGATCTTCGACGAACCGACCAATCACCTGGACGTCGAATCGATCGAGGTGCTGGAGGATGCGCTCGGCGCATGGGGTGGCAATGTCCTGCTGGTCAGCCACGACCGGGCGCTCCTCGAGGCACTGGTGACGCGGGTCTGGGTCCTCCATCACGGCCGCATCACCGATTATCCCGGCACCTTCGTCGAGTGGGAGGAGGCGAGCAAGGAGCGGGAGCACGCCGCCGCCGTCGCGGCAGCAGAGGACGAGTCCAGCCGTCGCGTGGAGGAACGGAAGAAGACGCGGCGCGGGGACGACCGGGCGAAGGACGACCGCGTCGCGTTGCGCGCCGCCCGTGAATCGCTGGCTGCCGCGGAGGCGCGGGTGGCGGCGGCTGAACAGTCCGTCAGCGCGTTGAGGAACCAGATGGAGGACCCGGCGCTCTACGCGACCGTCGAGGGTGGCAAGCGTGCGGCGCAATTGGGGAAGGAGCTGGAGGCGGCGAGGAAGGAATTCGAGGCGGCCTTCGCCGACTGGGAGGCGGCCACCGCCGAGGTGGAAGCGCTCGGTTAGTATCCTGGAGGGATTCGGGACGGCCCGAGGGTCTGCGACACCCGTTCCGCCACTGACAGCAGCGCATCGTCGTCCCACCGCCGCCCCACCAGTTGTACTCCCACCGGCATCCCCTCGGGCGTCCTGCCCGCCGGAACCACCACCACGGGGCTTCCCGTCAGGTTGAACGGTGCCGAATAGGCGCCGACCGCCGTGGTATAGGCCACCTTCACCCCGTCGATGACGATTGGTTTCCCCGAGCGCATGTGCGGAAAAGCAGCCGTTGGCGACACGGGCAACATCCAGGCATCAAAGCGCGCGAGAAATCGTTCGAGCGCGGTGATCATCTCATCCCGCGCCGCCAGCGCCCGCACGAACCGCCTCGGATCCATCGAGAGCCCGCCGCGGAGTCCCCGTGTCCACCGGGTTCGGCCGAGGCCGAAGTAGGTACCGTGCCGGAGCAGGAGGCGGATCGGGGCCGGTGTCATCACCCCCATCTCGAATCCGTTGATTTCCCCCCACAACTCAAGCGCGTCGTGCAGGTCGAAGTCGGCGGGCGCAATCCGTTCCACCGTGCATCCGGCAGCGTCCAGCGAGGCCGCGGTGGCGCGCAACACGGCCGCGGTCTCGCTCGACACGGGTCCATGCGGCAGGGCGTCCATCCACGCGATGTGCAGCTCCGTCGCAAGCGGTGCCTCGCGCGTCGGGGCAGTCCGCGGCACCGGGGGCACCTCGGAGTGCCGGCCGTCCGGCCCTTCCAGGAGCCTCAGCGCGAGTCGAAGGTCGCTCACACTCCGCGCGAGGGGACCGAAACTCACCATGTGACGCAGCCCGCGAGGTGGCGCACCTGGAAGCTCCCCGTGCCCGGCCCCGGACACCCGGTGCTCGGTTGGTTTGAGCCCGAACACGCCGCAGAAATGTGCGGGAATCCTGATCGAGCCCGCGGCGTCGCTGCCGATTTCCAGCGGCGTGAGGCCGGCCGCCAGCGCCGCGGCGCCCCCGCCCGTACTTCCTCCCGGAGTTCGGTCGAGGTTCCACGGGTTGTTGGTTCGGCCGAAAATGGGACTGTCGCACTGCCAATCGTAGCAGAGCAGGGGGACGTTGGTCTTTCCCAGGATGACCGCGCCCGCGTCGAGGACGCGCTGGACGACCGTGGCGTTCGTGGTCGAGACGTTATTGCGGGCCGGCGCATACCCGGCGGTGTTGCGGAGCCCCTCGACGTCGAAGATATCCTTGATCGTGACCGGCACACCGTGCAGCGGCCCCCACGGTTCCCCGCGCGCGAGCGCCTCGTCGGCGGCAACGGCGTGTGCGCGGGCCTGCGGATTGGGTATGACGATGGCGTTGAGCTGGGGGTTCAGGCGATCGATACGGCTGGTGCAGAGGTCGAGGGCCTCCACGGCGCTCAATCGGCGCGCGCGGATCGCGTCCGCGATATCGCCAGCCGTGGCGAAACCGGATCGGAGGTCGACAGTCACACGGGAAGCGGCTGCCCCGCGGTCCAATGCTCGGCAGCCAGTCGCTGGAGGAATCGAAGCACGGAGTCGCGGTCGGCGTGCACGGTCAGCAGGAGCAGGTCGCCGTCACGGGCCCAGCCGAGTGCCTGCCGCGCGGCCTGCAGCTCGCCAACGGCGAGGTCCAGCTGTTCCTCCCGGGCGCCGAGCGAACGCAGTTCGTCGAGGAGCATGCCCGTCACCTCTCCGGCGGGGCGCCCGCGGAGATATGCCGGCATCTCCTTCACGAGGACCCGGTCGGGCTGCCCCGCCCATGCGGTGCGCGCCAGGTCCCGGATCGCGCGGTCATCGCGGTCGCCGGCCTGGCCGATGACCACGAGGCGGCGATTGGCCGGGAGGGCCTGCGCCATTTCCATCAGGGCGGTGAGGCCGTGCGGATTGTGGGCAAAGTCCACGAAGAGGCGGAGGCCACCGAACTCGAACGCGTTCAGCCGGCCGAGGTTGCCCGTGGGGCTGTTGGTCAGCAAGGCGAGCCCCGTAGCGATGGCGTCGTCGGCGAGGCCGAGCGACCCCCCCACGAGCGCTGCGGCGAGCGCGTTCGATACGTTATACCGTGCCGCCCCGCCGACCGTGATCGGGATATTTGTCAGGGTAGTGATCGACCGCTCCTCCTCCCCGTTTCCGAGCACCAGTTGCCCGGCCCGGACCGTGGCGGTCGATCTGCCCTGGCGGCGGGCCGCGGCGAGCGTGGGGTTGTCGGGGTCGAGCGAGAACCAGGCGACCGGACCCGCGACCTCGCTGCCGGCGTGGACGAGCGAAGGGTCGTCGGCGTTCAGCACCAGTGGCGCCGCCCCGCCGAGCGCTCGGGCCACGACCAACTTGGCCTCCGCGAGGTCGGCGAGTGAATACACCGCGGACTCGCCGAGGTGGTCTTCCGCGATGTTGGTGATGAGCGCCACGTCGGCCTGATCGACCGCCAGCCCCCGACGGAGCAGGCCGCCCCGGGCAGTCTCGAGGACGGCCATCTCCACGCGCGAGTCACGCAGGAGGCGGCGGGCGCCACCCGGCCCCGAGAAGTCGCCCGCCTCCAGCAGGTCATCGCCGACCTTCACGCCGTCCGTCGACGTGTGGCCTGCCACCGTCCCCGCGGCGCCGATCATGGCGCTCACCAACCGGGTGACCGTTGTCTTCCCGTTGCTCCCGGTGATCAGCGCCACCGGGATATTCCGGAGCGTCGACCAGTCGACCTCGGTGGGCTCGGGGAGAGCGTCCATCGCCCAGGTCGCGGAGCCCGCCCCCGTGCCGATCGAAACGGCATCGTCGTCCCAGAGAAACCGAAGGCCGCGCTGTTCGGCTGCGGCCTGCAGGGCGAGCACCGCCGGCTTGCGTTCCTCCGCGATGAGCACGGCGAGGCGGGCATGCCCCTCGTCGTGGTCGACGGTCTCGCAGTGGAATCGGGCGGTGGCCGCGGCCCACGCCCACTCGTTCACCTCGGTGGCCGCGTACAGGGCGTCGATGGGCGCGGTCATGGCGAGGCTGGCCCCGCCGGCGTAGCGCCGCACATGCAGCGCCTCGCCCTCCCATCCGACCGCGCCGAGCGCGAGCTCCGCCGCTTCCTTCCAGTAGCGGACGAGCTCGTCCGCGGCAGGCTCGGGCAGCTCGACTTCCAGCACGGCACCGGGTCGATCCGTCACCAGGTTGGGGCCCGTCAGCCGCCGGGAGTCGCGAATCGTGTCCGGCAGGACCATCAGTCGTCGACTTCGCGGGCCAGCCGCACGCCGCGTTCATCGCGGATGAGCTGTTCGGCATCGGGGAGTTCGGTGCCGGGTGGTGGGGCGGTTCCCTCGATCTTCACCGCCGGCGGCGGGGCCGTGGGGGCGGCGCGCCCGCCGGGGCTGAAATGAATGATCTGCTTCCATGTCCGCGCGATCGAATCGCCGAAGACCAGGAGCAGGTCGCCCTGGCGCGCCATGCGGAGGGCGGCGTCGACCGCCCGCTGCTCGTCGGAGATGACGGTGATCTGTTTGTCCTTCACCCCGGCGGCCAGGAGCGTCTCGCGGAGGATGCGCGGCACTTCCTCGTCGGTGCGGCCCCGCAGCGAGTCGTCCCGCCGACAGAAGTAGTGTCCGAACCGCCCCGCCGCCCGCTCGGCGATGGCGCGGATGTCCTCGTCCCGCCGGTCGCCGGGGCCAGCGAGCACCACCAGCTTCTTCCCCTTGACCTCGATGCGGTCGGTGAGCTGGCACATCACCTCCACCGCGTCGGGGTTGTGGCCGTAATCGAGGATGACCTTGAAGCCGTGTTCGTCGAACACGTTCATCCGGCCCGGTGCCTGGAAGAAGCTGGTGTCGAAGGTCCGGAGGCCGTGGCGGATATCCTCCAGCTTGACCCCCATGCTGAACGCCATCGCCGCCGCGAACATCGCGTTCTGCACGTTGTGCATGGCGCGCCCCTCGAGCGTGGCGGGGATCAGGTGGGTCCAGAGCAGGGGAATGTGTCCCCCCCGGTCGTAGATCGTGATCATCTGTCCATTGACCCCGGCCTCCAGCGCCAGCGCCCGCCCCCCGGCGCGAATATGCTCGCGCACCAGCTGGTGCTCGGGATTGAGCGTCACGTAGCAGATGGTCTTGGCCTCGGTGTAATCGGCCATGGCCAGGCAGAGCGGGTCGTCGGCGTTCAGGACGGCGGTGTCGCGGGCGACTTCGATGGGGATCCGCTTGACCTTGGCGAGTTCCTCGAGCGTCTCGATGCCGCGGAGCCCGAGGTGATCGGACTTCACGTTCAGGCAGGCCGCCACGTCGCAGTGGCGGTACCCCATCCCGGCGCGGAGCAGGCCGCCGCGGGCGGTCTCGAGCACCGCCACGTCGACGTGGGGGTCGCCGAGGACCATGCGCGCCGCGATCGGGCCGGTCATGTCGCCCTCGACCGTCCGGTTGCCGTCGATGTACACGCCGTCGGTGCTGGTCAGGCCGACGATGCGCCCGGCCAGCTTGTGGATGTGGGCCAGCATGCGCGACGTGGTGGTCTTGCCGTTGGTGCCGGTGATGGCCGCGATGGGGATCCGCGAGGGGTTGCCGGGCGGAAAGAGCATGTCGAGGACCCGGCCTGCGACGTCCCGCGGCTTTCCCTCACTCGGCGCCATGTGCATGCGGAAGCCAGGGGCGGCGTTGACCTCGCAAATCGCCCCCCCACCGCTCTCGCGGTACGAGTGCGTGATATCCGGCGTCAGAAAGTCCACGCCACCGACGTCGAGACCGATCGCCTCGACCGTGCGGATGGCCATCTCGCGGTTGTCGGGATGCACCGAATCGGTCACGTCCACCGACGTGCCGCCCGTGGAGAGGTTCCCGGTCGACCGGAGATACACGACTTCCCCCTCGGGCGGGACCGACTGCCGGGTGTAGTCCTTCTGCGCGAGGAGCCGATCGGCCTGGGCGTCAAACTCGATGCGCGTCAGGACTTTTTCGTGCCCGATGCCGCGGCGGGGGTCTGCGTTCACCGCCGCCACAAGCGCCTCGATGGTCCGGGTGCCGTCGCCGACCACGTGGCCTGGGACGCGCTTGGCCACCGCCACCAGTTCACCATCGATGACCAGCATCCGGTGGTCGTGACCCTCGATGAACGTTTCGACGATGACGCTGCGGCTGATGGCCTGCGCCTGCCGGAACGCGACGGCCACCGACTCGTCGTCGCGCAGGTTGATGGCCACGCCTCGGCCGTGATTGGCGTTGTACGGCTTGATCACGACGGGATAGCCGATCCGCCGGGCGGCGTCGATGGCCTCGTCTTCGCGTTGCACCAGGCGTTGCTTCGGCACCGGAAGTCCCAGGCGCGACAGCAGTTTGTTGGTCTCCTCCTTGTCGGAGGCGATCTCGACCGCGATATGCGGGGTCTTGCTGGTGACCGTCGCCTGGACCCGCTGCTGATAGCGGCCCCAGCCGAACTGGATCATGCTGTAGTCGTTGAGCCGCATCCAGGGGATCTCCCGTTCGACGGCTGCATGCACCAGCGCGCCGGTGCTCGGCCCCAGCGCCCGGCGCTGGGCAAAGCGGATGAATGCGTCCCGCTCCTCGGAGAAATCGAACTCGGCCGGGACGCTGCCGTCCGGGCGCAGGTCCTCCGGAAGCAGGGAGTGGAGCAGCGTGAGTGCCAGGCGCCCGGCCTCGAGCCCGACCTCCTCCTGCTCATATTCGAAGACGACGTGGTAGTGGCCGGCCTCACCGGTCGAGCGCGTCTTGCCGAAGGTGACGTGCGCTCCGGCGACGTTCTGCAGCTCAATGGCGACATGCTCGAGCACGTGGCCGAGCCAGGTGCCTTCATCCTCCAGCACCCGGCGCTGGAATCCGCCGATGTCGCCGTAGGAGCAGCCATGCTCGAGGAGGCCGGGCAACGCGGCAAAGAGGGCATCGTTGAACGACGGCCCAAGCCTGCTCGTCGGCCATGCTTCGAGCGGACCGAGGTCGAGGTCGAAGCGGATGACGGGGAAATGGGCGTAGAGGCTCGGCCCAAGGTAGACCGAGGTTTCGACGATGCGCATGGGCCTCCCGGGGGGGACCGGGGTCAGGGCTGTGCGACGGCGGCGTTCGGCGCCGCGGCCACCCGAGTGTGAAGATTGAATGTCGCGCCCGCGGTCAGGATATGCAGTCGCAGGCCGATCAGGCAGACCGGCTCGTGGTCGCCGACCTGGTCCATCGAAGAGTATTCGACGTTGGAGCAGTCCACGATGGTGATGCCGCCGCTGCCGACGACCTCGAGCGTTTCGTCCGGCCCGATGAACGCGGCGGTGTCCTCGTCGAGACCGACGCCGATGGCGAACGGGTTATACGCGAGCGCGGTCAGGAGGCGGCCCAGCCGGTCGCGCTGCCGGAAGTGCTGGTCGATGACGACGCGATTGGTCAGGCCGAGCCCGGGCGCCAGGGTGACGATGTTGGCGCGGGGAACGGCGCCGTCCTCCCCGTGGGCGATCATATGCTCCGAGAGGAACGCCGCGCCCGCGGACGTGCCCGCGACCGGCACACCCGCGGCGTTCAGCGTCCGGATCGTCCGCGCGACGTCGGTGCCGCCGAGGGTCGTTGCCAGCCGAAGCTGGTTGCCACCCGTCATGAACACGCCGGTCGCCGTCACCAGCTTGTTGAGCAATTCGGCGCGGTCGCAGTCGGCGCGTGTGTCGAATGGGAGGGAGCGGACACGCCCCGCGCCCAACTCCGTGAAGAGGGACTCGTACCGGTCGCCGGTGTCGGCGAGCTGCGAGGCGGTGGGGATGACCGCGATCCTGGCGTCCCTCCCACCCGCGATCTCCACGAAGCGGCGCAGGATCCGGGGGTCGCTCATCTTCTCTTCGGCACCGCCCACGGGGATGATCGCACCGCGCTCGGCGCCCTCGGGTGGGCGCGCCGGGCTCATCGGAGCTCCTCGAAGGCGCCGCGCACCACGGCGCGGCCGTCCACCACGTGCCAACGTCCCAGGGCCATCACGTCAGTCATCTCTCCGTTGGGGTTGAGGACCACCAGGTCCGCGTCGCCGCCCGCCTCGATCCGCCCCTTGTCCGGGAGGCGCAGGAGGTCCGCCGGGTTCGAGGTGAACGCCGGCAGCACCCGTTCGAGGGCCTGGCCGCGGTCGAGCAATTCGCGGAGGGCGGCCGCCAGCGCGCCGGGACTGCCCACGTCCATGTCGGTCACCCGACCATCGTCGTCGAAGGCCGGGAGACAGCCGCCGCCATCGGAACTCACGCTGATCCGCTCCGCCGGCAGCCCGGAACCGAGATAGGTGAGCAGTGCGTCCTCGGCGGACCAGGCGTCCTCCTCGGGGCCGACGGGAAACGCCGTCAGGTCGATCCAGGCGCCGCGCGCCGCAAGTTCCATCGATTCCTCGAAGAGGGCGCGGCGGCGGTTCACGTGGGTGGGATTGAAGACGCGGGGGGGAAGTTCGCTGGCGTCCAGCGCATCGTTGACGAGTTGGAGGCCGCGGGCCCCGTCGCCCAGGTGCAGGTGGACGATGCCGGCCTTGCCGGTCATCAGCCCGGCGACATGCGCCTCGCTGGCGAGACGGAGCAGTTCCTCGAGGGTGGGCTGGCTGGACCGGTGATCACTGAGCGCCACCTCGCCGACCCCGATAATGCGGTCGATATGGACGATGTCGCCACGGATGCTTCCCGTGAGTGTCGTCGGCGGCAGGTGATACCCGCCGGTATGGCACCAGGCGCTGAGACCCTCGGCCACGAGCCCGCGGGCCGCCGCGACAAGCGAAGCGGTGGTCCGCGTCACGTCGTCCGTGCCGAGCACGCCGACGACCGTCGTGACGCCGCCGAGCGTGAAGCGCGTGAGGGGGACGGGCGGGACGCGGCTCTCCGGGCCTGACTCGCCGCCTCCCCCGGTGAGGTGGACGTGGCCGTCGACCAGTCCGGGAACGACGCGCCGGCCCCCGAAATCGCGTTCCACGACGCCGAGTGACGTCGGGAGTGCCGGGACGTCCCGCCCGATCCAGAGCACCTTGCCGCCGCCCACGAGGATGTGGCGGGCCTCGCGAGGTTCCGGGGCGTAGATCTCGACGTTTCTCAGCAGCGTCAACATGCGTCGGGATGACTCCGTCGGCGTCAGGGGAGGACGGGATAATACTTCCGTTGAGCCGTATATTGGAAGGATGAACAGCCCTTCATTTCCCCCGGCAGCATTGATCGGCGAGACGGTTGCGCTTGAACCGCTGGCGGAGCGGCATTGGGCGGGCGTGCTCGCGGTCGGCCTGACCCCCGAGATCTGGGGATGGACGATCGAACAGGTCGAGAACGAGACGGACCTGCGCCGCTGGTTCGACGAGGCACTGGCCGCGGGGGCGGAGGGGCGCGCCGTTCCCTTCGCGACCGTTGTGCGCACGTCGGGGCGGGTGGTCGGCTCGACCCGCTTCGGCAACCTCGATCCGCGCAACCGCCGGGTGGAGATCGGTTGGACATGGGTGGCGCCGGCGTGGCAGCGGACCGGCGTGAACCCCGAGGCGAAGTACCTCATGTTCACCCACGCGTTCGAGTCGTGGGGCTGCCATCGTGTGGAGCTGAAGACGGATGCACTGAATGCCCAGTCGCGTGGGGCGATGTTGCGGCTCGGCGCCCGGGAGGAGGGGGTCTTCCGGAAATACCAGGTTCGGCAGGACGGCCGGGTGCGCGACACCGCCTGGTACGCGGTGACGGCGGAGGAGTGGCCGGCGGTGAAGGCCGGGTTCCAGCGGCGGTTGTGGCACCCACCTCCGGCGCGTTAGGTTCCGCCAGCATCTGACACACACCCTCAATAGATAGAACGCGCAATGTCTCTGACGACGTCCCTTCGCCATGCCGATATCGAGTCGGTTGCCACGCCGCTGCTGATCGTCGCGGTTCCGCAGGGCACCATGCCTGATTCTCTCGGGGCGCTCGACGGCGCGGCCGGCAGCGCGCTGTCTCGTCTGTATGCCTCCGGGGACTTCGCCGGCAAGAAGGACCAGGTGGCCTCGGTGTACCCGACCGGAGCGGCCGCTCGCATTCTCCTCGTGGGCGCCGGTTCCGCGGACAAGGCCTCCGGCCTGACCATCCGTCGCGCGGCGGCGGTTGGCGGCAAGCGGGCACGGCTCGCCGGAGTCCGTGAGGCGGTCTACCACCTGACGTCCGAGGCACGGGGCGCCATGTCTGAGGCGGATGCGACGCAGGCGATCGCCGAAGGGCTGATGTACGGCGCCTGGTACTTCGATGCGCTGAAGCTGCCACCGGAGGAGGTCAAGCCGGCGCTGGAGCGCGTGGAGATCCTGGCGCGGGGGGCCGAGGCGGAAGCCGGCCATGCGCGCGGGGCGGCCATCGGTGCGGCGCAGGCGTTGACCCGCGGGCTGCAGGTGTTGCCGAGCAACACCTGCACGCCGTCATTTCTGGCGGCGCAGGCCCAGGATATCGCGGCGCGACACAAGCTGGGCATCACGGTGCTCGACCGGGCCGGGATCGAGAAGGAAGGGATGGGTGCCCTCCTCGCGGTCGCGAAGGGGAGCGCCGAGGAGCCGCGGTTCATCGTGCTGGAATACAAGGGCAGCAAGGACGCGCCGATCGTTCTGGTGGGGAAGGGCGTCACCTTCGACACCGGCGGCATCTCGATCAAGCCCGCCGAACGCATGGAGGACATGAAGTTCGATATGTCCGGGGCGGCGGCGGTGCTTGGCGCCATGGAGGCGATTGGCCGGCTGCGGCCCAAGGCGCATGTCATCGGCCTCGTCCCATCGGCGGAGAACATGCCGTCGGGGACCGCCTACAAGCCGGGCGACGTGGTGCGCGCCATGTCCGGCAAGCACATCGAGGTCATCAACACCGACGCGGAGGGCCGCCTCCTCCTGGCCGACGCGCTGCACTACGCGCGGCGCTATGATCCGGCCTGCGTGCTGGACGCCGCCACGCTGACCGGGGCCGTGGTCAGTTCCCTCGGCTACACCGCCGCCGCCGTCATCGGGACCGAGGACGGCCTCATCGAGGAAGTCCGCCGTGCCGGCGACCGTTCGGGCGAACGGGTGTGGCAGCTACCGCTCTGGGACGAATTCCGGGACCACATCAAGTCGGAGATTGCCGACATCAAGAACTCGGGCGGCCGGCCGGCCGGGACCATCACCGCGGCCTGGTTCCTCCGGGAATTCGCCGAGGGATATCCCTGGGCCCACCTCGACATCGCGGGGACCGCGTACACGCAGAGTGAGGACGCCGGCTCGGTGAAGGGGCCCACCGGCATGGGTGTGCGGCTCTTCGCCGAGTTTGTCCTGGCCCGACAGGGGTGATCTCCTGCCGCAGGGTCCCGGTCGTCGGACTGACGCTGCTCTGCTGCCTTGCCGGAACCGCCGCTGAAGCGCAGTCGCCCGAACAGATGGCGGCTGACTCGCAGCGGAACGCTGCGGACACCGTCAACCTCAGCGCCCGGTACCTCGAGGGTCAGGCGCTCGCCAAGATCCGACTGCCGGTCGCGCCGCACCTCGATCCCGATGGCATCATGCCGAGCGGGTCCCGGATCGTCCTCGACAAGGAGGCCATCAGCTGGGCCACGGCGGAAACCGTCGCGGGTCTCCTGCTCGAGATTCCCGGCCTGTACGTGTGGCGCGGCGGCTGGCTCGGACGCCCGGAGTACGCCAGCTACCAGGGCCGCGGCGCCACCTCGGTGGAGTATTTCCTCGACGGGCTTCCCATCACCCCGGTCGGACCCGACTCGGTCGGGATCGACCCGGCGCTCCTCCCGCTCAACCTCATCGGTCGCGTCGAAATCGAACGCTGGGCGGGCCTCCTCCGGGTTCGCCTGTATACCCCGCGCCACAGCCTCGCCGCGGCGAGCACCGATATCCTGGTCGCCACCGGCGACGGGAGCTTCTCCCGGTACGGTGGCCGGATCGAAAAGCGGTTCCAGTCGGGGATCGGCTACGCGCTCGCCGCCGACTACTGGGACGCCCTCACGAACGATGCGGCATCGAGCGCCGCACAGGAGACGAACGTCTGGTTTCAGCTCAGTTACCTGAAGGGTGAACGGTGGGGGCTGCAGTACCAGTACGTGATGCAGTCGCCGAATCGCGATCCCTACATCACCAACGCCGGGGACAGCATCGGGGCAGGGGTGAAGGGAACCAGGGGCGACATGCAGCTGCGGGCGTTCCTGAAGGGCGGCAGCGGGGATCTGACGCGCCAGGCGGACCTGGTCTTCTCGTCCACCGGGTGGTCGGGTAGTGACATTTCACAGCGCATCAACGGCGTGGGCGTCGTCGCCTCCTGGCGCAAGCCGACGATGTCGGCCTCGGTCAGCGGATTCCTCCGTTCGCGATGGACCAACGCCGAGCTTCGCGGCACGGCGGGGTGGGCGCCGTCGCGGTTGTTCAGTGCCAGCCTCGAGGCGGAGTGGATCGCCTACGAGAACAGCCGTTCGAGCCAGTGGCTGGGTGCGCGCGCGGGGCTCGACCTGCCGTATGGGTTCGATCTGAGCGGGTCGGCCCGGCTCGGCAAGGTGGTGGCGGCGCCCGCCATCGAAACCAACCAGGCACAGGACCTCAGCGACCTCTCCGCGACGCTCGGCTGGCAACGGTCGTGGCTTTCACTCACGGCGGACGTCTCCCGGACCAGCGCCTTCCAGGCGCTCGCTCCGCAACCGTACCTCAACGTGCCGGGAATGGCGATGTCGCCCGCCACCACCTGGCTATCGGTGGGCGGTCGGCTCGCGCCGATTCCGTGGTTGATCCTGGAGAGCCGCTACAGCAATCCGGCCTCTGTCGCGCCCGACGGAAATCCACCGACCCATTCGCTCACCACCGCCACGATCCGCTCCAAGTTCTTCCGCACCTTCAAGAGCGGTTCCTTCGACCTGAAAGCCCAGGTCGGAGTTGAATCCTGGGGCGATGGGGTGATCGGTCTCGATGCCACGTCGGCCCCGATTCAGCTGGCCGGCGCCACCTTTCTCCGGGCCTACCTCGAACTGCAGATCGGCAGCTTCCAGTTCTACTACGACCGGATGAACCTGGCAGGCACCGACCAGACCTATGTCCCCGGCTACGTAATCCCTCCCTATGGAAGCACTTACGGGGTCCGCTGGTCGTTCGTGAATTGAACTGCCCCGCTGTCCTGCTGCCCCCAGCCCCGCCATCACATGGCCTATCCCACCGCAGCGGAAGACGTTATCTTTGTATGCTTTACCAGATTCGCGGGGGTTGCGTGCCGCAGAGCATGACCGGGTTCGGAGCAGGCGAGGGGAACGCGGCTGGCGGGCGCCTCCGGATTGAGATCCGGACCGTCAACCACCGGTTCTTCAACCTGTCGGCCAAGCTGCCGTCCGACCTGGCTCCGCTCGAGTCGGCACTGCGCGAACGACTGCGCAAGGATCTGGAGCGCGGTCACATCAGTGTCGGTGTCCGCTGGGTGGAATCGCCGGCGCGCGAGGCGGCGCTGGCGCTGAACATGGAGCGGGCACGTGTCGTCGTCGCCCGCCTGCGCGAGTTGCAGACGAGTCTCGGCCTGGTCGGCGAGGTGTCGCTGGAACTGGTGGCACGGCAGCCCGAGGTGTTGGTCTTCGACGGGAGCGAGATCCCGGCGGTCACCTGGGAGGAGTTCGAGCCGATCGTCTCCGCGGCCATTGCGGAGTGTGCTGCCATGCGAGGCCGGGAAGGCAACGCACTCGCGACCGAGCTGTTGCACCGGCTCGACCTGCTGGCGTCGGCGGCCGACCGCGTGGCCGAGCTCGCGCCCGCCCGCCTGCCGCGCGAACGGGACCGGCTGCGGACGGCGGTGACGGAACTGCTCGATGGCCGCGCCGTCGACGACGCCCGCCTGGCACAGGAGCTTGCGCTCCTGGCCGACAAGCTGGACATCACCGAGGAGCTGGTCCGGTTCGCGTCGCATCTGGCGGCCTGTCGCGACGGGCTGGCGGGCGAGGGTCCGGTGGGGAAGCAGCTCGGGTTCCTGGCGCAGGAGCTTGGACGTGAAATCAACACGATGGGCTCCAAGGCGAACGACGCGGAGATCTCGCAGCAGGTCATTCTCATGAAGGGCGAGATGGAGAAATTTCGCGAGCAGCTCGAGAATCTCGAGTGACTCCTTTCCTCCTGGTGCTCTCCTCGCCATCCGGCGGCGGCAAGACCACCATCGCGCGCGCGCTGCTGCAGGCGCGGAGCGATGTGGGATACTCGGTGTCGGCCACGACCCGCCCGCCGCGTCACGGGGAGAAGGACGGACACGACTACCACTTCCTGACCGCCGAGGAGTTCGAACGGCGGGTGGCGGCGGGGGAGTTTCTCGAGCACGCCACGTACGGCGGAAACCGGTACGGGACGCTGCGCGCCGAAGTGGACCGGGTGCTCGGCGGTGGCCGGCATGCGGTGCTCGACATCGAGGTCGAGGGCGCCCGGCAGGTCATGGAGAAGATGCCGAAGGCGGTGCGGGTCTTTGTCCTGCCGCCCTCGGCCAAAGTGCTCGTCGAACGACTCCGCAGCCGCGATACCGAATCGCCGGAGGCACGGCGGATCCGGCTGGCCCGGGCGGCGGAGGAACTGCTGGCGGTGACCGAGTACGACTATGTCGTGATCAACGAACACCTGCGTGACGCGGTGAATGAGGTCGGGGCAATCCTCGACGCCGAAGCGAGCCGCGTGGCCCGCCGGCGCGACCTCGCGGGATTTGTGCAGATTTTGCGTGAGGGTGTCGCCGCGGCGGCCAGCAGCGATAGCGTATGACCAACCAAGGGAGCAGGAACCAATGAAGATCTACACCCCGACGGATGCGGCGCGGAAGGCCGGCAACAAGTATCTCGGCGTCCTGGTGGCCGCCAAGTTCGCGCGGTACCTCAACGAGTTCCCCCGCGATCACCTGGACACCGGCGACGAGAAGCTGACGACGACGGCCCTCGAGTCGCTGACGTTCGGCGGACTCGAGTACAAGATGATTCGCCGCCGCCGTTCCGAGGCGTAGCATGTGGTCCGGCCGGCACGTCGTCCTCGGCGTGTCGGGCGGGATCGCATGCTATAAGAGCTGCATTCTTGCCCGACGCCTGACCGAGGCGGGGGCGCGGGTGGATGTCGTCCTCACGCGTGCCGCTACGGAGTTCGTGCGGCCGCTCACATTTGAAGCACTGACCGGGCGCCCGGTCCTGACCTCCCTCTGGGAGCCGGACCGGGCGCTCGCGCATGTGCGCCTCGCCGACACCGCCGATCTCGTGATCCTGGCGCCGGCCACCGCCCAGCTGCTGGCGCGCGCCGCGCAGGGGATTGCCGACGACGTCCTCACGGCGATGCTGCTCGCGCGCACCGGACCGGTGCTCGCCGCGCCCGCCATGAACGACGCGATGTACGCGCACGACGCGACGAACCGCAACGTCGCCACGCTCGCCGACCGGGGATGGGTCTTTGTCGGGCCCGACGCTGGCGCGCTCGCGGAGGGGCCGTCGGATCGACCGGGCCGGATGAGCGAACCCGAGACGATCTTGGCGCACGCGGCGCGGGTGCTCCGCAGGGGGAGCGCACTGGCGGGCCGTACCGTGGTCGTCACCGCCGGGCCCACCAGGGAGCCGATCGATCCGGTGCGGGTGGTGACGAATCGGTCCAGCGGGAAGATGGGATATCGGCTGGCCGAGGCGGCGTGGGAGCGCGGCGCGGATGTGGTGTTGATCAGCGGACCGGTCACGCTGAAGCCGCCGGTCGGTGTCCGCCTCTGCTCAGTGGAGACGACGGAGGATCTGGAGCAGGCGGTGGCGAAGGAGCTGCCAGGGGCTGATGTGCTGATCATGGCGGCCGCGCCCGCGGACTACCGTCCGTCCAGCCCGAGCACCGCCAAGCGGCCGCGCACCGACGGCGCGCTCGCCATTCCGATGGAGCCGACCGCCGACATCCTCCGCGCGACCGTGGCGGTGCGCAAGGCAGGAAGTGTCATCGTCGGGTTTGCATTGGAGACAGGCGATGCCATCCAGAAGGCGCGTACCAAGCTCGAGGGGAAGGCGCTCGACCTGATCGTCGTCAACGACGCCCTTGAACCAGGTGCCGGATTCGATGTGGACACCAATCGGGTGGCGATTCTGGATCGAGAGGGGAATGCGCGGGTGATCCCCCTCGCGTCGAAGCGCGAGGTGGCCGACACCATCCTCGACGCCGTGGAGGCGCGCCTTGGCAGATAGGTGGGAGGCGTATCTCCGCCAACAGGCGGAGCTAGGGGGCAGCGAGGTGTACCTCGCTGCCGGGCAGGGAGGCAGGGAGGCAGGGAGGCAGGAGGAAGCCACGGCCTCCCCGCCGCCCGGCCCCGCTGTTATTGACTGGAGAAAGGGCGCCCCTCCCATCCCCGGTCCCGGCTTGACCATCGGCCTGCCGGCGCCCGACCTCCTCGGCGACGGGCTCGGCGCGCTCGATTCACTCCGCGCCGTTGCCGAACGGATCGCCGGGTGTACCCGCTGCGGGCTGGCGCAGGGCCGGAAGAACACCGTCCCCGGGGAAGGGAATCCGTCCGCCGAGTTGATGCTGATCGGCGAAGGGCCGGGCGCCACCGAGGACGAGACCGGCCGCCCGTTTGTGGGTGCCGCGGGGGACCTCCTGACCCAGATCCTCGGATCTATCGGGATTCCGCGAGAGAGTGTATTCATTGCCAATGTCGTGAAGTGCCGGCCCCCGCAAAACCGGAAGCCGTTGCCGGACGAGTCCACCGCCTGCCTCCCGTATCTCCGCCGCCAGGTGCAGTTGGTCCGCCCGAAGGTGATCCTGGCGCTTGGCGCCACGGCCGCCGAGGCATTGCTCGGCGTCCGGAAGAGCCTGGGCGCGGTCCGCGGCGCCGTGCACAGTTACGGGGGCACGCCGCTGGTGGTCACCTACCACCCGGCCGCCCTGCTCCGCAACCCGAATTGGAAGAAGCCGACCTGGGATGACGTCCGTATCGCCCGACAGCTCCTCGATCGCTGAGACCTACACCGGCCGTGCCGTCCCCTGGAGCCAGGAGGCGGAGCAGGCGGTGCTGGGTGCCATGCTGCTCGACCAGGACGCCGCGCTCCTGGCGACGGAGCTGGTGCTGGACGACATGTTCTATCGCGAGGGGAATCGCCGGCTCTTCCGCGCGATGGTGGCCCTCGTCGAGCAACGCACCGTCATCGACCCGGTCACCCTGCGCGAGGAACTGGGGCGCCGGGGTGAGCTCGACGCCGTCGGTGGGCCCGAGTACCTGGCCGATCTCGTCGACGCCGTCCCCACGGCCGCCAACCTCGAGTACCATGCGCGGATCGTCAAAGACAAGGCGATCCTCCGTCGCCTGATCGAGACCTCCACGGGCATCATCACGGAAGCCTACGACGGCCGCGCTACCGCCTCCGACCTGCTCGACAAGGCCGAATCGCGGATCTTCCAGATTTCGCAGGAGCGGGGCAGCGAGGGGTTCAGCCGCCTCAAGGAGATGCTCTGGCCGACCATGGAGCGCATCGAAGCGCTCCAGCGCAGTGGGAAATCGATTACGGGGGTGCCGAGCGGCTTCGTAGATTTGGACAAGTTGACGTCGGGCTTCCAGCCCTCCGAGCTCGTCATCGTTGCCGCCCGGCCGTCGATGGGCAAGACCGCCTTCTGTCTGAATATCGCCACGCACGCGGCGGTGGAGGGGGAAGGGGTCGCGATCTTCTCGCTGGAAATGTCCCGCGACCAGCTGGTCCAGCGGATGCTGACCGCCGAGGCGCGGGTGGACAGCCAGCGGGTGCGGCAGGGGGGTCTGCGGGATGCCGACTTCACCAACCTGGCGCGGGCGGCGGGTGTGCTGCAGAGCTGCCCGGTCTGGATCGACGACACCCCGAGCCTCTCGCTGCTGGAAATGCGCAGCAAGGCGCGGCGGCTCAAGGCCGACAACGACATCAAGATGGTCGTCGTGGACTACCTGCAGCTGATGCGGAGCCCCGAATACGCCGAGAACCGGGTGCAGGAAATCAGCGACATCTCCCGCTCCCTCAAGGCGTTGGCGCGAGAGCTCGCGGTGCCGGTGGTGGCGCTGAGCCAGCTGTCGCGCGCATCGGAACAGCGCGGCGGGGAGCGGCGGCCGATTCTGTCCGACCTGCGCGACTCCGGCGCCATCGAGCAGGATGCCGACCTCGTCATGTTCATTCACCGCCCGGAGTACTACGACCGGGAGGATGAATCGAAGCGGGGGCTGGCCGATATCATGCTCGCCAAGAACCGCAACGGCCCCACCGGCGACGTGCAATTGCGCTTCAGCCGCGAGTACACCCGCTTCGACAGCTTCTCAAGCCGCGACGACCCGGAGTAGCATGGCCCGCTCGCAGTCGGTCTATCGGTGTACGGAGTGCGGACACGACCATCCCAAGTGGGTCGGCCGGTGCGAGGGATGCGAGACGTGGAACACCGTGGCGGAGGAGCCGCTCGTGCGGGCGGCCGCAACCCGAGCCAGCCGCCGTGCCGCGCCGCGGACGTCCCATGTGCCCGCCGCCCCCGCTGTTCGCCTTCGCGACATCGCCGAATCCCGCCTCATCCGCTGGTCCACCGGCCTCCCCGAACTCGATTTCGTCCTCGGTGGGGGCATCGTCCCCGGTTCGATGACGCTCATCGGCGGCGAGCCGGGTATCGGCAAGTCGACGCTCCTGCTCCAGGTCGCCGCGCGATTGGAGTCCGGGAGCCGGCGGGTGCTCTACGCCAGCGGGGAGGAGTCCCCCGACCAGCTCCGCCTGCGGGCAGCCCGCCTCGAGGAAGACGCGGGTCCGGTGCACGTCCTCGGCGAAACCCGGCTGGAGGCGGTGCTCGAGGCCGCCGCCGCCCTGCCGGCCGAATTTCTCGTGCTCGACTCCATCCAGACCGTGTATACCGATTCCCTCGAGAGTGCCCCCGGCAACGTCGGGCAGGTGCGGGAATCGGCTGCGCTCCTGATGCGCTACGCCAAGGAAACCGGCACCGCGGTGGTCGTCGTCGGCCACGTGACGAAGGGGGGCGGGATCGCCGGACCCAAGACGCTCGAGCACATCGTCGACACGGTGCTGTACTTCGAGGGCGAAGGCTCCCTCGACTATCGACTGCTCCGGGCCACCAAGAACCGGTTCGGCTCGGTGGACGAACTCGGTGTCTTCTCGATGACCGAACGTGGGCTCGTGGCGGTGCCGAACCCCTCTGCCATGTTCCTGGCCGCGCGCGCCACCGGCACCAGCGGCAGCGCCGTGACCGCGTTGATGGAAGGCACCAGGCCCGTCCTCGTCGAGGTGCAGGCGCTCGCCGCGCCGTCGGGCTACGGCACACCGCAGCGCGTTGCCACGGGCCTCGATCCGAAGCGACTCGCAGTCCTGCTGGCCGTGCTGGAACGGCGCGGCAACACTTCGTTCGCCTCGCTCGATGTGTTCGTGCAGGCGACCGCCGGCGTGCGCCTCGCCGAACCGGGGGCCGACCTGGCCGTGGCCGCCGCTTTGCTCTCGAGCCTCCATGGCAAGGCGGTGCCGGCCGACGTGCTCTACCTCGGCGAGATCGGCCTCGGGGGCGAGGTGCGGCCCATCAGTGGCATGGAGCGGCGGATGACCGAAGCGGCGCGGCTGGGGTTCCGTCGCGTCTTCTCGCCCGGGCGCAATCCACCGTCTGTTGCGGGCATTACGGTGGTCGGCGTGGACCATGTCGATCAACTGGTCAAGAGCCTTGCCGCCTGACGTCGGCGTGATTGTCGTGGCCGCCGGCCGGGGGACTCGTCTCGGCGGGACGCCCAAGCAGTTTCGGGAGCTAGCCGGCATCCCGGTGCTGCTCCGCGCCATCCGGCCCTTCGCATCCCATCCCTCCGTCACCCACATGGTTGTTGCGCTCCCTGCCGAGGCGGTCGCTGATCCGCCCGACTGGTTGAAGCCGCTCACTGGCGAGCGCCTGCGTCTGGTGGCCGGTGGGGCCGAACGGGGAGACTCGGTGCGCGCGGCGCTGGCGGCGCTTCCCGAGACCTGCAGCGTGGTGCTGGTCCACGACGGCGCGCGCCCGCTGGTGTCACGCGAGACGATCGATGCCGTCATCGCGGCGGCGTCCGGCGGCAGCGGTGCCGTGGCCGCCGTACCGCTGGGGGACACACTGAAGATGGCGGAAGAGGG
Source organism: uncultured Gemmatimonadales bacterium (assembly GCA_963697435.1). Lineage (GTDB taxonomy): Bacteria > Gemmatimonadota > Gemmatimonadetes > Gemmatimonadales > GWC2-71-9 > SPDF01. The sequence continues at coordinate 562,660 of CAVOOB010000003.1, read as the reverse complement.
GGGCGGCACGCCGACTGTCGAGCGCACAGTCCCGCGCCACCGCCTGTGGCGCGCCCAGACGCCCCAGGGATTTCCACGGGAACTCCTGGAACGCGCCACCGCCTCCGCGGCCGCCGATGGGGTGCAGGGCACCGACGATGCTGAACTGGTCGAGCGAATTGGCGGCCGGGTTGAACTCGTGCCCGACCTGGCCTCCAACCTCAAGCTCACGACGCCGGCCGACTTCCTGCTCGCAGAGTCGTTGCTTCGGAGTGATCCATGATACTCCCGTTCCTCACCCCGGATGACGTCGACCGCGCGATTCCCGCCGTCCGTGACCACCTCACCGCCGGGAAGCTCCTGGCCTATCCGACTGAAACGGTCTATGGGCTCGGTTCCGCCCCGAGCGAACCTGCGCTGGATGCGCTGGCCCGATTGAAGGGGCGTCCGCCCAAGAAGCCGTTCCTCCTCCTGGTGTCGAGCGAGAAGATGCCCGAGGAGTGGGGGTTGGTCTATTCCCGCGCGGCCAGCGCCCTTGCCGCCGCATTCTGGCCCGGGCCGTTGACGCTGATCCTGAAGGGCGGTGAGGGGCGGCTCCCCGATCGCCTCCGCGGCGCCGAGGGGGGCATTGGTGTTCGATATACGTCCCATCGCGGCATTCGCCGGTTGATCGAGGCCTGCCAGATTCCGCTCACCTCCACCTCCGCCAATCGTCCGGGGAGCCCGCCCGCCGCGGGGGCCGAAGGAATCGCACCGCTCTTCGCGGAGGCCGTGCAGGCCGGCGAGTTGTTGATTCTCGACGGCGGCGTCCTTGGCAACGTGCCGCCTTCCACAATCGTCGATTGCACCGAACCGCTGCCCCGCCTCGTTCGTGAAGGGGCCATCCCCCGCCATGAACTCCGTCGCGCGGTCGGGAGCCTCGCTCCCTGATGCCGCGAGCCAGTTCCCCCCCGCGTCGCGTGGTGCTCGTGTGCACCGGCAACACCTGCCGCAGCCCGCTGGCAGAGGCGCTGCTGCGCCAGGCGCTGGCGGCACGGGGTGTCACCGACATCGAGGTGCTCTCGGCCGGCACCGGGGCGTGGGAAGGGGCGCCGGCGTCCGAGGGCGCGTACCTGGTCGGATTGGAGAACGGCCTCGACCTCTCGAGCCACCGTGCCCGACTTGTGACGGCCGAACTGGTGGCGGCGTCCGACCTGATCCTGACCATGGCACGGCACCACCGCGCGAGAGTGCTTGAGCTCGGCGGCGACGAGCGGGTGCAACTGCTCGGCGAGTATGCCGGCCGCTCCGGGTCGACGGCGGAGGTTGCCGATCCCTTTGGTGCCGACCTGGAGGTCTATCGCCAGACCCGCGACGAACTGAGCACGCTGACGACGACCGTGGCGGTGCGGTTGGCGGAGGAGCGGCCGAATGCAGGGGGGTAGGACGCGCGTATTCGCGCTGCTCGGCGACCCGGTGGCGCACTCCCTCTCGCCTGCGATGCAGAATGCCGCCTTCCGGGTTCTCGGCCTCGACGCGGTGTACGTCCCGATGCGCTGTTCACCCGCTCACCTCCCCGTGATGATGGCGGCGCTCGCGGAAGCCGGCGGCGGCGGAAACGTGACGGTGCCACACAAGGCGCTTGCCGCCGCCGCGCTGACCCGGCCAAGCGAGCGGGCGACGGCGCTCGGCGTCTGCAACACCTTCTGGTGGGACGGGAGCGCACTCGCGGGAGAGAGTACGGACGTGGAGGGGGTGCAGGCCGCACTCCACCGACTCGAGGTCGACGCGGCGGCGTGGCTCGTCATCGGTACCGGTGGTTCCGCCCGCGCCGTCGCGGAGGCCGCCCGGCTCGCGGGGGCGCGACTCGCCGTCTCCTCGCGCAGTCCCGAGCGGGCGGCGGCGTTCCTCGTCTGGGCCGGCACCCGGGGGATTGAGGTGGCTGGCGCGGAGGAGGCGACCCTGGTGGTCAACGCGACCCCCCTCGGCATGGAGACGAGTGACCCCGTCCCCTCCAGGCCCGAGGCGACACCGCGGGCGGTGGCTGCCCTCGACCTGGTCTACCGTCGAGGGGAAACCAGCTGGGTGCGGCTCCAGCGTGAGGCGGGGAGGCGGGCCGCCGATGGGCGGGAGGTGGTGCTTGCCCAGGGCGCCGCCGCCATCAGTCGCTGGTTTCCGAAACAGACTCCACCGGTCGACGTGATGCGGGCGGCCCTGCATGCTGCCCTCGATTGACCTCCGTGCCGCGCTCTCGGTGCTCGAGTCGGCGCTGCTTCCTCCGCAATGCCTGACCTGCGACGAACCGGTGCCTCGGAGCGACGGCGATGTGCTGGTTTGCTGCGTTTGCCGATCTCGGTGGCGTCGCATCGCGCCGCCGCACTGCGCCCGATGCGGGGGGACGCTGCCTCCGGAGGGCGCCTGCGCGTTCTGCGCGGACTGGCCGCGGGAGTTGGCAACGGTCTGGGCGGCGGTGTGGCTCGATGATGGAGCCCGGAAGGCCATGCATCGGCTGAAGTACGGCGGGTGGTGGCGGGTGGCGGACGCGGTGGCGGCAGGCATGCAACCGGTCCCCCTCCTCGCGGCTCCGAGTGTCCTGGTCCCGGTGCCACTGGGGCGTCGCCGGATGCAGTCCCGGGGCTACAACCAGGCCGAGCGACTCGCGCGGGCGCTCGCGCGGATTGGAAACCACGACGTCCGACCGGACCTGCTCCGCCGCCGCCGGGAGACGGGCACGCAGACCAGGCTCACGCCGGAAGCTCGTCGAGCGAACGTGAATGGCGCGTTCGAGGCCAGCGGGCCGGCAGCGGGGAGGGTCGTCCTGGTGGACGATGTCCTCACCACAGGCGCCACGCTGGCTGAGGCGGCTCTGGCCCTGGCCGCCGCGGGGGCGGTCTCGATCGAGGCGGTGACCTTTGCACGGGCCCGCCCACCGGCGACGATGCTCGGTTGAGGGTGCACTCTGACCGATTGAGGTTATTTTCCGGCGAACCGATTCTCTTACAGGAGATACCATGGCGGTCAAAGTCGGCATCAATGGATTCGGCCGGATCGGGCGGAACGTCGTGCGGGCAGCCAAGAAGATGGGGTCGACCGATCTCGATTTCGTGGCCGTCAACGATCTGACCGACACCAAGACCCTTGCGCACCTGCTCAAGTACGACTCCGTGCATGGCCGGTTCGACGGGACCGTCGAGGCCAAGGAGGGTGCGCTGGTCGTCAACGGCGACACCATGAAGGTCCTCTCGGAAAAAGACCCGTCCAAGCTGCCATGGAAGGAGCTCGGGGTTGACGTGGTGCTCGAGTCCACCGGCCGGTTTACCGATCGGGAGCACGCCGCCATGCATCTGTCGGCAGGGGCGCGCAAGGTGGTGATTTCCGCGCCGGCCAAGAAGGAGGACGTCACCATCGTGTATGGCGTCAACCACGACACATACGACCCCGCCAAGCACCACGTCATCTCGAATGCGAGCTGCACCACCAACTGCCTCGTGCCGGTGGTCAAGGTCATCCTGGAGCGGTTCGGCTTCGTGCACGGATTCATGACGACGATTCACTCCTTCACCAACGACCAGCAGATCCTCGACCTGCCGCACAAAGACCTCCGGCGCGCACGCGCGGCTTCGGTCTCCATCATCCCGACCAGCACCGGCGCCGCCAAGGCGACCGCCCTCGTCATTCCCGAGGTGAAGGGGAAGATCGACGGCGTGGCGTTGCGGGTGCCGACGCCTGATGTCTCGGTGGTGGCGCTGACGGTCGAGGTCAAGAAGAAGACGAGTGTGGACGAGGTGAACGCGGCGTTCCGCGAGTACGCCGCCGGTCCGATGAAGGGGGTGCTGGCCGTGAGCGACGAGCCGCTGGTCTCGGTGGACTACATCGGCAACGTCGCCTCGAGCACGATCGACCTGCTGTCCACCAACGTCGTCGACGGCACACTGGTCAGCGTCACGAGCTGGTACGACAACGAAATGGGCTACTCGGCGCGCTGCGTCGACCTGATCTCGTACATCGGCGCGCGGCTGTGAAGCGGACGCTCGCCTCGCTCGACCCGGCGGCGCTCGAGGGCCGTCGGGCGCTGGTCCGGGTGGATTTCAACTGCCCGATCGCTGACGGCCGCGTGACGGATGACATGCGGATCCGGGCGGCGCTCCCCACCATCAAGTACCTGCGGGACCGGGGCGCGCGCGTCGTGCTCCTCTCGCATTTGGGCCGCCCCAAGGGCGAGCCGAATCCCACGTACACCATGGAGCCGGTGGTCCGTGCCCTCGAGGGCCTCCTCGGCTCCCCGGTGGCATTCCTCCCGGACCCGACGTCGGCCGATGCGGTCGCCACCACGCGCCACATGCCCCGCGGCGGCATCGCCGTGGCCGAGAACACCCGCTTCTATCCCGGCGAAGAGCAGAACGATCGGGCATTGGCCGAACGCTTCGCCGCCCTCGGCGATTTCTACGTGAACGACGCCTTCGGGTCGGCGCATCGCGCCCATGCCAGCACGGCCGGGGTGGCGCAGGTGCTGAAGCCGGCGGTGTCGGGGTTCCTGATGGAAAAGGAGCTCGAGTACCTCGGCCAGGCGCTGACCGACCCCAAACGCCCCTTCGTGGCCGTCATGGGTGGCGCCAAGATCTCCGGAAAAATCGACTTGATCGAGGCGCTGCTGCCGACCGTGGATGCCATTCTGATCGGCGGCGCCATGGCCTGCACCTTCTTCAAGGCGATGGGACTCGAGGTCGGCAATTCTCTCGTCGAGGACGACCGCGTCGACATGGCGGCCGCCTTGCTCCAGCGAGCTGGGGGTAAGCTCGTTCTGCCCGTCGGCGCGGTGGTCGCGGCCAGTCTCGAGCCGAACGCCAAGACGCAGACCGTGGCGCGGGACGCGATTCCGGCCGGCTGGGCGATGTTCGACATCGACCCGGCCAGCGAGCGCCTCTTCGCCGACACGATTACCGCTGCGGGTACCGTGGTCTGGAATGGCCCGATGGGTGTATTTGAGACCCCCCCGTTCGACCACGGGACGATGGCGGTCGCCGAGGCGATGGCGCGGGCGACGGATGCTGGCACCATCACCGTCGTCGGCGGTGGGGATTCCGCCGCCGCGGTGGCCGCGGCATCCCTGGCAGACAAGATGACGCACGTTTCTACCGGCGGTGGCGCCTCCCTGGAGTTTCTCGAGGGTAAGGTCCTTCCCGGTGTTGCCGCACTCGACAACAACTGAGGATTCCATGCGTACAGTCCGCCTGCTCGCCCTGGCCATGCTCGCTCCCGTCGTCCTCGCCGCCCAGACGAAGGCCGCCGCACCCCCGCCACACTTCGACGCCTACGTCGATTCGGTGATGAAGCGGTTCGAGGTGCCGGGCATGGGCATCGCCATCGTGAAGGACGGGCAGGTGGTGGTCGCCAAGGGGTACGGCGTGAAGCGGCTCGGCTCGAAGGAGAAGGTGGACGCCAACACCCGGTTCGGGATCGCGTCGAACACCAAGGCCTTTACTGCCCTCGCGCTCGGTATGCTGGTGGAGGAGGGCAAGCTCGAGTGGGACGCCCCGGTCGTGAATTACCTCCCCGAGTTCATGATGTGGGACTCGTGGGTCACCCGGCAAATCACGGTGCGCGATATCCTCGTGCACCGGAGTGGGCTCGGTCTCGGTGCCGGCGACCTCCTCTGGTGGCCGCCGACGACCTACACCCCCCAGGAGATCATGGCGCGGCTACGCTACATCGAGCCCGCCACCAGCTTCCGCAGCGCGTATGCCTACGACAACGTGCTCTATCTCGTCGCCGGTCAGCTGATCGAGAAGGTGTCGGGCCAGAGCTGGTCAGATTTCATCACCAACCGGATCATGCGGCCGGTCGGCATGAAGGAGGCCAGCAGCACGCACGCCGCCGCCGGGGAAGCGGGGGGCAACGTCGCCACCACGCACGCCCGCGTGGAGGGCTCGGTGCGGGTGGTCAAGCCGTTCTCGGACCCGAACACCGATCCCGCCGGCGGGATCAACGCCGGTGCCAATGACATGGCCCGCTGGATGATTGCGCAGATGGACTCCGGCCGGGTGGGTGACGAGCGCCTCTGGAAGGCGAGCACGACGCGCCAGCAGTGGACGCTGGTCACGCCTGTGCCGTTCGGGCCCGCCCCGAAGGAGCTGGCCCCGTACACCGCCAACTTTGCCGGCTATGCACTCGGCTTCAACGTCCGCGACTACCGCGGGGAGAAGCTGGTGACCCACACCGGCGGGCTGCCAGGGTACGTCTCTCTCCTGATGATGCTGCCGAACCAGAAGGTCGGCGTGGTGGTCCTGACGAACCAGGAGTCGGGGGCGGCCTTCATGTCGGTGGGACTGAAGGTCCTCGACCATTACCTCGGCGCGCCGACGTTCGACTGGCTCGGCGGGTACGCGGCGCGGGTGGCCCGGTTCGATTCGCTGACAGCGGCCGAAAACCGCGCTTCGGCCGCGGCACGCGACAGCGCCTCACGCCCCTCGCTGCCCTTGGCGAGCTACGCATCGACATATGAGGATCCGTGGTACGGCACCATTTCCGTGTCGCTCGCCGACGGCAATCTCATGATGCAATTCGACAAGTCGCCGGCCCTGCTTGGGGACCTGGAGCATTGGCAGTATGACACCTGGCTGGTGAAGTGGCGCGACCGTGAACTCCGCGCCGACGCATTCATCACCTTTACGCTTGACGAATCGGGCAAGGTGGCCTCGGCATCGATGAAGCCCGCGTCCCCCGACGTCGACTTCAGCTTCGACTTCCAGGACCTGCACCTGACGCCGGTCAGGAAGCAGTAGCGGATGCGCCCGCTGCTCTTCGCCGCCAACTGGAAGATGCAGGTCACCCCAGAGGAGGCCCGCCGGTTCGCCGCGCACTTCCTTGGGGCGACGGCGCCGGTCGAGGGGCGGTCGCTCTGGTTCTTTCCGTCGGCGGTGTCGATCAGTGCGGCGGCCGGCGCCTTCGGCGGACGATCCGATGTGTGCACCGGTGCGCAGGACATCCACTGGGAGCCGAAGGGGGCCTTCACGGGTGCGACCTCGATTCCCCTCGCCCGGGGAGCAGGCGCCTCCGGGGCGCTGGTCGGCCACTCCGAGCGCCGGCACGTCTTCGGGGAAACCGACGAGGAGACGGGCAAGAAGGTTCGCGCCCTCCTCGACGCCGGGTTCACCCCGTTTCTCTGCGTCGGTGAGAAGCTCGAGGAGCGCGAGGCAGGAAAGACCGCCGAGGTCGTCCTCCGGCAATTGCGCGCCGGGCTGGCCAGCGTGTCCCCCGAGGAAATGCGCCGGCTGGTCATCGCCTACGAGCCCGTCTGGGCCATCGGGACCGGAAGGAATGCGACCGCCGAAGATGCGGCGTCGGTCCATGCGGAGCTTCGTGCGGAGCTGTCCAGGCTGGGCGCCACCAGCCGGGTCTCGATTCTGTATGGCGGGAGCGTCAATCTCGGCAACGCCGCCGGGCTCCTCGCCCAGCCGGAAATCGATGGGGTCCTCGTCGGTGGGGCCAGCCTGGACCCCGCCGGCTGGGCCGAGCTGGTTGGGATCGGCGGTTGACCCCCTTGATGCCGACCGGTTATTCTTTCAGACTGTCTCACAACGGAAATAGGCATGTTCGGTCTTATCCTGACGCTCCTGATTATTGACGCGCTGTTGCTCTCGGTCGTTGTGCTGCTCCAGGCGGGGCAGGGCGGCGGCTTGGCGGCCATGGGTGGTGGTGGTGGGACCGAGAGCTTTGTCGGCGGTCGGCAGGCGGTCACCATCCTTACCCGGTCCACCTGGTGGCTCGGGGGCCTCTTTCTGGTGCTCTCGCTGATCCTGTCGGTCATGTCGGCGGGTCGGTCGGCGGCCACCTCGGATGTGGAGCGGCTGCTCCAGCAGCAGACGCAGCAGGCACCCGCCTCCGCCGCGCCGCTTCCGCTCGGTGGCACGGAGGAGCCGGCCCCGGCAACGGGAACGCCAGCGGCGCCGCAGCCGCAGCCGCAGCCATAATGACGTGGGACACTGCACCAGGCGGGGTGGCCGGATGACCGGCCGCCCCGCTTTTGTGTTGCTCGAGGATGGCACCTGGTTCGCGGGAACCGTCCAGGTGCCGATTTCCCCTGCCTTCGGCGAAGTCGTCTTCACCACCAACTTGACGGGGTACCAGGAGACCTTCACCGACCCGAGCTATCTCGGCCAGGTGGTGGTCATGACGGCCCCGATGATCGGCAACTACGGGGTCAACCCCGAGGACATGGAATCGGCCCGGCCCCAGGTATCGGGTGTTGTCGTCCGGGAACTGGCGCGTCGGCACTCGAACTGGCGTGCGAACGAATCGCTCGATGGCTGGCTGGGCCGGCACCAGATTCCCATTCTGGCCGGGGTGGACACCCGCCGATTGACCCGCCACATCCGGTCGAAGGGGGCCATGCGCGGCGTGATTGCCGAGGGCGACGCGCCAACGGACGCCATTCGCGAGAGCCTCCTCAGCTCGCCCAGCATGGAGGGGCTGGACCTGGCCTCCAGAGCGACCGTCGCTGAGCGCTATGAGCAGGGCACCACCGGCCCGCATGTCGTCGCCTTCGACTTCGGGATGAAGCGGAACATCGTCGAGATGCTCGAGGCGTCGGGATGCCGGGTGACCGTCGTCCCGGCGTCCACGACCGCCACCGAGGTGCGGGAGTTGTCGCCCGACGGGGTGTTCCTTTCGAACGGCCCAGGCGACCCAGCCGCAGTGACCTATGCCCTTCCCGTGCTCCGTGCGCTCGCGGAGAGCGGCCTCCCGATGTTTGGTATCTGCTTGGGGCATCAGCTCTTGGGGCTGGCCTTCGGTGGGGGCACAGTCAAGATGCCGTACGGGCACCGGGGCGGGAATCATCCTGTAAAGGACCTCGCCGATGGCCGGGTTCTGATCACCACCCAGAACCACGGATTTGCCGTCGCTGGCGGGGCGGATGGGGTACCGGGCGCCCCCGATCTCGAGGTCACGCACCTTAACCTCAATGATGGCACCGTCGAAGGACTTCGCCACCGGAAGCTCCCGGTGTTCGGCGTTCAGTACCATCCCGAGGCGGCCCCAGGGCCCCACGATGCCTACCCGCATTTTGCCCAGTTTGTCGCGGTCCATGGGGGCTCAGCCGGTTTCCTGACCCCCAACCCATTGACAGACAACAGGTAAGCCCATATTATCGGCCTGTCCGGCGTCTACTCAACGCCCGCCTCATGAGACCCTCCTGGGGGATGCATGACCAAGGCCGACCTCGTCGAGCAGGTAACCGCTTCGATCGCCCGCACCGCCGGGCCGATGATCTCCAAGAAAGACTGCGCGCGGGTAGTAGACGCGTTTCTTGACGCCGTCAAAGGGGCGCTCAGGGACCAGCATAACATTGAGGTGCGCGGGTTTGGCACTTTCAAGATCCGTCGTCGGAAGACACGGATGGCGCGCAACCCACGTACCGGCGAGCCGGTGGAAGTGGCAGCGCGTCCGGTGCCTGTCTTCAAGCCCAGCAAGGAGTTGCGCTCCCTCGTGGCCGAGGAAGGCGACGTGGCTTCTTCCGGAGGCTCGGACGACGGGAATTGAGCATCGCCCTCCAGCGTGATCGAAGGGCCGCGCTGCTGCGCGGCCCTGTCTTTTTCCACATCGTCTCTGGCTCAGCTTGAAGGACATTCTCACCACCAGTGCCTAACCTCTTGCTCATGAACCTCTTGACCAATTCCCCGCCGGTCGACGCGTGACCTCGAGCACCGCCTCAGGTCGCGTCACGGTCGCCATCCGGCTCTTCGCTGCCTACGCCGAAGCCGTCGGTCGGGCGAGTGTGGAAATCTCTCTCCCCCCTGGCGCCACGGTCGGTGATCTGCTCGCCGAATTCCGCGCGCCAAGTCCCGAACGCCGCCGCGACTTCCCGAGCGCCCGCTCTGCGCGGTCAATCTCTCGCATGTGCTGCTGAGTCACGTACTTCGCGATGGCGACGAAGTTGCGATCCTCCCGCCGCTGGCCGGTGGGTAGCATGGCGTACCTGTCGAATGAACCGCTCGACGTCACCCGCCTGATGGCCGAAGTGCAGGCCCCGGAGCGTGGGGGCGTCGCCTCGTTCCTCGGCATTGTCCGTTCGACAGCATCAGGGCCGATCGGTCGTGCGCCTCGACTACTCCGCCTACCACGAGATGGCCGAGGCGGAATGCGGGCGCGTGGTGGCGGAAGCCGAGAGCCGGTGGCCGGTGAAGGTCGCGCTGCAGCACCGGCTGGGCACGCTGGAGGTCGGTGAGGTGGCGGTCGTCGTGGCGGTTGGTGGAGGGCATCGGGAGGAGACGTTCGCCGCCTGTCGGCATGTCATCGAGGAATTGAAGCGTCGCGTGCCGATCTGGAAGCGGGAGCACTTTGCCGATGGCGAAGTCGGCTGGGTCGGCACCGGCGGCGCGGAAAGAAAGCCCTCATGAGCTCCCGTGGAGCGGGGGCGGCCCTCGATCGACTCGGTCGGCCGATGGGGAGCCTCCGGCTCTCCGTCACCGACCGCTGCAACATGCGCTGCCGGTACTGCATGCCGGAGGACGAGTACGTCTGGCTGCCCCGGGCGTCGATCCTCACCTTCGAGGAGCTCGACCGGCTCACCGGCATCTTCGCGAGCCTGGGCGCGGGGAAGGTGCGGCTGACCGGGGGGGAGCCGCTGCTGCGGCACGACCTGCACGAGCTCGTTCGGGGGCTGGCGGCGTCGTCGGGGTGCAGCGACCTGGCGCTCACCACCAACGGCATCCTGCTCGCGCGAGCGGGCCGCGGCGCTGCGGGCGGCCGGGCTCGACCGGGTGACGGTGAGCCTCGACACGCTCCGGCCCGAGCGGATGGCCGAGTTCGCCCGGACCGATCGGCACGCCGACGTGCTCGCCGGGATCGACGCGGCGGTGGCCGCCGGCTTCGAGTCGGTCAAGGTCAACGCCGTCGTGATCCGCGGCTACAACGACGACGAGGTGCTCCCCCTGCTCGCGTTCGCGCGCCGGCAGGGCATCGAGCTGCGGTTCATCGAGTACATGGATGTCGGCGGCGCCACCCGCTGGTCGCGGGACCAGGTGGTGTCGCAGGCCGAGATCCTCGCCGATCGATCGCGGCTGGCGCACGGAGCCGCTGGAGCCGCTCCCGGCGCGTGCGGCCGCGCCGGCCGAGCGCTTCCGACTGCCCGACGGCACGGTGTTCGGGGTCATCGCCTCGACCACGGCGCCGTTCTGCCGAGACTGCGACCGGAGCCGGATCACCGCCGACGGGACCTGGTTCCTCTGCCTGTACGCGACGGAGGGAATCAACCTCCGCGACCCCCTGCGAGCGGGCGCCTCGGACGAGGAACTGGCGGCGCTGATCCGTGCAGCGTGGCGGGCCCGGGCGGATCGCGGTGCGGAGGAGCGCCTGGCGGTGCCTCGCCGCGGCGTGCTCTACCAGATCGAAACGCTGCGTGCCGATCCGCGGCGCGAGATGCACACCCGAGGCGGGTGACGCCGGTCGACGGCGTTCATCCCGTTTTGTGACGGATCGACGAGGGAGTCTCCCATCCATGGCCCTGCACGTCGCGCTGATCGAACCCCGGATCCCGCCGAACACCGGCAACATCGCCCGGCTCTGCGCCGCGACCGATGCCCCCCTCCACCTCATCGAGCCGCTCGGCTTCTCGGTCGACGACGAGGAGGTCAAGCGCGCCGGCCTGGACTACTGGGACAAGGTGGATCTCTGGGTCCATCCGGACTGGTTCGCCTTCCGCGACGCGATGGCCCGCGACCGGTCCCTGTATTTCTCGGCCAATGCCACGCGGGATCTCTCGGAGGCGCCGTTCGCCTGGAACAGCGTGCTGGTGTTCGGCAACGAAACCGATGGCATGCCGGCGCGGATCCTCGAGAAGCATCCTGATCGCTGTTTCCGGATCCCGATGCCGGGGGAGGTCCGGAGCCTGAACCTCGCCAACGCCGTCAGCGTCGTGCTTTATGAAGGTTTGCGTAGAATCGGCGCGCCGGTTCCCGATATGAAGCCGGAGCTCGAGACCGACGACGCCCCGCCGAAGAAGAAGCGGAGTCGCCGTCGGCGTTGACAAAGCGCCCTTTGAGCGAGGCCACCGGGCCTTTAGCTTTCGGGGCGCTTCCCATCCATCCAGACCCTGACCTGGGACTCAACAACCAATGCTGCAGAAGATCGCCGTCGTCGGCGCTGGCAACGTCGGCGCCACCGCCGCCCAGCGCCTCGCCGAGAAGCACCTCGCCCGCACCGTCGTCATGATCGACGTCGTCGAAGGCATCCCGCAGGGCAAGGGACTCGACCAGTGGGAGTCGGCACCGATCGAGGGATTCGACACCCGGGTCGTCGGCGCGAACGGCTACGACGAGGCGGCGGGGGCGGAGGTCTTCGTCGTGACCGCCGGCATCGCCCGGAAGCCGGGCATGAGCCGGGACGACCTGGTCAAGACGAACGCCGGCATCGTCGGCTCGGTGGCGCGCGAAATCAAGCGCGTCGCGCCGCAGAGCATCATCATCGTGGTCTCGAACCCGCTCGACGTGATGTGCCACGTGGCCATGAAGGAGTCGGGCTTCCCGCGCGAGCGGGTCATCGGCATGGCCGGCGTGCTGGACACCGCGCGGTACCGTTCGTTCCTCGCCGAGGCGCATCGACGTCTCCGTCGAGGACATCCAGGCGATGGTGCTCGGCGGCCACGGCGACACGATGGTGCCGCTGATCTCCTACACCACCGTCTCCGGCATCCCGGTCACCCAGCTGATCGCGCAGGACAAGCTCGACGCCATCGTGGAGCGCACCCGGAAGGGCGGGGCGGAGATCGTGGCGCTCCTCAAGACCGGCTCCGCGTACTACGCGCCGAGCGCGGCGGCGGTGCAGATGGTCGAGGCGATCGCGCTCGACAAGAAGCGGATCCTTCCCTGCTCGGCATGGCTCACCGGCGAGTACGGCCTCGACGGACGTGTTCTGCGGCGTGCCCTGCAAGCTGGGCCGCCGCGGCCTCGAGGCGATCGTCGAGGTCTCGCTGACCGACGCGGAGCGGAAGGAGCTCCACGCGTCGGCGGCGGCCGTGCGCGAGACGCATGGTCGACACGTCGGATGCAGCACACCGATCGGAGTTCGACGCGGTCCACGGTTCGGCCGCGAAGGTCATCATGGCCGTGACCGGCCTCCTGCTGGTCGGGTTCGTGTCCGGACACATGGCGGGCAACCTGCTGGTCTTCAAGGGTCCCGAGGCGCTGAACGCCTACGGGGCGTTCCTCAAGAGCAGCGCCGCCGTCCTCTGGACGGTCCGGCTGGCGCTGCTCGACGGCGGTCGGGCTCCACGTCTGGGCCGCCCTGACGCTCATCCGGCTGAACCGCGCGAGCCGCCCGGTCGCGCTACGCGAAGCAGGTGCCGCAGGCGTCCACGCTGGCGGCCCGGCTGATGCGGGTCGGCGGCATCCTCCTCCTCGCCTTCATCGTCTTCCACCTGCTGCACTTCACCACCGGCACCATTCACCCCGGCTACGCCTTCAGCCACACCGACGTGTACGGCAACGTCGTCAGCGCGTTTCAGGTGCCGTGGGTGGCGCTCGTCTACATCGTGGCGATGGTGGCGCTGCTGGCGCACCTGCAGTCACGGCATCTGGAGCTTCTTCCAGACGATGGGATGGAATCATCCCCGCTTCAACACCGCCCGGCGGCGTCCTCGCGACCGTCGCTGGCGCTCATCGTGTCGCTCGGGTTCATCGCGATCCCGTCGGCCATTCTCGGGGGGATGTTGCGGTGAGCATCGAACCTCAAGGCCAACGTTCCGGCCGGCCCGCTGGCCGAGAAGTGGGACCGGCACAAGTTCGACCTCAAGCTGGTGAACCCGGCCAACAAGCGGAAGTACACCGTCATCGTCGTCGGCTCCGGCCTCGCGGGCGGCTCCGCCGCGGCGTCGCTCGGCGAGCTGGGCTACAACGTGCACTGCTTCTGCTTCCAGGACTCGCCGCGGCGCGCGCACAGCATCGCCGCGCAGGGCGGCATCAACGCCGCCAAGAACTACCCGAACGACGGCGACAGCGTCTGGCGCCTCTTCTACGACACCATCAAGGGCGGCGACTTCCGCTCGCGCGAGGCCAACGTCTACCGGCTCGCCCAGGTGAGCGTCAACATCATCGACCAGTGCGTGGCGCAGGGCGTGCCGTTCGCGCGGGAGTACGGCGGCCTGCTGGCCAACCGCTCCTTCGGCGGCGCGCAGGTCTCGCGCACGTTCTACGCGCGCGGCCAGACCGGCCAGCAGCTCCTGCTCGGCGCCTACAGCGCCCTCGAGCGGCAGATCGCGGCCGGCACGGTCACCATGCATCCGCGCACCGAGATGCTCGACCTGATCGTCATCGACGGGCAGGCCGCGCGGCATCGTGACCCGCGACCTGGTGACGCGGCAAGATCGAGACCTGGTTCGGCGACGCCGTCGTCCTCGGCACCGGCGGCTACGGCAACGTCTTCTACCTCTCGACCAACGCCAAGGGCTGCAACGTCACCGCCGCCTACCGGGCGTACAAGCGCGGGGCGGCGTTCGCCAACCCCTGCTTCACCCAGATCCACCCGACCTGCATTCCCGTGGCGGGCGACTACCAGTCCAAGCTCACCCTGATGAGCGAGTCGCTCCGCAACGACGGCCGGGTCTGGGTGCCGAAGAGGCAGGGCGACAAGCGCGCCCCGCGGCGAGATCCCCGAGGACGAGCGCGACTACTACCTCGAGCGGAAGTACCCGAGCTTCGGCAACCTGGCGCCCGCGCGACATCGCCTCGCGCGCGGCCAAGGAAGTCTGCGACGAGGGCCGCGGCGTCGGGCCCGGCGGGCGCGGCGTCTACCTCGACTTCGCCGACGCCATCGCGCCGCCTCGGCGAGGACACCATCCGCGAGCGCTACGGCAACCTCTTCGAGATGTACGAGCGGATCACCGACGAGAACCCGTACGAGGTGCCGATGCGGATCTACCCCGCCGTGCACTACACCATGGGCGGCCTCTGGGTGGACTACAACCTGATGAGCACGATCGCCGGGCCTCTTCGTCATCGGCGAGGCCAACTTCTCCGACCACGGCGCCAACCGCCTCGGCGCCAGCGCCCTGATGCAGGGCCTGGCCGACGGCTACTTCGTGCTGCCGTACACCATCGGCGACTACCTCGCGACCGCACAAGCTGCCGGCCGGTGGACGGCGACGCATCCCGGCGGTCCCGCGCGGTCGACGGCAGGTGCCGACCGCATCGCGCCGGCTGCTCGGCCGTGCAGCGGCACCCGCACGGTCGACTCCTTCCACCGGGAGCTCGGCAAGCTCCTGTGGGAGCACTGCGGCATGGCGCGCAACGCCGAGGGCCTGCGCACGGCGCTCGGCCCGGATCCCCGAGCTGCGCGAGGAGTTCTGGCGCGACGTCAAGGTCCTCGGCACCGGCGAGGAGCTCAACCAGTCGCTCGAGAAGGCGGGCCGGGTGGCGGACTTCCTGGAGTTCGCGGAGCTGATGTGCCGCGACGCGCTGGAGCGCGAGGAATCCTGCGGCGGGCACTTCCGCGACGGAGTACCAGACCGCCGACGGCGAGGCCATGCGCGACGACGACCGGTTCGCGCACGTCGCCGCCTGGGAGTACACCGGGCGACGATCGCGCACCCGATCGCTGCACAAGGAGCCGCTCGACTTCGAGAACGTCCAGCTCGCGCACGCGGAGCTACAAGTGATGAAGCCTGACGCGACTGCACGATCTGGCGCCAGACGGGCGCCGGCGCCCCGGGGCGCCTCGGTGACGCTACGAGGCCCGAGGCGTCAGCCCGGACATGTCGTTCCTCGAGATGCTCGACGTCGTGAACGAGGGGCTGATCGGCAAGGGCGAGGAGCCGATCGCGTTCGACCACGACTGCCGCGAGGGCATCTGCGGCATCGTGCGGCGTGGTGATCAACGGCGTGGCCCACGGCCCGATGGCCGGGCACCGCCACCTGCCAGCTGCACATGCGCAGCTTCCGGACGGCGACACGATCACGATCGAGCCGTGGCGGGCGCGGGCCTTTCCCGTCCTCCGCGACCTGGTCGTCGATCGTCGCGCGTTCGACCGGATCATCCAGGCCGGCGGCTACGTCAGCGTCGCGACCGGCAGCGCGCCCGACGCGCAACGCCATCCTCGTGCCGAAGGAGGACGCCGAGCGCGCCGATGGACGCCGCGCAGTGCATCGGCTGCGGCGCCTGTGTGGCGGCCTGCCCGAACGCGTCGGCGATGCTCTTCACGGCGGCGAAGGTCGTCCCACCTCGGGCCTGCTGCCGCAGGGCGCAGCCGGAGCGGGAGCGGCGCGCCCTCGACATGGTGGCGCAGATGGACATCGAGGGCTTCGGCGGCTGCACCAACTACGGGGAGTGCAAGGCGGCGTGCCCCAAGGAGATCAGCCTCGAGACGATCGCCCGCATGAACCGCGACTTCCGGGTCGCGTCGCTGCAGGGGCGCCCCGAATCAGCCGCGGCGGCGGGACCCTGATCCGCGCTGCGGCCGCTCTCGCGTTCGCCCTGGCCGCCCTGCCCGCCACCCTGCGCGCGCAGGGCGGCTCGACCTCCGCCACGATCGCGGGCCGAGGTGTGGTCGTCGGCACCTATTCCAGCGGGGAGCCCCTCGGCGGCGACGCCACCCAGATCCGGCTGGTCCAGCCGATGCTGATGGCGCACGCCTCCGCGTACCATCGCGCGCTGCGGGTCACTTCCACAGTCAATCTCGAGGCCTGGACCATCCCGGACGGCGAGCTGACCCTCGGTGCCTGGGGTGAGGGCTTCGTCGATCGACGCCATCCCCACACGGTCATCCACGAACTGATGGTGTCCGGAGTCGAACGTGCCGGGAAGACGGAGTTCTCGCTGAGTGCCGGCAAGGGGTTCGCGGCGTTCGGGAGCGACGACCCGTCGGACCGTCTGACGCTTCGGTACCCCGTGAACCACCACTGGAGCCAGATTCTCGAGCGCGCGGTGCTGACCGGCGGCGTCCTCGCCGGCCCCGTGATGGTGGAGGTCTCACTGTTCAACGGCGACGAGCCGGAGTATTCGCAGGAGTCTCCCAACTTCAGCCGGTTCGGCGACTCCTGGTCGACTCGGCTGACTGCCTTTCCTGTGCAGGGCCTGCAGCTCGAGGCGTCCTATGCTTCAGTGCAATCGCCGGAGCATCGTGCCGGGTCGGGCACCGACCAGACCAAGTGGCATGCCTCCGCGCAGTGGACCCGGCCGCTCGGGGGCCATCCCTTCTACGCACTGGCGGAGTGGGCAGAAACCAACGAGGGTGACGGCCTGTTCACCTTCGACTCGTTCCTCGCCGAGGCATCCTGGGATCTCGGGTCCACGCGGCTGTACTACCAGTTTGAGAGTACCCAGCGCCCCGAGGAAGAACGGGTGTTTGGCCAGCCGACTCGCAGCGTCCGGCCCCACCTCGAGGATGCGATCCTGGGGACGACCCAGTGGACGCTGAACACCATCGGTGTGGGGCGAGACCTGCTGGCCGGCGGTGGGGTGGCGCGCCTCCGGCCATTTGTTGAAGTGTCCTACGTGACCGTGTCCCAGGTCGGGCAGGGGGTCTTCGACCCGGCACTCTGGTACGACGGGACGGCGTTCTGGGGTGTAAGCCTCGGGCTCACGGTCGGGATTGGGCGGACCGCATTTACGCACCGGATGGGCCGTTATGGCGTGTCTGAAGACGCACCGGGGCGCGCCTCGGCTTCACACCAGCACTGAGATGACACGATGCAACTCTTGAAGCGACCGACCTTCGCTCTCGCGGCCGGCACCCTGATCCTGGCGTCGAGTTGTGGCGATGCGGAAACCGCGGGCCCGCCGCCGACGCGGATCATCGCCGTGTCTGCCGGGAACAACCAGACCGCGGCAGTGACCACCGCCGTCCAGCTGACGGTCCTCGTCACCGACCCTGCCGGGGCGCCGGAGGCGGGGGTGTCGGTCACCTGGTCCGTCGTCAGCGGTGGGGGGAGCATCCCCTCGTCCAGCGCCACGGACGCCGACGGTCTGGCCTCGGCAACGCTGACGCTGGGAGAGGTCGCCGGCTCGCAGGGGGCTCGGGCAACAGCGGACGGCGTTGGCACCCCGGCGGACTTCACAACCACCGCCGTGGCGGGGCCCGAGGCCGACCTGACGGCGAGCAATGGCAATGGCCAGACTGGGTCGGCCGGGTCCGCGCTGCCGCTCGCGTATGCCGTCACGGTACAAGATCAGTACGCCAACCCGGTGGCGGGCGTCACGGTCGCCTGGGCGGTCACCTCCGGTGGCGGCGCGCTGTCCGCGAGCTCCAGCGTCACGGATCCGTCTGGCAAGGCGACCGTCGTGCATACCCTGGGAGCAGCCGGCGCCAAGCAGACGGTTGTGGCGACGGTGGCCAGCCTGCCTGGCGTCTCGGTCACCTTCACCTCCACGGCCACCGCCTCCATTCAACTCGTCAGCACCGTCGGCGTCCCGGCGAACTACGGGCTCCACGACACCTTCGTACGGGATGGCCTCGCCTTCCTCTGCGTGTGGGACGAAGGGGTCTACATCTACGATATCGGGAATGGAATGGCCGGCGGAACCATCGCCCTGCCCAGGCTGGTCGGCTCCATCAAGACCGCGGGCGGTAACGCGCACAACGCCTGGTGGTATCACGCACCCGGTGGTAGCAAACGATACCTCTTTGTAGGCGAAGAGGGCCCCGGGGGCGTCGGGTCCTCGAGCTCGGGATCCATCCACGTCGTCGATGTCTCGAACCTGGCGGCACCGGTCGAGGTGGGGAGTTACACGCTCGCTGGCGCGGGGGCCCACAACTTCTGGGTCGACGAGAGTGCGGAGATTCTCTACGCGGCGTTCTACAACGGCGGGGTCGTGGCCCTCGATGTGTCGGGAACCCTCCCGTCCAACCTGGCGAGCCGGGAGCTGGCGCGTATCCAGCCCGGCGGCGCAGGGAACACCTACGTATGGGGGGTCATGCAGTACCAGGGCGGCGACATCTATGCCTCCGACATGCTGAGCGGGTTCTGGCGGTTGCGTTATAGCGGAGGGAGCTTCTCCGTCGTGGGCGGCGGCAACAACGTCCCCGAACGGTTCACCTCCGACCTCTGGGTCCAGAATGGGTATGGGTACACCGGCGGGTGGGGAAATCGTGGAGTCCAACCGGGCAACGCGGTCAAGATCTGGCAGGTGGGCGCCGGCGCGCCACTCCTCGTCGACTCCGTCATTACCAGTGGCATCACGACGGTCAGCGATGTGCAGGTCAGCGCCGACGGGAAGCTGCTCGTCTTCAGCGCCGAGAATGGTCCGAACGCCGGCCTGCATGTCTACTCGCTGGCCGCCTCGCCCAGCCAGCCGGTGTTTCTGGCGAAGTACCTCGTGTCCCAGGGGCTCCACACCGCCACGGTGGAGACGATTGCTGGGCAGACCTACGTCTTTGCGGCGAGGAATCCCTCCAGCCCAGCGCTGCTGGTGTTTGACATCACGTCCCTGGTCCCCTGAGGCCCCTCGGGAACGTCAAACGGGGAGGCGCTGGTGGTGGCGCCTCCCCGCTTGCGTTGCGGTACCGGAGGTGTGACTACGGCGTGGGGCCAGGGACGTCGCCCGTCTGGTTATTGGCCCGGTTGACGTCCGGAAACACCTCGCCCGGGTCGACCGACACGCCGACGACCTTCTGTCCGGGTACCGAGAAGACGAACGTATCCCCGCGATACCAGATCTCGACCGGCAGCCGGCGTTGCTCCGGCGGCGCGCCGTCGATGTAGAGCGTCAGGTCGACCGGCATGACCATCGGGCCGACGTTGGTCAGGTACACCAGCGACTGCGGCACACCCTGCCGGTCAACGATCTTGATGGAGTCCACCGCCTGATCGAGGGTCTCGGTCGTGTTGAACCATGACCTCCAAAACCAGCTGAGGTCTTCGCCGACCCCATCTTCCATGGTCCGGTAGAAGTCAGCGGGCGTGGGGTGCTTGTAGGCCCATCGCCGGATGTACTCCTTGAAGGCGGGGTCGAACCGCTCCGGGCCGAGGATCTGTTCGCGCAGGAGAATCAGGCCGAAACCCGGCTTGTTGTAGGCCGTCTGCCCGAGCACCTGGCCTGGCGTGCGGTCCGCGGGGGTGATGATGGGGACCTCGCGCCCGGAAAGCGCATAGCCGATATACGTCTTGCCATTGCCGCGACGGTTCGGCGCATCGGGATACCGCAGTTTCCAGTTGTAGTAATTGATGAAGGTGTTGAACCCCTCGTCCATCCACGGATACAACCGTTCGTTGCTGCCGACCACCATCGGGAACCAGGTGTGTCCGAACTCGTGATCGGTCACGCTGTAGAGCGCCAGCGCGTTGGTCCGGTTGCCGCAGAACACGATCATCGGATACTCCATCCCTCCCTCGGGGCCATTGACGTTGATCGCCACCGGATAGGGATAGGGGAACCACTGCTTCGAGTACGCCTCGATGGCATACTTGGCGTATTGGCTCGACTGGTTCCAGATCGAATCGGCGGAGGGGGGGTAGAGGCTCATGGCGATCGTCGCGCCGCCATTGACGCTGACGGCGTCCCAGATGAAGTGGCGGGCGGCGGCCCAGGCGAAGTCCCGCACACTGTCGGCCTGGAAGCGCCAGGTCAGCACGCCCGATGCCGATTGGGGGCGGGACGCCGGGTCGTCGATTTCGTCCTTGCCGCGGATGATGACGGTCGTCTCGCTGGTGCGCGCGGCCGCCAGGCGGCGTCGCTGCGCGCTGGTGAGGACCTGGGTGGGGTTCTGCAGCACCCCCGTCGCGCCGACGATCATGTTTGCGGGGAGCGTCAGGCTGACGTCAAACGTTCCGTACTCCAGATAAAACTCGCCCTGTCCAAGATACTGCTCGGTGTTCCACCCCCGCACGTCGTCGTACACGGCCATCCGCGGATACCACTGCGCCACTTCGAAGACGTAACTCCCATCCACCAGTTCGATGCCCATCCGGTTCGTGATTTCGGTCTCGAACGGGAAGGACCAGGCGAATTCGAGGGTGATGCGACGCTTCGGAGGGAGCGGGCGGGGCAGGTCGACGCGCATCATGGTGCCGTTGATCAGGTGCGGTGCCTCGGTGGCCGGCCAGGCCGACTTGCCGCCCGCCCCGGTTGGGCCGCCGACGGCAACGCGGGTCAGCGTCATCCCCCCATCGGCGCCACGCGGTCCGAATCGCGTGTTGGGAGGCATGATGGCCGCCCCGCGGCTGGACTGGCTGAAGACATTCTGGTCCAGTTGGATCCAGACGTAGCGAAGGGTGTCCGCCGAGTTGTTGGTGTAGGTGATGGTCTCCTCGCCGTTCAGGCGGCGTTCGACGGTATCGAGCGTGGCCCGAATGACGTAGTCGGCGCGCTGCTGCCAATAGTCCCGGCCCGGCATGCCGCTCCCCGTCCGGATCGTGGTCGGCGTGGGCAGCTCGAGGCGCCGGAAGGGGGATTGGTCGGAAATCGGGGGAGGAACGGGCTTCGGCGGTGGGGCTGCTTCCTGGGCCGTCAGCGGGGCCGCGAGGAGACAGAGGAGGACAAGCGGGCCTGCGCGCACGGGGCACTCCATGGGGTTGAGGTTGTCGGCGGTCGGGGGCGCGTCGATATTTCCGCCTCACTCACCTACGGGATGACGGCATGATCCGTTTCCAGCTCGCCCTGTTCCTGCTGGTCGCTCTGCCTTCGGCGTCCGCGGCCCAGTCCATTGCGGGCTTCACGGTGTCCGACGCGGCCCGCCAGCGGAGGCTAGAGCGGATCCTTGATTCGCTCGTCACCCCGGCGAGTGTCCGGGACGACTCCCGGGCGCTGTCGGCCGTCCCTCACATCGCCGGCACGCCCGCGCAGCGCCGCACCGCCCAGTATGTGAGCCGGCAACTCGCGGCCGCGGGGTGGGACACGTCGAGCGTCTCGTTCCGCGTCTACATCCCGTTCCAGGACTCCGCCGTGGTGGCGTTGGTCAAGCCGAGCCCGAAGCGATTCAACCTGCTCGAGCCCGCCCTGCGCGAGGATCCCGCGACGCATGGCGAAATGTGGCCCGCCATGAACGGGTACAGCGGCATCGGAGACGTCACCGGCTCGGTCGTCTACGCAAACTACGGCCTTCCCACCGACTATGCCCAGCTCGATTCGATGGGCGTTTCCGTCGGTGGGAGGGTCGTCATTGCGCGGTATGGACGCTCGTACCGCGGCATCAAGGCACGAGAAGCCGAAGCCCACGGGGCGGCGGCGCTGATCCTGTACTCCGATCCGCAGGACGACGGGTACTTCGTCGGTCCAACGTATCCCGCCGGCCCGATGCGCCATCCCGACTCGCCACAGCGAGGGAGCCTCGGCGGCGGCGACCAGCGCGGTGACCTCTCCACCCCCGGCTGGCCCTCCACGGACGACGCCCGGCGCCTCCCCCAGGACTCGATCCCGGGGCCGCGGATCCCCGTGGTGCCGATCGGGTATCGCAACGCGCAGACGGTGCTCCAGAAGCTCGACGGACCGGAAGTCCCCCAGCCCTGGCAGGGGGGATTGCCCTTCCGCTATCGCGTGGGTGGTGGCGAGGTCGAGGCCCGTGTCGCGGTGTGGGCTCAGCGGGGAGAGGCAGCCTACAAGACCATCACGAACACCATCGCGGTGATGCCGGGGACCACCTGGCCGGATCGATGGATCATTGCGGGCGGGCACCGCGACGCCTGGGGCCCTGGTGCCGCGGACAATGTGAGCGGCGTCTCCACGATTCTTGAGGCGGGACGCGCGATCGGGGCGGCCGCGGCCGCCGGATACCGTCCGAAGCGGACGATTGTCCTTGGAACGTGGGATGGGGAGGAATGGGGCCTGGTCGGCTCGATCGAGTATGTCGAACTGATGGCCGAGGCGCTGCGAAACCAGACGGTCGCATATCTCAACCTCGATGTCAGCGCGAACGGCCGTCGGTTTGGCGCCGGCGGGACCGCCTCGCTCTGGGCGTTTGTGCGCGACCTCTCCAGGGATGTGCAGCAGCCGGGGGAGACCGTTTCCGTGTACGAGGCCTGGCGGCGGGACGGCCAGCTTGCCGACTCGGCCTCGGTGCGCCTCGGCAACCTGGGCGGCGGGAGCGATTTCGCCGGGTTCTACAACGTGCTCGGGATTCCGGCGTTCGACTTCGGGTTCGGCGGACGCTACGGCGCCTATCACTCCGCCTACGACTCGTTCAACTGGATGGACCGCTACGGTGATCCGGGGTACCTCAGCCATGCCGCGGGAGCCCGGATGGCGGCGATGGCGCTGACCCGCCTCGCCAACGCCGACCTGCTGCCGTACGACTACGCCGAGTTCGGACGCGCGCTGGGGGCGCTGGTGGCGACGCGACAGGCCCAGGCCGCTGAGGCGGGCATGGCGGTGTCTGGGTGGTCCGGTTTGGACAGCGCGGTGGCCCGGCTCACCCGCGCCGGCGCGGTGCTGGCGACCCGTGACTTGGGGCAGAACGGCGTCTCCTCTCTGCCGGCGGCGTCGATGGCCGCGGCCAACGATTCCCTCCGGCTGGCGGAGCAGGCCTTCGTCCGGCCGGAAGGCATCCCGGACCGGCCGTTCTACCGCCACGTCCTGTTCGCCCCCGGCAGGGACGACGGCTATGGCTCGGTCGGACTGCCGGGGCTGGAAGGGGCCATCGTGGATGGGGATGCGGCGCTGGCGGCCGCCGAGGTGGGGGATCTGACCAGCCGGACCAACCGCGCGGCTGCTCTCGTGGAGGGGGCGGCAGCCGTGCTGGAGCCGTCCCCGCGCTAGAGGCGGGGCAGGGTCACGCCGACCTGCCCCTGGTACTTGCCGGCCTTGTCCTTGTAGCTGACTTCGCACTCGTCGTCGGCATCGGCCTCGAAGAAGAGCACCTGGCAGATGCCTTCGTTGGCGTACACGCGGGCGGGGAGCGGGGTCGTGTTGCTGATCTCGAGCGTGACGAACCCCTCCCACTCCGGCTCGAACGGGGTCACGTTCGTGATGATGCCGCATCGCGCATAGGTGGACTTGCCGACACAAATCGTCAGGACGTTGCGCGGAATGCGGAAGTACTCGACGGAGCGCGCCAGCGCAAAGCTGTTGGGCGGCACGATGCAGCTTTCCCCCTCAAACTCCACGAAACTGCGCGCGTCGAACGCCTTCGGATCGACGATGGCGGAGAGCGCATTCGTGAAGATCTTGAACTCGGGCGCCACCCGCATGTCATAGCCGTAGGAGGAGACCCCGTAGCTGATGACCTGCCGGCCCTGGGCATCGACCTGGCGGACCTGGCGGTCCTCGAACGGTTCGATCATCGCGTGTTCCTGGGCCATGCGGCGGATCCAGCGATCGGACTTGATGGACATGACGAGCCTTGCCTCGGAGTGGGAGAAATCGCGGGGAAAGGTACCCGGCGCCGGGGCCTCCCCGCAACGCCTAGGTGCGCCTCGCGCCACGACTTGGGTTGACCTCGGTGTGGCCTCTGTTAACTTTGTGTCGCTCTTCGGCCCAGCCCTTGTCCGGATGGTGCGCTCTGAACCTCACGCCCTACATTCCGATCCTGTTCATGCTGGCTCTCGTCGTCATCACGGCGGTCGCCATGCTTGGGCTCTCTCACGGGCTGGGCTTCCTGCTCGGCACCCGTCAGAAGACCGCGGTCAAACAGCTGCCCTACGAATCCGGGATGCCGGTCCTCGGCGACGCCCGGGAGCGGTTCTCGGTCAAGTTCTACCTCGTCGCCATGCTGTTCATTCTCTTCGATATTGAAACTGTCTTCATGGTTCCGTGGGCGGTGGCCTTCCAGCAGATGGTGGCCGACCGGCTCTTCCTGTTGGTGGAGATGCTTGTGTTTGTCTTCATCCTCGCCATCGGGTACCTCTACGTATGGAAGCGGGGAGCGCTGCAATGGGATTGACCGTGCACGACGGAGGCCCTCAGGTCGCCGAGGTGAGCGGGGAGTCTCCCAACTGGGTGACGGCGCGCCTGTCCGACCTGGTGAACTGGTCCCGAACCCGGTCGCTCTGGCCGATGCCCTTCGGGACGGCCTGCTGTGCCATCGAGTTCATGGCCACCGCCGCCAGCCGGTACGACATCTCCCGCTTCGGCATGGAACGGCAGGGGTACACCCCCCGCCAGGCCGACGTCCTCATCTGTGCTGGCCGTCTGCCCTTCAAGCTCGCGCCGGTCATTCGGCGGGTCTGGGACCAGATGCCCCAGCCGAAATGGTCCATATCGATGGGGGCCTGCGCCTCGTCCGGCGGCATCTTCGACAACTACGCGATGGTGCAGGGCATCGACACGATCATTCCGGTAGACGTGTACGTCCCCGGGTGCCCGCCGCGGCCCGAGGGCCTCCTGTACGCGATCTTCCTCCTCCAGAAGAAGATTCAGGGCGAGAGCCTCACGGACCAGTCGCTGCGCATCGAGCGGTCGATGGGGCCCGACGGGCTGTTCCGGGCCCCGGCCGTCATTGACGAAGTCTCGGAACCGTTCGGCAACTCCGTGCACCAGACCCGCTCCTCATGACGACCGGCACCGTTTCGCCCTCCGTCGCCGCGCTGCAGGCCCAGTTTGGCGCCGCCATCCTGCGGGATCGGGTGCTGTGCGGGGACACGATCGTCTGGGTTGCCGCCGAGAAGGCCCACGAGATCCTTGCCTGGTTGCGCGACGAGCCGGGCCAGGAGTTCAATTTCCTCACCGATGTCACGGCCGTCGAGTACCGCGACGGCGAGCTCCCGCTGGAGGTCGTCTACCAGCTCCGCTCGCTCACGCGCCGGGCCGACCTCCGGATCAAGATCGAGCTGGACAAGGCACAGCCGCTCGAGGTCGAGAGCGTCTGTGACCTCTGGGCGGGGGCCAATTGGCTGGAGCGCGAGGTGTTCGACATGTTCGGCATCACCTTCCGGAAGCACCCCGACTTGCGCCGCATCCTGATGTGGGAGACGTACGCCGAGGGCTTTCCCCTGCGAAAGGACTTCCCGCTGCGGGGTCACTTCAGCCGCTCCGAGCAGACGCGGCAGGCGCTCGCCGCCAATCCCGAGGCGCACTACTCCCTGGAGGAGTTGTCCATCGCGAGTTCGTACCATGAGTTGAGCGTGGAAATGCGCGAACGGCTCGGCCGTGGCGAGCGTGGGGAGGTCGTGTGAGCACCCGGACCGTCGAATTCGAGCTGACCACACCGGGGGTCGACGCGTCGGGCCGGGATATTCGCGTCCCGCTCGCGGTGCAGGGAGACCAGGCCGACGATTTCTCCTCCGAACACGCCCTCATCAACATCGGACCCCAGCACCCCGCCACCCACGGTGTGCTCCGTCTCGTCATCGAGCTCGATGGCGAAACCGTGGTCCGGTGCATTCCGCACATCGGCTACCTGCACTCCGGCTTCGAGAAGCTGGCCGAGTACCGGCACTACAACCAGATCATTCCGCTGACGGACCGCACCGACTACCTGGCGCCGATGTCCAACAACGTCTGTCTGGCGCTGGCGGTCGAGAAGCTGATGGACATCGAGATCACCGAGCGCTGCCAGGTACTTCGGGTCATCGCCTGCGAGATGAGCCGGATCATCTCGCACATCGTCTGGCTTGGGACCACGGGCATCGACCTCGGCGCCTTCACGCCCTTCCTCTGGTTGTTCCAGCAGCGGGAGCTGATCTACGACCTGCAGGAGTCCTGGACCGGGGCCCGGCTGACCACGTCGTTGACCCGCGTCGGTGGGATGATGGCGGACGTGCCGGACGGCTGGGAAGATGGCCTCCGGCAGTTCTGCCAGGGCTTCCCCAAGGTCCTGCAGGAAGTGGACACGATGTTCACGAAGAACGCCATCTGGTGCGGCCGGAATCAGGGCGTCGGGGTCATCGGCGCGGAAGACGCCATCAACGGATCGCTCTCCGGGCCGCTCCTCCGCTCCACCGGCGTCGACTACGACGTCCGGAAGGACCGCCCCTACCTCGGCTACGAGACCTACGACTTCGACGTGCCGGTCGGGGAGCATGGCGACAACTACGATCGGTACCTGGTGCGCCTGGAGGAGATGTTCCAGTCCACCCGCATCCTCGAGCAGGCGCTCGACCGCCTGGCCGGCCTGAGCGGCGCCCCGATGAACGTGGCCGACGCACGGGTCATTCTGCCGCCCAAGTCCCGCGCCATGAGCGACATGGAATCGATGATCCATCACTTCAAGCAGGTGATGGAGGGGATCCATCCCCCCGCGGGCGAGGCCTACATGGGCATCGAGAACCCGAAGGGTGAGCTCGGCTACTACTTCGTGTCCGACGGGACCGCCAAGCCGGTGCGGTGGCGCATCAGGCCGCCCTCGTTCATCAATCTTTCCGCGCTGCCCCAGATGTGCGAGGGCGCGCTCCTCTCCGACGTGATCGCCACCAACGCGAGCGTCGATATCGTCATGGGAGAAATCGACCGATGAGCGGCTCCACGCACAGCCACACCGAGGCGCCGCATGCGCCGGTGTTCACGGGAGAGATCCGCTCGCGGCTTGAGGCGCTCTTCCCGCAGTACCCGACCAGGCAGGCGTGCCTGCTGCCGGCGCTCTGGATGGTGCAGGAGGCGCGTGGGTGGATTTCGGAGCCCGCCATGGCCGAGGTGGCGGAGGTGCTCGGGCTGACGCCAGCCTACGTCAAGGGCGTGGTGACCTTCTACACGATGTACCACACCCATCCCGTCGGCCGCCACTTCATTCAGATCTGTACCACATCGCCCTGCAACCTCTGCGGCGCGGAGGCGGTCATGGCGGCGCTGCTGCGCGAGACGGGCTGCGGTGAACTCGGCGCGACGAGCCCGGACGGCCGGTTCACCGTGTCCGAGGTCGAGTGCCTCGGGGCGTGCGGCTTCGCCACCCCGATCATGATCAACGATGACTTCATCGAGAGCGTGACGCCGGAGCGGGTTGCCGGCATCTTGCAGGGGTACAAGTAATGGGCTTCCCGCATCCGTCCCACCCGAAAGAAACGCCGGTCCTCTCGAAGCACTTCGGCGAGGTCGCGGCACGGTCCTTCGATGGCTGGGTGCAGCGTGGCGGGTACACGGCGCTGCGCAAGGCGCTCGGCATGACGCCCGAGGCGCTCATCGAGGAGGTCAAGGCATCGGGGCTGCGCGGCCGCGGCGGCGCCGGGTTCCCCACCGGCCTCAAGTGGTCGTTCATGCCGAAGGGCGACGGCAAGCCGCACTACCTCGTCTGCAACGCGGACGAATCTGAGCCTGGCACGTTCAAGGACCGCGAGATCATGCGGTGGACGCCGCATCAGCTCATCGAAGGGTGCGCCATCGCGGCCTACGCCATCGGGGCCGAACGCTGCTACATCTACATCCGGGGCGAATTCACCGAACCGCTGCGCGTGGTCAAGGCCGCGGTGGCGGAGGCCTACGACAAGGGCGCCCTCGGCGGGGACGCCTTCGGCTCGGGGAAGCGCATCGACATCGTCGTGCATCGCGGGGCGGGGGCCTATATCTGCGGCGAAGAGACCGCGATGATGAACTCGATCGAGGGGCGGCGTGGCAACCCGCGCATCAAGCCGCCCTTCCCGGCCCAGGCCGGCCTCTTCTCGATGCCTACGACCATCAACAACGTCGAGACGCTCGCCTCGGTGCCCCACATCATCAATCGCGGCGGCGAGTGGTACAAGGGCCTTTCCCTCGGCAATCCCAAGAGCACCGGCACCAAGCTGATCTCGGTCTGCGGTCACGTGCAGCGGCCCGGCAATTACGAGGTCACCATGGGTACGCCAATGAACGACCTGATCTTTGACATGTGCGGTGGCATGCTGCCGGGGCGCACGCTGAAGGCGGTCATCCCGGGCGGGTCCTCGGTGCCGATCATGACGGCGGCCGACGTGGACGGTTGCCTCCTCGACTACGAAGGCGTGGTGGAGCGCGGGTCGATGCTCGGCTCTGCCGGCATGATCGTCATGGACGACACCGCCGACATGGTGTACCAGATCTGGCGCCTGGCCCGCTTCTACGCGCATGAATCCTGTGCCCAGTGCACCCAGTGCCGGGAGGGCACCGCCTGGACGACCAAGATTCTCGAGCGGATCCTGGCGGGGAAGGGTAAGGAGGCGGACATCCAGTTGCTGCTCGATCTCTCCGAGAACATGACCGGGAAGACCATCTGCGTGCTGAGCGATTCCTGCGCCGCGCCGATTGTCAGTGGCATCCAGAAGTTCCGGCCCGAATTCGACGCCTACCTCAGCGGCGCGCGCCAGCCGGCGCTCGCAATGGCCTGATCCAATGACCGAACGTGTGACCGTCACGATCGACGGGGCCCAGGTGAGCGTGGCCAAGGGGACGTCGATCATCGAGGCGGCAAAGCAGGCCGGCGTCCTCATCCCGCACTATTGCTATCACCCCTCGCTCCCGTCGCCGGCGGTGTGCCGGATGTGCCTGGTCGAGGTGGAGAAGGCGCCGAAGCTGATGCCGGCGTGCGTCACCACGGTGACGGACGGCCAGGTCGTCCATGTGAATAGCGCGCCGGCCAGGCAGGCGCGCGAAGGCGTGCTGGAGTTCCTGCTGGCCAACCACCCGCTTGACTGCCCG
This sequence comes from uncultured Gemmatimonadales bacterium, assembly GCA_963697435.1. Taxonomy (GTDB): domain Bacteria; phylum Gemmatimonadota; class Gemmatimonadetes; order Gemmatimonadales; family GWC2-71-9; genus SPDF01. Next base: position 533,263 of record CAVOOB010000003.1, on the reverse strand, counting down.
ATCTGTGATCAGGCGGGCGAATGTGAATTGCAGGACTACACCTTCCAGGAAGGCCGAGCCGCCGGGCGGCACGACGACTACCCGAAGCGGTACAACCCCGTCGAGGATTTCGGCCCAGACGTGTTGTACGTGCCCAACCGGTGCATTCTCTGCACCCGGTGCGTCCGGTTCATGGAAGATGTCGCCGAGGATGGCGTGCTCAACGTTTCCGAACGGGGCGACCGGGCCACGATCGGCATCTTCCCTGACCGTGAGCTCGACCATGCCTGGGCGGGCAATGTGGTCGACCTCTGTCCGGTCGGGTCGCTCATCTCGAAGGACTTCCTCCACAAGGCGCGCGCCTGGGACCTCGACCGCACCGCGAGTGTCTGCCCGGGGTGTACGCAGGGTTGCAACATCACGATCGACACCCGCGACAACACCGTGGTCCGGCTCCGCCCCCGTGCCAACCTCGACGTCAACCGTCACTTCATGTGTGACGAGGGACGGATGCACTATCGGTGGATGAACCGGGGCGACCGCGTCGAGGCCCCGTTGATCCTCGAGGGCGACGAGCAGCACCCTGTCGACTGGGAGACCGCGCTCGACCGCCTGGGGCAGGTCACCCGAGGGGGCGCCGGGTCTGCCGTGGTCCTCGCCTCGCCGCGCGCCAGCCTCGAGTCCCTCGGCTGGGTCAGCCGCCTGCTCGGGCGGTACCAGGTCACGGGGGCCGTGCAGGTGCCGACGGGAGAGGAGGAGCCCCTGGCCGGTGTCCCGGGGCTGGCGTTGCGCGCCGAGCGGGCGCCGAACCTCCAGGGGGCACGCGCCCTTGGATACGAGGCGACCTGGGCAGCCGCGGTCGCCGCAGCGGGCAAGGCGTCACTGGTCGTCGTGCTCGATGCGACGCTCACCGAGGCGGAAGCGAACGCCCTGTCCGATGCCGGCAACGTCGTGGTGTTCGCCACGGTGGACGCAGAGGCGTGGGCGCAGGCCGGGCTGGTGCTCCCCGTCACCACCATGGCCGAGGAACATGGCACGTGGATGAACCGGGACGGGCGGGTCCAGCGATATCAACAGGCCAAGGCGGGCCCCGGCATGGCGCGGCCCGCCTGGTGGATTGCGGCTGGCGCCGGTGACCGTGCGGACGAGGCGCCCGCCACCGCTGCCGAGGCGTTCGCGGCGCTGGGCGCCAGCTGGCCGGTACTGGCAGGCATGTCATACGCCGACCTCGGACTGACCGGACGTGTGGCGGCCGCCGATGTGGCGGGGGCGGTACGGTGACCCCCGAACTGAAGGGCTTCGTGCTGGTGGCGGCGGTGAAGACGGTGGCGGTGTTCACCTTCCTGATGTTGCTCGTGGCCTACTCGACGCTGCTGGAACGGTGGATCGCCTCGTGGATGCAGGATCGCATCGGACCGAATCGCGCCGGCCCCAAGGGCCTGCTCCAGCCAATTGCCGACGGCATCAAGAACCTCCTCAAGGAGGAGGTCATCCCCGACGGGGCGAACAAGGTCTTCTTTATCATCGCGCCGGCCATCTCGCTGATGGCGGCGCTCATCATCCCGCTCACCATCCCGTGGGCAGCGCCGATTCCGCTCGAGTTCGACGTCACGCTGCCGGTTCTCGGTCGGTTCGTGCACCACGGCGCCACGGCCGCCACCGTCACCGTCCTCCCGATCGGATTCCTCTACGTCCTCGCCATCAGCTCGGTCGGGGTCTACGGCATTGCGCTGGGTGGCTGGGCCTCCAACAACAAGTACAGTCTGCTCGGCGGCCTGCGGGCCACGGCCCAGATGGTCTCCTATGAAGTGGCGATGGGCCTCAGCCTGATTCCGGTACTGCTTCTGGTCGGGAATGTCTCGTTCGTCGAGATCGTGACGATGCAGCAGCAGGGACCGTTCGGCTGGCTCGCCCTGCCGCTGGCCCTGTCCGCCTTCATCTTCCTGGTGTCGGGGTTCGCGGAGACGAACCGCGTCCCGTTCGACATGCCGGAGTCGGAGTCGGAGCTCGTCGCCGGGTATCACACCGAGTACAGCTCCATGAAGTTCTCGGCGTTCATGATCGCGGAATTCGCCGGCATGGTGACCATCTCCATGATGTTCGTCACCCTCTTCCTGGGCGGCTGGGACATACCCTTCACGCACTGGGACGAAGCGGGCGGCATGCTGCAGGTCGTCGCCACCGCCGGCGTCTTCTTTGTGAAGATGCTTTTCTTCCTGTTCCTGTTCATGTGGATTCGGTGGACGTTGCCGCGCTTCCGCTACGACCAGCTGATGGCGCTGGGGTGGAAGATCTTCATCCCACTCGGGCTGGCCTATATCCTGTACATCGCCATCGCCGTGTGGGTGGTCGACGGTCCGCTGGGTGCCGCCAGTCCGGCGATGCGCTCCGGCCTCCTCTTTCTCTTCAATATCCCAGTGCTCGTGCTCGTCTTCCGGGTGCTGGACCGCGGGCGGTTGATCCGCGGCGTCTCGGTACAACCTCCCGCGTCGGCCACACGGCCGGCCCGGGCGGGCTGAGGGCTGGGTCATGGCAATCGGCGTCAAGGTCATGCAGCGCCCCGGGCGGGAGGCCAGCTACATGCGCGCCACGCTCAAGGGCATGGCGCTCACCTTCCGGCATCTCTTCCGCCGCAAGGTCACGATGCAGTATCCGGAGGAGCGCAGCACGGATACCTGGACCATCAGTCCGCGCTGGCGCGGGACGCACCGGATGCTTACCGACGAGCAGGGGCGGTCCAAGTGCGTCGCCTGCGGGCTCTGCCCCCAGATCTGCCCCGCCAATTGCATCAAGCTGGTTCCGGGTGAGGACGAGGAGGGCAACCGGTATCCGCTGATCTACGAGATCGACGAGTTCCGCTGTGTCTTCTGCGGGTACTGCCAGGAGGTCTGCCCGGAAGAGGCGATCCACGTGGGCGTGCACTACGAAAACGCCGAATTCGAGCGCGGACGGTTCGTGTACGACCTCGAGCGGCTTTCGGCACAGACGCATCCGGTCTCGAGCCTCTGGGACCCGACGGATCCGAGGGGGGAGTAGGTGGCCGACACGATCTTCATGGCGCTGGGGACCATCGCTGTCCTCGCCGCGATCTCCTGCATCTTGCAGCGGAACGCACTGGCCGCCGCCATCTGGCTGGTGCTGACCATGCTCTCGCTCGCCGGGATGTACCTCATCCTCGGCGCGCCGTTCATCGCCGCGATCCAGGTGCTGGTCTACACCGGCGCCATCATGGTGCTCTTCATCTTCGTCATCATGCTGCTGAATCTCGGCGGGGGCGTGAGCGACATCCGCGGCCCCGGCGCCAGGGCGATGGCCCTCGTGCTCGGCGTGGGCACCGCCACCTTCCTGCTCCGCCTGGCGGGCTATGACCCGGCCCGGCTCGCCTTCGAGCTGACGGGCACGACCGACCTCTCGCCTGCCGCGGTCTTCGAGACCGCTGAACTCGCGCGCCGGGCCGCGGAAGGGCAGGGCGTCGTCGGCGCCATCGCCGCACCGCTCTTCTCGACCTACCTCGTGCCGTTCGAGGTCACCTCGCTGTTGCTGCTCGCCGCCATCATCGGGGCCGTCGTGCTGGCCAAGAGGAGGATCTGATGCTCCTCGGCCCGGCACTCGCCTTCTCGGCCCTGCTGTTCTCGATCGGCGTCATCGGCGTGCTGATCCGCCGAAACGCCATCGTGCTCTTCATGTGCATCGAACTGATGCTCAACGCGGTCAACCTGACGTTTGTCGCCCTGGCCCAGTATCACGGGGTCGGCGGCCAGCTGATGGTGTTCTTCGTGATGGCCGTCGCGGCCGCCGAGGCGGCGGTCGGGCTGGCGATCATCCTCGCGGTCTTCCGGCACACCACCTCGGTGGACCTGAAGACCAACACCCTCTTGCAGGGCTGACGATGTACGTCTCCGCCGACCTCATCTGGCTCGCCGTCGCCCTGCCGCTCGCCGGGTTCCTGATCAATGGCGCCCTGGCCATTTGGCGTCCCGGCGCCAAGACCGCCGTGAGCGTCGTCGGGCCGGCCGTGCTCATCGGGGCCTTTGCGGTCGTCGCGCTCATCTTCCGGAGCTACGCCGCCGCCAACATCGCGACGGCACAGGTGGTGTCCCTCTGGACCTGGTTGCCGGTCGGGTCGCTCACGGTCGACCTGAGCCTGCTCGTCGATCGCCTCTCGCTCGTCATGCTGCTGGTCGTGACCGGTGTCGGCAGTCTGATCCACCTCTTCAGCGTCGGCTACATGCGGAGCGACCCGGGCTACGCCCGGTACTTCGCCTACCTGAACCTCTTCGTGGTCTTCATGCTGGTGCTGGTGCTGGGCGCCAGCCTTCCGGTCCTCTTCATCGGGTGGGAAGGCGTCGGCCTCTGCTCCTACCTGCTGATCGGCTTCTGGTACGGCGACAAGGCCAATGCCGATGCGGGGAAGAAGGCGTTCCTCGTCAACCGGATCGGCGACTTCGGCTTCATGGTCGCCATGTTCCTGATCTGGGTCACGCTCGGCACGCCTCGAACTTCCTGGAGATCGGCGAACTGGCGCCGCAGCAGCCTGGCGGTCGGCGGCGGCCTGGTCACGGCGATCACCCTCTTCCTCTTCCTCGGATGCACCGGCAAGTCCGCGCAGATTCCGCTCTACATCTGGTTGCCCGACGCGATGGCCGGCCCGACTCCTGTCTCGGCGCTCATCCACGCCGCCACCATGGTCACGGCCGGCGTCTACCTGGTGGCGCGGACCAACGTCCTCTTCGCCATGGCCCCGCTGTCGAGCACCGTGGTGGCGGGCATCGGCGCGCTGACGGCGCTCTTCGCGGCCACCATCGGGCTCCGGCAGTACGACATCAAGAAGGTCCTGGCCTACTCCACGGTCTCCCAGCTGGGCTACATGTTCCTGGCCGTCGGCACCGGGGCGTATGTCGGCCGGCATCTTCCACCTGGTCACGCACGCCTTCTTCAAGGCGCTCCTCTTCCTTGGCGCCGGCAGCGTGATCCACTGCGATGCACCACGCCTATCATGCGACGCACTCCCACGAGGATGCGCAGGACATGCGGAACATGGGCGGGCTCCGGCGCGCCATGCCGTGGACCTTTGCGCTCATGGGCATCGCGACGCTGGCGATCGCGGGCATCCCACCGTTCGCCGGGTTCTTCTCCAAGGACGAGACCCTCGCCGCGGCCTTCGCGCGCGGGGCGGAAATACCCGCGTTCCGGGTCTTCTGGCTTCTCGGCGTGATCGCGGCGGCCCTGACGGCCTTCTACATGGCCCGGCTCATGGCCATGACGTTCTTCGGCGAGAACCGGACCGGCGCAGAGGAGCAGAAGCACCTGCACGAGGCGCCCGCCATCATGACCGTGCCGCTCGTGGTGCTGGGTATCCTCAGTGCCGTGGGCGGCATGCTCAATCTCCCCGCGCTCTTCGGGGGCGGCGCCAAACTCGAGCACTGGCTCGATCCGGTGCTCGAAGGCGCCCACCACTTCTTCCCGCTGGAAATGCCGCACGGCCAGACGGAGTTCATCCTGATCGGGCTGGCGATCGCGATCGCGGTTGGCGGGCTGGTCGTCGGATGGCGCGTCACGATGTCCCAGCCGATCGTGCCGGCCAGCCAGGCACCGCCGGAAGCGGGGTTCTGGAAGCTCCTCTACCACAAGTACTACGTGGACGAGATCTACGCCGCTCTCATCGTCCGGCCGCTCGTCGTCTTCTCCGATCGCGTCCTCTGGAAGGACCTGGATCAGGGGATGATCGACCGCGGCGGCGTGGAGGGCTCGGCCGGACTGGCCCGAACCCTCGGCTGGATCGGGACCCGGCTCCAGACAGGCCAGGTCGGCGTCTATCTGACGGTGTTCATCGTCGGAGCGCTCGGCATCTTCTTCGTCGTGATGGGCTGACCCGCTATGGCCGACATGCTGATGCTCATCGGATACCAGACCTGGGTCGTCCCGGTCCTGCTCGTCCTCCCCATCCTCGGGGCGCTGCTCGTCGCCGCCGCCCCCGCCAGCCAAGCGCGGTCGCTCGCGCTGGTCGTCGCGCTGGTCGAGTTCGTCATCTCGGCGCGGACTCTGGTGGAGCTTCGTGCCCGACCGGGGGGATGCAGTTCGCGGCGTCCATTCCGTGGATGCCGCGGCTGGGGGGTGTTCTACCGGGTCGGCATCGACGGCATCTCGCTCTTCATGGTGCTCCTGACGACGCTGACCATGCCGCTCTGCGTCCTGGGCAGCTGGAACTATATCACGCAGCGGGAAAAGGGGTTCTACTCGCTCCTCCTCGTGCTGCTGAGCGGGATCCTCGGCGTCTTCGTCAGCCTCGACCTCTTCCTGTTCTACGTGTTCTGGGAGCTGATGCTGATCCCGATGTACTTCCTGATCGGGATCTGGGGCGGCAGCAACCGGCTCTACGCCGCGATCAAGTTCTTCATCTACACGATGGTCGGCTCGCTCCTGATGCTGGTGGCCATCCTCGTGACGGTGTGGTTCGTGGCGGACGCCGACGGGCGTCCTACTTTCGCCTACGATCACATCCTGCTGGATGCCCGCGCGGTGGGGGCCAAGGCGCCCTGGCTCTTCGCCGCCTTCGCGCTCGCGTTCGCGATCAAGGTGCCGATCTTCCCGTTCCACACCTGGCTTCCCGACGCCCACGTCGAGGCGCCGACGGCCGGCTCGGTGCATCCTGGCCGGCGTGCTGCTCAAGATGGGGACCTACGGGTTCCTCCGGTTCGCCATTCCGTTCTTCCCCGACGTGGCGTTCGTCCGGCGGTCGCCACCGTGGCGGTGGTGCTCGCCGTCGATCGGGATCATCTACGGCGCGCTCGTGGCGATGGTGCAGCCCGACATCAAGAAGCTGGTGGCCTACTCCTCGGTCAGCCACCTCGGCTTCGTGATGCTCGGCATCTGGGCGGCGACCCTGCAGAGCGTGCAGGGCGCGCTGATGGTCATGATCAACCACGGGCTCTCGACCGGCGCGCTCTTCTTCCTCATCGGCATGCTCTACGAGCGGCGGCACACCCGGGATATCGCCGACTTCGGCGGCATCGCGAGGGTCATCCCGATGTTCAGCCTGGTCTTCACGCTGGTCGCGCCTCTCGTCGATCGGGCTGCCGGGGCTCAACGGTTTCGTCGGGCGAGTTCCTCGTGCTGCTCGGCAGCTTCGGCCGGTTCCCCTGGGCGACCGGCATCGCGACGACCGGCGTGATCTTCGCGGCGGCCTACCTGCTCTGGGCGCTGCAGCGAATCATCTTCAACAAGCTGGACAAACCCGAGAATGAATCGCTGACGGACCTCACCCCGCGGGAGTGGGCCGTGCTGGCACCGTTGCTGATCGGCATCATCTGGCTGGGTCTCTATCCGGCCCCGGTGCTCCGGCGGATGGAGCCGACCAGCCGGTACTTCGTGGAGAGCGTGCAGCACGCCATCCCGCAGGCCGCGCCGATCCTGTCGGCGCCCCGGACCGGGGGTCACCAGTGAACCCGATCGATACGACTTCACCGATTGGCGTCGTCCTCGCCCTCCTCCCCGAGGTGGTGCTGTCGCTGGCCGCCCTCGGTGTGCTCCTGGTCAACGCCTGGAAACACGAGACGGCAGCGGATGCTCGTCTCGCCGGCTGGCTGAGCCTCGGTGGGATCGTCGCGGCGCTGCTCGCCCTCTTCTGGCTCTGGACAGGTGGTGCTGGACCCACCGGCATTCCGCAGATGGTGGCCCTTGACCAGTATCGGTTCCTCGGCGACTTCATCTTCCTGATCGCCGCCGCCGCGACCATCGTCCTCTCGCTCGACTATCTGGAACGGGAGGGGATTCGGGGGCCGGAATACTATACGCTGATCCTGCTCGCGACGGTCGGGATGATGCTGCTGGCCGGCGCCAGCGACCTGGTCATGGTGTTCCTCGGGCTCGAGGTGATGTCGGTCGCCGCGTACGTGCTGGCCGCCTATGACCGGCGGAGCCCGTTCTCGGCCGAGGCAGGGCTCAAGTACTTCCTGATCGGCGCGTTTGCGTCGGGATTCCTCCTCTACGGTATCGCGCTGATCTATGGAGCGACCGGCACCACGAACCTGGTGATGGCGGGGACCCTCTTCGCCTCTGGCAATCTTCCGGTCATGGCGGCCCTCGGATTGAGCCTGCTGCTGGTGGGATTCCTGTTCAAGGTGTCCGTGGTCCCGTTCCATATGTGGGCCCCCGACGTGTACGATGGCGCGCCGACGCCGGTGACCGGCTTGATGGCCACCGGAATCAAGGCGGCGGGGTTCCTCGCGCTGACCCGCATGCTGTTCGTCACCTTCCCGGCGGAGTCCGCGCTGTGGCAGCCGGTGCTGGGCATCCTGGCCATCGCGACGATGGTGGCGGGCAACCTGATGGCCCTTGCCCAGCGGACAATCAAGCGGATGCTGGCCTACAGCTCGGTGGCGCACGCCGGCTACCTCCTGGCCGCGGTCTGGACCGGCACGCTCATCGGTGCCGCCTCGGTGCAGGTGTACCTGCTGGCCTACGCGCTGACCAGCCTCGCCGCTTTCGGGCTCCTGGCCGCACTCGGTCGCGGCGGGGAGCGGGACCTCACCGCCGACGATCTCGCCGGGCTCGCCCGGTCCCGGCCATGGACCGCGGCCGCGTTCGCCGTCGTGCTCCTCTCGCTCCTTGGATTCCCCGGGACGTTCGGGTTCATCGGCAAGTGGATGATTCTCACCTCGCTCGTGGTCGCAGGACAGTGGGTGATCCCGGTCGTGCTCGTGTTGGCCAGCGCGGTGTCGGCCGGTTACTACCTGCCGGTCATCATGGCGATGTACATGAAGCCGACGCCGGAAGGCGCAGCGGAGGCGCCGCGCCTGCCGCGCAGCGCCGCCGTCGTGATCGGGGCCATCGTCGCCACCATCGTGGTGCTCGGGGTGTGGCCCGGACCCCTGCTCGGCGAATCGATGGAGATAGCCACATCTCTCTTTGAGCGGGCCTTCCGGTAGGTCGGCTGATCACCTCACCCGGCCGGGAGGCACGGTGCTCGTCCCACGATCCATTTTCCGACAGTACGACATCCGCGGTCTCGTCGGCACGGAGCTGACCCCCGAATTCGCACGCGAACTGGGCCGGGCCTTCGCGGCGTTCGCGGGCGACCGGCTCGGACGCGATGCGGTCATTGCTGTTGGGCGCGACAACCGCCCGTCCGGGGTGACACTCGCGGCGGCGCTCCGCGCCGGGATGACCTCCGCCGGCGCACGGGTCGTCGACGTCGGGGAGCTGCCGACTCCGGCGCTCTACTTCGCGGTGCATGCGCTGCAGGTCGATGGCGGCGTGCAGGTGACCGGTTCGCACAATCCGCCGGAGTTCAACGGCTTCAAGATGGTGCTCGAGGGCGAGTCGGTGCACGGCGACGCGATCCAGGACCTCTATGAGCGGATCACGCTGGAGCAGTCGCCCACACGCACGGGCGCGGAGTCCGCTGACGGATCCGTCCTCGGCCGCTATCGCGACGCCATCGTGGAGCGCCATGACCTGGCCCGGCCGGTGCGGGTGGTGGTCGATTGCGGCAACGGGGTCGGGAGCGTCATTGCCGTGTCGACCCTGCGCGCACTCGGCGCCGAGGTGATCCCGATCTTCTGCGAGTCCGACGGGACCTTTCCCAACCATCACCCCGACCCGACCGTCCCGGCCAACCTGGTCGACCTGCAGGTCGAGGTGCGGCGCAGCGGGGCGGAACTGGGGATCGCCTTCGACGGCGACGCCGACCGGATCGGCGCTGTCGACGAGACCGGCCGTATTCTCTTCGGCGACCAGTTGCTCGTGGTCTTCGGCCGCGACGCGGTGCGGCGGTTTGGCCCTGGCGTCCGCGTCATCTTCGACGTGAAGTGCTCGGACCTGCTGCCGGTGGCGCTGCGCGATGCCGGTGCCGAGCCGGAGATGTGGAAGACTGGCCACTCGCTGATCAAGGCCCGGATGAAGGAGAAGGACGCGGTCCTGGCTGGCGAGATGAGCGGGCACATGTTCTTCGCCGGTGACTGGTTCGGATTTGACGACGCGCTCTTCGCCGCGGCGCGCCTGCTCGAAATCGTCTCGCGGACCCCCCACGGCCTGGCCGCGCAGCTCGCAGATCTCCCCACGACCTTTGCCACGCCGGAAATGCGGGTCGACTGTCCAGACGACCGGAAATTCGAGATCGTCGCCGACGCGACCGAGTATTTCCGTGCCCGCTATCCCGTGAACGACATCGATGGCGTGCGGATGTCGTTCGCACACGGGTGGGGACTGATCCGCGCCTCGAACACACAGCCGATCCTCGTGCTCCGCTTCGAAGCCACGGACGAGGGATCCCTCGCGGAATACCAGCGCGAAGTCCTGGCGTGGCTCTCGGAGCGGGGCGTGCAAGGGCAGGGATGACCGCCATGCGCGGGCGGTGGTTCCTCGCGACGGTGGCCGCGCTCGTCGTCTTCCTCTTCGCCGGACAATGGATTGCCGATTTCCTGGCCGGCCGCTGGTGGGCCGGGGCCCTGATTCCGGAGGCGGCGAGCTTCGTCTCCGGCGTCAAACTCCTTCGTCTGACGCTCGATGCCGCGGCCGTGCTCGTCGCGACAGCCTGGTTCACCGGCCATCTCCTGGTTGTCCACCGTGCGATCGGTTCCGTGCAGGTCTCCCGTCAGATGGCCAACCTCGAAATCCGCGAGGCGGTGACCCCCGCCACCCTCCTCCCCCTGGCGGTCGCCGTCGGGGTGGCCCTGGGGCTGATGGCCGGCGTCGGTGCCGGTGGAGACTGGACGGTCTTCGCACTCGCCTGGCAGGGCCTCACCTACGGCCTCACTGATCCCTTCCTGAACAGAGATCTGGGCGTCTTCGTGGCGCAGCTGCCGCTATGGGTGTTGCTGCATGCCTTCGCACGGCTCCTGGCGTGGAGCGCACTCGCGATCGTCTGCGTGCTCTACGCGGCGATGGGGGCCGTCAAGTGGCAGCGGGGCCGACCCGCGATGACCGATCACGCACGACGGCATCTGGGACTCCTGCTGGCGGTCGGGGCGCTGGTGCTCGGTTGGGGGTTTCTTCTCACCCCGTTCGAGGTGGCGGCCACGGCGGCCCCGGATTCCGCCGTATGGGGCACGCTGGAGTTGTCGACACTCGCGCTGGCGGGCGCCTGTCTGGCCGCCGCGGCGATTTCCGTTCTCTGGGCCCTCAAGGGCCACCACCTCCTGATGGTGGCGGGGTGGGGGGTGCTGCTCGCCGGCGCCATGTTCGCATGGATGTTCTCCCCGATCACCGGAGCGCCCCTCGAGGAATCCGCTGCGGCGGAACGGGTCGCCCTGGACCGCCTCGCGTACGGCCTCGAGGGACTCGATGACCGACCGGCGAGGCTGGCCCTCTCGCCGGGCATTGGCGTTCCCTCACTCTGGTCGCGAGCGAGTATCGGGCGGCTGGTCAGCGCCGACTCGCAGGCCGTCGAATCGGCGGTGCAGTCCACGCTCTCGCTCAACGGCTCGGCAACGCCGGTGTGGTTGGTGCTGCGGGTGCCAGAGTCCGGCTCTGCGGCGATCCTGGCGATCGCGGACAGCCGGACCGATGGCAACGCCGGGCCCCTGTCGTACCGCGAGGGTGACTCGCTCGCGTACCCCGGCCTCGTCACCTTCGCGACCTTGCCGCCCACCGCCGCCCGCCCGAGTGCACCAAGGCTTGTCGTGGATTCCGGTCCGGTTGGACTCGTGGTTGGCGGCGCCGGGCGGCGCCTGGTGCTTGCCTGGGCGCTGCAGTCGACGACCGTGCTCAAGGCGTCCGGCGGCGCAACGCGGGTCCGCTGGCATCTGGCGCCGCGCGCCAGGCTGGAACACCTCGCGCCCTTTGCGGCCTGGGGGATGCCACGACTCCTGCTCGTCGGCGGGGTACCCGTCTGGTCTGCCTACGGCTATCTCGAGAGCCAGTACTTCCCTGGGTCGACGCGGACGGGCGAGCTCGGGTCCCTCGAGGCGGGGCTCCTCGGTGCGGTCGATGCCGCGACCGGGGCAACGACCATCTATCTCCTCCCCGACGCGGGTCCGATGACACGCGGGTGGGCGGAGATCAGTCAGGGCGTCGTGAGGCCGACAAGGGAGATTCCGGAGCAGCTCATCCGGCTGTCGCCCTACCCGAATCGACTCTTCGAGGCCCAGTCCAGCCTTCTTGAACAGGGCCCCTGGCGGGCGGGAACGCTCGCGGGGCGCCCGCCGCTTCCGCCAGGGGAACCCGCACCGCCGACGATCGTCTGGGAGGGCGGCCCCGGGCTGACCCTCGTGGCCGGGTTCGAGCAGGGCGAGGATCGCCGCGTACGGGCGCTGTTGCTCGGGCGGGTGACGGAAGCGGGGCGGCGGCTCGACCTGGTACGGCTGAGCGAAGCCGGGAGCATTCCGGGGCCCTCGCGCACCCAGGCGACCTGGGATCGATTCCCCTCCTATGAACAGGTGCTCGATTCCGTGGTGCGCCGCGGCGCCCAATTCGAGCGGGGGCCATACCGGATCCTCCCGAGGGGCGATGCACCGCTGGCGTACCAGCCCTGGTACGCGTTCGACGCGGATGGGGTCGTGAAAGTCCCCTACGTGGCACTGGCACAGGGGACACGGGTCGGCGCCGGGCGTTCCTTTGGCGCGGCGTGGGACAATCTGCGTGGGGCCGGTGCGCCGCTTCCTCCGGGGTTCGGCCCGACCACGCCCCTCGAGGAAGCCCGGCGCTGGATGCTTCGCGCCGACTCCGCGCTGCGCGCCGGAGATTGGGAGGCATTTGGCCGCGCCTTCGGCGCCCTCCAACAGGCGCTCGGGACGGGGCCGCAGGAGCCCTGAGCGCGGTTGTATCCACCCCCGTGGCCGGGTAGCTTTCCGGCCTGCTTACCACGTCCAGGAGAGACTGTGAATCTGCACGAATACCAGGCGCGGGCACTCCTCAAGGCAGCCGGGATTCCGGTGCCGGAGGGCGACGTCGCGTCGACCCCCGGCGAGGTGGAGTCGCTCGCCCGACGCATCGACGGAACGGTGGTGGTGAAGGCACAGGTCCATGCGGGCGGACGTGGAAAGGCGGGTGGGGTGAAGCTGGCCACGACGCCGGCCGAAGCCGCCGAAACTGCCACGCAGATCCTCGGCATGCAGATCAAGGGCCTGACGGTGCACAAGGTCCTGGTGGTTCCAGCCGAGGAGATCGCCACGGAGGCCTACCTCGGGCTGATTCTCGATCGCGACTCCCAGCGGCCCGTGTTCATGGTGAGTCCGGCGGGCGGCATCGACATCGAGGAAGTGGCGGCGACGACGCCGGAAAAGATCATGCGGCTCCCGGTGGATCCGCGCTTCGGGCTCCTGCCGCACCAGGCCATGACGCTTGGGTTCTTCCTCTACAGCAACGTCAAGCAGGCCCGGGCAGCGGCGGATATCATGCACCGCCTCTACAAGGTCTTTACGGAGAACGGTGCGTCGCTGGCCGAAATCAACCCGCTGATCGCGACGCCCGACGGCCGCGTGCTGGCACTCGATGCCAAGATGTCTCTCGACGACAATGAACTCGATCGCCGTCCCGATCTCGCGGCACTCCGCGACGAGACCGCGGAGGATCCGAGCGAGGTCACCGCGCGACAGGCGGGGCTCACTTTCATCAAGCTTGACGGCAACGTCGGGTGCGTCGTCAACGGGGCAGGCCTCGCGATGGCGACGATGGACCTGGTGAAGTATTACGGGGGGGAACCCGCCAACTTCCTCGATATCGGCGGCAGTTCAAATCCGGAGAAGGTGGTCAGCGCCCTGAAGATCATCACCTCGGATCCCAGCGTCCGGGCCATCCTTTTCAACATCTTCGGCGGCATCACCCGCACGGACGACGTCGCAAACGGCATCAAGACGGCGCTCGAGCAGTTTCCCGTGAAGGTGCCGATCGTGGTGCGGCTGACCGGCACCAACGAGGCGGAAGCGGTGAAGATCCTGCAGGGCATCGGCATGACGGCGCTCGCCGACATGGATGAGGCCGTGTCCAAGGTCGTGGCACTGGTCGGGGAGGCGGCGTGAGCATCTTCATCGGGAAGGACACGCGACTCGTGGTGCAGGGCATCACCGGGCGCGACGGATCATTCCACGCGAAGCAGATGATGGAGTACGGCACCAAGGTGGTGGCCGGGGTCACGCCCGGGAAGGGCGGGCAGACCTTCGAGGGGAAGGTCCCGGTGTACGACAGCGTGGCCCGGGCAGTGGCCGAGACCGGCGCCAACACCTCGGTCATCTACGTCCCGCCGATGGGCGCCGCCGGCGCCATCTTCGAGGCGGTCGACGCCGGGATCAAGGTGGTCGTATGCATCACGGAGGGCGTGCCAGTCATCGAGATGACGCGAGTCATGCCGTTCGTCCGTGAGCACGGCGCGCGCCTCATCGGGCCGAACTGCCCCGGGGCCATTACGCCGGGAGAAGCGAAAGTCGGCATCATCCCCGGCTCCATCTGTGCGCCGGGCCGGGTGGGATTGGTGTCCCGATCCGGGACACTCACGTACGAGGTGGTCAACCAGCTGACGCGTGCGAAGATCGGCCAGAGCACCTGCGTGGGCATCGGCGGCGACCCGATCATCGGGACCAACTTCATCGACTGCCTGCGCGGCTTCCAGGACGATCCCGACACCGACGCCATTGTCATGATGGGTGAAATCGGCGGGACCGACGAGCAGCGGGCCGCGGATTTCGTTCGCGATCATGTCACCAAGCCGGTCGTGGGATTCATCGCCGGCCAGACCGCGCCGCCGGGCCGCCGGATGGGGCATGCCGGCGCTATCATCTCTGGCTCCTCCGGCACCGCGGCGGAGAAGATGGCCGCCTTCGAGGCGGCTGGTATCAGCGTCATGAAGCGGCCGGCCGATGTCGTGCCACTCCTCAAGGCCCGGCTCACGTAGCCGGGACCCTTCCTCGACCCACACCCAGAATTCGAGACCATGCAGACTCTCGCTATCATCAAGCCCGACGCGATCGCCTCCGGCAAGGCCGGGCTCATCCTGGCCCACCTCCAGCAGGCAGGCTTCAACCTGCGGGCGGCCCGCCTGATGCGCCTGACCCTCCCGCAGGCAGAGGCGTTTTACGGTGTGCACAAGGGGCGCCCGTTCTTCCCCGAGCTGGTGACCTTCATGACGAGCGGCCCCTGCATGCCGCTGGCGCTCAGCCGAGAAGATGCCGTGCCGCACTTGCGCACCGTCATCGGTGCCACCGATCCCGCGGAAGCCGCGGCCGGGACGATCCGGAAACTCTACGCCGAATCGAAGGGGAGGAACGCGATCCACGCCTCCGACAGCGACGAAAACGCCGCTCGGGAGATCGCCTTCTTCTTCACCGAAGGGGAATTGGCCGACCTGCACGGCTGAGCCGCTCCGCTGCTTGACCTAAGTCAAGTGCCCAGCTAGGTTTAGTGGCTATGCTCAAGATTGCCATCCGGGACCTTCACCAAGGCCCGGCCGAGACTGCGGGGGAGTTGTCCCCCTCGGATTCCCTTTTTGAGGGACTCGACCTCCCCCTGCGGGGCCCGGTGTCGGTTGCCGGCCAGCTCCAGGCGACGGAAGGCAACGATTTTCTGTGGCGGGGGGTCATTCAGGCCACGGCAATCCTGGCCTGCCGTCGCTGCCTTGCGGAGGTTCCGTTCCGCCTCGACCACGACGTTGATGTATTGTTGACCAGCGACCCCGACGCCGCGGACGACCCGAGCGTCTATCCGTTCCCGCCCGATGCGGTGCAGATCGACCTGCGGGGGGTGGTCCGGGAGGAACTGGTCCTGGATGTTCCGGCGTTCGTCGTCTGCCGGGAAGATTGTGCCGGGCTCTGCCCGATGTGTGGTGCCGACTTGAACGCGGGTCCGTGCGCATGTGTGCGGTCCGCCGAACCAGCCTGAGGAAATTATGGCAGTCCCGAAGAGAAAACTCTCGAAGTCCCGTAAGCGCCTGCGCCGCGGTCATCACGTGGCGGCCAGCGTCAAGACGCAGGCCTGTCCGCGCTGTGGCGACCCGAAGCTCTCCCACCGCGTCTGCCCGAGTTGCGGGTACTACCGCGGGAAGAAGGTCGCCGAGGTCAAGGGCGACTGAGCATGATCCGCGTGGCGCTGGACGCGATGGGCGGAGATCACGCCCCGCAGGCCGAGGTCGAAGGGGCCCTCGCCGCACTCGCGCGCTTGCCCAACGTGATTGTGCAGCTCGTCGGACAGGTCGAGGTCATCGAGGGTGAACTGGCCCGGCACCCCGGCATCGATCGGAGCCGGATCGAGATCGTGCCGGCGGCCGATGTCATCGGCATGGCAGAAAAGCCGCTCGCGGCGGTGCGCAAGAAGCCCCACTCCAGTGTCGTCGTCGGGATCGCCCTCCAGAAGGCGGGCAAGTCCCAGGCCTTTGTCTCGGCTGGGAACACCGGCGCCATCCTGGCGGCGTCGACGGTGCTGCTCGGGATCCACGAAGGGGTCGAGCGGGCCACCGTCGCCACCCCCTTTCCGACCGCGGACCTCCCCGTCATCGTCCTCGATGGCGGCGCCAACGTCGACTGCTCCCCCAAGGAGCTGGTCGGGTTTGCCCGCCTCGGTTCGGTCTACGCCCGCGACGTCCTCGGCCGCGAGCGCCCGCTCGTCGGACTGCTCAACATCGGGGAAGAGGATGAGAAGGGGAACGCCGCCTCGCGGGCGGCGCACGAGTTGCTCAAGCAGGCCTCCGGCATCAACTACATCGGTAACATCGAAGGGCGGGACATCCTCGCCGGGCACTCAATCCACGGGCACGTGGATGTGGTCGTGACGGACGGGTTTGTCGGCAACATCGTGCTCAAGTTCTATGAGTCGGTGGCCCGGATGATTCTGCGCCTCGTCAAGCGGCACGCGCCCGATATCCTGGAGCGCGAAGGCGTCCAGGAAGTCTTCCGGGTCCTCGATTACTCCGAATACGGTGGGGCGCCCCTGCTCGGCGTGAAGGGCGTGTCCATCATCTGCCACGGCTCCTCCGGCAGCAACGCCATCAAGAACGCCATTCGCGTCGCCGCGCAGATGGTCGAGACCCAACTCAACCAGCATGTGGCCGCGGAGTTTGCCGCGGGTGCCGCCCCCGTCGCATGAGTCGCCCCCCGATCGTGGAATTCGCCGGGCTCGGCGTGGCCGTGCCCGATCGGATCGTCACCAACGCAGATTTCGAGAAGACCCTCGACACCACCGATCAGTGGATCGTTGAGCGGACCGGCATCCGGGAGCGTCGTGTGGCCGGGCCCGAGCAATCGGTGGCCATGCTGGCCCACGAGGCCTCGCTCAAGGCACTGGAGGCCGCCGGCCTCGGACCCGAGGACATTCACGGGATCATCCTCGGCACCGCCTCACCCGATCGACTCCTCCCCTCGACCGCGTGTGACCTGCAGGCGCTGCTCGGCGCGAAGAACGCCGCCGCCTTCGACGTGTCGGCCGCCTGCCCGGGCTTCCTCTTCGCCCTGAACGTCGCCGAGGGGCTGGTCGCTTCGGGGCACGGCGAGAACATGTTGATCGTGGGCGCCGAAAAGCTGAGCACCATCTCCGATCCGACCGACCGCTCCACCGCCATCCTGTTCGGCGACGCCGCGGGCGCTGCCATCGTCCGGAAGGCGACCGGTGGCCCGGGCGCCGTCCTCTCCACTTACATGAAGTCCGATGGCAACCTCGCCGATCTGCTCTACCGCCCGGGCGGCGGCGCCGTCGACCCGATCAGCGACAAGGTCGTGGCCGAGCGGTCGCACTTCATCAAGATGGCGGGCCGGGAAGTCTTCAAGTCCGCCGTCAAGACGATGTCGGAGGCGTGCGACCAGGCGCTCGACCGCGCGGGGATCAGCGCGGACCAGGTGGACATGCTGGTCCCCCATCAGGCCAACCTGCGCATCATCGAGGCGACCGCCAAGCATGCCGAGATGCCGCTCGAGAAGGTGATGGTCAACGTCGACCGATACGGCAACACCTCGTCGGCGTCGATTCCGCTCGCCCTGGATCAGGGCATCAAGGAGGGCCGGATCACGCCGGGCATGACCCTCCTCCTCGTCTCCTTCGGGGGTGGGTTCACCTGGGCCAGCGCGGTGGTGCAGTGGTAACCGTGCTGATGTGCCCCGGGCAGGGGGCGCAGAAGGTCGGCATGGGCAAGGACCTGGCCGATCGTTTTCCGGAGGCGCGCCAGACGTTCGAGGCCATCGACGAGGCGCTGGGCGTGTCCCTCTCCCGGCTCATGTGGGAAGGCCCGGAAGACGAGTTGGTGCTCACGCATAACACCCAGCCTGCCATCCTCGCGCACTCGGCCGCCGTCTTCGCCGTGGTGAGGGAGCGGCTGGGCCCGGTCATGGCCGGGGCGGGGCACAGCCTCGGTGAGTACAGCGCGTATGTGGCGGCCGGGTCGCTCTCGGCACCCGATGCGGCCCGACTGGTGCGCCGCCGGGGCGAGTTGATGCACGACGCGGGCACGAAGCGTCCCGGGGCGATGTCGGCGGTGCTGGGCCTCGATCCGGCCGCGGTCGGTGCGGCGTGTGTCGATGCCTCGGGCGAGGACGGTGTGGCCGTCGCGGCCAACCTGAACTCCCCGGACCAGATCGTCATCTCGGGCGACCCCGCAGCCGTGGCGCGCGCGGGCGAAGGGTGCAAGGGGCGCGGCGCCAAGCGCGTGATTCCGCTCAAGGTGTCTGGGGCGTTTCATTCTCCCCTCATGGAACCGGCGGTCCCGGGGCTGGAGGCGGCCCTCGCTGCCGCGGCGTTCGCCATCCCTGCGTTTCCGATCGTCTCCAACGCCTCGGCCGAGCCGGTGCGTACGCCCGCCGACGCGGTGCGTCTCCTGACGGCGCAGCTGACGGCGCCCGTCAGGTGGATCGAGTGCATGCAGGCGGCCGCCGTCCTGGCCCCCGACGCGACGTTTATTGAACTCGGGCCTGGCAGCGTGCTCTCAGGCTTGCTCCGGAAGATTCTCCCTGGCGCCAGGAGCATCACGCTTGGCACCGCTGCCGAGGTGGAGGCCTTTCTCGGATGACGACCATCGATCTCACCGGCCGGACGGCGTTCGTCACCGGCAGCACGCGGGGCATCGGCCTCGCGGTGGCGCGGGCACTCCATGCCGCGGGCGCGCAGGTGGCCATCGTGGGCCGGGAGGCATCTCGGGCACAGGCGGTGGCAGCCGAATTCGGGGATCGTGCGACCGGTGTCGGCTGCGACGTGGCCGACCGGGCGCAGGTGGAAGCGGCCCTGACGGCCGCCGAGGCGGCGCTCGGACCGATCGACATCCTGGTCAACAACGCCGGGCTGACCCGGGACAACATCCTCCTGCGGCTGACCGATGAGGATTGGGACCTGGTGCTGGACGCCAACCTCAAGGGCGCGTTCTTCACCATCCGCGCCGTCATCAAGGGGATGATGAAGCGGCGCTCGGGTCGTATCATCAACATCACCAGCGTGGTCGGCCTGACGGGCAACAAGGGGCAGGCCAATTATGCCGCCAGCAAGGCTGGCTTGATCGGCCTGACCAAGTCGGTGGCCAAGGAATACGCGGCCCGCGGAGTGCTGGCCAACTGTGTGGCCCCGGGGTTCATCGAGACAGATATGACTGCCGCCTTGCCCTCTGAGGCGAGGGCGGCATTATTAGAGGACATCGCGCTGGGGCGTCTCGGCCGGCCGGACGATATTGCGGCCGCCGTGCTCTTCCTGGCGTCGGATCTCGCGTCCTATATTACCGGCCAGGTGCTGGTGGTGGACGGCGGGATGGTGATCTAGCCCGACCCCCTATCTCCTTTTCGAGGACGACATGAGCAACGTGGAAGAGAAGGTCAAGGATATCATCGCCGAGGAACTGGGCGTCGAGCGTGAAAAGCTGACGGCCGAAGCCAGCTTCATGGAAGATCTCGGCGCCGACAGCCTCGACACCGTCGAGCTCGTCATGGCGTTCGAGAAGGAGTTCGATATCGACATTCCGGACGAAGATGCCGAGAAGCTCCGGACCGTCGGCGAGGCGCTGAAGTATCTCCACGAAAAGACCGGGAAGTAACTTGGCGAGTCGTGTCGTCGTCACCGGCGTTGGGCTGGTGACCCCGCTCGGCAATAACGTCGAGGACACCTGGGCGGGGCTGCTGGCCGGCCGGTCGGGTGCGGCGCCCATCACGAAGTTCGACCCCACGGATTTCCAGGTGAAGTTTGCCTGTGAGGTCAAGGGGTTCGATGCGCTGCAGTACATCGACAAGAAGGAAGCGCGCCGGTACGATCTCTTCGTGCAGTACGCGCTCGGGGCGGCCCATGAGGCCGTGGCCCAGGCGGGGCTGGAGGGGAAGTTTCCGTCGCCCGAACGCACCGGGGTCATCATTGGCAGTGGGATCGGCGGCATGGTGACGTTTGAGGAGCAGACCAAGCTCCTGATCACCAAGGGCCCTGACCGCGTCTCTCCCTTCTTCATCCCGATGTTCATTCCCGACATCGCGGCCGGCCTGGTGTCCATTCGCTACGGGCTCAAGGGCGCCAACTACGCCACCGTATCGGCGTGTGCCTCCTCGGCCCATGCCATCGGACAGTCCTTTCAGCTGATCCAGTCCGGCAAGGCCGACGCGATGCTCACCGGCGGGACCGAGGCGGCCATCAGTGAACTGGCCATCGCAGGCTTCCAGAACATGCGCGCGCTCTCGACCCGGAACGACGCTCCGGAAGAGGCAAGCCGCCCATTCGACAAGGATCGCGACGGGTTTGTCCTGGGGGACGGTGCGGGCATGGTCATGCTCGAGAGCCTGGAGCACGCCGAGGCCCGCGGCGCCACCATTCTCGGCGAGGTCCTCGGCTACGGGTTGAGCGGCGACGCCTTTCACATCACGTCGCCTCCTCCCTCCGGCGAGGGCGCCCAGCGCGCCATGCGCGATTGTCTGGCCGACGCTGGCGTCGGGATCGAGGCCGTCGGGTACATCAATGCCCACGGGACCAGCACCTCGCAGGGCGACATCGCCGAGACCGCTGCGGTCAAGGCGGTGTTCGGGAAGCGCGCGAAGGACCTGGTCTTCGGATCGACCAAGTCAATGACCGGGCACCTGCTTGGCGCGGCCGGCGGGCTTGAATTCGCCGTCTGCCTGCTCGCGTGCCGCGATGGCAAGATCCCGCCGACCATCAACCAGGTCACCCCCGATCCCGAATGTGATCTCGACTGCGCACCCAATACCGCGGTCGATCGGGACATCGACGTGGCGCTCTCCAACAGCTTCGGCTTCGGGGGCCACAACGTGACGCTCGCCGTCCGGGGCTGGAAGGACTGAGCCCGGCAGCACGGCCGTCGTCCCCTTGTGCCAGCTGAGACCCCGGGAGCCTGATCCCGGGGTCTTGTCGCTTCCGGGAGCCTCATCTGGCACCACCCCACCGCTTCGGGGTAGATTGCTCAGGTAATCGACCACCGTTCAAGGAGATACGAATGCCGCCCACCCTCGACCTCGCCGTGCTCCGTGATCCGGCGCTTCGGCCGATCGGGGACAAAGTGTCGCGCGGGCAGCGGCTCGACCACGCCGACGGGCTCGCGCTCTACGCGACGAACGACCTGCTGGGCCTCGGGTATCTGGCCGATTTCGCGAATCGCCGGCTGAACGGCGATCGCGTCTTCTTCTCCGCCAATCAGCACCTCAACCCCACCAACGTCTGTATCCTCCGCGCCACCTGTACCTTCTGCTCGTTCGCGCGGACGCCGAAGGAGGAGGGGGCCTACACCCGGTCGCTGGACGAGGTCTACGCCGAGGCGGCGCAGGCGCGGGGCGCACCGACGACGGAGTTCCATATTGTCGGCGGGCTCCATCCCAAACTCCGGCTGGCGTACTACACCGACATGCTCCGCGGACTGAAGGAGCGGCACCCGGACGTCCACATCAAGGCCCTGACGGCGGTCGAAATCGCGCACCTGGCCAGGATCGAGAAGGTCTCCGAGCGTGAGGTCCTGCAGGCGCTGAAGGACGCGGGGCTGACCAGCCTGCCAGGGGGTGGTGCGGAAGTGTTCAGTACCGCCGTGCGCGCGACGATCGCCGAACGCAAGTTGACCGGCGCGGAGTGGATTCGGGTGCATCGCACGGCACATGCGCTCGGCATCCCGACCAATTGCACCATGCTCTATGGCCACGTGGAAACTGCGGACGATCGGTTGCAGCACCTGGCCATGTTGCGCGCATTGCAGGACGAGACCCGCGGCTTCCTTACCTATATCCCGCTGGCCTACCATCCTGACCACAACGAGCTCGGCGAGGAGCTGGGGCGGGTCGGCACGGCCACGTCCGGCTTCGAGGATCTGAAGAACATCGCCATCGGCCGGCTCTTCCTCGACAACATCCCCCACGTGAAGACGCACTGGCCGATGGTGACCCCTGCGCTCTCGCAGATCGCGCTGAGCTTCGGGTGTGACGACGTGGAGGGGACGGTGGTGTTCGAGCGAGTCTACCACGAGGCGGGGGCCAACACCGACATGGCCATGTCGTATCCGCAGCTGGTCACGCTCATCCGCGACGCGGGGCGCCGCCCGGTGGAGCGCAACAGCCTGTACGAGTCCGTCCGCGACGCCTCCCAGGACCCGCCGCCGACTCCGCCGGCGCCGGCGGGGCCAAGGAAGCGCGCCCTGCCGGTGGTGCACGCCGCATGAGGCTCGGGCGGATCCCCTGGATCAACTGCTATCCCGTCACGGGCGCCATCGACCGCGGAATCATCCAGGTCGACGCCGAGCTGGTGACGGGAACCGCCGCGGAACTCAACGACCTCCTCGCCGCCGGTGAGCTCGATGTGAGCGTCGTCTCGGCCGTCGAGTATGCCAGGAATGCGGCGGACTACCATCTGCTCCCGGACCTTGCCATCAGCGCCGATGGCCCGGTGCACAGCGTGGCGCTCTTCAGCAAGCGTCCGGTCGAGGCGCTCGACGGGGCGACCGTCTTGCGCACCGCCTCGTCCCGGACATCGGTGCTCCTGCTCGAGCTGCTCTGCCGCCACCGGTGGGGAGTCTCGCCGAGGTTTGCCACGGTCCGCGCAGAGTCCGCCGATCTCGGGGCACTCGCCGGCTTTCCGCACGAGGCCGTCCTCGTCATCGGTGACGCCGCCTTGCAGCTCGCCGCACGAGGCGACTATCCGTGGGTGTTCGACCTCGGGACCGAGTGGAAGGCCTGGACCGGGCTGCCGTTCGTCTTCGCGGTCTGGGCGGCACGACGGCAGGCGCCAGCCGGCGCCGTGCGTGACCTGCACCGCCAGCTGCTCGCGTCCCGGGCCTGGGGGCTCGGACACCTGGACGATCTCGCGGCGGACGCGGCCACCGCCACCGGCGTCGCCGTCGAGACCTGTCGGGCCTATCTCGGAACGCTGGACTACGCCCTCGGCGGCCCCGAGCTCGAGGGACTGACCACCTTTTTCCACCGACTGGCCCAGGACAAGCTGGCGCCGGCGGGATCGCTCTCGTTCATCACGGCGGCATGACCATGTATCGAGTGGACCGCGACACGACGGAATTCCGGGACTACCTGGCGCTGTACGAGCAGAGCGACCTCCTCGATCTCGGCCGCCGGGCTGACGCCATCCGCTGGGAACTGCATCCCGACCCGGTCGTTACGCATATCATCGACCGGAACATCAACTACACCAATGTCTGCGTGGCGGACTGCGGGTTCTGCGCGTTCTACCGGCGCCCGAAGGACAGCGAGGGGTATGTCCTGAGCTTCGAGGAGATCGGCGAGAAGATCGAGGAGTGCCGCGCCATCGGTGGTGCCCAGATTCTCCTGCAGGGCGGGCACAACCCGTACATCCCGTTCGAGTGGTACCTGGAACTGATGCGCTATATCAAGGCGCACCACGCCATTCACATCCACGGGTTCAGCCCGAGCGAGGTGGTGTTCTTCAGTGAGCGGTTCCGGATTCCTATGCCGGATGTCATCCGGCAGCTCCGCGAGGCGGGGCTGGATTCCATCCCCGGCGGCGGTGGCGAGATCCTGGTGGATGAAGTCCGCGACCGGGTCGCGAAGAAGAAGGCCCAGACCGACGAGTGGCTCGGGGTCCAGGAGGAGGCCCACCGGCAGGGGATGCGCACCTCCGTGACCATGATGTACGGCATGGGCGAGTCCAACGCCGATCGGATTGAACATCTGCTGAAGATCCGGGACCTGCAGGCGCGCACCGGCGGCTTCACCGCGTTCATCTGCTGGCCCCTCCAGCCGGAGGGGACGCCCATGTTCGACGGCTGGGCCAAGACCGACGCGGTGACGTACCTCCGGACGCTGGCGATCGCCCGCATCATCTGCCGCGGTATCCCGAACATGCAGTCGTCCTGGGTCACCATGGGCCACAAGGTGGGGCAGGTGGCACTCCGGTTCGGCGCCAACGACTACGGCTCGCTGATGATGGAGGAGAACGTCGTCTCGGCGGCGGGCACGACCTATCGCGCGACGCTCGAGGAGATGCACCGCGTCATTGCCGACGCCGGGTTCACCCCCCGCCTCCGCCGCCAGGACTACTCGCTCATTGAGGAAGGAGCGGTCGCAGCGTAGCGGCTCTGCCGCCCCGCCGCCCCGCTGATCCGCCATGCACCGCACCGGGATCGGCTACGATTCCCACCGATTCGTCGAAGGCCGCCCACTGATCCTGGGCGGTCAGACCATTCCCCATACCCACGGCCTGGCGGGGCATTCCGACGCCGATGCCGTGGCGCACGCGCTGACCGATGCGATCCTCGGCGCGGCCGCCGCGGGTGACATCGGCACGCACTTCCCCGATACGGATCCCCGCTGGAACGGCGCCGATTCGATGGCGCTCCTTCGTTCGGCGTGCGACATCGTCGGCGCGCGTGGCTGCCGCGTTGTCCAGGTGGACGTGACCGTCGTCCTCGAACGGCCACGGCTCGGGCCCCACATCCAGGCCATGCGCGGCGCGCTGGCGGCGGCCCTCGAGATCGCGGTCGGGGCCGTGAGTGTCAAGGCGAAGACCAACGAAGGGATGGGGTTCATCGGCCGAGGAGAGGGGATCGCCACCATGGCCGTGGCGACGCTGGAGGAGACCTGATCGCTTCGCTGCTCGACTCGCTCGCCACCATGCCGCCCCTGGCGGTGTACGCCGTGCTCGCCGCCTTGTCCCTGCTCGAAAACGTCCTGCCGGTTGTGCCGGGCGATGCGGTCCTCGCGCTGGGCGCCTTCCTGACGGTGACAGGCTCCCTCAATCCGATCACCCTCTTCTTCGTCTGCTGGATCCCCAATTTCATCGGCGCCATCGGCGTGTATTTCCTGGCACGCCGCGTCGGTGGCAGGCTGTTCGAGTCACGAACGGGACGCCGGCTGATGTCGCCGGAGGCGGTCGCCTCGCTTGAGCGTGGGTACATCCGCTATGGGCTGCCGGGGGTGTTCCTCGGGCGCATCCTCCCCGGCGTGCGCGCCGTCGTCGCTCCCTTCGCGGGGCTGGTGAAGCTTCCGCCGCTGCGGGCGCTGCTCCCCATCGGACTCGCCTCCGCAATCTGGTTTGCCGGGGTGATCGTGCTCGGTCGCTACATTGGCCAGAGCTGGGAAGGAATCCAGCGGACCCTTCGAGACCTCAACACCGGCCTGGCCATCGTCGGCCTGCTGATGGCGGTGGCGGTTGCCGTCGCCTTGCGACGCTCCCGGGCCGCTCGCCGCGCCCGTCTGTGGGATGCCATGCGCGGCGCGCTCGATCACGAACCGGCCGCCCCCGGTGACGTCGATCCCGCGCTGCAGGCCGTCGCCGCGTTCGTCCTCGAGATGGCGGAGGCGGATGAGCATCTGAAGGCATCGGAGCGCGACGCGCTGACCGCCAGGCTGCGTGCGCGGTTCAACCATCTTCCCGGCCAGGTGAGCGCGGATCGCGCCGCCGTCGAGGCGGCGATCCTCCGCGCGACATCCGCCTATCACGCCGAGGAGCGCCAGCGGCTCGTCGATCGGATGCGACGTGTCGCAGAGGCCGATGGGGTCGTCACGCCTGCGGAGGCCGCCATGATCGCCAGGGCCGCGGCGCTGCTGGGTGTCGAGGCACTGTGAGCTCCGCTGACCTCGCGCGGCAGTTCTGGCTCGAGGGGTTTCGTGACTTCCTCGCGCTGGAAGCGGGGCACAGCCAGAACACCGTCGACAGCTACCTGCGCGACCTTCGCCACCTCGCCGAGTTTGCCGACGCGCGCGGCCTCGACGCCCCGGCCAGGCTCACCCGGCCCATCCTACGGGAGTTCGTCTTCTCCCTGAAGGATCTCGGACTCAGCGCGGCGACCATCCGACGTCATGTCTCCGCCGTGCGGACCTACTTCGGTTTTCTGCTTGGCGAAGGGATTGTCACGGAGGATCCCAGCGACCGGCTGGAAAGCCCCCGGCTCGGACGGACCCTGCCGGAGACCCTGTCGGTGCACGAGATTGAAGCGCTGCTGGGGGCACCCTCCATCGATGAGCCGCTCGGCTGGCGGGATCGCGCGCTGCTGGAACTCGGCTATGGCGCGGGGCTCCGCGTGTCCGAGCTGTGCGGCCTTGGCCTGACCGACCTGGTGCTGTCCGAGGGGTTGGTGCGGGTGATGGGGAAGGGGAGCAAGGAACGGATGGTGCCGATCGGGCGAAGCGTGCTCGGTGCGCTGTCGGTCTACCTGCACACCCTCCGGCCGACGCTCGATCGCGGGGCGTCGAAACAACGGGTCTTTCTCAACAATCGGGGCAAGCCGCTCTCGCGCGTCGGGGCGTGGGGGATCGTGAAGCGCGCCGCTACCCGGGCCGGGCTCACCAAGACGGTCACCCCCCACACACTGCGCCACTCCTTCGCCACGCACCTGCTCGAGGGGGGCGCGGACCTTCGGGCGGTCCAGGAGATGCTCGGCCATGCCGATCTTTCCACGACGCAGGTCTACACCCACGTGGATCGTGAATACCTCCGCTCGGTGCACCGGCAGTTTCACCCGCGCGGCTGACCTACCCCTTCCGGCGTTCGGGCATCAGCACGTTCGCGAGCAGCAAGCCCGCCACCAGCCCGGCGCCGATCAGCACCATCGTGAACGCGGTCTCCACGCCCGTCACGACCTCCCGGTCCAGCAGCGAGGAGAGGCTCCGGAAGCCGATCGATCCCGGCACCAGCAGGAGAATGCCCGGGACAAGCGTGACGGAGGCGGGGCGGCGCAGCAGGTAAGCGTACAGGTTGCTCGCGAGCCCCACCGTCAGCGCGCCGACGAACGCGCCGAGCTCCGCCCCGAAGGCAGCGGAACCGACCCGGCTGCCGGCGATGCCCAAGGCGCCTGCCAGGAGGATCCAGATCGCGTCGCGGGCATGCGCCCGGAAGAGCACCGCAAAGCCGAGTGGCGCCGCCACCAGTGCCAGCCACCACGTCCATCCCGGCAGCGCCTCGGGCCGGACCCGGCTGGCGTATTCTCCCAGCGTCAGCGTCACGGTCTGCGATCCGATCGCCACGCCGAAGCCGATGACCAGGAAGAGCATCAGGGCGCCGCTCAGCCGCGCCGTCCCGCTGGACAGATGCCCGGATGAGAGTTCGGTCATGGCAGTCGTGAGCGTGAGGCCCGGAATCAGGACGATGAGGCCGGCGAGGGTTCCGACGTACACGCTGTAGTGCGGCAGCACCGTGGCGGCCGCCGCGGCGATGAATGATGCGCTGAACGCCGTGAGGAACGGGAAGACCCGGCCGAAGGCGGGGAGGCGCCCGGCGAGAATGAGCAGGAGGCCGATGACGAGGCCGATGACCCCCGCCACAATCGCCTCCCGCAGCCCCCCCCCGAGAAAGCGTGAAGCGGCGGCCGAGCTGAGGCCGAAGGCGATCGTCGTGGTCAGTGGCCCGTAGCGTGGTGGCGCGGCGTGCACGCGCTCCAGCGCCGCTGACCCATCCGCCAGCGGCATCCGGCCCTCAATCACCTCGTGAATGATCTCCTCGACGTCCGCGCTCTTGCCGAGGTCGACATCGCCCGGCTCCACCCGGATGAGGTACGTGCTCTGCCGCTCCAGGATGCCGAACGACGCCATGAACGAGGTCGGGGTGGAGAAGAACTGCGCGGTGAGGTTGAGGCGGCGGGCCACCTCCCCCAGGGCCCCCTCGACCCGATGGGCCGGGTAACCGTAGGCGTGCATCGCCCGCGCGAGCCGGAGGACGAACCCGACGGCATCCCGATTCTCGGTGGGGAGGGTGTCGCGCTGGATGGAGTCGGTCATGGAATCCTGATCATCGGGAACGTAAGTCTTGGCGCGGCAAAGATATAACTGTCCACCCCGATCACCAAGTGGCGGAGGGAGAGAAATTCGGGAGGCGCAGTATGAAACTTTAGGCCCCCGAGGTTCGTCACTATCTGAAACATCTGTCTTCGAGAGAATCCCCCGGGGGACCCCATGACCCGTTACTGGCTCAAGATCGTTCTCGGCGCCCTGCTGATCTTCGCCGTCGGCATGGCTGCCTGGCTCACGGTGCGCAAGGGCGTCAACACCGTTCACGTCCTCACCGCCACGGCAGATCCCATCACCATCCCGATCAAGATCGTGAACTTCCGGGTGGATGGCGCCAACATCGGCCGCGTCGAGCGGCTGAAACTGCTGCGGAGCGCCCCGGAGGAAATTGCCTCCGTCGAAGTCACCGTGAGCGTGGACAGCGCCGCCATCATCGAACGGATGCGCGACTGCACGCTGCGGATCGATGACCTCGAGCACGTCGATGAGCGGACGACCTTCGTCTGCGTGACGGCGGACAATCCGGCCCCCATCGACTTCGAGCCGTTCGGTGTCGTTCGAGTCGAGGGCACAGACATCGTCCTGCCGCTGCTGCTGCCCGCGTCCGTCGTGCGCGATTTCCAGAACAAGGGCGCACACCGCGCGGATTCGATGGCCCCGCCGACTCCCCCGTCACCCGTGAGTATCGAGGTGAAGGTCGGGACCGATGCGGCGGTGGAGGCCGTCGCACCCGCCCCCTGAGGTACCGCGCTCCCCGACCACGCGTTATACTCTGACAGGACGCCCGCCCCCTCTGGGGGCGGGCTCTGTTCGTCACCCACCCTCCGACAGGACCTCCTGCATGCTGCTCAACGCCGTCGTCTTTCTTGCCGCGCTCCAACAGGGCGCCCCCCAGCAGGCAGCGCCAGCCGAGCTGGCGCCCTCGCCCATTGCCCGGCTCGAGGTGCTGCCTGGGACTGCGCTGCAGATGCCCGCCGAGGACACCCTTCGCCTGTCCGCTCGCGCGCTGGATGCGAATGGCCAGCCGGTGCCGGACGCGACCATCCGGTTCTTCCGTTCGGGCGGACGGTTCGAGGGCACCGTGGACTCGCTGGGCCTGATCACCTCCGGTTCGACCGGGAGCCTCACCATCTCCGTCATCGGGCGCGTCGCGGGCACGAAGTCGGTGGTGGAGCGGGTCGAAGTGCAGATGGTGCCGGGGCCCGCGGCACGCATCGCGCTGGCCCCGCAGGTGACCAGGATGGTGGCCGGGCAGCGCCTTCGGCTGACAGCCACCAGCTATTCCAGGGCGGGCGACGAGCGCGATGACAAGATCGCGTGGAAGAGCTCGGCGGCGGGTGTCGTCGCTGTCTCCGAGGACGGCGTCGTGAACGCGGTGGCGCCGGGTCGGGCCACGATTACCGCGGGCGCCGGGGCGGCCATGACCTCGGTGTCGGTCCAGGTGATCCCCAACACGATCGCCCGGGTGGAGGTCTCGCCCGCCCGCATCGAGGCGCGGACCGGCGACGTCGTCCAGTTCGCCGTGAAGGTCAAGGACGCGAAGGGGAAGGAGATCACCGGACTGGTGCCGGCGTGGACCTTCGCGCCTGGCAGCGGCGAACTCACCACCTCGGGGCAGTTTGTCGGGTACACCGCCGGGGACTATTTCGTGTCGGTGAGTGTTGGCGTCGCCAGTGCTGATGCGGCCGTCACGTTGCGGCCGCGCGACGTCCGCCGTCCCGCCGAGGTGGTCGGCCGGCTGCCGCGCACGCGCTTCACGACGGAAGAGGTGTGGGTCATGCCCGACGGCAAGCATGCCTTCCTCGGCAGCGGTTCCGGGGGAGACGTGCTGTATGCCATCGACATCAGCGACCCGGCGGCGCCGAGCGTCACCGACTCGCTGGTGCTCAACACCCGGCGGGTGAACGACGTCATGTCCACACCGGACGGCAAGTTCATCGTCATGACCCGCGAGGGCGCGGCGGACCGGAAGAACGGCATCGTCATCGCATCCACCGAGGATCCGGCGCACCCGAAGGTCATTGCGGAGTTCACCGAGGGGGTCACCTCCGGCGTGCACTCGGCGTTTGTGTACAAGCAAGACACGTACGGCACCAATGTGTTCCTGACGAATGACGGCACCGGCGCGATGCACGTCATCAACATCGACGACCCGTATCACCCGAAGGAAATTGCGCAGTGGCGCACGGAGCGGCCGGATGCGGGCCGCACGCTCCACGACATCGATGTGCAGGACGGCCTCGCGTATCTCAGTTACTGGAACGACGGGCTGGTCGTGCTGGATGTCGGCAACGGGATGAAGGGCGGAACGCCGAGTAATCCGGTGCTGGTCACGCAGTACAAGTACGACCTCAACGCGCTGTATGCAGAGGTCGAGGCGGTCGGCGGGCCCGGCTTCATCCGCGGCACGCACACGGCGTGGCGCCACAAGCACTACGTGTTCATCGCAGATGAAGTCTTCCCGGCGTCGGGCGTGAAGGGCGCCAAGGATGCGGCGTCATTCCGCGCGTACGGTCGGCTGCAGGTGCTGGACGTGACGGACCTGCAAGCGCCGAAGTCGGTGGCGTGGTACGAACCGGAATTCGGTGGCGTCCACAACATCTGGGTGGCGGGGGACACGCTGTACATGGGCGCTTACAATGGTGGGTTCCGCGCGTTCGACGTGTCCGGCGAGCTCCTCGGCGACCTCCGCGCGCAGGGCCGAGAGATGGTGCATGTCAACA